>JAAHHJ010000249.1 GCA_010692425.1 Symploca sp. SIO3C6 | reverse complement strand
TATTCTCAAAGCCCTGGCTCGTCAGGGGGAGCAAATTTTAGATTTAGAAGGCATTGCCCATCATCGAGGCAGCAGTTATGGATCTGTCGGGCTACCGCCTCAACCCAGTACAGAACAGTTTGAAAATATAGTGGCGATCGATTGGGCAGATCTGGATGCCTGCCGACCGATTTGGGTCGAAGCCGAAAGTCGGCAAATTGGCCGATGTCGCATCCCTGACGAGTTGTTTGGACCCATGGGACAAGCGCCTGTAGTGCAAGTGATGCGGTCACGTCCGGAGCGCGTGGCCAATTTGTTAGACGATTATGGGGGGGCTAACAGGGATGAGCTAGTAGCTGCGACCCAACGGTTACAGAAACGATTAGGGGGACTGAGAACGAAGGAGGCGATCGCCCATATTCAAGCGGAAGAACTGGCCCCTGCCATTGAAATGGTGCTGGATTACTACGACAAAGCCTACACCTATGATCTCCAGAAAAAGCGGGACGTTCCGATTTATCCTGTGGATATTACAGGTCTGAACCCTGCCCAAGCGGCCCAAGCCGTTCAACAAACCCTCCCAAAAGCCATAAAAACAGCACCGACTAAGCCAGCGATCGCATCGTCAAGGACTTAATCAAGGTGCTATAAGCCGCAGGATGCCCCGCAAAATAACCAGAGAGGTAGTACCGGGGTGGCTCATAGTGGTGTTTCGCTGTAAACGGGGCACAAAATTGATTACCCACTAAATCATTTCGCACAAAAAAGGCATTGGCACCAGACAAATTGCAGCCCACTAATGAGTAGCCTTTTTGGCCAAGGTGAACATCTAAGAATTGCAACGAAACACCGAAACAATCATCTTTTTCCCATGTATGGGTTGGGTTGTAATCCATACAATACATGATGGGAGGGGTAAATTTTGCATTATATTCAATGACAAGGACCCGTGGACTGGTGCAGGTAATCGCATCGAGAACATGGTAATCGTTACCATCAATATCAACCGACAGTAAGTCAATCTCATCGTATCCAATTTTAGAAGAGATTAAATCATTAATATTCTCTGCTGTGATAAAAG
>JAAHHJ010000248.1 GCA_010692425.1 Symploca sp. SIO3C6 | reverse complement strand
GTGGCCAAAATTGAGTCTGGCAAGTCTTCCCTGGCGCTCGAGGATGTTGAGCTGGAGCAAACCATTCGAGAAGTTGTTGCTTTACAATCCGTTGAAGCCTCACAGAGAGGTTTGTGGTTACGGGTGATACCTTTTGCAAAAGTGGTGATTCATGCTGATCCTGCTCGTTTGAACCAGGTCATCCTAAATTTAGTCAGTAACGCAATTAAGTTTACCGATACAGGGGGCATCACCATTGAAACCAGGATTCAAGACACGTTAGACGACTTTGAGGGATTTCCCTCCCAGCTTCCATTAGCTGATGAGGCTGAACCACCCACAAAGTGGGCTGTGGTTTCCATCATCGATACGGGAATTGGTATTGATCCAAGTCAGCTTCCTAAACTATGCCAGCCATTTATAATGGTTGATACCACCAAAACCCGTCGGCATGGCGGGACTGGACTCGGGTTGGCCATTTCTCGGAATTTAGTGGAATTGATGCACGGGTGGGTCAGTCTTCAAAGTGAAGGGATTGGGAAAGGAACGACGGTGAAAGTGGCCTTGCCTATTGTCCGTATCGTGTCACCATCTGATACTGTTATCCCCATAAATAGTGAGGCCATCGCAGACTCCAACCATGGCATCTCTCCTGAAGGTGTAGCGTTGACGCCTGCAAATATCATCGAAATGAATGGCCATTTGAAGACAGAAGACTCGGCTGAGGTTCCAGCATCTAGCACAATCAACTCTCTTTCTTCCTAAAGTGTTCTTTCTACATCTATACTAAGGTTTTAAGAGGTTGTCTATATGTTCAGGAAAAGGGATTCCGCTTTAAGACAGGCTCAAATAAACGATCCTGTGGACGTGAAGTATCGACACTGTCTCCATAGCATTAATCTTCCGAATTGATCTGAGCAAGTCTACGCCCCCTGCCAACTCCTATTCTAATCAGGGATATTGCACTGCTGACTGTTATGTCTACTACTATCCAGAAGACCATTCGTCCCGAAATTCAAACATTGCAGCACCGCCTGGTGGAATGGCGACGACAAATTCATCAATACCCTGAACTTGCCTT
>JAAHHJ010000247.1 GCA_010692425.1 Symploca sp. SIO3C6 | reverse complement strand
CTATGACTACAGCCGTAGGACGCGTGCCGACAAGAGGATGGTTTGACCTCCTCGACGACTGGCTAAAACGCGATCGCTTTGTCTTCGTAGGTTGGTCGGGCATCTTGCTCTTCCCCTGCGCCTACCTAGCCATTGGTGGTTGGCTCACCGGCACCACCTTTGTCACCTCCTGGTATACCCATGGACTAGCCTCCTCCTACTTGGAAGGCTGTAACTTTTTGACCGTAGCGGTTTCTAGCCCTGCTGACAGCATGGGTCACTCCCTACTGCTGTTGTGGGGACCAGAAGCTCAGGGAGACTTCACCCGTTGGTGCCAACTAGGGGGCTTGTGGTCTTTCGTTGCCCTGCACGGAGCTTTCGCCTTGATTGGCTTCATGCTGCGGCAGTTTGAAATTTCCCGCTTAGTAGGAATTCGCCCTTACAACGCCATTGCCTTCTCGGCACCGATTGCAGTGTTTGTCAGCGTCTTCCTGATGTACCCCTTGGGACAGTCAAGCTGGTTCTTTGCCCCCAGCTTTGGGGTAGCGGCAATCTTCCGCTTCTTGCTGTTCTTGCAAGGTTTCCACAACTGGACATTGAATCCCTTCCACATGATGGGAGTCGCAGGTGTTTTAGGAGGAGCGCTGCTGTGCGCCATTCATGGAGCGACAGTAGAGAACACCCTGTTCCAAGACGGCGACAAGGCCAACACCTTCCGTGCCTTCAATCCCACCCAGGCAGAAGAAACCTACTCGATGGTGACAGCCAACCGTTTCTGGTCACAAATCTTTGGGATTGCCTTCTCTAACAAGCGTTGGTTGCACTTCTTCATGCTGTTTGTACCGGTAATGGGCTTATGGATGAGTGCAGTAGGCATCGTCGGCTTGGCACTGAACTTGCGGGCCTATGACTTTGTCTCCCAGGAAATCCGGGCAGCGGAAGACCCAGAGTTTGAAACCTTCTACACCAAGAATATTCTGCTCAACGAAGGTCTGCGCGCTTGGATGGCACCCCAAGACCAACCCCATGAACAGTTTGTCTTCCCCGAGGAAGTTCTACCTCGTGGTAACGCTCTGTAGAAA
>JAAHHJ010000246.1 GCA_010692425.1 Symploca sp. SIO3C6 | reverse complement strand
TACAGGACTACACATGCTAACGGAATACCATAAATTGCCAGAAGCTCTGCAAAGCGCCATTTAACCAGAAAGTTCGGAAAGTCACGATCTCCACAGGGTTAATCTGCGAAAGCTTTGCATGACGATGTTGATATAGGTCTATGAATCAGGGAGTGAAATTAGCGTGCCTTATCCTGAAGAACCAACTGTTGCAACCATCGAAACACGACTTGAGAGACTGAACTATGAATTTCGCACAATCACTGTTTGGAACTGCGATCGCAGGTGCCATCGTTGTCGTCAGCTCCGCTAGTAGCGCTTTGGCCGCAAACCTGACCCATTCTTGGGATGTAACCAGCCATAAATCGAATGACCATGCGTTCACATTCTTTAAAAAAAGTGCCGTTAGGGCATTTGGAGATGATGTAGACTTTCAGTTCCATGAAGCTTGCACATTGAATGAATATGACGACGGTACCGCTCGCCTCGTTGGAACGATCGTGAATCAAAAGAATGACGATCAGCGCTGGGACGTTGATATTCTTTTTACATCCACAGAAATGAATCAAACGAAAGGCAGAAGTGAATCATTTGCGATCGCCAACAACTGGCGTTTTTACGAACTCAGTGAAGAACAGTCGGGGCACATGCTAACGGGGTTGGGCGAATACGAAGGTTCATATTTAAACCTGTATGATCGATCCAATGGCAAGTTTCCCGGACAGTTAGGTCTGGCAGCCAACGATAAGAATAGCAACATGGGCTTTTCCTTTTGGTTTGGCTATTCTGGACTGGTCAATGGTCAGACAGTTACCAATATTAATGATGGAGACATTAATGTTAATCTCGCCGCCTCTATTCCTGAGCCTAGCTTAGGTCTACTCTCCCTCGCTGTGTTAACAGGTAGTTTCAAATTACTCAAGCGTAAAGAAGAGAAACGTGAGGTGTAAGGCAAAACACTTAAGACGGAGGTGTCCCTAACAACGACCAACGATCGTTTGACCACTTCCCCACTCCATCGCTTCATCGATGATTTGTATGATTTAGTGAACAGTGCCTAGGTTATTCCACTTGGGCACTTTA
>JAAHHJ010000245.1 GCA_010692425.1 Symploca sp. SIO3C6 | reverse complement strand
GGAAAATTTAATGAATATTAACCGTTGGATTAGACGTAGAGAAAAAAATTGGCAGCATTTAGACAGTTTATTAACACAAGTGGAAAAAAAGGGATTAAAATCATTGCCCGCAGCTCAAATTCGAGAAATGGCCAGTTTGTATCGTTCTGTATCGGCGGATTTGGCCCGTGCTAAAACTCATCAAGTGGGAAGCTGATTCAATACTCGGCTCATCTGGAAGACATTGTAGAAGATGAGACAATTAGCCACCAGATGGTTGTACTTGATGAACTTGCGCTGCTCATCTCGGTCATTGGTGGCAATGATGCCCTCTCCGCCAAAGGCTAACCATTTAGCAAAGCGGTTGAAGGATTCACTCTTGTTGGTCGCCCCTTGAATGGTTTTACGGAGTTCTTCGTCATTAAGGTAGTCAAGCAAGAAGCCGGTTCTGAGCACCGTACCCAATTCATGGAAGGCGCAGAATAAATCATTTTTACGGCTGTTGGTGCCGAGCTTGCGTAGAATCGTAGAGGCTTTGAACTTGCCCGCTTTGATGGACATGGCAACTCGTAACATGTTGGGCAAATGCTCCTCAATCAAGGCCCAATTGGCAGTGTCCGAGAACAAGGAATCGATGTGCTTATACTTGGATTTTTTAGAGGGTCTGAGGAAGGTCAAATCCTGCCAGTTGCGAATTCTGGGCATGAGGGTAATCCCCAGCAGATGAGCCAAACCGAAAACAGTTGCGCTTTGAGCCTGGGTATCACCATGAATGGTATCGGGCTGAATTTCTGACTCATTATTGAGTAACCCATCGAGAATGTAGACGGCTTCCCATACGCCACACGGAATGAAGTGACTGAATAGAGCAATGTAGGTGTCGGAGACATGGTAGTAACCAATACCCCCGTATCCGCCATAGCGAATGTGATACTCCGCCAATAGATTTTGCTCGTACATCTCCCACTTGGTGCCATCGACTGAGGCATGTTTCCCAGTGCCCCAAAATTTCGGTAGGTCAAAATGGTTGTAGGCATTGATGATATGGGTAATCGCCGATTGCAGTCCATCCTGACTCACATG
>JAAHHJ010000244.1 GCA_010692425.1 Symploca sp. SIO3C6 | reverse complement strand
AATTATGCCAGCAGTTTTATCAGTGCGATTTATCCTGGACGACGAGTGCCGGATGTGTGTGGGTTAGTGGGTCAATTACCCAACGCTGCTTACATTATGCTGCCTGTGCCTAAAGGGAGTGCCATGGATCGGAGGCGATCGCTCATTGGCGACGAAACTAAACCTAATGACAGTTGGGCCGCCTTTAGCGGTACCTCTTCCGCAGCCCCTCAATTGGCCGGAGCCTGTGCCCTTTTGGAGCAATATGTTCCTGGGTTACCTCCATTGAAAACCAAACAAATTTTGAGAGAAACGGCCCATGATATTCGTGAAGGCCAGAGTAATCCTAAGAGTGGGGCAACACAGGCTCGTGCAGGTCCGGACTTAGCAACAGGATATGGATTGGCTGTTGTATCCAAGGCGATCAAAGCATCTCAAGTAATACAAAGGCAAAACGTATCAAGCTTTTCCAAGCTAAAGTATCAAATGAGTAAGCAAAAAAATACAAGCTCTAAGCTAAGAAGAGCAATACAAACAACCCCTCAAAGGAGAATCCTAAGCATGTCTTTAGACGAATCTACACTCCGAAAACTACGTAAGCGAATTGATGAAATCCAAATAGAATTAAACAAAACACTCAAGGATATTCTCCAGAGGTTGGAGATAGAAGATGACATTGAATTAATAATTAATGAAGAGAATTTTATTGGAAAGCAGCAAGGTACAGATTTTATTAGCTCATTTCTAGAAACTCTGAAAGAAGTAGCGAATGATAAAGGAGAAATTAACGATGGGAGGAAAGATGATTTAAGGGAACGCCATATCTTTGCAGCAGAAAGTCTGCTAAAGCAGAGAAAATGTCAAGAAATAGCAACAGTATTTCTTGTTTCTATGTAATTAGTCACTGGCAATAAGAAACATTAAATGAGAATGGGCAAGTGCCAATTCTGGCTGTAGTGTAGAGAATATGGAAAAAGCTCTGACCACCCTTGATGCTCATATCCACACCCCTGGATTTGACCCCAACCAGCAGGGTGCCCAGTTTTGGTATGACGCATACTTCCACGAACGCCAACAGCTCAATGAAAT
>JAAHHJ010000243.1 GCA_010692425.1 Symploca sp. SIO3C6 | reverse complement strand
CTGATACCCAGTTGAATGGCCATCAGCTACCCACGGCCTTATTTGAAACCGCCGATTATTTTGTCTTTGGTACCTTAGAATTGCCCTATCCAGCGACGGCTAACGCCTTAGAACGTGCCCTAGAACTAGCCGATCAATACCACGTCAAACTGATTCTGGATGTCAATTGGCGACCTGTTTTTTGGCCCGATCAATCCATCGCTAAACCCCAAATTTTAGATCTGGTTCAGCGTATTGATTTTCTCAAGTTGACCGATGAAGAAGCGCAATGGCTCTTTGGCACAGATGATCCAACCGCTATTGCTGAGGTTTTGCCAGATGCCGAAGGTGTTTTAGTAACCGCAGGAGAAAAAGGATGCGCCTATTGGTTAAATCAACACACCGGACGTTTATCCTCTTTTCCGGTGCAAGTGGAAGAAACCACGGGGGCTGGGGATAGTTTTCTCGCGGGATTTATTCATAAGCTGGATCAACTGGGCATGGTCGCTCTAAATGATCCCCAACAGACGAGGGATATTGTTACCTATGCCAGTGCCGTTGGCGCTCTGACGACGACGAGGGCCGGGGCGATCGCAGCCCAACCAACCGCCTCAGAGGTAGATGCTTTCTGTTATTTAGCCCAGCAAAAGTCAGTGTGGGATATGGGAATTCGATATTGAGTTAGCCAGATTGAGTTAGCCAGATTGAGTGGCAGTGAGGTTGAGGAATGGGGATTGAAATTGAACGGAAGTTTTTAGTGGTGGGAGACACTTGGCGGGCAGGGGCTATTGGCAAACACTATTGCCAGGGCTACATTCGGTCACAGGGGACTGCCACAGTGCGGGTTCGGACAGTTGAGCAAACTGGCTATTTGACCCTAAAAGGGCCAACGAGGGGGGTGTCACGATTGGAGTTTGAATATGAAATTCCCTTTGAGGACGCTGACCAGATTCTACGAACATTGTGCGATCGTCCCCTCATTGAGAAAGTTCGTTACCTCATTACCCATGATGGACTGCAATGGGAAGTGGATGAATTTCTTGGAGATAATCAGGGGTTGATTATGGCTGAAATTGAATTAACGGACCCAA
>JAAHHJ010000242.1 GCA_010692425.1 Symploca sp. SIO3C6 | reverse complement strand
GTGCAGCAACGGTTCCGCTAGCAACGTTCAATTCCAAAACAGTCACTGTTCAAGTGAATGAGGAGCCAGTCCTTATGGGGCAGGTTCAGGAGTTGGCCCCTCCTTATCTGGGTATAGCAACACTGTTCAGCCTTGGCGCAGGAATTGTCAGCTTATCAACGTTAGGATGGCGTCAATCTTCTCAAAGATTGGAATCGGTTACAGAGAAGGCGACAGCTTTAGAGCAGAAAATTCAAGAGCAGTCCTATCTGATTGAAAGCCTTAAATTTTCTGACCGTCGCTTAGCTGCTGCTGGATTGGATCAGTTTTTGGGAGATGAAGCCGTAGTTCAGGCAACTGTTGGGGTAGATGTTGGGATCCAGGCGATCGCTGAGCCACCGACTGCCCATGCTATTGGAGCGTCTCATGCTGTTGGAACTGCCGAGACTGTTGCTGTTAGTGCCGCCACAGTGAATCAGAACGGTGTTCGGTCTACTCCCCATTTGATAGACTCAGATTTGGACCGTGTTCCGCCCCTCCCTCAAGGTAAAACAGCATTTGGTGCAGATGTTTCCAACGTTTTCAGACAACCTTTCATTCATGGCGCTGAGCATAACGTCACTTTAAATACACCCTCCCCTGAGAAAGTTGCTGGACAGGGAAATGTTCGTCCTGCACCAGTTGTCAGTCATGGCCAAATAGCAGATGCAGAAGAGGCACAGCTCCAAGAACTCATGGACAAGATGCAAAAAATGATGGAGCAGGTTGAGCAACTACAAGTTTCCCAATCCATCACTCAATCCGTTGCCTAATCGCTTTCAAGCTCTTCATTTGAGATTATGTCTTGGGACAAACCAATATCAATCCATGACGGTGTGGGAGCAAAGCGTTCACACCCTCTACAGTTAGTCCCCCTAAACATAGAGACCTTTCTCACAGAGAGGCATAATCGTTGAGCCATGGTCTACCTTCTGCCGATTATCGTAGATAAGCATCCGGGGGTAAGGGTGCATCACTGTGACTGCCCGTTACGCCAACCCCCGCAGGAGCCTCATCACTGGACATCACTTCAACGTCAATCACCGATGGCGTGA
>JAAHHJ010000241.1 GCA_010692425.1 Symploca sp. SIO3C6 | reverse complement strand
AACTCGGACAAGCGATCGTCACTGCCCCTGCGGATGGTATCGTGGCTGAACGATTTGCGCGAGTGGGAGATGTTACCTCCGGATCGCAAGCGCTCTTTACGGTGATCCGCGATCGCCTCTTGGAGCTTGATGTCAACATACCCGAAACTCAGTTACCTGCGATTCGCCTGGGAAGTACTGTTGCTATTCGTTCTGATGCTGATCCCCAACTCCAGATCCAGGGTCAAGTGCAAGAGATTTCACCCTTGATTGATCCTCAAACCCGTGAAGCGAGTGTCAAAATCAACCTACCGGATTCCGCTAAACTGCGTTCGGGCATGTTCCTCCGGGCTAGCCTTACCACCGGGGTTGTTCAAGGGCTGACCCTTCCTGCTGCGGCGGTCCTGCCCCAATCTGATGGTAATGCGCTTGTCTACCGTGTTGGCCCTGACAACCATGTTCAATCCCAGCCTATAGTTCTGGGTGAACTTTTAGATGGGGGTAACCCTGAAACCGCCACCATTGAAATTTTGCAAGGACTCCAAGTGGGCGATCGCATTCTCGTCGAAGGAGCTGGTTATCTCAAAGGTGGTGATGCTATAAACATTGTTCAGAACTAGATTGAGGGATTAAAACTGGACTAAATGGTGGACAGTTGCAACGAATTTGATAGCCCATGGAAGGAGGCGATCGAAGAGTATTTTGAAGACTACATGGTCTTCTTCTTCCCGTTTATTCCCCCAGACATTGACTGGACTCGAGGCTATGACTTTCTTGATAAGGAACTCCAGCAAGTGGTTCGGGATGCTGTTGTAGGCAAACGATGGGCCGATAAACTGGTCAAAGTGTGGCGACAGGATGGCCAAGAAACCTGGGTTCTAATCCACATCGAGATTCAAAGCCAGGAAGAAGCCGACTTCGCCCAACGAATGTACACCTACAACTATCGGTTACGCGATCGCTATGGCCTCCCCATCATCAGCCTTGCAGTGCTAGGAGATGAACGACATACTTGGCGACCCGATCGCTTCCGCACCAGTGTGTGGCAATGCACCGTTGACTTCCAATTTCCCATTGTCAAATTGTTAGACTACAA
>JAAHHJ010000240.1 GCA_010692425.1 Symploca sp. SIO3C6 | reverse complement strand
CAAGCAGCCCCTGGAGCCAGCTCAGGTCGGGCGATCGCTACCATGGACCAAGTTTCTGCGGCTACATTACCCCCAGGCGTTGGCTATGAATGGGCGGGACTATCCTTGGAAGAAGTGGAATCGGGTGGCCAAGCCCCCATTATTTTCACCCTGGGTTTAATCCTCGTCTTTCTTGTTCTGGCCGCCTTGTACTAGAGCTTTGCTGACCCGCTGATCATCATGTTGGTGGTCCCCCTGGCCATTATGGGCGCATTAATTGCTCAGGATTTACGAGGGTTACCCAACGATGTCTATTGCCAGATTGGCTTGGTGATGCTGATTGGCTTAGCCAGTAAAAATTCTATTCTGATCGTGGAATTTGCGAATCAACTGCGAGAAGAGGGCTATCCTATTGTTCAAGCAGCTCTTGAAGCCGCAAAACAACGCCTTCGTCCCATTTTGATGACTGCGATTTCGACTCTCAGCAGTATCTTTCCTCTGGTGGTTGCGACTGGAGCCGGATCAGGCAGTCGTCAATCCCTAGGAACAGCCGTATTTGGGGGAATGCTTACAGCAACCGTCCTTAGTTTATTTGTGGTTCCAGTGATGTACATTGTGCTCAAATCTGTGGTCCATCAAATGACAGGTGGACGTCCCTCGTCAAATCTCCCCTCTCCACAATGGATTAGCGAGCCGCATATCGAGGAGCCGCATATCGAGGAGCCGCACACCAAAGGGCCGCGCACCGACAAAGATGCACAAGATGCCCAAGAAGAAGATATGTTGGTCTAGCAACTATAACAGGAAACCATTTCGAAAATACCTCCAATCATTGCACGATGAGTAGAATAGAAGTGTTGTTTCCGCAGTGAGACTAACGCAACAATTTTTTCTAGAGCGCCCATCCTTAGCCCATTATCATCACATCCGAATGGATAAGGTTGAGGTTTAAGCGCTAGAGAATAACGAACATGTCAGTGAGTTGACTAGCATTTTCCTGGGTAGAACATCTCCATAGGTAGAGCAGAAAGCAAAATGCAAGCAAAGCAAAGCAAAACAGGAATAGTGATTTGGGTCGGGGGAGCGATCGCCATCGA
>JAAHHJ010000024.1 GCA_010692425.1 Symploca sp. SIO3C6 | reverse complement strand
CCTAGGCTATAGGGGGTTTGCCTGTGGACAAGTAGGAGCCGACTCCCTTGGTTGAAGCAGGAAGAAAACGTCAAAACTACTAGCTTTTAACAGGTTTTAGGAGGGTTGAGTAGGTTTTTCGTAGCACATAAACAGGGGTAGTTACACACCATGTCATCCTTGCAAAAACAAACAGAAAGAGCCTTCGTCAGAAGAAGGAGAAAAAATCGCCATAACCTTTGGTTTGAAAGAATAATAGCGATTTTAGCTCTACTGAATCTGCTTTTGGTGCTGTTTGACGTTAGCTACATCCCCCTGCGAGATTTTTGGCTACACCGCAAAGTACAGGTTTTTAGCTTTAAAATCGGGCCATTAGAGTATGAAGGTTTTCCCTTATCTTTTGCTTGGCTAATTCCTGATATAACTGAGTTATATGACCCATTTAAGGGAATTGTCGAATACCGAGATACCAAGCAGTACCTGGAAAAAGTAGACAAACTAGAAAATGAACTTAATGATCCCGATGTGCGATCGCAAGAGATAGAAATAATTCTCGCAGATTTGCGTCGTCGCAGTATTGAAATGATTGATACTAATCCGTTTCAGGTAGCAAACAAGACAGGTACTCTAGAGAAAATCAAAAATGAAATGCTAGATCATCTGCCGAATCCAGATGATTCTTCCAAACAGGCATTTGATAATTTCTGGACTCAAGAGAACATAATAAATCAGTCACAAGAACTTGATTTTTTTAACAAGGAAATTCGACCTCTAATTGAAACCAACTACTTTCGTCCCATTGGTGAAAATGGCAAATTTGTAGATTTGTTTGGGTTGATTGACTTCCCATTTTTTGTGGTAATTAGTTTAGAATTCCTGGCGCGAACCTGGTGGATTTCTAAGCGTCGCACTGGTGTCAGTTGGCTCGATGCCATGTTGTGGCGTTGGTATGACATCTTTTTTCTAATCCCCATCTGGCGCTGGTTGCGTATCATCCCGGTAACAATTCGCTTAGAGCAAGCTAGGCTCATTGATCTCAGTCGCGTCGCCAAGCAAATTCGTCAGGGATTTGTTGCTGAAATTGCTGAAGATATGACGGAAGTAGTTGTGATTCAAGTAATTAACGAGGCTCAAAGATCGATTCGTGAGGGAGATATTACCAAGTTAATCTTACAACAGGAAGAGCGCCCCTACATTGACCTCAATGACACTGATGAAGTGGCAGAACTAACTACCATCATGTTACAAATGGTAGTCCATAGAATTCTCCCCAAAATCAGACCAGATCTAGAAGCATTGCTGCAACATAACCTTAATAAGCTGCTCAACCAGTCTCCTGTTTACCAAGGACTAAGCCAAGTACCAGGGATGGGAGAATTACAAAACCAGCTAAGTACAAAATTTGTTAAAGACTTTACCCAAGTAGTCAGTGATAGTCTCGAAAGCCTAATAGAGGAAGATCCTGTTGGTGAGCAGTTGTTACGGAACCTAATAGAACATCTCACTCAAGTAGCAGGTTCAGAGATACAAGCAGAGAAAAGATTGCAGGAAATTCAGTACTTACTCACAGCTTTGTTAGAAGAAGTCAAAGTTAACTACGTAGAACACCTGTCTGAAGAAGATCTAGAGGAAATACTAGACCAAACCAGAGCGATCCGCCAAATTTCTCAAAAGTAACTTGATCTAATACCCCCCTGTTATAGCAGTACGTATTAAGGTTAGGACAAGCTAAATCGCTAGAACTTTGTCAAATTCTGCCTTGGAGCCTTCTGCCTTGGAGCCTTGCGCGTAGCGCTATATCTGCGGTAGACAGAGGTTGAAGATGTAATTGTCCATCCCTCATTTCCTTATTCAATATTGCTCAAAAACCAAATAGCCACACATAGAGCTGATAGCGCTACAATAGTTTTATCTGAGATCAAATCCCTGGAATCTATGTAGGGGAAATTAATCAAAGTGCGGTGGGGCACATCGTATGCAGCCTGTGGAGCTACCTTGACAGTAGGAGTAATGAAGCAGGAAATTCTAGTCGCGAGGCTTGAAACCCTTTCTGTCAATCTATGATTGGATGAAAGGTGAAATGTCACTCTTCTTGGATGTAACTTTACCTGGAAGTGGGTTAAACCCACTTTTTTTGTTGGAGCTTGGCAATGACTCATCCCCTAATCCCAAAACTAATAGATTTGGCAACACCACTAGCCCAAAACCTAGGATTAGAGGTAGTAGGGGCAGTTTTTCAAACTAACAGACGTCCGCCAGTGCTGCGCGTAGATATTCGCAACTGTATCTGTGACACAGGTTTGGATGATTGTGAACGGATGAGTCGAGCCTTAGAAGAAAAATTAGATGCTATGGATATAATTCCAGAGACCTATGTCTTGGAAATTTCTAGTCCTGGTATCTCCCGCCAACTGACCACAGAACGCGATTTTATTTCATTCAAAGGCTTTTGTCTCATCGTTGAAACCTCTGAAGCTTACCAGGGTCAACAGGAGTATCAGGGGAAGTTGATCAAGCGAGATGACTCTAGCATCTACCTCAATCAAAAAGGTCGTACCATCGCCATTCCTCGCCAGTTAGTCACTAGAGTACAGTTGGACGATAAGGGGTAAGCTAACAGACCAATAAAGCAAGCTCAGTAATTGCAGCAGGCGGCAACAGCAGACTAGAGTAACTTCTTCCAAGAGCTGAGAGTGGTATTAGGTTCCTCCTTTGACTAAAACCGCAATATTCCTTGCTATTAAGCAAATCTAACTAAAAAAAGTGAATTGCTAAAAACTGGCAAGGGGGACAAGACATTCATTTAGAAGTAGCTATAATACTAGCTCCCTCAAGCTCTATGTCGAGTTACTAACTAATTCAGAACTAAAGTGTTGCCACTAAGCTCCAATAAGCGCTTTAAAACTCAGACACATATTTTGATTTGTTCTTTGTATTCTATATCACGGAGATTTGCTTATGTCAATAGTTAATCTGCCTGGACTAAAGAAAATGATCGAAGAAATTTCTCAAAGCCACAACTTACCTAAATCTGCAGTGCAACAGGCTCTACGAGAAGCACTTCTCAAAGGCTATGAACGCTACCGCCGTGCTCAAAGGCTGGAAAAACACCATTTTGATGAAGACTACTTTGAAAACTTTGAAGTCGATCTTGATATCGAAGAGGAAGGCTTCCGCATCCTCTCTACTAAAACCATTGTCGAAGAAGTAGCTAACAACGATCATCACATTGCTCTCAAAGAAGTTCAAGAAGTAGCATCTGAGGCACAATTGGGGGATTCAGTGGTTCTCGACGTTACCCCGGATCAGCGCGACTTCGGTAGGATGGCAGCGATTCAAACCAAGCAAGTGTTATCGCAAAAACTGCGAGACCAGCAGCGCAAGCTGATTCAGGAAGAGTTTAACGATCTAGAAGGAACAGTTCTACAAGCAAGAGCTCTGCGCTTTGAAAGACAGTCGGTAGTTATGGCTCTCTCCAGTGGTTTTGGTCGTCCAGAAGTAGAAGCCGAACTACCCAAAAGGGAACAGTTGCCTAACGATAACTATCGCATTAATGCCACATTTAAGGTCTTTCTCAAAAAAGTTCGAGAAGGACATCAGCGAGGTCCCCAGTTAGTGGTTTCCAGGGCAGCTGCTGGTTTAGTCGTCTACCTATTTGCCAATGAAGTACCAGAAATTGAGGATGAAGTAGTCCGGATTGTAGCAGTGGCAAGGGAAGCTAATCCCCCTTCTCGTCATGTTGGACCTCGGACTAAAATTGCTGTCGATACTCTAGAGCGAGATGTAGATCCAGTAGGCGCTTGTATTGGTTCGAGAGGTTCTCGCATTCAAGTAGTGGTCAATGAATTGCGAGGTGAAAAAATTGATGTCATTCGTTGGTCTCCTGATCCTTCTACCTATATTGCTAACGCCCTCAGCCCAGCAAGAGTTGATCAAGTGCTGTTAGTGAATCCGGAAGGGCGTCAGGCCCATGTTCTAGTAGCTGAAGACCAACTGAGTTTGGCAATCGGCAAAGAAGGGCAGAATGTCCGTCTTGCTGCCCGTCTTACTGGCTGGAAAATTGATATTAAGGATGTTGCTAAGTACGATTACGAAGCTGAACACCGCAAAATGGAGGAGTTACAAGCTCAATGGAATAGCACCGAAACTCTTCAAGAAACGGAAGCCGACAATGAACTCGACAATGATCAAGCTGCTGTAGCAACACCAGTTATGGATATCGCTGAGCCGATAATTGAACAGATCAATCCAGATGAAGAAGATAAAGATCAACAGGAGGAAGATCTTACTTAATTTTTCAGTGCTGTGTGATCCCTTACTGCCAGGAACCTCTAGCCTAGCCCAGTCCCAAAATTTCAACCAACAACAACCTTAAAGGCAACTAATTACTAACCCTATTGCCCACTCTATGAAACCAAACTACCGACGCTGTCTCAGCTGCCGCACCATCTTACCAAAAGAGGCTTTTTGGCGGGTTGTCCGAGTCCATCCATCGCGAAATGTACAATTAGACGAGGGGATGGGACGCTCTGCCTACCTTTGTCCAAAAGCAAGTTGTTTGGCAACAGCTCAAAAGAAAAACCGACTCGGGCGTGTACTGCGTGCCCCAGTACCATCAAGTTTGTACCAAACTTTGTGGGAGCGTTTAGTTGAGGCGTCGGCAGTCGGAGCCTCTAGACTAGCAGGAGAACCAGAACACTTGAGAGTCAAATCTCTCAAAGCTCAACCAAAGCAAGTTAACCCAAGCAATAGTTAGGATAAGAGTAGGGTTAGGAGTAAGTCATTCCAGCATGTAGCTATGGTGTAACAAATATGATGTAAAAACTAATAGGTTAAGACGGGGAAAAAAGTGGATGAACAACGGCAAAGTCAGAATTTACGAATTATCGCGGGAATTGAACTTGGATAATAAGGACATTTTAAGTATCTGCGAAGACCTCAATATTGCAGTCAAAAGCCACAGTAGTACGATCACAGAATCTGATGCCCAGCGCATCAGAGCCTCAGCAGCCAAAGCTCCTAAACGCCCAGCAGTTGTGGGGAGTCACGGGGGTTCTGCCTCTGCTCAAGGCGGTTCTGGTTCGCAATCTAGTAAATCAACTGGACGTCCCAACACTCAGCGGCGGCAACAATTCGTAGAACTGCGCAAGCCTAAACCTCGCCCTAGTTCTAGTCCAGGGCAAGGCTCTCCTCAAGCGGCAAGTCCTCCTCGCCCCCCTGTCAAGCCTCAATTGAGTGCACCACGCCGACCAACAAATCTCAATCGACCCAAACCATCTGCCACCGAAGAGAGTAAGGATAAGTCTAAGAAGGTAGAAACTCCAGTACCAGCACCAGAGGTAGTAGAAGCTAAACTCGATGATGCTCCATCAGAAATAAAACCCCCCCTTGAGGTTAAAGACAAGCCCAAACTGGTTGAACCCCCTGTAAGACCAGCACCGCCTAGGCCCAAGACCAGCCCAAACTTCACGCCGCCGACTGTCAAAACAGAACCACCTGTCAAACCAGTACCAAAGGCTTCCCCTACTCCTTCCTCAAATGGGAGACCAGTTCCTGTTAAACCCGCTATCAAAGAGCAGCCAGCAGCAGCTGAATCGAAACCTCCAGTACGCCGCCCACCTGCACCACCAACTCCTAAACTACAAGAACCTCCTGTAAGACTTAAAGTTGCAGCGAAAGCTTCTGATTTGGAAGAGTCTGGTTCTCCAGAAGATGAAGAAGAGGTCTTAGTTGAACCAGGCTTCGAGGATGATGCACTAGAGACCAAACTAAGGCGACCAACTTCTCCAAAACTGACCAAGAAGAAGGTTACTTGGCAAGAAGAAAATGGAGAAAAAGAGGGTAAGGATACTAAAGGTAAATCTGGAAAACTCAAGCGACGGGATATCTTCCTTGATGATGATGAGGATTTCGATGAATCTGACAGTCTTTCCTCAGTAGATACCCCCATGACAGTAAGTCTCTCGGTGGCTCGTCCTCCCAAGCCAAAGTCCCGCCCAGGACAGCCGGCATTGGCTTCGGCTCCAATGCCCAACGTCAAAAACAAAAAGCCTGGTTCTAGTAAAGACCAGAGCAGCTCCAAAGCTGACTCTCGCAACCGACGTCGCGCTAAAGAAGGCGTCAGCGAAATGCCAGAGAGCATAGTTTTGAACGGTTCTTTGACGATTAGAGAACTTGCCTCTAATCTAAACATTGCTGAAACCGAGATTATCAAGAAGCTGTTCTTCAAAGGTATTGCTGTCAATATCACCCAAACCCTAGATTTGCCAACCGCCAAAATAGTTGCTGAGGAACTGGGCGTTACTGTTGAAACCGAGGAAGTTGCATCCGAGGCTATCAAAGTGACGGAAATGCTTGATGCTCAAGACCTGGAAAACTTAGTGCGGCGTCCACCAGTGGTAACGATTATGGGTCACGTCGATCATGGTAAAACCACCTTGCTCGATGCCATTCGTGAAACCAAAGTAGCTCAAGGAGAAGCAGGTGGTATTACCCAGCACATCGGTGCTTACCATGTCGATGTTGAGCATGAAGGCAACACACAGCAGGTGGTCTTCCTCGATACCCCAGGACACGAAGCCTTTACTGCGATGCGTGCCCGAGGCACCAGAGTTACCGACATTGCTGTGCTGGTAGTTGCTGCTGATGATGGTGTTCGCCCCCAAACCACTGAAGCCATTAGCCATGCCAAAGCTGCAGAAGTTCCCCTCGTTGTTGCTATCAACAAAGTTGATAAGCCAGAAGCGCAACCTGATCGAGTTAAGCAGGAATTAACTGAACAGGGTTTGGTGCCGGAAGAGTGGGGCGGTGACACGATCATGGTACCAGTAAGTGCTCTCCAAGGGGAAAACCTGGATACGCTCCTGGAAATGATTATTTTGGTCTCTGACATTGAGGAACTCTCAGCTAACCCCAACCGACCAGCTCGGGGTACAGTTATCGAAGCTAATCTAGATAAAGCTAGAGGCCCTGTCGCTAGTTTACTAGTGCAAAATGGTACCCTACGGGTGGGAGATAGCATCGTCGCTGGCTCCGTATTCGGCAAGGTGCGAGCGATGACTGATGACAGAGGAATGCGAGTGGAAGTAGCAACCCCGTCGTTTGCAGTAGAATTGCTCGGCTTAAGTGATGTTCCTGCTGCTGGGGATGAGTTTGAGGTCTTTGAAAGTGAAAAAGAAGCCCGCGCTGTTGCCAGCCAGAGGAGCGATGAACAAAGAAGATCTCGCTTACAACAGATGATGGCTTCGCGCCGAGTCACCCTCAACAGCCTCTCAGCCCAAGCTCAAGAGGGGGAACTCAAGGAGCTAAACTTAATTTTGAAAGCAGATGTCCAGGGCTCAGTAGAAGCAATTTTGGGTTCGCTCAAACAGTTGCCGCAAAATGAAGTGCAAATCCGAGTCCTGCTAACTGCTGCCGGCGAGATTTCTGAGACAGATGTTGACTTAGCTGCCGCTAGCGGTGCCGTGATTATTGGTTTTAGTACCACCATGTCTCCTAGTGCTCGACAAGCTGCTGAGCGGGAGGGTGTAGATGTTCGTGAGTACGATATTATCTACAAGCTCTTGGATGATATTCAAGGGGCAATGGAAGGTCTGCTTGAACCAGAACTAGTGGAAGAGGAACTAGGTGAAGTGGAAGTTCGAGCCGTCTTCCCAGTTGGTCGCGGAGCAGTTGCTGGCTGCTATGTACGCTCTGGTAAAGCTATTCGCAATTGTAACCTGCGAGTTCGGCGTGACGGACAAGTAATCTACGAAGGTATCCTTGATTCCCTCAAGCGGATGAAGGAAGATGCCAGGGAGGTCAACACTGGCTTTGAATGCGGCATTGGAGTCGATAACTTCAATGGCTGGCAAGAAGGGGATATCATTGAAACCTTCAAGATGGTAACTAAGCGACGGACTCTCTCAGTCAAATAAACTACTCTCACCAGAAAAGGGGGTTTGGGGGATAAGAAGCCCTTGCCTTTAGGTATAGGGAGGGATAATCCCCCTTTTCTGCCCACACTCTCTTGTTTCCTCCCTCTGTTCCCCCTCTTCCTTTTATCCTCACACTCTATTATTTCCTCCCTCTTCTTCTATTGGACAAGGAAAAATCATGCGCTCCTTCTGGAAAGAACCCTTATTGTGGATTCATCTGGCTGGCTTAGCAGCTTTGCCTCTAGCTTTGGAAGTGGTTTGGTTGGGACTGGCAATAGGTGATCCGATAGTACCAGTTCCAATGGAGCTAATGTTGGTAGCAGCTATCGGTGTCTTACCTGTGCTTTGGATGCAATTAACCCGTCCCTTTGACATTTTTAGTATTCTAGTTATAGCAATCAAGCCGGAGAAGCTTACTCAGGAACAAAGGTCTATCTTGAGCTTGTTCAAAACTAAGGCTAATCCAGTGCTAACGATCGCTGCCGGAGTTTTAATGCTGTGGGTGCTTTGGCAAATTTACCGAGTGGCTCCACTAGCAGCTACAGTTACTCATTTGGCTCCAGGATGGCGTCTAGTTGGACTGTTAGGGGCAGGATTGGCTTTTGGGGTCAGTAATTTATTTTTACAAGTACCACTGTCTGTGGGGCAAGTCCTCTTTACCAGCGAGTCTGCATTTGCTGCTACTGAACCCTACCCATTAGAACAGATTAGGCAAGACTTTACCATACCTGGCTTGCAAGTTAATCAAATTTTGCCCTTCACAGAACTAGAGTCGGCTAATGCAACGACTCTTGAGGAGGTGGAAGTAATAAGTAATAAGTAATAAGTAATAAGTAATAAGTAATAAGTAATAAACTTGTACTAAAAAAGAATGTAGAGACGCAATATATCACTTCTCTACAAAGGTTCTAAAATAACGCATATTAACATATTTAATTTCTGGAGATTTTAATAAGTAATAATGCTAGTTATCTGATAACAGCCATATCCTGAATGAACCACATGCCTTCCTGGCGCACTAGGTCATACCGAACTCGCAGGTTCTCATTATAGGAAGCGAGATCATTGAGTTGACCTTCTTGATAGTACTGCGCATCTTCGTTGACTGCTGCATCCACTGTTGCTTGATTTACGTCGAAATCACTGTTAACTACTGAGTTAACAACAACAGCATGATTGTATAGCCAGTAAGAATTATTTTGCTCAGCAGTCTTAGCACCTTGTCTTCTGTAGGAAAGGGCTGGTTCAACTAAGATCTCTTCTAGTTCTTCGAGATTATGTTCTCTGCCATAAGCCAGGGACTTAGCTTCTAGCCAAATTTCAATAACTTGCTTGGCAGTCTCTTCACTCAAGGGTCCTTCGGGATTAAGAATCCGACTGCCTGATTCAGGAATCGTTACTGGTGGTTCTGCTAGCCCAATCAGGGGCTGTTCTTCCTCTAGTTTTGGAGTTCCTCTTAGGGCTTTGTTGAGCTGACTCAGTACTAACCAAGTTAGTCCTAATGCTAGTAAACAGAGAATGCCGAAGAAAATTCTTTTTCTTACTTTTTTGAGAGACTTTGACTGCTCAGAGGGGTGTTTAAGGCTTGCTGGCGGCAAACTTAGGGGCTGCCCTTGACCATTAGATGAAATTTTGAGTTCTGAGTCCTTTCTAAGTGAATTAGTTGGTGCTAAATCATCACTTTTTCTTGGCTGGCGCTGGCGGCGTTTGGATCTACTAACAGACTCATCTGGTGGACTTGTAAAAGCAAAATCGGATGTAGGAGTTGATGGAGCAATCCTTTCGGCTGCAGGCAGGGTAGAAACAGCTGCTGATGAATAATTTGAGTTACTGCTAGTTTTACCTACAGTTGCTTGCCGATTACTGGTGATTGTAGCTGCCTCCGGTTTACTCTGCCAGCGGCTACCAGATACTACCGACTCATTTGCCAAGTTATTGTGTTTGTCTTGGGAGTATTGCCCATTTACAGCAGACTTAGAAGGTACTGTTGTCTCTGTGATACTATTTGAGGGGGCTGAGCGAGGGTAGGCTTTCTTGCCTGATTGCACTACAGTCCATTCGTTGGAATTATCTGCCGATGACTGTGGCAGCTGTTCTAAGTAAGCTTGCACTTGCTCGTCAGCAAAGTACTCCTTTAAAGAAGCCTTTTGCTCACGAAGATCTCGGAAATGGGGAAAAACTGATTTCTGAAGCCAACGCTCCCCGTAGAGGCACAATCCCGGTAATAAGTCTGGGGAACCTTGAGAATGCTCACGAATGAAGGCTAGGGGTTCGTACTCCTGGCTGAGTTCAAGTGCTCGATTGGCTTCTTCAGTTTGACCCAACAGTAGGGCGCATACTGATTGTTCTAGGTGGACATCCTGACGTTTCCCCAAGCGCATTAGCATTTGCTTAGCACGAGAAATTAAGGCTGGTTTTCTTTGAGCAAAACCTCTGGCCAACAGGGCGTAAACTGCTAAGTAAGTTGCTACTGCTGAGGGGCGCTTGGCTTCTGCTTCAAACAGAGTTTGCTGCTGGGCACAACTTAGATAAACGCGCAACTGTTGAATAAAGCGCAGGAAGTCGTCTATACTCAAACCTGATTGGTCGTCGCCAGTGCCATCAATGCCCCCACGCTCCTGGAGCATATCTTGCAGTTTTTGCAAGCCTCTGCGCCGCTTAGCAATATTTTCTTCTGGCAGCGCCAGTAATTCTAAAATACGATAGGGGCGGAGTTTGTAGAGGTCTGCTTGGATTTCACCCCTGAGTGCAGGAAATAAGCCCTCTTTGAGAAGTAATTCTTGACCAGTTTCGAGGGCAGTAGCAGCGTTTTCATATTGACCCTGCTGCCACTGTTCCCTACCTAATTCTAAGCAGGCAATACCTAGTGTTAAAACTAGGTCAGCTCTCACTATTTGGGGTTCCCCAAAACGTCTGTGGTCTATACTAGTGCTGCTATCAGCTCCTAAATAAGTTTGCCCCAGTTTCAGTACAATTTCATACTCCCCAAGCTCCTGAAGAATCAGCAAGGATCCAATCAGTTGCTCATCTCTGATTTCCAGGCTAGGGGTGTGGGGTTCTAAGAGCCCCTCTGTTGCTTGGGTGCTGGCTTGGGAGCCAGAGCCCGAGTGTTGCTCCGGTTGCTGTTCATAGGTTTTGGCAAGAAAACTGGCATCGTAGGATTGCCGCTGCTCAGGATCAGATAAAACTGCGTAAGCTTCATCCAAAAGTTGCTTGCGGGATTTTATCGCCGCTTCTGAATACTCTCGGCGCGGTAACTGTAAAATGCGATCGCCATGAGCTTGGCTAAGCTGAGTAGCATTAGCCTGAATCGGCAATCCTAATATTCGGTAGTAATCGAGCGGAATGCGCACGGCCCATTTCCCCAGTGCAAAGCAACTGCATCACATCATTAAAATATACTAGCCAATTATTGTTCATGGTTCATGGCTCATGGCTCATGGCTCATCGGATAGGGTATTCTACAGCTATCGGAATTATAATAGCGCAGATCTGATCAACAATGAACAATGAACAATGAACGATGAACCATCAACAGATTTTGTCAAAGATGCCAGTATAGTTAAAGTGAGAATAGATCTAAATCAATGGCTCAGGAACGAATTGTACCCGAATTTAAGGTTGAACCAGGACTAATTACTAGAGATGAAGGATTGCTACTGTATGAAGACATGATGCTGGGACGCTTGTTTGAGGACAAGTGTGCTGAAATGTACTACAGGGGCAAGATGTTTGGTTTTGTTCATCTCTACAATGGTCAGGAGGCCGTCTCTACGGGTGTGATTAGGGCGCTGCGACGAGATGAAGATTATGTCTGTAGTACTTACCGTGATCATGTCCATGCTTTAAGTGCTGGGGTGAGTGCACGGGAGGTAATGGCGGAGTTGTTTGGTAAGGAGACTGGCTGTAGTAAGGGGCGTGGCGGTTCGATGCATATGTTCTCACAAGAGCATAATCTACTCGGAGGTTATGCTTTTGTTGCTGAGGGCATTCCTGTGGCTACTGGTTGCGCTTATCAGACTCTCTATCGACGTCAGGCTTTAGGAGATAGCAGTGCTGATCAAGTGACGGCTGCCTTTTTTGGTGATGGGGCTTGCAATAATGGTCAGTTCTTTGAATGCTTGAATATGGCTGCACTCTGGAAACTGCCAATTCTTTATGTTGTTGAAAATAATAAATGGGCGATTGGTATGGCTCATGAGAGGGCAACTTCTCAGCCTGAGATTTATAAGAAAGCTAGTGTGTTTGGCATGCACGGCGTCGAGGTGGATGGTATGGATGTATTGGCTGTACGTGCTGCTGCCACCGAAGCAATTGCCCGTGCTCGGGCGGGAGAGGGACCTACTTTAATTGAAGCTTTAACCTATCGCTTCCGGGGTCATTCTCTTGCTGATCCTGATGAACTTCGCTCTAAGGAAGAGAAGGATTTCTGGTTTGTTCGTGATCCAATTGAAAAGTTGGCGGCTTATCTTACTGAGCAAAAGTTGGCTTCTAAAGAGGAACTAAAGGGGATTGAGAGTAAAGTTCAGGAAGATATTAATGATGCTGTTAAGTTTGCTGAGGAAAGTCCTGAACCTGATGCGAGTGAGCTTTATCGCTATGTGTTTGCTGAGGATTGATTAGGGTTCATTGTTCATTGCTCATTGCTCATTGTTCATTGTTCATTGCTCATTAGATGTCTCGATCAATTAAGATTCAATAACTTGAATACAAGGGTTTTGGGTTAATTATTGGAGATGTCTATTGGGTTTTTTCTTTGTTTAAGGAGTTTAGGTAGGCGCTTAGCTTGAACAGCAGAAGCCCCACGTCCTACCCGTAGGGAGGCGTGGGATGAATGCGCGGCTGACGTAGGTACGGAGTCAGCCAATTACACAGGAGTAGGTAAACGAGCAACTAGACTTCTAATTAACTCAGGTTTGGTCATTCCACGCCTAACAGCCTCTTGCTCAAGTTGCCTAGACTCGTATTCTGTGAGTCTAACCTCTAACCGAATATTTTTCATTTTATTCCGGACATTTGTACGTAAGTACAGTATACTATTTAAAGGTCGATAAATAGTAAGGAAAACAAGTGAAAGTAGCCTATCAGTACAGATTGCGACCAACCCAGCAGTAAGCTCTAGAAATAGACAGATGGCTGTCAATGTTGTGCGCTCAATACAACTATTTGCTGGCTGATAGATTTAATTGGTACGAGCAAAATCGCTCACCTGTTAATGCCTGCTCTGTTATTTGTCACTTACCAGAATTAAGAAACAATCCTGATTATTATTCTCAAAAGAAAACTTTACCTCAACTCAAGAAAGATAGACCCTGGTATGGAGATATCCATTCTCAGGTTTTACAAGATGTAGTCAAGCGAGTTAAGGTGACTTTTGACCGTTTTCTCAAAGGAGACAGTAGCGGCAAGCGTAGTGGTAGACCTAGGTTTAAGTCAAAAAGTCGCTATAAGACATTCACTTATCCACAAGCTAAGCAAGACTGCTTGCAGGGCAATAAGATCAAGTTACCCAAGTTGGGTGAAATTAAAGTCATCTTACATCGCCCAATACCTGAAGAGTTTAAAGTTAAGACAGCCTCTGTTACCAAGAAAGCCGATGGTTATTACCTCACGCTTTCTCTTGAAGACAAGACAGTTCCGGTAGTCACTCCTGACATTAAACCTGACAAAATGGTAGGTATTGACCTAGGTCTTAAGGAGTTTTTAACTACCTCTAATGGTGAGACAGTTGCTATCCCTCAAAAATACCGTAAAGCTCAAAAAAGGCTAAGAGTTATTCAGAAGAAAGTCTCGCGTAGAAAAAAAGGTAGCAACCGTAGACTGAAAGCTATTAAGCTACTAGCTAAACAACATAAAAAAGTAGCTGATAGGCGTAAAGATTTTCACTTCAAGACAGCTAAACAACTGCTGTCAAAATATGATGTTGTAGCTTATGAAGAGTTGAACATCAAAGGTCTTTCTCGTACACGACTTGCTAAGTCTGTGCATGACGCTGGGTGGGGCAACTTTCTCTTTATATTGGCAAGTAAAGCCGAAAATGCTGGCTTGCTAACCGTAGGTGTAAAGGCATCTGGTACATCACAAAAATGCTCAAGTTGTGGCGAAAGAGTACCTAAGAAGCTGCATGTACGCTGGCACGACTGTCCTCATTGTGGATGCAGTCTTGACCGAGATCATAATGCAGCACTCAATATTCTTAATAGAGCGGTGGGTCATCCCGTTCTTAAAGCTCAGTTAATGTCCGATGCAGTAGCAGGAGTCGCTGAGAAGCCCACACCTACAGCTTGCTGAGGTGTGGGAGTATGTCACTTTGGGTGATAGTTCGTCAAGGATGGGTTTAAGTTTTAGGTTTTCAAAGTCAGGTCTTCCCATGCAAAACTTCTCCAAAAACTTTCATTGTTTATTGTTCATAGTTCATTGTTGATTGTTCATAGGGAAAGTATTCCACAACTGTCGCATACAAACCTAATGTTTGCGCAGCATGCGTGGAGCGCGTACCATGAGCCATGAGCCATGAACTATGAGCCATGAGCAATTAATAACAATATTTCCCGTTTTTAGATTTAGAATGTTCTCTACCTGTGCGGATTGTTCCAATCAGGGTAGAGACAATTACACAACGCTTAATTTTGCCGGTGTATTGGGTGGTGAGGGTGATTCTCCCTAGCTGCCCATTGGTATTGCCGTGATAGTTAAATTGGACTCTCCATGGCCCTGTAATGGTTTTTCTGCCTGGAGAGTCGAGGGTTGTTTCGTATTCGTCTTTGTCGTTTTTATATTTGTCGACGCGGATATTTGGTTCGAGGTTATGCCAATGAATGCCTGAGGGTATGAATTCTCCGTATTTGGCTGGATTTACTGCCCACTGCACAATACCGTCTTTTTCTCTAAGGCTGAATTGCCAGGTTTCTTTTCTGAGTTTGGCTTTGCTTTTTGCTTGTTGTATGGCTCTGTAAATTTGATTTTGGGAGCTGTTGAGGTGCTGAATGTTTACAGAAAGTACCCAACTTGGGGTTGCGATTGCAGTTAATATTGCGATCATTAGTACTACAATAATTAGTTCGATTAGTGTAAAGCCTTTGGTTGAATTTGAGGCTACTTTTTTGTTATATTTGTTTTTGTATGGCATTGGCTTTCACCCTGAGTAGATGAGTCTTTCAATTTCAGATTTAATTCGATTTTTTGAAGGACTGACAGGGGATAAGCACTTAATAATTAAAAGCCCCGACTTTGGGAAAGTCAGGGTTTTTACTGTTGTGTTTAGGAAAAACTCTCCTTATGTCGCCACCTTTTCCTACCAGTAGAGACGTTGCACTTCAACGTCTCTACAAGGGTGGTGCAAGATTTGAGTATTATCATCAATTGTTATTGTCGTCATTTTCGTTATTTTCGCAATTCTCACCCTTGTCTGTTTTCATTGTGCCGATGATGGTTTGGACAATCACGCACCGCTTGACACTGCTGTCGGGAACTGATACTTTAACTATAAAAGGAATATCACCTTCATTTTCTACATTGCCTTGGTAGTCAAAGGTAATTTGGTTTTGATCTTCAGGCGGCTCATCTAGTTGTACTTGTCCTGGTTTTACTTCTAAGTCATTTAATAAGCTCTCCCAAGGCAGAGGATTTGGTGCAGTCTCTTTAAGATAGACAGCAACTTCTGGTGAATTATCCTCGTTATTTTTTCTAAAGTTAACGCTATAACTGAGTTTTCTCCTTTTAGCATCGCTCTGGGCATCCTGGAGTACACTCAAAACGGCGTCATTAACTTTATTGACTCGCTGTCTATTGGTAAAGGCTAACCAACCGGGAGCAGCGATGGTGCTTAAAACTCCGATAATGAGAATCACCATGATTAATTCGAGCAAGGTGAATCCTGAATTAGATTCAAGATGCAATCGCTTTATCCCCAAATACTTCTGTTTGGTAGACGCTCTTGTTGAATAAAGTTTTTGTAAGATATTTAAAATAGTAGTTGTGCCCATATTTAATAACCTGATTGCTGCTATTGAATACCTAGTGTTCCTCTTCCTTCAATCAGGATAGTTCCTCTTGGAAAAAAGCTAGCCTTATTCGGGTCGTAATCGGGTACTCCATTACGAGGTAAGGGCCAATCAGATGGAACTCTAGCCAAAGCATTACCTCTTATAAAGACTTGTGCAGTATTTTTACCTGAATCTACACAAGCGTAAAAAGCACCTTTTGGCTCACTAGGAACCTGTTGTTCTTGAATTGCGTCAGAATCTACACAACTTCTGGCAAAAGGTTCATCTTCTGTTTGTTCAGTTTGATCAATATAATCAACTAATATTTGAACCTGGGGTTGTACCTGAGTGCCAGTAGGAGCATCATCATAGTTTTCTGTTGGGTGCTTTGTCCACTGATTGATAGAATTATCTAGGTCAGGAGGTAGAAACCCAAGACTTGGTGACAAGAGATAGCGAACTGTTTGATTCCCCTCTGTTCTTTGAGTCCCGTTGTTACCATTGAAGTTGGGAATGCCGCCTCTAATTTCAAATCTACCTATACGAGCAGCATCTGACCAAGTATCATTCTGATCGTCTTTAATCAAGTAATAGGTGACTAGTGAATAAACAGCTGCATCATTTCCTTGGCGAACACCTCCGCAGTTATTGCCAATTCCACCAGTCAAAGTTCCTACTCTGGTTCCTTTGATGACATCACATTTATCAAGTAACTTTCTTTTCCAGAAAACAAGCACTGGCTGACAAGTATCTTCCTCTTGACAACCAGTTGCTGGTACTAATGGTGGTATTTGGTCTTTAATTCCAGAATCATCTGCATCTTGATCATTATTTCTCTCTATTCCATCGGCATCGTAGATGTAGACTGCTTGCTCTAAATCTCTGGCAATGTAGTCAAGTGCCGATTGGATTTCTTGTGCAGAAGTAGCTTTAGCTTGTTCCCTACGATCCGTTTGCAAGAAGTTGATCATAAATCCTAGTAGTGGGGTAATTACCAACACTGCCAGGATCATCGCAACTAACAGTTCAATCAAGGTAAAGCCGCCTTTATTACCTGCTTGCCTAGATTGCTTTATTTGACTGACTATGATTAATTTTAATGTACTGAGCATGCAGTGCTTTACCCCTTTGCTGATTGGATTTTTGATTAAGTAGTTATATTAAATGGGATGTAGAATACTAACCTCTCCCCCAGCCCCTCTCCTAAGAGGCGAGGGGAGTAAGATATTATTGATGCTATGTTCGGTTTGCTTACCCCCACCTACTTATCCTGGCTGACTTGACTACATTGGATGCGATCGCCATATTCTGTGAGCTAATAGCTAATTACTTTTGCTATGGTTTTTTGCTAATGGATACTTACTAATTAGTATTAGGAAGATTAGGAAAGCGACGACGGAAGTCGTTCATGTTTGTTTTTGCCGTGGTTATTTCTGTGGTAATTTCTACCAATGGAGCTTTGCGCTTGCCTAATCCTCCTGTAAATGTTAGAGCTTTATTAGAGTCGAGGTCAGAACTTGTTTCGAGAGCTTGCTCTTGAAAGGCATCGGCTCGATATACCCTCACTCCCAAGCTATAACCATCATCGGCATCAGTAATAGCAACTGGGCTAAATCCACTTCCTTGAACTATCATGTCTGTCGTGCTGTTGGAAGTGCAAATTTTATTGCCATCGCCATCAATGCAGTACAAGTTGTTAGCTGGTGCAGTGCATTCAGCATTATCATCACAGGTCAAATTTCCTGCTGGGGGGGCACCAACATCGCTTAGAGCAGTAGTACTGATTTCTGGATCAGGTATAATCCCAGAACGAACACCATCTATATAGGTTTTGGCTGCTTCTGCACCCAATTCCACCCGCCGCGCTTGCACTCTGGTGGCAACAGAGAGGGCAATTATTGGTGCTAGTCCTACCATTAAGATGGTAATCACCATCATTGCCAGTAATGATTCAATAATTGTGAAACCTGACTGGCTCGATTGAATAACTAATTGCTGCTTACTTTGAAGTTTAGTTAACTGCTTGGGCATAACTTGTTTGTGTGTACTCATGGCTAGGCAGGAATTATCTAAGGATTAATTTTCAGGAATATCTGGACAATTTTGCGGTGGATTGGGGACTGCTCGCTCACTAAAAGCGACACCTGTAGCTATCCCGAAACGATCATCAGCAGCACCAGCACACAACAAAGTTTCAATCCAAGGGTCATCTCGACCTACTTCTCTGAAGAATTCTTGAGGAAGTGTATCATCGTCACTGGTGAACTGTTGAGCAAACAAGTCAGGTAATTGAGTTAGCAGCGCTACATCAAAACCCCATTCGCGAGTGGGTGCCATGTAGAAGGGAGATTTCGCAAGGAAAGCACCACCACTGTATCTGAAACCTATTAAGTCGTGTATATAGTCGTTATTGTCATAGAAGAGAGCAGTGTCTAAGTCGTCTTTTTGATCTATTGCCTTAATTGGAGCTGTGGCGTAAGCGCTCCTTCTAGTTTGGATGAAGCTACCGCTAATACTAGCTGCTCTTGCTGCAACTTCTTTGTCATCCCTAACACTGTTCCAGTTTTCTAGGAAGCGCACGAAGTTGTGCAAACCACCCCCACTTTCACCTGGCCTTGAAGGAGTATCACCAGATACGAATGCTGCGTTGAAGACGGTATTTTCTCCGTTTGCGCCTGGATCAACTGATGGTGCTGCTACTTGCAGCCATTGCTCTTCGATGTAGCCCGTGAATGCATCTTCAGGATTATTAGAGGGTTCGCCTTCAGGAGAGTGAATCTGCAAAACTGGCGCTAGTAGTGGTTGACCTTCCAGGTTGATAGTACCATCTGGATTGGTTGGCATCTGCTGGATATACAGCGGAAGATCGTTATTGAAGCTAATAAAACCTGGATTGTTTGGGTTGGCGGTATTGTCATAGCTGGTTGTGAAAAACCATAGAGACTGCTCTGGTGGAGCGCCATCGCCTGCTATACGAGGTAGAGCAGTGGTAGCAGCAGTAGCAGCGTAGGGAAACTCTTCAATGTTTCCTGTAGTCTCATCAATCCCCAGAGGAACAGGTAGTTGTTGTGCCCCTTGTATGATTAGATCATTAACATTTCTTCGGAAAGCAACCCGGCGCGGGAAACCTCGCAAGTCAGGTAGTGTAGGATTAGCTGAAGTTGGTCTAGCAGCTGGCACAGCAGTTGTACCAGCTGTATGGATAGTGAGGTTAAATACTTGCCCCACAGCATCAGATGCCGTCAAATTAGTAACTGGATCTAAAAACCAATCACCAGGCCCACAAGCAGATATAGGCACTTGTATACAGACTTCCATCAAATATTCTGGAAACGGAGCCCTTCGCTGAATTGGTGTTACCCCATTAGTCAAATAAGAAGTTCTATTATCATCATCAGGAAATCCATTAGGAACCCCAGCAGTTATACCAACATCCCAATCAGCACTCGTGACAAAGTTATTAAACCAGAACCCTTGTTCTAAACGAGCTTGGGCAAGAGAGTTACCTGCATTATTTCTGAGATCATAGTCCCCATCAATGCGGAAACCATCCTTGAAACCTAGCTGATAGTTACCATCCTCATCTAAACCACCTGAAAGCAGGGTTACAGCGTCAGAGATAATAGTTGCTGGTCGCCAATTATCGCCCTGATTTGGATTACAACCGGGACGTCCTGGACGACAGGCAAATCGATCATCTAGGTCATTGCGATTATAGAAATTAATCCACGTTCCCGCGTTCAATTCTTCTTCAAATTCTTGGTAGTCGTGTACGTTAAAGTCGCCCTTAACGTACACAGGCAAATTAGAAACCAAAATCAGACCTTTCTCAGCAATCCTGTCAAAATCTTCACGAGCTAAATTGGCACTATTGATTAGCCGGATACCATTGGGGCGGCGAGTTGGATCTAGTTTAAAATCTTCGCGGCTGACTAATGTCGCTTCTGCGGTTAAGTTACCTAAGTCGGGAAACAGTGATTCATCTACATCTGCTGTACCAGGATCATCTTCAACAGCGCTTAAATCTAGTAGAGCGTCATCACGACTAGCATAGATAATGCCACTGTTAGGAATCAAATATTCTTGGTTGTTATTTGGATCATTGGCACTAGTATTTACTGGCGTACCAATTCTTGTAGCAATTTGTGTTTGTCTCAGTAGGTTTAGATCTATCTCTGTCACCCTAATTTCTAAGGGTTGCCGCTGCTCAAGCTGAAGGTCATAGTCAGTGGCATCAGCTGGATTACCATTTCCATCTATATCATTAGTATTTATCACATCTCTTGATAGAGAAGCGATATGAGTCAAATACTCGTTTTCATTTTGAGTATCAATTGCATCGTTTATAATACCTGCGTAATTATCGGGAACAGCCTTGAGTGATTTAACTTGTCTGCCATCTAGGAAAGCTGCTTCCTTAATTGCGCCATGAGGAATTACTGAATCATTAGGAGTAAGAGTGCCATCCAAGATTTGCAGAGCGCAGACTGTAGAATCTATTGCTGAGTAATCAGTTAGCGTTAAATCGGCTGGAGCTTTTCTTAAAGCGTCATAAAGAGACCTATTAGCGAGTCTCCCATTAGGGAACATCATACTTGCTTGTTGCTCAAGTTCAGCTTGGTAAGCTCCGTAGTCTCTAGCTCCGGTATAGGGGGCCCCATATGAAACCCCATTATTTGATTTGGCACCCTCAGCAAAAGTTGGTTGTGGTGTCGGAAACGCTCCTAAATCTAAACCGTTAGCCAAGTAGTCTATCTGTTCATTACCATCGGTATCAATGCCACCACTGACATCTGGTAATTGCTGATTGTTTATTAGCTCGATTTGTGGATTTCTAGCTGTCGTTGCATTTGTTGGATCTAGGTAGCTACTTACACAGGCAATGGGCACCTGCTCAATGCCAGCATTATCTGCATAGTGATAAACTGCCGTAGCCCGCATCCTTAGATCCGGCATTTGCGTACTCTCATTACCCTCAATTTGAATAGTATCGGAATCGTTAGGAATCGTACCGAGAGCACCAGGATTCGACGGATCTTCAGGTACAGTCTCTGGGTTATCAAGTTGGCTCATCGGCATGGTATCTGGCCAAACCAACGTGAAAGGAGCAGTTAATAGATCCGATTCTGGAATTTCAATAGCGCCAGCTAGCAGAGTATTTACATTGACATCTAAAGCATTAGCAATTGGATCCGCTAACAAACCAGTATCAAAAGCACCACTAATTTGAGTAAGATTATCGGGAAAATTTGCAACATTTAGATCATTCAACTCAGGCAGAAAAGAAGGGTTAGCAGGATTAGTAGTATCAAAAGTATTTAAGGCTTCAATTGTAGAACCAGGATATCCATAAACCCCTGCTCCTGTAATTATTCTTAGTCCGCCTGTATTTTCATTTTGTCCTGGTAATTTGGCTGCCTCTTGTTCCCAAAAACCATTGCGTTCTATATTGCCAAGGTCAGGCTGAGTTTCTATCTGGCTGGTACGGTATCGCTGTTCATTCCTTGGTTTTGTCCAATTTTGACCTTCTATTAGTTGCTCTTCTCCCTCCTCAGCAAACTCACCATCACCTTTGTACCAACGGTCTGGTAGATTATTACCTACCAGAATGCGATCGCCTTCAAATTCTTCTATTTCCCCTTGCTGCAAATCTGGCTCAGTTGCCCTCAGGTATTGCAAGTTTAGACCAGTATTATCAATCAACATCCATTCGTCTGGTGGTCTAACGGGATCTGTGGCACCGAAAGGAGCATTCTCATTAACGCCTCCAAAGGCGTCTCCTCCAAAATCTACCTCTGCATAAGGGACTCTACGAGTACGCTCTCGAAAGTAATTTTCTAATTCTTCCTTGAGAATTGTTTCACCCTCTGTGTCCCTGAATCGACCTTCAAAACGATCTTTTACCTGCTGAGGGTATTCATTTACATTTGCGATCGCATCCTCATTATTCAACGTTGCAGGATCAACAAATGCCATTGCAGCATCAACCATAGCACTAAGGCGTTCAGCATAAGCCAGAGTGTTGTATGCTACATTCTCGCCTCCATCTTCGTCAGTAGTTGTTAATCCATTAGGGAAACGGGGTTCTTCTGGAGGAAGACCTGCACCGTTAAAAAGATGCACTTCAATTCTAGATTGTTGCTCAACTGGCTCAATACCATCATCAGCTACATTCCCACCTACTAAAATCTTGGCATTTTCCTGTTCGTAATAACAGGAGGCCGGACTACTAACTTGGAAAAACTCGACGAAATTACCAAAAGCACCCCGAACCAATAAATTACTATTGGTAAATACTCGACCATTTAGTCGAAAGTCGCCACCGATATTACTGATTTCGATATCATCTTCAAACCAAACAGCATTATTGGTAAGCGGGACTATAGATTTGTCCATCTGGTACTCTAGACCAGAAAAACCTTGATTTCCTCGGTAACTCTCGAACCCTTTACCCTGGACATCATTAGGTGGAGGATCTCCAGTAATTGGCACCGTCGCCACAAAGACAAAAAAGCTTTTCTTGAGATTGCTGCCTGATTTATACCAATCTGTATCGCCGACTAAGCTAGCACTATTACCAACAGCAGCAGCACATCTTCCTCCCACTTGACCTTGATCCATGGGTGGGGTTCTAGCATCTAAAGGACTTCTATCTCGGTTAAATCTATTATTGCGATCGCGAGTTGGACTACGAAAGTTAATGCTGTATAAAGTGTAGCTATCATACAGACCGTTATTATCAGTATCAACGGGAAATCTCCAGGCAGTATTGAGAGTTTCGTCTTGTTCTAGTTGTGGAGTATTAGTGTCAATTTGAATATTTGGAGTGGAACCACCCGCACCATCTCCAAAATCGTAAGCTAGCTTCAGACGAGTCTCATCTCCAAAAGTATAAGTATTATTTCTAAAAGCACTGTATAGAGCTGTATCACTAGGAGTTGAACGCGGCAGTGTGGGATCTTTGAACACCGCCTCTATTTTTGCCTTAGCCCTATCAATCGCTGGCGTCGCCGCTGCCAGCACCGCCCTATTTACTCTAAAATTACTAGCATTCTTCGCCCGGTCAAAAGAGCGAATCAAAATAGCCGTCGTCAGCAACACCACCACCAGCGTTACCATCGTCACCGTCGGCAACACAAAACCTGCCCTAGCCAAACTGCGCCTTTTACCCAAGACAAGCAAGCTACGCAAAAGCCACTTCATCAAAGCTTTAGTGATAGCTCTCGATAGCTTCCCAATGAGTTTAAATAATTTCTGAAAGGATTTAACTAATCTGCGGGTTGACATGGCTTTTTTCCTGTCAAATCGTGGCATCACCCTAAAGAATAAGAAAATTAATAGTAACAAACTAGTTTTAATCCAGCCAACTCTAGCCAAATGAAAGCCGAGTCATAGACTGGGAGAGTACCAGCAACAACTGATTCTATTTATACAAACTTCAGTAGTCTCAATCGAGCCACTCACCAGCAAACAGAAACGCACGGTTATAATCTGCTTTAGGGCAAATTAAAATTATCCGTAATTTTCCTGATTGAGTTGAAATTAGCCCGTATTGTTATACGTAAGCTGTAAGCCTTGCACCCTGAATAAACACTAACAACTCCTACAGGGCTAGCTCTCGACTACCCCCCCAAAGTTGCCCATGTTTTGAGAGCCACCGCCCGGAAATTTTCACAAGCAGCGAACTACCCCTATCCTACCCACTTGTTCGAGAAAATCTATCACTACAGTCGGAAAATTTTCCGGCGAGAGGGAGAGGGGGAGAGGGGGAGATGGTGAGAGAGGGAGAGGGGGAGAAAAAATTATCGCCGTTTTGATGAGGGTAGAAGCCAATCAGAGGGATTATTGATCATGTTGATTAATGCTCCCCAAAATTTGGTTATAGGTTCGATAAAGCTCTCTGCCGATTTCAGGAGTCAAATAATTACATTTGACAGCAAATTCGAGCAGGTTTGAGTCTCTGCTGCTTCAGCTTCCAAATCACTTAATTTACCGAGAAAAGCGGTTTTATAACGGCGTTTCCTCCAAGCCTCAGCTGAAATAGCACAAACCGAGCTAGAAGATCGACGAATCTGGTCAGTAAGAGAATAGCATTCCTCAACCGGAAACTGCTTTGACTCAACAACAATTCCCATAGCCGCCCCAAAAGCAAGTTGATAAACTTCCAGCTTCTGGTGAGTTTTTATGAGCTTACTGCTTATTAGAGCTCTCCAAAAATTAGCCTGAAAGCCTTGCCATAGCATAATTGGCTTGAGATTTCTGGAGAGGTCTATTGAAAATATTCATCTCCCCATCCCCCCATCTCCCCCTCTCCCCCTCTATCTATTAGTAGTGATTGAGGTTAATCCCTGCCTCATTCGCCATAGCTTGCAAACCCTTTTTTTCCAGAGTCTTAATCGCCTTAGTCGAAAGCCGCAACCTCACCCAACGATTGCCCTCAGGCCACCAAACTCTCTTCGAGTGTAAATTAACATGCTGTAGCTTCTTAGTGCGTCGATGCGAGTGAGAAATCGCATAGCCATTATTTGCCTTCTTGCCAGTCAGTTGACACTTGCGTGACATAGTGTTTTCCAGTATTGACCACAATCCTATATTGTAGCTAATACCAATTCTATGTAACAGGGAGAGGTAATTCATCTAACGCCAAAGAAGCGATTGATTTCTACAACAAAATTTGGTAATAAAGGAGAATTTAACTCATCCTGCTCAAATAAAGTAGCAACTAGAGTTAATTTTCCTTTGCCTCGGCGATATACCTCTACTTGCCTGCGAAAACGATCTACAATCCAATATTCTTTTACCCCTTGAATTGAATATAATTTTACTTTTACTTCGCGATCGCGTTTTTCGTTGTCAATACCAAGAGAAATTACTTCCACAACTAATTCAGGTGCTGCGGTAAGATGTCCTGCCTCATCTTCTATTTGAACTAATCTTTTTTGACTTACCCACACTACATCAGGAATAACATTATCAGCATCTGAGAAAATAATCCCGGGTGTAATAATAGTTTCTCCATTACCTGTTGATTCTGACCAATTATTCAAATGACTAAAAATCCTACCACAAATTTGTTGATGCCGTCGGTGAGGAGTTCGAGTCATAAATAATTCTCCTGCAATGATTTCGTATATTGTCCCTTCCGAGTGAGGCAATAGTTCTAAATCATCGATTCTCCAACTTACTTGATCTATCGTTTCAGTCATACCCATGCTCCTGAATTAAACAGTTGTGGAATAATTTACTCAATGAACCATGAACCATCAACAATCAAAAATCCCACAAAGATAAGTCAATCCCCGCTAATTCCGCCAACTTCTGATTGTTAAGGCGATACTCCTGTTGTAGCTGGCGGTATATTCCCTGTTCAATCTGCTGAGTCGGGCGCTGATTAATAATATTTACTTTTTTATTGTGTTCTTTGAGACGGTAACTAATTTTATTGCTAATCTTGGGAGGCAGTAATTCCCGGCACACTATTTCTGTATGGTGTAGCAAGTAGTGCAAGTTCAGATTCTTAATTGAATATCCAATATTCTTCTTGCGCTCAAAAGCTTGATCATAATATTCAGCATCGATATTTAAAAACTCAAACACTCGCTTGAGTGCCGCTAAAGGCTGTTGTTTAATCTCTTCAAAAAGAACAATTAAAATCTGGTCTTTGGCAAAATACTGTAAATATTTTTGGTAATGCAGATGATAATTGACAGTTCTATAGTAAAATCTCCTAAACCTTCTAAACTTAAATGATTCCTCAAAACTCCTTGGTGCCTCACCTCTGAGCAACCAATGGAAATAAAAAGAGAGAGCGCAATCTAGAGGTTCTCTTAAAAGTACTATCAGCTTCAGTGAAGAGTTATCTAATGTTTTGTAAATCTGCTCAGCAGCTTGCTCATAACTAAAATAACCAACCGAAACCTCACCAACAGCAGGCTGAGAATTCCAGTGAGCGAAGTTTTGTTTATACCAATTGAGTCCTAAATAATAACGATGAGTACCAAAAAATTCTAGTTCTTTATCAACAGGCACGAATACATCTGGATGGGCAGCTAAACAAGCATACAACCACGTAGTTGCACTTTTGGGAGCTCCTAATACCAGAAAGTTAGGTAATCTCCCCTCAATATTCTTTGCTGCTAAATCTTGATACTGTTGCCAACGCTTGATAGCAGCATCAAACTGTTTATTAAGATCCCAAATCACTTCCAATACTGGTTTTTGGGATTGAAACAGTCGCTCCTCAGACTTAACCTCCTTTGCCAAGCTTAAGAGTCTACACCTTAAGTTATCTGTTTCTGCTGTATCCGAAGACCAACTAATAAGACGTCCACCCAGTTTTATCCCAGCATCACTGATATCCTTACCGCATATTCTAGCAACTTGGGGAATTGGCAAATCTAAGTAACGTACCAGTCGATATGCCTCTTGTTGATTATTAGGCATAGGGACAGTAGAAACATGTTTGAGAATCTCCCCAAATTCGGATTCTGCCAGAGATTTAATCCTCTGCTCTAATAGCATATTAAGTAATAAGTAATAAGTAATAAGTAATAAGTAATAAAGGAAACAGGGAATAGTGGATAATAATTGACGAAAACATGAACTGATAGTAAAAAGGGACGATAGTTATAATATCAAACCTCAATTTGTGATTTTTAAATACACCAACGCGCAGCACCGTAAATCGAACAAACTTCATTAAGTAATAAGATACAAATCAAAAGTAATAAGTAATAAATATTCTGATCTTAACTTATTACTTATTACTTATTACTTATTACTTATTACTTATTACTTAAACCTACTTAGTCAACTGCGTCAGTACCTTATTAGAACGTTCCACAAAAGTTTTCATGCCATCAGCATCAAAACCCTTCTGTGCCATCAACGCCAAATCATAAATGTGATGGCACAACATGTTAGCCAATTCAGCAGAAGGTGAATCTCCTCCAGTTTGGACAATAGAACCCTGACTGATTTTGAGCAAATTCTCCACCAGCGGGTGAGCTGTATTAACTACTAAAACATGTTCTTCTGGAAACTGAACCGACTGCTGCTGCATTAGTGCTGTCATCTCCTGAAGACGCCGCATGGCTTCTGGCAAAAGTACCATTGCTGGAGGTGTACCCTGTGGATCCTCAGACTTCAGCGCTTGGGTACGGATGTTGACTTTGGGTTTGTTGAGGGCTTTCTCAAACAGTTCTTTAATAGTTTCAGAACGGGTTTTGTTAGTTTTAGGATCGACAATATCCGCTGCCTTATCTTGGTCAACTAGGGTATCATCTAAATCGGCATCTACCCGCGCAAATTTGACTTCAGAATATTCGCGCTCTAGGAAACTGATAAAGTGACTATCGATAAAGGAGTCCATAAATAGGACTTCCAAACCTTGGTTTTTGTGAAGTTCTACATAGGTAGCTTGAGTAATTTCATCAGTACAGTAGAAGACGCGGTTTTCGTGTCTTTCTTTATTGCGCTCCAAATACTCTTTGAGAGTAGTATAAGGTTCACTCTTAACTGCTGCTTTTTCTTGATCACCACTATCAGGGGAAGTTACATCTTCCCAGGCATCACCCTCCTGAGACTGTACTTCTACTTTGGGAGTCTCTGAGTCACTACCTTGCTCCGGTGCTATTGTACTCCCTTGCCCCTCTACCTCATGAGTGGTGCGGTAGATGACAATATCTTCAACTTGCTTTTTGAACTTGTCGTTGTTGAGAGAGCCAAACTTGACAAAGGTGCCGACATCTTGCCAGCAACGGATGTATTCAGCGCGGTTTTCACTATAGAGTTCTTTGAGGCGATCGCCAATTTTTTTAGCAATAAAATCAGCAATGCGGCGCACGGTGCGGTCATTTGTCAGGGCGCTACGAGAGACGTTGAGGGGAATATCAGGACTATCAATCACACCCCTGAGCGGCATCAGAAAATTAGGAATGATTTCTTCGCAATGGTCACTGACAAATACCTGATTACAGAATAATTTTATTTGCCCCTTATTTACATCGACATCAGGTTTCAGTTTCGGGAAGTAAAGAATACCATTGAGCAAGAAGGGATAGTCAGTATTCAGGTGCACCCACAGTAGCGGCTCTTCCTGGAAGGGGTGGAGGTAGCGGTAGAATTCTAAATAATCCTCTTTATTTAGCTCTCGCGGCGATTTCTTCCAAATTGCCTCATGCTTATTAATTACCTCGCCCTCGAACTTAATCGGCACAGGCATAAAATCGCAGTAGGTTTTCACCAACTGTTGAACCCTGGATGGTTCAAGGTACTCCTTTTCCTCTTCTTGGAGAGTAAGGGTTATTGTCGTGCCTCGCTCTTTACGCTCTGAATCTGAAAGTTCAAAGGCTGGTGAACCGTCGCAAGACCAATGAACAGCTGAGGCTCCTGCCTTATAGGATAAGGTATCAATTTCTACATTTTTTGCCACCATAAAGGATGAGTAGAAACCCAAACCGAAATGACCGATAATCTGTTGGTCAGCATCTTTTTGATACTTTTGGATAAACTCTTCCGCGCTAGAGAAGGCAACCTGGTTAATATACTTTTTGATCTCATCGGCACTCATCCCGATGCCATTATCGGAGACGGAGAGAGTATTTTTATCCTTATCGACACTAATGGTAATTTCCGGTTCCCCAACTTCACCGTCAACCTCCCCGGAGTAAGAAACCATCTTCAATTTCTGGATAGCGTCCACACCGTTGGAAATCAGTTCCCGCAAGAAGATTTCATGATCAGTGTAGAGGGACTTCTTGATAATGGGAAAGATATTCTCTGTATGAATTGTGATGTTGCCCTGTTCTAGTACAGTCATGGGTCTAACTTAATCTCAATCATGTTAACGGTCTTATAAGAAGATTTTGTGCTATATCGGTAAGTTTTGCTTCTGGGATTGCCCCCTAACTTAGATTCGGATATCCGATCCAAAAGGGAGATGGGGTGATGGGAGACGCTCCAGACGTGGAGACGCGGAGAGGGGGAGATTATTTTAAAATCGACGCCAAAGATTTAGTAAAGTAGGCGGCAAACGCTTTTGCAGTTGCTGTTTGAGAGCCTTTTTACGCTGTTGTCTAATTGCCAGACGCCGATTGCGCTCAATTGACTTTGCTAGTGCCTTCACCCAGGAACCTGATATATTCTTAGCTCTGGCAGTTTCTAGAATTAGAGCTAGTTCATCTAGTTGAGCACTTTTAACTTTCTGGAGATTGAGAATCTGAGCGTCACTGACATCTTGCTCAAAACATGGTGGTAAATCCGCACCAATAGCTCGAAAAGCTAGAATTGTGCGAATACACTTCTCACAACGACAACAATTACGGTCTTTTTCTGAACCTTGCCAACATACTCTCAAGTTTGGCAAGGCTTCTGACCATTTAGCAATTTCCTGAATTTTCTCTAAGCGAGTAAAAGCTGCGCCATCGTGAATACTTTGAAAAGTTTTACTAGAGAGTAACCCATCTGTAATTGGATTTGTCCCCCAGGGTAATTTCAGAGATTGATAAGGTAAAAAACTACCAATTAATCCAATGCTATAGCTCTTTTGTAATAACATCATACAAGAAGCTATAGCCGTGCCGTGGGCATCCTCCCAATCTTGACCAAATTCTCGATAATTAGTCGCCATCGGGATCAATTTCACTCCCAAACTAGCTACCATTTGCCTTGATTTGGCTGCTGCACGCACAAATACTTCCTCTTCTTTGAGGGGAATATCAAATCCATGAACCATTAGGCATGCTTTGAGTGGGCGCTGAAGTCTGCCACAAAGCCCTTGGTGATGGCGCAACAAAGTAAAGCAACTATCAACTCCCCCAGAAAAAGCAGCAATGGCTTGGTTGAGAATTTCAGCAGGCAAGAGCTCTTGTTCAACCTCAGCAGTAATCTCCACCTTATGGTATTTTTCAGGACGCCAACAAGCCCAAGCCGCTTGAAACTCTGCTAAATTCTGCAACAGTGAAGGCGAAACCTCACCATGCACCACAGCGGGAGCGCCTCTACTCATTATTAACAAAATAGTAGCGACGACAAAAGGATCACAACTGTGAGTAATCAAGGAACTATACTCAGCAGGCAAACGATACCATAGATGCTTCGCCGGTTCCTCAGGCAGTTCAATCTTAGCACTGACAGTAATTAAACCATTAGCTTCAACTGTTTCTTCTCGCCAGATATGAGTTAGATGCATTATAATTATTCCAATTAATATTTTTGTTCATGGTTCATGGTTCATAGTTCATGGCTCATGGCTCATGGCTCATGGCTCATGGTACGCAAATAGTGGGTTTGTAGTCGACAGTTGTGGTATGCATTCCCAATGAACAATCAACAATGAACTATGAACATTCTTACCAGAACTAAAAATTATCTTTCGACCAAAGCATGAGTCCCAGTAAGGCTTTAATACCAGAGACTCCAACAATTGCATCTTTTGAGGATTGCACAGGCAGATTAGGAGCAGGTAGCAGCTTATTCAAAACTTCTGGATGGAAAAGATGTTCTATCCTTTCTCGGTATGGTTCTGCTTGTTGCCTTATCCCTTGCCACCCAAGATTATTAATGTCATAAATTCGGTAATAGTATCTGCGTTCATATCCTAACCTCTGCTGTCGCTTTCGCCAACGACTCTGTAAATTAAATAGACGGGCAAATTGCTGACGACTTTTACTCGGAAGTAGTGGTTCAACATTGAAACTATTTCGATCTAGAGGTAACTGTGCTAACTGGGGAAATCTAGTACAAACTAATTCAATTTGAGCTTTACGCTTAGTAATTGTTTCCACGGGCAAAGCTGCTGTAATTGCTAATAACTGGCGATCCAGAATCGGTATAATCGGCCAAGAGCCAAAACAAAGTTGCCAGCCAGCAGAACCAACATGAAATCTTTGTCGATGATAAATTTCAAAGTACCAGGCTTTTCTAAACTCTAGTTCGGAATAACTCTCGTAAACTGTCCTCATTTGAGCAACAGTCTTGGCGACTAATTCACCAAAGATTTCTTTACGCAATAGTTTCTCTAATAACTTGGGAGACAATCCCCAACTGTTCATCCCTCGAAAAAAGTTTTCAAAACAAAGATTATCTGATTCTAAAGCATAGGGAATTTTGCCTCCTAAAACTAAATCCATTAAATAACCATTAATCACCTTTGGGGTAAAATGACTCAGATGAGGTTCAAGACCCCAGTTCATTACCCAATTGAAACCGTTGGCAAGATGCTCCCATTTGACAAGTGAGTTGGCATAGGCGGGATACTTATCTTCAGCAATTGCTACGATGCGATTTGTTAAGCCAAGCTTACGCACCACACTCAAAGCACATTCAATTTCGATATCACTACGTTTGCCTAAACTCAGAGTTGTAGGTTTAATGCCTTGTCGATGGAGAAATCCAGCTAACATCCTGGAATCTAAACCACCAGATAGTAGCAAGCCATATTGTTTTCCAGCTGGAACTTGAAGATTTAAGCTTTTATCTAAGGCTTGGTCTAATATATCTAGTTGCTCAGAAAAAGAAAGGGAATCATCAAATTTAAATAGTCTTTCATCTAGTAATTTATGTTGTTGAATTTGCTGAGGAGTAGTTCCCGGTTTCCAAATTAGAGCATGACTAGCAGTGAGACGTTGGACGTTTTTCCACAGAGTTTGACCTTCAAATAAGCAATTAGATAATAGTATTCCCACTAATCCCACTGGGTTAAATGCAGTGTGAAATAGGGGGTGGTGCCTAAACAATTCTGGCGTCGAAGCAATTAGAGCAATATCACCAGTGACATAGTAATATATGGGGAAAAGTCCTAAGTGGTCTGCACTTACAGTTAGACCTAAATCAGGGTGATAGGCTACTGCGGCATAGAAACCATCAAAAGCTGGTAAAGCTGTAGGTGAAGATTCTTTCCAGAGTAATCTTAAAGCTTGCGAATCAAGGGGATAAGATTGATGGGATGGTATAGCATCTCCCCAAATTACTGCTGCTCCTTCAGCATCAGCAACCCAACTAATAGGAGCGTTTCTGTTTACTGCCCAACTGGCATGGAAGTTTCCAATAGTACACGAATGAGTAATTAAACCATCAACTGGTGGTAGTAGTGGTTGAATGTAATTAATGAATTGCCAGCGACGTTCTGCGTCGGGATCAACGACGACAACAAAATTAGCCATATTAAATTACTATATTTACTTTTACTCAAGAAGATAACATTGATCCATCTGAACTCCTTAATTTTGTTAGTACATCTGAACGCAATAGCGTTCCACTTCTTCTGTTGAGAATTGATAATTATTGCACAGCTGCCTTTAATTCTTGTGCGCTTTTAACGAATTTACAGCTTACAAGTTGGTGACTCCAGGTTTCATAGAATGACTGATTTTTATGGTAAGCATTAGGCAAGAAGATATGAGGCATTCCTAAGATAGCGCAGATAATATGCCCATGCAAACGATTGGTAATGATTAGACGGTTCTGGAGCAATTGATAAAAACCAGCATGCATTATACTCCAGGAAAAACGATGCATTGCTGGATTATAAAGATCATTGAAATTTTCAACATAGGGATGAAAGCGTTCCCATTTCTGCCGGGATACCCACTCTAGGGGATTGGCTAAGCCTCTTTGCCAGCCTTCCCGAAGCAATAGTTTACCTATTTCATTAATACTCACAGGCAACTTTCTGAGTTCTACCAATTTACCTAAATCTCTATAAGTCCATTGGTATGCTACCCAGTCTTGAATAACTAGATTAGGAATTCCTAGAGCAGCTGGTAAAAATTCCTGATGTAGTTCTCTATCTTGTCTACAAAGATAGAGGATATTTTGTTTGGGGTTTAACTTCAAGGAAAATAGTGGCATGTTAACCAGATGAAACACAATGTCAGGTGAATTTATAATCTGACAGTTGTAAAAATGTTTGAGTGCAAATTCATAGCTGCGGTTGTCGCGAGTAAACAGAGTCAAATTAGGATGAGCATTAAAAATTGCTGCTGCCTTGCTTAAATTTGCTGGTTGTTCAAAATAAATACACTGAGGAAAAATAATAATCGGTCGTTCACGGTATTTAGAAATAATGTATTCTTTGAAGTCTTGAATTTGAGGCCAAAGATCTCCGAGATTACCGCCTCCTGGGAATATGATTGGTACTTTACCAGCGTTCTGATCCATCTCTTGCTCAGAAAAGTAATTCAAACTGGCAGTGTATTTGATTTTAGTTCTGAGAACATCCTGAAGATAAAAAATAGTGGCTAACCAAATAAAATGGTCTCCGATATTAAAATGTTGAGGATAATCTAGTAAAACACATTCCTCTAATTTACCTATACGACCTAGAGCTGAATGAAGAACTCTTTTAATACTTTCTGGAGTCGACAGTTCTGGTGATACTGAAATATTTTTTAGCATGATTGAATTGGTAGTTATTTTTCAAACCCAAAGCTTATCTTGAATGCTTCTTTGTAAAAAATAAAATGGACTCAGCACACTGCCTAATAAAAATTCCAACTCAAAGGCAGCAATTAAGTCAGTCTTGCATCGCCATCGATACTTGATAATGTGTAGTACAACTCGGCGTAAATTACCCAGCATAGTCCTAATCAAAACCAAGGGTTTTTGCCACTTTTTGGAATTGATCATGCGCAGCTGACAAGTTGCTAAGCCAATGCCACGAGCTAAAGGCAGTAAGTAATTTCTTTCTAGTCTTTGGCGCGGTATGAGGTGATGGATGTGCATTTGGGGGTTGTACCAAATTTTCCAACCAGCCCTATGCATATGTAGTAGTACTTCATAGTCTTCACCGGCTACCATCTTGCCTCCAACCCTACCACTTAAAATAGTGCGAATTGGTATACTTTCACACCAGGCTTGCTTGCGAACTACCAAGCCTGCACCTGGCGGCAGTCTCAAGTTTTCTGGTTCAAATAAATAGGGTTGATAACCATGTTCTCTGATCGCTAAAAAAGCTTGAATTTTGTGAAAGTTGTCTGGTGGCGGAACTTCAAAATCGCCATGAATTTGACCACTATAGGCACCAGCATTCTGATGTGTTCTACCAAAAGCATAAGCGACTTTTACCCAGTCAACGGTAGGCAGATTATCATCATCAAGGAAACCAATAAATTCTCCTTGAGCTTCTTTAACTGCTCGTTGTCTAGCAAAAGCTAGCCCTTGTTTTGGCTCAAAAAAGTATTTTAAGGGAACTGACTCAAACCAGTCAGATTGAAATTCTTTGACCACTTGGGCTGTATGATCACTACTGTTATTGTCAATGACGATAATTTCCCAAGCAAGAGGTTTGATGTTATCAAAAAGTAAGTCAGGATGTGATTGCTCTATAGTCTTAAGTATTGTGACGCTAAGCTGTAATCGTTCCAAAATTACAGGCAACCGACTTTCTCCATTGTAAGTGGGGATAGCTACAGTGAAGTCCATGAGACTATTTCGCAGTTGGTGAGTGTAGTTGGCTAACAAGTCCAGGAAGAACTTACTATTATAATTCCCTCAATTAGTATCAAAGTAACAATTATGAATCAACTAATTGCCACAAATTCACTACATTTACAAGTAGTGGCATAGCACAGTTAAATTAATGTGTTATACCAAATCCGGTTTCTAAAGTATACTTTTCAAAATCCGCCAAATCAGCTTTGGAATTGAATTATGTCTTTGAGATGAAGATACTCTGTGAATCGGATTTGGCATTAAAAATTGGTTCGTAGTAATGGCTTTATCCATTGTTGTTCAAGGATTATATCGCTAAAGCGATGACTACAAACAATGTACATTTTTAGACTAAATCACTAGCAAAAACCAACGGCAAACAACCAATGATTATTCGGGAAACAGCTTTCTACTGGGGAGAGCGCACTTATCTGATGGGCATTTTGAATGTGACGCCCGATAGCTTTAGTGATGGTGGTGACTTCAATAAGCCTACTGCTGCCTTAGCCCAAGCTCAGCGTCTAGCAGCAGCAGGTGCAGATATCATTGATATTGGTGGTCAATCGACAAGACCTGGTGCTGAGCAAGTTAGTCTGGAAGAGGAGCTCCATCGAGTCGGGAGTGTCATTGAAGCAGTGCGTTCACTATTAAATGTACCAATTTCCATTGATACGACCAGAGCTGGCGTAGCAAAAGCAGCAGTAGCAGCTGGCGCTGACATGGTCAATGATATTTCCGGCGGCACTTTTGACCCACAGATGTTGCCAATTGTTGCCCAGTTAGGCGTTCCGATGATACTAATGCACATTCGAGGAACTCCCCAAACTATGCAACAACTGACTGATTATCGGGATCTAATTGGAGAAATTCGCGCTTTTCTTTGGAATCAAATTGCTGCGGCTGAAGCTGCTGGTATAGAGCGAGAGCGACTGATTATTGATCCAGGTATTGGCTTCGCTAAAACGGCTGAGCAAAATCTGGTAATCCTACAGCAATTGTCTGCTTTTAAATCCCTGGGTGTCCCGCTTCTAGTTGGAGTTTCCCGCAAGAGTTTTATTGGTCGCATTCTTAATCAGCCTAACCCCAAACACAGAGTTTGGGGAACTGCTGCCGCCTGCTGCGCTGCCATAGCCTCTGGTGCAGATATCCTCAGAATCCATGACCTCCCAGAAATGGGTGATGTCTGTCGTGTCGCCGACGCTATCTGGCGCAGGAATGGTTAACTTTAACTGGCAAGGGGGAGAGGGCAGATGGGGAGATGGGGAGAGGATGTTGAGCAATCTTCTGCCTTGAGCCTCTCCCTACTATCCAAAAATGCCAGTTAAATTTGTGACAACTTACTGATCTTGGGGTCTAATAGAACCATTGCCATGACCTTTACTGCTAATTGGTGATTCAGGCTCTCCCAGCAAATCTGTCACTGCTTCCGACAATCTAGCTGGATCCATGAATACTACTTTCGAGTTATCACTTTCACCCAATTTCTCATTAGCCTCGACATAGCGTTGAGCAATCAAGTACTGCAAGACATCTTTACTATTCGATTGCTCCCTAAGAGCTTTGGAAATTAATTGGAGAGATTTCACAGTTCCTTCTGCTTTAGAAATCTCTGCTTCTTTCTCACCTTCTGCCCTTTCGATTGCAGCTTGTTTTTCACTTTCAGCAATACGCTTCTTCTCCAGTGACTCCCTCACTGACTCTGGCACTTCAATCTCTTGTACCTCAACACGAACCACTTGAACCCCCCAATCGGCAGTTGCTTCAGCAACATGCTCTAGAAGGGTACGATTCATATAGTCCATAGAGGAATAAGTTGCGTCCAATTCCATTTCACCAATTAGAGAACGCAGTCTGGTTAAGACCAAATTCTTCATGGCATCCTCAACGTCTTCAACATTGTAGTAAGCCTTATCAAGGTCTACAATCTTCCAGAACACAACAGCGTCTATGGACACAGAAACGTTGTCCTTGGTAATTGCTTGCCGTGGTTTAGTATCGAGTACCCGCTCACGAGTTGATTCCTCTACTGCAATTCTGTCAATCACGGGCACGACAAAATTAAGACCAGCCTCTAGTTTTCTATGCTTTTTACCCAAGCGCTCCACTAGGGCTTCGTTTCCTTGATTAATAATCCTTGCTGCACCAACAGTGTAGCCAAAAGCTACTAAAACCATAGGGACAAGGATAGAAAGGACGGGATCCATAGTTAGTCTTCTCCAGCCAAGAGTTGATCTCAACAGTTAACAGTTATTAGCCGTCAGTTATCAATTGACAGCTACCAGAAAAGAGCTACAGCAAGCTTCAAGTTCCCTAATTAGAGACTCTGGTTGCGGTAGTTATAGTTTTGGAAGGGGTGCTATAAATCCATGGTGAGCTCCTGTACTCCTTGTCACTTGGCTAGTCTGGCAGCTTCAACACTTCCCGAGTAATTGGCCTCACTAGCGCCTTTAGCCATCAATGGCTTGGTCTAATTAAACTTTAACTTCTATTGGCTTTCATTGAACACCATAGCTAATAGCTAATCACAAATTTGCTTCATTATTGTTCACAATTTCAGGAAGAAAGAGTAGCTAGAGCAGGCAAACTGCTATAGTGCGATTAGCTTTGTATACTTTCTCGCAGATGAGCAATGGTCAAACCTCTAACTAGTCGCCCTCTCTTCATGGCGGCTGTGCTTTTACTATTGTTAGTCCTGATCTTGCTAATTTTGCGACTGAATAGGCAACCAACTATGACATCTGCTCCTCAATTGCTAACTCAACCCTTTTTGCAACTGCCCACGGAAACCTCGGTGCGAGTTGTTTGGTTTACTGAATTTGTTGGTACTAACCATACTGTCGCCTACGGCAAAGGACTATCTAGCACTGCCACTGCTACCACCACTAAACTCAGCCGCACTCGCGAAGACCAAAAATCGCGAGTAGGAACCCAGGTAGAGGATGCCCAACTCTACCAACAACCAACAAGGAGAGATATCTGGCGTCATGAGGCAGAAGTCACAGGCTTAACTGCTGGTAATCGCTTGCCTTATCGGGTGACTAGCGTACGCGAAGATGGGCAGCAAGTGAGTAGTAAAGAGTTTACCCTCGCTCCCAAACCAAAAGCGCAGACTCCTTTAACAATTTTACTAACATCTGACCATCAATTGATGCCGATGACGGCAGCAAATCTCCAGAAGGTATCGGAAACGGTAGGGCAAGTTGATGCCATCTTCCACGCTGGCGACTTGGTTAATGTTCCCGATCGCGCCTCGGAATGGTTTGATGATAATCGTGGGGGTGCTTTTTTTCCTTGTCTTCAAGGTCTTGCTCATTACCAATTGGAAAGAAATGGCACTAAAACCACTTACCATGGCGGCGAGTTAATCCAAAATACCCCTCTGTTTCCAGCAACAGGTAATCATGAGGTCATGGGGCGCTTTGATATGGTTAGCAATTTGAGTGAACAATTTAGCGATCCCTTCCCACGTGCTGCCGCTGAAGGGATTTATCAAACCAAGGCTAGCCAAATCAACCCTAATAATGACCCCAAAATCCGCGCCGCTTGGCTCAAGGATAATTCTTTTAATACCGATACCTACGAAGAAATTTTCACTTTACCTAATCGCAATCAAGCATCCCCACAGACAACTTCAGATCTTGCCACAGGAAATAATTATTACGCCTTAACTTTTGGGGATGTGCGTTTAGTGGTACTCTACATCACTAATATTTGGAGAACACCTAGCTTAGGAGAAAATGCTAGGGGCAGGTATCGAGAACGGGAAAAAGACTTAAACAATCCTTCAGCTTGGGGATATGGTCAGCATATTTTTGAACCAATAGCCAAGGGTAGCACCCAATACCGTTGGCTGGAGGCAGAACTAAATAGTTCAGAATTCCAACAGGCAAAGTATAAAGTTGTTATGTTTCACCATCCTACCCATTCTTTAGGTGATAACATTGTTCCAGCCTACACCAACCCTGTGCAACTAATTGAGCGTGATACCAACGGTACTATCAAATCAGTGCGTTACGAGTATCCCCAAAAAGAAGATTACATTATCCGCGATGTTATACCTTTACTAGAAGCCTCTGGTGTACAGCTAGTGTTTTATGGTCACTCCCATCTGTGGAACCGTTTTGTTAGCCCTAGTGGCATGCACTTTCTAGAATCTTCAAATGTAGGTAATACTTACGGTGCTTATATAGGCAACAAGCGACGTCCCATACCAAAAGGCTATCTCTCAGAATATGCGGCTGTAGGTGATCCCAATGGACTAGAGCCAGTGATACCAACGATTACACCGCTACTGGGAGCAGATAACCAGGCGCTGCCATATATAGCCAGTAACGAGATTGCAGTCTTTAGCATTTTAGATACTGGTACTGGTGTTGTCAGCAGCTATCGCTTTGATACACGATTGCCAGAATCAGAGGCAGTAAAATTTGATCAATTTCAACTAATTCAAGGTACAGGCAGTTGACGTTTCGAGTCTAAATTGTTCAAGATATCGGGAGGAGTTCGCTTACAGAGCCAATGCTACCCCAATTTACCCATCGTAACCCAACTCTTACCTATCGATTGATTATTCTCTTGAGTTTAGGTTTAATTACACCTCTGGGCTTTGCCAGCAAGTCTTATCAAGGAGTATTGGCTTGGTGGGTGAATGGTTACGCTGGCGGCGCACTCTATGAAGTCTTTTGGATTTTACTCATTCTTCTAGTCTGGCCTCAAGCCTCAGTTTTTCAGACAGCATTTTGGGTTTTGATTGTCACCTCATTGCTAGAAATTCTTCAGCTGTGGCAGCCTCCCTTCATGGCAGAAATCCGCTCTACTTTTTGGTGGCGTATGTTATTTGGTAATAGCTTCAGCTGGTGGGATTTTCCCCACTACCTGTTAGGATGCTTTGCGAGTTGGATTTGTTTAGAATACACCAGAGCTAAAATTTTCCTTAAGAAATCCTCTCAAAACTGATATCCATCTCTACTTGAGGAAAGTTTAAAATAACTGTTCATAGCTCATTGTTGATTGTTCCGAAGAGAATGTATTTCACAACTGCCGAATACCAACCCCATGTTTGCGCAGCATGCGCGGAGCGCGTACCATGAACCATGAGCCATGAACCATGAGCCATGAACCATGAGCCATGAACCATGAGCCATGAACCATGAACTATGAGCCATCAACAGTGAAGCCTCGCCAGCTAAGATAGGAATGGGTGTGTCAAATTGGGGATGAATTCAAACTCTAAAGTCCTAAATGCTGCTTGCCCGGTTTTTCCATTACTTGCAACACCTCCATTTGAAATTGCTGCGGCAAGTTGCCAAAAACACTAAAACCCAGCGGTTACTAGTTGGATTTGCCCAGATAACGGTAAAAGTCTGGATATTTCTATGGAAAGTATTTTTAGTTATCCTCAAAGCCCTATTCAATGGAGTTGTTCGCTTTTTTAAGTTTTTTCTACATCTTAATTGGGCAACTTTCAAGGAAGTTTTTGCTCGCGCAGCTGAGAAACGCTTGCATGGTCTTTCATCTGAAATGGCATTCCATGCTACTTTAGCACTGTTTCCAGGACTGTTGGCTATTTTTTCTGCCATTGGGATGTTTGAATCTTTGCAGTCAACGCTTTATCAAATGGCACGCTTGTTAGCTGAATTTGTACCCAACGAAGTGCGGGTAATAATTAGCAACTTGCTCCAACAAATTTTCAATGATCAGGATGGAGGTGTATTTTCTCTAAGCTTTATTGTTTCATTGTGGATTTTTTCTGGAGTTCTAAGCGCGGCAATGGCAGCTCTCGACCAAATTCATCGCATCCCTAGCTCTCAAGCTCGATCTTTCTGGAAGGCTAAGCTCGTTTCCCTAGGATTAGCCATTGGTACGCTCGTGTTATTAATTATGGCTTCGGCATTTGTCTTGATTAGTGACCAAATTGTACATATGTTGGCGGCTCGCAGTTGCTTACTGGAAACCATCCCTAATTGCCCATTTGATCAATTTTTAAATTGCCTAGTCAAAGATCCAATCCGGAGCTGCCAGTTAAAGTTAGAAATGTTAGCGGTTTGGAAACAGTGGAAATGGCCGATTACTTTGGGTGTGGTTTCAACTGCCTTTGCCTTTGTTTATCGCTTTGGTCCAAGCCATTGGCAAAAAGGCACACCGATTATGCCAGGAGCAGTAATTGCAGCAGGATTATGGGCTTTGATTTCTAGTATGTTTGGACTGTACGTTTCCCGCTTCAGCAACTACAACTTAACTTATGGCACTATCGGTACCTTTGTGATTTTGCTGCTGTGGCTTTATTTGAGTTCTTTGGCAATGCTGATTGGGGCTCAGCTCAATGTTACTGTAGGCAAAAAAATGCAACTCCATCAGCGATCGCGTACTATATTAAATCCAGATTCATTATCCCCCTTTTCTAAGGAAGTAAGGGAAAAGCCGAAATCTGGAAACAGGTAAGGAAACAGAAATGACTTCAATAAGTACTGGCAAAATTGATACTACTCCAGACTCTGAAAATTCAGTTGTCTCCCCCGACGTCAAGATAGGTTATAAATCACTACTGGTTCAATATCCTCAGCTAACTCAAAACCAAACACCCGCGAGTAGAAGTACAATTCCCCCTCCAAAGTCCTTTTAATATTCTCAGCGCGACGGAAGCCATGTTGCTCCCCTTCATAAGCCACATAGGCTACAGGCAATCCTTTCGCCTTAAGGGCTTCTACCATCATTTCAGCTTGGTTTGGAGGCACAATCTTATCTTCGAGACCTTGGAAGAAAATTACGGGACATGATAATTTATCGGTAAAGTGGATAGGCGATCGCGTTTCATAAATGTCTTGGCGCTCTGGGTAAGGTCCAATCAACCCCTCCAAGTAGCGAGACTCAAATTTGTGGGTTTCCTTGGCTAAAATCTCTAAATCGCTAACTCCGTAATAACTAGCACCTGCTTTAAACACCTCTCTAAAGGTAAGAGCAGCTAAAGTTGTGTAGCCGCCAGCAGAGCCACCAGCAATAGCTAAGCGCTCACCATCTACTTCTCCTTTCTCGGCAAGATACTTCGCACCATTACTGCAATCGTCAATATCAACAATGCCCCAATTACCTTGGAGACGCTGGCGATATTCCCTTCCGTAACCAGTACTACCGCCATAATTAACATCAAGGAAGGCAAAACCACGACTCGTCCAGTATTGAATTTTCAAATTAAATGTACTAGAAGTAGATGCGGTTGGTCCACCGTGACTTTTGACAATCAGTGGCGGCTTTTCCTGAGCTGGTGCTGTATAGTTGTTATTCTGGGGTGGATAAAAGAAGCCGTAAGCCTTTAGTCCATTTTCTGTCGGAAAAGCGATCGCTTGTGGGGTTGATAAGTATCGAGGATCAATCTGCAATTTACTTGATCGTTTCAACACGCTTGTGTGCTTATTTGTCAAGTCCATCTGCACCACAGCAGTTGCTTCTGTGGCTGAACCAGCGATGAATACAGCTTTCCCAGGCACTACCTGTAGTGAAGAAATGCTAGTGTAAGGTGTCTCAATTACTTCTAGTTGCTTCTTTTTTAGGTCAATACTAGCTAGTTTAGAAATACCACCTTGGCTGTAAGTACAGATCAGGCGATGCTCTGATTCAAAGCCGTAAGTGGACATGCCAAACACCCACTGGGGAAGTCCAAACTCTGCTGAGAGGGGAAATAGTGGTTCAATTCCTGTCGTGCGTCTGCGGTATAAATTCCACCAACCAGTACGGTCAGATACAAAGTATAGTATACCATCTGGCGACCACTCTGGCTTAAAGATCGACTCTGCAACCCCACCTGCAATGCATTCAGCTTCACCAACAGAGCCATCTTCTTCGATAGGAGCAACCCAAAGTTGAGTACCATCCCAAGGCATATTCGGATGGTTCCAGCTGAGCCAGGCTAGTTGGGAGTTATCGGGACTTAAGCGCGGCGAGGAGTAAAAATCGCAGCCAGAGGCGATTACTTGCACATCTTCTCCATTATTGAGGTTGATGCTAACTAAAGTGTTGATTGGTTCATTGCTCTCATCAGTGTGGTCTTCTCTGAGGCAAATAAGCCGCTCTCGCTGGGTATCAATTACAGCATCTGCGTAACGCTGATTAGCTTCTGGTGTCAGAGGGTGCGGTTGAGAATCTGGAGTCTGCTGGTAGAGGCGTTGATCAACAAAATTAGAGAAGTATACCTGACCATTTTTAACAGTAAAAGCACCACCTCCATACTCGTGAACGCGGGTACGAACGTTGAAGGAGGAGGGAGTAATATCAGTAGTTGTACCTTCTAGTACTCTTCGCACAATTACGCTTCGCCCTGCTTCGGCAGCTCGCCCTTCTATCCAGTAGATGTCTTCGCCATCGAGGGTAATGCTACCTAATCCAATTGTGCCAGTGACGAGCATCTCAGCAGTAATGGGTGATTTCCAACAGCCGTAGGGTGCAATTTGTGGTTGTCTCATGAGCATAATTCCCTAATTATGAGCAAAAATTTGCAACTAAATATTTATACCTCTTCTGCTATTATGGGAAAATTTTTGTCTTAGCGATCGCTCAGATAACGAAGGGATTTAATTCGTGAAAAAGGATTATCCTATTCTCTAATACTTAACATGAACTCCAAGGCTGTTCCCTTCTGACTCCTGACACCTGATATCATGTCCGCTTGAATACCCATAATTAGGACTGACGCGGAGACACGGAGATGCGGAGAAGTTTTTATTATGGTTGATTTGCCGGACATCATATGACACCTGACTCCTTGCCCCACCCAAATTTCAGATTTCATTTAGCCTATCTATATTTTCTCCGGTTAAACAGTTGCGATATAAATTGAAGGCGCTAAGTATTCTGAATAATAATTGATCTTTTTGGCATCTATAGTTTAATTATAAGCGATTATGCCGATATGATATCAAATGCCTTTTTCTATAAGTACTTTGGCTATTAATTTTCATAATTCATATTTTAATACAGTCTAATCTCAAAATCACTACTAGATAAGATTTTGAGCAATTATATCAACCATGAGTAGCCAAATAGGAGTAAGGCATTCTTGGCTTTCTTTGTTGTTTATAGACAAAAATTGTAGTTGTGGGTATGATTTTTATTTTTTTTTTAAATTAGGCTCAATGGGTTCCCTATTTTGCTGGGTAACTGCCATAATGGAGCAAGTTGAAAGTCGCCCAAATTAGATTGATAACCAGTGGATGGTTTAATAAAGTTTCATAGCTCACTTATATTAGTTAGTGTTTTCCAGGAAAAGCAACTATGACGTCAGACAAGTACCATACATTGCTCAGATGTAGTTTCTGCAAAAAGAATCAGGAGCAGGTGAGAAAGTTAATTGTTGGACCTAAGGTTAGTATCTGCGATGAATGCGTTGATTTGTGTAAAGAAATTTTAGCTGAAGAATCGCAACCAGTATGGGATAGGAAAGATAAATTATTTTGGTTCTTGCTGATTTCCGTTGCTGCCTTCTTTTTAACCTTAGTGCTGTAGAAAGAATCAGTAACAGGTGAACAATAAGTAGACAGGTATAAATAAACTTCAAACCAAAAAAGCCAGTTTCCTTACTAAACAAGACTTCCAGCTTTTGCTATTATTAGTTTAATTACGCCCTACCTACTTATCTGACCTATTTACACATATTCCTCTGTCATTGCTGCCAGAATGCTTGCCGCATGTTCAAATAAATCCACATTATCTTTTAAAAGATCATTCTTAGTCATGTTGTGGATGTAGTCGGGAACCACACCAAAATCTTCGAGAGGGAAACCAATGCGTTGACCCACCCGAGTTGAGCGCCTAACTGCTAGCCTGAAGCTTCCACCTTGGGGTAGTGGTTTGAGATCAAGATCATTGTAGAAACTATCGTATTCCCAAACATTGGCACCCCCTGCTCCAGTGTTGCCACTGGTACCCAGAATTGGACCAATTTCGTGGTCTTGAAATCCTGCCGCGAACATATCTGTCGTCGAGTAACATAAAGCATCTGTAATCAGTAAGACAGGTTCTTTATATTTCTGACCATACTGATTGAGCTGGTAAGAGTAGTCATCAAAATATCCTGTCATTATGGGGAAGCCCTGGGAATAAACAGCTCCTGTTTCAATTGAGCGCCTAATAGAATCTTGCCATGGCCAAGACGCCAACTTGAGAGTTGTCGGCGTATTCAGAAACTGAAAGCGTTCGGGTTCAATCTTTTTAGGGGTGAACAGCTGAAGCATCATTTCTCCGGCCATTATATACCCACCACCGTTACCGCGAACATCTATGATTAGTCCTTTCTGGGGAAGGTATTCCAGAACTCCAATTAAATCATCTATGAATTGTTCAACATTGTAGATCATGAAAGTGTGAATTCTGATGTGACCAAATTCACCATGACTAGTCTTGATGATTTTCCATACAAAATCATTTTCAAAATGTTCTTCCCGATTTTCTCCCTTAGCTGGGGCGTAGCGCGCCTTCTTAATTTGCCTGATGCTCTCTGTCTCCCAATCAATTCCTAAGCAATTAACAAAAGCTACATCACTTTGCTTCCTAGCTTTTTCTTCTGGTTTATCTTCTGGTGGCAGACCCCAGACTTCCCAGTTTAACCTGATTTCTTGCTCCTCCTGTCTGTCTGTGATATATCGGAGATCAACCCATTCTTCGTCAGGAATCAGCAACCTAGATGATGAGCGATTAGTCATTGATTCCAAACCTCGAGCGCGGCTTGCATGTCTGTTACTACCATAAGTGCGCTCAGCATTCAGTTCAACAGCACGCTCCATAGGAATACCATTCCAATGTGTAATTATTACCCCTCGTTTAAAGGAAGAGTTTTCAAACTCTCCGTTTAAGTGAGAGACCATATATTGTCGCTCATTACCTTCATAAAACTCCTCGATTAAGAAAGGCAACTCAAACCACATACCACTGTAAGGAGCAGGTGGTGTGTACATAGTATGTAGGTCTCGAAGTTCCATGAAAGTTGAGAGCATTTCTTTTTGGAAACTCAATTCATCCATGTCAGCTAAGCGATACTTGAGCAACTTCAAGCGCTGAACTGGATCTATGGCATTTCTTGCCCGTTTGAGGGGTAAATTGACATAAACTTCATCGATTAATAGCAAGGCTTGCTCGACAATTATCTCTCTCTCTTCTCGCAAAGCTTGTTTGACAATAAGTTCTTTACGTTCCTCAGTTAGCTGCAACCGAGAAACCTTTTCCAGGTCATATTTAACCATGATAAGTTTTCCTAATTCTGTTTTCTAATTAAAAATCAGGTTGACCAGTTATTTGTTGCAAAAAATTTAGATTTTGTTTTTTACAAAATGTTGTTTTTATACTTGCATATTACTATCTTGAAGCTGTTCAATCAATCTTTGTGAATATTAATTTTTAATTAGCTTATAAGCTTTAAATGACATCAAAGTACATACAGCAATTTCAACTGGCATTTGAAGAGTCTTGCTGAAAAATTACCTATTTATTGTTTATTCACAACATTTTGAGTTTTACGAATCAAATAAACTGTTTATTTATAGATGAAATTTTTGGTGTAGTGAAGTTTCCGTGAGTATTTGATTTTCCCTTTACTGGCACCAGTTGAGTTTAAGGAAGGAAGATTTCACAAAATCTCAAGCTGTGGTTCACCCCATTGCAGGTATCATTATTAAGGTAATAGTATTCACCGTAATCCCGATAGGTTTACCGGTAATAACATCTACCTATTCGCATCTGTAGCTCCCATGGTAAAATCTCCTACTTCCCCAGTCCCCAAGCTTTCTAAGCTCGAAGGCATTAAAGAACGCAGTAATTTCTTGCGCGAACCGGTGGCGACTGAGATACTGCAAGATACCACTCACTTCAGTGAGGATAGTATTCAAATTCTGAAATTTCATGGGTCTTACCAGCAAGACAACCGCGATAACCGGGTAAAGGGACAAGAAAAAGACTACCAATTCATGTTGCGTACCCGCTCTCCAGGTGGTTTTATTCCACCAGAGCTTTATCTTGCCCTTGAGAGCTTATCTCAGAAATATGGCAACCAAACCTTAAGAGTCACTACCCGCCAAGGCTTTCAGGTTCACGGGGTCCTCAAGAAGAATTTGAAGACGGTGATTGCGGCAATTGTTCGCAATATGGGTTCAACCTTGGGTGCATGTGGAGACCTAAATCGCAATGTCATGGCTCCGCCAGCTCCTTACAAACATCGACCAGAGTATAAATATGCCTGGGAGTATGCCGATAAGATTGCAGATTTACTAACGCCACAGACTGGTGCCTATTACGAGATTTGGCTGGATGATGAAAAGGTAATTAGCGCCGAAGAGGCTGCGGAAGTGAAGGCAGCACGGCAGCGCAATCTCCATAACACCAACTTTGTGGATAAAGAGGAGCCAATTTATGGGGAACACTATATGCCCCGTAAATTTAAGTGCTGTGTAACTGTTCCAGGAGATAACTCGGTTGATCTCTACACCCAAGATGTGACTTTGGTGGTAATTACCGATGAGCAGGGAGAATTAGAGGGGTTTAATGTTCTTGTTGGCGGTGGTATGGGTCGTACCCATAATAAAGAAGATACCTTTGCCCGCATCGCTGATGAACTTGGCTATGTGGAGAAGGATGATGTCTATGACTTGGTCAAAGCAATTTTAGCAACACAAAGGGACTATGGCGATCGCTTTAACCGCCGTCACGCGAGAATGAAATATCTACTCCACGATTGGGGAGTTGATAAATTTCGAACAGTAGTTGAAGGTTTCTTTGGTAAAGAGTTAGCAGCTTACAAACCATTACCCCCATTCCAGTACAAGGACTTTTTAGGTTGGAATGAACAGGGAGACGGTAAGCTGTTTTTAGGGATTTCCATTGAAAATGGTCGAGTTAAAGACGAAGGCGCTTTTAAACTAAAAACTGCTCTGCGGGAAATTACCCAGAGGTTTACACTACCGATGCGGCTGACTCCTAACCATAACTTGATTATTTATGAAATTGAACCAGAGCAACAACAAGCCCTAGAGGAGATTCTGAAAAGTAATGGCATTATCATTACTCCAGAGGGTATTGAACCCCTAGTACGTTACTCCATGGCTTGTCCAGCACTACCGACTTGTGGCTTGGCGATTACAGAGTCAGAGCGGGCGCTGCCAGGAATAATTGAGCGAATTCGAGTGCTGCTAGACAAATTGGGTTTACAACAAGAGCATTTTGTGATCAGAATGACTGGTTGTCCTAATGGCTGTGCTAGACCTTACATGGCAGAGTTGGGCTTTGTTGGTAGTGCGCCGGAGAAGTATCAAGTTTGGTTGGGAGGTTCCCCTAATCAGACTAGGTTGGCAAGAGTTTATGAGAATAAAATGCCGATTCAGGAGCTAGAATCTTTCCTAGAACCAATTTTTGTATATTTCAAAACCGAGCGTCAAGCTGAGGAAAGTTTCGGAGATTTTTGCGATCGCATCGGTTTTGATGCTATCCGTGACCATTGTCATAGCAATCAGCCTACACCAATGAGTACTAATTCGGAAAATGGGTTAGTAAATGAGGCTGTAGCTGCCGAGCCTGTCAAAAAAACAGTTAGCACTCAAAATCGCCGCCACCGGATTAGAGTACGCGATGAACTCCATCAGCGTATTAAGGAAGCGGCAGCTAAGCAAGGCAAAACCATGACTGATTTGGCAGCGGAAGCTCTTGAAGCCTATCTGGAGAAGATTTCTTGAATAAGTAATAAGCTTGAATAAGTAATAAGTAATAAGTAATAAGTAATAAGTAATAAGTAATTAAGTACATTTTGTTGCTTGTTTCTTATTACTTGCTCACTTTTAAGGCTTATGAGGCTTGATAAAGGAGGTATGGTTGCCTCAATTACAAAGATTGGTTGTTGCGCCAACACAATGCCAAAACCAGCAGATTTTCTTGAGTGCAGCGCAACAGCATTATTTGTGTAGAGTATTGCGTCTAGGTGCTGGCGATCGCTTTATTGCTATGGATGGGCAAGGCGGTTGGTATACTAGCGAGATCGAGGCTAGTCTTACTACGGCAACGATTATTGAATCCCTCTGTGTGCAAACTGAGTTACCGATAACTTTGACCTTGATGGCTGCTATGCCCAAGGGAAATGGGTTTGAACAGGTGGTGTCTCAGGCAACGGAGTTGGGTGTTAGTTGTATTATTCCTTTAAAGAGCGATCGCACTTTACTTAATCCCAGTCCTCGGAAACTTGAGCGCTGGCGACGGCTTGCCCAAGAGGCAGCGGAACAGTCGGAACGTCAGGTGGTGCCAACTATTCTCGATCCGGTTAATTTTACCACTGCTATTGAGCAAACTAAAACTTCAGACGCTTACTGCTATATTTGTGTGGCTCGTGGTGAAGTTCCTCACCTTCTGAGTTGTTTACTAGATAAAGATTTATTATCTAAAACTGCTCAACTTTCTCCTTCTCAACTACTATCAGTTGTAATTGCCACTGGACCAGAGGGGGGCTGGAGTGATGCCGAGGTGAGGCAAGCTAGGGCAGCCCAATTTCAGATGGTTTCTTTGGGTAGTCGTATTCTCAGAGCTGTTAGTGCTCCTATAGTTGCTCTGTCTCTGGTAGCATCAGTTTTTGAAAATCAAATCTGTGTTTAAAATTTCACTATTCCCTTTGCTACATTGTTGCCATTTTCTTAACGTCAAATTCAGATTATTAAGTAAGATTATAAGTCCTAATTTTTTTTGGTAAAAGGGTTGTCTTAATAAAAGTAATGTGGTAGCTTAATGCTGTTACAACTGTAACCCAGAACAAAGCCAGCCTGCTAGCAGTCAACTTACTCAGGCTGGCTCTGGCTCCCTAAACAACAAAGGAGACAACTTAATTATGTCTTATCGAGACCGACTCAGGCCGTGGGCTATAGCCCGTCTGTTGCATAACAAGCTGCAATGGTCAATTATCGATCGCTATCGCACCAAATCAGATGCCGAAGGACATCTCAACTGGTGGCGTGAACATGTCCCGGACACAAAATATGAAGTGATCTGGGATTTACCGACGAAGGATAAGTAATAAGTAATAAGTAATAAGTAATAAGTGACAACAAAAACATTTATTGCTTATTACTTGTTCATGGTTCATTGTTGATTGTTCATTGGGTTTGTATTCCACAACTACCCTTATGCCAACCCAATGTTTCGCAGCATGCGCGCAGCGCGTACCATGAACCATGAGCAATGAGCAATGAGCAATGAACCATGAACCATGAACCATGAACTATGACTACTCTATTTAATTGCCTCCAACCTGCTCAGAAATTCCGCATCAGTATTGGTGATATTGCGAGAATGCTGAGGATTCCCCAGCACTTGATTGTGCGTGTTGAATGTTGGGCTTATGTCGTTTTTGTACATCGCCGTGATGTGGGCGGACAATTCATCAGTTATCGGAAATTAGAACAGTGGAAATATGCTGTTGCTTGTCAGATTCAGAAATGTTCAGATATACCGCAATTGCGGAAGTTGCGGCTAGATATTATCAAAGACTACCGTAAGCACAAAAAGCAATATGAAAAAGGGAGTCGCCAATTTCTACGCCAAATTAGGCTTCAACGCTGGAACACTCTTCGACAAAAATTGGCGATCGCAAACAACAGCTCTGCGATCGCCTAGCTGCATATCCTAGTACACAAAAGCACCAAGTATCAAGCCTAATTTAGATAGTCCCAGTGGGCGTATCTCCCTAAGCGTTAGGAATTTATGTTGTAGGCGTGTCAAAGTCACACGAACCTAAGGTGCTAGTGTCACATCCGGCACCTAGAAGAAGAGGGCTGTGCTTAAATTTTTGTAAACCGTCCTTCCAGAGTAATGATTTTTCTGATGACAAGAAGACCATCAGTCTGAGAAAATCAACAATACTGCTATGGGAATAGTTTGGAAAAATGTTCATTGGTAGCACACAAGCAGCGCAGCTGATGGGTATATCTGTAAGGCGAATACGCCAATTACTCTCCGGAGGCAGAATTAAGGGAGCCTTTAAAGTTGGTAGGTCTTGGATAATTCCTCTAGTAGAAGGAATGCCACAAGTCAGTGAAGGAACAAGAGGACCAAAAGCCAGTTGGCGCAGGAAAAAACCTTCCCCTGTCACTATCATTCACGTTAATCAGCAAACTATTCGCCAAAATCAAAAGCAAGAAAAGCCCGCTCCAGTAATTAGCGTTAAGCGAGGGCAAAGCAATACTTATGGTCACGAAGTAGAAATCCATGGACCTTGCCGAGTAGTTTATCGGCGTGACAACCCTAAGCCATGTGGGGCAAGAGTTTGGATTGAAACTCTCTTCGGTGTCAAAGTGATCAGTGACATCTCCCACACCGAATCATAGATTACGGTGTGGGCTTCTGGCTCCGCAAGGATTCCAGAACTTCCTTTGTGGTACTCCTTTTTTCCCACTACGGCGTTTTATAGTGGGGAACATGCCCAGCCCCACTTGAATAGTATTAGTACTACTCGCCTACGTTCCTTGAAGATTTTACTTACAGGAGGCAATTTCCCTGTAAAACCCCAGATCTTCAGTTGTCTAGGTACTAGGTGTAGCCAGCATTTTAGGCTTTGCTACTTGAGGTCAGTATACCAGACCAGAGGACGATTGATGTGGCTGCGCCACTCGCACAGGCAATTCATCCCACGCTGACCCTCCGGGTATAGACGTAGGGCTTCTTGCCGGACAAGCTAAAAATTCAGAGTAGCGATCGCCTTCTCTGACCCACCTTCGGCAACCTAACACTGGCTGTAGCTCAGATTTTTGCAGCAGGACATTGATGTCTCCCCTTTTTTCCTGTTGACTTGGAGTCTTTCTAGAAAGAGACAAAAGTGCAATTTAGAGACACAAAAACTGCTCAAGAGCCTGTAATCACCTTTTTCAAGAAACCCAACTTACCTTCGTAGGGGGCATAGCGCCAGCCGAGATCTAGCCAAAAGGATTTCTTTAAGACACTTTTGTAATGGGAAAAGGTATCAAAACTACTCTTGCCATGGTAGGCACCAATGCCACTCTCACCAACCCCACCAAAGGGTAGTCCCCAAGTAGCATATTGCATAACCGTATCGTTGAGGCAAACACCACCTGATGAAGTAGACTCAAGAACCTTGGCTTGTTTTTGCTGATTTCGGGAAAATAAGTAGAGAGCAAGGGGTTTAGGTCTAGCGTTGATTTTAGCGATCGCTGCCTCTAAGTTGTCATATATTAGCACTGGCAGTATCGGACCGAAAATTTCCTCTTGCATAACTGGATCATCCCATCTCACCTGATCCAGAATCGTGGGAGCAATGTAGCGTTGTTCCCGAATCGCCTCTCCACCAACGATCAACTTACCCTTCTCCAGGAATAGTAGCAGGCGTGAAAAATGCTTTTCGTTGATAATACGGGCATAATCGGGACTTTTAACTGGATTATCCCCAAAGAACTCGTGAATCGATTGCTGCAACTGTTTAAGTAAATCTGACTTGATACGTTGATCCACGAGTAAGTAATCTGGGGCAGCGCAAGTTTGACCAGCATTGATAAATTTCCCCCAGGCAATTCGTTTGGCTGTGTAGTCAAGACGAATATCAGTATCGACAATACAGGGGTTTTTACCACCAAGCTCTAGAGTAACAGGTGTGAGGTTTTTTGCCGCCGCCTCCATGATAATTTTGCCAACCCTTGTGCCGCCTGTGAAGAAAATGTAGTCAAATTTCTCTGCCAACAGCTGCTGGCTGGTTTCTACCCCACCTTCAACAACTGCGATGTAGGCAGGCTCGAAACTGTCTTGGATCAACTGGGCAACAGCTTGGGAAGTGTGTGGCGCTAGTTCAGATGGCTTAAGTATGGCACAATTACCAGCAGCGATTGCGCCGACTAAGGGGGAGAAGAGAAGTTGGAAGGGGTAATTCCAGGGCCCAATAATTAGCACTACCCCTAGGGGTTCAGGTACAATCCAAGCTGTGGAGGGAAATTGGTCAAATGATGTGGCTACCCGCTTCGGTTTTACCCAGGATTTAAGTTGCTTGAGGGCTCGGTTTAATTCTCCAAGAACACCGATTTCAAAGTAGGCTTCAAATTCTGGACGCCCTAAGTCAGCTTTGGCAGCCTTGACGATGGCATCCTGGTGTTTGATAATCCCTTGTTTGAGGCGTTGTAGCTGTTCAATACGAAAGTTTATTGGCTTGGTATTACCTGTATTGAAGAATGCCCGTTGCTGTAGTAATGGGTTCATGGATTGGCAGATAGCAGCTGAATTAAAGAATTCGCCGATAATTCCCATCCCTTGCAAGGGATGGGGATCAAAGGCGGAGGATGAAATAGGATTGTCAACTCTATCCTATTTCACTTTTTACTCTCTAAGAGTTGACTAGGCAGAAACTTTCCATATAATAAATGGTCATAGAGATAACACCTCTGTTGCCGCTTAGTCAGAGGTGGTCGGTGAGTTGAGATTAAATTGGGTTTCAGAAATATTCTATTTTAGGATAAAAATTTATCAAGGCAGCTTAAATATGAGTCAAGAAAATCAACAAGAGTCTTCAGAAACGATTGTAAGAGATGAACGACTAGATTTTGTAAAGGCAATAAGTATCTCTCTTGTTTTAATTGGGCATTTGAAACCAATAATAATTCTTTCACTACAAACACCTTATGCTTTTATAAAAATCACGCATTCTATTCTTAGTCAACTATTTGTTAATTCAATATTAATTGCAGTTCCTCTTTTTATTTTAACCTCCTTGTTCCTGCTATTTCAAAAACTTCAAACTTCAGGCTATCAATCATTCTTTAAAAGGTGCAAGTGTTTATTAGAAATATTTATTTTTTGGTCTTTGTTTCAAATTTTAATATACTATTCCATATCATTGTTGGGAGCAAGAAGTTTAAATACAGTCTTTCCTTGGTATGTTCCTAATTTTGAAGTCCGCAGATTGTTTATTGAGGATGAAGAATTCAAATTTCTTATAAATTTAGTAGGTTTTCCCGTATTATATTTTTTGTCTATTCTCATAGTATTAACAATTTTATCCTATATTTTTTATATTTTTATTGACAAGCAAAACATTAAATTTAAAAATTATGTTTGTGTGGGAATTATTATTCTATTCGCAGCCTACTTTGAGATTTTGAATCTTACAGCTAGAGGTATTTCATATTTGCAATTAACAAATTTTTTAATTTATATTCCGATTGCTTATCTCCAAGTCCAAAAAGGAATAAGAATCAATAGTAGATATAATCTATTTTTGTATGTATGTTTCTTGGTTTTCGGGATTCAAGATATATTTCTAATCCAAATGGGTTATAACATCGGTTATTACTCTCGTGTTTCAATTATTTGCGGCGCTTTAGCTGTTTTTAGCAGTTGTCTTAATCTGAAACACTGGAAAGCTTCAAAGAGCGTAAAATTTTTATCAAGATTTTCGCTAGGAATTTTTGCTATTCATAGATACTGGCAATTTATTGTATACATTGCTGTTTTCAATTTATCTCAAGCAATGGGTTTCTTAATAGAAATAAGTGATCTAAATATATCTATTGTTAATATGCTTAATATTTTTGTCGCGCTAGTTACTACATTATTCACTTTTGGTACTGTTCAACTCTTAAATCGTTCACCTTTTAAAAGGTTTATTAAGTAGATTTGTTTTTACAGTATCTAAAAAGGAGAGCTAAGATATGGGGCTTCTCGCCACTGGAGTAGCTAAACATCAGGGATATTATAATCCCAACATTGAGAAGCGATCGCCCAATCTTCTTGAGTATGCACCACCAACACCCGCACTTTTGAATCCGGTGCGGCAATATCGAGATCAACTGGGGATAAGGCATTTTTCTCTAAATCAAGCTTCAACCCCAAAAATTCAAAACCTTCACAGGTTTTTTCGCGTACTGATGCTGCATTTTCCCCAACCCCTGCAGTAAATACCAGTGCCTCCAAACTGCCAAGGGTAGCAACCATCGCCCCAATTGCAGCCCTCAGGCGATGAATATATATATCAAAGGCCAATTGAGAACGTTGATTACCTTCAGTAATCGCTTCCTGAATAGTCCGTAAGTCAGAAGAAATACCAGAAACACCCTTAAAACCGGAAGCCTTATTGAGCATTTCATCTAATTGATTGGCGTCAAAATTATACTCTCGCATCAAGTAAATTAAAATTCCCGGATCAATTGAGCCACTACGAGAACCCATCATTAACCCTTCGAGGGGTGTAAATCCCATCGTCGTGTCAATACTGACACCGCCTTTGATTGCTGCCAAAGAGCAGCCATTGCCGAGATGACAAGTAATTAGTCTCAACGACTCTAAGGATTTACCCAGTAATTGGGCACTACGTCGAGCGCAATATTGATGACTGATACCGTGAAATCCATAGCGACGGATGCCTTGGTCAAACCATTTGTAGGGTATGGGGTAAACTACAGCTTCTAGAGGCATTTGAGAGTGAAAAGCAGTATCAAATACCGCCAACTGAGGTACATCTCCTAATAGCTGTTCTACTGCTTCAATTCCTTCTAAATGAGCTGGATTATGATTAGGTGCCAAGGGAAATAGGCGAGCGATCGCAGCTTTAACTTCGGGAGTAATTAAGGTAGCCTGGGAGTAATCTGCACCACCATGTACGACGCGATGTCCAACAATATCTATTTCTGATAACTGATTCAAAACTTTAGTTTCACCTTGAATCAGAGTTGACAACAGAAAAGCAATTGCCTGAGGACGTTTTTGGGATTCTAGTCTAGTTTCAAGTTTTCTTCCTTTGGCACTAACTTTCAAAACGCCAAAATCAGTTGCCACACTCCAGTCAATGTGAGCTTCCCAGAGGGGCTCCTGTGCTTGCTCTGGTAAACTATCCTCGTTGAGTTCATAGAGGCAACTTTTCTGAGAACTAGAACCCGCATTTAATACTAAAATTTTCATTGATTTTTATAAATTAGGTAAAAGATAACGGTGAACATAGGAATAAATGAAGAGATTTTTAAAAATTATCAATTAATGATTATCATGATTTAATAATTTAGTAAAAATCATCAACACAAAAGACTAATCATGTTGAAATTGGATATAGAAACTATTGTCGAACCGTTTGTCTCAAAAAAAAGGAATATCAATTTGGTGGTAGGAGTTATTAATGGAGATTTACATTCAATTCTTAGCTTTACTGGCTTCAGTGAACCTTCTTCAAGTACACCAGATGGGGATACGCTGTTTGAAATTGGCTCAATTACGAAAGTATTTACATCAACATTATTATCCATCCTTGTTGAGGATGGGCAGTTGGAACTTAAGGATTTTATAGGTAATCTGATCACTAAATATGAACATTTACCTAGAAATATTACACTAGAAAGTCTAGCAACACATACTTCTGGTCTGCCTAGATTGCCTTCTAATTTGATGAAATCAGCTCAAAAAGATCCAGAAAATCCCTATGCAGCTTATACTATCGAAAATTTAGACGAATATTTACGAAGTTACGACGGCAAAAATGTAAAGACATTAGGCACAATCAGTTATTCTAATTTGGGAGTCGGGCTACTGGGTCATATACTTGCACATCACTTAGAAATGTCTTACGAAGAAGCTATAGTTAGTCGAATATGTAATCCACTAACTTTATCAAATACTCGTATAACTTTAACTGATGAGCAACAGGCACGACTAGCAATAGGTCGATCTTCAAAAGGACAGCCTGTAAAAAATTGGGATCTGCCGACATTTGCTGCTGCTGGGGCCTTGCGCTCAACAGCTAATGACTTGCTCAAGTTTCTTGCTGCCAATCTTAAACCCAATCAAACCCCATTTGAGCAGGCAATCAATAACATGCACAAAATTCGTTGTGAACAATTCCCTCCTGTAGAAGGTATACCTAAATTATTGTCTGGAGTGATGAAACTGTTTCCAAATGAGCCACTTGTGCTTACCCAACACAGAGGAATCGCCTTGGGGTGGTTTATAACTCATCTTCCTTCAGTCCAGAAAGATGTTTATTGGCATAATGGAGGAACTGGTGGTTATCGCTCCTTTTACGGATTTGTGAAAGATACTTGTACAGGTGTAGTCATACTTTCTAATCATGCAAACGGTATTTTTGAGATGTTGAATAAATACTCAGTAGACACTATAGGGCTAAAAATTTTAGAAAAAATAAACTCAAATAATTAGGCAATTCAACTTGAGTCTAACCGTGCTATCAAGAAAGCACATCCTAGGTACCTAATCGATGCTGCAGGTGTTTACTTAAGTGAGAGCGGTCGCCTAACATCTTTAATAAGGGACCACGAGAACCAAACTCAACAATATTAACCGAGCCAACGAGCATACCAATACGATCACGAAATCTTCCTACATCAATTCCTAGGAGTAAACAAAGCATAATGCGAATAGTTGCCTTGTGCGATACTACCAGCACGTTGCCTGTAGGATACTTCTGCTCAATTTCCTCAATTACTGCAAAACTGCGGCGGGCAATATCTATTCCCTTCTCACCTCCAGTAGGAGCATTCCAACCTGGATCATTTAGCCAGCGAATATAGTCATCGTGAAACTCGCGGTTGACTTCCTCCGGTGATTTACCTTCCCACTTACCATAGGCAATTTCTTTAAGTCCTTCCCTCAATTGCATTTCTATGCCTACAGCTTCGCACAATGGTTTAGCTGTAGCTATGGTACGTTTGAGAGGACTGGCAAAGACAGCTTCCCAAGGCAAAGATTGATAGACTACAGCAAAATCTTTCGCCATTTGTACACCTTCTGGGGTTAATTCAAGGTCAAGGGTTCCGCAGTAACCTCCTGTGAGGCTAGCAGTTGTTTCCCCATGTCGCAGAAAATAGAGTGTTAAACTCATCAGTTAATTCTGGTTATTTGATTATTAGTTATTATTTATTTGCTGTTTGTAGAGTTGTACACTTCTCTTCTACAAACAGCAAACTAGCTAATTAGCTAATTGTTTACTTTCAAGCCAGCATTTGCTTGTACATATTCCTCCAGTTCAACTTTTACTGGTTCAGCCTTCCAAATTTCCTCAGAGTATTCTCGAATTGAGCGATCTGAAGAGAATTTACCCATCCTTGCCGTATTGAGAATCGACATCCTTGTCCAATTTTCTTGATTACGATAGGCTTGGCTCACCTGCTCTTGACAATCAATGTAGGACTGGTAATCAGCCAGTAACAGGTACTGATCCTGAGAAAGCAGAGAGTCTATCAAGGGCTTGAACAATTGACTGTCGCCGTGGGAGAAAAATCCCGAACTAATTAGATCGATTACTTCTCGCAGTTGTTGATTGGAATTGTAGTAACTCCAAGGGTTGTAACCCCTAGCTTTCAATTCATAAACTTGCTCAGTTGTTAAGCCAAACAAAAAGAAGTTCTCGGTTCCCACCTGTTCACGAATTTCAATATTGGCACCGTCGAGAGTACCGATAGTCAAGGCTCCATTCATCGAGAATTTCATGTTGCCGGTGCCAGAGGCTTCTTTACCAGCAGTGGAGATTTGTTCGGAAAGATCGGCAGCAGGATAGACGGGCTGACTATTGGTAACGTTATAATCTGGAATAAATACTACCTTGAGAAGACTGCGCATATCTGGGTCATTATTAACAACTTCTGCCACTGAGTTAATCAGCTTAATTATCAGCTTTGCCAGGAAGTAACTAGGGGCAGCTTTGCCACCGAAGATGAAGGTGCGAGGCACAATTTCAAGAGTTTTATCCCGCTTGAGGCGATTGTAGAGTGTAATAATGTGCAGCACATTTAGGTGCTGGCGCTTATACTCATGAATTCGCTTTACCTGAATATCAAACAAGGACTCGGGATTAACTTCAATTCCAATATGCTTAGCAATTACGGCTGCTAAATCTCGCTTGACTTCCTGCTTAACCTGCCGCCATTGGCTGCGGAATTCAGCATCATCAACAAATGCTTCTAATTGCTTAAGCTCCTCTAGGTTCTTAATCCAATTGTCACCGATTTTACTAGTAATTAACTTAGTTAATGTGGGATTACTTAGCACCAACCAACGGCGCGGCGTCACACCATTAGTCTTATTGCTGATTTTCTCTGACCACAACTGGTGGAAATCTCGCAACACATCCTGCTTCAGAAGCTCTGTATGTAGTGCTGCTACCCCATTAATGGCATGGCTGCCTACACATGCCAAATGCGCCATACGCACATAGCGCTCATCCCCTTCTTCAATCAGCGACAATCTAGCCAAGCGCTGATTATCTCCTGGGTATTTCATCCGCACTTGATCTAGGAAACGCTGATTGATTTCATAGATAATTTCTAGATGTCTGGGTAGAAGACGACTAAATAGATTTAGTGACCACTTCTCTAATGCTTCCGGTAGGAGTGTATGGTTAGTATAGCCAAAAGTATTTTTGGTAATCTGCCATGCTCGGTTCCAATCGAGATGATGCTCATCTACCAACAGACGCATTAATTCAGCCACGCCGATGGAAGGATGAGTATCATTGAGTTGTACAGCCCACTTTTGGTGAAAATTATCTAACTTATTTCCCTTGTAGAGATGGATACGGATCATGTCTTGGAGGGAACAGGAAGCAAAGAAGTATTGTTGCTGTAGGCGCAGTTCCTTGCCCTGAATCGGCTCATCATTGGGATAAAGTACTTTCGTCAGGTTTTCTGAAACCACCTTTTCGCCAACAGCACCGTAGTAGTCGCCGACATTGAAAGTCTGAAAATCAAATGACTCGCAAGCTTCAGATTTCCAGAGGCGTAAGGTATTAGCAGTATTAACCCTATATCCGAGTATAGGTGTATCGTAGGGAATGCCCTTAACTACATAGTTTGGCTTCCAGCGCACACGATAATTACCTTGCTCATTATAATAGGCTTCGGTGTAACCGCCGAACTTCACCTCAACTGCTCCCTCTGGCCGTGGGATTTCCCAAGGATTACCATAACGCAGCCATTTATCAGTGATTTCTACTTGCCAACCATCGCGAATTTCTTGGTCAAAGATACCAAATTCATAGCGAATTCCATACCCAACTGCTGGAATTTCTAGAGTTGCCAAGGAATCGAGAAAACAGGCTGCCAAACGCCCTAAACCACCATTACCTAAGCCCGGTTCTTCTTCCTGTTCAATTAATTCATCTAAATTCAATCCCGACTCTTCAACTGCCTGTCGAACTTGCTCATAAATTCCCAGATTGATTAAGTTATTACCTAAGTGCGGTCCCATCAGGAATTCTGCTGATAAATAGGAAACAACTTTGACATTCTGTTTGAGATAAATTTGCATTGTAGATTGCCAACGTTGCAGCAGGCGATCGCGCACAGTATAAGCTAAAGCCATATAATAATCATTTTTAGTGGCAATTGCGGGAAACTTACCCTGAATGTAGAAGAGGTTATCGGCGATAGCTCGTCTCAGGGTTTCTATATTTAACCCTGTGCGGTCATCTTCAATTTGGACTTGGTTTTTAATAGTGGCGTCAAGGGGCGGGTTCATCAGTCTTTTCCTTTATTGATTAAAGCTATTCAATTTCAGAAATCATGCCTCATTTTCCAGCATTTTCTTAGCATCCAAAAGTTTCTGCTTCTGCTCCTGGCTAAGTATGGGATAGGTTAAGTTGAGTGATTTTAATTTCTCGCTAATAATGTCAGCAACAACTAAGTGTGTGAACCATTTATGATCGGCAGGAATAATATACCAGGGAGCCCACTCAGTACTAGTGTGATTGAAAACATCTTCGTAAGCACTGATATAGTCATTCCAAAAGGCTCTTTCTTTGACATCACTGGTTGAAAATTTCCAGTTTTTTTCTGGCCTATCAATCCGTTCTAAAAATCTTTTTTTCTGTTCTGATTTGGAGACATTAAGAAAAAACTTAAGGATCACAATACCATTATTGACTAAATATTTTTCAAAATTATTGATTTCCTCGAAACGATGCTTCCAGATCTTTTTAGATTTTACAGTTGCTGGGATTTGCTGTCTTTCCAAGACTTCTGGATGAACACGCACCACCAGAACTTCTTCATAGTAAGAACGATTAAAGATCCCAATTCTCCCTCTTTCCGGTAGTGACTTGCATGCTCGCCAGAGATAGTCATGGTCTAGTTCTTCTGCAGAAGGAGCTTTAAAACTAAAAACCTGACATCCCTGAGGATTTATTCCAGACATAACATGCTTAATGGTGCTATCTTTACCTGCTGCATCCATGGCTTGGAAAATAAGCAGTAGGGCGTAGATATTATGGGCATAGAGAACATCCTGGTATTTCGCCAGCCGTTCGATACCTTCTTGTAATCTACCTTTAGCATCTACTTTGGTCAGAAAATCAGCCTTGTCTGCTGGGTCATAGTCCTTGTTGAGAGCAATCTTGGAACCGGGTGGGACAATAAAGTGAGCGTGTTTCATTAATCTGCTGTCATCACAAAGTTCGATTTTTAATAAAAGGGCAAATATGAGCTATCAAATGAAGAAAAAAAATAGAATTATTTTACAACAAAAACATTGGCAAAAATATCACCTAGATAAATCGGAGTATCTCGCTCCACTACCATTGGTTAAAACCAATGGCTAACTCTCGAAAAGAAGTTATTTTTTATTTCCTGGTAACTGGGATTTGCTATACCAACTGGCTAAAACTTTATCTACACATCTTGTCAATGAGCTTTGAGGTGGTAGGTATTAGGCATTAGCGACAAAACCTAATACCTAATACTTTTATCAATTACCAATTGCCAGTCAACAGTCTTCACTATTTACCGTTCACTGACAACTGATAACTAACTCAGTGAGGCCACTTCCACTCAGTAATCTCAGCTTTATCGATACCTTGTTCATGGGAATAGTGGAGGTTCTCGATAATCTGATTCTTCATGCGCTCTTTAACGTAGGCAGCTGCCGAACCAAGTTTGGGAACTCGATTAATCACATCAATGACTAAGTTAAATCTGTCAATCTGGTTGTTAATTGCCAGTTCCAGAGGAGTGTTAATATTACCCACTTCCTTGTAGCCACGCACGTGAATGCGTTCTTGATTACTGCGGCGATAGATAAGCTTGTGAATCAGCCAAGGGTAACCGTGGAAGTTAAAAATAACTGGCTTATCAGTGGTAAATAGTGTGTCGAAATCACGCTCGGACAAACCGTGGGGGTGTTCACTCTCCGATTGCAGCTTGAACAAATCGACAACATTAATAAAGCGAACCCTAAGTTCAGGGAACTCCTCCAAAAGAATTGCAGTTGCCGCCAAAGATTCCATCGTCGCCACATCTCCGCAGCAAGCCATAATCACATCAGGGATATCAGGTTCCTTACCCTGATCATCATTACTAGCCCACTCCCAAATCCCAATGCCTTTGCTACAGTGCTTGATTGCTTCCTCCATACTCAGGTACTGGAGGTGTTTTTGTTTGTCAGCAACAATAACATTAACGTAGTTAGTGCTGCGCAGGCAGTGATCTGCTACCGAGAGCAAACAGTTGGCATCAGGAGGTAAGTAAATGCGAGTAACTTCAGCACTCTTGTTAGTAACCACATCAATGAAACCAGGATCTTGGTGTGAAAACCCATTATGATCCTGACGCCAGACAGTGGAGGAGAGTAGAATATTTAACGAAGAAATCGGTGCTCGCCAGGGAACCTCGTGCTTGCAGATGTCTAACCACTTGGCGTGCTGGTTGAACATGGAGTCAATCACGTGGGCGAAGGCTTCATAGGTGTGGAAGAAACCGTGACGCCCTGTCAGCAGATAACCCTCTAACCAGCCTTCAAGGGTATGTTCACTCAGCATCTCCATTACCCTACCGTCGGGGGAGAGTTCACCGCCGTCTTCATCTTCGGGCAAATAGTCTGCTAGCCAAGTTTTCTTACTAACTTCGTAAATAGCATTGAGGCGATTGGAAGCAGTTTCATCTGGTCCAAAGACTCGGAAATTTGTCATGTTCTTTGCCATGACATCCCGTAGGAATTGACCAAGAACACGGGTGTTTTCCACCTCGGTTGTCGCCGGCTTAGTCACTTCCACTGCGTAGTCACGGAAGTCAGGCATCAGCAATTGCTTGCGCACGACACCGCCATTGGTAATGGGGTTAGCACTCATGCGGCGGTTGCCTGTGGGTGCCAGTTCCTTGAGGGAGCTAATTAGCTTACCATGCTCATCAAAGAGTTCCTCTGGCTTGTAGCTCTTCATCCACTCTTCCAGCATCTTGAGATGTTGGGGATTACTGTGCATTGCTCCCATTGGTACCTGGTGGGCTCTCCAGAAGCCTTCGACTTTATGACCATCTACCTCCTTTGGTCCTGTCCAACCCTTGGGAGTGCGCAAGACAATCATCGGCCAACGGGGGCGTTTGGCGATGCCACTGCGGCGTGCTTCTTCTTGAATAGCGCGAATTTGGTTAATGCATTCTTCCAGCGTGGCTGCCATCTGCTGGTGCATAAGCTCTGGATCTTCCCCTTCTACAAAGTAGGGTGTATAGCCGTAACCTCGAAATAGGCTTTCGAGTTCTTCAGGTGAAATCCTTGATAAAATTGTGGGGTTGGCAATCTTGTAGCCGTTCAGGTGTAAAATAGGTAAAACTGCACCGTCACGGACGGGGTTGAGAAACTTGTTGGAGTGCCAAGCAGTAGCTAATGGTCCAGTTTCGGCTTCACCATCACCCACCATTACTGTCGCAATTAAATCGGGATTGTCGTAGGCAGCACCGTAGGCGTGGGAGACGCTGTAACCTAACTCGCCGCCCTCATGGATCGAGCCTGGTGTCTCGGGAGTGCAATGGCTACCAATGTGGCCAGGGAAAGAGAACTGCTTAAAGAATTTCTGCATTCCCTCTTGATCTTCGCTCTTGTCAGGATAAACCTCGGAATAGTTTCCCTCTAGGTATGCTGGAGCGAGAACGCCTGGAGCACCATGACCGGGACCTGCCAAGAAAATCATATTCAGGTCGTACTTTTTGATCACTCGGTTGAGGTGTACGTAGGCAAAGCTTAATCCTGGACTTGCACCCCAGTGACCTAATAGACGGTATTTAACATGTTCTGCTACTAAAGGCTCTTTGAGTAGCGGATTGTTCCGCAGATAGATCATGCCGATGGCAAGGTAGTTACAGGCACGCCAATAGGCGTCTATCTTGCGCAGCTCTTCTGTAGAGAGAGGACTTTGCTGAGCTATAGTTTGAGGTGCTGGTGCTTGAACCATGGTCAAATCCTACCTCGTTGTCTTGAATTTGTGAGCTTCTTTACCAAGAAATTGACAGAAAAAAAGACAGATGACAAACTGCAGAGAATCTCGCTTACTTCTCCTTAAGGTAATGAGCTCTAGGCGATTAACTTCAGTATACTATCTTACAGCAACCTTGAAAATGTTTAATTCCCTATTAAGTTTTCGTTAAGTATAGACTGCTCTAGATAAGTATACGCTAGTCCAGCCAGGAATAAATAAAGCTACCATTCCTAATTGGCGAAAAGCTTTTTAGAAAAGTTTTGTGGAACATTCGTCGTACTCAGCACCTGCTTTTGAGTTGGAGCCAGAGCGGTACTAGTCCCAAGAAGATAGATGTCAATCAAAATTAACATAGATACTGGTCTGGTTCATTACCTTTATCTAATACACTTGTGAGTGTAAGAGTTCTCAAAAGAAATACCATGAAAGTTTTCTATCCTAACCATAAAGAACTTACTCCTGAGGAACTTCAAGAACTCGAAAAGTTCAGAACTATTATTGAACGAGCTACAGCCGATGGTGTGATCACCAGAGGCGAGAGAGAAACCATAACAGCAGCAATGTATGCCGATAATAAAGTCACTGTTCAAGAGCTGGCAATGATTAGAACTCTTATTCAAGAAAAAGTTGCTACAGGAGAAATTAAACTTGACTATTCTTGAATTTTGCCTGTAACAAATCTCCAAGTATTTATAGGAGTTACGGAAGTATTTTCTCCCTCCTCCTTTGAGCTGCGCTCAAAAAAGTTTAGAATTTGAAAACTTGGAGTAATTTCCTCAAACTCCTTTATTCTGAGTACCCCTCAACCCAATAAACAATGAACAATAAACAATGAACAATGAACAATCAAAGTAGTAAGTTGGTGAAGAAGATTAAAAGAGGAATTTATTTGTGTTTGACCGTGTAGCTGCTATTGGCATCGCCGCCACATTATTGAGTCTTGCTTTGTCAGTCAAAGCCCAGCCAAACTGTACCCCCCTTAATGTTGTTGGAGGCGAGGGAACTGAAGTTAAGAAGACATCTTCTCCTCCAACCATTCCTGTACCACTTCCAGGCCCTTTCAGCACTAGCATTAGACACAATTGGAATACAGATTGGGCAGTACCAGGAGGTCAAGTTTTTCAAAAGTTTGTGGTGACAATAGTACCTCAGGAAACTGGCAACTACAATATTGAAGTGTACTTAAAGTATCCCGATGAGACTGCAGATGAGATTTATGATCAAAACGATGTACCCTTGAGTGTGAATCAACCCTTAACTCTCACAGCTGAACCCCGAAGCAAAATGCAACCTTACCAAGTAAATATCGAGGTTGGCGGGTTGAATGCAGTTGATGATACCTATACGGCTTCAGTTGTTGGGTGTCGGTGAAGTCATCTTGATAGGATTGACCCTAGGTTGAGGATGGTTACTTATGTTTGATCGCATTACTGCTTTTGGCATTATTGTCACAATTTTAAGCGTTAGCTTGCCAGCCCAGTCTCAAAGTTGTACATCATTGGCGCTAGTTGGTGGAGAAGGCAGCGAGGTAGAAAAGACGGTTTCTGTACCAACTGTTCCTGGGCCATTTGGGGTGAGAATCACCAGAAATAATTGGAATACAGATTGGCTAGTTCCCTCTGGGCAGCTGTTTAAGAGCTTTGCAGCAACAATTGTGTCCCCAGAGGGTGGTGTCTTTGATATCAGGATGTATCTAAAGTACAGTGACGAAACTGAAGATAAATTCTATGATGTAAATAACTCTCGATTAAATGCAGGTGAACCTTTAGAAATTAGAGCTACACCCCGTAACAATGAGCAGCCCTATCAGGTGAATCTATTTGTGGGTGAAGCAGATAATATCGGCAAAAGCTACAGGGCATCTGTTGTTGGCTGTCTTTGAATTTCTTGACTACTTAAACAAATCTCACTACATCAAGCAGGAGGAATAGTCAGCTTATTGAGAAGAAGCGTTTGAGGCAGCAGTCATTGAAGCTAGTGTAGAAGTTAGAGGCAGTAGTTATTATCAGTTGTTCAAGGAAGTTTCGTTGATTTACCTGGTGGTAAAGCCTGGTTGGAAAGAAGAGTATAAGGAAAAATGGGCAGCTTCTACTAACACCAAAACAGCATTTTATTTTTTCAACGAAAAAAATTGTTCATAGTCTAAATTAAAAATGGATGATGGTTAGTGCTTTATACTTGATGATTGTGTTATTAAATTTAGTTTAAGTATTTATTATGCCCTTGTTATGCTATTAAATTCACCACCTATTTCTTAGCAAAAATGCTGTCTTCTTGATGTCGTTAGTAAGTACCTTATGTGAATTTTAATTTTTGTAAAAGCTTCCTGATTGAGTTTTCATCATTCGGTAATTTAATTAAAGTAATCCCTTAAAGCAAGACCATCAACTGTGAATTAACAGTTATAGCAACAGACATGTCAGTTAGGACATCCTATTTTGATTCAAAGGGAATTCCTAACTCTTAACAGGGAACCGTGAAAGTGTCCTAACAGTTGTGGCAACTGCTATATCTAAATCCATGACAGGGTAAGTAGGAAAACCAACCAACAATGCTGTTATCGTCTATTGTTCATGATTGATGTAAAAACTATAAACAGTGAAATATTAACGATGAACTATCAACAACTAACCTCTGCACCCGAAGTAGAGAAACCTTCAATTAGTTAGGAAACTATCTAGTTAATGGAAAGCAAAACCTTTGGTAAGGAATTGAAAAATCTTATTAGACCTAATCAATTAGTCTTTCGGCGTTGGTTTCGTTCCCTGGGACTAGGGGTTATCTGTACAATTTTAAGCGCTATTCCCGTCAATGCCGCTGAGCGCATTTATTTCGATTACGGCCCCCTGGCTTTATCCATTAGCGTTGATTCCTTGGAAACCTTTGCTAAAGAAGGCAAGATTAACAAGGAATTAGAGTTCTATTTGAAAAGAGTAAGTGAAGAAAATCAAGCCACCTTTCGCGAGGTGCTACAAACCAAACAAGAGGTTGATCCAGTCCAACTCTATCGTTTTTTCCGCACCCCCATAGGAGAACAGTTACTAACCGGATTTGGCAAAATTATTCAGGTTCAAGGTGGTCGCAACGGCAAGTATAGCATTCGAGGTGCGCTGGTACAAGCGGCTGCTGATCCCGAAGGGCTTACCGTCCTCAATTTCATGCGCAAGTTCTCCACCAATATTGAACTCAACACTGATCAGATTCTTGAGGTTTCGGGACTACTTGAAAAAATAGTCAAGGCAACAGACGAAATGGTGAGTCAGATTAGCCGCTTGGCAGCAGCTGAAGCAGCTACTGAAAACTCAGTTAATTTTTCAATTTTACCAGATATCAGAAAAACTGGAGAGTTTGGCTTCCGCAAACAAATCATTACCCTTAAAGATAATAGCCGCCAGCGTGAGTTTAGAGTCGAACTTTACCAACCTCAAAGGTGGAGAGCAGGTCAAACCCCTGTGGTTATTGCTTCTCATGGCTTAGCTTCAACACCAGAACACTTTGAACAGCCAGCGCAACATCTAGCTTCCTATGGATATGTGGTGGCACTGCTTCAGCATCCAGGCAGTGATCTCACCTATCTTCAGAATACGCTTGCTGGCTATTCGAGAGACATCTTTAGAATAGAAGAATTTATTGATCGTCCCCTAGACGTAAGCTATGTACTAGATGAACTAGCACGGCGCAACCAAGCTGAGTTTGCAGGAAAACTCAATCTCCAAGAGGTAGGAGTAATCGGTCATTCCTTTGGCGGTTATACAGCTCTAGCTCTAGCAGGTGCCGAAATCGATTTCGAGCGACTTGAAACAGACTGTAATCGTGTGGTTTGGGATCCGAATCTGTCTCTACTGGTTCAGTGTCGTGCTTTGGAGCTACCGAGAAAAGCTTACAATTTTCGAGACCCCAGAGTCAAAGCTGCGATCGCAATTAATCCAGTCAATAGTAGCGTCTTCGGACCTAAAGGTTTAAGTAAGATTCAAATTCCAGTCTTTCTGGGGGCAGGTACTCTCGATCCAGCTACCCCAGCCGTATTAGAACAGATGCGCTCTTTTACCTGGCTAAATACCCCTAATAAGCATCTAGGGCTATTGGAAGGACAGGCACACCTTAACTTTTCCCAACTAGATGCTGGGACTAAGGCAATGATTGACTCTCTCCCTAATTTGAAATTGCCACCGCAAAGCTTAATCGATGATTATGGCAACGCGATGATGCTGTCATTTTTGGAAGTCCATGTTGTTACTAATTCTGAATATCGTCCTTATCTCCAATCATCTTATGCCGAATATATTAGCCAAGAACCCTTCAAATTTTATTTGATTAGCTCTTCCTCGGTAAATGAGTTAAACCGAGTGATACAGGAATTCAAAGCCAGAGAAGGAATTAGTGATCGTTAAAGTAACAGATAATCAGGAAAGACTTTGGCTTGAGCTACTAATAGATAGAGATATAGCGCTACGCGCAAGGCTCTAGGGCAGAAGGCTCCAAGGCAAAAGGGGTGAATTTGACAAAGTTCTAGCGATTTAGCTTGTCCTAACCTTAATGCGTACTGCTATATATAGAGAAAAACCTGCCCCAACGGCAATGCAATTTGTGAAATCCACCAGGTTGGGAATTTTGGAACTATAATCGCCTCAGTGACTTTCCTGAATTTTTCCTTGTGATTGCCATTTATCCAGGTAGCTTCGATCCCATTACCCTAGGACACCTCGATATCATCGAACGGGGCTGCACACTTTTTGAGCGAGTGATCGTGGCTGTGCTGCGCAACCATGAGAAATCGCCCTTATTTACTGTGCCACAGCGACTTGAACAGATTCACTCTTGTACACAACATCTGCCGAATGTAGAAATTGACAGTTTTTTAGGTCTGACAGTGGAGTACGCCAAACTCAAGAATGCTAAAGTACTTCTAAGGGGGCTGCGGGTACTTTCAGACTTTGAGAAAGAACTCCAGATGGCTCACACCAATCACACCCTCTGGCATGAAATTGAAACAGTTTTTCTCGCTACCTCTAACGAGTATAGTTTCTTAAGTAGTAGCGTAGTAAAAGAGATTGCCAAGTTTGGCGGCTCAGTCGATCATCTTGTCCCTAAGCAGGTTGCTTTAGATATTTGCCAATGTTACGCCGAGACTCAGTCAGGAGCGAACTCCCCGATAACAATCAACCCAGCAACCACACTGAACCGCAGCACGATGGATCCAGAGGGGTAAATATCGGGCGGGAACTTAACCGCATTGAAGAGATAGTTTTCGATAGCCCACATATCCCCTTTACCAGGCTGACGCTGATTGATGAAGAAACTTTACTTGCTCAGCTCGACCTCGTGCGGGAAAATCTCCCTGATGCTTTTGATCAAGCTGAAAAAATAGTCCGCCAGCGTGAGGAAATTATACTACAGGCGGAAGAATATGCCCAAGAAATTATGGAGGCGGCAGAGCGGCGTGCCGATCAAATGTTGGATGAATTGGGTATCATTGAGCAGGCTCAACAAGAAGCACAGCAAATTCGACAACGAGTTCAGCAAGAGTGCGAAACCCTAGAAGAACAAACTTTTTCTGATATTGAGCGTGTACGCAGACAGGCGCAGCAGGAAATTGAACACATGCGCCAACTGGCACTGACTGAATGTGAGGATATTCAAAATGGTGCCTATGACTATGCCAATGAAGTGCTGGCAAATATTGATCAGCAACTGAGTGAAATGCTGAGGGTAATTCGTAACGGGCGTCAGCAATTGCAAAATGAACCTCCTCCGGGACATTTACCAGAGGCAGATTCAACTGGCACTCCAGGAGCACACACTTCACCGACTACCCCAAAGCATCAATAAGCTCTGTTACCTTTTTACCCAGCAACTTAACTTCACCAATTCCTTGCTTGTTCTACAGGTTTTGCCAATCCTTGATGCGATCGCTTAACGCGGGGTATTAATGCCTACGTTGGAGTACTTTCTCCAGTGTATTAACCCTTACAATGACCACAACGATAAGAACTATAAGCGCGACTACATTGACAAGCGGCAACAGTATCAATAATTTGGCATTTCTGAGTATTGGATTATTGACCCCACACAGCAGCTTGTAACTGTATTATTACTGGCAGATGGTACTTACAGAGCAACTGAGTTTAGGGACAATCAGCAGATTGTTTCTCGGACTTTTCCTGAAATGAAAGTGACGGGTATAGCAGTACGTATTAAGGTTAGGACAAGCTAAATCGCTAAAACTTTGTCAAACTCTGCCTTGGAGCCTTCTGCCCTGGAGCCTTGCGCGTAGCGCTATAAACAGGTTTTGTCGGCTACTTGATTCATCCTTAACTTAAACCTTGTCCTGTAAGAACAGTTGCTAAAACTTCACACACTATACTGAGTGTAAAAACAGAAGCGATGGAATAATGAGCTACGATTACGACTTATTCGTTATTGGAGGCGGTTCTGGTGGAATTGCCTCTGCCCGGAGAGCAGCAGAATACGGTGCCAAAGTAGGAGTTGCAGAATTTAATACCTTAGGTGGAACCTGCGTTAATCGTGGCTGCATTCCTAAAAAGCTTATGCTTTATGCTTCTCATTTTTCTGCCCTGTATGAAGATGCACAGGGTTACGGCTGGAGTCCAAGTAATAGTACCCTTGACTGGCCAAAGATGATTAAGGCTGTTAACCAGGAAGTCGAGCGCCTCAACGGAGTATACCAGAGGATGCTAGACAAAGCGGGTGTAGAACTAATTCATGGATACGCCAAATTTCTTGAACCTCATACCATCGAGATTGGAGAGCGCAAAATTACAGCAGATAAAATTTTGATTGCTGTGGGAGGGTATCCAGTTAAACCAACAGAAATTCCAGGTATAGAACACGCTATTACTTCTGATGATATCTTTCACCTGCCAGAGCAACCAAAGCAAATGGTAATTATTGGCTGTGGCTACATTGGTGTGGAGTTTGCTAGTATCATGCAGGGCTTGGGTTCTCAAGTGACGCTAGTGAGTCGGCGTGATTTAATTTTAAGGGGATTTGACCAAGATATTCGCTCTGGGGTTCAAGAGGGGATGCAAAAGCACGGCATCCATATTGTTAAGATTATTGAGCCACCAGTGATTGAAAAGACCTCAGAAGGTTTCAAGGTCAATCTTAAAGGTGATTCTGAAGAAATAATAATTGTAGATACAGTTAGTCTTGCTGCTACAGGACGCAAACCCAATCTTGATAAACTGGGTTTAGAAAATACTGGGGTGGAAGTTAACAAAGGAGCGGTTATTGTTGATCAGTATAGCCGCACTACGCAAGAAAATATTTTTGCTGTGGGCGATTGTACAGACCGCATTAATTTAACACCTGTTGCTATCAACGAAGGTCGTGCCTTTGCCGATACTGAGTTTGGAGGCAAATCCAGGCTGATGAGCTATGCCAATATACCTACAGCTATTTTTAGTACCCCAGAAGCTGCCACTGTGGGTTTGACAGAAGCCCAAGCACGGGAAAAACTAGGCGATGCTATCAAAATTTATCGTGCCCGTTTTCGACCCATGTACCATACCCTAAGCGGTAGGGATGAAAAAACAATGGTGAAATTGGTGGTTGATCAAAACACTGATCAGGTTTTGGGAGCTCACATGGTAGGTGAAGACGCCGCCGAAGTAATTCAAGGAGTAGCAATTGCCCTGAAGATGGGAGCAACCAAAAAAGACTTTGATGCCACTGTTGGTATTCATCCCTCAACAGCTGAGGAATTTGTAACTATGCGCTAGTTACTAGCTTGACATCTTCCCAGCGCTAAAAGCGCGGGATTCCTAAACCTTACAACAACCGAAATAAATTTGTGTGGAACTTATTGCCAACTTACGAGTAATGCTACTCCTGTAATTGCCACTAGAACTCCCAAGATTGCTCTGGTGGTTACTACCTCTCCCATGAAAGCCACAATTGGCAGCACAAACAAAGGGCTAGTGGTCATCAGAGTTTGGGCAATACCAGCTGCCGTAAATTTTAGCGCTGTTTGCTGTAGCCAGATTGCCAAGTAAGTACCGAAAAAAGCTGCGAAGCAAACTGCCCCCAATGCCCGCCCCGAGAATAAACCTTTGACTCCCAAACTAATATTCCATCGCAATAGTATTGCTAGTAATAGCAGCATCAACACCCCTGCACTTAGACGCAATAGCGCTGCCCAGAGAGGGCTGATTGTTGTATCTGCCAGTGCTGCCCGCGAGAAAACGATACCACTTGCCTGTGCCATTGCTGCCAAGACACCAAAGCCAATTCCTCTTATTAAGAGCCCCTGCTCTAAGCTTGAACCAGGAACCCTCTCAGCAATTGTCCAGGCAACGCCCACAATCGTTAACAAGATAGCGCACCAAGCACCAATAGTTAACTTTTCCTGCAAAAATATCAGTGCTAGGATGGCTGCAAAAATCGGTGCTAAGGTTTCCATCAGCAGGGCGCGGCGGGCTCCCAAATAATTTAAGGCTTTAAAATAAGCTGTATCTCCCAAAGCAATACCAACCACACCACTGATAAGTAATAGTCCGCAGGCGGTAAGGTTGAATAATGGCAGTTGATCTTTACCCACAACCAGAGTTAGAACGAGTAAGGCGATCGCAATTACCCCCTTAATCAAATTCAATTGTACAGGCGAGTAAAAATTTCCTAAACGTCCATAAACTACTGTCGCTACTGCCCATAAACCAGCAGCACCCAGAGCCGCCAATTCTCCTGGGAAACTGGTATTCAAGAAGTTTATATTATTACCCAAAAGCATTATTTCTATCTCCGTATCTCCCCATCTCCCCCTCTCCGTGTCTCCCCATCTCCCCATCTCCGTATCTCCCCATCTCCGTATCTCCCCCTCTCCGTGTCTCCCCCTCTCCGTATCTCCCCCTCTCCGTATCTCCCCCTCTCCGTGTCTCCCCCTCTCCGTGTCTCCCCCTCTCCAATTTGCATCAACTAGAAGGCTGCCAATCTTGTGATAGATCCGGAGCTTGTGCCGGTTTTGGGAACAGTGATCCAAAAGCCGCTTGGCGCTGCTGCCAAGATTCATCGCTAATATTCCATAAAGTCTCGTAAAAGAAGAAGGACACACCAGCAAATCCTCGCCTGCGCACTGCCTCAACTTGCTTCTGGATTTGCCAGAAGGGAATTGCTCGCTTTTTTAAACCACTCAAAATACCAATCCCGACAGGAATATGAGTGCGTGCTGCGGTAAGTTCTGGTTGCTCTAATTCTCCAACAAAAGTGCTGAAGTTATCTCGATAAATCTGCACAATCAATTCTTCTACTAAACCCTGTCTTTCCCACTGTTCCCAGTCTGCTAAAAAGGAATTGTAAGAGAAGCGCTGTGGGTTAGGAGAAATAGAGATAATTACATCCGGCTTACGCTCTTTAACTGCCCGGAACAGTTTTTTTAGAAAATCAGTAATTTTGTTAGCTCGCCAGCGTACCCATTCAGTATCTTGGGGGTCTGTTGGGGGAGATTTACCCTGATGCTCCTGTTTATATAACTCTACCGTGAAGGGATCATAACCAAATTTAGATGGCAAACCGAAGTGGTCATCTAATTGAATACCATCAATGTCATAGTTGCTGACCACTTCGATAATTAAATCTTCGATAAACTGCTGTACCTCAGGCTTAAAGGGATTGAGCCAGACAATCTCATGCAATTTTTGCTCCTCGGGTGTTAAACCTTCTGGAAATTGAGTCTTGACACCTTCTCTAGTTTGAGTGAGCCAGTCCTGATGACGTTTAGCTAATTCAGAATAAGAAGGAGCTTTAAAGCCAAATTCAAACCAGGGAATTACTCTCATCCCCCCTTGATGTGATGCCTCTATCACTTCTTGAAGTACATCTCTTCCTTCTTTTAAGCCCTTTTCGGGATCAAATAAATCTTTCTCCAAGGGCGTCGATATCCTCGCCTGTCGCCCCGTTTCCCTTTGAGCAATATCGCTGGGATAAAGAGTATAACCCCAATTCCAGACAGTAGGATAGATTGTGTTGAAGTTGAGTTCTTTTAATTTCTTGAGGGCAGCAGCTAATGTTTGTGAAGAAAATAAGACTTCACTATCAATATTTGTCAGCCACACCCCTCGCAACTCAGCAGTCAAATCAGTCGGTATGTCTAATTGCCGAATGTACTCTGAAGCAACAAGTCCAGTCCCTTGAGTAGCCTGACACAGAAATGCTGCAATCTCAGCTCGACTAGCTTGGCTGTTGGGGTTGAGAGTTCCCACCTTGGGATAATTAACAACTAGTTGATTTTCTAAGGCAGCAGTGATTGCACTTTGGGCGTATTCAGGAATTTCTTGGGCATCAGTAAAAGCTCGCTCCAAAGTTTCCAGGGTTGGTCCTACGGGCACGTAATTTAAACCATTTGCTAAAGATACCAGCGCTTGTACACGGGGAATATTTTGCTTTGGTCTAAACACACCACCAGGATAACCACTAAGGAACCCCATTTGATAAGCTTTGCTAATTGCTTCACTAGCCCAGTAAGTTGAGGGAACATCAGCAAATTTTCTTTCGTCCCGTGCTGGAGCAGACTCAGGAAAAGCTCGATTGAGCATTGCCGCAAATTCAGCTCTAGTTACTGGTTGATTAGGTTCAAAACTGCCGTCTGGATAACCGCTGATAATTTGCTGCTGACTCAGCTGTTCAATACAAGTTTGCGCCCAATTACCTTGGATATCGTTCAACTTCGTTTGAGCAACCACTGGTGTATGCAACAGAGTAATCGTGATCCCAAAGATAAATAGGGAAACTAGCCGCGACTTACGCCTAAAAGTCATCCTTAAAGCAACAAGCCTGTCTGCACAGGCTGTATAACATTTTGTGAGAAAATTTTTCATAGATGGATGCTCAAACCTTTGTGAAACAAGTAACCCCGATTCATTTTTCTTAAACTTGATTAGATTGTTAGACTACCAGATTTTTGCAATTTATTCTGAGAATCACACAAAATTGCCCAAGCTGACAAAGTTTAAAAAAAGTTTTTTATTGAGGGCTTTCCATAAAAATTACCTTAATATTTCCTTATGAATACCGATTATGATTCAGAATATTTGGCCCTAAACAATAGGCAATCGCTACAAAGGCTAGCGAGAGCAATTGTCATGTCTCAAGGAGAATTCTCTCTGATTCTAGTTTGCTGTGACCGTCCGAGCTTGGGATTGGAAGTGGCGAACCAGTTGCAAGAACTCTCTTCAATCAAAATCCAGCAATTAGTGGTGAAACCATCAATTCAAACCCTATTGACTAGTATCCTACAAGAACTTGAAAACCCCCTGCCGTCAGCTTTAATCGTTTTTGGTCTAGATTCAGTGGAGGCTATCGATCAAGTTTTGAGTGCAACTAACTTGGTCAGAGATGAGTTCCGCAAGCGTTTCCCCTTTCCTCTTATTTTGTGGATAAATGAGGCGATTCTGCACAAAATGATTCGACTGGCACCTGATTTTAAGGGTTGGGATTTAAATCCAGTTCGGTTAAGTTTTTCTAATCATCACTTATTAGAAAAAATAACACTTTGCCTGAATGCAATAACTATATAGGAACACTCATAACTTCTGAGGAGGTGTTTAGCCGTAGATTATATGGAACTCTTAACCGGGAATAAGCAATAGGTCAATAGGTAATAATTAGTTAGAGATCATTATCACTAAAATGAAACCTAGGTTAGGCATAAAGACCCAGGTTTCACAAGCTTTTTCGCTAAATTAACTCTATACTACTGGAAACTCCAGGCGGCGATCGCTAGACAGCCCCATCCCACAATAAATGCTACTCCTCCCAGTGGTGCAACTGCGCCTAGCCACTTAATCCCACTCAAACTCAAAGCATACAAACTACCAGAAAATAAAGCAATGCCAATGATAAAAGCTGAACCAGCTGCAATCAGCGGTATCTGCGGGGTTGGAGCGCGACTCAATAGAAGTGCTACTAACAGCAGTGCTAGGGCATGATACATTTGGTATCTTGCCCCAGTTTCAAAAATTGCTATCGCCCTTTCTGTTAATTTGGCTTTCAGGGCATGGCTAGCAAAAGCACCAGCAGCAACTGAAAATCCTGCCATAATTGCCGCGATCACTAAAAAAATTCGAGTCATTTATTCCTCCTACTAAGTAGTTGGATCAAACTAAAATTAACTATGGAGACAAAGACACATTAGAGAACAGAAGACAATTTAGCATTTTCAAGATTTTTAACGCACTCGACATAATTTATGTCCAGGTACTTACTTAAGGAACAAGAGCTTGAGATAGGGGAAATGGTAAGGTAAAGATAAATTATCAAATCTCTGTTTCTGTTCAAAAACATTAGGTTTAAATACCCTTATACTCTCTTCCCTAATTCCTCAATTTTAATCCCCGATACCTGTTCAGAAGAAGCATTAAAAAGCAAAAAAACACTCTATCTTCTTTTTTAATTGCGAGTAGCTTCTAAGATACGGGAATAGTAAAAGCGAGTACTGGTCATCCCAAATCTTTTAATCGAAAAGCCATTACTTTGCAAGATATTGATAATCTCGGCTTCCCGATGCTGATAAGCGCGAGTAGTTTTGCTTGGTCCTGGAAACAACTCACCGATTTTTTTGAGAATAGTAAGTAAAAAGGTTTTAGGAGCAAAACTGAGAATTAAACGGGACTCTGCTAGATTTGCTAGGTGTGTAATCATCTGCGCTGCCTTGTCTTGGGGATAGTGAATGAGTACATCGAGGCAAATGACTGTGTGGTAGGTACCGTTCAATTCCTCTAAGTCCTGCACGGCAAAAGTAATATTTTTAGTATCACCCAAAGTGTCTTGAGCTCTTTGCTGAGCTTCACCTACCATTTTTTCCGAGATATCACTGGCAAAAACTTGGGCACCAGCTTGGGCAAGAGGAATACTAAGACTACCGACACCGCAACCAGCATCACAGATGGATAAAGCTTCTAAATTACCATCAGATTGCAACCAACTGACGACAGCATCCACCGTCTGCTGATGTCCATTACGAATGTCTAATTGGACTTTATTTACCTCACCGCTACCATAAATCCGCTGCCAGCGGTCAAAACCAGTGGCATTAAAATATTCTTTAACAATTCTCTTGTCATCAACTACGCTTTTCATAAAATCTTAATTTTAGTCGAAGTATGGGGACGATTAACTACTTTACCAGCGTGTATACACAAATTTGAAGATTTACAGATATCCTTCACTGGATGGCAAACAAGGCGATGCCCAGTTGCTCTCCTGACAACAAAATTATGTTACGCTACAGGCTCTTGTCAGAGCTAGTGTTTCTACATCACGGGGCACAAAAAAAACTATCCCCAGCAAACATTAAAGCGAATTAGTCAATGACAACCAACCGCGATAATTTTGAAATTGTCCGAGACTACTATCAACCAGATCAACTTGATTTAGAATCTTGGTGGAAAATTGCTGCAATTGATTACAAAAAACTCATCGAGACCTATCCATTTGAAACTATACTAAAATCCTTTTCCAAACCAGAAATTAAACTTCTTGACCTAGGCTGTGGTACTGGGAAATTCCCTAGTTTATTAGACCGGCAAATTTCTAGTGATGTTTGTCTATTATCAGACTTATTTGATGCCTCAGAATATTGCCTACAGAAATCAGAGCGTTTGTTCAATGAACTTGAGCATTTTGTTACTGGCGAAAAATATTTATCTTCTATAGAAAATATACCCTTAGTCTTGACCTATAATAATCATTACGATTTAATTTGGGCAATTCATGCTTTGTCTACAGTTGACAAGAGTCAAATGAATAAAGTCTTTCAGTATCTTATTGATTTGCTTAAGCCTAATGGTAAAATAATAGTTTTTCAACTGACTAGACAATCTTCTTATAATAGTTTGTACAATTTTTACATAAATCACTATCCCTTAGCCAACGCCCAAAATTTGGTGACAGCAGAAGATATCAGAAGTATCTTCAACTCTTTAAAGCTAAACTACGAAACAATTTCCATATCTTTTGATCATAAAATCAGCCCTAAGGATAGAACTGTACTAGAGATGTATTTAAAGAAAGCCGTTCTTAATAATGAAGTAGATGTACTCCCTCTGTTCAAAGAAAAGTTACAAGAGTCCTATAATCAACAACATGATCAATATGTTTTACCCCAACAAGTTGACTTGATGATCGTTGACAAAAACTTATCTCAAAACTCGTAAATCATAGATTGTTGATTTAGAGAATCTGGTATTTAGCAGAAGCAGCTATTGAAAATCGCTGCATTTATAAAAGTCAAAACTTAAGGCGTTTCCCACTAAGCTTGGATGTCACCTCATCAACATGCCAGCGTAGTAAATTAGCAGCTTGTCCCACCCTAATTCCTGGTAAACCAATAGCCTCTCTAGGTGCTTCAGTGGCAAGGGCAATCGCGCTTTCGGCTCCACAAATCCCCCACCTTACTAAATTATCTACCCCCACTAATAAAGGTAGTGTTGTTCCAGATAAAGTGCCATCTAGTAGTCGTGCCGTGCCATTTTTAACTTCAATTTGCCTAGTGTCCCAAGGATATATGCCCTCTGGTAATCCTATCGGTGCCAAAGCATCGCTAACCAGAAAAACTCCTTGCTCATAGCCACCAGCACGCAGTAGCAATTGCATCATTATCGGACAGACATGCTGACCATCGGCAATCATACCGCACTTTACAGCAGGATCTAGCAGCGCTGCTCCCAGTAATCCTGGTTCTCTATGGTGTAATACAGGCATGGCGTTAAAAGCATGAGTCACCATGGATGCCCCCAAGGCGAAAGCAGATTCAGCTTGGGCAGCAGTTGCCAGAGAGTGACCTAGACTAATAATAATTCCCAGAGAACGCAAATAAGCGATCGCCTCACCAGTTGAGTCTAATTCTGGTGCCAGCGTCATCACCTTGACAACATCTGCATAATCTCCCAATACCAGCTTGACATTCTCAACTGTCAGCGGCAGTAAGTACTCGGCAGGATGGGCTCCTCGCTTCTGCTGATTGAGAAAAGGCCCTTCCAAATGAACACCCAAGATCTTAGCAGCAGCTTGCTCTTGTGCCTGAGTTGTTACAAAATCAGCAAATACCGATAGCGATCGCTTAATCTTCTGTGTAGAAGTAGTTACTAAAGTCGGAACAAAAGCATCAATGCCCTGACGCCACAGGAATTGACAAATCTCGTGTAAACACTCAATATCCTCCCTCTCGACATCAGTGAATGCCAACCCTAGCGCCCCATTAATCTGTAAATCTACCCCACCTAAAGATACCCAATCACCCGCAACATCAATTGTGGTTAATTGATTAATGTTTAATCGGCTTTCCTCTTCATCTCCGTATAGGGTAGAGTTGTCTTGAATTGCTCCTACCTCCATTGGTGCAATGGCTCTAATCCTACCGAACTCGTCAATCTTGAGACACTGCAAGCCTTGATAACCAGGCAATCGCGCCTTGATAATCTCCAGATTGACACCCATTAAATCTCTTCCCAAATTATTCTCAAATCCTGATAATAACCTTAGAACAGAAATATTCTGGTATGCTAGCGGCACGCTGGTACTACAAGTAGCAATGACTAACGAAAAACCCCTCATTGGCATTATTATGGGTAGTGATTCCGACTTACCCACCATGCAGGGAGCGATCGCTATTTGCGAAGAATTCACTGTTCCCTGCGAAATCGCGATTGTTTCTGCTCACCGCACCCCCCAAAGGATGTTGGAATACGCCCAAAGCGCCCACCACAGAGGTCTCAAAGTCATTATCGCCGGAGCTGGTGGTGCTGCCCATCTACCAGGCATGGTAGCAGCCCTTACTCCTTTACCCGTAATTGGCGTACCAGTATCGAGTCGCCACTTACAAGGGCTCGATTCCCTCTACTCGATTGTGCAAATGCCGGGGGGAATTCCTGTCGCCACAGTCGCCATTGGTAACGCTAAAAACGCAGGTTTGTTAGCGGTACAAATTTTAGCATCTCACCAGCCAGAATTACTGGCACGAGTTGAGCAATACCGACATAATTTAGCCCAAGCAGTCATGGATAAGCAAGCCGAGCTTGAAAACTTAGGCTACCAGCGATACCTTAATCGCATGTCCTGTAGTTAAAAATAAGAAAGCTATCCTTAAGAAGAATTTTTTATCTTGACTATATTCCCAGTTGTTTGTAAGGTGCTTCTGTATTGTAGATTATGATTCAACTGGCAAAAAGCTCCCTACCTTAAGCAGGCACCGATATGGTAGCTGGCAGTAATACTTGTAAAAATGACAAGACTTATGTCATGCTGAGTACCTTGAATCAGGTGTGCCCTTCACTCCCAGTTACTTGATTTATAGCTTGTCAAGCTTAGCGTTGGGATTTATCTGTTCAACAGATTTATAGGGAGGAAAATTAACTCAATATGTCTAGAGCCAAATTAAAGAAAACTTCCAGCCAAGAAAGACTGCCATCAAAACCTGGGCGGCTTGATGGACGAGAGCCTTCCCAATCTCCCTGGGATTGGTCTTATTTCCAGCCTTTAAAAATCATCGCCCAATCCTTTTCGCCCTATTGGCTAGCTTGCATTCCTCTAGTAGCCATAATTGTAGTGGTTTGGAATAGTGCAGCTGTCGCCCAGGATGGGGAAGCGCTAAGCGCCGAAACCGTGCAGGGAACCCTAAACGCGATCTGGGTTTTAGTGGCAGCTGTGTTAGTGATCTTCATGAATGCCGGATTTGGAATGCTAGAAACCGGCTTCTGTCGGCAGAAAAATGCCGTCAACATTCTCTCGAAAAACCTAATTGTTTTTGCCATAGCAACTCTTGCCTTTTGGGCTATTGGTTTTTCCTTTATGTTTGGTGAGGGTAATCCCTTCATTGGTATGGGCGGCTTTTTCCTCAGTAGTGAGGATCCTAGTACCTACGGACTAGACCCTTTTCCGGGCGGTTTGCCTATCTCTGTATTCTTTCTGTTTCAGGCTGCCTTTGCCGGCACTGCTGCCACAATTGTTTCTGGAGCTGTCGCCGAAAGAATCAAATTCGTTGACTTTTTAATCTTTAGCCTCCTACTGACAGGAATTGCTTACCCCATCACTGGGCATTGGGTTTGGTCAGGAAATGCCTGGCTTGGCAACATGGGCTTTTCAGACTTTGCTGGTTCCACAGTCGTCCACTCAGTGGGCGGCTGGGCAGCTTTGATGGGAGCTGCCATATTAGGGCCGCGCCTAGGCAAATACGATGAAAACGGCAGACCTCTGGCTCTGCCAGGTCACAATATGAGTATTGCCACACTCGGTTGCTTGATTCTCTGGATTGGCTGGTTTGGTTTTAACCCTGGTTCAGAGTTAGCAGCAAGTGAAGCTGTTCCCTATATTGCCGTTACCACCAACCTCGCGGCAGCAGCAGGTGGAGTCACCGCCACCTTCGTCTCTTGGTTGAAAGATGGCAAGCCAGACCTATCTATGATTATTAACGGGATTTTGGCTGGCTTAGTAGCAATTACTGCCCCTTGTAATGCTGTTGCCTATGGGTCAGCAGTGGTAATCGGAGCTATTGCCGGAGTCTTGGTAGTGTTTGCCGTTGCCTTCTTTGACAAGATTAGAATTGATGACCCAGTGGGAGCAATTTCAGTTCACCTTGTTAATGGAGCCTGGGGAACCCTAGCAGTGGGCATTTTTACCTTCGCAGAAAATGACGACGGTCAAAAACTGGGCTTGATTTATGGAGGAGGCATTGGTCAAATTATTACCCAGATTACTGGTATTGTAGCGATCGGAGCCTTCACTGTCGTTGCCAGTACTATCTTCTGGCTCGTGCTCAAAGCAATCTTAGGCATGAGAGTAACTCCTGAAGAGGAACTCGAAGGCTTGGATATTAGTGAACACGGTATGGAAGCCTACAGTGGTTTCCTCAAAGAAGCAGGCATGCATGAAATAGCAAGTGGCTCTGGTGCAGGATTAACTGGTGGAGCTAGTGATATGGCTTCTAGTTCGTGACCTAGTGGGGGGCTAGCTTGTTGATCACTGTAAGATACAGATTGAGCATCAGGATAAATCAACCCCCCAATTTGTCTTGAAGGGGTTCTATGACGTTAGCTACTGTTGAGAAGTGTTCGTGTTGTATTGAAGAGTTGTCCTAGTTGGGCTATTTTTTCTCTAGCCGCTAATGGGTTGCTGACGTTGGCATTTACTGGGCTATTACTGCGTCAGCACAGCTCTCAGATGCCCTTAAATGTTCAACCAACAGCAGTAATTAACGAACTTTCCTATCCCTTACCGGAACTCACCTCTGAGCAAACACCGGAACTAGGGCCGCGCCATCACCTCAATTATCGTCAGTGGGTGAGCTTGCTCTCAAGAGAAGCACAAGCCGTAGCTTCCCAAAATCCTGAAAATTTAACCATTCTACTTGGGGATTCATTGAGCTTGTGGTTTCCAAGTCAAATCTTGCCTTCAGAGCTAAATTTCCTCAATCAGGGGATTTCTGGTGAAACCTCAGCTGGATTACTCAGACGCTTGGAGTTATTGGACCAGACTCAGCCCAGTGCTATTTTTGTAATGGTCGGTATTAACGACCTAATTCGAGGAGTTAAAAGCGAGACGATTTTAGCAAACCAAAGGCTAATTATTCGCTACTTGCGGCGAGTGCATCCTCAGGCAACAATTATCCTGCAATCGATTTTACCTCACTCTGAAGCATCAGTAACCTGGGAAGGACGTGAGCGCCTGCTATCTATCCCTAATAGTCGTATCCGCAAAATTAACCAACGCTCTCAGAAAATTGCCCAAACCGAAGGAGCTATTTATCTTGATCTTTACCCACTCTTTGCCGACGCTAACGGTGCCCTTCTCACTGAGTTAACCACCGATGGCTTACACCTTAGTCCTGAAGGATACCTGATCTGGCGTAATGCTATACGAGTTACTTATCAAGTTGTAGTGGGTAAGTAGTCGGATATAAATAAATGGCTCTATGTAAATGGCTCTATGTAAAGAATTATGAAATCCGTAAACGTTACCCTACACCCTACACTCTACACCCTGCCTCAACCAGTAAACTTTATCAAGATCGCAGGTACTTAATAGAGGGGGAGATGGGGTATGGAGTACTACTTTCACACCCCAATTGATAAGATTTGTATAGAGTTATTTGCACAAGAACGCCAGGCATGGATACAAAAGCATTTAAACGCTCACTCCACAGTTCAGACAACTACCATCGCCGGGGATTTGGTCACGAGGAAGAAGTGGCTTTAAAACTGAATTTAGAGTATCAAAGTAACCTGATTCAGGAAATTCGCGATCGCAATTATCGGCTGCAACGAGGAGATGTTACTATCCTTTTGGCAGAGGCATTTGGCTTTTGCTGGGGTGTGGAAAGAGCTGTTGCCATGGCTTATGAAACCCGTCAACACTTCCCCAATGAGCGTATCTGGATTACTAATGAGATTATTCATAACCCTTCTGTGAATCAGCGTTTGCAACAGATGGAAGTGGGTTTCATTCCAGTGGAGCAAGGACAGAAAGACTTTTCCGTGGTTGATACTGGTGAGGTGGTGATTCTACCGGCTTTTGGGGCTAGCGTTCAAGAAATGCAGTTGCTTGCCGATAAAAAATGCAAGATTGTCGATACTACCTGCCCCTGGGTATCTAAAGTCTGGAATACTGTTGAGAAGCATAAGAAAAAAGACTATACCTCAATTATTCACGGCAAATACAAGCATGAAGAAACTGTAGCTACTAGTTCCTTTGCTGGTAAGTATCTAGTAGTACTCAATCTGGTCCAGGCTGAGTACGTCGCTAATTACATTCTCAATGGTGGCTGTGAGCAAGAGTTTATGACTAAGTTTAAAGGTGCTCATTCAGTAGGATTTGACCCTAATCGTGATTTGGAGTGTATTGGCATTGCTAACCAAACTACGATGCTCAAGAGTGAAACTGAGCAGATTGGTAAGTTATTTGAACATGCAATGCTCAAAAAATATGGTCCAGCCCAACTTAATCAACACTTCCAAAGCTTCAACACCATTTGCGATGCTACCCAAGAGCGCCAGGATGCCATGTCGGAGTTAGTTAAAGAAAAATTGGATTTAATGGTGGTAATTGGTGGTTTTAACTCCTCTAATACCACTCACCTGCAAGAAATTGCTATTGAGCATAAGATTCCTTCCTATCATATTGACAGCGCCCAGCGGATTGGTTCAGGAAATAAGATAGAACATAAGCCATTGCATCAAGACTTAGAGGTAAAGGAAAATTGGCTACCTGCTGGCGAGATTGTCGTTGGCGTTACTTCTGGAGCCTCAACACCAGATAAAGTGGTAGAAGATACAATTTTAAAAATTTTCCAGTTAAAAGAGTTAATGCACTCCCCTACATGAATGAAGGGGATTTTTAGAGGATGTTGCGAGGTAGTCAATAGACATCTGCTGAAAAAGAATGTAGAGACGCGATATTTCATCTTGTCGAGAGGTTAAATTGCAACTTCTCGACAAGGTTTGGCGGATAAGGCATATTTAATTTTGGAGATGTTTAATAGACATGCCTCGCCACTTCTAAAAAGTTCCCGACTTCTGTAAGAAGTCTTGTGTAGCACTAGATTGTTATACTGCCTACTGGGAGATACTATAGAATCTAAGTTTGTTTGAGTAAATGCAGCCCACTGACCCTAGCAAATTCACTGATAAAGCTTGGGAAGCGATCGTTAAATCCCAAGATGTTGCCCGCCGCTGTAGAAATCAACAGCTAGAAGTGGAGCATGTAGTGATCGCATTGCTGGAACAAGAAGGGCTGGCAAATCGGATTTTTTCTCGAATAGCCATTGATATCCCCAACTTTAAGCAGCAGCTAGAAGCCTTTGCGACGCGCCAACCCAGAGTTAATGCTGCTGATCAACTTTATCTGGGTCGTGCTTTAGATATAATGCTCGATAACGCCGAGGCTTCTCGAGCTGCTTTGGCAGATAAGTACATTGCTGTTGAGCATTTGCTGCTAGCATTTGCAGAAGATGACAGGGTAGGACGTCGCTTATTCAAAACCTATAACCAGGACAAACCAAAACTAGAAGCGGCAATTAAAGAAATTCGAGGCTCTCAAACAGTCACAGATCAAAGTGCTGAGGCTCGCTACGAAGCCCTAGAAAAATACGGGCGCGATTTAACAGAACAAGCTAAAGCCGGTAAGCTGGATCCAGTAATTGGTAGGGATGAAGAAATCCGCCGAGTAATTCAGGTTCTATCTCGCCGCTCGAAAAATAATCCCGTCTTGATTGGAGAGCCTGGTGTGGGAAAAACGGCGATTGCTGAAGGATTGGCTCAACGCATAGTAAATGGCGATGTTCCCGAATCCTTGAAAAATCGACAGCTGATTTCCCTAGATATGGGTAGCTTAATTGCAGGAGCTAAATATCGAGGAGAATTTGAAGACCGTCTCCGAGCTGTGCTGCGGGAAGTTACTCACTCTGATGGTCAGATTGTACTGTTTATTGATGAATTGCACACAGTTGTCGGTGCTGGTGCTACCCAACAAGGATCAATGGATGCCGGAAATCTGCTCAAACCGATGCTGGCGCGGGGAGAATTGCGTTGCATTGGAGCAACTACCCTTGATGAGTACCGTAAGCATATTGAAAAAGATGCAGCTCTAGAGCGGCGCTTTCAGCAGGTTTATGTTAAACAGCCCAACGTAGAGGACACAATCTCAATTCTACGGGGACTTAAGGAACGCTACGAAGTCCATCATGGAGTTAATATTACTGACTCGGCTCTGGTGGCGGCAGCTACCTTGTCTCAACGCTATATTAATGACCGCTTTTTGCCAGATAAAGCCATTGACTTAGTAGATGAAGCGGCTGCCAAAATAAAAATGGAAATTACTTCCAAACCAGTAGAATTGGAAGTGACTGACCGCAGGCTGATGCAGTTGGAAATGGAAAAGTTTTCCATAGAAGGAGAAGATAAGCGCAGCGGTATTAGTAGGGCTGACAGCTCCTCCAAAGCCCGTTTAGAACGTATTGATCAAGAGATTGCTACTCTGCGCGATAAACAACAGCAACTTAGCAATCAATGGCAATCGGAAAAGCAGCTATTGCAAGATATTAATACTCTCAAAGAAGAAGAAGACCAATTGCGAGTACAAATAGAACAGGCAGAACGTGCTTATGATCTAGAAAAGGCGGCGCAGCTCAAGTATGGACGCCTGGAGACTCTACAGCGTGACCGCGAAGCTAAAGAGAGTATGATGTTAGAAATCCAGGCTGGCGGCACTGCCCTGCTGCGTGAGCAAGTTAGGGAAGCCGATATTGCTGCCATTGTGGGTAAATGGACTGGGATACCTGTAGAACGGTTGTTGGAGTCGGAGCGTCAAAAACTCCTACAGCTGGAAGGACATTTGCATAAACAGGTGATTGGGCAAACCGAAGCCGTCTCAGCTGTGGCAGCAGCGATTCGTCGTGCTAGGGCAGGGATGAAAGATCCTGGACGTCCCATTGGTTCCTTTCTGTTTATGGGCCCCACTGGCGTTGGGAAGACTGAGCTGGCTAGGGCATTAGCTAGGTTTCTGTTTGACAGTGATGAGGCTCTAGTCAGGATCGATATGTCAGAGTACATGGAAAAACATGCTGTCTCACGCTTGGTTGGAGCCCCGCCAGGGTATGTGGGTTATGAAGAAGGAGGGCAACTTTCAGAGGCAATTCGCCGTCGCCCTTACTCAGTGGTACTTTTGGATGAAGTGGAAAAGGCTCATCCCGATGTTTTTAACATTTTGTTGCAGGTGCTTGACGACGGGCGCATCACTGACTCTCAAGGCAGAACAGTAGATTTCCGTAATACGATTATTGTCATGACCAGCAATATTGGTAGTGAACATATTCTCAGTGTCGCTGGTAATGACTCTCAATACGAGGAAATGCACAAGCGGGTAACAAATGCCTTGAGGGGACATTTTCGCCCAGAATTCCTCAACCGTGTCGATGACACCATTATATTTCATACCCTCAGTAAAGCCGAATTACGAAAAATTGTCGGCATTCAACTCAAACGGATTGAGCGTCTATTGGCTGATCAAAAAATCAAGCTGGAACTTTCTTCAAAGGCTCAAGACTATTTAGCTGATGTTGGTTACGATCCAGTTTATGGCGCTCGTCCCCTGAAAAGGGCAATTCAGCGGGAAGTAGAAAACGCGATCGCCACTAAAATTCTAGAAAATTCTTTTGTCGAAGGGGACACAATTGTCATTGATTGTGTTGAGCATGCACTTACTTTCAATAAAAAGGTAGCAGTTAAAATATCTCAACCTCAGGCAATTTCTTAAACAGGAATGGAGGGAGGGGGAGATGGGGAGAAGATTTTGAAGTTTTACTCAGAACTTAATCACAATAGTCGCAATTTTAATCTTTTTTACTAATCTCCTAACCCCTATTCCCTATTTTACCTTAATTACTATTGGTAATTAACAATCCGCCCAAAGCTTTCAGGCTCCAAGCTAGCCCCTCCAACCAAGACTCCATCAATTTCTGGTTGAGCCATAATCTCATCAATGTTGTTGGGTTTAACTGAACCACCATATTGAATCGGGACATCAGCTACCTGTAACTGAGAGCGAATTAAGCCAATTACCCGATTAGCTTGTAATGCCTCGCAGGTATCACCAGTGCCAATTGCCCAAATCGGTTCGTAAGCAATCACTAACTGCTGCTGTTTGACGTCGATAAGGTCTTTGGTCAATTGTTTGCTAATCACAGCTTCAGTTTCACCAGCATCTTTTTGTTGCTTAGTTTCCCCTACACAGAGGATGGGAATTAAGCCGTGACGCTGGGCAGCCAGAAGTCGTTTATTGACGGTTTCATCAGTTTCACCAAAGTACTGACGCCTTTCACTGTGGCCAACAATGACATAGCGAACACCGATTTCCGTCAGCATCGATCCGGAGATTTCACCAGTATAGGCTCCTGAGTCCTCCCAGTGAATATTTTGAGATCCCAGTTGTACACGAGTACCCTGTAGAGTCTGGGACATACTCCCCAAGTCAGTAAAAGGAGAACACAAAACAACTTCTCTGTCTTTGGGAGTTTGCTCTAGTTTAGGTATAAATCCCTGTAAAAACTCAGAGGATTCCTCTTGAGTTTTATACATCTTCCAGTTGCCAGCAATAACAATTTTCCGCACAGCTTAACTAAGTTTTCTCCAAAAGATAACGCATTCTTTAGTGTAAAGCTTAGTTTGTCTAAATTGTCGCCGCTAAAAACTATCGGGCTTGTTTCTAGGAATTTAGAGCAGTTTTCACGCTTGATGAGGTATGACGCCTCTTCGTCCTTGAGATCAAAGTCAACCCAGAAGAATAATTTCTGGTGTGTCTGGTGTGTCTAGGCATCTCCCTTCAACCAGGTTTACCTCACAAAGATTGAAAAACGCTATAAACTCGGAAGATGGGGTGAATTGTTCTTGTCAGCACCCCTCTATCCATTGGTCTTACACCCCTAAAACTGTAACTTCTGTTCAACTAACTGTACTAAGTTGCAGCTGCCCGCGCTGCTGCTGCTTCGTCTGGATGAATGCCCAAGCGCGTAAGATTAATGCGACCTTTATTATCTACTTCTCGCACCTTAACAACTACCTCATCCCCAACAGCTACCTCATCCTCCACCTTGCCGACTCGATAGTCTGCCAGTTGAGAGATGTGAATCATTCCTTCTTTGCCAGGGAGTAACTCCACGAAAGCACCAATGGGAATAATTCTGGTAACGCGCCCAGCATAGACATCCCCCTCATTGAGCTTGCGAGTCAAACCTTGAATCATCTTAACCGCTCTTTGCGCTCGCTCGGCTTCGACGGCAGAAACAGTTATACTACCATCGTCTTCAATATCTACCTTGGCACCAGTTTGCTCAGTAATACTCTTGATGGTTTTCCCTCCAGGACCAATAATTAAACCAATTAGATCTGGATCGACCTTGATGATCAGCAGTCTGGGGGCAAAGGGCGACATATTCTGAGAAGGTTGCTCTAGTACAGCCAACATTTTCTCAAGAATATGTATTCTGGCAGGTTTGGCTTGCTCAATGGCTTTGGCAACGATATCCATCGACAAACCAGTAATTTTCATATCCATTTGCAAAGCCGTGATGCCATCATCGGTACCAGCGACTTTGAAATCCATGTCACCCAAAAAGTCTTCAATACCTTGAATATCTGTCAGAATACGGACTTCATCCCCCTCTTTAATTAAACCCATTGCTGCACCACTAACAGGTTTGGAAATCGGCACACCAGCATCCATCAAAGACAGGGTAGAACCGCAAACCGAACCCATGGAAGTGGAACCATTGGAAGAGAGGACTTCCGACACTACCCGGATCACATAGGGGAATTCCTCCTGAGGGGGCAAAACTGGCACTAGGGCACGTTCTGCTAAAGCACCGTGACCGATTTCACGACGTCCAGGTGAGCGCATCGGTTTAGTTTCACCAACGGAAAAGGGAGGGAAATTGTAATGATGCAGATAGCGTTTCTCTTCTTCCGGGTTAAGGTCATCGAGGGTTTGGGCATCCCCTGGTGTCCCCAAGGTGACAGTTGACATTACCTGAGTCAACCCCCGATTAAATAAAGCGCAGCCATGTACACGCCGAGGCAATATACCCACTCGACAGGAAACTGGTCGTACTTGATCAAGTGTGCGACCATCAACTCTGACGCCCTCTTCCACAATCTGACGGCGCATTAGCTCTTTAGTAAGCTTTTTAAAGGTCTTAGCAAGGTCTTTACCTTCTGCTATGGATACACGCACAGAGTCTTCTTCTGGCAGGTGTTCGATGGCAGTTAAAGTATTTTGCTCAATTTCCTCTAAAGCTTTATCACGATAGTTCTTGTCTAAATCAAATTTAGAGAGTACTTGTTTAATCGGATTAGTAGCATTTTCACGAACAAATTGAGCTAGTGCCGAGTCATCTTCTTGCGGTTCAACAACAGTGATATCAATTCCCAACTCTGTGAGCATTTCTTGCTGTGCCGAGATCAAGTCCTGCACGGCTTCGTAACCGAAGTCAATTGCCTCAATAATATCCTGCTCTGGTAGTTGGTTAGCACCAGCTTCTACCATAATTACACCATAGGGAGAACCGGCAACAACTAAATCCAAGTCTCCTGATTCAATTTCTCTATAGGTTGGGTTAATGATAAAATCATCCCCTAATAGACCCACACGCACTGCTGCCATCGGACCGTAGAAGGGAATCTGCGCTTGCATCACAGCAATGGAAGCACCGGTAACTGCTAAAACATCCGGTGGCACCTGTTCATCCATTGACAAAGTTGTTGCTACGATCTGAATATCATCTCGTAGCCAACTGGGAAATAAGGGGCGCAGGGGACGATCAATCAAACGGCTAGTAAGCGTCACCTTTTCTGGGGGGCGCCCTTCTCGTCGTAAAAATCCGCCAGGAATTCTACCGGCTGCGTAGAGCCTTTCTTCATAGTCAACCAACAAGGGCAAAAAATCTATGCCTTCTCTACTCTCGGAGCGGGTAGCCGTTACCAACACGGCAGTATCTCCCGACTGAATTAGCACAGAACCACCAGCCTGTGGGGCAAGTAAACCCACTTTCAGTCTAATATCCCGTCCATCAAAGGATATTGACTTGTCTAACTCTACCATTCGGTACTTTGTCCTTCTTCATCATTTTCTTTCTCTGTCGCAATCGTAGCATTTATGTACTAATGCTGCTTTCGGTTAGATGCTGATGGGGGCTATGGTTTTAAGACTCTGCTGTTATAGTTGATTGTTGATTGTTGATTGTTGATTGAACTATTGACAGGTAAATTGAAATTATAGTTCGTCTCAGCAGGGGATGAATTTATACTAATTTCCTGGATGCCTGCTATACAATAATCTCCGCGTCACCGCGTCACCGCGTCACCGCGTCATCAGCATCCGTAGCCAATATAAATGAAATCGTTATTAGCTCATAATTTGGGATGTCAAAAAATAGTGGAAGTAGAAAATGATTTATTGAAGATCAGGCTCTAATTAAAATATTCAAGATACTATCCCTCCTATTCCTGAAGAAACTCAAAAGTCTGTAAACATGGCAATTTTACATGGTAGTTGGATACCTCATGAGATTGGCAATCATCTATTTATCTGGGGAGAAACTTGGCGCACACTGGCGTCGGTGGAGTCTTCATCGACAGATGGTGTTCCCTCTCATCCTTTTGCCATGACGCAGGTAGAGTTTAAGTCTTTTTTGCATTCTCACTCTCTGGCGATCGATAAATTTTTACAGACAGCTGTAGGTTATGTTCAAACCAATCGCCCAAGCCTGCCAGAAAGTAAGCCTGAGAGGAAGTCGCGCCGCAACTCTGGTGAAAGTACCTCTTTTAAGTGGCACTCTCAAGTTGTTGCCCTGCCTACTCTTACTTCCGATGGTGGAGAGGCTCAATACCCAGTATTGTCTATTAAAATGCCCCTGGCTGAGGCAGATGTACAACCTTTAGAATTACGACTTTGGCAAGTTGGGGGCTTTCGTCTGGCTCCTCTAGAAGCAGTGCAATTTTTACAAGCCCTACCCCTTGGTTCTTTTAAAGCTTCTGATGCTTATGTAGGAGCTCAGCTGCGTTTTTGGTCCCAGGTGATGCGGTGGAGTTTGGACTTGCTGAGTCGTCGTAAGTTTTTGCCAGGATTATATCGGTTAGGGCAGGGTGAGCTTGTCAGTCAATGGCAACCCCTACTTGACAGTGCTGTAGATCAAGCTCGTATTGACAAGTTTACTAAGTTGATGCCTCCTGCCTGCCGTGTTTATGGGGCAGTCGAACCAGAGGGCATTTCACTTACTCAAGATCAACAATGGATTGAACCTCGCCAATTATTACTGGAATTCTTGAGTAGTGTAATTGATGCTCAGGTGCGCAATTGGCTACAGACTCAGTCTCTGCCAACAGCAGAGTCTCCTCTACAAGAGTGGTTACAGGGGCTATCATCGAGTACCTCAAGGCAACTGGAAGTGGAGCAGGCGGCAGGAGCACGATTGGCAGGGGCACTCTCTACTTGGACAACTCCGGTGCAACAGCACTTAGTTGCACCCATGTTGGAAAACTCCAGTAAAAATCTGTTTCGCACTTGCTTTTCTCTGCAACCTCCAAATTCAGCTCAAAGTAATTGGCGCTTGCAATATTATTTGCAAGCTATTGATAATCCTGAATTTTTAGTTGAGGCGGAGACTATTTGGAGTCAGTCAGTTGAGGAATTGGAGTATCAAGAGCGAACAATTGAACAGCCTCAAGAGACATTTCTGAAAGGTTTAGGTTTGGCTTGCCGACTTTATCCCCCTATGGAAGGCAGTTTGCATGAACCACGCCCTTGCTCTTGCTCTCTGACGCCAATAGAAGTGTATGAATTTATTAAAGCTAGTGCTTGGCGTTTGCAAGATAGTGGCTTGGGCATTGTGCTGCCACCATCTTTAGTGCCAGGGGCAGGGGAAAAGCGTCTAGGGATTAGTATTAGTGCAGAGGTTCCCAAAAGCAAAAAACATGAGCGCTTGGGACTACAAAGCCTGCTGAAATTCAAGTGGGAATTAGCAATTGGCAACCAAAAAATTTCTCAAAAAGAGTTTGAACGGCTGATGGCTCTTCAATCTCCACTGGTGGAGGTTAATGGTGAGTGGATTGCCTTGCAACCGGCTGAGGTGAAAGCGGCTCAACAGATGTTTGTTGAGTCTAAAACTCAGATGAGTCTTAAGGTGGAAGACGCCCTGCGTTTGAGTACCGGCGATACCAGTACTATGGGTAAATTGCCGGTAGTGAATTTTGAAGCTTCCGGGGCATTGCAAGAGTTAATTACTAATTTAACTGGTAATCAGTCCCTAGAACCACTAGAGACACCAGCCAGTTTTCAGGGAAAACTGCGTCCCTATCAGGCACTGGGGGTTAGCTGGCTAGCTTTTCTGGAGCGTTGGGGTTTGGGTGCCTGTTTAGCAGATGATATGGGGTTGGGAAAAACTATTGAGTTAATTGCTTTTCTGCTGCATCTAGAGGAGCAAGGGGTATTAACTGAACCCACACTATTGGTTTGCCCAACTTCAGTGTTGGGTAATTGGGAGCGAGAGGTTAAGAAGTTTGCTCCCTCACTCCAAGTTGTAGTTCATCATGGGGATAAGCGACGTAAAGGTAAGACTTTTGCTAAAGCAGTTAAGGATAAGCAGGTGGTAATTACTAGTTATCCTTTGGTGTATCGAGATAGTGCAACTCTTCAGGGGGTTGATTGGCAAGGTATTGTCTTGGATGAGGCACAAAATATTAAAAATCCAGGGGCGAAGCAGTCGCAAGCAGTCAGGCAAATTGCTCACATGGAAAATGGAACTTCTGCTCCTTTTCGCATTGCTTTAACAGGTACGCCAGTGGAAAATCGCCTCTCGGAGTTGTGGTCAATTTTAGATTTTCTCAATCCTGGATATTTGGGAGATCGACAATTTTTCCAACGCCGCTTTGCCATGCCAATTGAGAAATTTGGAGATACTGCTTCCTTACAAACTTTGCGATCGCTAGTGGGACCTTTTATTCTCCGACGTCTTAAGACTGATAAAAACATCATTCAAGATTTACCGGAAAAGCAGGAGATGAATGTCTTTTGTGGTCTTTCTGGAGAGCAGGCTTCACTATATCAGAAATTAGTTGATGAATCCATGGCAGAGATTGAAAGTTCTCAAGGCATTCAGCGTCGAGGACTGATTTTGACTTTGCTGTTGAAACTCAAGCAACTTTGTAATCATCCAGCGCTATTTTTGAAGCAGAAAAAGTTAGATGATTCTAAGAGTTCTGGGAAATTGCTCAGGCTACAGGAAATGTTAGAGGAAGCTATTGAAGAGGGCGATCATGCTTTGATTTTTACCCAATTTGCTGAGTGGGGTAAACTGCTCAAAGTCTATTTAGAAAAACAGTTGGGGGGAGAAATACTGTTTTTGTATGGAGCAACTCGCAAACAACAACGGGAGGAAATGGTTGACCGTTTCCAGAATGACCCTGAAGGTCCACGCATCTTAATTTTATCTCTGAAAGCTGGCGGTACTGGACTCAATTTAACTAGGGCAAATCATGTTTTTCATGTGGATCGTTGGTGGAATCCAGCAGTAGAGAATCAAGCAACTGACCGCGCCTTTCGGATTGGTCAAACCCGTAATGTTCAAGTACATAAGTTTATTTGTACTGGCACTTTAGAAGAAAGAATTAATGATATGATTGAAAGTAAAAAACAACTGGCAGAACAAACAGTTGAAGCTGGAGAAGAGTGGGTAACTGAGATGGATACTGACCAGTTGCGATCGCTGTTATTGCTAGATAGAAATGCAGTGATTGATGAGTAGATTTCTTGGTAGATTGAAGTCTGTTCAATGACATGTTATGGTTCTTCATGTCTACAACAATCTAGAGCAAATCTAGTAATAACATCATTAATATGTCTACATCCGAATCTTACCAAAGCGCAAAAACTAATACTAGCAATTGGCGATTAAAGCCAGGTTATTTGAGTCCAGGAGGTTCGGAATTTGAGTCTGTCCAAATCTTACTCGGTCGATTTTTAGCAGACAGGCATTCTCCCAATCCCATTACTAATACCTCACTTCTAGATGATAATCCTAAGTTTGAGTGGGGATTAGGAAAACCCTTAGAAAAAGTCATTGATTCTCAAGAAGCTTTGGAGCATCTGATGATGAATCCTCAGTTATTCCGCAATGCGATCGCAATTATTGAACCCTGGAAACATGTAGGTGTTAATCCCCTTGGTGAGGAGGTTCGTGCCTCTGTCAATATTGCTTACTTAGCTCAGAAAATCGCTGATTGTGATTCAATTGTTCTTCCTTGTTGGTCTTCAGGATCATTGGATCTTGATAAGCTAGTACCAATCATTAGTTCAGGTTTAGCAATTGTTATGGAAGGGGGAAATCCCTCAGTCCGCAATCCTGATTCCTTCGCTGGTTCTAGGTGTTCCCATGGAGAAATGGTTAAGTTAACCGAGAAGATTTTATTAGCTCGCTCTCCCAGTAGCGCACCTGCTATTTTTATTTGCCTGGGACATCAACTGGCAGCTCAAGCCCATATCAGTTTAATTCAAAAAGCCACTAAAGCTGTTTTAGAGTTAAACACTTTGGAGAGCGATCCTGATGGTAAAGCCTTAAGAATACTCAAAAGAGTTTGTCAACAAATCCAAGCTGTGGGCAGTTCCCTAGCTATCAAGAAAAACAATGGACGCTTGGTAGCAGATAATTGGGAACATCCGGAATTTGCTGTGGCTGAGAATGAACTCAAAGAAGTGGGAGAACGTCAGTTACAACATTACCAATCTCCCGATTACGAGACTTCTAATCTTCCTGAAGAGCTAATTATGGCTCATGAAGTCACAGCTGATGAACACGAAGGGGTGATTGACACTTCAATTGAATACGAGCGGGAATTAAATATTGCCATGTTTCACTCTGATGAGGTGAATGAAGAAGCTATTTTATTTGCCAATTGGGCTTATCGAAAAATTCATGATGCTCTAATTCCCTGTCGCCATCTAGTCGCCAATAGTCCTTTGTCCTGGCTAATTAAACTCCCTGATGCAGTAGAAATTTTATGTTCAACTGCTGAGAAGGGTGAGGTAGTAACTGAATGTTCTGCTACTTGTATTAACTATACAGATTTTGAAACTAAAGAAGTCAGTCGTTCTTTCACTTGCCAATTTCATCCAGAGTTACTATCTGATTTGCGAGTAGTAGGTATTCGTCAGCCTCCATCCTATAGTGAGTTGAAAGTGGACGATGGGGTAAGGCTATTTGTGCGACTACTATATGCAGGAATGCAGGAATAAGCTGTCGGCAATTTAGTTGAAGGGAGAGGAGGAGACGGGGGGATGGGGAGAGGGGAAGAGGGGGAGAGGGGGAGAATTTATTTTTCTGGGCTGATTTTTATCCGAGAACTAAGAGACGTTGTACTTTATCAAGTGTGAAAACTGTTATCAGAAAAATCTTTACCTAAAAATCTCCTGTTCCTTGCTAAGCTATATTCTTAGCACCAAAAAAAGAATTGGCACAACCGGGAAACAAATGATTATGTACTGCATGTCAAGATCTATAGGGTAGATAATTAGGCGCATCCTTCTCATGATTGGCAAGTTACTTGACGGGCGTTACCAAGTTACAGAGGCACTGGGTTCTGGCGGCTTTAGTCAAACCTTCTTAGCACAAGATACCAAACGTCCTGGTAACCCTATCTGCGTCGTCAAGCAACTTAAGCCTCTTACTTGTGAAACCAGTTTCTTGGAAACTGCCCGACGCCTATTCAGTAGTGAAGCTGAAACTTTAGAACAGCTTGGTGATCATGACCAAATACCAAGACTGCTTGCCTACTTTGAGGAAGAAAAAGAATTCTACTTAGTACAAGAATATATCGCAGGACATACCCTTAGCCAAGAGCTAATCTATGGTCAAAAATGGGAAGATAGCCAGGTAATTAAGCTATTAGAAGAAGTTCTAGAAATTTTAGAATTTGTCCACAGTCAAGGTGTCATTCATCGCGATATCAAGCCAGAGAACTTAATCAGGCGCAAATCAGACAATAAATTAGTCTTGGTAGATTTTGGTGCAGTCAAACAAATACGTACTCAATTGGCTGTTAGTGAAGGGCAATCGAGCAATACAGTTTCTATCGGTACTCCAGGCTATATGTCAAGTGAGCAAGCCCTCGGTCAACCTCGTCCCAATAGCGATGTTTATGGATTGGGAATGATTGCGATCCAGGCACTCACTGGTATTCTACCAACTCAGCTCCAAGAAGACCCTAGAACTGGTGAACTTCTTTGGGAGCAACTGGCATCAGTTAAAAGAGGGCTAGCCTACGTTATCACTAGAATGGTACGCTATCACTTTAAAGACCGCTACCAGTCAGCAACTGAAGTTCTAGAAGCACTACGCAGACTGCAAACCCCTCCTTCACCTCGGCAGTCTAACTCTGAATCTAGATATGCTGCAGCAAAAAATACTCCGATTCCTGATAGTAAAGTATCGTCAGCAAGCTCAGCAACACTCTCACAACAAGGTACTGTAGTAGCTAGTCCGGCTCGTCCTTCTAGAGAGCCAACACCTGCTCCAGCACGCCAGACTTCTAAATCAGATTACCTGCCGATGGTGATTGGCATTGGCTTGGCATTAATTGTGGGAGGATTTGGTTTAAGACAAGCCCTTAATCAAGAGTCACAGGTTAGCGATAGTAATCAGGATAGCTCAACAACAACTTGCCAAGTAGCAGTTCCTGGACTCAATGTTCGCTCAGAACCTACTAGTGCTAATAATAACGTTGTTAATACCGTTCCCAAAGGAACAGATCTTTCTCTTACTGGTAAACAACAAAATGGCTGGGCTGAAATTGACTCACCAGTGGAAGGATGGGTTTTTAAAAACAGTAAATATGTAAACTGTAGCGCTCCGACTCAGAAAATTGCTACTACAATTCCTCCCAAACCTAAGGAAACTCCTAAACCTAAGGAAACTCCTAAACCTGTCGAAATTACTCAAGCTATAGAAACTCCTAAACCTAAGGAAACTCCCAAACCGGCCGAAATTACTCAACCCAAACCACCAGCACCCACACCCCAACCAGTTATTGAAAATTCCGATAGTTTGGAAACAGCAACAGATAAGTATGAGCAAGGAGATATCGAGGGAGCAATCGCCGCAGCTGATTCAATTATTCCAGGCAGCTCTACTTTCAAAGACGCCCAAGCTAAAATTGAGAAATGGCGTCAGGAAGTGCGAACTGCTAAAGAAAAATTTGAGCGAGTTAAACAAGCGTATGAGGAAAGGCGATGGGCTGATGTGGTAATTATTGCCACAGATAGTGATTTTCCTGAGCAACGTTATTGGCCAGATTTATTGAAGCGACAAGTAGAAGAAGCTAAGCAGCAAGTAGCTCAAGCCAAAGCTAAGAAGAAAACTCAGGAAGAAGCTAATCAAACTCAGCAGCCAGTGGAGCCAGAGCCAATAGCTGAACAATCAGTATCTCAATCAAAAGAACAAATGCACTATGTATTGAGTACAGAAGTTAGTGGGCGTGCTATGGAAGAAGCTAGAAAATTTATTCCTGATGCCTTTGTACGTGAATTTCCAGAAGGGCCGCGAATACAAATGGGTGTATTTAAAAATCCAGATACAGCAAAAAACTTAGTTGAGCAACTTCAGCAGCAGGGAATTAATGCTTCTATATATAGTCCTTAGGGTTGGTTGCTCATTGTTGAGTGGGAAAGTACTTCTAAGACCTTACACCAAAAACAGTTGAGAGAAGAAAGGAAAAAAATCCATGCTATTTGAGAATAACCTGCACTCTGAGTTTTTTTCAGTCACAAAAAGTTTGAGAAAGTAGCCAGTTTTTATACAGCAGTTTTAAGTTAAAAAAGAATTAGTAAAAAGTATCCAATTATGGATTGACTCAGACTAAATATAATCGCTATCGCTATTGGGATTTGGGGTATTTCTCAATTTTCAAGTAACCCCATTACTATCCTGCCCATAGGCTTGCCAAGCCAAATCCACTAGCCCATTAACAATAGCAGCCGCCACTACAGCAGAACCTTTGCGCCCTTCAATCCGAATATGAGGAATCAGAGAATCCTTCAGTCGAGATTTAGCGACATCAATTTCAATAAAACCTGAAGGCGTACCAATCACCAATGCTGGCCTAATTTCCTCCGCCTCAATTAACTCAATCAATGCCGTTAAAGCTGTCTGTGACTGCCCGACTACAAAAATGCCTTCTGGGTAGCGTCTAGCTAAGGTATCAATACCCCAAGCAGACCTCGTCTTTTCTTTCTGAGGTCGTGTTAGAGTCTCCAGACTACAATACACCGGATTGGCAAAAGTATCTTGAATTTGAGGAGTAATACCCACTTGCACCATGGGTACATCTACCACGATCGTAGTACGAGCTGCCAAAGCTGCTGCTCCAGCTTGCAAAGCACGATCAGAAAAACGAATTAAATGCTGATATTCAAAGTCTGCAGTTGCATAAATTACCCGGCGCACAATCTCGTATTCGGCAGCTGAAAAAGCGTGGCTGTCGATTTCGCGGTCAATAATTGCCAGACTTTGGGCGTCAGTCGCATGCCATTCCATGGAGTTAGAGTAGTCAGGAGTTACAGAAGTGCCTCGCTCCTCACGGAGTGACGCTGCAGCACAAGTGCAGCCTTTGGCACGGCTCCGTTTAACCTAACGCTAACAGGATCAAGAAACAGGATCCATTGTTAACATCAAGTTTCAGAGCCAGCAGATTCACTGATCATTGGTGACAAGTAAGCAACTAAAGCACCTAAGAGAAACCCAATAACGTTGCGAAATAGTGGTAGCCACTCAGAAGTTCTGGTAACTACTGGTCCAACGCCAAAGGCTATAAATAGGATACCCCAAAGAGGAGAGAAAATTAGAGCCCACTGCCAAGCAAAAATTTGCCCTTGCTTGCGGGGTATAGCTGCCAATCCAAATACTACTCCACCGACAACGGAAGTAATTAGAGTGAGAATCCATTGTTCCCTGGGCAAACCTGGTACAACTCTACAACCATCCTGAAGCAGGCAGGTTTTAATGGTCTCTATTGATTTAACTATGGATGTGTTTTCACCATTCTCACGTACATAGTAGAGATTGCCAAAGCGCGTCTGTAACTCAACCCAGAAGGTACGAGGAAGGTACTTATAAAGTTCATCACCTACATTGAAACCCAGAATATTACCGCCCCGTGAGTCAGCAATCAATAAAACGCTTCTATCATTAAGTCCCCAGAATTTTTTGACTGCCCTGCCAGGAGTTCGGTCAAATTGAGTCAAAACTCTTAATTTCCAGCCTGTTTGAGCCTCAAAGCTTTCCAAATCTTTGATTAGTGTCTCTTCCTGAATTTCTGGGATGAAATTAGCCAGATCAATTACTGGTGTTTGAGTATCCGGCAGTAATTCTGGATTGTCGTAGGCATGGGCCACTGGCGCAATCGCCCAAACTGAGAAGGCAAGGAATAAGGCTGAGATTCCTACTAGGAGTCGTTTCGGGAAAAGATGCTGCATCGTAATCTGTAAAGCAATAGACGCTGAAAGAGGCTTGAGAACAAGAGCAATTTAAAGCTAATTATTTCTTTACACTTGTTTACCTTAATTTAATCTTAGCGGCGATCGCCTAATTTTTAACAAGTAATTTTAAGTAATTTTACCTAAAATTTATTTATCTTCAAAGAAAATTTTTCCTTAACCCGGATATGTTATGTTACTTGGGCTGACATTGGTGAACCATTGACTGTTCATAGTTCATTGTTGATTGTTCTGAAGGGAAAATATTTCACAACTGCCCCATACCATCCAATGAGCTATGAACCATGAGCCTCAATCTCTGTTATGATCCTGGTAAGGTGAGGTTCTACTGTGAGGATCGACCTTATAGTAATCGGTATCACTCCCTTGATAACCATTAGTGTCTGTTAATGGTTCATCTATGGGCGTAGATTTTGAAGTTGGGCGTGGTTCAATAGTATTTCTCGAAGCTGACGGCAAATTAGGAATTGGTCGGCGCCCTGTAGAGGGGCGATTCCAAGTCTTCCATGCCGCTTTGACACCTGTGACTATGCTACGAGTATTGACTTGCAGCTTTCTTGCTTGGTTTCTAGTGCTACTAAGACTTTCATTAACTTGTTTAACTGCTTGAGAGGCGCTCTTAACACCTTGACTGACGTCATCAGTCAAGTCGCTAATCTCAATACCTGTAAGGCGAATTGCCTCTAAGGTGGGTGGCAATTCCCTACTGAGAGTGTCAGCTAACTTTTCTACACTGCGGGCTGCTCTAGCTAACTCCTGCAAAGCAGGCAGCGCCGTTACTAAAACAGCAGTTAAGCTAACTGCTACTAGCAAGATAGATAATCCTAGCCAAAATAGAGGGTCAATCACCAATAACTAGCCTACAGTTTATTGTCAGGAACTGATGGGTTAGACGCCGCTTGGGTCTCATTACTGGGCTGCTGAAGTTCCATTCTCTCCTGCCCAGAAGCTTCTACACCAGCTGCGATCGCTTCCCGCAGCCTAGCTAGTGTACCATCCCAATTACGCAGTGCTGATTCTGAGAGACGATCAGCCTGTAGTTGCACACTGGTAGATAGATCTTCTGCTAAGTCTGGCAAGGCGTCTGCAGATTTTTTCAATAGTTGGCGTGTATCCCTACCTTTGCGGGGTGCAATTAGTAAACCAGCGATGGTTCCTACAGCGCCGCCCATAAGCAAACCAACTATAAATGATCCAGCACTTTTGTTTGACATTTTCTAGTTTATATTCCTACACCAATTTTACGCGCTATGACGGCGAGTACTTCACTATACTTAAGTTGAAAATATTAAGTGCCTTCTCCAGGAGTTCCCTTAACGGGAGTTACAGGGTCTTCTTTACATTGCTTCTAGTGTTTTTATCCAAAACAAGGTTAGCGTGATCCGTGTCCTTTCCGCTTGCGTAACTGGCGATGACGCTTAAGATTGTGCAATTGCTCTGAAGAGTATTTTTCTTCTGGAGATGACTTGAGAGGTTTATGGCGAGACGAAACCTTACTAGTGGACACAGAGTTAACAGTAGAACGCCAAATACTGTTTACCAAACCCAATAGCATCAAAACTTGCCTAATTTGTTTGATCTGAAGTTCGAGTCGCTGATAACTGTGTCTGAGTCTGTCTGCTCCTAATTGACCTTTTTCAATAGCATCGGGAGCATTGTGTAATACATTATAGACACTGCGTTCAGCAGCTGTCATAATTTCGGCAGCGTTGGCTAGAGCCTGACGCAGGTTCCACACTTGCCAAGCTACATAAAGACATAGCAGAGAAATCAGGACATTGAAAATTAAGACGATCACAAGCATTTATATACTGGGATGATTTCATATAAGTATTATTATTCCGTGGCTGGCGCCATCCTTACTTCACTAGCCAGTTTTTTCAAAGGCTTTTAATTCTTCAGTAAACACTTATCACCCCACCAGTCATAACTGACAACTCCATTAAAAATTCTCAACCAATTAAGAACTTGCGCTCGTGTCTTAGAGGTTTGGAAAAACATAGGATGCATTCAAGTTAGTTTAATTTTAACTTTGTTTCTAAACTCACCAGTAGCCACAATTTGGCTCCATATCGATGCCAGGTATCTCCACGGTAATCTAACCAGTCTTGAATTAGTTTTTGATTGAGATAGGGTGAGATTGCAGCTTGTTTATTTAACAATAAGGCTCGTGCTTGACGCTGCCAGTGTTGGCGAAACCACAACTGCACTGGTACCATCATCCCACTTTTGGGACGATTTACTATGGTCATGGGCAATAAATCTGCCACTGCTTGTTTGAGTACTGCTTTTTCTTGTGCTTGAACCAGCTTGTATTCTGGGGGAATTTGCATTGCTAGCTGTACAAGGCGCTGATCAAATAAAGGCGATCGCCCTTGTATTTGAGCTGAGTTTGTGAGATTATTAACCTTGGTTAGAATATGATCAGCGCCTTTGAATTTAATATTAAGCGCCATTAGTTTGTTCAAATATTTAGCATCCGAGGACAAATCAGCTGCAAATACAGAAGGCTTTGTGTTTATAGACGTCCATACCTCCGGCTTTAAAAGTTGTGGTAGATTGAGGGCGCATTTTTTAAAGGAAGTGAGGTAGGCTGAGACTAGGTCTGGCTTAGTACCGACAGAATTGTAGATTTGATTAAGTAACATGGGTTGGTTTTTGGGACCACCAAAACAAGGGTCTCCCCCTTCCCCATTGAGGATAACCTTAGTGTTTTCTGTTGCTAGTTGAGCTAAAAGATAATTGGGAACGGTTAAAGGATCTCCAATGGGATCATCTAAATAAGCCATAGTTGTAATTAGTTGATCCCACATTGCCTCTGGTGTAATTTCTAAAATGTGGTGCTTGGTGCGACAATGTTGGGCAACTAAACTGGAAAATTCTAATTCATGGGGACAATTAGCGCCAAAGTGAATCGAGTAGGTATGTACAGGGTGGTTATGGAGTTTGGCAGCTAAGGCGGTAATGCAACTGGAATCGAGTCCCCCTGACAAATAAACACCTACTGGTTCCTGGCTAGGTAGATATTCTTGGACAATTTCCTCTAAGAGCGATCGTAATTTTTGAGCATGCCATTCTAGGGGTTGGTCAAGATTAGCATTCTTCTCTGGCAACTGCCAGTAAGTATAAACTTTTTCCTCAGTCAAGGACAATGCTGTGCCAGGACGCAATTCTCGAACTTCTTGCCACAAAGTACGTTCTCCTGGAACAAAGGCACAACAAAGATAATCGCGCAGCGCTACTAAATCTAATTGGGCTGAGTGCCACTGAGAAAGGGTTCTTAATCTAGGAGCTATCCAACAGTTAGAGTTTCTCTTAAAGTAATATATAGTTTTGGCACCAACTGGATCACGCACTAACCATAAATCCTGGCGAGATTGATCCCAAATCGCCATACTAAATGCCCCTTGGAGATAGTTAAGACACTCCAAGCTCCAGCGTTCCCAAAGTAGTGCTATTAGTTGGGTATCAGTGCCTAACCATTCATTTGGTTCTAATTTGACCTGTCGCAGTAATTCAACTCGGTTGCTTAACCATAAATCTCCCACTACGACAAATCGCCCTTGAGGACTCAAGGCTGGTTGAGCGTGAGCAATAGCTAACTTTCCAGGAACATAGAAGCTACAGCTTACTGGCTCAGATTCTACTTTACCCCAAACTAGATACCAAGCTGGGTTAAGTGGAGGAGTAGTTTTGGAGTTTAAAGTAGATTTTGGTAATTTTGACCAAGGGAAAGACCATTTCACAGTTGATTAACCAGGAATCAGGAGTTTTCGAGCCAGTATAGACAAGGCGATAAGTTTGTTAAAGATATTAGGTAATAGGGTTAGGCTTGTTGACGAATTAAATCCGTTCGTTATAACATTTATTAACAATTAGCCTCAAGATCAACTAGTCAGGTCATTTCGTAAATAAGTTTACTGGTCAACGGAGTCAAGTCTAGGAAAATAGACTACAATTTGAGATATATTGTACGACTGCTGCGGTTAAGCAGTCAATTGTGGGGTGCTTCATTGCCTGAACTCTTAATTTCTAATTAAGAGCAGTTTGAATAAAATTTCGAGAAGATTACTTTCTATTGTTCTATTGTTAGAATCGCCTCAGTTTCAGCCTGAGGGCAACTTAACGCGTTCTTAGGCGATGTTAGTGTTGTCTTTAAATACTTCAGTCGTAATCTCAAATTCAAAAGGTGGCTGTCTGAGGATGAACCTTGAGTTATTTCCAAATATGCTCAAAAACAGGAGAGGTTTTTAGTATGCAGCTAGCTAAGGTAGTTGAACCATTCGGCGAAGTCAATGTTTACAAACAAAATAGTGGTGAGCTTCACGTTGTTGCCACTATTCTCGCTGTTCCTGATCTTGAAGGTGCAAAAATTGGTCTAGCACTTGATGGTTCTGCATCCATGAAAAAGATGTATGGAGTAAGTGGTATTGTGGGTTCAGTTTTTGCCCAGGCAGCCGCAGCCAGCACTCCTAACGTCGTTGAACCTGTGGCTCGCACCATGGTCAGTTATTTGGCGAATTTCTCTTCTAATGGCAAGGTAGATTTAATTTATTGGGCTTGCAGTCCGGATGGTTCAAAAATAGAACCATTAGGAGAATTTGAAGAACAAGATATACAAAACTTGGTAATCTCAGGCCCCAAAAAACTTCCCTGGGGAAGAGGAACTAAATTGTTGCCTCCTTTAAAGTACTTCGTTGACAAATTCAAAGATGCTCCAGCCAAAGGAGTAAAAGAACCAGGAGCTATTTGTTTGTTTGTAACCGATGGAATTATCGAAGACTTAACAGATGTCAAGCAATACTGTTTACAGTATGCTCAAGAAATTTCCCAAGAACACAAACCTTTTATTAAGTTTTTGCTTATCGGTGTTGGTGAGGAAGTAGATGAAGGTCAAATGGATGAACTTGATGACATGTTTGAAGGTAGTGGTATCAAGGATAGTTCAGGAAAAGATATCGATCTTTGGGACCACCAGTTAGCTAGCGATATGCAAAAACTAGAACAGGTATTCAAAGAGTTCGTTTCTGAAGACATGATTGTTATTGGCTCTGGTCGTATCTTAAATCAAGACGGTAAAAATTGTCAGGAATATCCTGATGGTGTTCCCGCGTTACTAAGATTTACTCTGCCGGTTGGTTCAACTGCATTCAGTTTAGAATTTCCAGGAGGAAGCGTCACCCAAGACATTTCTGAAGTTCTCTAACAACTTTAAGAGGGAACTTCTGAGCAGAGAGTCACTATCAGGGTAAGTAATAAGTAATAAGTAATAAGTAATAAGTAATAAGTAATAAGTGGGTATATAGCGTTTCTCTTGCTTGATGGGGTACACTCCTTGGGCTTTAGGAAATTCTTAACAGAGAACAACGAACAGCGAACAGGTAAGAAAATGAAGTGTATCTCACGCTAGAAATAGAATTGCTATAGTATTTATCGAATTGATGAGGTACATTTTTTTATCACTTAAATTTCCAACTCCCAACTCCCTTATTACTTGCTTAAGAAGTTTCCTATTAGGAAGTGCTGGTTCTGTTTTCGGAACTTCAATTTAGGAGATAAGGGATGTTGTAAAGGGCTTAAATAACAGTGAAGGTAAACATAGAATTATGAATGGTCAAAGCTCTTATTCAGTAAACGAACAGCGCAGTCACCAATTACCTAGTACCATTGTTGCCAAAGAACTTGGAGAAGTAAATATCCGCAACCTGGGTAATGAAATCCAGGTTATGTTTACTATTTTGATGGAACCTCAAGGAGCTGAAGCTGAAGGTTGGCAAACAGGTGTGGCTTTGGATGCCAGTGCCTCGATGAGAGGTTGGTATGGACGACATCTTCTAGGTAAAATTCCGGAACAACTGCAAGTTAAGTACCAAAAGCAAGGATGGATTGAACGTGATGTTCAAGATGGTAAAACCATTGAAATAATTCATAAATCGGCTTATGAAGATGCTATTAGTAAGGGTCATTTAAAGCCTAGTGAAAATTTGGTTCAACCTCTGGCTCAAGAGTTTATCGCTTACCTAGCAAGTAATCTCGATGCTGATGGTGGAACAACGGTAATTTATTGGGCAGGAGGTGATGGTAGTGCCATTGAAATTTTAGGTGATTTTACAGAACAACAGTGTCGTCAACTTGAGGTTAAAGGACCAAAAAGCATTGCTTTTGGTTCAGGTACAGTCCTTACCCCTGCAGTTAAATATTTTGCCGAGCGTTTTCTAGATGCCAAGCGGGGGATGTACGTTTTTATAACTGATGGCAAACTGGATGATTTAGATGCAGTTAAGAAATATACAATTCAGCTAGCTAAGCAGATTGCCGACAATAAGCGTAATTTTGTTAAGTTCGTTTTGGTAGGAGTAGGCAGTGACATTGATCAGCATCAATTGGAAGAACTTGATGATTTTTCCACAGGAACTGGTATTGATATTTGGGACTATAAAATTGCTCAGGATATGAAGGCTTTAGTGGAGATATTTGCGGAGGTGGTTGATGAAAACCAAATAGTAGCACCAACAGGAACTATCTATGATTCTGCTGGCAATAGAATCAAGCAATATACTGATGGACTTCCTGCCAAGGTATCTCTTTCTCTGCCTGCCAGTTGCCAATGGTTTGAATTAGAAGTTTATGGTCAAAGAATTCGACAAACGGTCATTTTACCCAAAGATAATGGATAGTAAGCTGTCGTGCCTTAAAAATGCATAATAGCAAGGGAAAAAGTAGGAGGAAGAAGGCAGAAGTAACAAGAGTTTCAGTCATAAACAGATAACAAACGAATCTACAAGTTAAATGCATAACAGCTTAAGACAACAAAGGCGAAACTCCCAGCCAGCACAACTCTCTATTTCTGGTCTAGAAAAGAAAATTCATCAATTAATTTCTTATGAAAGAAGAAAATATCGGCTAAATTCTTTGCAGTTTGATTCCCAGTTGGCAGATATTGCCAGAGGACATAGTAAGGATATGGCAAAGAGGAATTTTTTCGCTCATCACACTCCAGAAGGTAAAACTCCAGCAGATAGAGGAATAGCAGCTAATTATCACTGTCGTAAAGATTATGGAGCTTACTATACTAAAGGAATAAGCGAAAATATATTTAAGAGTCATCTATATAGTTGTGTAACCTACTATAATGGCGTCCCTTACTATGATTGGATGACTCAAGATAAACTAGCCAATCTTGCTGTTAATGGTTGGATGTCTAGTCCTGGACACCGTAAAAATATACTAACGGCAACTTATGACCAAGAAGGTATAGGTGTGGCAGTTGCTTTAGAGCGAAACGAAGTTTACATAACTCAAAATTTCTGTTAAGGAGTTGACAAATGTCACGTCGTTTACCTGTCTATTTAGTACTAGATTGTTCTGGTTCTATGTCTGGTGATCCTATCCAGGCAGTACGCTTAGGAGTCAAGGCGCTAGTAGCAGATCTTAAGAATGAACCTTATGCTATAGAAACAGCTTACCTGTCAGTAATCGCATTTGAAAGCACTGCCCGACAAGTTTGTCCACTCACCGAGCTCTTAGTATTCCAAGAACCAAACTTAGTAGCCGGTGGAGCTACTTCTCTAGGTGAAGCCCTAAAACTTTTAAGCAAGTGCTTTGATGAAGATGTAAATAAAGCTAGCGATACCCAAAAGGGAGATTGGAAGCCTTTAGTATTCCTGATGACTGATGGCATGCCCACTGACAGTTGGGAGAGGGCGGCAGATGAACTCAAACAGAAGAAACCAGCCAATATTATTGCTTGTGCAGCTGGTGCCAATGCTGATGAATATCTACTCAAGCGCATTACTGAAATTGTTGTCAAACTAGATAATCTTCAGCCGGATACTCTCAAGGCATTCTTTAAGTGGGTAACGCAGTCAATTAAGCAGACATCTCAGAGTGTATCTCAGGTAATGGCAGATGATCAGCCAGTTAATTTACCACCACCACCACCACAGATTCAAATTGTACCCTAGGGCTACTCTTTTACACTCTGATATCGATTACATAAATGTTGGCTACAAATATTTTTTAAGTAATAAGTAATAAGTAATAAGTAATAAGTAAGAAAGTTTATTCTGTCACTGATTACTTAACATAAAACTATTTGTGGCTTGCTTTTTTATATTTGATATTAGCGGTGCTGTTTGTTAAAGCGTTGGTTGAAGAAACCATTAGCCTCAGGAGATTCAGCAGTGATGTGGTCGGAAATAGAAATAAAACAATTGGTTAAAGCCATTATTTGGAAACTTGGGCTCAATAGCAAACAAGAGCAAGAGTCTACAGACAATAAATTCACAGACTTACTGCATAAGTTCACAGCAGCCCTTGACTCGACTAAAACAGATCAATTGCAAAGTAAATTACGCCAGGAATTAAGCGAAGTCTTGCTGAAAAAGTCTTCTGAGGCTTCCCCTTTACCGAATGCCCATCCTGAGAGTGAGCCTCAACAGGATCCCCAAAATAATACTCCTTCAGTGATTACTGCGGTGTGGAAATATCTGCCAGTGCCAGAGAAACCAGATAAACATGATGAGTTTGATTCTAAACATGAAAACCCGCCAGGGAACCTAAAGCTTATCGGTGCAAGAGTGCGAGGGAAAGGACATAAACACGAAGGAACTAACTGTGATGATTGGTTCGAGTTAGTTGTTAGCGGTTCCTGGACAATTATCGCTGTTTCCGATGGTGCCGGCTCGAAAAAGTTCTCTCGTGTTGGTGCTAAAGTATCCTGTGAAGCTGCATGTCAACTATTGGCTCAAGAACTCAAAGAGTACCAGTTACAAGAGCGAGATGAATGGTCTGTTGATACCTTCAAACGTGATCAAACTACGGGAGCTTTTGCTCAACAAGATTTAGAGTTTGTTCAACAGAAGTTACATAAAGCCGTGAAAGCTGCCTATGAAGCAGTTGAGAAAGCGGCGATGGCACGAAACAATAGTGTTGATCACTATCAAATTTTGGGTAATAGAAGACTCAACATCAAGGATTTGTCAGCAACTTTACTCCTCGCCGTGCATACCATCGTCAGCTATAAAGAAAATGACTATAGCTTTGTACTTACCTGTCAAGTTGGAGATGGCATGATTGCTGCTGTAGATCACAACTATGAACTTCAGTTATTATGTCAACCAGATAAGGGAGAATTTGCTGGTCAAACTGAGTTTCTTACCTCTAAAAATAAGTTAGATAAAAACAATCTCATCGGCAATACCTTTCCCTTTTTCAGTCCGATCAAGGCTTTAATGGTAATGACTGATGGAGTAGCTGAGGACTACTTCCCCTACAATCCTCGTATGTTAGAACTTTATGGCGATTTGCTCCTTAATCAGGTAATTGAGACTCCTCAAGCCGATGATGAAGATATTGCTAATCAGCTGCGTCAGACAAATTTGGGAAGTATCGCTGGGGTAGAAGAAGCCAAAGACAAGTTCATCTCAACGGAAAAGCGGATCATGGCTGCTCAAGCCACAGATGAGGCAAAAACTGTATGCATTCGCTCAGTTGCTGGCTATGCCAAGGAGCTTGATGTTTCTCTGTCAAAGGTTATCGCTAATCACACTCTGTTGTGGGCTGGCTCTAATGGGGAGACAATGTGGAAGCAGGGCAAAAACCAATCCCCAGAAGAAAAGTTGCGCATTTGGCTTGATTCCTACTATCGGCGAGCCTCATTTGATGACCGCACCTTGACTATCCTTTATCGAGAGGTTATCAAATGAGTACAGTGACAGCAACCCTTGCTGATGGCAATACTATTGAGTATATTCCCGAGCTCATTGGTGAAGGGGGGATGAAACAGGTTTATTTTACTGCTGACAAATCAGCTGTAGTCTGTTTTTATAAAGATCACAGTGCTGGTTCAGATCTAAATCGGATGGCACGATTAGAAGCAATTTTGGGTAGGTTTAATCCCACTCTTGATCCGAAAACTGGTGATTATTTCAAAAAGCTGTTTTGCTGGCCGACAGGCATTGTCGTTCAACCCCACTTAGGTATTATCGCACCTACTTATCCAGAAAACTACTTCTTTACCACAGGTTCGTGGGCAGGTAAGGAGAAGGAAAGTACTTGGTTTGTAAGACCAAAACTTCGCCAACTCTTGCCCACAGAAGAAGCTGGAACTTGGCTTAATTATTTTAAAATTTGTATTCTTCTAGCTCGGGCTGTTAGACGCATGCACCAAGCAGGTTTAGCACATTCCGATTTATCTAATAAAAATATCTTAATTGATCCAAGCTCTGGGCAATGCGTAGTTATCGATATTGACTCATTAGTTGTGCCCGACTTGTTTCCTCCAGATGTGTTGGGAACACGAGGATATATCGCGCCGGAAGTTCTCTCAACAATTCATCTACCTCTAAACGACTCCAAGCGCAAGAGTCCCTCTGCCAATACTGATCAACATGCTCTGGCTGTTCTAATTTATCAGTATCTCTTAGGTCGGCATCCCCTAGAAGGACCAAAGATTCATCCAGCCTCCTCAGCAGAGGAACAGGAGCGTCTAGAGATGGGTTCTAAGGCACTTTTTATTGAAAACCCCACTGACCATTCTAATCGACCTCAAAATTTACATGTACCTTACACTGCCCTAGGTTCACACTTGAGTAAATTACTTGAAAGGTCATTTGTCAAGGGTTTACACTTAGTAAACGAGCGACCTGCAGCCATTGAATGGGAGCGGGGATTGCTTAAAACTTGGGATTTGCTTTTTCCCTGTAGGAATAGTTATTGTCCTAGTAAATGGTTTATTTTAAAGGACACAACTAATGTGAAATGTCCTTTTTGCGGCTCAAAACCTAAGGGGAATATACCAATTCTCAGATTGCGATCGCAACGTCGCCCAGGGCAGTGGTTGCTAGATGGACAGTTAGTTGTTTACCACAATCTCTCTCTATTTAAATGGCATGTTTTTGATAATCTTAGACCAGGTGAAGAAGCTGATCGAACTCCTCAAGCTTACTTCGTATTTCATCAGGGACAATGGCTATTAATTAACCAAAATCTGTCTTCTCTAACTTCGCCCAAAGGTAATCCAGTCGCGCCAAAAAGCGCAGTTCAATTAGAGGATAGAGTACAATTTAGGCTTTCCCAAGAGCCACACGGTAGGATTGTTGAGGTTCAGATGCTCCATGTTTAATTTTATCAACAGAATCATTGAGAGTATTAAGGGTTTTCTGCTCGATCATTCAGAGCCTGATAATCTTCAAGAATTGACAACTATCGAACCATCTCAGCAACTGCCAACAGAGGCTACTCAATTGGAGGATTCTCAACCAAAGACTGCTGAAGACTTGGAAGTGAAGGAAGACAGAGGGCAATGGGGTATAAAAAAACCTTCTGCCTCTGCCCTTGAGCCTAGAGCATTTCCTGTTAAGGAGAAATCTCTTCAACCAGAGCCGGTAACACTTCAACAACAGATCAATTCCTTAGAAGATGGAGCCACGCTGCAATTGTGGCCTGCTGGCGGCGAATACCAAGGTCCGATTATCATTAATCATCCTCTAAGTTTAGATGGTCAGGGCGCAACTATTTGGGCTCTAACTGGACCTGTAATTTCAATTGAGTCGGAGCAAGTAAAGCTGCGCAATCTAAGAATTGAAGTTACAGGAGAGGAGGTAACAATTAACCCTGAAGATAAATGTGCAATACTGCTGAAATCAGCAGCAAAATCGCAGTTTAATCATGTCGAAGTGCGAGGATTAGTTATGGGCATACCAGAAGAGGAGGGCGAATGGAAATATCCTAATTCACTTTATCTGGGGCAACTAGCTCACGGCAGAGAACATGATTTATTGCTACGGATTGTGGTGCCAGTAGCTTGTAAAATTTCTGCCAATATCTCGGGATTAGAATTTTACCCGCGCCATCTTACTCCAGGTGGCAACGAGATTCGACTTCACATCGAACAGCTCCCAGAAGATACCTTAATTAACGGCAGCATATTTCTGGTTTCAACTTCTGTGAAGCGTCGCATCAGTTTGACAGCTCACATTTTATCTTTATCGGATGAGGCGGTGGGCTCAACTGGAAGCAACGTTGTTTGGCAAGCAGAGGATTGGGTAAAGATTAGACTTGGTAAAAAAGTTGGAAATAGGGAACAAGAAAGGGGGAACAATAGACAACAATTAACGCCAATAGCATTGGGAAAAGACTTGGGTAAGAAGTCTATTGTACATCCTCCTAAGCCCGAGCCTATTGAGGATCAATCTAATCAATCGCCTCCTGAAAACCAAGATAATCCTGTCGAGGTAATTCCAAGATATCCGGAATCAACTAAATTACCATCCAAATCACGTTTGGTGCAATCGCAACCACTAAACCCTTTATTTGAAAACCAAATATCTCCACAGGAGCCTCAAGAGGAAGAAGTGGCAGCATCGGAACCAAATAAGGACTCGCAAACTGTTAACCCTATCTTTAAATCTAAGTCTTCTCCCACAGAGTCTGCCCATCAGCGGCAGAAATCTCCAGAACAAAAATCCTCTGAGCAATCGTCCACCATTAATCCTTTATTTGAACAAAAATCTTCCCCAACAGAGTCTACTCCTGAGCAGCAAACATCCCCAGAACAAAAATCCTCTAAGCGAGCACAACGATCGCAACTCATTAACCCTCTATTTAAGTCTAACTCCCCTTAAGTGGAGAGGCGGAGACGCGGAGAATTCAAATCCCACGCAAAATTTCGTTCACCTGGGTGTAGGGGAAATAACCCTCTTTAATGCTTGATGATGAAAAAATTTTTTCATCGGGACTGCCTTGGAGCCTTAATTAATCCCCTACCAGAAGCTTAACTAAGTGCTATTAGTTTATGAATCAGAGGAGTTTCCAGATTTATCAAGAACTGATTGAGTAAATTGATGCAGCAAATCCAGACGAAAATTACTAAGTAAATCTCTTAAGGCTGCCGCTAGCATAGCCTCTTCTTCTGGAATTTGCTCAATTAATTCTAAGATAACTTGTTCATCAAGCCGTAAAGTTGAATGATGGAGCTTTTCAACCCAACTGTAGGGCATCTTAGCTAACCCTTCTAGTAAGAATGAGTTTGATTGTTGGTAAGTATAATTTGATTTTTTAAGATCCAGTTTTGATGGAGAAACATCTTGATATTGAGGTGGAAATGAATGGATTGTCGCCGATGAATTCAACGGTTCTAGTTGAATAAAAAATTTAAAAACTGTACCCTTGCCAACCACGCTGTTGAGAGTAATCTCTCCTCCCATTAATTGCACAAAGCTCCGTGTAATTGATAAACCTAAACCAGTTCCTTGATCAGCTTGTTTCCCTGTTTTAGTTTGTACAAAATCATCAAACAAAGAATCAACTTCTGTCTGAGCAATACCAGAACCAGTATCTTCTACCTCAAATAGTAGCCTCCTCAGTTGCAATTGAGGAGGTGAGGTAGAACTAAAATTGTGAGCTACAGAAGCTGTTGATAATTTATTATCCATCTGTTCTCTCTGCTTGTCTGGCTTTCCTATTACCTGGCACAATAACTCCAAGTCCACGCGCAGCGTCACACTGCCTGCTTGAGTAAACTTGATAGCATTTGAGAGGAGATTAATTAAACAAACTCGCAATTTTTTGGTGTCTGCTTTGAGATATTGAGGCACATTAGGATTAATCTCAAATACTAACTTTAAATTTTTATTGAAAGCTTCAATTCTAAACATCTGTTCCAGCCCATCCAGCAGACTATACAGATCGAAATTGCTTTCATTAAGGGACATCATGCCAGCTTCAATTTTAGATAAATCCAAGATATCGTTAATTAATTGGAGCAAATGCTCACCACTGCGGCTAATGATGCCTAGATATTCCTGATGTTCTGTGCTAAGCTCAGAACTGTGGCTCATAATTTGGGTAAACCCTAAAATAGCATTGAGGGGAGTTCGCAGTTCATGGCTCATCTTTGCTAGAAATTGACTTTTTGCCGCCGAAGCTGCTTCAGCTTGGATTTTCTCTTGCTTGAGCTTAAATTTTTGGATGGCTAGTTCTAAGCGCTGTTGCTGTAGCTTACGGATTTGCTCTGCTGTGATTAAAATTGCTGAGCCACTCAAGGCTACTAGCGGTGGAATCAAGGGAATCCACCAACCAGCTAGAAAGGCAGCATAGCTAACAGTGAAGAGAACACCCCCACCAAGGCAAATGTAAATACTTATAACTATCCATCTAGCAGTAATCCTCTGTCTTTGCCGATCAATTTCTAATAATCCCCAATGTACAGTAGCGCCAATGCTAGACCAAAGTAAAATCCATAAACACTCGCCTAGTTCATTCCAAACGCGAATTGGGCTTCTGCCATCGATGGCAGCGCTTAAAATTTGGCTAGCTGCATTGGCGTGAATCACTACGCCAGGGGCAGGTTGGGGGGTATTGGTGAAGGGACTGCTGTAGGGTGTATAAAATAAATCATTAAGGCTTTCTGCTGTGCTACCAATCAAGACTAGGCGATTGCCAATTAACTCTGGATCCACCTGGTTTTCTAAAACCTGTCTTAGTGATACAGTGGGGAAGGAATCTTGCTGCCCACGGTAATTCAATAGTATCTGATAGCCACCACTGTTGGTGCGGACATATCCGCCATCATTACCTGTAAATGGAGTAAAGATTGTCCGACCTAAGCGGTAATTTTTCTGGTTAGAATCAACTAGTTCTAGAGTAATCCCGCGTTCCTTAAGATAATTTAAAGCTAAATGTACGCCGAGGCAATATCTCATTTGACCATCTGGAGTGTAATGAGAAAGTAAGCTGCGGCGAATTTTGCCATCAGCATCTACTAACAAATCAGTCAAACCAACCTGCTGTTTTTCTCTTAAAATCGAAGGGGGAGCTACTTGTTTGCCCACTGCTTTTTCTACTCCCACTAGATTAGGGGTAGATTTCATCACTTCTACCCATAATTTATGGCCTGGTTCTACAGGTAAATCGCGATAGAAATCTAAACCAATTGCTACCGGTTGATGTTGCTTGAGATTTGTTATTAATTGCGCTAAAGTTGCATCGGGAATCGGCCATTGTCCCACATAGTTAATATCTGAATCATCAACTGAGACAATTAGAAGACGCTCATCAATAGGCTCTTGTGGACGCAGGCGAAAAAACTGATCGTAGGCAGCCCATTCTAGGAGTTGAAAAGTTCCAGTTAATTTAACTCCAATTACTAATCCCGCCATTACTGGAGCAGTAATTAGTACACTCTTCCATCCCCTTATAACTTCTGTGAATTTTGACCGCATTAATTTTTATTAAATTCCGGGGATAAGTAACATACTTGCATCAATGACCATCAAAAATGAACAAACTCAGAGCCCTAAAGAAGTGGTTCAGCAGCAATCTCCTCTAGTCCTACTGAATTTAATAATTGCAGCCAATTATCAGCGATAGTTTGGTCATCTGGTCTAGTTTTTCGGAGCTGGGCAAGAATGACTAGAGATTCATACCAAATACCCGCTTGTCCGTAGGAAAAGGCTTGTTGTAGAAGATTCTTGTTGTCTAGCTGACTACTTAGAGATGAATTGAGTTCGATACGCCTTACTTTACCACTGGCAAAGGGAATATCAGTTTGGGTTGGTTGACAAATTAAGGCTACAGACCACTGATAAGTTTTGCCAAGTTGTAGAGGTGGTTGATCCTCAGGAAGACTGATGCTAACAATACCTCCTGTCTTCACAATTGGAACTGTTGTTTGGTAAACTCCACGGTTATTTTCATCCCTCAAAGTAAAATGAATTATCGGGGCAGAAGTTTTAGGTAAATAAACTAAGAAGCTGGGATGAGTGGCAACAGTTAATCCCTGGTTAGAAGCTGGTAGCAAAGCCTTAAAAGAATGATTGTAGGCTTGATCATGACTGCATTTTATTTCAGCGCGGGATGCTCCTCCTCGACTATTGTCAACTATTTGATCACTGGGGGGAACAAACTTAACAATAGAGGTAATTTTGCTGTCGCCATAATTGCCCCTGAAATTTATTTCTGATTGAGCTCTAAGCTGGGTTAATAAACCCGAGAAAACTGCTATGGAAAGAGATAGAGTACTTAAACCGAAATTCATTGGTTTGGTAATTTTGGATTTTGCAATTCTCATCAACTATTTCCATTCAATCCGCGATCGCTAACATAATTAGGGCTATCAGTTCAAGCTGTCTATCAGGTACGAACGGGAGCAAGAAATAAATCTGCCTTTTTTATTAAAACTTGCTATCTGAGACTCAGCAAACTCTCCATAGTCATATTTATAATAAGTTGCTTTTTAAGAGCTAATTATTAGATTATTCATGCCCTCTGTCCAAAAAGCAACTTGGTATTAATCCTTAACAACTATAACCAGTTTCCTACAAGTACAAAGGGTGCCCAATAAAAGGGGTGCTGGTACTGAGGTTGCTTTAAGAGTTCAAGTTGAGCCTTACGCAGTGCTTGAGCTTTTGTCATACTCTGCTCTTGGGCTAGTTGTTGGTAAAATTTAACCATTAAACTAGCAGTAGATTCATCTTTCACCTGCCAAAGAGTCGCAAGGGTACTACGGGCACCAGAGCGCACAGCTAATCCTGCTAATCCCAAAGCTGCTTTTTTATCCCCTGTTGCAGTTTGGCAAGCACTGAGAACCAGTAATTCTATCGGATTGTTAAGGTCTTGTTGTTTAGCCCGTAGTAATTCATTTAAATCGTCAACGTTGAGACGACCATCCCAAGTTACCAGAAATGTCTCTTGGGAGTTAGAACTAAATTGACCATGAGTAGCTAAATGAATGATGGGGAAAGGCAGCTTATTAATTTGCTTTTTCAACTGTTCTGAGGTGAAGTTTTGATTAAGTAGGATGGAAGAATTAAAGTTAGAGGCAATTTGGTTTACCTCATTTTCTACCGCTGGCAAAGCGGCAAAGCCTTGACGAGATTCACTGAGTCCAGCAGTTAAGGCTTTGAGAGGCTTATTTGCTAAAGTTTGAGGTTCTAAAAGTTGTAGTCCTGGAGTAAGGGCAATACTATATTTTTCAATTAGATAATTTTGACCATCATGGAGAGCTGCCATTGGTAGGCTGCGCAAAAGACCATCCAGCACAAAAACCAAAGTTTCCACACCATTTTTCATGAATTTTGCTTCTGCAGGTCGAATCAGCCAATCATAAATTTGTTGGGAGCGCTGCAAACGATCCTCATCAAAGAAATGAGGATTCAAGTATAATCTGAGCTGAGCGATCGCAGTTTCAACTTCAGCCTGAGTTAGTTGAGTTTGGTAGTGGAATAGAGGTTGTCCAGGAGTAGAGACAATTACTACCAAACTATCTGGTAGCATAATTGGATAAATGACTGCAGCTTTAAGGTCTACCTCGTCAATTTGTTTGGCTAAAGGCTGTAGACAGGCTTGCCGAAAGAAGTTTTCCAGTTCAGCAACTTGCAGAGCTTCTATCAGTTCACGAACTCGTTGAAGATTGTTTTGATTAGGAGCAGATTGTAATAGCAATGCCACTAACTCTCGGTAAACTGGTTCGACAGTTTCTGTGAATGCAAACTGTACATCGGAGTTGAGAATAACTAGTTCTTGGCGCAAAGATTGTAGGTTAGTAATAGCATTGCTGTAAGCAGTAATCGCTTTTGAAGTTTTGCCCTGCTGTTGAAGAATTCGCCCCAGTTGCCACTGCCACTGATAGGCAATATCTGGGGCATTATTCTCCACAGCAATAAGTAGGGCTTGTTGGGTTAACTCCTTTGCCTCTTGCCATTGTCTAGAACTTTCATACAAGTGTCCCAATTGACCTAAAGCATAGGTTTGGGCCCGCAAATCTTGCAACCTTCTCGCCTGAGCAACAGCCTGAGCCAAAATTCGAGCCAGCTCTTGGTAATTGATTCCAACTTGCTCTCCCCATTCCCCCCTCTCCCCATCTCCCCCTCTCCTAATCTTCATCAGGCTAGCGACAAAATTAACCCTGGCATAAACTGCTTCTCGACTAGGGGAAAGCTTGACAAGATTAGATTGAATTTGGGGTAATAAGGCTAGAACTTGAGTCCACTTTCCTAGTTCTTCACCACCAGGAGTAATAGTAGAGGAACAACTTTTATTTATAATTTCGAGCAATAGGCTAAGTTGAAGGAGTTGGGCTTTAGTGCTAGTTAAAGTATCAGTTGTTGCTGCTGCCTGTTGATAGCGTTCTAATGCTTCCTCTGTCTTTTGCAAAGCGGCGAGAGTTTTCCCTAAAGCCATGAGAATAGCTGTCTTTTCTCTAGCAAATACTGGGTTTGTTACCTCTAATCCTTCGACAATTGTTAAACTTTGCTCTAAGCTGATCTGCGATTGACTCAAGTCTCCTACTGCTTGCAGAGCAACTCCTAAGCTTCTTAAGCCTGTGGCTTTAATTGCGGCATCAGGTTGGGATTGGAGTTGAGTAAGTGAAGCATCTAAAAGCTGCTGTGATCGTTGATAGTTTCCTAAACTTTGCCAGGCTTTAGCTTGATTAATTTGACTGCCTAGAAAACCGCTAACATCTCCAACAGACTGATAGATTATCGCTGCTTGTTGCCAGGTAACGAGTGCCTCTTCGGCTTGTCCGAGTACTAGTTGAATATTGCCTTGGGTATTGAGAGTGTGAGCTAGTATTTTTTTTCCCTCTAGGTTTAAGTTTTCAGAACTTTTTAAGAGATTTAAACTTTGATTAATAGTGCTTTGGACTGTTTCCCATGCTCCCAAATTTAATTGAGCCAAGGACACATAATTGAGCGCTCGCGCTTGTCCAAGCCAATCGAGTTGTTGCTGGTAACTTTGAGCTGCTTGTTGCCAAACTCGATGGGCTTCAGTAAAATCTCCCTCTGCAAAAAGTTTTTTACCTCGCTCTAACAAACTGTAAACGTCAGCGCTATTTTTAGAGTTGATAACTTCTTGCTTACTAAGAAGTCTCGGGGTAGATGACAATTTTGTTTCGACTTTCGCGCTAGCCAATAATTTCTCAGGTTGAGGCAACTCAAAAGCAAAGGCAGGAGGCAGAAGCCCCAAGGCAGAAGGTTTTTTTCTGCCCAATTGCCAGGAATTTCCTGGCGGCAGGCAGTCAGTGGGTTTTGAATCCCCCACTTCTTGAAAATGTGACTTCTGAGCCAAACCAGGGGAAATTGAGATCACTAACAAGCATGTCAGCAATGCTATGCCAACACAAATACTCTGATAGCGTAACCTCAAAAAACTAGCTCTAGGCATAAGCTCTCAAGTTTTTAAATTGCTTGTTGAGATAGACGCGGGGACACGGAGACACGGAGACAGGGAGATACGGAGATACGGAGATACGGAGACAGGCAGACGCGGAGATACAGAGACAGGGAGAGGATTTGACAGTTTGTTTCTTAACTGAAGAATATGTAATTTAAATGCACATTAGCTTACTAAGCGTATTTTGGCTTGCTGATTTTTAACATAGTGTCAGTTAGTGTTCACAATTGCTTTTTCTGCAATAAACAACCAGATCGTACAAGCTTGGTTGCTACCTTTTGAGTGCTTTTATTTAGCTTAATGTTAGTCTAGCAGTTAATAAAAAGATTAGTTTTTTCTCCCTGAAATTGTAATAATTCGATCCAAAATAATTGCCATAAAAGAAAATTTTGAATTTTTATTCAAAATTTTGCTGACATTAACTTTCTCTATTTTAGGTCTTAACGAATGAAGCTTAAACTCCTGCTCTCCTCTATTGTTACTTGCACTCTATTAGCAGTTACTAAACAACCTAGTAATGCCCAAATCCTAGGCGATGAAACTTTGCCAATCAACTCCAACATTAACCAACAGGGCAACAGCTTTGTAATTGAAGGTGGCACAACTTCTGGCGGTAATCTCTTCCATAGTTTCCAAGAGTTTTCAGTTCCCATAGGTACAGAAGCATTTTTTAACAATGCTCTGACCATCGACCATATTATTAGCCGCGTTACCGGAGGACAAATTTCCAATATTGATGGTTTAATCCGTGCCAACGGTAAAGCTAACCTATTTTTCATTAATCCCAATGGCATTGTGTTTGGGGAAAATGCCAGATTGGAGCTTGGTGGCTCTTTTCTGGGCACTACAGCCGAGAGTGTAATCTTTGCAGAGGGCGGCTTTTTCAGTGCCAGTGAAGCCAACGCACCACCCTTGCTGACAATAAGTGTTCCCATTGGCTTGCAGTTGGGGCAAAATCCTGGTGCTATTGAGATAGCAGGCACAGACGGTATTGGTTTAGCAGTAAAACCGGGTAATACCCTAGCTCTGCTGGGGGGAGATGTTACCCTAACGGGGGGTACTATTACTGCCTCTTCAGGAAGAATTGAAATGGGCAGCGTTGCTCAGGCTTCAGTTAGTCTTACCCCAACCGCAGCAGGTTTTGCCTTGGGATATGAGGGCGTCGATAAATTTCAAGACATTCAACTGTTCCAAAACTCAGCAATCAATGCCAGTGGGGAAGGTGGCGGTGAGATTCAGCTTCAAGGGCGACAAGTTTTAGTTAGCGGTGGCTCACAGGTGTTGACAATTACTGAGGGTTCTCAACCAGGGGGCAACTTGAGAGTAAACGCCACCGAGTTAGTAGCCGTGAGTGGTACCTCAGCAGATGGTCAATTGCTCAGCAGTTTGCAGGCTGATACTATAGGTGCTGGAGCTGGTGGAGACTTAATTATTGCCACAGAGCAGTTGCAAGTCCAGGATAGGGCATTAGTATCGGCAACAACCTTTGGTGAGGGGCGAGGGGGAGATTTAACTATTAGTGCTTCCGAGTCAGTGGAACTAAGTGGCTCTGGATTTGAGAATTTACAGCGAAATATTTTATCATCTGGTATATCTGGCGAACTGGAAATCTCTGATGCAGAAAGCGGTTTACTGGCGGCAGCAGCAGGGACTGGTTCAGCTGGGAAGTTAACTATTGATACAACTCGGTTAACACTTCAAGATGGTGCGCTTGTATCTACAACCACAGGTGGTACAGGTGCAGGAGGCAATATAGTTGTCAGAGCCTCTGAATCTATGGAAATTACTGGTTCTTTATTTGTAACTGGAACTTTACAGAGGACAACTGGAGCCGCAGGGAATCTCAATGTTGATACCAAGCAGTTAATAGTGCAAGATGGGGGACTCCTGCAAGCCTTTACTTTTGGTCAAGGAGCAGGGGGAAATTTGCTAGTTAATGCCTCCGAATCTGTGGAACTACTGAGAACTCCGGCAGGGGCGCTAGTTCCTGCTGGTATTTTCGCCAACAGTCTTTTTGGTACTGGCGCAGGGGGCAATATTGAAGTTAATACACAACGGATGATTATGCAAGGGGGGGCACAAGTGGGAACTCAGACTGGGTCGCTGGTGGGAACTGAAATAATTCCCTTGGGAGGACCAGCAGGAGATATAGTCTTGAATGTCTCAGATTTTATAGAAATATCTGGCTTATCACCTGATGGTAGGTTTGGTAGTGGTCCAGGCAGTAGCAGCTTTAGTGACTCCCCAGCAGGAGATGTGAGTGTTTCATCTCGGAATTTGACAATTGGTGGTGGTGCAAATATCTCAACCACCACTTTCAGTGCTGGGCAAGGAGGAATATTGACGGTTAATGTCTCTGAAACTCTAGAATTAATCGGAACCGGAATTACTAACAGACAAGGGGTACCTGTAGAGGTTCCCACTAGTTTAGTATCTTCTTCCGGACGTGCAGATTTTCCTAATCTTCAAGCTAGCGGTGATGCTGGCATTTTCAGAGTTAATGCTGGCGAGTTGATTATCCGGGATGGTGCAGCAATTGCCGTTAATAGTCTTGGCTCCGGGAATGCTGGTAGGCTGGAAGTTGTTGCCGATTCGCTCCGGTTGGATAATGGCGCTACTCTTAATGCTGCCACTGCTAGGGGTGAAGGTGGTGACATAACGCTACAAACCCAAGAGTTATTGTTACTTGGCGGTAGCAAAATTACCACTAATGCGGGTAATACAGATGGTGGCAATATTATCATTGACACCAATACTTTGACTGCTCTAGAAAATAGCGATATTACCGCTAATGCTCAACAGGGCAGAGGGGGGCGAGTAAGTATTACCGCTCAAGGTATCTTTGGCACTGAGTTTAGGGAACAACTAACCCCAGAGAGTGATATTACTGCTACCTCTGAGCTTGGTGTTGAATTTTACGGTATTGTGGAACTAAATACTCCCGAGATTGACCCTAGTGCTGGGTTAGTGGAGTTGCCTACCGATATCACTGACCAAAGTAGTCAAATTGCTGCCGCTTGTCCTGCTGATAAGGGAAATACATTTGTCGTTACTGGACAAGGTGGTTTACCTCTCAATCCCACTCAAACTTTACCAACTCAGCAAGCTTGGCAGGATTGGCGATTTTTAGATGATCGAGAAAATAACCCTTCCCCTGTAGTCCAGTTACAGCAACCCAATGCTGAGGTGAGATTACCGCTTCAGCAGATTACTATCGTCGAGGCAACTAGCTGGATTGTTAATAATTCAGGTCAAGTGGAGTTAATAGCACAGGTTCCTAATAGTACCGTTAAGGGTTCCTGGCATCAACCTGCTGGCTGTAGAGATTTTTGAGTTACTTTTGAAAAGGATCATTGTTGGTGTATGAAAGACCTTGTTTGAATATTTTGAGCTCCTCAGGAGCAATTTTCCTAACAAAAGTGACTCTCGTGAGGGCAATACCTCTGGCCCTCGTTTGGATGGTTGGTCGTTAGACGAACGTGATCCTAAAGTAATTGAAGCTTGGATACCGATTGCTGAATGGTTCTACCGCTACTATTTTCGAGTACAAACCGACGGCTGGCATCATATGCCTGCTCAAGGAAAAGTGCTAATTGTCGGTTCCCATAATGGAGGTTATGCCTCACCAGATACCTCAATGTTCATGTATGATTGGTATCTTCGGTTTGGTCACGAGCGTCCCGCCTACGGACTCATGCATCCACTGGCTTGGCAATTTACCGGCATTTCTCGACTAGCATCACAGGTAGGGGCAATTATAGCTCATCCGAAAGTAGCGATCGCAGCTTTGCAGAGGGATGCGGCGGTACTTGTCTATCCTGGAGGGGCTCAAGATATGTTCCGCCCCCACAGCCAAAGGCATTTAATTAACTTGGCAGGGCGCAAGGGATTCATTAAACTGGCGCTGCGGGAAGAGGTACCAATTGTGCCAATCATTGCTCATGGTGCCCACGATACCTTAATTGTGCTGACAGATATTTACGAACAAGTGCAGCAACTTAAAGCCTGGGGCTTGCCTTTTTCACTAGAACCTGATATAGGGGTATTTCCAATTCTTTTGGGGTTGCCTTGGGGAATAGGAATTGGGCCGACGATGAATATTCCTATACCTGTGCAAATTCATACTCGTGTCTGTGCACCAATTATATTTGAACGTTATGGACGGGCCGCAGCAAGCGATCGCCAATATGTTGATGCTTGTTATGAACTTGTTCGTTCTCAGATGCAATGGGCATTAGATAGTTTGATTCAAGAAGTGCAGTAAGGATAGTTCATTGTTCAGAGTCATGATTTATCCTCGTTACTTTCATGTGAATAAGTGCAATTCTATTGCCTTGTGGGCTTTTGCGTTCTTCAATTTCATAGGGAGTAAAACCCAAACCTGAATATAGTAATAATGCTGGTGTATTTTGGTTAAATACTGAAATTCTTACTTCTGGTAGATTATATTTCTCATAGGCGATTTTCAGCATATATGAAACAATTTTTTTCCCTAGTCCTCTACCTCGACAGCTTTGAGCAATAACTACATTACCGATAAAAGCATGTTTACTTCGCTGATAATCATAAAAGTTGGCAAAACCAATAATTGTTTTTCCTTCAACTGCTACAGTTAATTCTTTTCTTACTTGAGAGAGTTCTTTGACTTGGGCTACAGTTAAGGGATATTTGCCGTTTGGGTAAATTAGAAATAGTTCTTCTTGGCTTTTAATGAGCTTGCATATTCCTTCAAAATCTTTTTCTGTAGCTTCCCTCAATTGGCACATTCTTTTTTATTCTGGAGTTGAACTGTGATTTTGGCTAGGCACCAAAGTGCCTAGGCTGTTCGTTATTTAAACCCACATTCCGCACCCTCAACTGTCACATGGACTGAGGGAGTTCAAGGCGAGCGCTAAATCGAGGCAGTTGCTGAGTAAAAATACTTAGGTAAATTTAAAGTTTTTCTCTGCCCATTCCTCGACTTTCATTAAACT
>JAAHHJ010000239.1 GCA_010692425.1 Symploca sp. SIO3C6 | reverse complement strand
ATCAACCACTCAATGACAGTATCACCAGCGGAAACAGAGTGGATTCGGGTGGGTCGAGATTTCAGTGATCCCATTCTCTACATCGATGGTCAACTGCGTGCGGGATCACGTCGAGATGTGTCCGCTGTCGCCATTTCTGATCCCACAGCTTATTTTGCCCAACAGTTTCAAGACGTACTGTTACACGCGGGGATCACGGTCAATGAGGTGCTTCTAGCAGGACCTTTAGATGAGGTGGAGGAGGTTCTTTTTGCCGAGAGTTCACAAGGACAGGCGATCGCCACTCTCCCGTCGTTATCCATGACCGAATGGTTGCAATGGGCCAACCAAGATAGTCATAATCTGGCGGCGGAATCATTACTCCGCCAATTGGGTGCATCGTCAGCCACCACAGACTTGACAGAGAACCCCACAGAATCGACGTTATCCACTGCTATCCACCAACTGGGACTGAGCCTGGACCGCTTAGGGATTACGCCTGACAGTTATCGTGTGGCCGATGGTTCGGGACTATCGCGGCGAAATTTAGTCACCCCAATGGCCTTTGTGGAGGTGTTGCAAGCAATGGCGGTTCATCCTTGGGCAGATGACTATCGGGAATCGTTGGCGATCGCGGCGACGACAGGCACCCTCACATACCGATTTCGGGATACGGTTGTTGCAGGGAAACTGTATGGCAAATCTGGTGGCCTGACCGGAGTTGCATCGTTATCGGGATACTTATATCCACCCCATTATTCTCCGTTGGCCTTTAGCATTATTTTGAACCACTCCACCCAGCCTGGACGAGTGAACCGACAAGCTATTGATGACATCGTGCTGCAATTGGCCCAACTACAGGAGTGCCTATAATCCTTTCTTACCAAGACTTTTGGGCTTTTTCGATCGAGCCATTTTCACCGTTTGAGGGAGGACACCCACCAGCATGGCAAATGCATCGTCTGGGATATGAGCGACGGTGTCACCATCGAAGTAGGTCTTAAACTGGTTCAAGCTGTCTTTTGCCCGTTTCAAGGGAACTTTATGGATGGTCAGTTGATGGGTTAAACGAATCCATTGGCGGCGAATGAGGTAAG
>JAAHHJ010000238.1 GCA_010692425.1 Symploca sp. SIO3C6 | reverse complement strand
TATTTTACCTATCTTAGGATACGTTCATCGCCACAATGTCATCCACCGCGATATTAAACCCCCTAATATTATTCGATGTCAAGATCATAATCGTTTGGTTCTGATTGATTTCGGGGCTGTGAAGGATCAGATAGCCCAACTGGATGATGCCAGTACTGAACACCTTTCAACCCAATTTGTGGGCACTGTTGGATTTGCACCTCCAGAGCAGCTAGCCTTACGCCCGACCTTTTCAAGCGATATTTACTCTATTGGGGTGACTTGCCTCTATCTTCTGACTGGAAAACCCCCATTGGAATTTGACTATGATGTCGAAACTGGGGAAATTAAATGGCAAGAGGATGCTCCGGTCAGTCATTATTTTCGCACGGTGTTAGCAAAGATGTTGAAAATGTCCGCTAGCGATCGCTACCAAACGGTTGAGGAGGTGCAACGGGCACTAGCCTTGGAACCGCACTTATCTGACTTAGCGGAGTGCATGAATAGTAAGCCCCTCCAACAAGATGCGGAGGATGCTGAAAGTGAGGGTCTAACAGAGGCGTATCTCTCTCCCATGGCCAGAGAGGCCAGAGCCATTCGCCATTGGCGGCAGCGCACGGAAAAGCGCCAAAACCACCGGAATATTCATACCAACCGTGCCTTAGTTAATTCCTATCGTCAGTGAGGCCAGTTTATCTCAGGGCGCTAATATTGCTGAACTTTCAGCCTGGATAGCGCATGACTAGATCACTCACCTTTCTGAGATCATGCTTGCCGAGTGAATCGCTTTTCGGCCTCATCTCGAATGGCGCTGACATTGGCCTTAAGGCTGTCAATCACTAAAGACTGAACAATCGTTTCAAAGAAGACTGAACCCGCATCGACTTCTGCACTCTGCACTAGAAGTGTTTGGGCAATCTCGGAGTTGTCTGTAGTGGTGACAGCGTAGAGTTGCCAGTGGCCATCAAATTTTTTCATATCTCCACCAACAAGGCGGAAATTAATCCGTTTTTGGGGAATTTCAATATTTTCGGTGCGAACGGTGGTCCGAACCGGAGCTAATAAAATCGTACGAGAGTCAATTTGTTCTATGATAA
>JAAHHJ010000237.1 GCA_010692425.1 Symploca sp. SIO3C6 | reverse complement strand
ATTTATCCGACAAGCCGTTCAAATTGTCTATCAGGATCAAGATACAGCAGCCACAGGAATTGGAACTGACCCCCATTTCCCTACAATCAAAAATTTTTATCCAGTGGAAGGGAGATTTTTTACTGAGAATGAGTTGGCTACTGCTGCTAGAGTTGTGGTCTTAGGCTCCAAAGTCCGTGACGATCTTTTTGGCCCAAACGAGATGGCAGTGAATGCTAGTATGCGAATTGATGGAGAACGATTTCAAGTCATTGGAGTGATGGAATCGAAAGGCGCTATTGGAACTGAAGATGTAGATACACAAGTATTTATCCCCTTATCTACTATGGCTTCACGTATTATTGGGAACAATGCCCTTTCTGGAATTTCAATTAGTGGAGCTTGGGTACAAGCCCGTAGTCAGAGTGATTTAGAGGCAGCTCAATTTCAAGTCACCAATCTTCTACGTTTGCGCCATAATATCTATCCACCTCAAGAGGATGATTTTTGGATAGCCAACCAGCTCGATCTACTGAATACTTTATCTAAAGTTGTTACTCTTTTTACAGTTATGATTGCAGCCATTAGTGCAATTTCTCTATTAGTCGGAGGGATAGGGATTGCCAATATTATGTTGATCTCTGTAGTTGAAAGAACTCATGAAATCGGTATCCGGAAGGCAATTGGAGCATCTGAATCTCATATTTTTATCCAATTTCTGACAGAAGCAATGCTAATTTCATTAGGAGGTGGTGCTGCTGGTATTATTGTAGGAATCCAGATCGCTTTTGGTGCCGCGATCGCCCTTAATTTACCATTTGTCGTATCTTATAATTCAGTCGCATTTGCTTTTATGCTGTGTTTCATGGTTGGCCTTATTTCGGGAGTATTACCTGCTCGTAGAGCTGCAAAACTAGATCCAGTAGCAGCTTTAGCAGGTGGTTGACCATAACCTTAAAGCCTAACTAGCAACAGAACTCTAATCTAGGACTCAAGATTTGATAGCTTTTTATTTCTTTAGTTCTTTAGTCGATTTTCTGTTCGATTACACAAAATTAGAATATAGATTTTGTATATATTAATATCTAGAAATATATGGA
>JAAHHJ010000236.1 GCA_010692425.1 Symploca sp. SIO3C6 | reverse complement strand
TCGCAGCATCTTCCTCAGTAATTGTACTACTATGGCTTTTCACAGAAATGTTCAATTGCTCACAAACCGCCAGGATGTCCCTATTTTCCAAATTTAATTCCTTTGACAACTCGTATATCCTAACCTTGCCGCTATTCATCCAATCGTTACCTCGTCGAACCAATGATGTTGCTACATATTGAATAACCTGCTTTTTAACGAAACTACGTTGGACCGCTATACGGTCAAAAAGTAAGCTATCTAATTCTATCTTGTGTAATATACACTTACACTAGGCATTGCTCAGCTCTGCAGGGAATCACACCTAAAATGGCTTCCTATCAGCTAAAGATAGCATCTACCGATTAAATGGAGTGCCCTATAGACAACAGAGACATCCCACTAAGACAAAAAGACATTTAGTCAAGCGAGATCTCTAAGTCTATCTTACCGTTATCCTATACTTCTCTACTAATCGATATTAATTTTCCATCAAGGCACGATTGCACCTAGACATGGATACTTTGATACAAAGCTCTTAGAATTCATACTAATCGATTAGCCAGCTCATCATACACTGACGGGGGAATAGACGTTTTAAGTACACGTCCCAATCGGTTTTTCTTCTGAGCGGCTTGAATGCACTGGGCAGATGGGCATATATATGCTGAACGGCCCATCCCCTGGTCGATCTGAACTGTGTGGGATGGGTATTGCCGAACAATACGCCAAAACTCACTTCTGTGTGCAACTCTACGACAGCCAATACAACATCGATAATTCTTCTTCATTCTTTATGAAATGTAATGCCCGTAATAGATAAACATAAGGCTCACTCCCTCTGAATGAAAGTTGGAGTTTATGGATGATTTGACCTCCAGCCTTGCAAACAGGTTAGCGTATTTTTATGGCCAATATGTTTATGGCCAATATGTCATTCAACTTTATCGCTCTCAATCTCCTCTGAACTTACTAAATCTGGGCCTACTAATAGCTCCTCGTCTTCCAAGTGCTTGTCCTCACCTTCTAAGTGCCCGTCCTCTTTGTTTTGAATGATCAACTCAGCATCACCATGAAGGAGTTCTTCCTGGCTGTGGGCT
>JAAHHJ010000235.1 GCA_010692425.1 Symploca sp. SIO3C6 | reverse complement strand
GCAATAGGCGATCGCGTTAGGCAACTGACCAATAGCAGTGTTATGGGCTACTGGCTTATCTCTATACAAGCCATTCGTCATTCTACAAACGACGGGGGCGATCGCAATGGGGAATAGGGAAGGCGTTTAAGGGATGGGCGCGATCGCTATGTTCTCTCCATCCTTGCTCCTGAAGTGTTCGTTTCTGGCAGGGCTAGCATTAGCAACGCACCGTAAGACTCCATTACTCTCTATGAGCCTTTATAGGCGCTTCTAGGGCGCGTAGTAATCGCCTACGCACTCTCTACATTCATTCTTTGCGGTGTCCGGTTCTAGCAGCTCTAGCACCAGCGACCAGAGCAGCAAGAGCCGACACCAGCCCGTGAACATCAATTAGTCCTTATTCATCTCAATACAACGAAATCGACGTTTGGGCGCGATCGAAATTTATGCAAAATGATTACGCTACGTTTTCTTTAAGAGTTTCGTTTTCATCATCATCATTGTTGCGTCTTAACGCTGCACGGTTAAACGCAGGAAAGACAAGGTTTGGGTAGTCTTGTTGAATCGCTCTTAACTCTTGAAAAATGGGGGACTTTTCTCCTGTAACTACACACCATACACGAGCACGAGTGAGGGCTACAAAGGCTTGATTCCGTTTATGAAGCTCTTCTTCTTGCTGGAAAACTGGATCATCCGCATAGTGGAATCGACAAGCATAGACTTTCCACGCTTCATTTCCCTTAGCTCGGAAAATAGGTGAGATAGTCACATAACCGTCTTGTTGAAAGACATCAGGGTCTGTATCAACTCCTGCGATAAGGCTTTTTATTCCATATCGATTGAGTGAGTTCTGCATTCCTTGGTAGTATTGCCTTTCTCGATGACCCGTTGGCCCAGTAATCATCAAATCCAACGGATTCATGCCTTGCTCAATATCGTTTGCTACCTGTGAGGCAATCCAATCTTGTTCTTCTTCTTCGGAGTTTAGTTCGTGAACAACTAATGGTGAACGTAAGGCATCTTTTAGAGGGAAACTGTCTTGATCGATAGGGTGAGGTGAGTGCTCACTTTCTCTTGTAATTTTGACTAATTTTCTGCCTGAAAC
>JAAHHJ010000234.1 GCA_010692425.1 Symploca sp. SIO3C6 | reverse complement strand
GGGCAGAAACTGTGAGTTATACCTGGGAGTACTTGCAACGTAATCAGAAACAAGCCAAGCGCTTAGTAGGAATTAGCTATGAGCAGCTAATTCAACTAATTGAACAAGCTAAACTTTTACACGAACAAAGACTCTCAGAAATTGACAAGAATAAAACTCGGCTGATTAGTGCTGGCGGTGGCAAGAAATCTCAACTGGAAGAAGAAGAACAAATTATCTTAACTTTAATCTATTTACGTCATCATCTTAGCTTTCAGATTCTGGGCTTATTATTTCAAGTAAGTGAATCTACAGCTAATAACATTTTTAATTATTGGCAATCTCTGTTGCGGGAATCACTGCCAGCGAGCTTACTAGAACAAGCAAAAAAGTGCGAAGAAGAGGAGGAAGCAATTATTGAAATGTTGGCAGAGCAGGAGTTAATAGTAGACAGCGCTGAGCAAGACAGAGAAAGACCTTCAGACTATCAACAGCAAAAATTATTCTACTCAGGCAAAAAGAAAAATCACACTTTTAACAATCAGTTTATTGTCTTGCCTAAAGGCAAGGATATTATCGATGTGATAGCAGGAAAACCAGGACCAAAAAGTGATATCAGCTTATGTCGAGAACGTCTGAGTGAATTTGACAAAAAACAACTTTTCAGTGGCGATAAAGCTTATCTAGGAGAGCCTCAGATTCGGACTCCTCATAAAAAACCTAAACATGGGGAATTAACGTCACAACAAAAAGAAGCTAATAAAAAGCTATCTTCTAACCGCATTTTTGTAGAACACGTAATTCGTTTAATCAAAATCTTTAAAATCGCACAAGAAAGATTTCGTCTGGAGGCTAGTAAATATGAGTCAATTATCCTAACCGTTTGTGGTTTAGTAAGACTGAGAATTGAAAGGTTAGTTTTCTCGGCAGTAAAAACTCCTGAATACTCAAAGATGAATGAGATTATTAACCTTGATAGTTTGGCAGCTGAACTATCAACAAAAGCTCCTGATGCTTATGGAGCCATTGAATCAAGTTAAATCTGTGGAAGTTAGTTTAAGGGTTCAAAGTAAGTCAGGGAGACACTTTTAGCTTTCTGGAGATGTCTA
>JAAHHJ010000233.1 GCA_010692425.1 Symploca sp. SIO3C6 | reverse complement strand
TGCATTTGGACCACCCTCTTTCCTCAAGGTGCAAAATGTCAGTTAAACAACCCAGTCAACATCAACGACTATCGATCGCCAATCATCCAATTTATATTCAGCCCCACATTAGTACTATCTTCACTGACTAGATTACCTAATCCGTTCCGTCCTGCTGCATTACTGACGTACAAGTCCAAACTTACAGGATGTTTAGGAAGATTGTAGCGGGTACCAACTGCCCAGACCGTTTCATTATCGCTCCACACTGGAGTCACTTCCCCAATCAGTTGCAAACCCTCTACAATTTCATGGTTCAAACCCACTCCGGTGCCAATGAGTTTTGTATTAGTAAACGCGGCAATGCGAGGGTTGAGAAAGACGGCGGTGTGTTCTCCCACTTGGTAGGTCATAGGGATTTCAGCAAAGAGTGTGCCAATGCGATTGTTGCTGTCGGTGTCTCGTCCGCCTAAAACTTTGACCCCAAGTGAAAGCGGATCGCCTTGCTGTTGGTTTAAGAAGCGTACTTGAGCCCCAATGAGAAACTTGATGTTGTCTCCTGCACGCCGATCGGAAATGGCGTCATTATCTGAGCTGAATTCTTCCACGATGGCTTCCAATTGCAAGTCCTCATCAGGGCTATAGGCCAAGTCAATGTTAAATCGCTCATTGGTCCCACCACCAATATCCACCCGGACCCGCCCTGGCTGGATGGTGTTTGCAGTAGAGAGGGTAAACCCATCGAGAAGAAGTTGGCGATCGCGATGGGTCAGAGGTTCGGTAGGATTATCTCGAAAGGTAGAGCGATAACCTCGCCCCAAGTCGGGAGTATAGTTAAGTCGGAGACCATAAAGTGGATCGCTCCCATCGGGGACAAAGGCCAGAATACCTGTCGCCGGAGTAACACCAAATCCGTTGGTGGCATATAGATCGAGGCCGACTTTTGGCGACACATCGTATTGTCCTCCGACCTGCCAAATCAGTTGTTGTCCAATATCAAAATCATTCGGATCAACGGCATTACCACCAGGCCCCAGGGGAACATTGACATTCCCATAAAGGGACACACGGTCTGAAGCTTGCCATGTTAATCCAGCCCCGACAGAAAAGA
>JAAHHJ010000232.1 GCA_010692425.1 Symploca sp. SIO3C6 | reverse complement strand
CTGAAGCCGTGCGTCGGAATCCCTACACGTTGATCTTGATGGATGAAATTGAAAAGGCCCATCCTGATGTTTTCAACTTAATGTTGCAATTGTTGGATGATGGTCAGTTGACGGATGCCCAAGGTCGCACCGTCAATTTCAAAAATACAATGATCATTATGACCTCTAACTTGGGCGCGCAATCCATCGAAAAAGGTGGACTCAGCTTCGGCTTTGAAGTAGAAACTGTGGATAGCACAACAGCCCGATATCGCCGGATTCAATCCCAAGTGACCGATCGACTCAAGGAGTTTTTCCGACCTGAGTTTTTGAATCGATTAGATGACGTAATCGTCTTTAGTCAGTTAACCCGTGGCGAGGTCGGTCAAATCGCTGATCTTCAGCTCCACCAGGTTACCTCCCGCATGTTGGAGGAACACGGAATTACCTTTAATGTCACTTCCGCCTTTAAGGAGCACTTAATTACCCAAGGCTATGATCCCAGCTACGGCGCACGACCTCTCCGAAGGGCGATCGCTCGTCTAGTGGAAGATCAGCTTGCAGAAGCGGTGTTAGGTGGTGATATCCAACCGGGTGAATCCGTTGTGTTGGACCTTGATGATGATCTTCAGGTCGTCGTTCAACCCCAGAAGCAAGATGTGTTGGTAGATGCGATCGCATAGCCTATTCTCTGCTCTACTCTATCGTTCATTAGAGTCCCGCATTCTTTAAGAGTTCGGGACTCTGGTTATCAGTACGTACAAGTGCCGTGGCTCATTTGAAACAAGGCTGGAGTTGATGGCCAAAACATTTCAAGAACTTACCGTTTCATCTTGAGCCACCCAAATATCTGAGCTGCCGTTAGTTTAATAGGCAATTCTGCTAACACTGGTAGCTGATCATCACCACTCAATAGCTCCGGTGGCTGTTGAGGCTGTAAAATCATCACCGATCGGTCATCTGGGTCGGGGAGCCAGCCCATCTGACATCCATGGTTGAGACAATGTAAACTATTGCCCGTTACTCGATTCGCACTCTGATCGGGCGAAAGGATTTCAATTACCCAATCTGGGGCAACGACAACATCGTCTAGGGGTTCTCCATCTGCGTCGAAG
>JAAHHJ010000231.1 GCA_010692425.1 Symploca sp. SIO3C6 | reverse complement strand
CTTTGATTCCTTGGCGGATATCGTAGTCAGCAAGGACATCAACCGTCTCATAGGGAACACTCAGTTGATTCAAGATTTGAACCACGTTGTTAGAAAACCCACATTGGGGCATGAGCTTACTGCCCTTCATAAAGACGACAATCTTATTACTCTTAATGGTGGATTCAATTCGCTGTTGCAATTCTGGAGTCATGGTCTGTCCTGAAATAGCAGTTCGTCAACAATATTCACATGTCATTATCTAAAGATGCACTCTAGCATAAGTGACTGTTAGGTTGCATCAATCCTCCAACTCTGGTTCAGATTTCAGGAGAAACATTTGGAGAGACAGCCATTGATGCAGGGTTTGAGCCTACGCTGAAGTCGATTCTGCGGCCCAGGTTTCTGGAGTATAGGTTTTGAGAGAAAGGGCATGAATGGCTTCTGATGCCATGGCTGATTGGACAGAGCGATAAACCAACTGGTGTTGTTGCACCAAACTCTTCCCTTCAAACACAGAGGACACCACCACAGCTTGGTAGTGATCATTCACTCCGGTCAAATCCTGGACCTGAATTTTGGCATCGGGAATCCCTGCTTTAATCAATGCTTCAACCTGCTCGGGACTAATCATACGAGTGCTCCTCTACGTCAAAATAATGATCCACAGTTACTCCATTCTTTTAGAGTGTGCATTGCCCACCCTTTCCAGTAAATTAATAAGATGGCAACGTAAGAACTCCCGAAGAGCCGTTAGTTGCTGCTGACGGGTTCACTGTCAGCACTATCCGGGTAAGGTGAATCGACAAACCCCAATTCATAGAGTTGGCGGTACGCATCTTCGCCCAGATCGCGGGTCGGTTGTTGACTACGGATGATTTGAATCAACAACGGTACGGCGAGGTCAGGAGTATTTTGGGCACGGTGGACCAACGCTAGGCGATAGGTCGCTAAATCGCGTTGTTGGGCTGTTGCAAGGGCGCGATCGCGGTGGCTTGTGGAAATGAGGGTATCGACCCCAGAGAAGCTCGCTGCAAGGTCTTGATAAAAATTGGATAGTTGATTATAGACTTGACGGGCACTTTTATATTTTTCAACCGCCAAATTGTAGTCCTCTGGCGA
>JAAHHJ010000230.1 GCA_010692425.1 Symploca sp. SIO3C6 | reverse complement strand
GATCCAGTACTCTTGAGGTAAAGGAGTATCATGATGTTGCTCTAGCAAGTCGATTAAGTAGTTATGATAGCCCCACACCACTTTAGCTGTTGTTGGAGTGAGAAGAATAGCGTGAGAAGAAATCCAAGTATCGTACTGTTTCTGAAACTCAACAAGTTGTTGCTTGCTCGGAGAGCCGTACTCAATCACATTATTGAAATCATTAAGTGCTTTAAAGAGAACTGGATAGGCTTCAAGTCGTCTGTCAAATAACGATGTTGTATATTTCTGCTCTAACTGTCTAGCTAGTTTTCGGAATTCAGTGCGCGCTTGATATACAGCTACAAAAGAAGAAGCCAATAATGTAATTAGTCCAGATACGATAGCTATCAACAATTCTGGCTTCATAATTTTTATCTACATATCTTGTTCTATCTTCTCAGCCTAACATTAGTTATCTCACCAGGATCTTAAAGTACCGCCCTTACGAGAAACTTAAGCAGCATAACGATGGAGTTCAACTGCGGCAGCAATTTTCGTTCTGATTGACTGCTTATGCTCCGCCGTTGCAACGCAGTGTTAGCTGGCTCTACAGAGGAACTTTGGCAATTCGGTCAATCCATTCTTCTGCTGTGCTCACTGACCAAATTAAAGTCAGTTCCTCGATAACAGTTTCTAAAGCTATCTTTCTCGAAATAATTAGCACACCTGAACTTTTGTTATCGACTATGAATTCTGCAAACTCAGTCGGCATCGTTCTGCGATCATGAGTCACTAAAAAACGCTGCTGCTTGGCTGATAGCGCCAATACTTCTGAATCTTGTAATCCCTCTAAATCTGCTTCAGTAGCGGTTTGAAAGTTGATGTTAGGCTGTCGGCGGATAACCCCTGTCACAATCGCTTGATTTAAATCAGCATCAGCCTGAAATTGAACATTTGCATTATGCTTGCTGTGCTGATTCCTTGGCGGCGATTAACTTTTGATGTAGAGCAGGAGCATCTATCTGTAAGGGCTGTGACATGGCATCAAATGCCTGCTCTTCTGAGATTAGGTAAGTATCAATTTCAGACCGATTAGCCAAGTAAAAGGTCAATGTCACTGACTTAAGAAAGAAGAAAAGGG
>JAAHHJ010000023.1 GCA_010692425.1 Symploca sp. SIO3C6 | reverse complement strand
AAAATTTTCCCAGTGATAGTTGAGGAGCTGAAGGTGGACTAAGTATTTTTACTTAACAACTGCCTCGATTTAGCACTCGCTTTGAGCACCCTCAGTCCATGTGACAGTTGAGGGTGCGGAATGTGGGCTTAAACTCAGATGGATTTTTACCCATTACTTGTTGATACTGTTGCTGGGTGACTTCAAACATGCCCATAAAAAAAGTTGGTACCTTTACATAATGCTGCGGACTTTCTCTTTCATATCGACCTTTCTCTCCTACTGGGGAACCCATGTTAAAAGAACCACCAGGTATTTCCACCATTTCCAGGCTGATGCCATTACCCAAGTCCTCCTTAAAAATCTTGGCTTGTTGGTTAGAATTGCCTTTAACTACCTCCCCTTTTGCATTCACCTTTACCGTTTCAAACTCAACCGTTGATAGAGGCAATCCTAATGCTTTTACTTCTCCACTGGTGGTACTGAGAGGAAATTTTTGCTCAACTGTATTAGAGAAACCCTCTCGAGGCTTTACTAAATTCTGCTGCTGTTGTTGTTCCCTTTGAATAGTAACCTCATCAACTTTTTCAACTTCTCCTCTCGATGAAGTCGCAGGCTGTTTCTCAGAGGGAAAAGACATTGCTCTATCCCCTGATTCCTTAGCTTTTGATTTTTGCTGGGGAGGTGAGTGTGGCACTACATTCCACTGTGGAAATCTGCCAATGGCACTAATCGCATCCGTATCTGAACCCATTGCTGCGATGTTTACTTGAAGCCTTGACATCTCCCCGCTTTGAAAAACGGGGATTCTAAGCAGTTGTTGCTACGGAGGCTAAAGCCGTCGGAGGCAACGCTTGCTGACGATATGATTTACTTAAACCAGTAATTACCTCATACCGTTGTGGGAGTGCCAAGCTCCCGCTACCGACCTCGACTAAATTGATATTTAGCTGTGTCGCTACTTTACGAATGATGTTTGCTGCACCATTACAATCAGCATTAATTAAGAAGCCTTTTGCACTACGGTAAAGACCACGCTGCACTCTTTTGCCTGATGAAGACCACCTTACGGGTTTTTCACCGTGCTTCGGTAGAGAGTCACCATCTAAGAATGAAGCTGCTGAGGTGTTGGCTTCTTCAGTAACACTTAGAACTATTCCATACTCAGGGCATAATTGTTTGAGTCTAGTTATCAATCTGCCAGTGGGAATGGGAGCGAAGTTCTGGTTGTTCCTCTTGCTCATGGAAGAACCATTTTTCATCCCCTCATTCCAACCAATTACCAGATTGCCAATGCCATCACTCAAGCATCTGTTAACAATGAACCGGGCAGCCTTGTTAACGGCATCCCGCATTTGATTATTGCGCTTACGCTGGATTCTGTCTAAGTTAGAATCCCAATAGTTCTGCCGCCCGTGCTTGTATTTTGCCACCAGGCGGGAGTACCCCTGATTCATTGACCTCAAGAGTTTCCCATTAATTATGAGACTCTGCCCCTTTGTCGACACTCCTGTTAGCCAATTAGCGCCACCGTGGTCAAATCCCCAGGCTTGAGTGTAATTTAAGTTAGGGTTTACCTCAACAGGTTGCTTACCATCATCAATTACCCAATTTATCCAGAACTCCCCCAAACATGGTCTAACTGTGACCTCTTTTACCCAGTCGGAATCAATAAACTCTGGCAGTTCTCACTTGATATCGGTAATTAGTTCTGGCTTAGTTTCTCTACTAATTGACGGTTTAAAATAGCCATCTTTGTAACTTAAAGCCTGTTTCGGAAATGTTACTGCTGCTAATCCACCTTTGGTACGATATCTGGGCAGCTTCGGCTTGTCTACTTCACCCCGATAATAAGCTTTGACTAGAGCGTTATAACTATCAATTGATTCGCCTACTGTTTTAAGGGTTTGTTGAGCCGATTGAGCTGCCATCGCTTTGTAGTGTTCAGACTGCTTAAGAGCTTGATCTAGCTTTGGGTAAGTCGTTAAGCAGCCGTAAGCCTTCCACCCATGGCGTAATTCATCCTCTTTCCAGTAAATCGTAAAGGCGTCACCTTTCTCAGTTAGCCAACTAAAATGAGATTGTTTAGTGTGATAAACAGCACAGTTTATTAGACTGTTTGCATGGTGACACTGGTCAAGCCAAAACAGTTTCTCTTCGTGGTCAAATCTAGCTCTAATTGTTACTGTTCGGTACAATTATTAATTAACCTCTTTGGAAATGCATGCGATATATTTTATCTCAAAACTGACAAGATTTGCTACATAATATGGGAAACGACGAGATAAATCTTTACGGGTCGCGTTTCATCCCCCCTGCTTTCAGCGGGGGGGATGAAACGCTCCCGCATTATTTTGATAGAATTAAGTCTTCTTTAAGATTAAATACTGCCTTTGTCAAGAGAACAATTTTGTCCTTTACACTACTTAACAAAAAACTCGTTCCTCGAAGGTAGTGAAAATTCACTTACTGCTCTGTATAGTTGGCTCAAATTACATGGGAAATCAAGGGTTTGAGACGAGAGTGGTGTTTTTTGACAAACAAAACACACATCCTATACCTATAGCTATTTTCTCATTGTCAACAAGATAAGTCAATTCTCACAGTAAATGAGAATATTCTCAATAATCGCCCCAATGTGAAGTTAAGATACAAATGATTGATTACCACTTCAAAACTGATGATAGGTAATGATTGTTTTTACTTATCATAGTTATCAATTAAAATCTACTTTTCGTACTTTATTTGAGAGTACAAAATTAGTACGTCAAACTTGAGTCTGGCAGTATTGAGAGGAAAAATTTTCTAAAGATACGATTAAATTAAGCAACCAATAGAAAATTAAACAGTAACAGTATGTCGAATCAATCTATTCAGTTTTCACAAGAAGTGAATCAAGTAAATACTCCTTATTCACTTCCTATGATTCAAGTCCCTCCCAACTTTAGAATCAGTCATGAACAGTTTATCGAATTGGCTGGCGCTAATCGTGATATCCGACTAGAGAGAACAGCACAAGGGGAACTAATTATCATGTCTCCCACCTATAGTGATACAGGTGCTAGCAATGCCGAAATTGGAGGACAACTCTGGTCTTGGAACAACAAAACTAAATTAGGAATAGTTTTTGACTCCTCCACTGGATTTCATTTACCAAACGGTGCTACTCGCTCCCCTGATGCTAGTTGGATTTCTTTAGAACAATGGAATTCACTAATTCCACAGCAACGTCAAAAATTCGCCTCCATATGTCCTGACTTTGTAGTTGAATTGCGCTCTCAATCGGACTCTTTAGTATCTGTGCAAAGAAAAATGCACGAATATTTAGAAAATGGGCTGCGTTTAGGTTGGCTAATTGACAAACAAAATCGAAAAGTTGAAATTTATCAACCAGGTGAGGAAGTAAAAATACTCAACAATCTTACTGAGTTGTCAGGAGGTAAAATTTTACCTGGTTTCATCTTGGATTTGAGTAAAGTCTGGAGCTAAAAAACCAGTCCTCTAAGTCTAATTTTTGTTATCCGTAGTAATTTCTGTATTTTCTTTAGCAGCTGGGAGAGCTTTTAACTCTTCTTTTCCTGAAATCTGTTTTGTTTTCTCCTTATTAGATATGCTCTTAACTTCTTCCTCAAATTGTTCATAAAATTCTTGAATATTTAATTTCTCTTGACTATTTATTTTCTCAGCAATGCTTTCGATATTGGGTAGCCAAAACTGCTCTATAGCAGGAGCTGTTCCAATAATATCCTAAATATTAGGACTTAAAAATAGCCCTAAACTAAATATAAATGTTTTGAGTTTTTTGTATATAGGATTTTCCTTATCTTCATCTTTGAGACTAGGTTCTGTTAAGACCAAATTGCCTACCAGTGAATTAGTCGTTCTTTCTAATCCTCCAGTTCCTTCAAGATTATATAGCAGTACGTATTAAGGTTAGGACAAGCTAAATCGCTAAAACTTTGTCAAATTCTGCCTTCTGCCTTGGAGCCTTCTGCCCTGGAGCCTTGCGCGTAGCGCTATATTGACTTATTGCTGTAAGTATATCTTCAAGTTTATTGTAATGCGACTAGGCTATCAACATATCCTGACTTTGCAGCTTATCCACCAACCATGACTTGTTTAATTCCCTGGATTTGGTAATTTTTAATCGCAACAGTTACCCCACCCTGTCCCGAGTCAGGGTAGGGACACCGCCAAGAGTTCAACTCTTGCCAGAAAGATTTGTTACCTTGAGTTGCTCCTCAAGCTTCTTAGTATCAGTAGACTTCTTTTTAGGAGTACTACTAAACAAGCGATCGCTAATAGTTTTAATCACTATATAAACCACCGGAACCACAAATAAACTCAAGAAAGTCGCCACGAACATGCCGCCAAAGACTGCTGTACCCAAAGATTGCCGACTACCTGCCCCAGCACCAGTGGCAATTGTGAGCGGAAAAATACTACTCAAAGTAGAAATTGCCGTCATCAAAATTGGTCGCAAGCGCTGTTGTGCTGCCTCGGTTGCAGCTTTAGTAATCGCCATACCTTGCTCTCGAAGTTGATTGGCAAATTCAACAATCAGAATGGAATTCTTACTTGCCAAACCAATTAGCATCACCAAACCAATCTGACAGTAGACATCATTAGGCAAACCCCGTAGCGACTGAGCTAACAAAGCTCCTAAAACTGCCAGAGGAACTGAGATCAGAATAATAATTGGGTCAACATAACTTTCGTACTGGGCTGCTAACACTAGGAAGACTAAAACTAGTCCAAAACCAAAAATTATCGGTGCTTGACCACCAGACTCAATTTCTTCTAGGGAAGTACCAGACCATTCATAACCCAAACCCGGTGGTAGTAACTGAGCTGATAATTCTTCCATCGCTGCGATCGCATCTCCAGAACTAGCTCCTGGGGTAGCTCCCCCATTAATTTCAATTGACCGGAAAAGATTGTAATGATTAATGGTTTGCGCTCCAGTGATCGGAGTAATCTTGACTAGATTACTCAAAGGGATCATTTCATCAAGTTCTGAACGAACATACAACTGATTAATGTCGCTGGGGTTAGAGCGAAATTGTTTATCTGCCTGAACGTAAACCCGATAAGTCCGCTGCTCAAGAGTAAAGTCATTGACATATTGTGAACCAAGGTAAGTCTGCAAGGTGCTGAAAATCTCATCAATATCCACTTGCAGTGCTTTAGCACGGTTGCGGTCAACTTCAATGAACATCTGAGGTGTATTTGCAGTATAAGTGCTAAATACAGCTTGTAAGTCTGGGTGCTGGTTAGCAGCACCTAGCATCTTACCCATGTTCTCCACCAAAGTACTCAAGGCAAAATTACCTCTTTTGTCTTGCAGCTGATATTGAAAGCCACCAAAACTACCTAAACCTTGAATTGGAGGCGGATTAACTGGTAATATTCTCGCCTCTGGAATCGACATTAGGGAACCGCGTACTCTGTTAATAATTGCCAATGCCGATTCAGAAGGGTCTTTACGCTCTGACCAAGGTATTAAGGTGGTAAATATGACCGCGCTGTTGGCGGTATTACCACTAAAACCAAAGCCACCAACGGCAAAAGTTGCCCGCACTTCCGGTATGTCCAGCAGAATATCTTCAATCTGACTCATCACCTGGCTGGTGTAATTGAGGGAAGAACCTTCTGGACCCTGCACAATGGTAATGAAATAGCCTTGGTCTTCATCAGGGAGAAATGCTGAAGGTACGCTTTGGTAAAACCAGACAGTAAGTACCAACAGAGCCGTAAAAATGCAGATAACTAGGGCTTTAAAGCGCGCCAGGATGTTAGTTGCTTGCTTGTAGAGATTTTGCGTCTGTTGCAGAAACCAATTAAACGCACCAAAAATCCTACCCAGCCAGCCGCCGGTTTCCGGTTTCTGACGCAATAATAAGGCAGAAAGGGTAGGAGTAAGGGTAACTGCATTAAAGGTAGAAAGGGCAATGGCAAAAGCAATAGTCAGGGCAAATTGCCTGTAGAGTGCGCCAGTAGTTCCTGGGAAAAAGGCAACTGGGATAAATACAGCCATCAATACCAGCGAAGTGGCAATTACTGCCCCCAGTAGTTCCCGCATCGACTCGATGGCAGCCCGACGAGGTCTCATGCCAGTATTTTGGATCTTACTACTAATATCTTCAACTACGACAATGGCGTCATCGACTACCATTCCCGTAGCTAAAGTTAGACCAAATAGGGTCAGAGAGTTGATGGAGAAATTGAAAACCTTGACAAAAGCAAAGGTACCAATTAGGGCAACGGGAATAGTAATGGCAGGAATTAAAGTAGTGCGCCAGTCCTGCAAGAAGATAAAAATCACCAAGACCACTAGCATAACTGCTTGCATCAAGGTCCAGATTACTTCTGAGAGAGACTGCTCCACAAAATCAGTAGTGTCAAAGCCGATATCGTACTTCATGCCCGGCGGAAAGTCCTCAGACAGTCGCGCCATTTCAGATTTGACTCCCTTTGCCACCTCTAAAGCGTTGCTGCCAGGAATTTGATAAATCCCCAAGCCCACAGCCTCATTTGCCCGAAATCGCAGGAAGGTGCCGTAATTTTCTGCTCCTAATTCTGCTCGTCCTATATCTTTGAGTTTGACTAAACTGCCATCATTACCTGTGGCAATAACTACTTCCTCAAATTCTGAGACAGTTGTGAGCTTAGAAGCCGCACGTAGATCAATTTGATATTGTTGATCATCTAGGGTTGGGGGTTGACCAATGCGTCCCACACCAACTTGGAGATTCTGTTCCCGCAGAGCATCGACTACATCCTCAGCAGTAAGGCTGCGGCTAGCAAGCCGATTAGGGTCTAGCCACAGGCGCATTGCGTAGGTACGTTCACCAAAAATTCTAACATTGCCAACACCATTAACTCGTTTGAGGGCATCTACGATGTAAAGGTCAGCGTAGTTGCTGAGGAAAACGTTATTGTACTCACCATTTTCTGTGTAGAGACCGAAACCGAGGAGAATACTGCTAGACTCCTTGCTGATGTTAACCCCGATTTGCCTGACAGTTTCTGGCAGTCTGGGCTCAGCAAGGGAGACTCGATTTTGGACATCGACAGCGGCAATATCTTGATCCCGTGCCGAATCAAAGGTAACAGTAATTGTGCTGTTGCCATCATTACTGCTAGTCGAAGTCATGTACCTCATGCCTTCGACACCGTTAATTTCACGTTCTAAGAGGGTTGTTACCTCTTTTTCTACAGTTTCGGCATCAGCACCGTTGTAGTTAGCACTCACGCTTACTTGCTTAGGGCTGATATCCGGGTATTGAGCAATGGCTAGGGTAGGAATGCAAATTGCCCCCACCAGCAGGATAATCAAGGAGCAGACCGTAGTAAAAACAGGTCTTTTAATGAAAAAGTCAACAAACATAAGCTGCACACAAGCGCTAGTACTATGCAGGCATCAACAGCGAGTCTTCAATGAGTTATCAGTTATCTGAGTAATTAATAACTCAGGCTCTGGCGTGTTTTGGATATTGAAAAAATAACGATTATGGTCTTTTTTTCTACCTCCTCACCTAGATAAAAATTCACATTAAAACCCTTATCTTCACTTCCCCTATCTTCACTTTAATGATTAACTGCCACTGCCAACTAATAAGCCTTTAGGCATCTAACAATTAGACTTTATTCTAGACTTTATCCAGTTTAAAAAAACTTGCTTTATCTCTCCCCATCTCCCCATCTGGAGCGTCTCCCCATCTCCCCCTCTATATAAAGCTAACGAACAGGTGATGAGCTTGAAGATTCAGAAAGGATGGGAGTGCCATCAGAAAGATTAAGAATTCCGGAAACAACAATTTTTTCTCCCGGTTCTACTCCTTCAAGTACTTGGTATTTATTGCCCTGGATTGCTCCTAACTTAACTGGTTTTTGCTGAGCTATTTGTTGAGCTTCTCCTGCCTGTGATTGTTCTTGTTCAGATGCTTCTGGTGTAGCAGCTACATAAACAAAATTCTGTCCACCAAGACGAGATATAGCCGCAGTGGGGATTAAAACTCCGGGACGCTCCTCCCAAATTACTCTTGCCCTCACCAACTGCTCATCTCGCAGCTTACCACCTGGATTAGGAAAGCTAGCCTTAATTAGAATACCTTGTACTTGCTGATCTACTTGGGGTGAAATAAAGCTAATGCCGCCAGTCACTATGACTTCGTCTTTTTGGTAACTGACTAGCTCTACAGGAAGCCCAACTCGCAATTGTTCTGCTTTCTCAAGGGGAATAGAGAGTCGTAAATCTAAGGATTGGTTCTGAGTAATTGTAGTTATAGTATCGCCGATATCAACATAGTCCCCTACCTTTAATTCGATATCCCCGACTATACCAGCAATGGGAGCGACGATTTTGTTATCTTGTAAATCTTCAGTGGCAACTTCTACATTCGCCTGAGCTTGTACTAGTGTGGCATTGGCTTCGTCAAGACTAGCTCTGTCAGCTTCTATACGCTCTTGAGATGCCTCTAGCTCAGCAACTGCCCTGTTACGATCGCGCCTAACTTGGTCTAAGCGTTGTTCAGGCAGAGCCCCTTGAGACACCAGCATTGATATCCGCTCGAAATCTTCATTTTGAAGTTCTACCTCTGCCTGGGCAGAAAGTTTTTCAGCCTTAGCTTCTTTGAGTTCAGCTTTAGCATTATCCCGTGCTGCTCTCGCCACATTAACATTGGCAATTTCTGCGTTCAATTGTGCTCTGCTGCGCTCAAGACGCAGTTCCATAATTGGAGTATCGGCAGTAACCTTGTCTCCAGAATTTGCAAAAATTCTAGTAATTCGTCCCTCTGTTTCAGCTCTCAAATCAACTCTTTGCTTAGCTTCCAAGGAGCCAACAAATTCAGAACTTTCCTTAATTGTGCTGGGCACTACAGTCTCCAACTTTACTGGCACTCCTGGAGGTGTCCCAGCTGCCAGGGGCGGCTCACCACCACCACAGGCACTGGTAAGGAAAGGGAGAGTTAGTAGAGTACCTAAAAACTTGCCAGATAATGGGACACCAAATTTATGCATGAAGGGAGCCTGGTAAGGTAGGGGGTTTTGAAACTTAGCTGTCAGATGCTCTTACCTAGTTCAGTAGTATGTACTGGTGTAAATTAAGCACCCACTTTATAGTACAGTTATATTACAAATGATAGGATATCACTCCGTTATAGATATAAGTAATTGATCTAATACAGGTCAATAATTAATGGTAAGGCCAAGAGGTTATGAAATCCTAGCTGATCAGGACTTAGGAAATTATCCAGATTGTGCAGAAAAACTACAGAATTTCAGATCAAGCCTTGTACTTATACCGACGTCCATCCTGGTGATTAAAAGAATCTCTAATTCAGGACTACCGAAGCTTGGCAGTCCTTTGTGAGACAATCAGAAAAATCTGAGCTCTCTCCCTTAACTCAGACCAACCCCAAATATTTTCAGCCAAACTCTTTGGCAAGGGATAATTGGGCAAGTGGTTGCTAGATATCACACTAGAGGCCGTGATTGGAGAATAGAGACCCAATTTCAAAACCTATGTCAACTTCTCGTCATTTCGTAGTCCTAGGCTTGGGGGCAGGGATTGCCTTGAGCTTAATTGAACCTAGTGCCTCACAAGATTTACCATTACTCACCAAGCCTAAGAGTGACTTTAATGGGAGTGAGAATGTCAGCTCAGTAGTCGTCAAGACTTCCAAGCCAGTATCGGCAGCTTCTGCAATCTCACCTTCAACTAGTGAGCCTGTTGAACTTGGAGTTCAACCCACCCTGGCTATTAGTAAACCAGAAGTAATACCTGTGGTTGCTAGAAGCTCCAAGCAACCACAGAAGATTGGGTTGCCAGTAGAAGAGAAGCTAACTCATTCAGTTGTCAATGCGGGCAATGCTGCTACATCTGTTAATTTGGAGGAGTTGGTTAGTCAGTCTGAATCAGAAAGACCAGATTCAGTTCCTACACTTGAATCCCCTCAACCTGAAAGCCCAGCTCCAACTCCTCCAGAGACTCCATCCCCTAAATCTGAAACTCAAGATTCAGTTCCTACACCCGAATCCCCTCAACCTGAAAGCCCAGCTCCAACTCCTCCAGAGACTCCATCCCCTGAACCTAAAAGCCCACAGCCACCACCAGCAGAAGTCGGATTTCCCGCCTCAGATAGCCAATCATCATCGCTAGAATTCCTTAATCCCAGCCCTAATCCCTTGCTCTTTCCTACTCAAAAAGAGGAAGTCGAAGTTAAAACTATTCAGGCAATTACGCTGACCGAAGCAATTGCACTGGCACGGCGCAATAATCAAACTTTACAACAAGCAAGACTTGCTTTACAGCGTAATGAATTTGCTTTGCGAGAAGCATTAGCAGCTGAGTTTCCCACAGCAATTGTTCAAACTGATTTGACCCATACAGATTCTGCATCAGAGGAAATCGCTAATGAAGGCAGGGAAGAGGCAGGTTTTCCAGAACAAGATACCGCCTCAACTCAATTCAATGCCACGCTACAATTAAGTTACAACTTGTACACAGGAGGACTGAGACCAGCACAAATTCGGGCAGCGGAAGAACAGGTGCGCTTACAGCAGCTACAGGTAGAAACTGTTGCTGAGCAACTACGCTTTGATGTTACCGATGCTTACTACGATTTGCAAAATGCCGATGCCCAGGTTGAGATTTTTGAGGCAGCAGTAGAGGCATCCGAACAAAACTTGCGCGATGCTCAGCTACTGGAACAAGCGGGTTTAGGAACACGCTTCGATGTCTTGCAACAGGAAGTGCAGTTAGCAGATGACAAACAAAGCTTGATTAGTAGTATTAGTAATCAGAAAATTGCCCGACGCCAACTTGTAGAATTGTTGAGTCTGGGTCAGCAAGTGGAAGTCACTGCCGCCGATCCCATTGAACCAGCAGGGGAATGGAAAATCTCTCTAGAAGAAAGCATTGTTCTGGCTTTGAAAAACCGAGCCGAATTGGAACAGCCCCTAGTTCAGCGCATCATTGACGAACAGCAAAGACGTATCGCTCTATCTGCAATTAGACCGCAAGTAACTTTGAGTGCTGCCTATAACGCTCTTAATGTTTTTGATGATGACTTAGGTTTTGGAGATGGTGTGACTTTGCAGGCGACAATGCAGTGGAATTTCTTCGATGGTGGAGCAGCTAGAGCTAGAGCTAAGCAAGAAGAAGTTGACATTGCTACAGCTGAAAGCAGTTTTGACCAAACTCGTGATCAAATACGCCTACAGGTAGAAAACGCCTACTTTAGCTTGGAAGCTAACCAGGAAAATATTGAGACTACAACTGTAGCTGTCGAGCAAGCCCAAGAGAGCTTAAGGCTAGCACGGCTAAGATTTCAGGCAGGTGTGGGAACCCAGACAGATGTAATTAATCAACAAACGGCGCTGACTCGAGCAAGGTCGAATTTACTCAGTGCCACCGTGGAGTACAATCGCTCACTGGCACAACTACAGAGGGCGATTAGTAATCTTCCCGACAGCAATCTTTCTGATATACCCTAAATCGCCGTGCTATCTAAGAAATTTAAGTAGAGTGTGGTAATTCTGCAAAAATTGCAGAATTATTTAATATTCCTTAATAAAATAGGAGTAAGGAGAAAGTCAGGAAAGTTGATGGCTAATATCAAATTTGTCAAGGAAGATCAGGAAGTAATTGCTGCCGATGGGGCTAATTTAAGAGAGAAGGCTCTGCAAAACCGCATTGACCTTTATACCTTTAGAGGTAAAATGATGAACTGTGGAGGTTACGGTCAATGCGGCACCTGCATTGTAGAAATTGTTGCTGGCATGGAAAACCTTTCGCCTAAGACAGAGGTAGAGCAGCGAAAACTCAAGAAGAAGCCTGATAATTATCGATTGGCGTGTCAAGTGCTGGTTAATGGACCAGTCAGTGTGGTTACTAAACCCCAAGTCCGAAAAGATAAAGATACGACGACAGCACTAGCAAGTTGACATGGACTACCCTCATTAAATAGTGTATTTTAGTTTCTGGTATTGGTTTGCTAATAGGTGCTACTAGCGATCCCTCATTCTGCAAACTTGCGGCTTTAGTGGGCTCCTCTAGTGGTAGTCTAGGTGGGTTGAAAACTATTTAGAGGCAAAGGTCTATGGAAGTTAATGATTTAGGATTTGTAGCCACGATTCTGTTTGTGCTGGTTCCCAGCGTTTTTTTATTAATCCTGTACATTCAAACAGCTAGCCGCGAAGGCAGCTAAAGATTATTAAAATCGGCGCTAAATTAAATTTCCAGCTCTTGCTATCAAGCAAAGCTGGTTTTTTTGTACTCACTTTGGCATGTAAATTTTAGAAGTGCAAGCCTTCCTGATTAAATGAGAGTATAGCGCTACGCGCAAGGCTCCAGGGCAGAAGGCTCCAAGGCAGAATTTGACAAAGTTTTAGCGATTTAGCTTGCCCTAACTTTAATACGTACTGCTATATAATTTATAGCATTTTTCCAATTGATGAGGTACATTCAATTTTATTATCCCTACTGCCTATTCCCTAAAACCTATGACGAAAGTAGATCACCACACAGAGAAGGGCTATATTAGGGCTTGAATTGTTTTAGTTTCTGAAAAATCTTAGCAGTCTTACGAGTAATGCCTGGTTCTGTTAACATTCCTTGGCTAGGGCTAAATAAGAATGCCAGTATAAAGAAACTAGATATAATCATGACAATCGCAGCTCCTGATGGCCAATCTAGGTAATAACTCAAATACATACCACTGACACTAGAAATTATTCCAATTACTGAGCCTAATACCATCATTTGATGTAGTTCTTTTACTAACAGATAAGCAGTAATTGCTGGCCCCACTAGTAGAGCAATAACTAAAAGAACTCCTACAGTTCGCATACTGGCAACGATGGTAAGGGTAATTGCGCAGATTAAACTCAAATACATTGCCTTTACTGGTAAGCCGGCAGCTTGGGCCCCAAGGGGATCAAAGGTATAAAATAGTAGTTCTTTATAAAACAGTTTAGTTAGTAATAAAATTACCGCTGTAATCACTAAAGTCTGCCAAAAATCAGCTGATTTTACTCCTAAAATATCACCAAATAGAATATGAGTAAGGTCAAAGCGATTAGTCTTAAGTACGGTAATTAGAATTATTCCTAAACTCATAAAACTAGTCAAAGTTAATGCCATTGCTCCATCTACTTTAACTCGTGATTGGGTTTGAATTAAGGCGACAAATAAAGCCCCAAGAACGCCAGCAATAAAAGCTCCTAGGGAAATATTAATACCTAAAAAAGTGGCGATCGAGAGTCCAGGCAAAATCGCATGGGAAATTACACCGACAATCATCCCCATTTGTTGTACGATTAAATAACTACCTACTACAGAGCTTAAAATACCAAGCAAAACACCTGTAGCGATCGCATTACGCATAAATTCAAAACCGAGTGGTTCAATAAGCCAGTCTAACATCAGATAACCTGATTGCAATTTACTAAACGTTTGCTGCCTCTAATGGCAGCAAAACTCCTAGTTTATGGTTAATCTTTGTTACCCATACTATGAACTATGAACCATTAACAATAAACTAGTGAAATCATTTTATGCTACCAACAGCTTTATTCCTTGACCATAAGCCTTGTTGAGATTATCAGCTGTCAGTACTTGTTCTCTAGAACCAACTGCAATTAGCTGCTTATTTAGTAATAATAGTTGGTCATATTTTTCTAAACTCGTTCCCAAGTCATGGCTGACTACTAATAAAGTCTTATTGTGCAATTTAAGTTCAGCAAAAATCTCAAAAATAATCTCTTCCGTCTTTTTGTCTACGCCAACAAATGGCTCATCAAAAAATAATAACTCTGCTTGTTGAGCCAGAGCTCTTGCCAAAAATACCCTCTGCTGCTGTCCACCAGAAAGTTCGCCAATTTGACAATGGCAATACTCTAACATGCCCACCCTTTCAAGGGCAGCTCTGACAATCTCTAGGGATTGACGGCTTGGTTGCCTAAACCAACCTGTGTATTTGGTGCGACTTGTCATCGCCACATTCCACACAGTAATTGGATAATCCCAATCTATCTGCGTGCGTTGCGGTACATAAGCTACCCGTTGCAATTGTTTGAGGAGGGGATCAGAACAAAACTTTACCGTACCACTGGCAATGGGAATTAATCCTAGCATGGCTTTAACCATCGTGCTTTTGCCAGCGCCATTAGGTCCAAGTAGAGCAACTGATTGTCCTGGTTTCAGGGAAAAGGTAATATCGCTGATTGCCCAAGTATTTCGATAGCTTACTGCCAAGTTGTGGACTTCCAGCATTAAGTAAATTGACTAAGGATAGTTATAGTTATTGGTCTTCTTGATCAATTGTAGCTGTGAGCGATAATCTTTATCAATTATCAATTTTATTCAAAATGAAAGTCTATAGGTGATTGTAGTTATAGCAATTCTCTTGCTAGCGTGAGATACACTTCATCTTCTTATCTGTTAAGAGTTACCTCAAGCCCAAAAATTTACCTCATCAAGCAAGAGAAACACTATGTTACAGGACGATGCTAGCTATTTTGGTCAGTCTTTTTACAATTAGAGTGACACACTCCCATCTTAACCTCTTGGATTTACAAGGGACTTCTAAGATTAGGAAAAATGGCTTTCTTCTAACTTTGTTGGTTGTTACACCTCCATTTTACTCAACAACAATAATCATTATTGTAAAAAGCTTTGTGCAATAATGATTATCATATAAGCCAAAGCAAGAAGCCACAGCCTCTGGCAATGAAGTTTCACTAGAGAGATGGGAGGTATGGGTAGGAAGTAGGAGGGTGAGCGAAAAATGGTTGATAGGTGTGGAGAGATTTTTTAAATACTTAGCTAGAAATCCCACCAAAAATTTCGCTCACCCGAAGTAGGATACTGTCTATAGAGTGAGCTAGGCTTTGCTTACTCCTCTATAACCTTTGCCGCTACTTGTGATTCTTGCTCAAGACCTTTACGCAATCCCAAAGCAATTTTACTGTGCTTCTCAATTTGTCCCATCACCTGCTTAGCCCGCTCAATCACCACTTTTGGCAAGCCAGCCAAACGCCCTGCCTCAATACCATAAGAACGATCCGCACCTCCAGGCTGGACTTGGTGTAAAAAGATTATTTGTTCTGGCAGTTCCTTGACTGTTACTTGGTAATTGGCAACGTTCGGTAAGATAGAAGCTAGTTCATTGAGTTCGTGGTAGTGGGTAGCAAAAATCGTCCGCGCCCCAATTTCTGTTGCTAGATACTCTGCCACTGCCCAAGCGATCGACAAACCATCAAAAGTGGCTGTCCCTCTGCCAATTTCATCCAGAAGCACCAGAGATTTAGCAGTCGCATGGTTGAGAATATTAGCTGTTTCATTCATTTCTACCATAAAAGTAGATTGACCAGTTGCCAGGTCATCCACAGCGCCAACGCGAGTAAAAATGCGATCGCATATGCCTAAACATGCCTCAGATGCTGGTACAAAACTCCCCGTTTGCGCCATCAATTGAATTAACCCCACCTGTCGCAAATAACAACTTTTGCCGCTGGCGTTTGGTCCAGTGAGGATAATTAAATCTGGGCGTGGAGGTTGAGTAGGAGGTTGAGTAGTAGAAAATAGGGTAACTTCTTGTTCACCACTTTCAACTACCGATTCCCTACTCCCCAAATAAGCCGAATTGGGTACAAATAATCCAGCAGGTAAAGACTGCTCCACCACTGGATGACGTCCATCAATAATCGTAATTTTGCGCCCTTCAATCATTTGAGGGCGGTAGTAACCTTGGTAAACTGCCACCTCAGCCAAACCACAAAGCACATCAATCGCTGCCACGGCACGAGACAGATTACGAATTAATTGGGCATGTTCCCCAACCTCAGCTCGCAAATCAGCAAAAATTTCATATTCTAAACGGTTCAAGTCTTCCCGTGCCGTGAGAATTCGCGTTTCCCTCTCCTTTAACTCTGGGGTAATGTAGCGCTCTTCATTAGTTAAGGTTTGCTTACGGATGTAGTTATCGGGAACTTGGTTTGCTTTACTCCGGGGAATACTGATATAGTAACCAAAGGTTTTGTTATAACCAACCTTGAGTGTGGAAATACCGAGGCGCTCTCTTTCTGTTACTTCTAAATTGGCAATCCACTGCTGATCCTCCTCAGCAGTTTGACGCATTTGATCGAGTTGAGGATTGATTTGAGGCTTAATTAAGTTACCCTCACTCAGATGTAGGGGAGGAGACTCTACCAAATGATTAGATAGTTTTTGTCCTAGCTGTTCAAGTCCTTGGGGTACATTCTGCAAAGCCTTCAGATAGGGAGAAGAACCATAAGCAGCCAGTTCAGCCAATTCTGGTAATTTAGATAAAGAATCTGCCAGTGCCACCAAGTCTCGTGCATTAGCAGTACCAGAGCCAGCACGCCCAGTCAATCGGTCTAAATCATAGATGCTGCGCAGCAACTGTCGCAAGTCTTGGCGCAGTGAGCTATTTTCCAGCAATTCCCCGATTGTGTCGTGCCGCGCCCGAATTCCTTTAAGATCCAGAAGCGGTTGCAGCAGCCAACGACGCAGCGCCCTACCGCCCATAGCAGTATTGGTTCGATCAAGAGCCCACAGCAGAGAGCCGTAAAAGGTTCCATCTCGAACAGTTTGAGTAATTTCCAGATTACGGCGGCTTTGGTGATCGAGAATTAGATAGTCAGCAAGATTGTAAGTGCGTAAACTCTGAAGCGGAACGCTATTTTCTTTTTGGGTATCTTCTATATATTCCAATAAACCGCCAGCAGCACGGACACCCAAGGGGAGATGTTGGCAACCCATCCCTTCTAGGGAGCGCACTCTAAATGTTTCCAAGAGTCGCTGCCTAGCTTCTGGCTGGGTAAAGGGTTTTTGGGGGCGCAAGGCATAACAAAACGAGCTAGGCAAACAATCAGGCAAATGTTCTGAACTCTCACCAGGGCGTAGCATGCTGCCCAAGTCAGGGGCATTGGTAGGGAGCAATACTTCCGAAGGTTGCAAGCGCATTAATTCCTGTGCCAGTAGTTCTAAGTCAGTCCCTTGAGTGGTGAGAAATTCGCCAGTGGAAATATCTGAATAGGCTAAGCCCCAATGATTACCAGCAATTACTACCGCTGCTAGAAAGTTATTGCGACGAGCATTTAGCATCCCTTCTTCTAGCAAGGTACCGGGAGTGAGAATTCGCGTTACCTCACGGCGCACCTGACGCCCTTCTTTCGCAGCAACTGAAGCATCTTCTACTTGATCACAAATTACAATCGCATAGCCTTTTTCTACTAACATTGCACAGTAGCGCTCTAAGGCGTGGTGAGGAACTCCTGTCATCGGTACTCGTCCTACACCTTTACCTGCCTCTTTGCTAGTTAAGACTAATTCCAATTCTTCAGATAACTTGCGGGCATCCTGAAAAAAAGTTTCAAAAAAATCCCCGACTCGATAAAGCAACATCGCATGGGGATATTTGTCCTTGAGTTGGGCAAAGTGCTGCATCATCGGTGTCAGTTTCTGACGATCAACTGTCCGATGATCAGCATTTTCCACAGCCACACGTTTAGCTGCTTCAGTAATGCGAGTTGATTTGGCACCATTAGGTTCGGGAGTAGATGCTTCCAGGTATCCGCTCATGGATAGTCTAAAGTCTAAAAATTCAGATGTCTATTAGCTTATAAGACTACCGTAATTATAAGACTACTCTGAATACCCCAAAATTTCTACCAGGTCTTTTGTGACTTCCTTGAAGTAAGTCTGGAGCGAACTATCAAAATGATTTATCCAATCTCCTGATGCTCCTTTTCGGTAATGATGATTGAGGTTTTCCTCACCTAAGTTTCGTCCACCTGATTTGTTCTCAAATTTATGTCTGTCGCACAGAGCAATAAATACATCTTCAGGAATTTTAATATTCAGATAATCAAAAAGATTTTTTAAGAATAACTGATTGTCGTTAGCTAAATCCTCATAGCGAAAGATTTTTACGTTTTTTTTGTCCACATCAGCAGCAGTCCAAGACCTCTGGACTTCAAAGTATCCTACATCTTTCATTGCATCAATCATGAACTTCAGACCTTCGTGGAAGTCTAGTTTTTGTAAATGGGGTCGCCAGGTGGTAATTGGTTCTACTAGTCCATGGGAATACTTGGCAGAGAAGTAAAAGGAAACTACAACATCCCGAGGGTCTCTCAAGATAAAGAAAGTCTTGTAATTGGCTGGTTTGGGAATATTTAAATAGGTAGGATAGCTGATGTATAAGTGAGTGCCAATTGTCCGTTTGGGGATAGCTTCATTAAGACAAGCCTCCTTTAGTCCCAGCTTAGCGTAACGATATACATCAAGTCCCATATATTGATAACAGGAGTAGTCTTCAAATACAGCTGCAAACCACTGACTAGCTGTTTTTTGAGTGCAGCAATAGTAGATGTTTTCGTAGGGGGAACGTTGGATTATTCCCATACGCTTCTTCAGACGCCCTATTTTTCTCTCAACTTCTTGTAATAAAGGTTGCATCAATCACTCTCCTTTTATTATTTGGTCACAGAGATTGTAAATTACTTTGTGATTGCTATAAAATTAGACTTCTTCAAGGCTAATGCTAGTATATTTATTCCTGTAGTAGCAATCTAACGTTATCGAAATTAATATGGATCAAATACCCCATTTTCTATACAGTGCATAAAATTGTATGGGGTCAAATTCACATCCAATTTGTCCCCGCGTCTTTAATACCAGTCATGAAAAAAGATTTGTCCGCAGATGCTACCAATTCAAGACTTCAATGATGGTAGTTGTTTCCACAATTTACTCCGGAATTTATTCGCGGTTAGGCGCATGGCGATTGAAAATCGGATTGAAGGTAATTTTCAATAAGTTTAATATTTTATTAAAGGGATTTAAGATTACTTTCTTGATTATGTAAGAGTTTATCCGACGATACCAAACACTAGAGTCAAAATCAACCAGTGTCTTAATCAAAGCTCCTAGTGAAGCAGCTCTAGAAGCTAAGGCTGGCTGCTCAGATTTACTTAAGCCGATGTGTGAATAAGATATATAAAAAGATTCAGGATCATCTAAATAGCCAAAATAACAAGCTGTTAAGCTCTTTTTCCAAGTCATGAAATGTATATACATGACCTCATCAGTTTTGTTGTATAGCTTTCCACGTTCCCAATACCAGCGATTAATATGTAGTCCTAAACGTGCTGCTGGCATTGGGTTATCTAGATTAGGATAATTTACTATCCACTTTGACCAATATACTGAAACTTCACCTGTTTCTGATAAATGTTTAATCGTAGTTGTCATCGCTGATTCATCAAAACAGCAATGCTTAGGGCTTGTTAATTGTGCCCGATAATAAGGAAACTTCGTAAAAATTCTACTAATTTTACTGTTATTTCTATAAAGGCAGAAATGACCAGATATCATTTCTCTACCGCCTGATACAATTTCATACTTATTAAGAATGTCATCACTGATAAAATTACGAATACTACCCCAGACTATATCAAGATCACAGTGCCCCCAAAAGTCATAATCTTGAATGTAATCTTCAAAGATTGCGCCGTATGTCGGTTTAAAATCACATAGTTTGTAAAAATGTGGTAGTTCGATTGGGAAGCCTAATTTCTCAGAGGCTAACAAATTGAACTTTTCCATGGTAAAGGGAACAAATCTGACATTAGGGAGTGAAACCTTAGGGATAGTGCAATCTGTAAATAAAATCCAGTCAACATTAGGATTATATTTACATGATTGTAAAAAGGCGGGAAACCATATCGGCCATTTGCCAAAATAGGAAATAATTAGTGTGATTTTCATCTGCTGTTGCCGAGGTTACATTTTTAAGGTTTAATGGGGCTAAATTCTAACAGGTGTATTTATGTCTATTAAGTTAAGTATTTAGAGAACACAATCACTTTATTAGTGTAAATTCCAAGAATATCAGAGGAAACTGTTAGAGTTGCTAGCAGAGTAATTAAATTAAGTTTGATTCAACTAAAAAGTTTAGCCTATTATCTGAGGCATTGACGACCACTAAAGCTTAGATTTACAGAATTTTTAATTAGTTGGCAAAAGAAAAATATGTTTTGGTGGTAATTCTATTGAGGATGCCTTTTATCTAATAGCCAGAATATAATAGCAGCGGAGCAGCACTGAACCTGCTCCGCCTTTGCCTGTGGCTAGTTACTAGTGGTAGTCAAATACTCTCTTGTACAGGAAAGATGTTAGCTTACTGGGCATCAACTGCATCTCTTTCAGTGCGGAGCCATCTGTACTGAGGTTGCACGAAAAAGGCTATGTAGAGGGGAATCTTCCACAAAAGGTAAAAAGGTACGGCTAGGAAGGTTAGCACTGGCAAGTCGTGACGGCAGAACTTAACCCAACCTAAAACAATTGAGATTAACATCAAAAGTCCTTCTACCAGTAAGATGAGCGCTGGTACCCATGCTGCTCCCAAGGCAGTTGCTAGTAGAGCTACCCCTGTGCCAGCAATCCAAGCCATCACCAACAACGAAAGCGGTGGCACAGACAATTCTAAAGCCAGTGCTAACAAATCAAAACTTCTTTGACGAATAGCTGCTGCCAAAGTTCTAGGAAATTCAACTAGTAGCATCTCAATGTGACCATGCTCCCAACGTGATCTTTGGCTAGTAGCAGAGCTATCTTTCATTAAACGTCCTGTTACTTGCGCTTGCTGGCAATAGATGGGAGGATATCCAGCGATAGATAAGTCTACAGCTAACTGCATGTCATCTGTAGTTTTGCTGCCAGCTAAAGAAATTTTGCTAATTACTGACCAAGGAAAAGCCATACCTGATCCAGTCAGCAAAGAAGGCAATCCCATTCGATTTAGTCCACTAGGACGAACAGTGTTTTTGAACTTAACCGCCAGCATAGAAAGCAAGTCTTTAAGCGCTGGGTTATCTGGTTGTGTCATTAAGTAAGTTGATTGAACAGGTCTTTGTTTAGCAGTAGCCAAGCGGGTAATCCGCTCAACTGTACCGGGATGGACAATACAGTCAGCATCAACTAAGACAACTACTTCTGGTGGATCTGCCTTAATAAACCCCATACCATAATCTAAGGCATACCCTTTGCCCCTGAATTCAAGATTATGTCTCTCAACCACCATCGCACCCAATTCTCGAGCAACTGTTGCTGTTTTATCACTGCAATTGTCTGCAATAACTAGCAATTGGTCTTGCTCTGTTAATTGGGGTAGTAATGTCTTTAGGGTTGCACCAATTACGTCCTCTTCATTATGAGCTGGAATCAAAACAGCAGTTTTTGGTCGGCTTATTCCAGTATTTAGTGTTTGAGAGCGATTAGGTAAAAATGCGGCACTACATTCAATAAAAAGAACCGCAATGGGAAGAAGCAGTCCAAGTGCAATTATAAGTAGGGCAATATTAACCAACGGAAACACTGACTGATCGATGAACATAATTAGTCAACCTTTATTAGAGTTTGTTAGGCTAGATTTTGTTTAGCAATGAATCGATGAGAGAGGTTATCACAATATTCATGACAGTTTTGTCGGTTTGATATCTTGGAAGGGCTCAACATATTTATTGAGCATTTGCTGTAAAATCAGCCAAAAGAAAGGAAGGTCTTCTATTAAGTACCTTTTCCATAGTCTTTTAGGATCGGACAATAATCTATATAACCATTCCATTCCTAAATTTCTTATAAATTTTGGTGGTCTATTGAATTTTCCTGCCTCAAAATCAATGGTTGCTCCGATACCCATAAAGATTTGAATATTTTGGAATTGGTCTTTATATTTGTGGATAAATTTTTCTTGCTTGGGGGCACCAACACCTACTGCTAGTACTGTAGCTCCGGAATTGTTAACTTTTTCAATGATTCTTAGGCACTCTTCTTCGTTTTTTTCAAAACCAAAAGATGGAGAGTGTGCTTCTACTACAATCCTTCTGCCAATTTTAGCATTGATGTTTCTTTGGGCTCTAGCAGCTACTCCTTCTGCTGCCCCTAGAAGGAATATTTTAATTTCTTCGTTGCTTTTATGATATCGACAAAAGGCAGGAAATAAATCAGAGCCAGCAACTCTTTCTTTAATTTTGGAGCCGAGAAAGTAAGAAGTAAATAGGATTAGTTGGCTATCACACACTTTGTAGTCAGCAATTTCATAACATTGTAAAAAATCTTTGTCTTTCTGAATTTTGATCAAATGGTCCACATTGGGTGTAAAAACAACCCCAGTTTTTAGCTCTCTCAAAAGCTCTGACATTGACAAATTGTCTATAGCTAAATTGAGAATCTTAACTTTGTCACTATAAGCAAATTGTTTGAGGTAATTAGCTCTCGTGGTTTTTGTTAACACAGGAAATGCCTCCAAAATTTGTAGAATAACCTGGAATTGTGACTCAAGATTAAAACTGGTATCTATGTACAGGTAAAACACCTGCCATAAGAAGTGAAATTGATGCAATTGGGATGGTAAACTACTCAAGAATGCAACTATCCTGGGTTGTTCGCTTCATTTTTTGATTTTAATTCTTCCATGAAGATTATTTGTGGAAAGATAAAAAAATCGCCAAGACAACAGTAAGAATATTTGTCATCATGCTGATCAGTTGGTAGCAGATAGAACTATCTATTGATTTTTACTTAATCCTAACTACAGAAATAGTGCAAACTACCTACATTTATTTTAGTTAATTTGCAAAATGCACCGCTGTTATTCTATGGCAACATAGAACAATATTTTTAGCGTTTAACAGACTATCAGCCACATTAGTTTTGACAAAAATCCTATAATTGCAAGGGACTGAATACACGAGGAGAAACCAATATTGAATTCTCGGAATTTAACGCAGTCGTGTCTATTTGTGTGATTATACTGAGACACAAACAACATTTTAATCATAAAAATAAGACTGTATGTATTGTTTCTGTAAATCTTTGATTAAGAACAGAACAATCATCTTTAAAGATTACGGTCGATAATTTTGGCAGTTTTTCAAGTTTTTTTTTAAGGAAAGATATATTGCACTATTCTCTGAAAACTTTACTATCAGGTCATTGTAGAAAACGAATCTACGGTTAAAACTTACAACAAGCTTAGCATTTTAAATCTTTTAAGTGATCAAAAAAAACAGCCGAAAACTACAGACATTTATTCTCTCAAGGGAGAATAGCAGTACACTTGAGTGGTTAGAATCACTGAAATATATCCTGGTTTTCTAGCTACTTGATATTTTGTAGTCACAAACCTATGTCAAAATAAACTAGTGTAGTTTTTGAAAAAGGTTGAAAAAACCTTGCCATCTTAATTTTTCTTTTCTATTCTAAATAGAGAGACCACAGAATCTGAGTTATCCTACAGTTGTCAATCTACTTAAGATGGCTGAGCAAACCCAAAATTAACAGGTGCAATTAAAATTGCATTGTAGGAGCAGGGGTGTCTATGTACTGGTATCAATAGAATAAGGGTTTTGCCATCTGAAGAATAGGCAGACTTGGAAGACTTGCGGAATTTATTCCATTCCCAGGATTTATCCACTTAGTCCGGTTCCTCAGACTTCCAGTAGGCTAATTGATTGATCTGGTCAAAGATTGTGCATCTGGGTGCAGCATAGTTACTTACGAAGGTTAGAAGTCAAGATACGTACCAGGATTGTCTCATTACGAGTGCTATTTTGGTGAGCACGTATCAGTTTATTCGTGCTAAAGTTGACATGACTAAGGATAATGAACAGAACAATCAAATATTATCTAGTAGCCAATTGGTTGGACAGCCACTATTATCATTGGACGATGAAGTGGAGTCTAGCCCCCAGACTCAAAAAGGAATAAATCTAGTTCCTTTCTTGAGAATTTTTCGGCGAAGAATCCTGCTAATTACTGGCATAACAACTATTGCTTCTGCTGCCGCTGTCTTGTTAGTAGCAGAACCTCCGCCTACGTATTTTGCTAACTTCCAGATTTTAGTTGAGCCAGTAACCTCTGAGGAGAAATTAGTTGAGGATGCCGGTACACTCACTGGCAATCCAACTACAACTGATATTAAATTAGACTACTCAACTATAGTTGAAATCTTAATGTCTGCTGGTCAACTGAACCCTATTGTTAAAGAAATTCAAGCCCAGTATCCAGACTTTAGCATCGATATTTTCAAAAAAGGGTTATCTGTAGAGCAGTTTGGAAAAACCAAAATAATTGAAGTTAGTTATAAAGATGTAATTCCAGAACGGGCTCAATTGGTCTTGGATAAAACTGCTGCTCAATACCTAAATTATAGCCTTGAGGAGCGAAAGAGTCGCATTGGTCAAGGTATTGAGTTTATTAAGGAGCAAATTCCTCAGTTGCGGGGGCGAGCAGATGACCTCGAGGCCCAGTTGCAGAAGATGCAACAACAGTACAATTTGGTTGAACCGAGAAGTCAAGCGGGAGAGTTATTTGCAAAAGTCCGTGCCATGACTGATGAAGAGTTAGCCACTCAAGGGGAGCTTAAGGAGCTTAGAACACTCCGCACCATCCTGCAGAAACAGCTGAACCTTAGTCCCGAGGAAGCCCTTGCTGCCTCGGCTTTGAGTGAAGATCCTAGCTACCAAAAGCTACTTACACAAATCAAGGATGTAGAAAGTCAGATTGCGGTAGAATCTTCTCGCTTCCAGTCTGATAGCCCTGCGATTCAAGCTTTACTTGAGCAGCGGCAGAACTTGCAAAACTTCCTCAATCAGGAAACAGAGCGGATTTTGGGACAGGCGTTGACTAAAGTAAGCAATTCCCAAGTGCTGGTTATCCAAAATTCCACTCGTAGAGGACTAATTGAGCAACTGATTCAAACAACTAACCAAATTCAGGTGTTAGAGGTTCGTAATCAAGAGATTGAAAACAACAAAGAAACTTTTGAACAACAAGCACAACAATTACCTGCTGTTGCTGCTCAATATAATAAACTGGAACGAGAATTAGAACTTATTAGAAATACACTGAACCAACTTGAAGGTCAGAAAGAAACCCTGCGAGTCGAAGCCGCTCAGAAAGAAGTGCCTTGGGAACTAGTTTATGAGCCTCAAATCCCTTATGATTCTAAGGGGAATTTTGTGCCACTGCCTAGTGACTCTAAAACGCTGCTTATGGGATTGATGGGGGGTTTAGTGTTGGGGATGGGGGCATCTGTACTCTACGAGAAGTACCGTGATATCTTCTACTCCACTGATGACTTGGAAGAGTCTACTAAATTACCTCTATTAGGGATAATTCCACTCACTAAAAATCCTGAACCTTCAGTGAATTTCACTGAACCTTTGGGAGTTATGGAAACAACTAAGAATAGTAATTCAAATGTTTGCCTATTTACAGAAGCTTTTGAATCTCTCTACGCTAACATCCGCTTTCGCTTTTCTAATCAACCAATCCGCTCCTTAACCATTTGTTCAGCTGCATCTGGGGATGGTAAGTCTACTATTGCTTTACAGCTAGCCCAAACAGTAGCAGCTATGGGTCAGAAAGTTTTATTGGTAGATACTAATTTGCGTTCGCCTAGGCTCCATACTCAGTTGAATTTGCCTAACTCTAAGGGACTTAGTGACCTTCTAGATAAAAAATTAGAACTCAACGAATTCATTGAACAATCACCCCTAGCAGAAAATCTTTTTGTGTTGAGTACTGGCACACTTATGCCAGATTCTAGCAAACGCTTGGCATCTGCTCGTATGCAGTATCTTCAGAATCAGTTTCAGGAAAAATTTCACTTGGTTATTTATGACACGCCCAATCTTCTCGACTATACAGATGCAAATTTCGTAGCTGCTAACACTGATGGAATCTTAATGGTTGTAAAAATGGGCGAGACTAAGCAATCTCTAGTCAAACAAGCCCTAAATCAATTAAATATCTTTGGCTTACCTATCTTGGGTATAGTTGCTAATTCTGTCAAAACATCATCTCTTGCTGACTCATCTCAGTCGCCACCCAAGTCTTTTCAGGTGGAGGCAGCTCAGCAATGGGCAAAGGCGATGCAGAAGCCAAGCTAAAGCTGCTAGGACGAATTAATTCTAATTTTTCTTTAATTGTAGTTTTTTTTGTAATCTTTTCCCTAACTATCTAAGTTTTATCCCGTCAAGGACGGGCTTATTATGCTGCCAATTAATTTCAAGGATTGATACTTTCTATCTCAAATGAAAATTGCTTATCTAGTTAATCAGTATCCCAAGGTTAGTCACAGTTTCATCCGGCGTGAAATTACTGAAATTGAAGCTTGTGGCATCCAAGTCGCGCGCTTTTCAATCCGCTCTTGTGAATCTGAGCTAGTTGACGAAGCGGACAAACTTGAGTTAGAAAAGACTCGATTTGTTTTGGGAGTTGGGATAGTAGGCTTGCTCTTGAGTTCAATCCGCGTTTTCCTAACCAGACCGATTCGTTTCCTAAACAGTTTGTGGCTAACCTTCAACATTGGTTTGTGTTCAGAGCGAGGAATTTTGAACCATCTGGCTTACTTAGCTGAAGCTTGTGTTCTTCTAGGTTGGTGTTCAGATTTGGAAATAACCCAAGTTCACGCTCATTTCGGTACTAATTCAACCACAGTAGCAATGTTATGCCATGCCTTAGACGGACCACCTTACAGTTTTACAGTTCACGGCCCTGAAGAATTTGATAAAGTTCAACTGATTGCCTTAGAAGAAAAAATCAAGCGAGCGAGTGCTATCATTGCCATTAGCTCCTTCACCAAAAGTCAGCTTTATCGGTGGTGTGAACACCAACATTGGTCAAAAATTCACGTGATTCACTGTGGTGTAGACAAGAATTTTTTACAGCATCCTCATACTCCTGTACCAGAACAGCCAGGCTTTGTCTGTGTTGGACGACTTAGCGAACAAAAAGGACATTTGCTGTTAATCGAAGCAGCAAGTAAGTTAGCTGCTGAGGGGTTGCAGTTTAAGTTAGTGTTGGTGGGTGATGGGCCCCTCAGACTCCAGATTGAAACGCGAATTGCTCAGCTTGGTTTACAAGAACAAGTTGAAATTACTGGCTGGGCTAGTAACTCTGAGGTTCAACAACGGATTTTGGACTCGCGGGCACTAGTACTACCCAGTTTTGCTGAAGGACTACCAGTGGTACTTATGGAGGCACTAGCTCTGGGTCGTCCAGTAATCAGCACTTATGTTGCCGGGATACCTGAACTAGTGGAGCCTGGTGCCTGCGGTTGGCTAGTGCCCCCTGGCTCTGTTGAAGCCTTAACAGTAGCAATGAGAACTGCTCTAAAGCTGCCACCGGATCAGCTGGAGCAGATAGGCAAAGCTGGTGCTGACCGAGTTGCCAAACAGCATGATATTACTATCGAAGTTAGTAAATTGTCAACACTATTTAGGTCTCAAATTGAGCAGTCACCGCAACAGGCAAAAATCAAGGCAACGCTTGCGAGTGTTAGCTATGCCAGCGTCGAAACGACTAGGAACAACTAACTAAATATTAAAGTGAGATTCCATGGACAAGAAAGCGCACAAAAGTATAACAATTCATCTTTCTACTATTCATCCTCCAAAGTAATATGAAATCTGTTAAACCAAAGCAATATGGCGTCACTTAAAAAACAAGCTATCCGCGCTACCGCCTGGGCTTTTGTTGGTCAATTTGCAGGTCAGTTCATGCGATTTGGCTCCAACCTGGTTCTGGCTCGCTTACTTGTCCCAAAGTATTTCGGTCTTATGGCTTTGGCTAATACTTTTTTGATTGGCTTACAGCTGTTTTCAGACATTGGTATTGGTCCAAGTATCATCCAAAATAAGCGCGGTGATGACCCTGATTTTATCAATACCGCCTGGACATTACAAGTCATTCGCGGCTTTGGACTATGGCTAGCTAGCTTGTTAATTACTTGGCCTATTGCTGCATACTACGAAGAGCCACAGCTTAAGTTGCTGATCCCAATAGTTTCTCTAAATGCAGTTATTAACGGGTTTCAATCTACCGCCCAGTTCACGCTCAATCGCCATCTAGCCCAGGGTAAGTTGACAGGATTTAATTTATCAATGGTAGCGATTAGAAACATAGTAACAATTGTCTGGGCATGGTTAAGTAAGACCATCTGGGCGATTGTTGGCGGTAGTCTTATTTCAAGTTTACTCAACACTCTGTTTAGTCATCGATTAGTTCCCGAAATTTCTAACCGTTTTACCTGGGAAAAAACTGCAGCGAAAGAAATATTTTCTTTCGGTAAGTGGATATTTGTATCGACAGCTATGGTGTTTTTAGCGATGCAGGCTGACAAACTCATATTGGGAAGATTATTTACCTTAGAAACTTTGGGTGTTTATAGTATTGCTCTTACACTTGCAGCGCTGCCAGCTCAGGCAGTTGGACAAATTAGCAGTAAAGTTATTTTTCCGATAATTTCCAAGTTGAAAGACTTACCTCGTGAGAAGCTTCGAGCCAAAATTTTGCAGAAACGCTGGCTGTTACTTGTTAGTATAGCCTTTGGTGTGGCTATTCTAGTTAGCTTTGGAGATGTTCTAATTTTGGCACTATACGACGAAAAATATTATGATGCTGCCTGGATGCTGCCAATCCTGGCTCTAGGTCTTTGGCCTGCACTAGTAGTGCAAACAATAACTAAGTCTCTTACAGCTATTGGCAAACCTATTTATGTAGCTTGGGGTAACTTTCTCAAGTTTATTTACATGGTAATTTTATTACCATTTGGATTTTCTCTAATGGGACCTTTGGGTGCTGTAATTGTAATTGCTTTTAATGATCTACCTCTTTATGGAGCAATCAATTATGGTCTCTGGCAAGAAAAACTAACAGGTATAGTGCAGGATATTCAAGCAACCATGCTACTAATTGGATTAATTACTATTTTAGTAACCAGTAGATACTATTTAGGTTTTGGATTACCTATAGATAGAATTTTGTAGTAAATAAATAGATCAAAATGCGCTTACCAGATTTTTTAATTATTGGTGCTGCCAAGTCGGGTACAACAACTTTGTACAAGTACTTATGTCGGCATCCGCAGATATGTATGAGTAATCCTAAGGAACCTGATTTCTTCGCTATAGACCATATATATGACCAGGGAATAGATTGGTATAGTTCACTTTTTAGTGAGGCTGGACTAAAGCAAGTCTGCGGTGAAGCTTCAACAACATATACTAGGTTGCCTAAGTTTCCTAAAGCTGCAGAGCGAATTGCTCAAGTACTTCCTAAAGTAAAGATGATATATATTATTCGACACCCAGTAGATCGAGCCTACTCTCACCATGTACACGAAATAAAATGCCATGAACAAAAGCCTAAGACAACTTTTGAAGAAGGAATTAAAGAACGTAGTTATCTTGTAGATAGTGGTAACTACATGAAACATATTGAACAATATCTTCAATTTTTCCCCAGAGAATCTCTTTTGATTATGTTAATGGAGGATTTAATCCATAAACCAGCAGATACTATGGAAAAAATTTGTGGTTTTATTGGAGTTGATGATAAAATTGATCTGGTACAAAATAGCCCAATTGCTGCCAACCAAGCTCATCAAGATGCTCAGTGGTTTTTGCGGTCAAAAATAACGTCTCCCCTACGTGCAATTCCGGGAGTTTTATTTATTGCTAATTTGCTGCCACAAGGAGTACGAGACCTCGCCTATCGGGTATTAAAAGCGTTACCATATTACCGAAAGCAAGGAGAAAAACAGTCCTACTTACCACCGCCAATGCTGCCAGAAACCCGCCAGATGTTGTTGGAAAAATTTAGTGAACCTAATCTGAGACTGGCTGAGTTTCTCAACCGCAACTTATCTCATTGGAATCAGTAGTGCTTGAGTTAATAGTTGTGAAAAAACTCTAATTACTATTATCTAAGTAGGAGTAGTACAACGTTGTAAGAAAACAAGTAACTAGAGTAATGGCTATGATTAATTTTATGGTTATCGGTGCAGTTAAAGCAGGTACAACCTCTGTTTATTATTATTTACGAGAACATCCACAAGTTTATATGAGTCCCATTAAGGAAACCAAATTTTTCCAGTGGGATGGAGAGGAAAGGCGTTTTTCTGGACCGCTTGATCAGAAAATATATGAAATGTCTGTCAAGACTTTTGAGGAGTATCAGTCTTTATTCAAGCAGGTAAGCCACGAAAAGGCGATTGGAGAAGCGACGCCGAGCTATCTCTATAATAAAGAAGTACCGATGAGAATATACAGACGTTTTCCCAAGGTCAAAATGATTGTAATTCTCAGGCATCCGGCAGAGCGAGCCTTTTCCCATTATCTGCATACTAAGTGGCTGGGTTATGAGCCACTTAGCTTCTCAGAGGCGCTTGCTCAGGAAGACGAGCGTATTCAGTTAAATTGGGGGCCTAGTTGGCATTACAAGCAACAAGGCTTTTACTACGAACAGATAAAGCGATATATGAATTTATTTGGTGATCAACAAGTTCGTATCTACCTTTTTGAGGATTTAATAGGGGATACCTTCGGTACAATTAGCGACATCTATGCTTACCTGGGGGTGGATCCGAACTTCAAGCCTGAGGTTAATCGCAAATACAATGTACGCTTCTTTCCTAAAAATCAATTTATTCACGATCTCACGAATCAATATAACCGACCTAAAGCTATATTGAAATCTATACTACCTAAAAAAGCCAGAGAAAATTTGCTACAATTTGTTACAGCCAAGAATAGATGGAAACCTCAATTTGATCAGGAACTCCATGGGCAATTAACCGAGTGCTATATAGAAGACATTCTTAAGCTTCAGGACTTGACAAAAAAAGACCTTTCAAAGTGGCTCCATGGTTCTAAAAAATATCTTCATTCTTGTTAAAGAAAACATTAGCATGGCTAAGAAAAATAATTTCTGAATATACGTAGTCTAGAATCAATTTTGCCAAACTGATACACAACTTTAGAGAGAATAAATACAATGAATGCAACGTTATCAAAAGGAATGAATAATAATTGTATGGATTCAGCTTTTATGTTTTGTGTTAATCCAGATTACTTAAATGATTTGGCTGATAAAAATAGAGAAGCCTATTCTCAAGCAGAGCCATTTCCACACATCATCATTGATAATTTTCTGCCAGAAACTGTATTAGATAAAGTTCTTGAACAGTTCCCAAAACCAGAATTAATTGATTGGCAAAAATTTGACGCTGCCCAAGAAAAAAAACTGGCATCCAAATCAGAATTACAGATAGCAGAAGCGATACGCCTTCTTTTATATCAACTAAACTCTTCAACTTTTATTAAATTCTTAGAGCAATTGACAGGTATAGATGGAATTATACCTGATCCTCACTTTGAAGGCGGTGGTCTGCATCAGATAGAAAAAGGTGGGTATCTAAAAATACATGCAGATTTTAATCGAAATAAAAAACTGCGTCTTGATCGCAGATTAAATCTTCTGTTATATCTTAATAAAGATTGGCAAGAAGAATATGGCGGTCATTTTGAAATGTGGGACAAAGATATGACTAAGTGTCATAAAAAAATTCTCCCAATTTTTAATCGATGTGTAATATTCAGTACTACAGATTTTTCCTATCACGGGCACCCAGAACCTTTGACTTGTCCAGAAGGTTGGACAAGAAAGTCATTAGCACTTTATTACTACAGTAATGGGCGACCATCTGAAGAGATTTCTGGTGCTCATTCCACTCTATTTCGTGCTAAACCAGAAGAAAAATTAGCGCAAAAACCATCTTCCCTGAAGATACTCAAAACTATCTCCAATAAACTAATCCCTCCCATTTTTATTGATGCTAAGAATTATCTGAGTAATCAGTTGTTATCCCATAAACATTAAAAAATATCAGGAAACTGCCAATATCTTACAGGTTGTTAACAAAACACACAAACAAGCCTATGAGCCCTCAAGCACAACTTGTCATGATCGCCTGGCTACCAGTCGTTCTCTACTTGTTTAGAATTTTTCCGGCTCAAAGGGCTGTTGTTATCAGCTTCATCGTTGCATGGCTATTTTTGCCACAACTGGCAGGATTTTCCTTCCCTGGTATTCCTGACTACGAAAGGATGTCAGCGACTTGCTACAGCATTTTGCTGGCTACTTTTATTTTTGATGTTCAGCGCTTCACTTCATATAAACTAGGCTGGCTCGATCTACCAATGCTGATTTGGTGCATCTGCCCTTTTGCTTCCTCAATCACAAATGGTTTGGGGGTTTACGATGGCCTCTCACAAACTCTTGCTCAAACTGTAGCTTATGGAATACCCTATTTTCTGGGTCGGATCTACCTCAATAACCTAACTGGATTGCGTCATTTGGTAATTGCGATGTTCATTGGCGGACTGATCTATGCTCCTTTGTGCTGGATTGAAGTTCGCATGAGTCCGCAAATCCATCGATGGGTTTACGGCTACCTTGATGCGAGAAAATTTGCTCAAACGATACGTTATGGAGGATATAGACCGACTGTATTCATGCAACATGGTCTTAGCGTTGGTATGTGGATGGCAACTGCAACGCTAATTGGGATCTGGTTGTGGCGAGCCGGGGTAATTAAGCAAGTCTGGGGCATTTCCATGAGGTGGCTGGTGGCAGTTTTGTTGATAACAGTTGTGTTGGTAAAATCCACTGGCGCAATTATTCTATTACTATTAGGAATTATGATTATGTTCACTGCCAAGTGGTTTCGTACTTCCTTCTTACAGCTACTTCTAATTATAGGCGTTTCCTCCTACCTATACATGGGTGCAACTGGAGTTTTTAGTAGCGAGCGAATTGCTCAGGTTGTTTCCGGTTTAGCAACGGTAGTAGACCAAGGTAGAGCTAATTCCGTAGGGTTTAGAATGCACAATGAAGAAATGCTCTCAGAAAAGGCACGGCAGAGAATGATGTTTGGCTGGGGGGGGTGGGGGCGAAACCGTATATACGTAGAGAATTGGAATGGTGATTTAGTAGATATTTCAATTACAGATAGCTTGTGGATTATTTCGTTTGGTATCAATGGCGCAGTTGGTCTGATTGCTATATTTGGCTCGTCATTACTACCTGCCTTCAGCTTTTTCTGGTTGCGTTATCCAGCTAGTTCCTGGTTTAAACCAAAAGTAGCACCTGCAGCAGTGTTGTCAGTAATCATAACTTTGTATATGGTTGACTGTACTTTAAACGACCAGCCTAACCCTGTATTTACGCTTGCGAGTGGCGGGATAGCAGGACTTGTACTCAAAGAGCCAGAAAAGAAGAAGTTAAAAGGCGATCATACAGTGGTGGTAAAGCATTCTCTGGCTCAACACAGACAAAAGCAACGTAGACTTACCCAAATTAGATCATAGTATTGAAAATATTAGAGATAAAAACAGTGACATTGTTAAATCATTTGATTGAATTTTGTTTTGTTTGATTTGATATTTTTTTGGTGATAATTACTAATAAAAAACACATATTTATATGATTATTTTATGTGAGTTTTTAAGTAAAAAAACTAGAAAAATACGTGTATTTATAAATGTTATTTATGCTTTATTGTTATTGTAATACTAATCATGACAACAGACATCAATTTAATTACCCAACCAATTTTTCTTGTCGGAGCAGAGCGCTCTGGTACAACAGTTTTAAGGCTCATGCTCAAACACCATCCCAAGGTTGCTTGGTGCTGTGAATTTGAGTATGCAGTCGATTGCATATCTAATAGTGGCGATTTGCCACAGCTCGACGAATATTACACATTTTTGGAAACTAATTTTGTCTTCCAGTCAACTGGTTTTAGGATTGATCGCAGTTTAAGCTATCCTCAGCTGCTCAATAGTTTCTTGTGCCAGGAGCGTGAGCTCAAAGGTAAATCTATAGTTGGTGCTACAGTTCATCGCGATTTTGATCGACTGCTAGGAATTTGGCCTAGTGCTCGTTTCATCCATATCATTCGTGATGGCAGAGATGTCGCTCGCTCCTGCATTGGCATGGGCTGGGCAGGCAATGTCTGGACAGGGGTGGAGCGTTGGATAGAAGCTGAACATTTGTGGGACAAGCTAACTCAGGTAATCCCTGCTGAGCAGCGAATTGATATAACTTACGAAGAACTTATTTCAGAACCAGTTAAGACTCTAACATGCCTGTGCAATTTTATCGGCATAGCTTATGACCAGGCAATGATTAGTTATCATCAAACAAGCACCTATGATTTTCCAGATCCGAGCTTTATTGGTCAGTGGCGACGTAAATTGTCCGATTATGAAGTTCAGTTGATTGAATCACAAATTACAGACATGCTGGTAGACCGTGGGTATGAACTTAGTGGATTGCCTGTGTTGAAAACTACCCCCTTAATTGAGCAAGGACTCAGATTACAAGACTGGTGGGCGCGTTTGCAATTCCGATTACAGAGGAATGGAATGCTTCTATTTTTGTCAGATTATTTGTCACGACGTCTTGGGATCAAAAAATGGCAGAAATCTGTAAGATTGAAGCTCAATGCTATTAAGATAGCCTTTCTTAAGTAAGAGCAAGAACTAATAACCTATCTTCCGCATCCCCTATATATGGCTTGTTTTTCTTTCAAATGTTTCTACATATAGCGTAGTATTGATGTAGTAAATTCTATGTATAGTTAAATGAAATCATAACTATCCTGTAGATAGTAGTATGAGACTTTAGGGTGCCGAATGTGAATAATAAAATCACTTTAATAAAGTTAATTATATGCAATATCAACCAGAAACTACCAAACATGAAACTTTTTCTATGTCTAATACAATCCAGGTAAATCAACTATCTCCTTTACTTGTAGTAATTGTTAACTACCGAACACCTAATCTAACCATCGACTGCCTGCACTCCTTAGTAAGCGAAGTCCAATCACTACCGGGTACCCACGTTGTAATTACTGATAATAATTCAGGTGATAACTCAGTTGAACAAATCCAAACCGCAATTGAAACCGAGGGCTGGGGCGACTGGGCATCGCTGATGCCGCTTGAACGTAACGGCGGCTTTGCTTTCGGCAATAACGCTGCCATACGCCCAGCGTTAAATTCAAGCAATCCCCCCCCTTACATTCTCTTACTCAACCCAGATACTATTGTTCGCCCTGGTGCCTTAAAGGTACTTGTGGACTTTATGAAGGAACACCCGCAAGTGGGGATTGCTGGCAGCCGTCTGGAAGATCCTGACGGCACCCTCCAGTGTTCTTCTTTTCGCTTTCATTCGATATTCAGTGAATTTAATTCCGGTTTACGCCTTCACATAGGTAGGAAATTTAAGGAAAGGTGGGCTGTGGTACCACCTACTCTTCCCAAAGAAACCACTCAAATTGATTGGGTAGCTGGGGCAAGCATGATTGTACGCCGTGAAGTATTTGATCAAATTGGTTTAATGGATGAGGGATATTTCATGTACTATGAGGAAGCAGACTTTTGCTTGCAGGCTAATAAAGCTGGTTGGAGTTGCTGGTATGTACCAGAAAGTAGGGTTGTACACCTTGTTGGGCAAAGCTCAGGAGTAACTGATCCGAAAGCTAAGCGCAAGCGTCGCCCAAAGTACTGGTTTGATTCTAGGCGGCGTTACTTTATCAAGAACCACGGTTGGCTGTATGCAGCTCTAGCTGATGCAGTTTTTGCTTTTTCTTGTTCCTTAACGAGGTTACGTTGGTTAGTTCGAGGAGAACAGTCTTCTTTCCCCTCAAGATTCCTTTTCGATTTCCTTGGCAATAGTGTACTCTTTCAGGGATTTGCCCTAGCCCCTTCCAACTATTCGCGATCGAGTTGAGATTAGCAAAAAGAATAAATTTCCAAAAGAGAAAATACGCTTAGCTGTAAAAACAAATTATGGTAACACAGCCAGAAGTGATATCAAGCCTGAATGAAGCAGAAACTAATGCTCTAGGACTCTGGCAACAGATCAAAGAAGACTGGATTGCCCATGGGCGTGATTGGACTAAACCAGGATTTAGGGCTGTAGTCGTTCAACGCTTTGGTGTTTGGAGAATGAAGATTGAACCTAAGCTACTTCGAGCTCCTTTCAGTATTCTCTATCGGGCATTGTATCGTAAAATTCGCAATAACTATGGCATTGAATTACCTTATACTGTTGAGCTCGGTCGTCGTGTAATTATTGAACATCAAGGAGCAATAGTTATTCATGGAAATTGTACTATTGGCGACGATAGTATTATCCGGCAGGGTGTGACTCTAGGTAATCGTTATTTAGATCGCCCCTTTGATGCGCCCAAATTGGGAGCTCGTGTTAACGTCGGTGCTGGAGCCAAAATTTTTGGTGATGTTGCCGTTGGAGATGACGCCAATGTTGGTGCCAATGCTGTAGTTCTTCGTGACATCCCACCTGGAGCAACGGCAGTTGGAATACCTGCGAAAATCATTACTTCTGGCAAATCTGGGAAAAAGCTTGGGTAAGAGTTTAACTTCTAGCCTCTGATTGTGAATACTCTGGTCTAGGTGTTATTTTTTTGTAGTACTCCATCATGCTCCCTCCACCGATCTAATTAAGTATTCTCTCCAGGAAGTTTTTACGGAGTATTCCCCTAGGTTTTTATAAGCAGAGCCTAGAAGCATGATTCAGCCAAGTTTTCAGCAGTTTTGTGTAAAAATAACTATGGGTAAAGCATACTCTGCTTTACCCATATCTTTACATTCATACCATTGATTTTAAAGCTTCTGTAAGTATTTGCCATCCCAATTGACTAAATGTTAAAACATTAGGGGCAATCAATTGATTGCTAATTATGGTTAGATGATTTTTAGATGTAATTAGTAAGTAAAAGAGCAATTTTAATGAACGTTATCCCCACAAAAATACCTGAGGTTTTGATCATTGAACCTCGAGTGTTTGGAGACGACAGAGGTTTTTTCTACGAAAGCTACAACCAGAGAGCTTTTAGTGACAAGGCAGGCATCACAGCTGACTTTGTCCAAGATAATCATTCCCGTTCACAGCAAAACGTTCTGCGGGGTTTACATTATCAAATTCAGCAGCCTCAAGGAAAGTTACTGCGGGTGATTGTCGGGAGTATCTTCGATGTTGCCGTAGACATCAGGAAGAGTTCTCCCACTTTTGGTCAGTGGGTTAGCTGCCTACTCAGTGCAGAGAATAAGCGACAGGTTTGGGTACCACCAGGATTTGCCCACGGCTTTTTAGTCCTCTCAGAAGCAGCTGAAGTCCTCTATAAAACCACGGATTTCTATGCTCCGCAACACGAAAGAACTTTGCTCTGGAATGACCCCGATTTAGCGATCGCCTGGCCTTTAAGTAAAAACCCCATATTATCTGCCAAAGACCTAGCCGGTCAACCTTTAAAACAAGCTGAGGTTTACCAGTGAAGCGCATCCTACTTACAGGTATTACTGGACAATTGGGCCAGCAATTGCCAGGGATTCTAGAGCCATTGGCAGAAGTGACTGGTGTTGATCGCCAGAGCCTAGATTTAGCCCAGCCTGAGGAAATTCGCAAGGTCATCTCAGAAGTCAAACCTGACCTAATCATCAATGCAGCGGCTTACACAGCAGTTGACAAAGCCGAAACTGAAACGGAACTAGCTAAGGCAATCAATGGCATAGCTCCTACGATTATAGCCGAGGAAGCTCAACAGTTGGGAGCCTCCCTGATTCATATTTCCACAGATTACGTATTTGATGGTCGTAAAAACACCCCCTATACTGAGGAGGATACTCCAAATCCGATTAATGCCTACGGTCAATCCAAGCTTCTAGGAGAAGAGGGGGTAAGGCAAAAGTGTGAGCGTCATATTATTCTCAGGACGGCTTGGGTTTATGGCGCTTATGGCAAGGGCAACTTTGTTAAAACCATGCTGAGGTTGGGAGCGGAGCGCGAAGAGCTACGGGTTGTTGTTGATCAGGTTGGTGGTCCTACTTGGACTGGCGACCTTGCCCAAGGGATTGCTATGATTGCAGCAAACTTACCGAATCCTCGACTGGGAGAGAGCATCAACTTAGATCAAGACGCTAAATTGAATGTCTCTACAGGTACTTACCATTTTACTAATAGTGGTGCCATCAGTTGGTATGACTTCGCCATCGCTATCTTTGAAGAAGCCCAACTGTTGGGTTTCCCAGTAAAAGTCAAGCATGTTGTACCGATTACAACCACTGAATATCCCACACCAGCAAAGCGTCCTGCCTATTCAGTACTTTCTGGCAAAAAAATATCAGTAGCTTTGGGAACCCACCCCCCTCATTGGCGGCAGGGACTCAGGCAAATGCTTAAGCAACTCTATTCTCAACAATAATTATGAAAGCACTTATTCTCTCCGGCGGCAAAGGAACGCGTCTGCGCCCCTTAACCTATACCGGTGCTAAGCAACTGGTTCCTGTGGCAAACAAACCTATTCTTTGGTACGGGATTGAAGCAATTGTCGCCGCAGGCATTACAGATATTGGTATTATCATTTCTCCAGAAACTGGAGAGGAAATTAAACATAAAACCGGTAACGGTGATCGCTTTGGTGCCACAATAACTTATATACTTCAAGATAAACCTGCAGGTTTAGCTCACGCGGTAAAAATTGCCCACCCTTTCTTAGGGGATTCACCGTTTTTAATGTATCTTGGAGATAACCTGGTTGAAAGCAATCTGCATCTGTTCATAGAAGATTTTAAAAACCGGAAGCTGGATGCACTAACCCTTCTGTGCCCAGTTTCTAACCCTAGTGCCTTTGGGGTTGCCAAGGTAGATCAACAGGGGCGAGTGTTGCAGCTGGTGGAAAAACCTAAGGTTCCTCCCTCCAATCTAGCACTTGTCGGCATTTACTTATTCTCTAGCACTGTTCATAATGCGATCGCTAATATCCACCCCTCTGCCCGAGGAGAGCTGGAAATTACCGATGCCATTCAATATCTAATTGACCAACCTAAACAAGTCGAAGCCCGCCAACTTCAAGGTTGGTGGCTAGATACAGGAAAGAAAGATGACCTCCTAGAAGCTAACCGGATTATTCTCGATACTCGTCTAGAAGCTTCTTTAGAGGGCGAAGTTGACGACAAGAGCCAAGTTATCGGAAGAGTGCAGATTGGTAAGAGGTCTGAGATTGTCAATTGCACGATTCGTGGACCAGTGACAATTGGCAGTGACTGCCACTTAGAAAACTGCTTTATTGGTCCTTACAGCAGTGTCGCTGACAAAGTTACCCTCATTGATGCTGATCTTGAGCATAGCGTGATTTTGCAGGGTGCAAAAGTTGTGGGCATTCAGCAGCGAATAGTTGACAGTGTGATTGGACAACGGGCTCAACTGAAGGTTGCACCACAACGTCCCAAAGCCTTACGTTTCATGATTGGGGATGACTCTCAAATCGAGCTAGTTTGATGGCTAAGTTAATCGTTAATTGTTAATTGTTAGAGGCTAAGTACAGCCTTGCGGAAGTTGCTACACAGTTATACTAATCAGTAAAGCAGCAGCCTCACCCATTGGCAACTAATTCAGTTATTTCTGTGGGTTGTACGAAGTTAGCAAAATGCCTTTATTGATTGTCTAATTTTTAACTACAACTGGAGAGAATTAGTGTCACAAATCCCTTTTAACCGCCCAGTCACTGTCGGGCAAGAATTTGAGTATATCCAAAAGACCATCGAGAATATGGATCTTTCTGGAGATGGCGCTATTACCAAAAAGTGTCATGCTCTACTTGAGCAAATATTAGGAGTTCCTAAAGTACTACTTACCACTTCCTGTACTCACGCCTTGGAAATGGCAGCATTGCTGTTGGACATCCAACCAGGGGATGAAGTGATTGTTCCCTCCTTTACCTTTGTCTCTACAATCAATGCTTTTGTTTTGCGCGGTGCCCGCCCTGTTTTTATCGACATCCGCCCAGATACGCTTAACTTAGATGAGTCAAAGCTAGAAAAACTAATTACGCCCCAAACTAAAGCAATCGTACCTGTACACTACGCTGGTGTTGGCTGCGAGATGGAGGTAATTATGGAGATTGCCGGGCGTTATGGCATACCTGTGGTCGAAGACAACGCCCATGGATTGTTTGCTAAGTATAAAGGACAGTATTTAGGTACCTTTGGCTGTCTGGCTACCCAGAGTTTTCACGAAACTAAGAACTTTACCTGCGGCGAGGGTGGTGCTTTACTAATCAAGGATCCTCAATATATTGAACGAGCTGAGATTATTCGCGAAAAAGGAACCAACCGCAGTCGTTTTTATCGTGGTCAAGTAGACAAATACACCTGGGTAGACATTGGTTCAAGCTATCTCCCTTCCGGGATACTCGCAGCCTTCTTGCAAGCACAACTGGAAGGTCGCCAACAAATTCAGAGCAAGCGGCAGCAAATCTGGGAGTACTACTACGAAAATCTCCAGGACTGGGCGCAGGAACATAGCATACGACTTCCAATTGTGCCAGCTCACTGCGATCAGGCATACCACATGTTCTACCTGCTGATGCCCTCCCTGGAGGAGCGCCAAGCCTTAATTGCCCACTTGAAAACCAGGGATATCAGCAGCGTCTTTCACTATTTGCCATTACATTTGTCACAGATGGGAAGGCAGTTTGGGGGTGCTGAAGGGGATTGCCCAGTAACTGAGAGTCTTAGCGATCGCTTATTACGCTTACCCTTCTACAATAACTTGACCGAGGCTGACCAGGCAAGAGTTGTAGCGTCAATCAAAGATTTCCACCCAGGCTCTTAACTATGCATAAAGATCGATCTCACGTTGCTATTCATCTTCATTGTCTTTTCAATGGTGGAATTGAGAGGATAATGGCAAACTTAACCCGCAACTTTATTAAGCGTGGTTTAAAGGTAGATTTAGTACTAAATTTTTTGGGTAATACCAGCTTCCTCTCAGAATTTTCACCAGAAGTCCGAATTGTAGACCTTAAAGCATCGCGGATACACACAAGAATTCCCAGGTTAGCGCGTTACCTTCGTCAAGAACAACCAGCTGCTTTATTATCAGCTAACCACTACGCCAACGAAGTAGCAATTTTAGCTAAGCACTTTGCTGGGGTACCCACACGGCTAGTAGTATCCGATCAAACAAATCTTTCTGTGGAAACACACAAAAAATCTCCCTTAGAAGGTAGATATTGGGCACCTTTGGCTTTAAGGCTTCTCTACCCTTGGGCTAATGGCATCATTGCTCCTTCTCAGGGGGTTTTTAAAGACTTAATTGGTATAACCGGCTTACCTATAGAGCGATTTCGGGTTATCTATAATCCGGTAATTAACCCTGAGATTTTTGAAAAAGCCAAAGAGCCTGTGGATCACCCCTGGTTTGCTCCAGGAGAGTTGCCAGTGATTCTAGCAGCTGGAAGATTGGAAAAACAAAAGGATTTCCCTACCTTGATTAGGGCATTTGCTCAAGTAAAGCAGGTGAAACCAGCCCGATTAGTAATTTTTGGAGTTGGTTCCCAGCAGTCTCAACTTGAGGCTCTAGTGCGCGAATTGGGCTTAGAAAATGATGTTGCCCTACCTGGTTTTGTGAAAAACCCCTATGCTTATGTTACCAAATCAGCAATGTTGGCTTTGTCTTCAGCTTGGGAAGGTTTACCGACTTTTCTAATTGAAACTATGGCTTTGAAAATCCCAGTAGTTTCTACAAACTGCCCTAGTGGTCCAGCTGAAATTTTAGACAATGGTAAGTATGGTGATCTAGTACCAGTCAATGAGCCGAAAGCTCTGGCAGAGGCAATGTTGAATATTTTGTCTGGTAAATCCAAGTCGGTTGATCCAGCTTGGCTAGAACAATTTACTGTGGAAGATACGGCTAAAAAGTATCTCGATTTTTTAGGAATTGCTGTTCACTAAGTACTGAAAATTGATGCAAAATCTTAAACACTTATTACAGCATATAGGCAAAAATCAGGTACGTAATTTCGTGAATCTGAGCTTAGGCAGACCATTAAGGATGTCTAATGCTAGATCAATGACCTTGGATTGGGATGATGTAAAAGTTGCCAAGGAATGGTTATCCAAATCCCCGTGCTGGGAAGATGGGAAAGTAGTTTCTCAATATGAAACTGAGTTTGCACGCTGGAATGGCTCAAAATATGCTTTTGCCTTTATGGCAGCAAGGGTAGGACTCAGTGCCTGTATTTATGCGCTGGATTTACAACCAGAGGATGAAGTAATCTTGCCTGCTTATACCTGTGTTGTAGTTCCTAATGCTTTAGAATGGGCTGGGGTAAAAACTGTCTATTGCGATATAGAACTGGATACCTATGGGTTAGATGTTACGCAGATAGAGAGCAAAATTACTCCCAAAACTCGCGCCATTTTGTTACAGCATCTTTATGGAGTAGTTTGTCGTGATTACCAAGCCATCATTGATTTAGCAAAACGGCATGGTTTAAAGGTAATTGAAGACTGCGCCCATTCCACAGGAGCTGAGTATAAAGGACGCAAGGTTGGTAACTTTGGCGATGTTGCCGTTTATAGTAGCGAAAAGACTAAGATGTTCAATACTATTCAAGGCGGTGTTGCTGTTACCAATGACGATCAACTGGGGAAAAGACTCAGAGAATATTCAGAGCAAGCCCCTTATCCAGATCAAGCCTTAGTTGAAAGACAATTAAATAATATACCCCTAGAATTTTACCAGTTTAAACATCCCCAATCATGGTGGCTAGGGGATGCTTACTATATCTTCCATGGTAGTCAAGTTATATTCACCACTAGTAATCAGGAAAAGCAAGGCATTCGTCCAGATAAATACGGTAGAAAAATGCCGGCACCAATTGCTGCTCTTGGACTCAATCAGCTCAAAAAACTTGACTATTACATCCAGTGTAGAAGGCAAAATTCTAAAATCTGGGAATTGTGGTGCCAGGAAAATGGTTATAAGAAACCAGTAGTGGTTGATGATGCTGTTTCAGCTTATCTACGTTATCCTGTTCTGGTTGAACCGGAAATCAAACAACAGGTGCAATGGTGGGGATTTAAAAAGTTTAACGTTAGTGTTGGTGATTGGTTTACCAACAATATATATCTGAGTCCAAAGCAAATAAAAGGATTTAAAAATGCAGATATTGCTGTCAAGCAGTGCATTAATTTTCCCACTTTAAACCAAACATGTAAATTTCCTGATTCTTGATATTTTTATGAAGACTGATAGGCAATTTTTTTCTATATAAAGGTTCCAGGATGGCTGTAGAGAAACTGCACATTTTGATTGTAGCTGAACACGCATCTCTGAAGTTTGGCGGTGAAGCAGCTTTGCCCTTACATTACTTTCGCGTTCTTCGCCAGCGTGGTATCGAAACCTGGCTGGTAGTTCACGAAAGAACTCGTGATGAACTACAGTCTCTTTTTGGGGAAGACTTAAACCGCATTTACTTCGTCCCTGATACTTTTTGGCACCGCATTATTGCTAAGTTGGGCGAACTTTTGCCGAGAAGACTGGCTTATGTTACTTTTGGATTAGTGTTACGGCTAATTACCCAGATAATTCAGCGTCGCATCATCAAGCAAGTTGCACAGCAGCAACGTATTGATATTATTCATCAACCGATACCAGTCTCTCCTAAAGAGCCATCAATGATTTTTGGTATGGGTGTGCCAGTGATAATCGGACCGATGAACGGGGGGATGGATTATCCCCCTGCTTTCCAATATATGAATAGCAAGTTTGTCAGTCTGAATGTAAGGATTGGTCGTCTTTTTGCTAACTTGTTTAACAAACTAATTCCTGGCAAACTTAAGGCGACAACCTTATTAGTGGCTAACCAACGCACTAGAGACGCACTACCAAAAGGTATCTGTGGCAAGGTGATTGAATTGGTAGAAAACGGTGTAGATCTTTCCATGTGGCAACTTAAGCCCTATGGTCAGAGTTCGAGGTTCGAGAATCTAGCGCTAGTTGCTCAATACAACCCACAAATTGTAAGCAAGGGACTAGAGGAGCAGGGGAGTCGTGGAGAAAGTATCAACCCTAGCACTTTAAGTAATTCGGTACTAGCAGGAAACTTTAATAAGAGTGTACTAATTGAGGAAACAAACACTCAACCATCAGAACTAGAGTCTCAACAGTGGATCAAATTTGTTTTTGTTGGTAGACTGGTTAGCTGGAAAGCTGTTGATCTTTTGTTACTTGCTTTCAAGCAAGTAGTTGAGCAAATACCAGTTGAGTTAGAAATTATTGGTAAGGGTCCTGAACAAGCAATTTTTGAAGCACAGGCAAAAGAGCTAGGTCTGACTGAATTTCATAATCGAGATTCTGGAAACGCTATTGAGAAGCGAGCAGTGGTTCGCTTTACTGGTTGGCTCTCACAAGCCGAATGTGCTCAAAGGTTACAACTAGCAGATGTAATGGTACTTCCCAGCCTGTTTGAATGCGGTGGTGCTGTGGTACTAGAAGCCATGGCTATGGGAATACCCGTCATTGCCACTAATTGGGGTGGGCCTGCTGATTACCTTGATCAATCCTGCGGCATTCTCGTCGAACCAGCATCAAGGAATTCATTCATCAATGACTTAGCAGCTGCAATGCTCAAAATGGCAAAATCACCTGAAATGCGCCAAGCGATGGGTAAAGCTGCTCACCAACGCGTAGTCAATCATTTTGACTGGGAAGTAAAAGTAGACCAAATGATTACATTTTATCAGGAAACAATAAAATGTTCAAACTAACAGTAATAGAAGTTACGATCAAATTAATATTCATCAAATATTCATAAAATCAAAAGCCGTGACCTTAGAAAAAGCTTGAAAGAATTAAGCCCAAAAATTACAATTAAATAACGATAAATTCTGTAAATCAGTTCAATTTTTATTTAGCTAGGAGATAACCCAAATGCAAAATAATAAATATCGTGAAGAATTCCAACAACATGGTTATATCATTTGTAGAAATTTCTTCTCAGAAGAAGAAATGACTACTCTCATGGAAGACATTCGAGCTACTGAGATCAACGGAGATGGTAAACACGTATTAAATAAAGGGACTTTAAATTTTTACAGTAACCTCTTTTCTCGTAGTCAAAAGATTCAGGAGTTTGTCTCTCAGCCTAGATTAGTAGATTTGCTTAAACAGGTCATTGGTCCTGATTTTTGGATTCGATGGGATCAGGCAGTGGCAAAAGGACCAGGAGCAGTTACATTTCCTTGGCACCAAGATAATGCCTACAGCGGACTCAAAGATCTTCACTACCAACTGTGGATCGCTCTTACTAAAATGACCTCTGAAAACGGTGGGCTGTGGCTTGTACCTGGCAGTCACAAGAGTATTTTACCCCACAAAAAAATTGACAAACATGCTGTTTATCAGGGAACACCAGAGAATCCAGTTTTTGTAGAGGCGAAACCAGGGGATGTGGTGCTGTTTTCATCCTTGACACTCCACAGTACTACACCCAACGTTTCTCAAGATGCTCGTTGGGCCTATGTGGTGGAATACATGTCTCTAGATCACTTTGATCCTACTATCGAACCACCCTATTTTGTAGTTGCTAGAAATGGCAAGCGTCAGCCAGAGTTCGTTAATTCTTACCGAGGTAAACTCAATATCGCCAACCAGCTCAAATATTTGCCAAGAACTCTGGGAAAAGTTGCTCCAGACTGGGCCAAAAATGCCGTCTTAGGAAGAAATTGAGATGGAGTATCGTATTCTCGGTAGAACCGGTCTCAAAGTTTCCGCAATCGGTATTGGTACTTGGCAACTGAGCGGCCCCCTGATAATTGGTGGTCAACCAGACGGTTTTGATGATCCGGGGCAGGACAAAGTGATTGATTTGATCCGTGCCTGTGGAGATCTTGGCATCAACTTTATCGATTCAGCGGAAATATATGGAGATGGGGAAGGAGAGAGGCGCATTGGGGAAGCAATCAAGGGAATTAGAGATCAATGGATCTTGAGTACCAAGTTTGGATGGCGGCTGGGAAAAGATGGAAACAGAATCACTAATCCTAGCCCAGATACTATCGGTAGAAGTCTTGAGGGCAGTCTGAAACGACTGCAAACAGATTATGTCGATATTTACCTTTACCATTGCCATCCAGACCCCAATAGAATTTTAGAGGGTAGGGAGGTCTTAGAAACTTTAAAACAGGAGGGGAAGATTCGGTTTTACGGCATCTCTACCTACGATCATAAAGTTCTAGGTCAGCTGGCAGCTCAAAATGCCGCAGAGGTGATTCTGTTTGAACAATCTCTTCTGACCTACCCATCTAAAATGCTTAACCTAGTCAAAGAAAACAATCTTGGAGCTATAGTCCGAGGAGCATTCAAATCAGGTTTGTTGTCAGGGAAGTATTTCCACCAAAAACCCCAGTTTTCTGACCAAGACTTCCGTAAGCACAAATTTCCCCTCTGGGATCCTCAAAGGTGCGCAGTTTACAAACGATTTCTTCCAGAAGGTGTTCCGATGACTGCTTTTGCCCTCCGTTACCTATTGGACTTTGATACTACCCATACTATAGTTCTAGGTAGTAGATCTATTCAAAATTACCGAGATGCATTAAGGGTGTTTGAACTTTCTCCTTTAGATCACAAAACCCATGAGGCTTTGCACAGGGTCAGGCAGCAATTATTTTTAGGATCACTAAGACGGAAAATTCAGCACCGAGTTAACGGTTATCTAAAACGATATGTAACAATACCAGTCAGGATTAGATAATATTTAGCGCTGCACACTGGTGTATTTACCAATCACCAATCGATACTTGGTTATCAAATAATTAGAGTGTTTGTATTGTAAATAGCCGAGAACGCACTGCTATAAATATTTGACATAGATATGACTTTACCAAATTTTGTGATTATTGGAGTCCCCAAATCTGGGACGACGAGTTTGTACAATAATCTAATCAAGCATCCTGACGTGTTCCTTCCTCATCAGAAAAAGGAGATTAACTTCTTTAACCGTTACTATCACCGGGGAAAACAGTGGTATGAAAATCATTTCCAAACACTGTCTGGTGAAACTGCTATTGGGGATGGTTCCTGTTACTTAAGTGTTACCTCATTATGGCCGGATGTGCCTCGTAGATTAGTCAATGACCTCCCTGAAGCTAAACTAATTTATATGGTTAGGCACCCAATAGATCGTCTCGAGTCTATGTGGTGTGAACATGTTCGAGATGGGGATCGAATTCCTGAATTTAATATAGCTGTGCGTGAGTGGAGACCCCTGATAGATTCAAGTTTATATTGGCAGCAAATCAACCAATTTCGGCGCTATTTTTCTGATGAACAAATTGCTATAATCTTTTTTGAAGATTTCCTCGCTGATCCGAAGACCGTTTTGAAGCATTGCTTTGAATTTCTTGGGGTTAACCCCACTTACAATATTCCCAATGCCGACAAAAATTATAATCCCCGCTCAAAGATGTTAAGAGACGGAGCAATATGGTTTGCTCTGCGACGTACAAAATTTGGACTTGCTGCTCGAAGACTACCTCAACCAGTTAAGAATGTATTTCGCAAGTTTCTTCGGAAAAAGATGGACTTTGCTCCAATATGGGAGGAAACTACGCTGAAATGGACTGTTGATTTAATAGAAAAGGATGCTAGACAATTCCTTAAACATGCTGGCAGAGATGAGTCATTTTGGGATTTGGGCACCAAAATGATTGTACGAAAGTTGGAATTATCGAAGAATAAGGAATTGAAGAAAATGAAGCAAAAAATGCCATTTGTTTCATCTTTCCATGGGGATATTGAACTTCTTAAGTACAATCAATAGACAGCTAGTTTTATCAAAGGCTCTATGGCTAGTGCACCAATGCTAAATATGGAAGCGCGAAAAACAACGACAATTAAAATTGTATTAATTGTTGCTTACTTTGGTCAATGGCCTACATGGTTTCCTGCTTTTCTACAATCATGTAAATATAATCCTAGCATAGACTGGCTTTTCTTTACAGATTGTGAAATTCCTGATCTTTCGCTGAACAATGTAAGATTCGTACCATTTACCCTTGAAAAGTTTGGTGTGTTAGCCTCGGAAAAACTAGGCTTCAAAGTTGAACTACCATTTGTTTACAAAATATGTGATTTTAAACCTACATTTGGTGTTATTTTCCCAGATTATATCCATGACTATGATTTTTGGGGACATTGTGATCTTGATGTCGTTTGGGGAGATATTCGTAACTTCATTAATGACAACATCCTCAGTAAGTACGAAATCATATCAGCAAGAAAAGAAATGATCTGTGGTCATTTCAGTCTTTTTAGGAATAACATTAGGATTAATAGTATTTTCACTAAAGTACCTTATTATCAAGGTCAATTACAAGTTCCAAAAACTGGCGGCTTTGATGAAGCTGCTATGACAAATATCGTTCAAGCTTTAGCCAAAAAAGGAGAGGTATTGGTCTATTGGTCAGACTGGTTAGTAAACTATGCTAATTCAGATTTGATAAAACTAGGAAATCCCCTATTACCAACTAATTGGTCCCAGTGGTTAGCACACTGTGTGAATCCAAGCCGTGATCGTCTTATTGGACGTCTGGGGAGATGTGTAAATGACTGGTACTGGGAAAGTGGAAAACTATACCATAAAGTCGATGAGATTATGTACATACACTTCATGACATGGAAGAAGAGCTTAAAAGAGTGTTATTTTACCTATTCAGATGACCCAAAATCTTTTTATATATCTTACTCACACATCGGATTAAGTAAATCCGATAGACCAGCCTTAAATTCCCAGATCTCTTCACTATTAGCTTTTGCTAAGACACAATGGAACTACGAAGTATGGCAACCGGTATTTGGTCGTGTTAGGCAAGCATTACGGCGTTTGCAACTGAATGATTAGCTTAGATTCTTTAATTCAAAGATTTAGTTATACTTTTACCATTACTTAACACCGGATATTGGCAACAGATAGATAGAGACTGATACTTTAACATCTCGTTAGTAAAATTAGTACAAACTATGATTGATTTTCAACAAGAACAACCAGCCAGAAACGAAGCGCGTCGTTTATTAGTTACAGGCGGTGCTGGATTTATCGGCTCGAATTTTGTTCATCACTGGTGTGAACAATACCCAAATGATCGTATTGTCGTGCTTGATGCCCTCACCTATGCCGGAAACCGTCAAAACCTGGCAGACTTAACGCACCAAAACAATTTTCGGTTTGTCCATGGAGACATTTGCGATCGCACCTTAGTAAATGCTCTTCTAGAGGAAGAAATGATCGACACAGTGGCTCATTTTGCCGCGGAATCTCATGTTGACCGCTCAATTTTAGGACCAGATGCATTTATCCGCACTAATGTTGTAGGTACTTTCACCCTGTTAGATAGCTTTCGGCATCACTGGGAGAAGCGTGGGAAACTAAATAGCGATCGCTTCCTCCATGTTTCCACAGATGAGGTATATGGGAGTCTTAACCCCGACGATCACCCATTTACTGAAACTACACCCTACACTCCCAATAGTCCCTATTCAGCTTCCAAAGCTGGCAGTGATCACTTAGCCCGCGCCTATTATCATACCTATGGTTTACCTACTATAATCACTAATTGCTCTAATAATTACGGTCCCTACCATTTCCCTGAAAAATTGATTCCCTTGATGTGTATTAACATCCTGTTAGGCAAATCTCTGCCAGTCTATGGGGATGGGCAAAACATTCGAGATTGGCTTTATGTAGGCGATCATTGCCGTGCTTTAGATGTAGTGATTCACAAGGGTAAACCTGGAGAAACTTACAACATTGGTGGCAATAACGAAGTCAAAAATATTGACCTAGTTAACAAATTGTGCGAACTAATGAATGAGTTAGCACCTGACTTACCTGTACGTCCAGCCCAACAATTAATTACCTTTGTTAAAGATCGACCAGGGCATGACCGACGCTATGCCATTGATGCTAGCAAAATTACAACTGAATTGGGTTGGACTCCAGCAGAAACTGTGGAAGGAGGACTTCGCCGCACAATTGAGTGGTATTTAAATCACCGTGATTGGTGGCAGCCTTTGTTGTCGGAAGAGTATCAAGCTTACTATCGTCTAGTTTACGTGTGAAGTTTCAAGCATTCATTTTGTAGTTGGAGTACCTACTAAAATTATTAACTCTACACCAAATGCTCAAAACAATCCATCTAAAATTGGTGATAATGTCCATTTTAGGATTGACATTATCTTTAATTTTAAGTTGTGGCAATTTACAACATGCCATCGATTCATCCAAGGCAACCGAATCAACCAATGCTAATCAAACAACTAACATAACTAACTCCTCTGAGGCTAGATTATCTTTGGGCGTTAATCTTTATCGTGTTTCCAATTGGTCAAGTGAGCTGCCTTTTTTGGATGCATTTAAATCTTCAAAAAAATGGATTACTCAATGCACACGTGGAAAATCAGGTTGTAGCAATTCTTGGAGTACTAATGAATACGATAAACTGGACTTGGATGAACACGGCTGGGTTAAGTCCTTACCTTCACCAGAAGCTGCTCCTGAGTATACTCATGTTGCCACTGTAATGTTTAGAGATATAGGTAGTTATCCTGGAGGGCAATATGTTGTTCTCTACGATGGAGAAGGCACCATAGAATACAAGTTTGATGCTAACAAAGATGAAGCTGGCTCAAAACCAGGAAAGGATATAATTAATGTAACTCCATCAAACGCTGGCATATATCTAGCAATTACTTCTACCGATCCTAATAAAACAGGCAACTATATTCGTAACATTCATGTTGTTAAAATCGAAGATGAAGATAATTATGAATCTGAAATATTTAATCCTAAGTTTATAGACAAAATTAGTACATTTCAAGCCCTCCGTTTTATGGACTGGATGAATACCAATAGTTCGGAGCAAAGAGAATGGAAAAATAGACCAAAACTAGACGATGCCTCATACGCCCATGGGAAAGGCGTACCCGCAGAAATTATGATTGAACTAGCCAATCGATTAAAGATTAACCCTTGGTTTACTATGCCGCATATGGCTACAGATCAATATCTGGCTAACTTTGCCCAGCTAGTGAAAGACAGTTTAGATCCAGATTTGACAATTTACTTGGAATACTCCAATGAAGTTTGGAATTCTAACTTCAAACAATTTCACTGGGTCAAGGATAATGGCGCAATTCCAGGTGGTAAAACCCCACATCAATCATACGGTGTGCGAACTGCTCAAATGTGCAAGATTTGGAAAGAGGCGTTTGCTCAAGAGAGTAATCGAGTCAAATGTGTTATGGGAACTCACACAGCCAATCCTTGGGTTGCAGGGCAGGTTTTGAATTGCGACAAATGGAAAGAAGCTCCTTGCTATGAACATGGTATCGATGCGCTAGCAATAACTGGGTACTTTAGTGGTCGATTAGGTCAACCTAAATACGAAAAAACTTTAGAATCTTGGATAGATGATCCAAATATAAATGAATTTGAAAGAGCTTTAACTCAATTGAAAGATGGAAGTGTATTGGGTACCGAAGGTGATAATACAGAAGACTTAGCAACACGCTTTGACGACTATTCAAAAATAGCTCAAGAAAAAGGATTAGAATTACTTGTTTATGAAGGTGGTAGTCATGTTGTTGGCAGGAAACAAGTAGCACACAATAAAAAATTAACAGAATTTTTTATAGAATTGCATAGAAAACCAGAATTTTATGATAGATATACAGAAATGCTAGAAGCATGGAAAGACCCCGAAGGGATTCGTACTTTATTTATGCATTTTTCCTCTATAGGTAAGCCCAGTAAATGGGGTAGCTGGGGCGCTTTGGAACACATAGACCAAGATAGTTCACCTAGGTATGATGCCCTCATGAACTTTATTAAACAAAATGAAATTGTTGATACTAGATAAATTGAAATTTCTTACTATAGCAAGAGTCATATTGAGTTGAATTTAGTTAATTATTTGACAAGTAAAATAGATCTATATTTTAGATTATTTCCCTTTAGGCTTAATTTTGAGAAAGATAAAAATGTCTAACAAAATAATTAAAGTATTACTTATTGTAGAACAATGTAACCCCGAAGGATTTTCTGTACCATTAGAAGGCTACAACTATTACAAGGCAATTAGCGAAATAGCGGATGTCACTCTTGTTACTCATGGCAGGAATGAGGCAACTATTCAAAAAATTGCAGTTGATCAAGATGTTATTTATATGTATGAAAGTGCTTTGAGCGCTAAGTATCATTCAATCGTAGAGCATTTTACATCTAAGGGAAGAGTTAACTGGCCATTATATAATGCACTAACTTACCCTATATATGCGGAATTTAATCATAATGTCTATAAGAAATTCAAAAATAAAGTTCTTAAGGGAGATTATGACATAGTACATGTGATCACTCCAATGATGCCTAGGTATCCGGCTAAGATCGTTAAAGCCTGTAGAAATACTCCTTTTATTCTAGGACCAGTTAATGGAGGAGTTCCTTTTCCACCAGGTTTTCAAGAAGTAGCTAGACAAGAATCTGCTCAATTTAATTTCTTGAGAGCAATTGGCAGATATTTAATACCAGGATATGTGGAAACCTACAAGAAGGCAGATAAAGTCTTGGCCGGTTCAACTTTCACTTTAAATATGTTGAAAGATATATTTAAGACTTCAGATGACAGAATACAGCTTTTCTATGAAAATGGTATTTTAAAAGAATTTTTACATGGTCGTAAAGTAGCCAATCAATCAGAAAAAGTAAATTTGTTATTCGTGGGTAGGCTAGTTCCTTATAAAGGAGCTGACATGGTTATTGAAGCAATTGGCAAATTGGAAGAGTCAATCCAAAATAGAGTAACGTTCACAATAGTAGGTGATGGTTCCGAAAAAAGTATTTTAGAAAAAAGAGTCCAAGAACTTAGTTTGGGCAAAATAGTAAAATTTGCAGGTTGGGTTCCTCAAAAAGATACAGTTGAATATTATAGTAATGCTGATGTATTTTGTTTCCCTTCTATTAGAGAATTTGGCGGAGCAGTCGTATTAGAGGCTATGGCTTGCGGGTTGCCCTGTATTGTTGTAAATAACGGTGGTATTGGAGAATATGTAAACCAAAAAACAGGTTTTAGTATAGAACCTGTTTCGAGAGAATATGTGATTAGGGAATTAACAAATAAAATAAGGACTCTAGTCAAAGATGAGAAACTACGGTCAGAGATGTCAGCAAACTCAATTGAAAGAGTTAGAGAATTTGAATGGGGACAGAAGGCAATGCAAATAGTCAATTTATATCAAGACATAATTAATGCTAATAGCCATTCAAGTTTAGACAATTAAGATGATTCAATTTATTACAATGAGTCACAATTTTTAAAAATTTTACAATATAATGCATCACAGCCATAAATCATATACTAATTATTGAAAATTATTAAGTTTAGAATGAATAAGGAAATATCAGATGAAAGTTCAATCGGTTGTGAAAGAAAATAAAAAAGTTCGTCTAGACCCAGTATTTGTAATTGGCTACAGCAGATCTGGTACAACTATGCTGCGCCTCATGCTTAATAGACACCCAGATCTCTTTATACCCAAAGAATCAGAGGCTTTTCAGCGAATTCCTAGACAATATCGTCATCGTACTCATCAGATTAAAGATATTGATTGGATCCTGAAAACTATACCAAATTACTATGATTCAATCCTAAATGAAGAATATTTCAGGGGGCTTTTACAAAAGAACTTACCAGCTGATAACAGTGTATTATTGGCTTGTCTTTATCAAGCTTGTGCTATTTCAATGGGTAAAGAAAATGCTCGCTGGGGAGAAAAAAAGCCTCAGAATTGGCAGTTTGTTTATCGCCTTCAAGAATGGTATCCTGAAGCACAATTTGTTAATATTATTCGCGACCCACGAGACGTTATTACCTCAATGGAAAAATCTTTACCTGAAATTGTACCACTTAGGAAAATATTTCCAGCGCACATTATCCTTGCTTGGCAGTGGCAATTTGTATTTAGAACGATGACTAAGCAAGGAGAAATACTAGGCAATAACCGTTACCTAAAGTTAAAATATGAAGATTTAGTATCAGATCCAATTACTAATTTAAATAAAATCTGTAATTTCTTAAATTTGAATACTGATTTCGTCAATGAAATGCTAAACTTCAATGAGGATGCACGGAATCCTCAGATCGGTGACGGTGGTCAGCATATGCTGGGGACAAAGAAGGAATTGAATGTGCAAAGCGTTGGCAAATTTAAGGCTTTTTTAAGTGAACAACAAATAAAAGATATTGAATTTATTTGCGGTGATTTAATGGAAAAAATGGGATATTCAAGACTTTATAGCCTTCCAGCAGTTGCACAACGTGTCCGCATAATTACTATCTGTAATCTACTTACTGTCATCTGGAAAGGAGTCCGGGCGAATCGTTTGATGAAGGGGAGTCTTTGATTCAAAATCTCCACAGTGATGCAGAAACATTCTTATTGTTAATTTATTACTAGGAGTTGACATGACCACCAACACATTAAAATACTCTACTGCATTATCAACACTAACTGAGCGTTTGTGGACAGGAGATCAGGCTCGAGCAATGGAAAGATTGATTGCTCGATTTAGCCTTGGTCGAAGAGCATATAGTTTGGTTCAAAGCCAAAGAGAAAGCCGTAATCCTAATGTCAGCAAACAGCATCTTACCATTCGTGACCAATCAGTCTTTGGTAATCTTAACGCCGAGACATATGTTCAAGAAATTCGCCGAGAAGGAGTAGGGTTTGGTGTAAATTTACCCGATTCTATGATAGAACAAGTTTACCAATACGCTTGTACAACTCCTTGTTCTGCAACTGGAGAGGCAAGAGCAGAGGGTGAATTTCTAATTACAGAGGTACAAAACGGTTATCTTCGAGGCAAGCATCCAGTAGCACTGGCAGAGTTTAGTGACTCAACTTTAATGGGTTGTGAAGCAATCGAAAAGTTAGTGCAAGACCCTCTACTTTTACAAGTAGCTCGAGGTTATCTTGGTTATTGGCCAACTCGAATATTGCGGTATATGAGTTGGACTATGGTTTCAAGTTTACCTGATGAACAACAAAAGCGCCTCAATGAACCAGTAATTTATCATTACGATATTCCTGGTTATAATTCTGTAAGAATCTATTTTTACATAACTGATGTGGATACATCTTCCGGTCCTCACGTCATGATTAAGACTTCTCATGACAAGAAGCCCTTAAAGATGTTACTTTCTCCTTGTCAGCAAACTGACAATGCTGTACATAATTATTACGGCAAAGAAAAGGAAATTGTTATTGAAGGTAAGAGAGGCTTGGGCTTCTTTCAAGACCCTTTCTGCTTTCACAAAGCAACTACACCAATTACGAAAGACCGGCTCTTGCTTCAAATTCGATATTTTTAAAAAGATGCTCGGAATTAGCGTTTGCTCATTCTTCTAATGGGCAAATTGCCATCTCTAAGTCGTTGAATTCAAGAGGCAAGGTTTGAAGCAAATTGGATTAGTTGCCATCGGACGCAACGAAGGTGAGCGCCTACGCCAGTGCCTACTTTCCGTACTCGGGAAAGTTGCCCATATTATCTATGTTGATTCTGGCTCAACAGATGGTAGTGTGGAAATGGCAAAATCCTTAGGAGTAGATGTAGTTGAACTTGACTTATCTATCCCCTTTACAGCTGCTCGCGCTAGAAATGAAGGCTTTGCCCATCTAATGGCAGCAAACCAGCACATTGAATTGGTTCAATTTGTTGATGGCGACTGCGAGGTAGTTGAAGGGTGGTTAACTCATGCCCAGCAGGAACTTGAAGCCCAACCTCAGCTCGCTGTAGTTTGTGGTCGTCGGCGGGAACGCTTCCCCGAAAGGTCAATTTATAATCAATTATGCGACATTGAGTGGGACACACCAATTGGCGAGGCTAAAGCCTGTGGTGGAGATTCGATGATGCGTGTAGAAGCCTTTAAACAAGTTAGCGGCTTCAACCCCACTCTCATTGCTGGTGAGGAACCGGAACTATGTGTGCGGATTCGCCAGCAAGGGTGGAAGATTGCACGTCTTGATGCTGAGATGACTTTACACGATGCTCAGATGATGCGTTTCGAGCAGTGGTGGAAGCGTTCTTTGCGAGCAGGTCATGCCTATGCAGAGGGTTCTTGGTTACATGGTAGCTCTCCAGAGCGTCATTGGGTTAAGGAAAGTTTGAGTATTTGGTTATGGGGGTTACTTTTGCCACTGGTTGCTTTAGGAACGACATGGCTTACCACTGGTTTGAGCTTACTGTTGCTAGGGGGTTATCCCTTAGTGACCTATCGTAGCTATCGCCATACCCTAAAACAAGGTTTTAGCTCTAAGAGTGCTGCTATCTATGCCATCTCTTGCGTTTTGAGTAAGTTTCCTGGGGTACAGGGTCAATTTCAGTTTCACTTGAGCAGACTACTAGGAAAACGTCGCAGCTTGGTTGAATACAAAACTCCAGTCCTTAATTAGAAATTCTAGTTCGGCTTTCTGACGGGGTTACAAGCAAGGTCTTGCCCTGAACCAGAAGGCTTTTTGCCTTATTAAGCTCCCCAAAGATCAGGGCTTATTGACAGGTTTATTGACAATGAACTGGTAGACGAAAAAATAATAATTTTTATATCCCCTTTCTAAGCAATACCAAATCCGGTTTCCAGAGTATCTCTATTTCCAACGGCACAAATTAATCTCAAAGACGATACTTCTAAAGTATAGACTGAGTATAGCTTTTTTTCGTTTTAACTTCTACCAGAGAAAAAGTTATTTTTTAACTTATCAATTTTTACTGGTGAAAGCTGATGATAAGCAGTTAAGCTTACGTGTAACTTATATAACTTTCAACTAGCACACTGATTCAGCTGGCGCTGAGATAAGTTCATATACCTCTGAGCCACACTGCAAATCTGACTTAACCGAGGGTGCGTCGGCTAGTCTTGCCTATATATCTACAGCATAGGAAGGAAGCAGAAATGTTAAATAGAAGAAAATTTATCATGACAGGTGCGGGGTTAGGAGCAGGATTTGTCTGTAGTTCCATATTCAAGGCAAGGAGAACCCAAGCAGCTTTGTCAGAGCTAAAGTTTATTGAGTCTCTACCTACCCCTTTTGCTGCTCCACCACCAAGCACTCTGACAGTAGGATTGAGTTCACATTCATTCCATCCCAGCTTAGAGGAAGGACCAACTTTCGCTTATGGAGGGGCCACTTACCTCGGTCCTACTATGGAAGTCACAAGAGGTACACCCCTTAGATTAGAAGTAATTAACGATCTTGGAAATCATCCACTTTCTGATTCAATAGACCAGAGATTACACGGCATACTGGGATCTGACCTAGCTAATCCGCGCATAGCTGTACATTTGCATGGTGGCAACCTTCCACCAGAAAGTGATGGTTTCCCATCGGACACTTTCATGCCGGGAGAGAGCTACATTTACGACTACAACAATGATCAAGAAGCAGCAAATTTATGGTACCATGACCATGCTTTAGGTCTAACTGCCCAAAATGTGATTGCTGGGCTTGCTGGAGTTTATCTGCTTAGAGACATTGATGATCCTGCCGGTGGTAATGGACCTCTTGGTATTCCTGCTGGCGAACCCTATGAGATTCCACTAGTATTACAGGATAGACTATTCAACCCTGATGGCTCACTGTTCCATCCTCCAGCTCCGTGGGAACCAGAATTTTTGGGTGATGTTGCTACTGTTAATGGTAAGGCGTGGCCGAACCTAAATGTTGACCGCACTCTGTATCGGTTCCGAGTGATCAATGGCTCCACAACTCGAACCTATAATTTAAAACTATCGTCAAAGCAACCAATTATTCAAATTGGCACTGATCAAGGGTTTCTAAATGCTCCAGTGCCTTTGTCTAGGTTATTACTATCTCCTGGCGAGCGAGCTGACGTACTCATAGACTTCTCCAAAAATTCGCCAGGAGATAAAATAATTTTGCAGAATGAGATAGCAATGCCTTTTCCACAAGGTAGAATCAGCTTATTATTGGGTACCTCTTCACTGCCTGAAATTATGCAATTCACGGTAAATTCAGGTGCTGCTGCTCCTAAAGCAATTCCCAAGATGTTGCGATTGCATAAACCACTCATTAAGCCAATTACTACTGAGCCAGTGCGGCAGAGGAACTTAACACTGGTGGAGATTGCCGGACCAGCTGGACCAATAACACTGTTGATGAACTACATCTACTGGGATGAAGCAATGGAACATCCGGAGCTTATGGAGCGGCCAAAAATGGACACAGTAGAGCAATGGAACATCATCAATCTTCAACCAGTCGCCCACCCAATGCATATACATCTAGTTCCCTTCCAGATCCTCAATCGGCAAAAGATCGATGTCGCCAGGTACATGAAAGCATATTTAGCGACAGGTAGCCGTAGGGTACTTATAGAGGATGCTCTTGGTGGACCGACAGTACCAGCTAACTACCCACCACCAAGTCCTGATCCCTTTGTAATTGGTCCGGCAAGACCACCAGCACCAAACGAGGCAGGTTGGAAAGATACAGTGCTACTCAATACAGCTGAGGTTATTCGCCTTATCGTCCCATTCGGTGCTAAAGCTGCAGAGAATCTACCTTTTGGTAATTCATTTAAAGGGCAATACGTGTGGCACTGCCACATTATAGAACACGAGGACAACGAGATGATGTTGCCTTTTGAAGTTATATAGTAGCTTCCACCATACTGTCTGCAAATTCTAACTATAGCGTCAAACTCAACCGATATGCTCTGTTTTGTAATGGTCTATGTGCCTGGAACAGTTTGTAAACAATCTCTTTTTTGCCTATTTGTTAGTCTTTGTAGACAGACTCTCACTAGTAACTAGTACTGTTTGTTAAAATCCCTTTATTTATATTATGAATCAAGAGCAATGTAATCCTTTAGGTAGTGAAAATGAACTTAATCAGTTGCCCACTACCATACCGTCTATTAATCTTACTGTAAATGGAAATCTTAACAGTGGGGAAGTCGAATCTTTCTCCTTTTCTGGTCTTGAAGCAGGAAGTTTGTTTATTGTAGAAGTAACTTCAGAAGACTTAGATCCACTGCTGGGTTTGCTGGATAATGATGGTGATATCATCACCATTAACGACGACCAAGCTGACGGTAATTTTTTCCCTATATTAACTGGAAGAGTAGCGGCAGATGGTACTATAGATTTTGCAATTTCTGGCACGAGAGATCTTGATCTTACAGGTTTACACTTTGAGAATGGAGATTACAGCCTTTCTCTGAAGACATTTTCTTTCCCAGAACTACCTACTGAAACACAACTTATTAAGCCACAAATCATCAACGGTGGCTTTGAAAGCGGTGATTTTACTGGCTGGACAACTATAGGTGAAGCTACCATTGAGGATTCAGAAGTTGGCAGTGATCCAACTGAGGGAACTTCTCAAGCTTTCTTATCAACTGGAGGTGCTGTATTTTCTGACTCCATTCTTGAAGAATTTCTTGGTTTAGCGCCTGGAAGTTTAGATAATTTGATTAATTGGGATGCTACTCAAGGTTCTGCTATTCGACAAACTTTCCAAGCAGAGGCTGGAGATATTTTAACTTTTGATTGGAACTTCCTCACCAATGAGGAAGTTCCACCCATATTTAACGATTTCTCTTTTGTCTCAATTACTCCCCTGTCAGAACCGGATGATACAAGCTCAGAAACAGATGATACAACCTCACCAACCACTGACATCACCTTATTAAGTGATGCGATATCTCCATTACTTGTACCTTCTGAGACATCCTTTATCGAAGAATCTGGCTTTCAAACTTCGGCTGTCATAATACCAGAAAGCGGATTCTATACTTTAGGATTTGGAGTGGTAAGTTTCTTAGATATTACTTTGGATTCTGCCCTATTAATTGATGATGTTACACTCATCCCTTCTGGCTCTGTCTTCTTAGTCTAGGGGTAATTAAAATAGTACTAGTTAAGGTTAAAATAATGACAAAACTTAACCAGTACAAAAAATCAAAAAACATAACATTTTAAGACAAACTTGTATAAAACACTCATTTGAAAAGAATCATGTTTAAATTACTTGCTTGGACAAGTTTTCTCGTAGTTATTTCGATTGTTTTGGTAGCTAAAGTTGCTTTTAGCAGTTCAGGAACTGTAGTTTCCAAATATCCAGTAGTACCAAACTCAGAGAGCAATAATCTGCTTTGCTATATGCAAACGGCAGATAGTCTAACTTTAGACTTAAGTAGTTTATGTGAACAACAATCTTCAACTAAAAAATTGGCTATATCATGTCCTAATATTACCGATTTACAGGTAACAACTAGAATTGCCAAATTTTGCTCTGAGAATTCGAGTTGTTTAGCTAGCGCTGGGTGTATGCAAGTGGCATTACCTTAGAAAGCTTAGAAAGTAAAATTGAGAAGATGAACTCATAGGAGAATTCTCCTATGAGTTCAAATATAGTGCTACGCATTTAGTTTAGGACAATAAGCTTTACGCTGCCCGTGGGAAGGTTTTTGTATCGCGACCATGGGGAGCAGTAAAATCAATCTCAGGTCCAATTGGCACAACTTGGGTTGGATTGATCGACACTTGGCTCTGGTAATAGTGACTCTTGATATGTTTGAAATTTACAGTTTCAGCAACCTTAGGCATCTGATAGAGTTCACGAACATATGCCCACAGGTTTGGGTAATCAGCGAGCCGCCGCTTGTTGCATTTGAAATGTCCAACATAGACACAATCAAAGCGAAGCAAGGTTGTGAACAGTCGCCAGTCAGCTTCAGTAATCTGTTCTCCAGTTAGATAGCGACGTCGTGAGAGCCGCTCTTCCAGCCAGTCAAGAGTCTCAAATAAGGGATGAAACGCTTGTTCGTAAGCTTCCTGAGTTGTGGCAAAGCCAGCTTTATAAACTCCATTATTGACAGTGTCATAGATGCGGGTGTTCAAAGCCTCAATTTCATCACGTAGTGCCTCTGGATAATAGTCCCCAGATAAGGCTCCGACACTGTCGAAAGCACTGTTGAAGATGCGGATTATTTCTGATGATTCATTGTTAACAATGGTGCCAGTTTTCTTATCCCACAGTACTGGTACCGTTACACGACCAGTATAGGTTGGCTCAGTCTTGGTGTAGAGTTCACGCAAAAACTGGACATGGTTCACGTTATCAGGGATAACGCCTTCACCACTTTGGAAAGTCCAGCCCTCTTCCCGCATCAGCCAATGGACAATAGAAACAGGAATTATCTCTTCCAAACCCTTGAGTGCTCTAAAGATCAGGGTACGGTGTGCCCAAGGGCAGGCATAGGAGACGTAAAGATGGTACCGTCCAAGTTCAGCTTTAAAGCCAGCCTTGCCAGACGGGCCTGCACTACCATCGGCAGTCACCCAGTTCCGAAACTGCGCTCCCTGCCGCATAAAATGACCTTTAGTCTTCTTTGTATCATACCAGTAATCATGCCAAACACCGTCAATCAAAAGTCCCATGTTTCCTTTGTTTCCCCTGCAAATCAAAATCAACAATAGTAATCAGAATCGCCCAGCCCAAAAATCTTGGAAAGCTTGCATAACCTCAGCCCTTGTATTCATTACAAATGGACCGCTATGAGCAATGGGCTCATTAAGAGGTTTACCAGCAATCAACAGAAATTTTGCACCTGCATCCTTACCAGTAACATTAACGCGATTGCCTGCACCAAGAACCGCTAAAGTTCCTGCTTCCACAACTTTGTCTTCTCCAAAACTGCCGCTTGAGAGAACAATACTACCTTCATAGACAATAATAAAGCTGTTATGAGTTGGTGGTATTTTTTCCATAAAAAAACCTTGAGGTCTAACAGTAACATCGAAATAGATTGGTTCTGTAAATACATTTTTAACTGGACCGACAGTACCAGCACTGGTCTCACCAGCTATAACCCGCACTTCGGAGCTGTGACCATGTTCTATTGGAATCTCTGCAGCTGAGAACTCTTGGTATTGGGGTTGGGTCATCTTTTGGGCAGCTGGTAGATTTACCCACAGTTGAAAAGCTGATAGCAGCCCATCTTGTTGCTCCGGCATCTCGGAATGAACTATGCCTCGCCCTGCTGTCATCCATTGCACCCCACCAGCCTCGATCACACCATTGTTCCCTTTATTGTCCTGATGACGCACACGACCAGCTAGAACATAGGTAACTGTCTCAAAACCCCGGTGAGGATGCTCTGGAAACCCTCCTAAATAATCACGAGGTTCATCGGAACTGAAAGCATCGAGCAGAAGAAACGGATCGAGCTTAGGCAAAGTTGATGAACCAATAAAGCGCCTCAGTTTAACTCCATCACCATCCGAGGTTCTTAGCCCTTCGACACTCAAAACCACCGGACGAATACAATTAGTATCAGCACTCTTTTGAGTTTTGAGTACTTTCTCTACAGCCATGACTTTAATCCTTATTAGCTGGAAAAATTTATTTTAATTTACAAAACTGGATATTATTTTATAGTTAGTATTGTCACTATTCAATTGTATTGAGGAAGAAATGGTAAGTCAAATAGTATTTTCTTAATAAGAAGATAGCTTTTTGATATAACTATCAAACAGTTTTAACCAATACAGTAAAACTTAATATTTTTGGTCGCTTTAGTTTATAATTGCAACTTAATTAGTTTTGATTTTAATGCCATAAAGTCTCAGAAAAATCGGTACTTTCCAGTCTGACTTCTTCAAATTTCGCATTGCGTAAATCAGCACCTCTGAAAGAAGTTCCACAGGTAGATTTAATTTCTTTAAAGCTCACAGTAACAGCCCTTAAAGTTAGGATAATTTGAATGAGAGAAACACTACCCCAGAGTATTCCCCAACTTAGTTTGTGTACACTCAACAACGCACTAGCTGCCCCTACTGCTAAGAAAGTAAAACCATAGGCTGCAATTGCCCCTGCTACGGCTATCACCACAGTTACCAATCTACTTCTGGCCTTCTCAGTCGCTAAAATTCCAACTACAGCTGCAATTATTGCAACTGTAGTTGCTACTTGTGGATTATTGTTGCTTGTACTGCCGCCATAGAAAAAACCCAGCAAAGCTCCAGATGCTGCAGCAGAAACTGCTGTAATTATACGCCCAAGCCTTGATTTAGAGTTCACCCAGCCCCTAACTCCAGCACTAACCCCAGCTAAAGCTAAAATGAGGTATAAAGCGATCGCATAAGCTACTGTTGCCTCTTGTGGGGTTATCCCCAAAATACCGAAGATCATGACACTAATAGCATGGGCATCTAAGAGAGTAATGGCAACAGTTACCACTACAGCATTAACTAGCTTGAGTGTGGTTTGACCTGTTCTGACTCGCTCAAAATTAGCCCCCTGCAATTGGGCATAACTAAAGTCACAACCACGAAGATCACAACTGCTGAAATTGGCACCTTTTAAGTTCTGACCATGGAAAGAGCGATTGCGCAAGTCCTGGTTGGCAAAGTTAACAGAGGATGAAACATTCATAATTGAGTAGAGGAAATTGAAGCCAAAAGCAAGAGAGGGAGGAGGAAGGCTAATTGCCAACTTACTAATCTTAGCTATAAGTTAGAATTGTTATTGGACTAGAGGCAATTACTGTGGCGCAAGTGCAGCAATGAAGGATCTATACCAAGTGTATTACAAACGGTGGCTAGCCATAGTCACAGTTTTTTTGTTACTGCCACTAATACTCTACAGCAGGCTATATTTCCTACGCCCTCCCTCAACAAACGAAGAACGAATCCTATTTGAGGGTATTGTCTATCAACGTCAGGTTTACTCAACCCCACGTCCCCAGATCATTCATCTGATTGCAGTTGACTTGACGAAGCCAGGAGTAAGGGTGCTAGTCACCCCAGCTAAGGCAACTGTTGATTATGAACAACCTCAAGCACGAACTACCTCAGAATTTGTCAGGGAATTCCAGGTACAGTTGGCAATGAATGCTAACTTCTTTTTTCCCTTCCGGGAAAATACCCCTTGGGACTACTATCCTCACAGTGGTGATGGCGTTAACCTAGTCGGGCAGGCAATTTCTAACGGGACTCAATATTCTTCTGCAGAACGAAGTTGGCCAGTCTTGTGCTTTTTGAATGACAATCGTGCCCAAATCTTGGAGAGTGGAGATTGTCCTCAGGGGACTCAGATGGCGACTGCCGGAAATCAGGTTTTACTAAAAGATGGCACTCCTGTAAGATTAGCCCAAAGCTCAGGTAAAGATAAACCTTATGGGCGTGCGGCAGTAGCTCTCAACGAAGATGGGTATAAACTCTGGTTAATTGTAGTCGATGGCAAGCAGCCGTTCTACAGTGAGGGAGTTACTATGGCTGAGTTAACAGAGATTGTCAAAGAGTTAGGTGCCCATACAGCCCTCAACCTCGATGGTGGCGGTTCCAGCACATTAGTAATGGCAACTCCTAATGGCTCTACCTTGTTGAACTCTCCTATTCACAACAAACTACCAATGAATGAGCGTCCCATTGCCAACCATTTAGGATTTTACGCTAACGCCTACCAAGCACCTACAATTCCTCTAAGTAGCTCAAAAGGTCTGCCATCTCCTGAGGGCTAGGTTGGAATTTTGGCATTGGCGGTGTCTTGCCGTCTGTCACCTGATGAATAAGACTAATTTTGGACTTCCGTCTAGAGATACCTGTCAAGCTTGGTCCAATCATACCATGTCCTTGTAAGCCATGACAGCCAGCACAGTTGATTTGGAACATAGCATGACCTTGCACTGAATTGCCCTTGAGTGACAATACAGTGTGTACATAGGGATCTGAAACCTGAAGCAGGTGGAAGCCTAAGAATCCTGCACCAACAACCAGCAGCATCACCATCACCATCAAGGTAATCTGACGAACTATAACTTCGGGTTGGGCAAGCTGGTTATCCAAGGGGGCTCCTGTTAAGTTAGGGATTTCCACAGCGCTTTTAGTAAATTGAGAGGGGGTTGCTCAACCAGTTGAGCAATCTCAATGGCTTTTAGCATAATCATTTCTCGAAAAATATTTCGATTGATAAACCTAGCTTAAATTTTATGGATTAATAAGGCAAGTTGTTACCGAACTCACCCTTGATTATCTGTAAAGCAACACAACTCTCTTGTCTGTAGCGACCAGGGAGCTAGTAGGATGAGATAAAAGGTAAAAAAACTTATTGAGGAGATATTGACGTGGTTGAACCACTGCTTGTAGGAATCGTCCTTGGCTTAGTCCCTGTTACCCTTGCTGGTTTGTTTGTCGCTGCTTATATGCAGTACAAACGGGGCAGTCAACTGGGAGGTTAAGGAAAAGAGGGGGAGAGGGGGAGATGGGGAGATGGGGGGATTCAACCCTTGCTCCTTTTCCCCTCGTGAGAAGACAAATGTTCAGGAACCTAAGTGATGGTACTTTACAAAGAAGTAAGCAAAGCCCACGTCTTTTAAGCGTGGGATGTAGCGTTAAGGCTTTCAAGCCGCGTTAGCTGTTTGGTTGATCCTCGATTGTAGACATACTATCATTATTAAAAGGGTTGGGAGTTCAACCCTAGGCGTAGGAGATGTTAGACAGGCTGTGCCTGCAATCTCTGCTTGATGCCTGAATCCCACGAATTCAATTCGTGGGAGTGGCTCAATAACCTTCTGTATACTGCCTTTGTTGAAAACACTCCTCTGTTGCTCAAACTGTGCTGTAGAAAGTTAAGGCAGTGTTGCCGTAAACCTTTTGACGGCAGATTTCTAGGTGGGGAAGCGCTTGCATTCTCCAGTGTTTGGAGCTATGCTCTACTGCTAGTTCCCCATCCTGCTCTAGTAGCTGGTAGTTAGCGATCGCTTCTAATACAGGCTGGTATAATTCACTAGCGTAGGGGGGATCAAAGTAAATTAAGTCAAACTTTTGACCATCCAAATCTTTAATTCGCTCTACGACATCTCCCCGCAATACCTGAAATTTTTGTTCAGTCTGGGCAAGCTGTTGCCAATTCTGTCGGGTTATAGTACAAGCCTTAGACCATTTGTCAATACCCACCACTGAGGAGGCTCCTCGACACAAGGCTTCTGCTCCCATAGAACCATTACCAGCACACAAATCAAGCCATTGGCAACCAGAAATTTTACCTCGCCAGATATTAAATACTGCTTCTCGCACCCGTGCTGGAGTTGGACGAATAGTTTGACCAGGGAGAGTTTTTAGCTGGCGATTGCCGTAGATTCTCACTTCAACTTCAGTTTAAGGGAATTGAGTTCTTGTTTAATGTTTATGGTTGATGGTTAATGGCTCATTGGGTTGGTATAAGGGCAGTTGTGGTATTCATTCCCAATGAACAATCAACCATCAACTATGAACAGTCTTTCCCAATGAACAATCAACAATGTTTGCGCAGCATGCGCGCAGCGCGTACTATGAGCATTAAAATTCAAACCAGTACTTGTGCCTTGACTTGGGAAACGAAATTAGATAGTATTTGAAGACCAATAGTAGAAGATTTCTCTGGATGAAACTGTAAAGCCATTAAGTTATCTTGGGCGATCGCGGCTGTTACTTCCTGAGAACCATGGATAACAGTTGCTGCCTGGAGCTTGGTATCAAGTGGGTCAACGTAATAGGAATGCACAAAATAGACTTGCCGACTGCTAGGTAAGTTTTGCCAAAGCCGAGAGTGCGGTTGAGTCAATTTCAACTGATTCCAACCCATGTGGGGAATGGTGAGCCCTGGCTCAGAACGAAATCTGCGCACTGTACCAGCAATAACTCCTAATCCCGGTTCCTTGCCTTCTTCACTAGCTTCAAATAAGATTTGTAGTCCCAAGCAAATTCCCAGGAATGGTTTGCCGGCGGCGATGGCTTGTTTAATCGGTTCTTCTAGTTGGCGTGCTCGTAAATGCTGCACTGCTGGGTCAAAAGAACCTACTCCGGGTAGTACTACGGCATCCGCCCCTTCAATTTCTGCTGGTGAATCAGTAACTTTGGTCGTAGCACCAGCTTTCTCTAAACCTTTACAGGCAGAGTGCAGGTTTCCCATGTCGTAGTCTACAACGGCAATAATTGGCATTGAACCTGATTCCCTTTATCTTACACTATTGATGCCTTCCTTAATTTTAAATTGCTGAGTATCTACCATGCACAGCCAAATTCTCCTGACATCTTTTGACACCTGGCTACCTGATCAGGTATCTAATTCCTCGGATGATTTATTGGAGAGAATTTCCCAGCTAGAAGATTTTCCAGTTTCCTTAAGCTTCCTGAGAAAGCTACCAGTGGATATTGCCCAAGCCAGCAGTAGAGTAATCATCAAAATTGAAGAAATGCAACCAGCGGCAATTATTTGTTGTGGCTTGGCTCGAAAGCGCTTAAAATTAACGGTGGAATCTGGTGCCTCTTGTGGAGATGCTTTAATTAAAACTGCACTAGATTTAGAGAAATTGGTAGCTGGTTCAGTGGGGACAGAGATTAGTCATGATGCTGGTAAATTTGTCTGTGAAGGACTTTATTACCAAGTCTTAAAATATTTACGAGAGCATAAGTTTAACAGTTACTGTATCTTTGTTCATGTACCACCTCTGAGTGCAGCTAATTTACCTGGGATTGTGGCAGATTTCAGTTTGATTATCCAGAGAGTTGCCTCTTTTGCTAAGATTCAACAGACATTTTGAGTTGAGCTGAGTTCAAATATATAAATGAAAACCTATTTAGTAACGGGTGCTAACCGTGGTATTGGTTTGGAGTTTTGCCGACAATTAAAAGCCTTAGGTGAAACTGTAATTGCCGTCTGCCGTTCAACTTCTAGTGAGCTTAATAATTTAGGAGTTAGGATAGAGTCTGGCATTGATATCACCTCTGATCAATCTGTAGCCGATTTAGCGAAGCGGTTGTATGGTACTCAATTAGATGTTTTGATAAATAATGCTGGAATTCTGGAAAAAAATACCCTCGATAATCTAGACTTTGATAGTATTAGGTGGCAGTTTGAGGTGAACTCTTTGGGCGCACTAAGGGTAACTCAGGCTTTACTTGCTAATCTCCGGGCTGGTTCCAAAGTCGCGATTATTACTAGTCGTATGGGTTCTATTGGTGATAATACCTCTGGAAGTTCCTACGGCTACCGTATGTCGAAAGCAGCCTTGAGCATGGCTGGTAAGTCTCTATCTCATGATTTGAAACCGCAGCAAATTGCCGTTGCGATCCTTCATCCTGGTTTGGTTAATACTTTGATGACTGGTTATCGAGGAATACCTACTTCTGAAGCTGTCCAGGGACTTCTAGCCAGAATAAATCAACTCAATCTAGAAAATTCTGGCACATTTTGGCATGCCAATGGTGAAGTACTGCCTTGGTAATATTTACAAGGGTAAGGTCGTGAATTACTGGTTGATAAAATCGGAACCAAAAGCCTACAGTATTAGTGATCTAGAACAAGAACAAGAAACCATTTGGGACGGAGTCCGTAATTTTCAAGCTCGCAATTTTTTGCGTCAAATGAATGAGGGGGACTTGGCATTTTTTTATCATTCTAATACTAAACTTCCTGCTATCGTCGGGTTGACACAAATTACTAAAACTGGTATTAATGACCCAACCCAGTTTGATTTAAATAGCCAGTACTATGATCCAAAATCTACTTTAGAGTCACCTCGGTGGCAAACAGTAGTTGTACAGTTTGTTGAGGCTTTTCCTCAGGCTATCTCCCTATCTACGCTCAAGCAGGAGTTTAACGCTGAGGAACTTTTAGTAGTTAGGCGAGGAAATCGCTTATCGGTAATGCCTGTGCCGGAAACAGTTGCCCAAAGAATTATGACAATTGGTCGTAGCAAATAAACACATGATTGCTACTGTGCCTAAACTTGATAACATGCAAGTACAAACTAAGTCTAATTAAGAGGTTAGAATCGATGATCGTAACTACAACTGATGTTATCCAAGGCGCTATCATTGAAGCTTACTTAGGAGTTGTTACTGCTGAAGTAGTTTATGGCACTAATGTCTTGCGAGATTTCTTTGCTGGGATTCGAGATTTTATCGGAGGACGTACCGGTAGTTATGAAAAGATATTTGAGAAAGGACAACTCGAAGCCATCAGGGAATTAGAAGAGCGTGCCCTGCGCTTAGGAGCAGATGCTGTGATTGGCATTGAAATTGATACTGGCACAATTAACGTTGATGAAACAGGAGTGCTATTACTCATTACCGCCACCGGTACAGCTGTGAAATTGCAATAAAGTTAATTAAAAAGCATTGCTGTAAGTTAGATATTGCATTCTGGTAGTCTCATGGTAAGGTAACTCTACTTCTCTATACATACAATTTCAAGATAGGAGGCTTGGCTTCTGCGATTACATTAAAAGTTAACTAAATAGGTTATTATTAATATTCCTCTCCAGAAGACTAGGCTATCTTCACCAATGCCATATCTGACAGAAGCAGCCAAAATCCTAGCTACCATTACCAAATTTGCCTCCGCTAAAATTATCTGGGCAGATACAGAAGTTGCTGGCTGGGATAGTCCTAAACCCAGATTATCTTTGATTCAAATCTTATCTGAGCCTACAGACATTAATGGTGATTGTGCTTATATCCTAGATGTTTTGGATCAACCAGAATTGGTGACAGCTTTTGTTAAGCAAATCATGGCTAATCCCAACATTGAGAAAGTCTTTCACTATGCCAAGTGTGACCTCCATTATCTTGGCGGTAAAAAGCAAGCTAAAAATGTCACTTGTACCTTTAATTTGGTCAAAAAACTGACCCAAAAAAAACGACGTAATCCCCTAAAAGTATCTAATAAAAAGCTCAAAACTTTAGCAGTAGAACTTTGTCAGTTTTCTAGTGTAGATGCCGAGGAGCAGACAAGTGACTGGGGACAACGACCCCTAACCGAAAAACAGTTACACTATGCCAAGATGGATACAGTCTATTTGGCTCACGTCCATCGCCGTTTACTAGAACTAACTGCCCTAAGAAAAGTAGAGAAGTTTCAACACATCCCCTTCATAGTTACTCATGTCAGAGTTGCTTTAGAATGCCCGCGCCTATTTTATTTTGGGTATCGCTTCCGCAAGAAAACTATGTTTCTACAGTCTAATCAATCTGCTGATATTAGCAGTGCCTTTAATGATTTATCGGAGCAATTTATAAATATAGCTCAGCAAGAATCTCAATTTTCTACCTTGTTTGAGCTACCCTTTGAACAGTTACAGGAAGAGCAAGTAACAGCCCAAATACAAGAGCTATTTTATAAATTTGCCTTCTTTCCTTACTGGCAAACTGCGATACAAACAAATCCGGATCAAGTGCAAGCACTCTCTCAACTTTGGCAGGAGTTAACTGTATTAATTCAGCGCTGGACAAAATTACTGTTAAGTAATCGGCGCTATTGTAGTGCACAGGAAGTTATTAGCAAAACTTTCATAGTTCACGAACCTGGAGTCGAATATAATTTTCCCCTAGCTAATGGTAAACAGGAGTTGTTAACAAGGAGATGGGATAACTTAGCTTACGATTTTAAAAACCACAGCTTGCACGTAGTGGAATATAAAACCTATGAATTGCCAGACAAATCAGCTCAACTGGCTCAATTAGCCCTCTACAGCTATATACTGCGGGAAAAATTAGGGTTAGCAGTTGATTGGGCTGTCTACACTATGGTGCCTCAATGGCAAGAGTTGACTTTTTCTGGGCATCAGCTAGAGCAAACGTTGCATCAACTGATTCCCAAAAAATTTCAGCAGATGCGGCAATGGGTTGGCTGGGAGCATTCTCAACCCAATCCACCGCCGCTAACATCTCACACTGAAATTTTGTGCGATATTTGCCCTCAACGGCAGAAGTGTCAAACCTTTTTTGCCGTTGAGGTTGAGAAAGGGATGAGGAAATAGGAAGAGGGGGAGAGGGGGAGATGGGGGGATAGGGAGATGGAGAGAGGAGAATCTATATATTTACTGTTAGTTCGTATATCGATATAAGCTTGTTTATTAACTTCTATCGGTGAATCGATTTTACAGTAATTTCACGGTTGGCGTGGCTAACTCTAGCGAGTATAACGGGGAAAAATGTCAAAATATTATCTGTAGATATGGGTTGTGAAGATCAAAAGCTAATGACTAGCCAAACGCTTTCACCAGCACTGCTTAGCTCTTTTGAGTTGGGAAATCTGCTCCTCAAAAACCGAGTTGTAATGGCTCCCATGACTCGCTCTAGGGCAGGAATCGAACGCATGCCCAATGCTTTGATGGCCCAGTATTACGCTCAACGAGCTACTGCTGGTTTGATTATTACGGAAGCTACCGTGATTTCCAAACAGGCTAATGGATGGCAAAACACGCCCGGTATTTACTCAGATGAACAAGTAATAGCCTGGAAGCAGGTTGTAGATGTAGTTCAAGCCAAAGGCACACCAATTTTTCTTCAACTTTGGCACTGTGGGCGAGCCTCCCACAGTAGTTTTCAGGAAAATGCTCAACTGCCAGTAGCTCCTTCTGCAATTAAGCTCAATGGAGAGTATATTCATACACCCCTGGGCAAACAAAATTATGAGACACCTAGGGCTTTAGAAACTGAAGAGATTCCTTTGATTGTAGAGGATTATCGTCAGGCTGCTATTCGCGCTAAAGCTGCTGGTTTTGATGGGGTAGAGATTCATGCTGCTAATGGCTATTTGATTGATCAGTTCCTACAATCTAAAACTAACCATCGCACAGATATTTACGGCGGCAGTATTGAGAATCGGTACCGTTTTCTCAAGGAAGTCGTGGAAGGAATTCTAACTGTATGGCCTGCCAACCGAGTAGGTATTCGTTTGTCTCCTAATGGTGTCTTTAATGATATGGGTTCGCAGGATTTTAGGGAAAGCTTTCTTTATATAGCCAAGCAGTTGAATGCTTACGGGCTGGCTTACCTTCATTTTCTAGATGGCTTAGCATTTGGCTTTCATCAATTAGGAGAACCTATGAGGTTGGCTGAGTTTAGAGGTGTATTTGAAGGAGCAATTATGGGTAACTGTGGTTATACACAGGATACTGCTGAAGCTGCAATTAAAGAGGGAAATGCTGATTTAATCGCCTTTGGAAGACCTTTTATTAGTAATCCAGATTTGGTTGAGCGTTTTGCTAATGGTTGGGCTCTGAATCCTCCGGCTGAGCAAAATATTTGGTATTCGTTTGAGAAAGAAGGCTATACGGATTTTTCGCTTTATCAAGCATCTGGTGTTTGATAAGTAATAAGTAATAAGTAATAAGTAATAAGTGATGGCAGTAAGGCTTGTCACTTATTACTTGCTGAGAAAGTATTTGTTGCGAATATTGAGGTAATCGTTGTTAAGAGTTAAGGTTATTCAAGTTAACATTTATCTAGTGATTATTGAGGGTGCTACAAAGCGCAGGGGGTACTATAGTGACTGCGGGGAATTAGAAATAATTAGTTAAATGAGATTTTTGACCAACTATCAATTATTTCTACCATTTTATCACTGCTTATAGCTTTTTGCGTTTTTTTGCCATGGGTAATTCTAACCCTTGCTACGACATCACTCAAGGAACTAAATTCATTTTTCTGGCGTTCAGTTTCAATACTTTCGGCAATCTTGGTAGCTTTTTTATCGCCAAAACCAGTAGTTTTTAATCTGAAAGTCAATTCAACTATATTGAGAGTATTGAATACTTCTAGTGGTGCCATCAGTTTTGGCATTTTGCCTTTAATCTCTTTAATCTCATCTTCAAATTTTTTGCTATCTCTCTTTTGTTCAATCTTTAAGTCATTAATCGCGTTTTCAAAGCGTAACTCAAGACTGGTGAGACGTGAGTTTGTATTTGTTGTCGTTAATGGTACCGGGGAGCTTGTCGCAGTTGCTGGGTTAGTACTCTCCAGTTTTCTGAAAGCTTCCACTTGCTTTAATACTGCTTCCTCACTCTCAGGTGAGATAACTACAGCATTAACTTCTGTTTCATGATCGTTTTTTTCATAAGCTCTTACCGCCGCATAATATTCAAAATGACCTTCCACTACTTCATATTTCTCAAAACCAGTTTTCTTTAAAACTAAAGGTTTAATAATTCCTCCAGATTCCAGAATCTTCTCAGCAACTAAATCTAAATCTATTTCTGAGAAGTCTGAGCGAGATTTACTTGAACTAATACTTTCAATTTCTACTCTAAATAATTTTGTCATTACTGCATCTCCATTTTGTCCAAAACTTCCATAGCTAGAGCTTCAAACTCTGCTGCTGAGACATTAGCTTCGGGTATTGTTTTTGCATAATCTAGTATAGATTTAGGATCGGGAATATCTAAGTTACCCATAGGTAAAGTCTTATCAATACACTTTGATAGAGCCGTTCTTTCAGAAATCATACTATCCATGAGTGGCAAATCATAATGCTCTGTAATCACGGCTTTATGTTTGGCATAAGTATGCTTAAGATACTTAGCATTAGTCGAAATTTTTGATGGTAAGACACCCAGAATTATAATATCTGGCTTGCCTACACCTTCTTTAGTTTCAGTAATCTCTTGCTCTATAAAGTTTTTGACACTTACTAAACCTTGATTGGAAAATGGTTTTAAATCTGAAGGAATGATCAGGTAATCAGCTGCCGTCAGTGCAGCTTGAGCGTATAAATCTAGTGATGGAGGAGTATCAATGATGACGATATCATAATCACTTGTGACTTGATCTAGTTTTTTAGATAGCCTCCATCGACTAGCTGAAGAAGTAATTAGTTCCTGCTGACGAGCAATTAAGCTAATGTGGGAAGGAATTACATCAATTTCTGGCTGATTAAACAAGTGGGACTTTTTGACAATACCTGGAATAAAATTATGTTCATGTTTTGTAGACTCTAGTAAGTTATAAACATTGCGTTTTTTTAAATTATCATCCTTATCAAACTGAAACTTAATTAAGCCCGTAGCAAAAGTTGTGTTAGCTTGAGCATCTATATCAACCAGTAAAACTCTTTTCCCTCGCTTGCTTAGTGCTGCTGCCAAGTTAACTGAAACGGTTGTCTTACCGACACCGCCCTTATGATGATATATCGCAATCGTCTTCATGGAATTTTGCCTCTTTTCTGCACAACTGTGATTAGAAATATCTTGAGAACGAATAGAATTATTTTGTAAGGGACTTATCTCTGAATAAATCTCAGTCTCCTGTTTCTGTAGACTATCTCTGCCAATTAAAGCTTTAATTTCACTCAATCTAGCATTAACCTCTTTACCAGAACACTGAAATACCTGTTGAAGATCATATTCTAAGTTCTCGTAAATCCTAATTTCTTTACCATTAGTGAGCAATCCATATCGCACATTTAAAGTCTTGAGGTAATGACGCAATCGATGAACATGAATATCTAAATTTTTACTAGGATGCTTTGCCTCAATCAGGATACTTAAAGGTAAATTCCCTTCCCAGACAAAAGGAACCAATGGCTTAGCAAATGCTAAAAAGTCTAAGCGAATGCTTTCAAAGCTAACCTGTTGATACCAAGTGTCAGGAGAATATCCTAACTTTGGCAGTAAATACTGGACAATGAGTTTACTTTCTACTTCGCTTTCGTTGCGACAAAGTTTCGGATCGAAACTCAACTATATCTTTCCTTAATTTAGATCAAACTATTTGAGGATAACCTCAATTTTGCATTATTGTCCACTAGAGTGAAGATTCGCAAGTACTAGTTATCACAAATTTTGAAATACAACATGATTTCCTGGTTGATTGGCAAATTTTAACAAGCTATAGCTATAAAACTCTCACAAATATGAGCAAAGCAATAAAATCAAAATTTATCTAACAAGCTGGATATAACATTAATTTACTAATAGAAGTTCATAAAAAAGCTGATGTATAAACTAACAGTAAATATATAGATTTTATTCTCCCCATCTCCCCATCCCCCCCTCTCCCCCTCTCCCCTTACCTAAAATACCGAGTTTTAAGATTACTGCATCGATGCTCTATATATCTGACAACTCCGATTAAGATCAATAACATCTTCTAAAAATGGCAGAGGTGATGGGATACGTAATTTCCATAGTAAATATGAAAGGCGGAGTCGGGAAAACTACTCTCACCGTCAACTTGGCGACAAGTCTTGCCAAAAATCATGATATGCGAGTATTAGTCGTTGACTTGGATACGCAGATTAATGCCACCCTTAGCCTCATGCCGCCAATGCATTTTACTCAGCTCAGAAAAGAGCAACGTACCTTAAAACAATTAATTCATCAAACAATTCAGCCTGAAACTCAGCCAAAACTTCCTATTCAAAAGGTAATTTTACATGATATGTGCAAAGTTAAAGGTTTTGACCTCTTGCCCGGAGATATAGAACTATATAATGATTTTTTACTGGCAGCACTCCTCTATTCTCGTTCTAATATCAATCGTCAGGAATTTGAAGACAACTGGACTGAGTTAGAAAACGCCTTATTGAAAACTATCCTCGAACCAATTATACATAGTTATAATTTTATTTTATTAGATTTCCCTCCTGGCGATTATCTGCTAACTCGCAGTGGTCTAATTGCCAGTGATTTTTATATAATACCTGCTAAACCAGAACCATTATCAGTGGTGGGCATGGGAATTCTCGAAGGTCATATCAATAAATTAAAACAGAATAATCGCTCCTATATCCAACTCCTTGGAATTGTTTTTTCATCCCTTGGACATGCCACAAATTTAGCTCAAACAGTTAGAAATAGAGTCATTGACGATTTTGGAGAAGACAAAATTTTTCAAGCAGAAATTCCTAGGAATGTAGCCGTGGCGAAAGCAGTTGATGAGTACCGACCAGTATTGCTAACAGAACCTAAGGCTTCTGGCTCTAGAGCCTTTATTGAGTTAACTAAGGAATTTTTGCAGATCCTTTCCAAGTATACTGGGTAAAATGCCATCAAAAATCAACTGCATGTGAGAGGATTATCTTTATGGGGTTTGTGATTGCCACAGTTAACATGAAAGGCGGTGTGGGGAAGACGACTCTCACAGTCAACTTAGCTACTTGCTTGGCAAAAAATCACCGTAAGCGTGTTTTAGTAGTAGATTTAGATACGCAAATTAGTGCCACTCTTAGCTTGATGATTCCTCAAGAGTTTGCTAAATCTAGGAGAACAAACCGTACTTTAAGTAGACTTATTGCTAAAGTCATTAATCCTAAAAGTCAAACAAGACTAACTATTAAAGATATTATTGCACCGCAAATTTGTCAGGTTGAAGGACTTGATTTATTACCAGGAGATATTGAATTATACGATGAGTATTTAGTCTCGGAAATGCTCCATGAACAAGCAGTTATTGAGACAGAAACCAAGTTTGGCGAGATTTGGAATCGTTTTGAAGTACTCCTAATCAAAACTGTTTTAGAGCCTGTGATTAATGACTATGACTTTATTCTATTAGATTGTGCTCCTGGCTATAATCTTTTAACGAGAAGTGGTATTGTTGCCAGTAACTTTTATTTACTACCTGCTAGGCCTGAACCTTTATCAATTGTGGGCATTCAGTTGTTGGAAAGAAGAATAGCCAAGTTAAAAGAAAGTCATAAATACAATGGCACACTTAACTTACAATTATTAGGAATTGCCTTTATTTTATCAGGCGGTAATCTCCTCGGCAGGTATTACAACCAAGTGATGAAGCGAGTTAATGACGATTTCACTCCTAATCAACTTTTCAATACTCGCATTCCCATGGATGTAAATGTTGCCAAAGCTATAGACTGTTTTCAGCCAGTAGTTATCGCTACTCCCAATTGCTCTGGGGCAAAAGCCTTTACTAAGTTAACAGAAGAATTTTTAGAGAAACTAGAGGTATTGAAGGATAACCCTACTATAAGTTAACAACCTTTAGTTGCAGAGGGAGATGGAGAGAGGTAAAGTAAATACCAAGCCAGTAGGTTGGGTTATGTACAAGTGTTGTCTTGGGTGTTTCCCCCATGAACAACCTTAGTAAGAAAAATTAACGAAACCCAACTTTTAGTCTAAGAATTAATTGAGTTTTACTTCATTCTACCCAACCTACCTTTATTAAAACTAGCTAATTGGACATAATATTACTTATTACTTATTACTTATTACTTATTACTTAAAAAGTCCCCTCCAAAGCCCCATGGCAACGCTCACACAAGCTAGGATGATCTTTTAACTCCCCAACATGGGTAGAATAATTCCAGCAGCGATCGCACTTTTCACCGTCTGCCTTGACAATACCAACTGCGATTGCCTCTGACTCACTGTTGTAATCGAGCTTGCCAATTGCCTCAGGGGAGTCTAAAACTTCTACCTGAGAAGCCAAAAACAGGTAGCGTAACTCATCAACGCGATTACCACTGAGACTATCTTCTCGATTAAGTGCTTGTAACTGCCTGCGTAAATCGATATCAGGGACATATAGCAACACCTTAGCTTCCAGAGAAGAACCAATCATCTTCTCAACCCTAGCTTGCTCCATGACTTTATTAACCTCAGTACGGATACTACGCCAAGTTTCCCAAGTTTGAGTCAATTGGGGCTGGTACCATTGCTGCTCTAACTTCACCCAACCAGATTCAAACACAGACTGATAGGGCGTTTCGTAGGGGAGGTATTGCCAGATATCCTCTGCCATATGACATAATACAGGTGCAATTGCCTTTGCCAAATTCTCCAGCGCTACTTGCAATACCGTCTGACAACTGCGGCGACGGAGAGAATCTGGATGAGAAATGTAGAGGCGATCCTTGGCAATATCTAGATAAAAATTAGACAAATCCACCACGCAGAAATTCTGCACAGTTTGGAAAAAGCGGAAGAATTGGTAACTCTCCATTGCCTCGGTGACTTCACCAAAAACCTCAGTAATCCGGTGTAGCATATAGCGGTCTAATTCCGGCAACTGCTCATAGGTTACTGTATGTTTGGCAGGATCAAAATCATGGAGATTGCCCAGCAGGAATCGTGCCGTATTGCGAATTTTACGATAGATATCCCCCTGCTGCTTAATGATATTCTTGCTCAAAGCTATATCTGAGGAATAGTCTGCCGAGGAAACCCACAGGCGCAGCACATCTGCTCCGTAGGCTGGTTCTTGCTTTTTGTTCTTACCTCCTTCTATAATCTCCATGGGGTCAATCCCGTTCCCCAGAGATTTACTCATCTTGCGACCTTGTTCATCGATGGTAAAGCCGTGAGTTAAGACAGTTTTGTAAGGAGCACAGCCGTTAATAGCAACGCTGGTGAGCAAACTGGATTGGAACCAACCTCGGTGTTGATCTGACCCTTCCAAATAAATATCAGCAGGATATTTTAGTTCTTCTCGTCCCTTAGCTACTGCTGCCCAAGAAGAACCAGAATCAAACCAGACATCCATGGTATCAGTACCCCGGCGGTATGACTTGCCATTATTAAGATATTGTTCCGGTAATAGTTCTTCTACTGAAAGTTCCCACCAAGCATCAGAGCCTTTCTCAGCAATAATTGCTTGGACATGGGCAATTGTTTCTGGCGTCAGCAACGGTTCATTAGTTTCTTCGTCGTAGAATACTGGGATTGGCACCCCCCAACTACGTTGGCGAGAAATACACCAATCGGAACGATCCGCAACCATCGCCTTGATGCGATTTTCCCCTTGAGCAGGAACCCATTTTACCTGAGCGATCGCTTGGAGTGCTTCTTGGCGAAATCCCTCCACCGAAGCAAACCACTGCTCAGTTGCCCTAAAAATTGTCGGCTTTTTCGTGCGCCAGTCATAGGGATATTTGTGCAGATAAGCCTCTTCTTTAAGTAAAGCCTGCGCTGCTGTCAGCGCCTCAATAATCGCTTGATTAGCATCTTTGAGGACATTTAGCCCGGCAAAGGGCCCCGCCTCCTCAGTGAAATTGCCTTTATCATCCACTGGCGAGAGAATTGGTAGGTCATAGCGGCAACCAACGATATAATCTTCTTGACCGTGACCAGGAGCAGTATGAACTAAACCAGTACCAGACTCAGTAGTAATGTAATCGCCACCAATTACAACCTCACTCTCGCGCTCAAAGAGGGGATGCTGATAGGTGCAATGTTCCAATGCCTTTCCTGGCATAGTTACCTTAACGCTTAGCTTAGTCTCCAGAGTTTCTGACAAGCGCTCTACCAAATCTGCAGCCACAATCAAATATCGAGTTGGGCTAGTTTGACTTACCTCAACCACAGCGTAGTTGAGTTCAGGATTAACCGCAACTGCCAGGTTTCCCGGAATCGTCCAAGGGGTTGTTGTCCAGATTGCCACAGCCAACTCCGGCAAAAAAGGCTGTAATTGCTCTGTTGCTGCTGCTGACAACTTAGTTATGTTGAAAGCCGCATAAATACTGCGAGAGGTATGTCCTTCTGGATACTCCAACTCCGCTTCTGCCAGCGCCGTTTGAGAGCTTGGACTCCAGTGAACCGGCTTTAAACCCCGATAGATATACCCTTTGAATACCATCTCACCAAAAACACCAATCTGAGCCGCTTCATACTCGGGCTTGAGTGTCAGATAAGGATGCTCCCAATCTCCCCAAACGCCATAGCGTTGAAAACCCAGGCTCTGTTCTTCCTTAGCTTTGAGGGCAAAATCGCGGGCTTTATGGCGCAATTTCAACGGCGTCAGCTGCTGCCGCTCCTTAGACTTCATATTTTGCAGAACTTTGAGCTCAATGGGCAAGCCGTGACAGTCCCAACCAGGGACATAGCGCACCTTACGTCCTTGCAACAGCTGATATTTATTAATGATATCCTTGAGGATTTTATTGAGGGCATGCCCCATATGCAGCGAACCATTAGCATAGGGGGGGCCATCGTGCAAAACAAAAATATCGCCCGGATTGTGCTGTGACAGTCGCTCGTAAATTCCGTGATCTTCCCAAAACTTATGTAATTCAGGTTCCCGCTTGACGGCGTTAGCCCGCATCTCAAAATTGGTCTTAGGCAGGTTAACGGTTTCTTTGTAGGTGTTTGATGCTGTCACAGTTTAACCGAGTAGCTCTTCTCTACATTATCGACGAGAACTTACTCTATCTTCAAGTTGAGGGAACCCCAAGATTAAAGACACGGGGACACGGAAACGTAAATAAACTGCTCGCTCAGCGCTATAGTTTCCCATCTCCCCCTTCCCCCCTCTCCCCCTTTCCCCATCCCTCTGATAATGAATACATACTCTTAATGCCTGAGATCTTAAATCTCTTACTGCGGGGGATTTTGTCTCGTGCTTGGATCTCCATCACCGGTTGGCTCAGCTGGCGGTGCCAATTCCACTTCCGGAGCTATCTCTTCAATTGGTATTGAAGCTTTTTGCTTGGAATCAGGGGTTCCATCTGAACTTTCCTTTTGGGCTGCTGCTTGCAGCTGAGGTTCGGCTGGCTCAGGAGGAACTGCTTGCTGAGGTTCTGAAACTTCTGTAGTAGATGACTCTGTAGTGGTTAGTTCCTGTGTCGTTTCAATATCTTCGACTTCTGCTGTGACGGATTCCTCTACCTTGGGTAAGATTTCTGTCTGAGATTGCCCCTTGCCAAACAGACTTGTTACTGATTTTAGTAGTTTTCCTCCCAAGTCAGCGAAAGAAAAACTGGCTATTTTTTCTTTTACTTCTGGGGAAATCTGAGTTTTCTCCTCTGGTGAGGTCAATTCTTGCCGTAAACTCAAGGTTTGCCAGCCCAACCAACACAATAGGGATACACTTGCCAATTGTCCCAGGAGAACACCGCCAGTAATGCGTCGAGCACACACCCATAAAATCAGAGCGTAGAACATTCCTACTCCGCTCCAGTAAAAATCTTGCTTGCGGTGGATTTCTGGAAACAAGAAAGCTGACAAGTAAAAGGCAAGGCTACCAAAAGCAATTGCTAAGGCGAGGACATATGACAACATAGTTATGGCTACTCCTTACTATATCTCTCTAGATTCTGGCGCGAAATTGTTCTCTGCAATACAAATATTAGTTAATCTACTGTTACTTGTCTTGTATTATCGCTTTTTAATTGATGAGCAAATGAATAAATTAAAAGATTGCTGCAATTGCTAAGCTGATTGGCACCTAGTGGGAGATATGTACTAAAATAATAGATGGAGTAAATTAGTTTAAGTATATTTGCCAAGTACAAATTTATAGCTTTAAGCTTGAATTTAAGGAACATAACTTAAAACTTAGCAAACTCAGCAAGGTAAAGGAATATATACCCTGATTCTAAGGCACCCAATCTAAATCCTGATTGAGAACTCTAAACTTATTCTTGGCAATTAATAACTATACCCTTGTCTAGGTTGGCAGAGGGTTAAATTCCTAACTCAATCACTACTTATTAAGATTTTATTAGGCCTTGCTCTGAACAGCCAAATATCTTCAAATCTAGTTATTTGATGTATATCGTCATTCCTTAATTTATTAAGAATTTTTTTAGGGAACTAATCCGGAGATCAAGCTAATCTAAAAGTGAAATGAGAAATACTAACTTGCAGAGTCTGCAGATATTTTTATGACGAAAAGAACCTTTGGCGTAATTGGTTTGGCTGTTATGGGAGAAAACCTAGCCCTTAACGTGGAAAGTCGTGGTTTTCCCGTAGCAGTTTACAATCGCACCGCCACCAAAACCAAAGATTTTATGGAGAACCGAGCCCAGGGCAAGGATGTTAAAGACGCCTACACTCTGGAAGAATTTGTGAAGTGCCTAGAGCGCCCTCGCAAAGTTCTAGTAATGGTAAAAGCAGGTAATCCCGTTGACAAAGTCATCCAAGACCTCAAGCCCCTGCTAGAGCCTGGGGATATGATCATTGATGGTGGCAACTCTCTCTATGAAGATACTGAGCGGCGTACTAAAGAATTAGAAGCCACAGGATTAGGATTTGTCGGCATGGGCGTCAGTGGTGGTGAAGAGGGAGCCCTCAATGGTCCTTCTCTAATGCCGGGAGGAACTGATACCGCTTACAAAGAGTTAGAACCAATTCTGACTAAAATTGCAGCTCAAGTCAATGACGGCCCTTGCGTTACCTACATCGGACCTGGTGGTGCAGGTCACTATGTAAAAATGGTACACAACGGGATTGAGTATGGCGATATGCAGCTAATAGCAGAAGCCTACGATGTCCTCAAAAACGGCTTGGGACTTGATAACCAGCAGTTACATGAGGTGTTTGCCCAATGGAACACTACCGATGAGTTAAATTCCTTCTTAATTGAGATCACTGCCGATATCTTTAAATATATTGACCAGGAAACCAATACTCATCTGGTAGACTTAATTCTAGATGCTGCTGGACAAAAGGGAACAGGACGCTGGACAGTAGTGAGTTCCCTAGAATTAGGCGTACCAATTCCAACTATGTACGCAGCTGTAAATGCTCGCGTAATGTCCTCCTACAAGCAAGAGCGGGTAGCAGCCTCCAAACAGCTGACAGGGCCCACCGGCAAATATCAAGGAGATGTCAAGGAGTTTATTAATAAGGTTCGCGATGCCCTCTATTGCTCCAAGATGTGTTCCTACGCTCAGGGCATGGCACTGTTGAAGAAGGCATCAGAGCAATTTAATTACAATCTCAACTTGGGTGAAACTGCTAGAATCTGGAAAGGTGGCTGTATCATTCGTGCAGGTTTCCTCGATAAGATCAAGCATGCTTTTGATGAGAATCCTGAGCTGCCCAATCTATTGTTAGCACCTGAGTTTAAGCAGACAATTTTGGATCGGCAAGATGCTTGGCGAGAAGTGGTAGTATTAGCTAATAAACTGGGTATTGCCGTTCCTGCCTTCAGTGCTTCCCTCGATTACTTCGACAGCTATCGCAGCGCTTCCCTACCGCAAAACCTAACCCAAGCTCAACGGGATTACTTTGGTGCTCATACTTACGAGCGCACAGATAAAGAGGGCATATTCCATACTCAATGGACTCAAGATAGCTAAGAGATAGAGTTGAAACTCCCCCCTCGGGGGGATTGGAATTAACCCAGATTCGTTATTGTGAACCTATTCCTCTAAAGTTGGTATCAGATTCCCTTGTAAATCTTGCCAGCGCAACCACACACCCTCAGTTGCTTGATAAGCTCCCTGCCACACAACATAGCTCCAGCGCATGTCTCTTTGTTGCTGTGCGCGGGCTACACCCAAAACCAAAAACCAATCTGGACATTTTTACCATAGTGGATGGCGAGCATCGTAATAGAGATTCAAATCTGTGCCAACGAAAAACTCTGAAGCAGGGTAGGTTGGCGATTGACAAGTTTCCCGCAACAATTGGGGTTGAAAGTCGTGAAACTCGTCAGGCAAGCCAGGCTCCCTTGGATCTTCGCTGGGAAGATCATACATGGTTGGCATCTCATCCTGGGGAGAACCGGGAGGATTAGTCCGATACATCGCGAAGACTTAAATTGTCAAGCCATCAACTACATCTTACAGTAGCAAGCGCAGTTTTTCTGACTTCTACTTAGTTTTTCTCTCCTTGTGCTTGTTAAGTAATAAGTTTTAAGCAAAAAAACAATAAATCTTCTTGTCTTCATTTATTACTTATTACTTATTACTTATTACTTATTACTTATTACTTAAAGTCAGACTATGGGTAGCATGCTTTTTCCTCTTTGGCATACCATCAATTACCACTGACATTTTCCTCATAGTTGCAGGATTGATGACCACCAGCCCGGACAATAAAATCATCCGAGTCTACATCTTGATCTTCAAACTTAACTAACACCGAGCCAGTATCATCCCAGCGGATCAGACTACCACCATTAGTCAAAGCCTCGAAGCCACCCTCAAAAAATGCCAGTCGTTTACCACCTGGATTCCTAATATCAGTAGAATAAACAGTACCTGCTGCTCGACCATTGTAGTAGGATTCTAGGTAAAAAGCATATCTAGTATTAGCCTTAAACTCAAACTCAGGCAAAGGTTCTGGCACTGCATTACCAGGGGTTCCGTGAAAATCATCAGTGTTGAATAATCCAGCATCATCTTCATAATCAGACGGCACTGTTACATTCTGTGGTTGGTCAGAAGGTTTAGCTTCTGCAATCAAAGGAGTCTGTTCACCAGTATCCAAATTAATCACACCAAAGACAGACTGATAAGCACCATTAGATTCCAAAAATTCAAACTCAACAACCGTATCTTCTTCAAACTCAATAACTTCATTTTCAAAGATATCTGCCGCTTGTACTGGTGAGCTAAAAGCACCGAATAATCCTCCAGCAATAGCACCGATGATAATTCTTGTAGCGGTGTACCTAATTCTGCTTTTTCCTAACATTACAACTCTCCCACATTAAGATAAGTTGATTGTTCATTGTTCATTGTTCATTGTTCATTGCAATTGCCATTGCCATAAACTATGGGCTATGACTCATGAATGAAAAAATTACCAGGTAGGAGAATTTCGATTAACTCTCACCTGTTCAACTTCTGCTTTTGCTCCATCTATAAATTCTCTAGTTTCTGTTATTAATTTACTGAATTGTAGACATTCTGGACTGGGACAAATTTGCTTTTGCAAACGAACTCCTCTGGAAAACCGACGTGGTCCAGCAGGAATAGCAGCAAGGTTACAAGATTCTGAGGCTGCTGCTAATTCTTGGCGAAGGCGTCGGGCATTACTGATAATCTCTGGAGAAATCTCACCACTGCCATCAAATATGGGTGATGTATTATTCCAGACGTTGCCTCCTGTGAGATCTGACAAATTAGGTTGGGCGCTGGCAGGGAAAGCAATCAAGCCACTGCCAATCAATGATGAACCCATAATCCAACCTAGCCATTTCCTTTTACTCATAATTGTTGCTCTCCTGCTTGACTACTTAAAACTTCCAGGCAAAACCGCTACCAATGACAAACCGAGCTTCATCTCCTGCACCAGTAAGATCACGCACTGCCGGAGTAATCACGAGAGGGAAATTTTTAAACGGCGCAATGGAAACCCCTACTCCTAGATCTTGTCCACTCCACTCTGCAATTACACTCACTGGGCGAGCTACACGAACAGCAACATTACCAAAAACATTGATATTGTCCTCATCATCTGCAACATCATCTGCAGTTTGGAACTGTCCACTGCCAAGACCAGCACTGAATGCTACCCTACTGAAAGGTAAATTAAGGTCATCTCTGGTGCGGACAACTTTGGAGACAACTCCATATACTGAATCTTCAAAGTCATTATCGTCGCCTACATCGATAAACCCATTCCAGCCAGCAGCCACTGCCCAGTCATTGCCTAATTGGCGATGCACTTTGAGGTTAAAACCACCAGTGCCAAAGTCTCGGTTTGAACCAAAGCTTGCGATCGTATAAGATAGCTCGACACCTACTGCTTGGCGAGCATCACCTAAACCAACACCAATTCCCAGGCTGCCATCATCTTTGTTACTAAATCGAGTTTGTTCTTGATAGGTAGCGCTGACAAAACCGGTACCTCGGTCGGCACCAAAGCCAGTGGGAATTACAATACTAAGAGATGGTGAGGCTTGGAATTTCCCTGCATCTACTTCTTCAAGCTCACGCAGCTCATCTTGGAGTTTCTCAACTTCTTGAGTACGATCTGCTATGAGTTCACCTTTAGCTGTCAACTTCTGGGTCTGCTGAGAATCGATAGTTTCTTGGGGGATAGAACTATCATCAACTTTGAGAGAATTCTCAAATTTAGTAAGTTCTGAAAACCCAAAGGCTGACGATGCTAATTCTGGTTTTATTATCACTTCCGGTGAGGCAATCGCTGGAGAAACTTGCTCAGCTTCTACTTCTGTGGAGTTTTTAAAAGCAACATCATCTACCTTTTCTGGTTCAAAATCTTGAGCCTCAGAGTTATTGCTGATAGCAGGTTCTGCTAAGGCTTGATTAATTAATCCCCCAGAAGCAAGCATAGCTAAGCTATAAATGGCAAAGGTGGGGATGGGCTTTAGGGAAGAATTTAACCTCTGAGTTGATCTTGAACCAAGACAGCTGGTCTCAGGTCGGTCCCTACCTCTGTAAAACCGATTGCTAGGAACTAGAGCTCGATGACAAAACTTAGGGACAGGCTCAGTGGACACAAACAGACTCCAGATTACGACTGCTGTCCCTTTATACAGATGCTGTATCATTTATCCGGAGAAGCTTGAAGATTAAGCATTGACAAAAAGAGGTAAATGTGTATTCATACGGTTGTGTTCCACTAAGACGCTCGAGTGAGTAATTTGCATCGGGCAACTACAAGAGCTTGGTGCAGTTTGTATGTTAACAATTAATGTGCTTTATACATGCTTCCGATTAGATTTAATTTTTCAGCAATGGATAATACTCAAGCTAGGAATAATACTCAAAAAAGCGCCAACAAATTTCCTGAACAAGATAACCTTGAACAGCAGAAAGGAAGAAAAGCATTTAAGGTTTTTGAGCTAATTGATATGATTGCTAAGGGTAGAAAAAGAGGCTTGACCAAATCGGCAGCGGGTTTGACCATATTAACTATTTGGTCTGTGGTGTGGTCGGCTCCTGTAATTGGGCAAACTCCTGTACTCGATCCTACTCAATTACCAACTCAATCGACAGGAGTTAACAATTTACCACCGGAAACAGCTTATACCCTGGGAGCAGGCGATCGCGTCCGCATAGATATTTTTAATATCCCTGAATACAGTGGTGAATTTCAAGTACTGGTGGATGGCACTTTAAATTTACCAGTTGTTGGTAGTGTGTCGGTGCAGGGGAAAACTTTACAAGAAGCCAGTGGCATTGTATCAGCAGAATACGTTCGTTATGTTAAGCGCCCACTTGTCACCGTTAGCCTGTTATCAGCACGTCCTCTCCAGATTGTTATTTCTGGGGAAGTGAGCCGCCCTGGAGCTTATCGAATACCAGCAGATGAAGGAGGGCAAGCTGTTACCTTAACCCAGGCAATCGTGCAAGCTGGAGGAGTTACTTTGGGGGCAGATGTCAGTCAAGTGCAGCTGAATCGGCGTGTTGGTTTTGGTCAAGAACAACTCTTCCAACTCAATCTCGAGGACTTGTTGCTCAAAAACGACATCAGTCAAGACATCAGTTTGCGGGATGGAGACAAGATTTTTCTTCCCACAGTGGCTCAAGCTAATCCAGAGGAGAGTCGTAAATTAGCTGATGCCAGCTTTGCAGCTGAACCACAAGGAGCATTTAGTATTGCTATAGTTGGAGAAGTGACTAGTCCTGGTCCTTATGAAGTACCTGTATCGGCAGGAAAGCGATTTCCTACACTAACTCAGGCCATAGGAGTAGCAGGAGGAATTACTCAAACAGCAGAGATTCGTCAAGTAGAAGTCCGTAGGCGCGTAGCTTCTGGTCAAGAGCAAGTGCTTAGTCTTAATCTATGGAACTTGTTGCAAAATGGCGACCTAAGTCAAGACATTCCTTTGCAGGAAGGAGACACAGTTTTTATTCCCACAACCACTGCTCTCAACCGAGTTGAAGCCAGCCAATTAGCGGCCTCAAGCTTGGCAGCGGAAATTGAACCAATTAAGGTGACAGTAGTCGGAGAAGTTGTCCGCCCAGGCCCATATACAGTTACAGGAGCTACGGCTTCAGCCACTAATGCTGATAGCGTCGGCGGTGGTGGCGGTGGATCTGGACTTGGCAATGCACCAACAGTAACACAAGCAATCCAAGTAGCTGGAGGCATTACCCAATCATCTGATATTCGCAGTATTAAAGTGCAGCGTCAGACTAGAGAAGGCTCAGTACAAGAGGTTGAAGTGGATCTCTGGTCACTTTTGCAAAACGGAGATGTAGCTGAAGATGTGATTTTGCAGCAGGGAGATACAATTTTTGTACCGACAGCAGAGGCGATTACTGCCGAAGAAGCTACCGAATTAGCTTCTGCTAGTTTTTCTGCAGCGATTATTGATGTCAATGTGGTTGGGGAAGTTAATCGACCTGGTATTGTCCAAGTTAGAGCTAATGCCCCTTTGAATGAAGCGCTTTTAGCTGCTGGAGGTTTTGATAATAAGCGTGCGCGTAAAGGATCTGTAAATTTGGTTCGTCTCCAACCTAATGGCACAGTAGAAAAACGGAAAGTGAAGATAGATTTGACGGCGGGAATTAATGAGGAAACCAATCCTGCCTTACGCCCTAATGATGTTATCATCGTTAATCGCTCTGGTCTTAGCGGCGTCACAGATACTCTGGGGACAATTGTTAGTCCTTTAGGCACATTTTTCGGTCTGCTTGAGCGCCTCTTCTGAGGTTGAGAAGGGTTAGGAGGGGAGTATGCAATTTTTCCCTCCAACCGAAGATTGTTAAATGTGTGATGGCTTGCCTGACTACACCATTTTTTGCAGAGCTATAGCGGAATCGTTAAGCTGTTGAGTAACTAATTTAGTTTGATTGATACCAGCAGCAGTTTCTTGTGTTCCTCGATTAATATTTTCCATTGCTTGGACAACTTGTTGAATACCATCCACTTGCTCTCTGAGGTTAAGTGAAATTTGCTGATTACTCAAAACAACTTGATTGACTGCACCCTCGACATTAGCAAAGACTTGTTTGGTATCTTTGGCACTGTTTACTCCCTTTGCTACTGTTTTGGTGCCTTCTTCTGTCACCATCACCGTCGAATTAACTGCATTTTGAATATCAGTTACAAGAAGGTTGATCTTGTCAGCAGATTTTTGGCTTTGTTCAGCCAGTTTGCGGATTTCATCGGCAACTACGGCAAAACCTTTACCATGCTCTCCTGCGTTGACAGCTTCTATGGCTGAGTTAAGCGCTAACATATTAGTCTGGCTAGCTAATCCTGACACCAACTGAGAAATACCACCAATTTGATTAGCTCGTTCAGAAAGATGCAAAATTTGTTCTGCGATTTGTCCCACTTTCTTTTCCAAGAGGTACATATCTTCTAAAGTTCCCCCCACCGCTTGTACACCATCCTCCGTGAATTTAAGTGCTTCTTGGGCAGCAGATAAAGCTGCTTGAGCTTGTTGAGATGACTGTTGGCAGGAAGCTTCCAATTCATCCATAGTGGAGGTGGTTTCACTCACCGAAGCAGCTTGCTGACTAGCAATGTGTTCTTGTTGTTCGATTGTAGAGAAAGTGTTGTGGCTAGTGGTTGAGATTGCTTCGACTAATTTCTGAATTAACTTCACTACTTGTTTTGAGCGAATAAATCCTAGAGGCATGACGATCACCAAAGAGATGATAACACTCAAGACGGAAACTAATTTAAAAGACCTTAAAGGAGCAAAAATTTCCCTCTTGGGAATTTGTACAACAATAGCTATAAATTTCTTCTTATCTGGGTCAAGAAAAACTCTACGGTAGCCACTTAGTAATTTAGATCCTGCTTCGTTAACAATATCTCTATCGGAGTCGTAATTGAGGATTCTCTGAGCAATTTCTGGGGAAAAGTCTTGTTTCAGTGTCTCATCCTTACCTAACTCAAATCCCCACTCTTTATCTGATTCGGGATGGGAGAGGTAGTATCCTTGGGAATTTACCAACATTAACTTTTCCCCTTCATGGAAATCACTTTCTTCGATGGGTTTTATGAATGCTTCTGCAGAGAGATTAGCAACTATTATTCCTCTTCTATTGCCATTTGAGTCGAAGACTGGTGTAGCGTAACGAAGTACTGGTTGGAATGGTTCTTGAACTTTACCTTGTTCTCGATTGAATTCTATAGGAGAAACATAGACTTCCTCTTGTGCTAGTTTCATGGTTTCGGTAAAGTAGAAGGCTTCTCTCTTATTTTGTAATTGGGCTTCTGGGACTGCTTCGATGTTAGTGCTAGTGCCATCGGAGTTTAATCTCACTACTTCTTGACCATTTTCATCTAGGTAGCGCACCTGGATAATCTGTGGTTCAGATTTAATTAATTCCCTAAAATTTCCCTGCAGCTTCTTAATCAAGTCATTGTAGCTAGACTGGTATTTTTCATTCACTTTACCGCTAACTATAGCTTGGATAATATCATCAATGGGTGGAGTTTTACTCAACACTACGATATCTTCATCAATTCCACGTATCGCATCTTCAATATATTCTGCTTTTACTTCTAAGTCTTCTTCTAATTCTTTTTGAGCTAGTTTCAACAAGGTATTAGTAGATGTATAAATACCATGATATCCAACTATAGCAATAGGAATAATTGTGCTAAAAACTAACAAAATCAGGATTTGATTCTGAAGTTTAATTTGCTTATGAAAGGACTTAATAAACTTGGCAATCATAGTTTAAAGCAAGAGTCTGGTGATTTCTCAAATGGCTTGGACAATGTTAATAATTGTCTAGAAAATAAAGCAAATTAATTTAATTAGAGATTTGTCTTAATAAATCAAATTTATAACTGGTATAAAATCTGGACAAAAATTTTAGTTTTGCCCTATATCTAGACCGTGGAATTATTTATCTATGACGGCGACTAATCACTCTTTATGTTCCAGCCAGCAACCTTTATCAAGATCGCAGGTACTTACTAGCAGGTAAAACCTAATTACTCGATTAGCACGATAGAGCAATCTCGAAGTGAAATTATAAAGAAGATAACAAATTTACGCCCGGTTGATTTATTTCGCCAAACCCTATCAGCTTTACTAAATCATCGGTGTGCACTCTGTTGACTAATTACTCTTAGTAAATATAATTTGGTAGCAGTTATGATTTTGGTGCTTACCACTATGGTCGATCATCTCCTGATGAACATCTACTCAGTTTGTCAGTAGATTAACACCTGAGGTAGACCCGATTTAATTATGACAATTATAGCAGTACGTATTAAGGTTAGGACAAGCTAAATCGCTAAAACTTTGTCAAATTCACCCCTTCTACCTTGGAGCCTTCTGCCCTGGAGCCTTGCGCGTAGCGCTATATAGTCTATTTAAAGCAAGTTTTTCCAGGAAATTGAATTTTTAAGCATCAGCCCTAGGCGCAGACTATTCTTCCTTAAAATTTAATGTATATATACTCTCTAATAGCTGGATTCAAGTAAATTACCTCTACTCAGATGTAGCTTGATTCCTAATTAATTTCTGTACACTTGCTAAGGCGCGATTCAACTCATAAATACGTCGGTGAGGGTTTTCCAGATAAGCTTGCTGCTCCTGTTCAATCATTTGCACATCCTGGCGTACCAAGCCATCGAGTAATTTTTGTGCTGAACCAAACAAACTATTTTTAATAAACCGCCTAAACCAAATTGGTAACTTATGCAAGCGCCAAAATGCATTTAAAGAAGTAAAGTGAACTAAATAAGCGCGAGTTGCTTTCTCACTTACCGGACAAAAGAGACAGTAAATCTTAAAATCTTGTCCTAAGGTAGAAACCCAGTGTGGATAAATATAACTCACATGCAAAGGTTCAGGATGTAGACGTCGTAAAGCCGGAAAAAATAGCTGAGAAATTGACCAAATCTTGTCGATTTTGTAATAACTTTGTGCCTGATAATGGGCATCTACGCGGTTAGCATCTGCATGTAAATCTTCTAGTAAAGCTGATGCCCAAGCCTGATAATCTTGATGCAAATGCCCATGATACATATCCATCAAGTTTTCAATTAAAAAGGAATAGTGGGCTTGGCAATCAATAACTGTAACTGTAGCAATGTAGTTGAGATCGTCCCACTCAGGGACGCCCATTGGCTTTAAAGACGCAAAATTTTCAGCTTCTATATTTCCGGGAAATAGCCAAATAAAACCATCTTGTTCTTTAACTGCATAGTGACGAATTTTGCAGTTGGGTAGTTTTTGATTATCCTCCAAGTAAGGAACTACAGCGCATTCGCCATTTGGTTTAAATTGCCATCCGTGATAGGAACACTCCAAAACCTCGCCTACAACACGACCATGACTAAGTTTAACCTGCCGGTGGGGACAACGATTCTCTAAAGCATGTATCTTACCACCACGATCTCGATAAAGGACAATTGGGTGATTCCAGAGGGTGACTTCTAGAGGCTTGGTTTTGACTTGTGAGCTGCGAGCAACGACATACCAATGGTTGGGATTTATGCCCAGTTGACGAACATCAAAACTGTGAGCAGTCACACCAGAAAATTGCATATTTTGATTTTGTTCATTTTTGATTGTGATCAACTATTTTTGCGCAGCCTGCACGTAGCGCGTACTATGAACTATGAACTATGAATCATGAACCATGAACCATGAACAACAAATCTCCATCCCCAGATTAGAACAAAGTAACCTTTATTCTAGATTAATACATATATTTTCCTCTTCCAAGGTAGCGCGGGTTTGGAGATAGTCTTCGATCCAATTGCACCCACGCACCATTAAATCATCAAAAGTGAAGTTTTCCACATTCCAGAGAATAACTATATTGTCTGAACTTTCGGAAGCTAAGGTGTTACCATCAAGACTAAAACTGAGGTTGTCAATTTCTGTGTCATGTCCTATACCTATTAAGGTGGTAATCAAAGTACCATCAAAATTCCAGAGTTTCACAGTACCTTCAACACTGGCAGTAGCAATCATTTGACCTTGGGGTGAGAAACTTACAGCCTCAACTTCAGAGACATTCCCCTCAATAGTAGCGATTTCTTTACCCTGCCGATTCCACAATTTTACTGTACCTTCAACACCGATAGTGGTGATAATCTTACCATCAGGACTGAAGTTTATTCCCCTAAGTCCATAATGCTCGATGTTAGTATTAAGGAGTTTACCTTCTCGACTCCAGAGCTTCACTGTGTTGTCACTACTAGCAGTAGCAATAATCTTGCCGTCGGGGCTAAAACTGACACCGATAATCTCACCGGCATCAAAATTGAGTTGAGGTAGCACTCGACTATCCCAACCCCAAGACTTCACTTGATCATTTTCACGGGTGTTAGCAAGGAGTGGAGTATTTCCCTTCCATGTCTTTGCACTCCTATTATCTCCTACAGAGCTAAAGAGTCGAGAATCTTCTGAGAGACTTTTACGGTAAACTGAGGCTTGGTGCCCTCTGAGAACAGTCAGCCAAGAATTGTTGAGTTGCCAGATTTTGACTTTATTATCATTACTCGCTGAGGCTAAGATATTACCATCGGGACTGAAACTAATGCTGTTGACCCTTCCTTGATGTTTTTTGAGGGTTGTAGTTTGCCTTCCTTCCAGATTCTGGAGTATAATTGCACCATCCTTGCCTGCTGTGGCAATAGCCTTACCATTAGGGGAAAAACTCAAGCTTAAGACGCCATCACTATAAGTGTGAAGAGTTTTTTTAAGGATGCCCTGACGCCAATTCCAAAGTTTAAGCTTCTGATTGAGATCCGAACTAACCGTAGCCAAGGTTTGACCATCTGGGCTGAAACTAATATCACTAATTTCACCCTCTTGCCTATCCAGGGTAGCATTTAACTGACCTTGCCGATTCCAGAATCTGACGATGCCATCACTATCAGCAGAAGCAATAGTTTGACCATCGGGGCTGAAACGTACTACTCTCACGATACCTGTATGCCCGGATAGTGTGTGTTGCAATTGACCGTCGACTGTCCAAACTTTTACTGTACGATCATAACCAGCAGTGGCAATCGCCTGACTAAATCTCTGCGAGGAAGCTTGATTGATGGGACTAAAGCTGATGCTAACTACCCCATCTGTATGTCCTTTCAGAGTTTTGAGTAGTTTACCTTCTAAGTTCCAAAGTTTAACAGTTTTGTCTAAACTACCAGTGGCAATAGTTTGACTATCTGGGCTAAAACTCACAACCATTACAGCATCTTGATGTCCCTCTAGAGTTCTTATCAAATGACCATGGCGATTCCAAAGTTTAACTGTATGATCTAAACTAGCAGTGGCAATAGTCTGACCGTCGGGACTAAAACTTACACTCTCTACTGCTTCGTGGTGTCCTTCCAAGCGGTTACGTTCTTTCCCTATGTAAACCAACTTGAGCAGCATATTTACTACTTGATTTTTCAGCTTTTGGTTTGGTTTAAATACTTGTAAAAATGGCTTTTTAAGTTCTTTTCCTGCTTTCAAGATAGTCAGCCATGCCTCTAATTCTTGGTTTGAGCGCAGTTTTGTTTCTGAAGATGCTATTAAGGCTCGAATTTGATTGATTACGTCATTTCTATACACAATTCCAGCAAACATAGATAAACCCATGGTCACTATAGCTGCACTGATAGCAACGAAAATTAACTTCCGAGAAGTTTTCCTTTGTGTTCTTTGGTACTCTAATTCTCGCTGTTTCTGTTGTTCTTCTTGTCTCAGGTAAAAAGTTTGCCGTTCTTTGCTTGCCTCAATAAATGCCTTTTGTAGGAGAGTCACTGGCGGTTGCTTATTATGCTGTTCAATTTCGTACAACCAGGTTTGAGCAGCTGATAATTCACTCCCACGTAGCAGCAAGTCACTACTTTTGTCTTTAAGTTCCCATTCAAGGGCCCTTTGCGACCATTTAGTATGACTTCTGACATGCTCTCGGTCAAGATCAATAGTTCTGATCAATTCACTAAAATTGGCATAGAAATTACCTCTATATCTTCTGAAATCAATCCACTGTACCTTGGCTAGTAATGGGTGTAAGTCTTTAGTGGCTACTTCTAAGTACAGTACCGTTAACAGTCGTTTATTTAACTTTTGAGCATATTCAACTTCGCCGTAACAATAGGGCGAGTTGGTTGAGGAAGGTGAAATTATAAATAAGAAATTATCCGAACTTTCAATACCTCGATATATTTCCTGCTGGAAATCACTTCCAGGTGGAATACTTTCTTGGTCAAACCAAGTGGTTTTGCCTTGCGTTTGCAGTGCTTCGTTTAACTTGCGAGCAAAATCTGAATCGGTACGAGAATAAGAAATAAATACTTCTTGGGATAATTCAGCTGCTTGATTAGAACTGGCGACAATAAACTCTATATGTAAAGGTAGTGGCGGATGTTCAGAGCGCTGTTCATTGACTTTTATCCAGTTTTGGTAATATTGCAGGTTGTGTCCCTGTAATAAGAGGCTGCGGTTGCGGTTTTGACGGAGCCATTTCAGCCCTTTGACTAAGAGGATTTTATGTTCTTCATAGTAACGAGGATCTTGATTTAATTCCTTTAATAGTTGTGCCGCACTAAGGCGATATCTTTCTTCGTTGCCATGATTTGTAAAATCAATAAATTGTAGTCTACTTATTTCTGGTGGTATTTGTTGGAAATCAACAGTTTCAATCAGTAAGGTAATCAGGCGTTTATTATGTGCCAAGGAATGCTTTAATTCTTGCTGACAGTATTTTGATTGCAGTGAACTAGTGGAAAGTAAGTAAACAATGTTGTCTGCGGCTTCGATACCTTCATTAATTGCTTTTTGAAATTCGATCCCAGTTTTAAGATCAGTTTCATGTGTCCAGACAGTAAAGCCTTCCCGCCTGAGAGTTTTGCCAACTTTTTCTTTAATGTCTTTGTCTTGTTCACAGTAGGATATAAACACCTGCGTCAATAAGTTATTGGCATTCTTAGTACTTTCGCCAATAAACTCACAGTGTAAGTCAGTAGGCAGACAAGGGGGTTGCTCATCTACAAACCTCACTTTTAACCAAGATTCAGCTTGGATACGCTCTGAACCAATTAACAAATAGTTAGTTTGCTTATGATGTCTTTCCCACTCTAAGGCTTTAATTAAAAGTTTGGTATGATGCTCTACATAATCAGCCTGATGTTGGATAGAATTAATTAATTTTGTAAAAGCTTCCTCAAAGTCGTCGATACTATCTTGGCAATAAATCCAATTGATTTTACTAATCGTCGGATGCATTTTGTCCCAACAATCAGTAGGTGCGACATGTAGTAAAGGAATAATACGTTTGTTACATTTAAGAGCTTGTTGAATTTCTTTGAGGCAATAGGGAGACTTTAGCGAATGAGGGGCAATGATAAATATAAAGTTATGGGAATGTTCGATACCATCATCAATTTGATGTTGCCAGTCTACAGCAGGGGGAATGTCAGTCTGATCAAACCAGACATTGAATCCAAGTTTTGTTAATCTGCTATTGAGTTTGCTAGCAAAAGATTTACTGTCTGCTCGCCCGTAGGAGATGAAGGCATCGAAAAAACTGTTCATTTTTTCCTGGTGGGATATAGCTGCGGTTTCAGGCTAGTTGTGTAGCGAGTCTAAATACAATGTGAAATTCCCCTATTTCCTCCTTTTAACCTATTGGTTCCTTTTAAATAGACTGGCTATATCTTTCATATTAGGTATAAAAGCAACTCTAGCACTGCCAACTCTAGCCCGGCAATAGTTGTTCGTACAATTGGTTTAGCTGTTGATATGATTACCAACAACAACAGAGTAGGAGTAATTGGAGCAATTAAAGTTTGTTTAGTATAGCTGCGAGGCGCTGCTCAATCAAGATATAACTATGACATTGACTAACGGTGAACTACAGTTACAGGGTAAACTGTTGAGCGTTTAAATAGGGTATGAATATTTGCTGAAAGGGAACTTTTAACTGGGAATGAAAAACAGATAATACAGCAGATTCGGAGCTTATGAGGTACAGTTTTCAAGACATCCTTATTCCCTTCGATCTTTCAATACTTCTGCCGTCTGCCTTCTGACTTGAAAGAGGGTGTAGGGTGTGGGGTGTAGGGTGTAGGGGAAATAACCCTCTTTAATGCTTGATGATGAAAAAATTTTTTCATCGGGACTGACTTGTGCCTTAAAGAGATTAGTTTTGTACCTCACCAGAGTCAAAAGAGCTTTATGTGATTTCCAGGCACTACAGCTTATAGGGTTAGCCAACTGGATCTATAAATGAAGAATCCTACGTGCTTCAAGCCGTGGAAGTGTCAAATCAATCTCTTGAACTCAGATTTGCAATAATAAATTCAACTTAACTTGTGCCGTGGTAGCACCAACTGTTCTAGCATGAAAGAAAACAGTTACTGGCTGCTGTGAGTCAGAATCAACATGGCTAGGCGCGAAAAACATACCAGCCTTCGCTCAAGGATGATTATTGCCCTTCTCGTCCTTACTACTCTCCTCTTGCTTTTATCTGGTACACTGGTACATCTGCTCACTGAGGTGTGGTGGTTTGAGACCGTAGGCTTTAGTAGTATTTTCTGGACTATACTGATTGGGAAATCCCTCATCTGGTTAGGGACTTTTGTACTCTTTGCCCTTTTCCTGTGGTGGAACCTACGCCTCGCCATAGGTACGACGCCCACAGATGTGGAACAGCTTTTGCTCCGACACCGTTCCTTGAGATATCGTTCTTTTAGTTTTTTAGAGGGAAGAGATCTAAATACCTATGTACAGAGTTTCTCTAAGTACATCGGGCTAGTAGTAATTATTTTTATTTCTTTGATTGCAGCAGGAGCCAGCGTTGGAAACTGGGAGACAATTTTAAAATACCTCCATGCCAGCGATTTTGGCAACGCTGATCCAGTTTATCAACAAGACATCGGCTTTTATATTTTCCAACTGCCCTTTTATGAAAGTCTCCGCAACTGTTTCTTTGCCCTTCTAGTTTGCGCCTTGATGATATCTGTTCCAGTCTATATTCTCAAAGGAAGCATCTATCCTGGGCGCAGCTGGAAAAACTTAGTATCTGGCCAAACCAAAACTCATTTGAGTATACTTTTAGCTGCCATAGTCCTACTAATTGCCATCAGCTTCTGGCTCGAACGTTACGACTTACTCTATTCTCAGGAAGGAGTAGTCTTTGGGGCTGGTTACACTGATGTTCATGCTCGTTTGCTCTCGTTGTGGATTATGAGCTTGGGGGCGCTGGCATTAGCAGCTTTATTCATTGTTTCAGTGTGGCAAAATAGCACGGCTTTACCAATCTACGGCATTGGCTTATATCTTGTGGCTTTAGTTATCTTTAGGGGAGTTTATCCCTGGTTTCAGCAACAATTTATTGTTGAGCCTAACGAGTTAGCTAAAGAAAAACCTTATATCGCTAATAATATTGAACTTACCAAGCAAGCCTATGGTCTTGATACAGTCCAAAGACTACAGTACCCTGCCAAGACACAACTAAATCAGCAAGTTTTGCAGGAAAACCAAGGCACAATTGACAACATTCGCCTTTGGGACTACCGCCCCCTGCTGAGTACTTATCGTCAACTCCAGGAAATCCGCCTCTACTACAAATTTACAGGTGTTGATATCGATCGCTATACTCTCAATGGTAATTACCAACAGGTAATGCTATCGCCAAGGGAACTATCCTATGAGCAGGTACCCCAGAGGGCTCGCACTTGGGTCAACCAGCGTTTAAAGTATACTCATGGCTATGGCTTGGTAATGAGCCCAGTTAACAGGGTCACTTCCCAAGGTTTACCAGAATTTTTGATTAAAGATATTCCGCCAGTCTCGAGAGTCGATGTGCAAATAACTAGACCAGAGATTTATTATGGCGAAGAAACGAATAGTTATATTTTTACAGGCACTAGCACTGATGAGTTTGATTATCCCCGTGCTGGTGAGAATGCCTTTATCAGATATAACGGTAAAGGAGGGGTGCCGATGGGTTCACTCTGGCGCAGACTTGCCTATGCCTATGATTTTGGTTCTCTGAAAATTTTAATCTCCAACTATTTTACTGAACAATCGCGTATCCATTACTATCGAAGGATTAAGGAACGGGTGAGTAAAGTTGCACCGTTTTTGCGATTGGATCGAGACCCCTATATCTGTGTGATCGACGGTAAACTACAGTGGGTAATTGATGCCTACACACTAAGCGATCGCTACCCCTATTCCGAGCCAGTTTTAGGCGATCTTAGTAATAATTTCAACTATATTCGTAACTCAGTTAAGGTTATAGTCGATGCCTATAACGGCACGATGCAGTTTTTTGTGGTTGATGACAATGATCCGCTACTGGCAACCTACCGCAAGATTTTTCCCAAGCTATTTGCCGCTAGCCAAACTACTCCCCCTCAACTCAAAGAACATTTTCGCTATCCCCTCGATCTATTTGCCATCCAAGCGCAGATGTATCTTTCCTACCACATGAGTGACCCTGAAGTATTTTACAACCAGGAAGACCTATGGCGTTTTCCTCGCGAGCTCTATGAAGGAAATGAGCAACTCATGGAGCCCTATTACATGATTATGCGCCTGCCGCAGGGGAAAACGGAAGAATTTATTCTGATTCTGCCCTTTACCCCAGGCAATAAAGACAATATGATCGCTTGGATGGCAGCGCACTCTAACGGCGAAAATTACGGTAAATTACTATTATATGAGTTTCCCAAACAACAACTGGTTTATGGGCCAAGGCAAATTGAGGCTCGTATTGACCAAAATCCCCAGATTTCCCAGCAATTAACTCTGTGGAGTCAGCAAGGCTCAAAGGTAATTCGTGGTGATTTATTGGTGATTCCGATTCAAGAGTCCCTGCTTTATGTAGAACCTATTTATCTGCGTGCTGAGCAAGGTGAATTACCTGAGCTCAAGCGGGTAATCGTTGCCTACGATGAAGAAATTGTCATGACAGAATCTTTAGCAGAATCCTTAGCCTTAGTTTTTGGTGATTCAGAAGTTCGCAAACCGGTACCAGTTTCCATCAGCCCAGCTACTTCCAATCTAGCTCAATCTGCTTTGGAAAGTTTCCGCCGAGGACAACAAGCTTTACAGGAAGGTAATTGGACAGAATATGGTAAATATCAACAAGAACTCGAGAAAATCCTTGAACAATTGAATCATTGAATTGTTTTTATTACCCCAAAAAACTCTTTAATTGATTTATTGCAATCAAAAACCTTGTAATTACTGGCAAATAAGCTTATAATTTTACTTAAGATATATAGAACAACATAGGGTAGCATCTTATTGAAGCTCTACGACTTAGCTGTCACTAAGGTCGCAGATTCTAAGAACCTTCCTTAGAAGGTAATGCTTCAATAGTTCACAAGTTTAATGGATGCAAATACTCTAGGTAGTAGGTTGGATTGAAGGTAGTGAAACCTAAAATGCAGTAAAGTGCTAGTTCTTACCACTCAACTGAGACTACAGAGACAACATGCTCTCCTAACTGAATAGATCTAACTTTCCTCTATAGAGAGGTGGGAGCCTATAAAATCTGTACAGTAAAATTACTGTAGTTTGATAAATAGTGCATCATTCCTAGTTTGTAACCAGCTCAAAATCAGGCAAAAAATTACCAAAGCGATGCACAAAATAGCAGCTCATCATCTAATTCATGCCTGGGAAGCACGCTATACGCCTGACTTCTCAAAACTAACCTTCAGAGAAAAACATTTAAATATTTACAAATTGCTAGATTTAGCATCACCAAGAGGAAGAAAAAATACTGCTGAAGAAGTCAAACAACTACTAAATTTTAAATGTCAAGTTGCGGGTATCCACAGTAATATTCTGTTTTCTTACATCCCTAATATTGTTAACTTAGTTGACGCTAAGCGACTATCCCAATCTATTCAGGTTGTTTATGAAAAAGTTCTGGAAATTTATCAACAACAGCCGCCACTTACTTTACCTGACTCTTTCTCAGCAGCAGAACAAGGCTATTTAGAAGCTTTAGAAGTTTCTGATGATTTTTTTAGGCAGTGGGTAAACCATGCGGTTAGACTCACAAAAGTAGAACAGCTCTCCAGAGAACTTCAACCAAGCATACAACAACTTCGAGAACAATACTTATCAATAGATGAATGCCGTGCTATTGGTTTCCTCTCTACACAATTTCATTTCAGCACTACTAATATTCTTCATCAACTACAATTAGCAGAACAATTGTTACTGAGTCCCTACTTCAAGTTTGTAGAAGAACAAGTCTGTATTCCTTGGCAGAGAGTCTGTGCTGCAGCCGCTAAGTATCTTCCTGGCTCCCAGAGATTAATCCTTGTGCAACAACTATTACCTGCATCTGGGGAAATTGCCATTAATATTCATCGTCGAGCCAGCCAAATTTACCCCAATCATCATAGTCGTCGGGGCAAATTAAACCATCCAGGTGTACAAGCCTCCAGCATCCGAGATATAGAGATGTTCCAGGCTTATCTCTGGGTGTGTATTCTAGAGAGGAGTATGGCAGCCGTAGAGAATGAACTACTCCCTTTATGTGCCTTGGTTTTCCCTAGCATTGATGTGCAATGGGAACTAGTAGAAGGTATCATACCGTTGCTAGTAGAGGAATTTCAAGCCCGTGTGGAGCCACAGCAAATGGGTTTATTGCAAACTTACACTAAACTAATGCAGAAGATATTTGCTGATTATGAATCGAACTTGAAATAACTTGACCAAGAGAGCAGTAATTTCTCTTGAAAGCTATACCCTTGCCTATGAGCATAAAGTTTAGTATAATCACATTCAGTGACTACGCTGATAATACCAAATCAGCATTAGCAAATTGACTTGATCAAAGTCTTTTTGTAGCAAAAACTCCTGCTTGGGAGCAGCTATTGATCAACTATCAGCTAACTCTTTTACATACCGCTGACATCTACTAAAAGCGCGTAAAGTCATCTACCACTTAGTAAATTTTAATTGATCACCCGGATATCTCTAACTTTCCCTTGTATAAGTTGGAAAGGGTTTATATTATCAGTCTTCATGAGATTAGAAGATCAAGAGATGATGAGCAAGCTACTCATTATCTCATTACTTTATTAACTTCTGTTAGCACCACTATTGGAGTGAGAGTGTCAGGGATACTTCTGTAGATATTTTTTGAACAAAAAATATGAATAACTTAAAAACATAAGTTATAAAGTAGCTAATATTTCACTAGCAAAAAACAACAAGTCAATAATGCACAATATTACTGCTAACCACCTAATCAATTCTTGGCAAGCACGCTATACACCTGACTTTTCAACGCTCACCTTAAAGGAAGACAAAATAAATTTTCATGAATTAATGAAACTTACATCCTCAAAAGGCAGAGAAAAAACTGCTAGTGAGGTACAGAGATTACTAGATTTAAAATGTGAGATTGCTGGGATTAGGAGTAATATTATTTTTTCCTATATACCCAATATTGTGAAATTAACTGATTATAAACATCTATCCCAGTATATTCAGCAGATTTACCATCACTTGATGGAAATTTATAAGCAGCAACCACCTCTATCTTTACCTGCCTCAATTTCCAACACAGAAAAAGTATTTTTAAGTGCTGTCAATATCTCTGGAGACTTCTTTAAGCAGTGGGTAACGCCTGTAGTTAGACTGCCAACAGTGCAACAAGTTTTTCGAGAACTTCAACCGAAAATAGAACAATTACGGATAGAGCATTTATCAACAGGAGATCGACGCGCAATTGGTTTTGTTTCTACACAATTTCATTTCAGCACTACCTTTATTCTCAATCAACTACAACTGTCGGAGCAAGTGCTACTAAGCCCCTATTTCAAGTTTGTAGAAGAGCAAGTCTGTATCCCCTGGCAGAGAGTTTGTGAGGCTGCGGCTCAACACACTCCTGGCTCACGTAAATTAGCCCTTGTCCAACAGATATTACCAGCATCTGGAGAAATTGCCGTTAACGTACATCGTCGAGCCTGCCAAATGTACCCCAATCATCGTAGTCGCAGGGGCAAGTTAAATGAACAAGGAGTAAAAGCCTCAAGCATCCGAGATATAGAAATGTTCCAAGCTTATCTCTGGTTATGTGTTTTAGAAGATAGTATGGCTGCAATAGAAAAGGAGCTGCTACCGTTATGTGTTTTGGTTTTTCCTAGTATTGATGTTGACTGGGAATTAGTTGAACAAATCGTGCCACTGCTAATAGATGAATTTCGGGTACGTATGAAGCCAGAACAGATGCTTCTATTGCAGCCTTACACCGAAGCTATGCAGCAGTTATTTGGTGATGCTTCTCATATCTAAAGAACATGGGCTTCTCTTTACTTAAGAAGCTCCCTTAACGGCGCAACTGTTCCAAACTCAGGGTGGCACATCCCAAGATAACTAATAGCATTCCCAAGATTTGTTCTCCAGACATTGCTCTTGCCATTATTGCCCATGCCAAAAATGCTGTTGTTCCTGGTACTACTGCTCCCAGAATTGATGCTGGAGATTCACCAATCATTCTGATGCCAAGATTGTTCAGTATAGAATGTGTGAGTGTAGTTATTCCTAAGACTAGACTCAGTACAATCAAATATCGCCAATCTATGATTTTAGAGATAGTGAAACCCCAGGATTCTGGTAATGGTAACACTAGAGTGAGGGTAGAAAAGACAAGAATAATCACACAGTTAATCCAGCCGAAAGGAATGATATTTAGTTTTCTACTAATATTTGGCATCAGGATTAAAGATAAGGGAAAGGCAATAGCAGAGCTAACAGCAGCGGTAAAACCTAGTCTAGAAAGACTACTACTGCCAAAGGCACTGATGGTAACTCCTGCCAAAATACCCAAAATTACCAGACTGCGCAATAAATTGGGACGAGCACCAAATCTTACCCAGATCCACACTAAGGTAACTAGTGGATACATAAAGAAAATGGTCATAGCAACCCCTGGAGAAATTGAAGCCAAAGCCAAATAAATTAGTACTTGTGACAAAAACCATAACCAGCCACTGCCGATAAACCTACCCCAACTTAACCAGTTGTTTAATTGAGCAAATTCTTTGATCTCCCGCTGCATTGATGGATAGAGTCGAGTCCCCACAATTGCCATCAGCGGCACCACCAACAGCATCTTTAACCACAGGACAAGTAATACATTACCTATTCCTAAAGACAAAAATCCTCCCAATTCCCAATTCCCAAACAGTAGTGACTTATTGAAAACTACGTTAATAACTACATATTCTAGAGAAAGCGCTAACCAGGAAAACAAAAGCAACAACAATCCCATTGGTTGTTTCCAAGCTTTTGGTGCTGGAGGTTGGGACTCTGGAAATGCAACCACAGACTCTGGGGATTGCACAAGTGTCAGTGCTGGCACTGATTGTTGATAATTCTCAGAGAGATTCTCTTCGTTACCGGTTTGTGGTGAGGGATGAAGATGGGGTGTTACTAAAGACGTCTTTGAGGTATTTTCCAGTGCAGATGAGTCAGCCTCAATTGCTTCTCGGATACGATTGACTAGTATCCTTAAAAAAGTTTCCCCTTGCTGTTCAAGGGTGTGCATCTGGCCTAATTGCCGAGAAAGGGAACTTTGATAGCTACTGAGGTCTTGTTGCAGAGTCCTAAAAGTGGTTCTGAGGGTAGAATCTAAAGAGGCAAGTAATTGGTGAGCATTCTCGTTATAGTCAGTTGTATTTAAACTAGGCAACTGCTTGTGGCTGCTTTTTCCGGATAAAGTTGGTTCTAGATCCTTGACTTGCAAGGAGTCTGTCAGCTGATTGAGCCGTTGTATAATCAGTTCAGTTAACTGGTTTGCCAACGCTGGGGCAATTTGTTGAATTAGCTGTTGCTGTTGGAGAATTTGCTGCTGACGCTCCTGTTGTAGATTTTCGAGTTCCTCAATCAGTAGAGATTTTTCCTTCCTGAGTCGTTCAATATCATCAGATAAACCAACTAGAAGATTTTGCCGCAGTTTTTCAACATCCTGAGTCATAGCTCTCAATAGAGCTTCTGCTGCTTGGGGATCCTCGACTCTAGGGTTGGGCGGTTGCTGGTTCATAGTTCATGAAGTTCATGGTACGCGCTATGCGCATGCTGCGCAAACATGGCTGATTGTGAGACCCTCGTAGCAATCACAACAGGGAAGTATAGCAGCATTGATGACTAAATTTACAGATTGCTGTTTGATATTTCCTGGAACGACTGCTATTTTGCCTGATATTATAGAGCTTGATTTATAAATCGCTAGCGACTTGGAAAGCACCTTTACTAAATTAGCTTGATAAAACAATTGACTCTTACTAATGCCCATGGAGTCGTCATCTCAGTCACCAAAATCTCAACGTTGGCATACTTTTGAGGAGATCTTGCAGCGCCTTCACAATGAAGGAATTTACATACATTCGGAGCAATTGGCTGAATTTATGCTAAGGCATGGACTACCGGTTCACTTGAGTTATGTACCTACCCGCTTGCAGCTCAAAGCCATAAAAATTAATCAGAACTATCGGGGAGATATGGCTTGCCTGATTGAGGAGCTAGAGCCGCCTTGTTGGGATTATTCCTGGATGGAGAATGTACAAAGGCCTGAAATACGGCATAATCTGAGTACTCAAGAGCGCTTGCTTGCGGAGAAGGAACAACCAGAGTGGAATGACTCTTGGCTAAGCTAGCTTAGACTCTCCTAGGAGTTTGCTAGCAAGTTATTGCATATTTTTTCAATCCTTACCCTTGTCTTTCTAGTCATTGTTCATGAATATCTATTCTCAAACTACCTCAAATAAACCCTTAGAATCCAATGATGTTGCTGGTTCAGAATTTTCTGGATTGACGCCAGAGCAGTATCAACAGAAAATGCAGAGGCGCAAGGAAGTGCAGGCAAAACGGGTTGCCCAAGCCTCGCAAGAAAAGGGTTTGATTATTGTTAATACTGGTAATGGCAAAGGTAAAACGACAGCAGCCCTAGGTATGGTATTGCGATCGCTTGGTCACGGTTATCGAGTAGCGATTGTACAATTTATCAAGGGAGCCTGGGAACCTGCCGAAAAGGAAGCTTTCAAGCACTGGACATTAGCAGCACCAGGCGAAACGCCTCAATTAGAGTTTCATGCTATGGGAGAAGGCTTTACCTGGGAAACTCAAAACAGAGAGCGAGATATTAAGCAAGCGCACTCAGCATGGGAAAAGGCGCTGGAATTTATCGGCAACCCTGAGTTTAGACTAGTGTTATTAGATGAGATTAACATCGCCTTAAAACTCAACTATCTCAAAGTTGAAGATGTTCTGGCTGGAGTGGAACAAAAGCCAGCAGAGTCTCATCTCATTCTCACTGGTAGAGGGGCACCGACGGCCTTAATTGAACGAGCAGATTTGGTGACAGAAATGACTTTAGTTAAGCATCCTTTCCGGGAACAAGGCGTCAAGGCACAACCAGGTATCGAATTTTGAGAGTTCATAGTTCATTGTTAATTGTTCATTGAGGAAGTATTTCACAATTATCAAATACTAACCTCATAAACTATGAGCAATGAACCATGAACAAATTCCTCAAAGACTAAAGATTTTTTTGAGTCTCTTGCGAACCCAAGATACAGGGTTTTTGTCATCTTCTGTCGCATCTAATAAACCCATATCTCGCAGTTGCTTCTGCCTTTGAGCTAATTCTTCTTTATGCTTGCCTAGCTCTTGAACAATAACCTCTGATAATTCTGGATGTTCCTGTAAGAGTTTCTCAAAACCTTTTCTATTAATTACAAATAAAATAGTCTCTTCTACAGCGCGAACCGTCGCCGTGCGGGGAATTCCCAACATGAGAGCAAGTTCTCCAAAAAACTGTCCTGCTCCAAGGATAGTAAGATGTTTACTAAGCTTAGCCACAAAAACTTCCACAGATCCAGAAAGAATTATATAAAAAGCATCCCCTGGCTCATCTTCATGAAATAAAACCTGTGAAGGTACTAGGCGTTTGCGATAGCCAATTTCAATTAATTGTCGTACTTCTAAGTCACTCAAGTTTTCAAAATAAGTTACTAGTCGCAGCAAGGATCTAACAGATAATGGTTTTGAGCTTTGCGTAGGTAACTGTGGTGGTTGTAGTGGTGGTGCTGATGGGGGGGGATTTTGAGCTTCTTTTCTTGGACGTGTTAACAGATTTAAGGTTTCAGGATTTTTTATCCATAAATCCCTTTGAGGGAAGGGTATATTAATTCCATGTTGCCGTAAATTATACTCAATAATAAAGTTTAAAGAACTCCTAAGATCCGGTTCTTTATCAATTCTATTTACCCACACCCGCAGTTCAAAGTCCAAAGAATTATCTCCAAAACCTCTAAAAAGTACTAAAGGAGAAGGGTCATGTAGAACAGCTGGTTCCATATAGGCAGACTTTAATAATGTTTCGGTTACTAATACTGGATCACTGCTATAAGCTACTCCCACCGGAAGATGAATGCGAGCTATATAGCTGTCATAGCTCCAGTTGAGAATACGATTTTCACTCAAAATACTATTAGGAACAAATACATCTCCACCCTCACGGGTACGAATAACTGTAGAACGAAGAGAAATTGCTTTTACGTATCCTGAAAGACCATCAAATTCGACAAAATCTCCAACTTTGATAGTTCTTTCAAAGAGTAAAGTTAGACCACTAACAAAGTTTTTGGTTATGTCTTGTAGTCCGAAACCAATTCCAATTCCTAAGCCACCGGCGATAACCGCTAAGGACGCCAAATCAATCCCAATACCTTGCAAAACAACAAGAAAACCAAAAGTACCTGTACTATAACTGATAATTGTGGCAATAACTTCTCTGTTTGCCTGGTCGATTCGCAATCTGACTAGTAATCTTTGCTTGAGGAAATTTCTGAGTGCTCCGGAGAGTAAGACAACTATTAGCAACCAGAAAATTAGTTTAACTACATCATATAGTGATATATAATTACCGCCAATACTGACTTTAGTTGTGAAGATCTCAAACAATGGCATGAAGAATTTCTGTAAAACTAGATCCATCAAATCCTTCCCTTAATCGGTGCTCTAGAAGCTAGCAGTAACAAGCAAGCGGCGCTTGCAAGTTTAAAGTACAAATCTTGAAAATTCATCACTCTGCTGGGGGGTTTTGATAATCGAGGTATCGTGTTTAATTTAGAGACTCTCACTACCATCGCGATTATACTAAAAACTCTATATTCCGTTAAAAAAGCGCTAACTTAGCGACTTTAAAGGTAATTTAAAGAGTTTAGTCTTGATAGCTTTGCCTAACTTCGCTATAACAACTAAGTTAGAAGCTATTGGCAGGTATAAGCCAATACATCTGAAAAGCAAGTAAATACTCTCCATAGAGTAATTTGTTTGTCAACAGATGAATTACTTGCAAAGCTTCAATTTATGAGTGATGAAGTGTGAATCTCTGCCCCTGAAATACTTGAAGTGCTTTAACAGTTGTAGCAAAATCTTTCGAGAATCTTGAAGTGTCTGGTGGCAGGGAATCCAGTTGATTCCCCGTTGGAAATCCTGACTTTTCACGGGAGGTTCTAAAATCTAGGCAGTCCCGATGAAAAAATTTTTTCATCATCAAGCATTAAAGAGGGTTATTCCCCCTACACCCTACACCCCACACCCCACACCCTCTTTCAAGTCAGGAAGGAGTCAGGAGGCAGGAAACTCCGACTCAAGAGTAATGAATGTCTTTGCCAACAGCTAAAAGCTCTTGAGAACAAAAAAACTCTACTCAAGATAACGGTAGACTTATTACCGAACTAGTCCACAGAGCTATGCTATGGCAATTGTCTAGGGTTAGCCTTTGGCATTAAACATCTAATACTAGTTGTGACTTCAAAACTTGATTCTGTTGAAAGAATTGCTAAGTTGTTATAAGTGGCTGCTTTAATATCCTTGAGCCATTGCCAAACAGATGCACTAGTAATGTGAGCATGTAAGGCTCGTTGAGCCAAATGTAGTATATTTAGATGCTCCAATCCCAATCCTTCAATCTCATGGAGGTAAAGGAGTTCATGCAACCAGGCAACCATAAACTTTCACGATAAATTTATTACAAGTGAAAAAAGATTTGCTCCTAGCTTAATATCATTTAACATATTTATTGATTTTTATAGACTTTTTTCTTAGCATAAATTTAAAGAATTAATTTGTTCATCAATTCTAAAAAAACTGGTTTTTAAACAGGCAGAGACTGCACTTAGAAAGATTAAGCAATGCTGGCAAATTTATCGAAAGCTTGTATAACTGATTCTTTCTCTAAGAAGTCTGATAACTAAACCAAGTACTAGACCACACAACAGCCAATCTCAGTTAGAGGGAGAATAAAATGCACAGTATATTAAAAGAGAATGATCGAGATTATCCAGATTCGTTAACAGCAGATCAAATCGCACACTCAGGCAATCTCAGCGTGCCTGAAGGAGCTCGAGGAGTTGTACTGTTTGCCCACGGCAGTAGCACTAGCCTACACAGTCCCTATAACCGCTATTTTGCCCAATTGCTATATCAGGCTAGATTTGCAACTGATCTCATGGATTTGCTCACACCAGAGGAAGAGGCAACTAACCTGCGAACAAAGCACCTCCGCTGTGACATTGATCTACTTGCCACCCGGCTGATTAGCGCTACCGACAGTCTGAGGCAGAACCCACGCACCTGCAATCTTAAGGTTGGCTACTTTGGCTGTGGTATAGGTAGTGCTGCTGCAATGGTGGCGGCTGCTGCACGCCCAGATGCCGTCGGTGCGATCGTCTCTCGCGGTGGACGACCTGACTTGGCAGGAGAAGCGGTGTCCCGTGTCCTGGCAGCTACACTACTGATTGTTGGAGAGAATAACCTCCCGATGATTGCTAGAAATCGGAGAGTACTAGCACGGTTCTTTACCCAAAAGCAACTGGAGATTATTCCCAGGGCAACCCACTTGTTTGAAGATCCAGGCACCCTTAAAGAGGTGGCTAGGCTTTCAATCCAATGGTTCCAGCGCTATCTGACCGAAAATAGTGGTTGTTAAGGTCATGTCTCCCTCTCGTTTACGAGAGGGGGGGAAACATTTGAACCAACTAGGGTTAGAGATTATAGCAACAATTCATTTTTTTTATTTATTCATATTTTTACAAAAGCAAGCTTATTTTATTCTTGACATTTTTTAGAAAAGCAATATACTCTGAATGGGAGCAAAAAACAAAAAATAATCGAAATTATGCAGGTTTACGCTGTTTACTATGAACTATCTGGTAGATTCCTGCTAGGTAGGAAACTCACAAAAGGCTACTATTTTTACGATTCTTCCAAGAACAAAGGAGAGATTGTTCAGAAAGGTCAAACGCTTAATGGTGGAGGTAAATATGCACTGCCTGGTGGAGAGCGTGAGGGCACAGAGTCGATTACTACAGCCGCTAAGCGAGAGTTTAATGAAGAGACTGCCGCTGTCATTAATGAGATTCGAACCAAGGAGAAAACATTCTCCAATGGTGCTTATAGTGCAGCTTACTTTGAAATTGCTAAGGAAACATTCAACAAGACTGCGGTAGATATTATTGATACTAACCTGCCTCAGGGTTTAAAAGCGAAAGATGAAATTGTCAAAGGGGACATAACAGCCTACAATCAGATCCATCAAAAATATCCCAAAGCTCCGAAAGACAATGAACTTGAGGTTGCCTACATCTGGGATGTCACAGAACCTGAAGACTGGACACGTATCTCAGAATGGAAAAAAGATCAGGATATTGACTGGTATTACTACATTCTTGAGTACCTAAAGTTCAATATTTTGAAATGAAATAGAATTGAGTTTAGCAGTTTCTTTTGTACAGTAGAAAAACAGTCTCAACTCTTTGTTATTCAAGAAAGTTATATAAATCATTCCACACTTACCTAAAAAGGGCAGTGTGGATGATATTACTTTTCTAGTTCAGTCATCTTCCCAGTCTTCACGACCCAGGAGGTCAACAATACGGTCTCTAAGCAAAAATTCGTTTTCTTCTAACTCGCACTCAACACAAATCCACTCCCGGGCAGGAATATATTGACAGAGAGTGTAAATTGGCTGATGCCGACTCACAGCTCCCTTGTTAACTAGTTGACGCGCTTCATCCTTGATTACATCTATGGAGTATTTTACAGAGGTAATCATAGCTAACCACCTCGCTGGTTATTGTGGCATTGGCTTGATAAGAGATGGTGGCTTCAGCTTTCCCTAATTTTTATGGAAAAGGCTTGAGTAACTCACCAGGAAAATTATTCTATTCTCAACTTAATTATCCTTCATTATCTTGAAAAATGCCACACATAAAAAATAATTTTTTTGATATTTTTACAGATGATATTAGATGAGGTAAATGCCAAATTGTGAGTGGTAAGATCTGAGTATACTTCACGAAATTAGTGCTACATATCAGCAGTTATAAAATCTTGAGGTTTATTGATTGATAGCGTTTCTAAAATTGATCAGGTACACAGCCCTTGAGGAAAAACTAGAATTTCAAGATCCTCTTGCCTAAGTCCTAGTTGAGAGAGAGCGCCAAGCTTTCACTTGTCGATCAATTCAAGACTGGGCTATGCTCGTGGGAAAATTAGGATGAAAGTCAATTACTCCCTTAGCCACTCACTAATTGCTGCCGAGGTTTCATCGACAGTTGACCTAATTATCAACTTTAATGCTGGCAAGATTGACAACTCTTCCCCTCGTCGGCCGCTTAATTTAAGTCTGGTTATTGATCGCTCCGGTTCAATGGCTGGTCAGCCTTTGCGCTATGCTATTCAAGCTGCTCAGAAGTTGGTTGAATATTTGACACCAGAAGACTTTCTTGCTGTCGTCATTTATGATGATACCCCAGAAACGATTATTCCCTCACAGCCTGTTAAAGACAAAGCAGCGATTAAATCCCGGTTGGGGAAGGTGCGGGCAGGTGGATGCACTAACTTAAGTGGTGGCTGGTTGATGGGGTGTGAGCAAGTGCAATCGCAGCTGAACAGTGAGTGTCTCAATCGCGTTCTTTTATTGACAGATGGACAGGCAAATTTTGGTATTATTGACCCTAAAGTCCTAACCAACACCGCCAGAAAACAAGCAGATCAAGGAATTATAACCACTACCTTGGGTTTTGGAACCCACTTTAATGAAGACTTACTCATTGACATGGCTAATGCTGCTGGGGGAAACTTCTATTTCATCCAATCTCCCGATGATGCTAGTGATGTGTTCCGAATTGAATTAGAGAGTTTATTATCGGTAGCCGCGCAAAATCTGACAGTAACGCTGCAACCAGAGGAATCGGTCAAAATTACTGAAGTTCTAAATAATTATCGTTCTCAAGTAGTGGGGAATAACCTGGAAGTTTTTGTGGGCGATGTTTATGAAGTTGAGGCTAAACAGTTAGCTCTTCAGCTTGCTATTCCCCCTCACACTAAAACAGGTGAGACCAAAGTCGCCACAATCACTTACAAATATCAATCGCTAGTGGAGGGCAGCATTGAGCAATTAACCAAGCAAATTCCGATTAATCTTACCGTGGGTTCTGCTGAAGAAGCTAGCCAAATCGAACCGGATTCAGCAGTGTTTGAGCTGGCAAGTAAACTGAGGATTGCTCAGATTAAAGAGCAAGCAATTGCCTTAGCTGACAACAGAGATTACCAAGGTGCAGCCGAGAAACTTCGCGCCGCCATTAAGGGCCTCAAACTCAAACTCTTGGACGAAATCTTTGAAGTTGCCGAGGAGATGGAGCAGCTGGAACACTACGCACAACGCTTAGAAAGCGGCAATTTCGATAGTGCCAGCCGCAAGGAGATGCGTGATCAATCTTACCAAGCACGGGGGCGAAATCGCGGAGATTTGAATTTGCGAGGGATTGCTGGTGGAGAAGCTGACAGTTTGGAGGCAATTTCGAGTTTTGAGCAAGGTATCTTAGTCAAGTGTTTCCGGGAAGGAGGCAAGTTGCGGGTGAAAGTGATTTCCGAAGGCTACAATCCTGAATTAAATGTGCAGTTTCCCCGGAGCATTCGCCAAGAAGGGATAGCTTATGTGGTTGATGAAATTAAGTTATCGGCTAATGGTAGCTTTTATCGGGTTTCAGGGAAAATTCGCCGTTTGGTAAAGCCTGGGCAAGAGCGTGCCGCATCCTCTCCAACAGCAAAGTCTGGGCCCAAAACTCAAAAACTCCAGTCTGCCAAAGCAACTGGTTCACTGGCTGACTTGGAAACAGTCGATAGTGTGGGAGATGGGGTTTTGGTTCAATGTGTTAAGGAAGGTAGCAAGTTGCGAGCGAGAGTGGTTTCAGATGGGTACAATCCTAATTACAATATCCGTTTTCCCCGCAATATTCGCGCCGAAGGGGTACTTTATGTAGTTGATCAAGTTAAAGAAACGGCACAGGGAGGTTCTTATATTGCTTATGGTAAAATTCGCAAATTGCTACAGTAAAATCAAATTTGGGTCTAATAACCCCTTATTTAGAATCTGGCAAAACCCAGACATTGTAGAGACGTTGCCGTGCAACGTCTCTACGACTGATCGGAAAAGAGGGCGATATCTGAAGAAATAAACCAGATTCTCGATAATATTTCGGTTTTTACCTCAGTGACTACCCAGATAAATTACCAAGGCTTTTGCCTTGGAAGGCAGAGGGCAGAGGGTAGAAGGCAGAAGCATTTACTTTTAACTTCACCTCTTGAGGATACAAGCCCCGTCCTTGAGGACGGAAGGGGGAAAGGAGGAGTCCAAGCAACTTCGCAAACCATAAACCTTCTGCCCTCTGCCTTCTATCTTCTGCCTTCTTTTGACAAGAATACCAGGATTGGGTGGATGCTGAACTATTGTACAATGATATGTATAGCATTACGTATTAAGGTTAGGACAAGCTAAATCACTAAAACTTTGTCCACTTCTGCCTTCTGCCCTGGAGCCTTGCGCGTAGCGCTATACAACAGTGGAGATGACTATGGACATCGTTACGTACTCTGAATTTAGAAAAAGACTCGCCCCACTCCTTGACAAGGTCAACGAAGATTCTGCGCCACTTCTTGTGACCCGTCAGAACGGTTCCCCGGTGGTTGTAATGACCTTAGAAGACTTCAAAGCATATGAGGCAACATTTTACCTTCTTTCAAGCAAGAAGAACGCTAAGAGACTTGATCAGGCTATTGCTGAGCTGCGCTCTGCCAAAGGAGTTGAACGGGGACTCATTGAAGAGTGAAGATAGTTTTTGCTGAGACCGCATGGGAGGATTATCTCTACTGGCAGAACACTGATAGAAAAATTCTCAAACGCATTAACAATCTCATTAAAGAAATTTCTCGATCACCGTTCGATGGTATTGGCGATCCTGAACCACTCAAGCACAACTGGTATGGCTTCTGGTCTCGGCGAATCAACAAAGAACACAGGCTCGTCTATGCTGTTGAGGCTGATGCTTTGCTAATTGCTCAGTGTAGGTACCATTACTGACCTTAATTACCAAGTAGTTTATCCCGTAAGTGCTTAATGCGATCGCGATATTTTGCCGCCTCCTCAAATTCTAGCTTCTTCGCCGCTGCCTTCATCTGTACTTCCAACTGGGCAATTAATTCCGGAACCTGTTCTAGGGGTAAATCCTCTGCTTGTTCATAAACCGTTTCCAGCTGTTGGGAATTCAAGCGCCGCGAGATATCCAGGAAGGCTAAAATTGCATTGCTGGATTTCTTGACAATTGGCTGGGGTGTAATCCCATGCATCCGATTATATGCTAGTTGAATACCTCGACGACGGTCAGTTTCCTCAATCGCTCTGGTCATACTCCCGGTAAGATTATCGGCATATAAAATAGCTTGCCCTCGCACATGACGCGCTGCCCTACCAATAGTTTGAATTAGTGAGCGCTCTGCCCGCAAAAATCCTTCTTTATCGGCATCTAAAATCGCTACTAACGAAACCTCAGGTAAGTCCAATCCTTCCCGCAGTAAATTAACTCCAACTAAGACATCAAACTCACCTTCCTGCAAAGCCTGTATAATTTCAATGCGCTCAATAGATTTAATCTCTGAATGCAAATAGCGCACCCTAATTGCTCGCTCTTCCAAGTACTCTGTCAAGTCTTCCGCCATGCGCTTAGTTAGGGTAGTTACTAATACCCTTTCATTACGATTTGCCCGTTCCTTAATTTCAGCCAAAAGGTCATCAACTTGACCTTCTGTAGGACGCACAAAAATTTCTGGATCAACTACACCAGTGGGGCGAATTACCTGTTGAATTATTTTATCTTCCGACTGTTCAAGTTCCCAGTCTCCAGGGGTTGCAGATACAAAAATACACTGGTTAACTTTTTTCCAGAATTCCTCTGCCTTCAAGGGGCGATTATCGGCGGCGCTGGGCAGACGAAAGCCATGTTCCACTAATACTCGTTTGCGAGCTTGATCGCCATTGTACATACCACGAATTTGTGGCACTGTGACGTGGGATTCATCTACCACTAATAACCAATCTTGGGGAAAATAATCAATTAAGCACTCGGGAGGTTCACCAGCCTTCCTAGCTGCTAGGTGACGGGAATAGTTTTCGACGCCATTGCAGTAACCAACTTCCCTGAGCATTTCTAAATCGTAGCGGGTGCGCTGTTCTAAGCGCTGGGCTTCTAGTAATTTACCGGCTTTTTCTAATTCTTGCAAGCGCTCGTGCAGTTCTTTCTCAATAGCATCACAAGCGCTTTCTAATTGCTCGTCAGGGGTAACAAAGTGACGCGCTGGGTAGACATTCAATGCTTCCAAAGTTTGGATAATCTCGCCAGTAACTGGGTTAATGTAGCGAATGGCATCAATTTCATCACCAAAGAATTCTACCCTGATAATTCGGTCTTCGTAGGCAGGTCCAATTTCTAAAACATCGCCCTTGACTCGGAAGCGCCCCCGCCCCATTTCTAAGTCATTGCGGGAATATTGTACCGAAGCCAAATCACGTAAGATTTGGCGTTGATTAACCTCTGCACCCACGCGCAAGGGAATTGCTGCTTTCAGGTATTCTGAAGGCATGCCCAAGCCATAGATGCAGCTAATCGAGGCAATCACAATCACATCGCGGCGTTCAAAGAGTGAGCGCGTTGCTGAGTGCCTGAGCATATCAATTTCATCATTAATGGCTGCGGTTTTTTCTATATAGGTATCAGTTACGGGGATATAAGCTTCAGGTTGGTAGTAATCGTAGTAGGAAATAAAATATTCGACAGCGTTATCGGGAAAAAACTGCCGCAGTTCATTACATAATTGGGCAGCTAGGGTTTTATTGTGAGCCAGCACCAGGGTTGGTTTGCCAATTTGCTCTATTACTCTAGCTACAGTATGGGTTTTACCAGTTCCAGTAGCACCCAAGAGGGTTTGCATACAGTTGCCAGCTGTAATGGAACTTACAAGTTGTGCGATCGCTTGTGGTTGGTCACCGGTAGGCTCAAAGGGTGCTTGGATATGGAATTGCGTCATGTTTGCTCAACGAGTCGCGGGAGTCCCCATCCTTCTACAAGGTGGGGAGGGATACCTGGGTAGTGTAGGGACATCAGCCACCCAATCACTTTTGATTAGTTTACGCATAATTTGCATGAACGCTTGAGTAACTTGACTTTTTTAGGGGCAAACTGCCCTATTCTTTTCCAATTAACGTCGTATACCGAAACTTTTTTAGACTTAGCCGTCTGGGTGTAACCACCAATCCAGCCTCTGTAGATTTGTCCTGCTTTTTCAGCACCAACGAAGTCCCCAGATCTAACACCAAAAGGTGTGATTGTTCCCCCTTTTCTCTTACGGTATTGAGTGAGGTTAGGTTTCTTACTATCGGGGTTCTCAAAATGTAGCTGACGCCGATAAATATTCGGCTTGGCTATCACCTTGAAGGGAGCCGAAGTAATAGTTGCTTTTCCCGTCCAACAGCCGCCGCGAACATTACGTCTGACATCCTTCCATTCCTTCCACTTGATGAAGTGGCTGGTGGCTAAGGTAACACCATCATTGGCGTGAGTCTCCTCACAGGCTTTTGATTTGTCTGTCTTATCTTTAGGTAGTTTTAGCCACTGCCTCAAGTTAGACGTTTCCCAACCAAGCAAGGTTGAAGTAGGAGCAATTTCTTCTAACCACTTCAGCATTACTTTCTGACCTACCATCACTGGGCTAAACCCTTTGTCCCCGCGCGCCTTGATATGCTCGTAGACGATGTGAGAAACAGGAAATAATTGGCAAACTTCTTTGACTACCCGTAGTTCTAATTGGCGATTAGCTCTAGTACTAGGGGGCAGTTTCTTCTGGACTCGATTGTCAAATCGTTTGGCTCGATGACAGCGCTGTTCATAGGGCAGCTTGCGGTTGATACGGCGTCCTCTTCTTGTTCTTCTTAGTATTCGTCTTGCTGTCATCTTCTTGGTGACATTTGGGAAGGGCAGAATCAGGTGAAGCTTGAGTAATGTCGCATTGCAACTTTGTACTCCGACACCGGAAAAGTACTTGCCAGGATCTATTCCCACTACTACATCTTGGGTTTCTTCCCCTGATGGTTGAGTAATTAGTTGAACGGCAAAAATGTTCAGGTCGTTGGCATAAATATACGCCTTACCTTCACTTAGCCATCGTCTGGCTCTTGAGGGTTTGGTGGGCATCAGTGGATGCCCTTGTGGTGAGATAACTGGAACTCGTTGCATGGAGATAATCCTACGAGAAAGTTACTTGCTCCTTACCGCCATCACGCCAAACATGTCCTCTCTTAAAGCGTCCCAAGCCAGGGGACTTACAGGGGGCAGAACTAGGAGAATATTCTACCGTGTGTAACATGGCGTGACTCTTGCGGTAGACAACTGGAGGTGTGACCCACCTGGAGGCAAGGCCTCCCTATCGGTTCCCAGTAAGGAGGAAGCTTGCCTCGAAGGTTTCCGGCAGGTAGTAAAGAGGTTCGACCGACCCGGAACTATTTCCGGGTCACAAGCGAACCCAAGCACCTCGCTGAAATCTGGCTCTTTCAAGACTCCGCTTCAACGGAGTAAGCGGGGGTAGTTGACGCAGTCTCTATAGTCAATGTTAAGGTAGTCTACGAAAAAGTTTCCAATGATGTAAAGATAGCGCTAAAAGCCTCGCGGATCAATGTTGCAGGTACTTGCCGTTACTAACTACGAAGAAACTGTAGAGCGATGGCATTGGCAGAAATTTGCCAATGCCATCGCTGATACTGTGGAATGTACTGCTGCAAAGTGATCACACTATTGAAGTTTATCTAGGCATGTATGTGCTATAAATAGGAAAAGACTTAGAATTATCAGGATTACTACCAATATGGAATTATCCATACTCGTCTCACGAGGAGTAAATATTGCACTTTGGGCAATTGACAAAGTTTCTGGTGGGGCTTTGGAGAAAGCTGGAGCAGATGTCCTGGGCTTATTAACAAAAAAACTTCAAGGCAAACTTCAAATTAAAGGATCTGATCGAAAGCTTTTGGAGGCAGCGATATTAAGTGAAGCTGAGAGGGATAAGAAGTTTCAAGAAGACCTCGAAAAATTGGTAAATCAGTATCAACAGATACAAAATACTGCCCATGTTTCTCAAAGTACTGAATCAGGTGTCAATGTTAATGTTGATAATAATTCAGGTCAAGTTATTGGGCAACAAATAGGGCAGCAAATCTTTCGTTAACCAGCTTTATTTTAAGCTTCAGGACTCTGACTTAGAGTCAAATAGTAATTCTATTAAAAAGTTTTTCAACTATATTAAAGTAGTTGGATTTTTATTTTGCGCTCTATTTTTTTGGTTTTTATTTGGTTGGTTAGCTAATTACTCTTTCCCCTTTGGTCAAGCTCTAGATTTACTGTTTTCCTGTTTTCAAGGTACTATTGCTGCCAAAGTTAATAAATTACAGCAGAAATTACAAAGGACAGATATAGTTTCCCAGCCAAATAATAAGCAACAAATTCAAAAACTAAATAATCTAGAGTCTCAAGCATGGTTATATGAAGGAATTTTGGAACGCCTTGGTGAAGATACTTCTGTAGATCATGAAAGAATTGCCAGAACACTTGAGGCATTAGAGTATAAAAGAAGCGAAATTCTCCAAGAATTAGAGCCTCGAAGACCTCGAAGTTATCGTATTCTAGCAAGGATGCAAGATTCTGCTCGTGTTCTTTTAGCTAGTCAGGCTGAGAAGGATTATGAAAAACTTCAAAAGATTGTCACTAATTTAGTTATTTTTACAAGAACTAGACAACCATCACCAAGTATTCTTTCAGAAATAATTAACAAGTTATCCGTAGAAATAGTACAAAGTAAAAATCAAATTAGTCCTTATCGGCTTCGTCTTGCTTATGGAATTGATGAATTACTAAGGGTTTTATCAGCAAAAATAGCTCTAGGTTCTGATGAATCTCTAACTGGTAGTAACGAGCAGTCTCTCATCAACGAGTTGCGTTCACAAATCAGTCTTTTGTCAGAGGAGTTCATAAATTTGCTTAGAACTAAACAAGAAGATGCCAATGAAATAAATAGACGTATAAGAGAAAATTTCAGTCTTACAAAAAATATTTCTAATTTACACAGAGATATCTCAAATCGTGATGACGATATAGTTGCCTTGCGAAAAAACGTAGAAAACTTAACAAGATTAGCTCAAGAGAAACAAGGTCAGATAAACAGTTTACAAAACTCAATATCTGACTTGCAAAGAGATGCTCAAAAAATCGATCAAAGGAAGCAATCCCAAATTGATTACCTTCAAGATCAATTGTCTCAACTAAATCAACAAGAACTAGATCTCCAGAAAATAATTAAAAATCTTGAAAATGATGCCCAAAACAAAAATTCTGAGATTTCAGAATTGCTGAGTCAAATATCTCAGCTCACCTATCAGAAATCTGATTTGCAAGAGCAATACCATAATTTATACCAAGATTATCAACAACGACAGAACGAGATAATCAGTTTGGAAGAAAAAATTAAAAATCTATCAACGCAACAGCCTGTCCCAGAAACTAGACAACAAATCACTCCAGAAGAATATCAAAGAATAGTTAACCAAGATGATTATGTATTTGTGAGAGCACATACCCGAAAAAACGGCTCTCACGTCAAAGCACATTACAGAAGAAGACCAAATCGATGAATAAGTGATAATTCTTGACGATAAAGCCTTATAATTTGCCTGTGTTTTTACTAAGGCTTATGAATATCATTCGCTTAGCAATGCCAATTGTCATGGCGCTAGTTGCATTTTTGTTCGTGCAGCCAGCAGCCAAAGCTGACGTGTTTCGGACACAATTCCAAACTGGCTCAGCTTATTTAACGGTGGAAGTGTTAGATGACGATCTGATTCATTTTGAGGTTTCCTCGGTTGGGCAGGCTCCAGCAACCACTGAATCGATCTATACTTCGCCTATGGTGTTCAAAACCGATTATTCTGGTCCAGCATCGATTTCTCAATCGGAGAATGTGCTAGAAACCAGCGATGTTAGGCTGGAAATAGATACCAGTAATCTCTGTATTCGGGCGATCGATAAGACTAAGCAGAACGCCTATTTAACTACAATTTGTCCAGCTGATCTAACTCAGGGATTTAAAGGATTAAATATCGATCCTGGTCAAACTCAAAACGTCTACGGATTGGGAGAAGAGTTCAAAAATCCGGGCAATGCTGACGGTGATTGGACTACCCTAGGGGTGCGCGAAGGAGGAGAATTTGGTAATAGCTTCCGACAGTTTGATGGAGGGGCAACCGGGAACATTCAGATCCCAGTTTATTATGCTGTCGGCGATAACAACCTCAACTACGCCCTGTTGGTAGATAATGTCTACAAGCAGCGATGGGATTTCCAGACCTTTTGGTGGCAAAGTCGCATGTATGGGGATCAAATTCGCTTTTACCTAATGACAGGTAACAATCTCCCCAATTTACGCTCAGATTATATGGAATTAGTTGGTCGTCCTCCAGTTCCACCCCGTAATGTTTTAGGTTTATGGGTTTCAGAATTTGGCTATGACAATTGGGACCAGATTGACAGTTTGTTAAACGGTTTGCGAGATGATAATTTTCCAGTAGATGGTTTTGTACTGGACCTCCAGTGGTTTGGTGGAGTTATACTTAATCAACCCAGTGGTAGTGCCATGGGACGACTAGACTGGGATGAGAATCAAGAACCTTTAGTTGCAGATGACCGCTATTTCTTTGGCAATCCCGAGACAAAAATCAAACAGTATGCTGAAGATGATATTCGGTTAGCAGCTATTGAGGAATCTTATTTAGCTAATAGCACCGATACCTACCAGGAAATGCCTGAGTTTTTGAGTGCTTATCAACGGACGAATAACGTCTGCAATCCCAACCAACAATCTAACCCCATTCAAATTAACGCTACAGACTTTTGGGGTATTGGTCGCATGATTGATTGGTCTGATCCAGAAGCGGGAAATTGGATACATCAACAGCGGCGTTTTCCTAATTTAGCGAAGTTGGGAATAAACGTCCATTGGACTGATTTAGGTGAACCTGAACGGTATGATGCTAGTGCTTGTTATGAAGGGGTTGAAACTACTGTTTCTGGTCTTAAAAATGAGCATAGCGATATCCACAATCTCTATAACCTTCTCTGGGATGAATCAATCTGGGAGGGTTACTTAGAGGAAAAAAATATACCAAATAACTTGGGTATAACTAATCAACGTCCTTTCCTTTTAAGCCGCTCAGGAGCTGCTGGCATTCAACGTTATGGAGCCGCTTTGTGGTCAGCAGATATTGGTGCGAGGCTTTCTTCTCTCGCTACCCATTCTAATGCTCAAATGCACATGTCTTTTTCTGGCATTGATTACTATGGAGCTGATATTGGCGGTTTCCGTAAAGAAGCAATGCCCTACAATGATCGGAATGGTGCCTATCGCGGCTATGAGGATGAAATGTATACTCAATGGTTTGCTAATGGAGCTTGGTTTGATGTGCCAGTGCGTCCTCATACTGATAAGGAATTTGTCAATGCCAATCCTCCCTATCAAACTTCTCCCGACCTTATTGGTAAGCTAGATAGTAATCTGGCTAATATTCGCCAACGCTATGAGTTAACCCCCTACTACTACAGTCTTGCCTATGGTGCTTATCTTGATGGTGAACCAGTGATTGTTCCTCCGGTTTTTTACTATCAGAATGACCCAGAAGTTAGGCAGATGGGTAATGAGAAATTAATTGGTAAGGATTTGTTAGTAGGTATTGTTGCCCAACACGGCGAATACCAACGGAACTTGTATTTGCCAGCAGGTAAATGGGTTGACTATTACTCCAATGAATGGATTGATAGTACGGGAGAAACTGTAGATAACGTTCCAGTTTATCGGGATGGTTTGTTCCGTTTGCCAGCTTTTGCTCGTGCAGGAGCAATTATTCCTACAATGTATGTAGACGAAAACACTAAGGACGTTTTCGGTAATCGTAAAAACGGTAGTGCAGCTCACGATGAGTTAGTAGTTCGCGTTTATGCTGACCCTACTGCTTCTAGTTTCACCCTTTACGAAGATGATGGTCAAACTTTGAGCTATGACGACAATAGCCGCCCAATCTACCAGTACCGTACCACAAAATTGAGACAACAGCTAGTTGACGCTAACACGGTTAAGGTAACTATCGAGGCGGCTAATAATGTTAATGGCACTTCTCCTTTTCCAGGAGCAATAACTTCTCGTCACAATGTTGTGCGTCTGGCGGTAGAAAATAAGCAAGGGAATGGAGTTAGTTTAAATGGAGTTTCCTTGCCGCAACTCAACTCTTTAGAGGAGTTTGAAACAGCTAGTCAGGGTTGGTTTAATTCGGGTGATAATATCATCCTGGCGAAGTCTAGTTCAGAAAGTGTTAATACGGCTAAGACTTTTACCTTTAACTTAGCTGCTACTGCGCCTGAAACTTCTGTCAATTTGGTTTGCGATCGCGGTTTCACTAGTCCTGGTGATAGTATTTACGCTGTCGGCAGTATTCCTGCTTTAGGGGCATGGAATCCAGCTAACGCGGTTAAACTCGACCCTAATGTTTACTATCAATATATTATTGATGGACGCAGTAATCCTGGTCCCGATGCTCCAATTTGGACAGGAATTGTTTCTGATTTAGAGCCGAATACTTCCTTTGAATGGAAATGCATTCGTCGCAATGAAGCTGATCCAAGCATTGTTACTTTCCAACCGGGAAACAACAACGCTTATACTACAGGAGCTTCTGGTTATTCTGGTAGTAGCTATGGGAGGTTCTGAATACTGTACTAGACAGTGTTAGAAATTGCTGTAATCGGCTTAAAGGGGAAAAGTTAAAGCTCAAAGGGAAAGAGTTTTTTCTTTTCCCTTTTTACAGTTTATTCATTAGTATTGTACAATTTAGTCTATGTTCTTGAAAAATCAGCGTTAAATAACTTCAAGGATGGAAGAGATTAAAGCTTTTATCAGCCATAGCAGTATTGACAAACCCTTTGTTGAGCGCCTCGCAACAGATTTACGTACTCGTGAAGGAATTGATGCTTGGTTGGATAAGTGGGAGATAATGCCTGGTGACAGGATAGCCCAGAAGTTGGAAGAAGGCCTTGCTAATGCAGGTATTCTACTCTTAATTCTCTCCCCAGATAGTGTCAATTCCCAGTGGGTTAGCTATGAGAAAGATGCATGGCTAATGGCACAAGTTGATGAGGAAAAACTTGCCAAGCAAGAGTCACGTCTTCCTCAGGGCCGTCTGATACCTGTCCTTTATAAAGACTGCCAAAAGCCGTCTTTTCTTCAATCTTTTCTGCACGTCAGTATTAATGACGAAAACTATGAGGAAGGATTTAAACAACTTGTGCGAGGGATGCGGGGTGAGTCTGGTAAGCCGCCTCTTAAGGGTGAGACTACTTCTGAATCTGTGCCTTCATCAAGGATTGGTAAAAACTATATCGGATACGAGATTACAGCTCAAGTCCAGCAAATTATTAGCGGGTATACTCAGCAGCCATTTGAAGGAAGGGAGAAAGAGAAACGTCAGCTTGATGAGTTTGTGAGGAAAAATTCTAGTGGCGTGCTGTTGGTAACGGCTGCTGCTGGTTTTGGTAAATCGGCTTTATTATCTCACTGGCAACAGACGCAGCAAGAGGATTTTTTCATTGCCTATCACTGCTTTAGTTACCGTTACCAGAAAACGCGATCGCTTTTTGAAGCCTATCGCCATTTGCTCAAGCAACTTTATCTTTATCACAACATTAGGAATGGTGAGTATCCCAATGATGAGAATGGGATGCGGGATATTCTGGTGGGGATGTTGAGTAAACCTGTTTCGCCAGCAGGTAAGCCTCTGGTGATAGTTTTAGATGGGTTGGATGAAGCTGAAAAAACCTTTGATCCGTTTTTTACTGAATTACCAGATAGTGTGTGTGTCATTGCTTCAGCGCGAGCAGAAAAAGGGGAGGAGCCAGAATATCTGCGTAACTGGATAGATAAGGCCCAGAGATTGTACCTTAAGCGGTTGCCCCGTGAGGCTATTGCCAAGTTGCTAGAGCAAATTAGCGAGTTAGCTATCTACGCGCAAGATCATGAATTTGTTAAAAGCTTGGATCAGACAACCGATGGTTTCCCACTTTACCTAAGCTATCTGATTGATGATTTGAAACAGGCGGCAACAAACAATCAGGATGTGCAGGCGTTAGTTAGGAATTGTCCAGTAGGGTTCAAAGATTATGTTAAAAAACAGTTTCAGCAACTTGCCAAAGTTGAGGAGATAAAGCAGCAACAGGAAGTGCGAGAATTGTTCGCTTTGCTGTCAGTGGCACTGGGGGCGCTATCAAAGGATGATATTGAGGATTTAACTAGTTTGACTGCATGAGATTTGGCGGATTTGCCCTGGCAGGCTACGCGCTGGTTTAGTATTCAGAATGATATCTACAGCTTTGCTCACCCGTTATTAGCTGATGAGTTTCAAGGTGTCTTAGGGCGTCAGGCTAAATCAGCTCAAAACCAGTTAATCGACTACTGTGTTAGATGGCAGGAACATCATAGTACTTATGCATTGCGGTATTATGCCGAGCACTTGGGTAGAGTGAAGCGATGGGAGGAGTTGTATAAACTCGCCCATGATGTAGAATTTGCCTCTACCCAACAGCAACAATTGCCTGATGAACCTGATTTATCTCTGAAGACGGTGCAGATAGCCTTGCGGGGTGCAGCCGAAACTGATAATGCAGGTGGGATGGCAGAGTTTCTGCTGCTACACGCAGAGCGACTGATGCAGATATAGCGCTGCGCGCTGGGGTACTTACAAGTTAGGATATATCTATAGCGCTGCGCGCTGGGGTACTTACAAGTTAGGATATATCTAGAGTCACCTAAAACTAGATTTATTTATGGCTCACCCTTACTCTCAGGATTTGCGCCTACGTGCCCTCTATTTAATCACTAG
>JAAHHJ010000229.1 GCA_010692425.1 Symploca sp. SIO3C6 | reverse complement strand
TTCTAATCATCGCGGCCACAAAGGAACAAAGAATGTGAAGGAATGGGACGAACCTGATATGTTTCTCTTCATCACCTTTATAGCTCCATCGTGGCCTAGATAGCCTCCCCCAAGACACAAAGGATCGGAAGATTCGGGATGTAGTTAGCCCAACGCCTTTTCAATGGCAGCAATCAAATCTGGATCATCCGTGGGAGTCTTTGCCTCAAAACGAGCCACGATTGCGCCATCTCGTCCAATGACAAACTTCGCAAAGTTCCAATCAATATCCTCACCAGCACCAACTAAGAACTGGTAAAGAGGACTGCGATTCGCACCATTCACGTCTTGCTTCTCTAGCAGCGTAAAGTCCACATCGTATTTTTCCTTGGTGAACGTTTTGATCTCCTCAGGTGTTCCAGGCTCTTGCTCCATGAACTGGTTACAGGGAACACCGATGACCACTAAACCGCGATCGCCGTAGGTTTTATCCAGTTCTACAAGCCCACTATATTGGGGCGTGAGTCCGCACTTACTGGCAACGTTAACAAAGAGAATGGCCTTGTTGGCTAATTTTTCTGGGGAGAGAGGTGCCCCGTCAAGGGTAGTGAGATTCGTGGGTAAAGGCATAGTGAACCAGTGCAGTTACAATTATTTACAACGTCTTATATTATTGCGTATCCCTGCGCTAACGGATCGATCAAAATGCCCGAAGGACGATGAACGGTTGAGGTTAGCGCTTTGATGATTGGTCAGACCCACTGAAAGTCGGGAATCAGAGCACATCACCTCCATTTCTTGCACATTGGCTTTACCTTACGATGGACCCGAGATGGAAAACATCAGAACTAGAGCAAGAGTCAGAAATTAAGTTAGAAAAAATCCCGTATCTTTACGGAATGCCCCCAACCTTTATTGAAGCTTTATATCAAGGCGGAACCATCGTCGGTACGTGCCCCAACCAACGATAGCTCCATGGATTGAGAATAGTGGCTGAGGGATCATTGTTTTGTTCTCCCCCAAGCGAAGCAATGCTGTTTTGTTTCCCCCAACAACATTGAGCCTCCTTTGCTTCCCGTCGCAAAGGTTTCCCTTGCCACTATTTTTGAGAAGGGAGCTCGCC
>JAAHHJ010000228.1 GCA_010692425.1 Symploca sp. SIO3C6 | reverse complement strand
TTCGTTGATTTCCGAGCGGGCTGTGAAGGTTTCGTCTAGCTCCAATTGCCCCATTTCGGCTCGAATTTGAGTCAGGACAAGGTTGACCATGGCATCTCGCAAATTTCCAACCTTGTAGCTGGCCTTTTCTAAGTCCATAATGCGCCAGTACACAACCGCATCAACTGAGATGGCAACATTGTCGCGGGTGATGCACTTTTGAGGTGGAATGTCTAAAACCCGCTCCCGTACGGTTTCTTGATGAACCACCCGATCCACTAAAGGCCATGTAAAGCTCAGTCCTGGGTTGAGTTTACGGCCAGAATATCGGCCTAATCTTTCTACTAATGCTTGATCACCCTCTCGGATGATCCGAATAGAACTGAAACCAAAGATGACGGACCCAAACAGAACGAAAATAAAGTAGTTCAAAATAATACCTCTTACGGCAATTTGAGTACACAATGATTATTTTCCCAGATGTGAGCCGAAAACCCTTACATGTGGTTCTTAGCGATGTTGGTACTTGGTTAGGACTCTATGGGCCATGCATCTGCTTTGGGGATAACTACTAGAGTGTACCCCTTACGGGCCACCACAAAGACTTTTTCATCGGCAGCGATCGCCAACGTTTCATCTCCACACCGCGCTCGCCACGATCCCCCTTCATAGATAACCCGTCCTGTATCCCCAGCAGGGATTGAGGTTAATGTTTGGGCTTCTCGGGAATCGTCCATCATCGTAAATGGAACAGGCTTAGGCATGAATCGCCGAAGGATTAGGACGAGAACAAGCGAACATATCATCCAAACCAAAACTTGAAGACTGAAGGATGGGACAAGGGGAGCGATCGCCGCGACGATGATGGCACCTACCCCTAAGATGGCTTCTATAAATGCTGTAGGGAGTATCAACTCCATCGCGCAAAGGGTAATGCCTACCACTAGCCAGAAGGTTACCATTAACGTGGTTGTATCCATCGCATTTGCCATAACAGTTGAGCGAATTAATGGGCTAAGGGACAGCTAAGGACAGCTAAGGGACAGAGGAACAATACGAGTAGATACCCCTAATCTAGCACTCCTAACCTAACGTCCGCTTTGGCGAGACCCATGTAAAGTTCATAGA
>JAAHHJ010000227.1 GCA_010692425.1 Symploca sp. SIO3C6 | reverse complement strand
GGACCAAACACGATTGATCTTTCAGGGGTTATTTCTAGCGCCTCAGTTTGTTGGCGAAGCGATCAAAAGTAGCCATCTAGCGGCTGCACTCTTTAGTCAGCTCGGCTATGATGTCAATCCCTTGCCCTCTACCCCTCGGCGAGATGTAATCCAAGCAATCAAACTCGGATCGCCTGACAAAATTATTGCCTTCTGCCGCGCGATTCAACAATGGTCTCCGGTTGAATCCTATGTGGACCCCATTCCCGACAATATGCCGGGTTATGACAGCCAGTTGGTGATGGCAGGAGGAACGTTTGTGGATGGCAGTACATCAGAATTGTCAGCGGATGGACCTTTGCGATCGCCCTACATCGTTTTTTGTCAGGGCGGAACCCACTGGACCCATGCGGCGATCGCCCTTGAAGCAGCAGCAGCAGCAGTAGGTCCAGCCCATTCAAATTAGTGGAGTGCCATCACTGGAGGCATGGGATTTGGGGTTTGCCCCGGCTCAATATGACAAACAACCTCGTAGTAGCGGGTTTCTGGCTGCTGGCTGAACAGAGGTGCCATTTTTCTCAAAATCGCATCATGGGTATCAGTATGTTGATTCGCATCCATCTGTTCGACACTATCCCACAGAATGATTGATATCCCTTGATCCGTTCCAGGTTCTCGCAACAAATAAGCCCCTTCAAACCCATCCGCATAGGTTGAGGTCGCCTCTTCATAAAGGCTACGGGCTTCTTCAAATTTGCCCGGTTTAAATTCTCCGAGTGCGACATGGGCGCAACGACGGGTCAGAAAATCTTGGAAATCACTCATTAGGTTTTGCCTCTCTCTCGTGCAATAGTAAGTGGATGGGAGGGGGTACCTCATCCTTGTATCACTCACTACCACTAACGATAATGACACAGTGCCCTTAAATCCTCAGGCTTTAGCCATTTTTGCAGACTTGTGACATAAAAACGCAATAGAGCGAAATATTTCGCCATATTTTACGTCTTTGACCGTTAGAAGGACGGCAGAAGGACAAGAACTTGGGGCAACGCACACTGTCAACGACTGTATCCTTCGTACAGGAGATCGGCATCCTGACTACGTCGAAACGTGTAGCTACCATCTGAAT
>JAAHHJ010000226.1 GCA_010692425.1 Symploca sp. SIO3C6 | reverse complement strand
CCATGACGATACAAGAACGACGGAAAGCAGCCCTCTTAATACTTTAGCTGCCGTCTTTTTACCTTGAGCTTACGAACAGTGCTGGGTCTATGGGCTATATTTCCAAGCATTTGGGGTTCGTAACACGTTTTCCCATTGGTTGAATGATTTGTGCTCGCGTTGTTTTGCAGTCGATCGCCATTCAATGTATAAGATGAGTGAGGAAGTGGACATCTGATTGTTCTCCCATGAAGGTACCGCTGATGGCAACAACAGCTCTCCCCATTGCTCAATCCAATCGTTTAGTATTCAAGGGACTGACCTGGCGTGAGTTCAAAGTTGTTGAGCAGCTTCTCGATCAGCCCGGTTATCGAATTTCATTTCTAGATGGCACCTTAGAGATACAGCAAATGCCTGGAGAAGAGCATGAAACAGTCAAGAAGCGAATTGCAGCCCTCTTAGAACTGTACTTACTGATGGCAAGTTTTGACTTCAAACCGACAGGTTCCATGACTCTAGAAAATGAAGCGGCTAATGTAAAGCGGGAAGCAGATGAGTCGTATAAGTTAACCCCACAGAGCAAACGCCCTGATCTAGCGATCGAAATCATCTTTTCGAGTGGAGGAATTGACAAGCTGGAAGCTTACAAACGACTTAAAATTTCAGAAATTTGGTTCTGGGAAGATGGAGTGCTGGACCTTTACTCACTGCGCGATCGCAACCATACTCCCTTCTATGAAAAAGTCAGTGTGAGTCAAGTCTTACCAACACTTGATGTATCTCTATTGTGTCGATGTATTGTCATTGACAATCATGTGGAAGCCCTGAAAACGTTTCAATCCGCGTTATTAGCTCAGGTCTGAAGACTGATTCGATTCAGGGAAAGACGAGAGGGCGATCGCTACAGACAAGACACCAGGCATAAATCTTATATTAAGCTCCAATCTGGAGTAGTCGTAGTTGTTTCTAAACGTACAGGACAACAACGACGGAAACCCAAACGACTTCAAGCCCCATAAACACGATCCTGAGGAAACCCCTCAAGTGGGCGAACTTGATGCATTACAAACCCAATGTTACCGAAAAGTGTAATCCCTAACGTCCCAAAAAGGCCATGCACAATGTCCGAAAA
>JAAHHJ010000225.1 GCA_010692425.1 Symploca sp. SIO3C6 | reverse complement strand
TGCGTTTATTCCTGATGAATGGGTGTTAGCGGCCCCCTGTGAAAACTACGTGGCCCATATTCGCCCCGGCTTTATTTTGACTCAAGTAGGCATGGGATTAGGGTTAACCGCAAGCTGTATTGAATTAATGCAGCGATCCAACAAACGATTGGGACACGTTAACCGCTTCTTGGATGATCAAGTCGATGACCTCGCCACCGATCTTCAGGTAGCTCGCCAACATACGTATCAACTAGCCGATCAACTAGATGATTGTGTTGGACTAGCCGATCGCCCATTGATTCAAGGCATTATCCAAGCGCGAATTACCGCAGCAGAGCTATCCTTACGATCCTCCCAAGCCGCCATGCTCCATGCTGGAGCGCGGGCCTATATCCACGGCAATCCAGTGGAGCGAAAGCTAAGGGAAGCCTACTTTGTCGCAATTGTCACCCCAGCATTAAAACATCTCAAGAAGATGTTGGCTGAGATGCAAGAAACGGGAGTTGCGATCCTTCCATAGCCTAGGGTTAACACCTCCAAAAGCGTTAGCACTTCCCCAGGCAATTGGCGATCTTCAATTTTTATCATAGATTATTGTTCACTCCAGAATTAAGGGGGCAAAACGATGGGTTTGATGACGGGGCGAGAAACACGTTGGAACGCACTGGCCTGTGAACAGACAACGATTGAGGCATTGCCATTACGTTGTGTCATTTGTGGCAATTTCCATGCCACAGAGGATCATTGGCGACTGATGGCAGAAATGCCCCAAAACCCAGCTGATCTAATTGAAGATTTAGTCAATATGCAGCTTTACCAGTCTTCTGCACTAGAAACCGCTGATGCCATTAGTCAGGCAGAATTACGCACAGCCCTGTTTATCAGTATGGCCTCGCAGGGGCGTCCGAAACGGGAACGATTGGTCCGCGATTTGATCCAATTAGCGGGGGGACTCGATCAAGCGTTTAGTGCGGCCTTCGGTCCAAAAGCAGGGGAGTTTTTCACCGATGCCAAACGGACCAGTCAGGTAACCCGTCGCAAGTTTTTGCAAAATATTGCGGTAGGGGCTGCGCTCATGACGTTAACCAATTGTGCAGGCTCTAATACCCAGGACGTTGCTGAGGTAGAGGATGATC
>JAAHHJ010000224.1 GCA_010692425.1 Symploca sp. SIO3C6 | reverse complement strand
CAAACCGACCCATTGCTAGCTTTATCTTCTCTGGTCCTACAGGGGTGGGTAAGACGGAATTAACAAAAGCTCTAGCGTCATACTTCTTTGGGTCAGAAGAGGCCATGATTCGGCTAGATATGTCGGAGTACATGGAACGTCACACCGTTTCTAAGTTGATTGGTTCGCCTCCCGGATACGTTGGCTACAATGAAGGTGGGCAGCTAACCGAAGCTGTTCGTCGTCGTCCTTACACGGTTGTACTCTTTGATGAAATTGAAAAGGCTCACCCTGACATCTTCAATATGTTGTTGCAGATTTTGGAAGATGGGCGATTGACAGATGCGAAGGGACGAACTGTTGATTTCAAGAACACTCTCCTGATCATGACTTCCAACATTGGCTCAAAGGTCATTGAGAAAGGAGGTACTGGACTTGGGTTTGAGTTCTCTTCTGATAATGAAGCTGATGCTCAATATAATCGCATCCGTTCTCTGGTGAATGAAGAACTGAAGCAATATTTCCGCCCTGAGTTCCTGAACCGTTTGGATGAAATCATTGTCTTCCGCCAACTCTCAAAGGACGAAGTCAAGGAAATCTCGACTATTCTGTTGAAAGAAGTCTTTGGTCGTTTGGAAGAACAAGGTATTAGCCTAGAGATTACCGATCGATTTAAAGATCGGCTGATTGAAGAGGGCTATAACCCCAGCTACGGTGCTCGCCCATTGCGTCGTTCCATTATGAGGCTACTAGAGGATTCCTTAGCTGAAGAAATTCTCTCGGGCCGCATCCAGGAAGGGAACACCGCCGTTGTTGATGTCGATGATGATGGTCAGGTGAAGGTTTCTGCGGGTGAGAAGCGAGAGCTTTTACCTCAGGGTTCAGAATAATGGTTATTTCAAAGAAAGAAGTTTGAAACGCCATCTGTGGTAAAAACCTGGAAAAGTGTAGCTTTCTCTAACCAAGGAGGCTACACTTTTTTACATTCTGGGATAGCGATCGCTCCTCTTCTTCCAGACCTCCGTCAACTACAGGCTTCCGCCAAGAAGCAAGTAAGGGAGGCAGGCATTCTGTTGTGAGGATGCCTGCCTCAAAATCAAGTTGACACAGTATTGGTACAAACAAATCACCTTGTGGGTTAA
>JAAHHJ010000223.1 GCA_010692425.1 Symploca sp. SIO3C6 | reverse complement strand
TCAAGTGGCTTACTACAGAGAAGAGTGGCAAAGAGTGGAAATCCTGTGGACAGAAGCGATCGCCCTCATGGAGGAGGTGGCTGAAACAAGTGCCCAGTACTCTATTGCTCAGGAAAAAGTACACGAGTATAGCCGTAACCGAGACTATGCCCATAGCAATGTCGTTAAGCGACCTGTGGGTGCCCCAATCGAGCATCAACTCTGGACCAAAGGCGCTCCCCGTGAATTTCTGCTAGCGGTCCAAGGCTTGCCCACTCACAAAACTCAGTACGATAGCTTTTGTCGTGAAACTTATTATTACAACGACAGTGAAGTGGAGTTACACCATGGCTTGGTGACCAATTATGTCAACCATAACAACAACCTTAATGCATCACCGCTGCTGGATCGTTCCACCAACCGTCCTGAAAGAGAACAGTACTGGGCATTAGGGTCAACGAAACAAACTGTCCTCAATGCTCAAGGAACCCCGACCCAGGTCCAGCAATACGAATCCCTCGGCACCGAGATTTTTTACTATGATACGAGCATCGTTGAACTGCGGGATGAGGCCGTTGTTGGCTACAGCGATTTTGACGATACTTTAAAGGTGAATATCAATGTGATGGTGCCCCAAGGTGGCTATACTGTGGTGCCCTCGATCGCTGAGGTTCAACCATCAGCAAATACCTGGAGTATTGGTGCTTCAAGAGCAGATGTCTTTCGAGTCCAAGGGACCCCAAACCAAATTACTCGAAATCACACCGACTGCCTTGAAACTCTACATTACGACCAAAGTACTGTTGAGCTTAAAAATGGCATTGTCCAAGAGTACAACAATTTAAGTAGTAACCTGAATGTTCGGTTAACCAATGCGTCCCGTCTCAACAACTAAGCTGGGTCTGATCGGCTGGGTCTGGTCAACTATGGATACGGGGTTCGGGATGCAAGGTTGAGAGAATGTCACTTTCTACGCTTGCCAGTTCATCTAAGCGTTGGTTGACTGTATCTTGATCAAAATCTTGAGCCGCTAACGTCCAGTAAACCCCATAATGGCGGGCTTCTGAGGCCATCAATCCTCGATAGAACGTCGCTAATTCTGGCTCAGGGCAGTGGAGTCCCAGCAATCCCAAGCGCTCATGA
>JAAHHJ010000222.1 GCA_010692425.1 Symploca sp. SIO3C6 | reverse complement strand
CAATCCCCCTACATTCTCCGAACACGCTTTGCGAATGCTAAGTGGGGAAGTTCCGGTCCTCCCCCTTTACAAGGGGGAGTTAGAGGGGGTAGTCCAACTGCTGGCATATTTCTGAGAGGCTGCACTGAGTCGCTCACTACCTGTTGATGTTGCTCCACTTAAAGTACGCTCCCAGTAATCAGTCAATGTTAATAGTTTGGGGACCACTGCCATTGCCACCAGAGTTATTACCAGAAGAGGGTGGAGATGGAGGAGAGTCAGAATGCTTGTCCAACCAACTACGGACGGGGTCATCGGACAGATTCAGGCGTAAAACTCCTGTGACAAAACCACCCAAAAATGAAACAGGGTGAGTGGTAATTTCTTTTAATAGAGGAGAAAGTTCATCCATAGTTGATGTTTAGTGCTAAAAATCTAGATCAATCAGATAGGGCAATGATTGCCTGAAGCATGGCTATCGCTGGAATGATTAGCCGCTGAAATGATGAGGTAATGATCAGTCAATGATTAATCAATGATCAGCAATAGCTCAGTTTCAGATTTATCATACTCTGAATTAGAGTTGGCGACAGCACCTGAGCGGATTGTAAGGTTCCAAAGGAGTCAAAGGCTCAGGCATGAGTCGTTTCTGGGTAAAATTCCACAACTTGGATAGCCTAAGCAGGGCTGTTTAGCCAACGAAATCTTAGTGCATTCCATTGAATCGAAGCTAAATCAAGCAACTGAGATCCCCAGACTTCTGGCTAAAACGGAGGTTCTCTCTGTAGTCCACAGGACAGTCAATGACAACTGGAACATCTTGCTCTAACGCTTCTTTTAAGGTTGGAATAAAGTCTTCAGTGGACTCTATTCGATAACCAATAATGCCCATGCTCTCAGCAAACTTGACAAAATTGGGGTTGGTGAAGTGGACGAAGGATGACTTGCCGTAGGCGTTGATCTGCTTCCACTCAATCAGTCCATAGCCACCATCGTTAAAGATAATGGTGACAAAGGGTGTACCAATTCGCAGTGCTGTCTCTAGTTCTTGAGAGTTCATCATGAACCCTCCATCCCCTGTTACTGCGACAATTTTCCGTTCCGGTGCAACCAGTTTCGCGGCGATCGCCCCTGGAATCGCAATC
>JAAHHJ010000221.1 GCA_010692425.1 Symploca sp. SIO3C6 | reverse complement strand
TTGTTATGTTAAGAACAGTAAAGAAGAGACTCATAATCCTTTGGCATACACATCCCCATCCCATGATTCCTGCGCTGCTCCATCCCCCTCTCAGAACTTAATGTCTTGGGTTTTGGCGGTTTTTCAGAAACCATCGATTCAGCACCAATCTGTTGAAATCCCTATCCCTATCGAATCCCTTGAGGGTGTTGAGGATCATGACGCAAGCCCAACGCCCCGTCCTTGGCATATTACGATGGCCTCCATCGCATTGGTCTTGGTTCCTGTCTTTTTCCAAGCACCATTGGTACGGGCCTTTCCATGGGTGAGCCTGATGCTGACCTTGGGTTGGCTTGGAGGAGCGATCGCCCTCATCCAGCGTAAATCGACCCTTGAGTGGGGGGACTTGCTATTAGGCTTTACCTGGACTTGGCTCGCGGGGTCAATTTATTGGGGATGGTTACGGTGGGAACCGTTTCTCCATTTACCGATAGAAGCCATTGGACTCCCATTTGCCCTTTGGGGTATCCGTTACCAGCAACACAAGATTGGTCATTGGTTCTACATTGGCTCACTCCTAGGAACGGCTATTACCGATCTTTACTTTTATCTGGTGAACTTGATTCCCTACTGGCGTCAGGTGATGCAAGTATCCCCCGCAGAGGCACAGTTGATCCTTCACCAAGCGCTGTTGCCCATGAGAACATCTTGGGGATATGGGTGTGCAGTCAGTTTAGTGGGTATGCTGTTAGTAGCGGGATGCATTCCGTTACAATCCAAACGTCTGCATTGGCGAGCCTTCAGTGGTGCTGTTTTAAGTACACTTCTAGTCGATGGGCTGTTTTGGGTAGCGGCGGCGATCTCCTGATGCTAGTTGACATGGAATAGGCATACGATAACGTCACGCCTTTACGCTGTCCCTGATTAAGAGAGGTCTCACCTTAAGTGTAGACAGGCGTAAACAGTGATTTAGGTGCTTTACGCCACTATCCTCTAGAGTCAGTACCGTTTAAAATTAAGTAGAGAAAACTGGGGCATTTATGGTCAGTAGGTGTTAAGGTTTGGATAGTCGGTTGGTGCCTAGAGATAGATCCTAAGTGTATGAACTTAGATCAGTTTTTTATAGTGAATGCGAGGTTTGGGGTGGTAAGCA
>JAAHHJ010000220.1 GCA_010692425.1 Symploca sp. SIO3C6 | reverse complement strand
TCTTTGTCAAGCAGGGGGTGGCGGCAGTTTCCAAACCCCTACAGGATTAGCCCTTAAAGGAGGTGCAAAATGTCAGCTAACACATCCTACGTTGCTACGTCGCAACATTGAGGATGAGGCTATCTTCACTGCGATCGCCTCTTGTAGGATGCGTATAGCCTATCGGCATTGAAGAAAAGCGACAGCGTAACGCATCATTCTGGCTCGGTCAGGCCACTACGCCACAACACCTAATTCATAAAAAATAAAATTGGCATCATACATCCCATTTCTCATGAATGGATGGAGGATTAGGAACACACCAATTAGCATCATAGACACCCATCGCTACATATCGATGAAAACTAGAATATTGCCAATCCAGGGGGCGATCGCACAACCCATGACGTACCGGATTGAAATGAATATAATCACAATGGCGCATAAAATCAGCCTCATCTCGAATCCAATGTTCCCAAAAGCGACGTTGCCATAGATTTTGCTCTCCCCGCTTTTGGCGTGACTCACTTCGGGCAGCGTTCACTTTCAATTGGGATGCACCGTGCCGAGTCACATCGCTTTTAATCAATCGCCATCGGGTTGAATAATCACTATCATTCGGAGGCAATGTCCATATGCAATGAATATGGTCGGGAAGCAACACGATCGCGTCAATCGAAAAAGGATATTTTGCTTTGACCGTTAGAAAAGCAGACCGTAAGAGAGGACGAGCGATCGCACTACACAACCATTTTTGCCGATGATGAGTCACCTGAGTAAAAAAGTAAGTACTCCCTGCCGCTTTCATTCTCCGGTAGCTTGTCATCGCAATGGACACGTAGAGTTTTCACATCCAGTGTTCCCTGGAATGATGGGGATGGAACAAAGCAATTCCGATGAGTAAATATGCGCTACGGCTGTCGCCTAAGTAAACAAATAGACGGCTAACTAATCAGCGAAGACTAGTTATCTGGGGGGAGGTCAACTCATCATCGGTCATTAACGTTGCGACCAATTCAAGGCCATTGTTGGCATTGCAGTTTGACGTCTTCGAAGGGTTTCAGACCAATGCATAAAGACCTACTTACAGAATTCATGCCGGGGATGATTTTAAAACTTATTGTTATAAGTTAGATAACATATGGGTACAGTCA
>JAAHHJ010000022.1 GCA_010692425.1 Symploca sp. SIO3C6 | reverse complement strand
AATAAGTAATAAGTAATAAGTAATAAGTAATAAGTAATAAGTAATAAGTAATAAGTAATAAGTAATAAGTAATAAGTAATAAGTAATAAGTAATAAGTAATAAGTAATAAGTAATAAGTAATAAGTAATGAGTGACCATGGAAATTGATTCTTATCATCCCTTTCGTTCTCCTGAGGCGAAAGAGCGATTTCTTACAATTTATGATGCTCGCGCTCAAAAATGGCCTATACCATCAGAGACGACAATTGTTGAAACATCTTATGGTCAAACTTTTGTGAGGATTAGTGGTCCTGGTGAGGGTTCACCTGTTGTTTTATTGCACGGATACTCGGAAAATTCTTTGAATTGGCTGCCAAATATCGAAGATTTATCTCAATCCTATAGAACTTATGCTATCGATACAATATGTGATCCTGGACGCAGTGTTTATACGAAATTACTGAAAAGTGCTGATGATTTTACGACTTGGTTAGATGAACTATTCGATGGATTAGGCTTAGATCAAGGCATTAATTTGATTGGTTTGTCCTATGGTGGATGGTTAACTAGTCAATATGCCCTTCGGTTTCCCCAGCGACTCAATAAAATTGTTCTCATGGCACCTGGTGGTATTGCTCCCTTTTCCTGGAAGTTTATAACATTCGGAATGCTTCTAAGTACATTTCAATTCCGAAGTAAGTATTTGTTCAAACGTTTTACTCGTTGGATGTTTGAAGATTTTTTAGAGCTTCATGAAAATGGTGAAACAGAATTCGATGAATGGTTTAATTTTTTGTATCTTGGGATGCAATGTCACAAGCGGCAGCCAGTGGTATTTACCAAAGTATTAACCGATGAAGAGCTAAGTAGATTGCAAATGCCGACACTTTTTTTGGTTGGAGAAAATGAGATTATTTATTCCGTAGAAAAAACTATCGCACGACTACAAAAGGTTGCGCCCAACATTCAAATTAAAGTGATTAAAAATGCTGGTCATGATTTACCAATGGTTCAACCCCAAAAAGTTAATCTTGCCATGCTTGATTTTCTAGAAGAAGTGAGCAGGTAATAGGGAGTGCGACACTAACTTTGTAGGTTGAGTTTTTGTCGGTTGACTTGAGGTAACGAAACTCAATATTATTTCTCTATTATATTACCTTAGATTGATTAAAATTCACAGAGTCAAAACACGCTTATCTTTTATTCCATGCCAATATAACTATTAAATACGCATTTCTCAGAAGCTCCCCAAATCCCATCATAAATCCCTTGTTTTAGATAATTGTGAAAACTATAATATTGCCAATCCTTACTTACGGCTACTGGTGCTTTTGCTCTCCGATATTACCTAAAATTTATAATAATTCTTATCTGGTAATCAATGAGCTGTGGTGTTGGGTTTCCTTCGTCAATCCAACCTACTGGACTAGGTTATTCCTAAAATAGCGCAGATCCCACCGACAATAAAGATAACTCCAAATAGGAAACCAAACCAACGATTATCTTGTCTAATTGTTAGTGACATTTGCTCGGGGTTATTAATAAAATCGTTAATCCGACTAACTTTGTTGACTTTTCCGTTTTTACCCATTGTGTAAGAGTTGATTAGAGGAATAGTCTCCTTTTTGGTCAAGATAACAATTCTGTGATTCCTCTTGCGAGTTTTTACTTCAGCGCCTTTGAGTTCTCCAGTAGCAATTGAGCTGATTTTCTCTCCAAACAAATTAGAATAGGTAAATTGACAAACTACCTGTATTGACTCCTTTCGATGGCATTCTAGTGTCCCTGATTCGACGCCAAGAACCATAATTAATAAGCCGCCTAGGATGAAAGGGATACCAGTTAAACGTTTGGTAATTTTATTGGGCATAAATAATAAAGCATATTCCAAACTTCAAGTTGAAAAAAAAACTCAAAATGAAGATTTATAAAGGTTACAAGTCTGTAGGCGAGAGAAAAGTGACCACCAAGGTGCCCCGAACCAACCATCAAGACGCCCAACCAAAACACGCCCTACTCCCAAACCCGGTAGGTGCCCCAAAGGTGCTGAGAGCTTAAAGGTCAACGAGCTATAACTCAATAATTCTCCTTTCACACGCCACCCAATGTGATTGCATAGCTTTGCCTCTGTTTCATAATCAACTTTGCCGCCTACTTCAAGCCAGATGTCCTTCTGGACGCTGAAGCCAAAACGCCCATCGCTATACTTTACCCAGAGTTGGTCAATAGTGTGTAAGTCAGTACAAGGAAATTGATTGATATCCTGTACTCGCAACCATCCTTTATGCTCTCGATTAACTGCTTTGATCATCACCCGAGCTGTTTCTATATCAGCCTCTTTCCACTTGCCAACAGCCAGGAGGTTACGCAATTGGGTGTAATCAACACCTTTTTCTGAAAGCAACTCAAATGCTTGCAAATTCTGATGAGTTTGGGTTAAAGGCGCTAACAAACCTAACCATTCTCCCATTGATGATGGTCGATCTTCTGGTTCCAGTGCCATTCCTTCAAGGATTGCTTGATTAATGCGATCGCTAATACTAGGATTAAGTTGTTGAGGTGGCACTAATTCCTCATCAAACATCTTACGACCCAAAGAAGCAGTAGCACACTCGCCTGTTACAGCATAATACAGAGATGCTGCCAGGGAATACACATCAACAGTTTTCTCTCGACTGCCTTTGCCCACCTGCTCATAGGGAGCAAAACTACGGTTGCCAGCAATATCCGTTTGAGTGCTAGTGGCAGGATCAATTCCCTTGGCAATGCCAAAATCAATCAGTACAGCTTCTTCTGGAGTCCTCATCATAATGTTGAGAGGCGTGGCATCCCGATGCACTAACTCAGCTTGATGCATAAAGTTCAAAGCTTCTCCAATTTGGCAAATAACTTTTACTGCCTGAGTCTGTGTTAATGCACCTTGTCGCTTAACTAATTGGTACAAATTTTCCCCTGGAATATACTCCATCACCAGACAAGGGTTTTCAGCTTCTTTAAAAAAATCAATAACTTGGACAATATGAGAATGGGGGTTTTTACAGAGCTTTTTAAGTTTCTCCCCTTCCTTTTGAAAACGCCTCAAATAAACGCCATAATTAGAGTCGTACTTGAGATGGTCTAATGGAGTCTTAATCACGAAATGCTGATTGTGTTCAAGGTGGTGCACTTTGTAGGTAATTCCAAAGCCACCTGAGCCTAATACGCTTTCAATAATATAAGGGCGGCTTTGCAACTGATGCATTGGTTTCCATGACATGATGACCTAACCTTCTATCTTTCTAGATTGCCGGTGATACAACCTGCGAATTAATGAGTAAATCACCTGTTACTTGGTTTCTTGAGGTTCCAAGCAGTATTCTTCAAGTACTCGGTGAACTTTCTGGTAGATCTACAGTTAGTCTTCTAATTAGCCCTGTTGACACCTGAGAGGGCATCTGGCATGCACCTAGCTCATGTACTTACAATAGCAATCTGATTTAAAGTATGCCAAGAGAGAGATTGCCCTTTGGGCAGCACCCAAGGTAATCGCATTGACTTGCTAACAGGATTTGGCTTTTCTGAGATTTGGTCAGATTTAACTCGATTATTCAATCAAAACTTAATCGTAATTGACCTGAATTCAGTTAAGAATGCTCAGGCTTAATAGTCTATTTACATTTAGAAAATATGCGTTTATTTTCCTTTATAGCAGTACGTATTAAGGTTAGGACAAGCTAAATCGCTAAAACTTTGTCAATTTCTGCCTTCTGCCTTCTGCCTTCTGCCCTGGAGCCTTGCGCGTAGCGCTATACTATTGCCATTTTTATTACATCGAACTCAGGTTATTAAGTAATATCCTACGTCTCAATTTTTTTCTGCCAAAGGTAGGTTAGATTGAAGTAATGAAACGAAGATAACCATAGAATACGGGAGATTCTATGGGGAAGCTTTCCTAAAATTAAGGATTTTGGAGCCATTTTTTAATGAATCACTTGGCATCAGAAGACTGTTGTGTGCGATTTGTCAATCTTTGAAATGACACTTGAATTGCCAGAGCCACTAAACCAATGGTCACAAAAGCAAAAATAAAAGTTGCCAGAGTACTAACACCAACCACTAGAGTACGAACCGCGATCGCGATTTTGAGTACTGTCATGTTACTAGCAGGCGGGGGTTTACTAGCAAAGGATTGAGCAATTGAGGATGTAAGCGAGTAAAGTGCGATCGCTAATCCTCCCGAAATCATAGCTCCTGTCAAGCAGCGCAATGGACCAGGCAGTTTGTTAGTGGCTTCCTCTGACTGGGTTTCTGGGTTAGGTGTAGGAGTAGGGTTAGTCATACTCTTTACTCTTTGCTAATCTGACGAGAAACTCTATATCTAGCTATATATCCTGCCGATTTCCTGGGAACATTGTAACAATTAACCAGCCCTTACTATGTCCTTAACTTGTAGCTGTTAGCCTAAAAAGTCCACAGGCAATAACATTCACACCGTTAATGGGCATTAATTATAGCCTCCTTTGGGGAGCCATTCTAGTAGTAAGTAATTTCTTGGCAACAATCTCGATCGCCTCTGCCGAAACCATACAACGCAACTTTATCCTCAACTCCAATGGTAATCAATCCTTTGAAACCCTCTTGAAGCAAGCAGAAAGTTTTTTGGAAAACTCCATAAATCAGGAATTTGCACAAAACCCAGAAGCGACTGAAGTTGCGATCATGATTTTAGGAGAACATCAAGGTCAGATTGTCCCACTTCTGCATGCCATAGTTTCTCGTTCTGTGTGGCAACAAGACCTTACTAAAAGTGACTGGCTTAGTTATTTTAGTCGTTCGGAAATACTTTTGGGGTTCAGAGATTCTCAAGCTAATTCTCCTCAACCCAAGCTTCGAGATAGCTTTGAAGATGCACTGGTAAATGATCCAGCTTTTCGCGATGACTAACGAAATTATTGATTATCAAGCCTACATCTAATAATTTAAGATTTACTTTATAATCGAGTTGAGTTTAAATCTTGGGGCTAATTAGCTGATATAGTTTCTCTCTTAAACCGCACCACACTTACCCTAAGCCCATGGTATCTTTTGACAAATTAGGGATAATCCCCAGGTTCTAGTTAGGGATCATCTAAAACTTTTCACAGCATTAACCTTAAATTTAACTGATCTTAACTTGGCAAAGGTATACTCTCTTGAAGAAGTAAAAGTTCTAATTAACCAATCATATCTATCTACAGAGATAGTCATTGTAATCAAAGCACAGAAATAGGACTTTCAAGAGGTTTGATGTCAAAGTTTACTCGCAGACAGCTACTTATCTTCTTTGGTAGCTCTGCTGCTGCCACGGTGCTGACTCCTCAAATGGGTCAGAAATTTATGGGAGGTAATCCTAGCGTTGCTCAGACAACAACAAATTCCCTAACTTTTACCCCCATACGTTTGCCTCATTCACTACCTATCTACCAAACCAATAAAAGTGCTCTACCCACTGACATCAATCAGACAACTATATTGGCTCCCTCAAATGATACCAGGCTAGCCAGTTATACAATAATTGACGATGTCATGGTACCGCCTGAGTATAGAAGGTATGTGATTGTCCGGTGGGGCGATCGCGTTTTCCCTAATTCAGATGATTATTTCGGCTACAATAGCGACTTCACCGCCTTTGTTCCCATTGACGGTGTCCTTGACGGCTACCTTTGGGTTAACCATGAATACGTTTCTTTTCCCATTTCTGATTTAGCTCCCGGTACCCCATCAGACTTGATAGGAGCGCGGACAAGCTTTGAAGAGGTAATCGGATACCCTCTGCCTACTACCCTTAACCTCGAAACCAGAGGTGAGTTTTACTACAATGTGGGCGGTTCCATCGTCAGAATTTCTCGCTCCACTAGTGGCAGAAAATTTCAAGTTGTCGATGACCCCAATAACCGACGCATCCATGGACTATCAGGTCTAGGAATCAATGCTGAACGAAGCGACGGATTCCAGAATATTACAGCTTGGGGTACTAGATCTCATCAAATTGGAGACCAAAATTATCTAGTTGGTACTGGCCCAGCTGCAACTGAGGTATTTCCCCTAAGTTCAGATGGTTTAGGAAACCGTATCATTGGCACTGCCTACAACTGCTCTGGCGGCGATACACCTTGGGGTACCATCCTCACTGCTGAGGAAAACTTCCAGGGGAGTAACACATTTTTCGTTGGTGTCACCGAAGGCGTACTGCCCAATGGAACTCAGACTGAGTACACTGAGGGCACTAGTGGTGCTGTTTTTGGCTTAGTTGGTGAAAAGTATGGCTGGATGGTGGAGATTGATCCAGCTGACCCTGATGTACGTTCTAAGAAACACACTGCCTTAGGTCGTTTCCGCCACGAAAATATCACTTTCCGCCTCGAAAGTGGGGAACCCCTAGTGGCATATATGGGGGATGACAGAAGGGGTGGTCATACCTGGAAGTACGTCAGTAATGGAGTTCTAGGAGAGCTTAGCAACAGCAATAACTCTGCCCTCTTTGAAGATGGCATTCTTTATGTCGCCAAATTCAATGCTGATGGTACTGGTGAGTGGCTGCCTTTGCTATTGAGTACTCCCACTAATCCTACACCCCCTTCTGTACTGGGTTCAGTAGAAATAGCAACCCTTGGTGAAGCTCAAAGAGATGGTCGTAATCGTTTGCCCCAGCGTGCAGGTCTTGGTGGAGCAACTGAGGATGGCGGTTCCATTATTGTAGATACTACCAATGAAGCGACAATACTGCCAGATTACCAAAACAAAACATTGGCAGATTTCTATACCAGCCAAGGAGCAGTGCTGACAGATGCCTTTCTCGCGGCTAATGCCATTGGCGGCACTCCCTCTTCTCGTCCTGAAGACTTAGAAGTTCACCCCAGTACTAATGAGGTATTTATTGCCTATACGGATCATATTGCTGGGGGAGATGGGTATCCAGATTCGCGAATTTTCCAAACTGCTAAACTCAGTGCAGCAGCTAATGCCCAGCAACCTTCAGGGGGTCTTTACAAGATTATTGAAGACAGTTCCAACGGTGCCGGCACCACCTTCACCTGGACTAAATTTGTGGAAGCTGGAGAAGCTGGAGCAGATAGCGGTGCTGGTTTTGCCAATGTGGATAATTTGGCTTTTGATGACCAAGGCAATGTCTTTGGAGTTACAGATATGTCCACAAGTCGGCAAAATGGCTTTAGGACTGGTGCTAACCCAGGTCTGAGAACTATTAACCACAGTGATACTGGTGCCACTGACGCTTTAGTAGGGGTTTTTGGTAATAACTGGCTATTCTTTATTCCTACCAGTGGTTTAGATGCTGGGGAGATTGTACCCTTTGCTTATGGCCCTCCTCGTTGCGAAATGACCGGTCCAACTTTCGTAGGTGATACGCTGCTTCTAGCGGTGCAGCACCCAGGGGAAAGCGTTCCCATTAATGCTGGTCAAGCACCTCTTAACAGAGATATTGAGATGCTAGATTCAGATGGCAATCTATTTATTCAAAACCGCACTGTTCCTCTGGGGAGTAGCTGGCCAAGTAATCTACCATCTGGTGATGGCGGTTCAGACAATCCTAACGGAGTACCGCGTCCTTGTGTGATTGGCATTTTGCCTAATGTTTCAAATGGTCAGTTTGTTTAGAACTTAAGGGATGGGGGTGCAAGACTTTGCACCCTAAGCTAATCAGTTTTTTTGTATAATGGAGCCTGCAACCATGGCTAATAGGAGCCTTGAGTACTCCCAATTGAAGCGTGGCTTCGATCGCAGAAGATGACTAATGATGACTGGTTAGAAATCGGCACAATTGTATCCCCTCAAGGTCTAAAAGGGGAGTTGCGAGTCTATCCGAATTCTGACTTTCCTGAAAGGTTTGAACAACCAGGGCAGCGCTGGTTACAACGGCCTGGTGGAACTGAACCTCAACCCATAGAATTATTAGGTGGGCGTTATATTCCTGGCAAAGGGCTATACGTAGTGCAGCTAGCAGGGGTGGAAAACCGTAATCAGGCAGAGGTATTACGAGGTTATCGACTGCTGGTACCAGAAAGCGATCGCCCAGAATTAGGGGAAGATGAATATCATGTAAGGGATTTACTTGGTCTGGAAGTATTTAATCAACTTACAGGTGAAGTTATCGGAGTCGTGGTTGATGTGATTCCAGCCGGTAATAGCATTTTGGAGGTAAAACTAAACCAGCAACCGACACCAGCCCCAGTTGAATCAGAAGCCCCAATCCCTAATCGAACTAGCAAGCAGCGTAAATTCAAGCGCCAGAAAAAGTCGAAAGCACTGACTGTATTAATTCCATTTGTCAAGGAAATTGCACCAGTAGTAGATATCGAGAGCCGCAAAATTGAGATTACACCGCCTGTCGGTTTGCTAGATGTCGATTAAATACTCCCTGCTCTCAAGAGACGGGGATACCTGGGGTTTTGTACCTCCACTGCTTAGGCATCTCAAGAATGCGATTGCTGCATCCGTTTAATGCAATTAAAACAATCTGAGGGGAATTTTGTAGTCAAAGATACGAAATCCCTCCATCAATCCCCTTAGCTTAGAGCACTGAAATGTTGACATAACATGTCAAAATGAGCTTGCTGAATCAGCTGAGGAAAAATTTTAATGGAAAGGACTGGCTGGAATATCCGGGTGATTAGTCGAGTGATACTGGGAGCAACTTTGGCTGCTACCTCGACAGCAATAGTTCACCCCATATCGAAGGCAAAGGCTACTGTAGTTGAAACTAATCCTGAATTGAGTGAGTCTCAAGGGATTTCAGCTCAGTCTACAACAGATGTAACTACTGGTGGGGAAAACACTCAAAGTTCAGAAAACCCCATTAGTGATACTTTATTGTCTCAGAGCCTACCGATGGGGGAAAATCGGGCAAATACAACTCCCGGTGTTAACCGCCGCAACCTGAGAGTGTTTGCCAATGGTAAAACTAAGTCCCTCAATCAAGTAACTAACGTCTCTCAACTACGGGATGTTTCTCCAGGTGATTGGGCCTATGAAGCTTTGCGATCGCTAGTTGAACGCTATGGTTGTATTGCTGGGTATCCTGACGGCACCTTTCGAGGCAATCGCACTACCACTCGCTTTGAATTTGCTGCCGGCTTGAATGCCTGTTTAAACCAAATTGAGCGTTTAATCATTGACGGTAGTGGTGATGTCAGCCGTGAGGATTTGCAAGCTCTGGGGCGCTTGATACAAGAATTTGAAGCTGAGCTGGCAACTCTAGGCACAAGGGTAGATAATCTCGAGGATCGTGTACAGTTCTTAGAAGATAATCAGTTTTCTACAACTACTAAGCTTGTTGGTGAAATTCCTTTTCTCCTGGCTGATGCTTTCGGAGATGATGTAGACGTGCAAACAGTTTTTCAGGAGAAGATTCGTCTGCAGTTTGTCACCAGTTTTACCGGGAAAGATAAGTTGTATACCCGCTTAACCACCGGCAATATTGGCAACTCCTTTGCTGATGAGCTTGGTACTAATGAGGGGCGCTTTGCTTTTGATGGTCCTGGTAATAATGATGTAACCATGGATCGAATACACTATGTTTTCCCAGTCAATGACAATTTACAAGCAACTGTCATGGCTAATCTAGGTGGTCATCATTTCTATGCTGACACCTTTAACCCAGGATTAGAAGCTGGTGGTGGTGCCAATGGCGCTCTCTCCCGATTTGCTGAGCGTAATCCTATTTATCGTTTCGGTCTGGGAGGTCAAGGTCTGGGTTTAAGATATAAGTTTAGTAATAGCTTGGAGTTTTCAGGTGGTTACTTAGCAAGGGGTGGTAATGTCCCTACAGATGGCTCTGGTTTGTTTAATGGTAACTACTCGGCGATGGCGCAGTTAGTGTTTGCACCTTTCGAGAGTTTCAAGATCGGACTAACCTACCTCAATGGTTATGATGTAGAATCTGGGCGGCGCTTTGCCTTTGGTGGGACTGGTACTAATCTTGGTAATTTGGCCCCCACAGCACTGGAACAACTGGGGGTTGAAGCTACTCCAGTTTCGAGTAATTCCTATGGCATTGAAACTTTATTCAAGGTCAGTCCCAGTTTTAACATTCGCGGTTGGGCTGGTTTGACTAAAGCACGTTTGATTGGTTTGGGTGACGCTGATATCATCAACTATTCGCTGATTTTTGCTTTCCCGGATCTTGGTAAGCAGGGAAGTCTTGGTGCTGTTGTCGTTGGTGCTGAACCCTACCTAGTAGACCTCGAGGTTCCAGGAGATGATGATTTTGAGGAAGATGTCCCCTTCCACGTCGAGGCTTTCTACAAGTATAAGTTAACGGATAATATCTCAATTACGCCAGGTGTAATTTGGCTGGCTGCCCCCAATCAGGATGAAGATAACGATGACGTTTTCATCGGAGCTCTCAGAACGACATTTAGTTTTTAAATACTGCTGCGCAAAATTAAAATATTGGCAGCAGAATCTGAAACTCAGTGCCATGGGACTCTCTTGAATGCACTAGCAGTTTTCCTCCGTGTTTGGCAGTGACGATTTGATGGCTAATTGCTAAGCCCAAACCACTTCCTTTACCTATAGGTTTGGTGGTGAAGAAGGGCTCAAATATATGTTCTCGGATTGCTGGTGGAATCCCAGGACCATTATCAGCAATCCGAATACAAATCCATTCAGAATCTGACTGTTGCAAAACCTCGGTACTAATTTCAATCTGAGCTTGCCATGTTATTGCTTCAGCTACTTGTTGTTCAGCTTTCTCTGTCAGGGCGTCAATCCCATTGCTGATAATATTCATAAACACTTGAGAAAGTTGACCTAAGTAGCAATTAACTAGTGGCAGTTCCCCGTAATTGTTAATTACTTTAATACCGTACTTAAGACGGTTATTTAATATTAACAAAATATTTTCAATACACTCATGGATATCAGCTTTGGCGCGATTCAATTCTCCCATGTGAGAAAAGTTATGTAAACCACTAACAATTTTAGTTAATCGCTCAGACCCTAGTTTCATACTTTTAATTACTTTGGGTAAGTCTTCTCGAATAAAATCTAGATCACTTTGTTGTTTTAATTCAGTAATGACTTCAGATTGATGATGGTTATCTAATTCATAAACTGATAATATTTCCATGATTTGCTGGCAGTAACTATGGAGGAAACCTAAGTTACAGGTGATGGCAGTAACAGGATTTTTAATTTCATGAGCAACACTGGCAACCATCTTACCCAAACTAACCATTTTTTCAGTTTGTATCATTTGGACTTGGATTTGCTTGTCTAGTAGCTGGTAAGTTAGTTTATGAATTTGTGACTGAGCTAACAATAACTGATGTACATCCAGCAAGCGGTAGACTTCTGGTTCTATCTCCACCACAATCGGTTCATAAAGCAACTTTGCAGAGCGCTCCAAAGAACGATTAGCAGCTTCCACTATCTGCGTATTTCCTCTGAGTTTTAAAATATCTGCACTCACAAAGCTATACAAAGAATAAAGAGGGCGTTTGAGAAAAAGTTCTAGTCCATAAGGGCGGCTCATCTGTTCTAAAAATCGACGTCGCGAAATCATGCCGACAAATTTACCGTACTCTGTGAGAATCACTCCCGGTAGTAGCGGATTCACTTCAAATCTGTTAGTGACTTCTTTGCCCAGGCAATAGATTTCAACTTGAAAGTTATATAGTGACAACTCTTCAATAGTTGACTCCAGCCTGAGATTGGGAACCTCTGGTTGGGGAGCCGAAGACATTGGGGTGGGAGATTCCTTGAAAGCAAGCATTGGGAAAACATATTAGTAAAATATATCTTTAGAATAACGAAAAAATTCAATCAAATACTTAGTTTTGAAAATTTTTACACTTAATTCAACAATTGTACTTTTATGGTTTTTCTTTAGATTTTATAGATAAAAAAATGATTATGTAATGGTTAACAAATATTTATCTTCTTGAGAATATTAGTTATTTTTAATGCTGGTTTTAGTATTTAAAACACAGCGATGACGAGTAGACTTAATTTGATTACATCTTCTATAAACTATCAAGTCAACAGCCATCAAAGATTAATTCAATAATGGGATTGTGGACTCTGAGTTTTTCTGTTTTTTTAATCTACAGCGTTTCTCAGATTCATGAGGTACGCCCTATCTCATCATCCGATTTTACGCAGGAGAAGAGAAAAAATTGACTGTACCTCACAAGGGAAAGAGAATTGCCATATAAGCCTGTTCAAAGCAATTCCCTATGTTGAACACTCTCAAGAGCAACAATCTCCCCTGGCAACAAAATTTGCCGATAGAGTTCAATGATATCAGTTTGCAGACGTTATCGTCGGTTATCCCTTGTTCTTCGGCATTTTCTGTATGTGTACGCTGTTGATAAAAATGTAATCTAAAAGTATTGCGCAACCGTTCTGGTAAAGAAGCGATTGCCCTGCCGAAGGATGCCCGAAGGGCTGTAGGGGCAGTGCCAAAGGCGATTAGCCGAAGGCTAGCGCTAAAAGCGATCGCATCCTTGATATAGCGCTACGCGCAAGGCTCCAGGGCAGAAGGCTCCAAGGCAGAAGGGGTGAATTTGGCAAAGTTCTAGCGATTTAGCTTGTCCTAACCTTAATACGTACTGCTATAACTGTTGCTTTCTCTTCTTTCTCCAAAGCTCTCTCGGGGGTATCCACCGCACTAACAGTATCGACATTATCAGTCGCCCCCACCCATTCCAAACTATCTACACCGACGGCTCCCTTAGAGCGTTGGCGAATAATATCGATACAGAGGTTGCGAGTCAATGGACTGAAATCTATGTAGAGCAAGCGTTAAGTCCTCTAAAATAGGACTTAAGCTATGATGCTGGGGTTTGAACCGTAGGCGGGTGAATATATTGGTGCAAGATCTAAGTAAAAAAGGATAGATCAATTATGGTTCAAACCAAACCCATCTCAAAAACCATCACTAGCCTATATGATCTTCAAGAAAGATTTAACCTCCGTTCTACAGAAAACGAGCATTTCTTCCCGGAGTGGCATCAAGACTTACCCAAACTCACCGAGACAGAAACAGCCACCTTAGAGCAAATTAGAAACCGATTTCTGCGTCATCGTAAACGCGGTTCCTTAGCCGAAGGAACCATCAATCACTTAGTCATTTCCCTCTTATTAACCCTAGCTGGTTTATATGACGAACCCTTCTTTATCACCACTGAACCAGAAGTAGAACTCATTATAGAAGATAGAGACGAAGTAGTCATAGGACGCATCGACACCCTGATTATTCAAAAGCAACTATGGGTATTAGTTGTTGAATCAAAATCAACTATTGCTTTCTCCGTTGCCTTACCTCAAGCCCTCAGCTATATGATGGCAAACCCTAATCCAGAACACCCCGTCTATGGACTCATAACTAACGGCGACGAATTCCAATTCATCAAACTCACAACTCAAGACACCCCCCAGTACGATTTATCTAATATTTTCTCCCTGCTACTTCCTAACCGTAATCAACTTTATGAGATCATGGGTGTTTTGAAACGAATTAAACAAGTCATGCTGCAAAACTTAGCTGAGTAATCTCTTTAAGTTGTAATATCTAACAATCAATCAAAAAAAATAATTGAATGCCATGTCATATAGTGAATTTAGCCTAGACAAAGTAGTAAAAACTTTTGATTTAACTCTTGCGGCTAAAGTCAAGATGTTTTTGGATACTCCCGAACTAGAATGTAGTGATCAATTAATAGAAACTCTAGACTATAATATACCATTAGCACTAGCTAGCAATACAGAAAAATCACGTTCTGAAATGATTATTACTCCAATTTTAATTGAACTCAGAAAACAGTTGGAGCAAAGCATTAGTTTATTTTCTGGCGTAGAGTTTAATGTCGAACCTGCCCAAGGATTAAATGGAAATTGTGACTTTCTCATTAGCCTTTCCCCAGAACTGTTACTAGTTACTGCACCAGTCGTTGTCATTGTTGAGGCAAAAAAGGAAAATCTTAATGCTGGTTTTGGACAATGTATAGCGGAAATGTTAGCAGCAAAAATCTTCAATGAACGCGAAGGCAATAAAATCAAGGCGATTTACGGTACTGTCACAACAGGCAGTATATGGAAATTTTTAAAATTAGAACAGCAAACGATTGAAATAGATTTAGGAGAATATTTTCTTAACAATGTCAATAAGATTTTGGGAATTTTAGCCTATGGTGTTAATGAGTCGATGACATCTTCTTAAGGACACGAGGACATGGGGACACGGAGACAGGTCGAAATTATTCTTTATAGACCTCTGCTGAAAAATAATGTAGAGACGCGATATATCGTGTCTCTACAATAGTTCTTGCTAAAGGGATAACCAACTTGGGCTCCCAGTTACCTTCTTTCGCCCCGCTTTACCAATTTGATGGCTAGTCTCCTCAGTAGGGGTCGTGTTTTCACCACTGCACCTGTGGGGTAGGAGTTGGGTTGTTGGCTATCAAGTTGTCACGGTTTGGAAGGGAGCAATCCCTTCCAAGTTCCTTGCCTCTCATCCTTGAGTATTTCTACTCATTTCGAGAGAACGAATCGCAGCTCAGCTTAACGAGCAAGGTGCGGATGATTGCCGCATTGAGTCTTATAGCAGTACGCATTTTGGTTAGGACACTACCATTAGCTGTAAAGACAGAATAAATCATCAATTGACTCCAAAAAAAGATGTCCTAACCGTAGCGCGTAGCGCTATACCTTCGCCATTGGTGGCGTTGGGTTATTTCAGGGGTGGATGAGGAGAGAGGGTTCAAGCTTCAAGAAAAGCGATCACGTTTTGGAGTGCGTACGCCAAGCTACTCAAAATACGTAATCATTACGTATTACATTGTGAAGTGCGGAAGGTGGGTTATGAGCTAAACCTTCCCACAAGGCCACGTCATGGTTTCGTACGGGTACGTTCCAACCTCTTCCGTTCACCCTTACTCAAAAATCGAGGTTATCGTCGAGCATGCCAAATTCCACCACGAGACGATTTCGTCAAACACTTTCTTCAGCCATTCGGCGATCTTTTCGACTAGCTCTGTTACAAATTCGATAAAATGATCGAAAATATCACTAATCGCCTGGAATACCCAATCGGCATAGTTCAACAATGGATCCTGCCAGCTCGGGTGTTTCAATCCCGCTTCATAGACCCGGTCGTAGGCATCATCGATATGTTTCACCGCTACCTCCTTTGCTTCGTTTCGTCTTGTGTTGACACGATTGCCCCATTCCTCATCAGATAAGCCTTGGTCCAATTTTTCATGGCTGATCGTATCAAGACCGTTTTTTCTGTCCTGTGCCTCCTCGATTTCAAGGCTTTTCAACAAATTTTTATCTTCAAGGAGCCATGCTTCGAGCGATGAGTCGCTTCTTACTGCCGTCGAAGAGACCATGACGGCTAAATCTTCCTTTAACTTCGCCGCTTGCTTGTGCCTCTCTTGCCATCCGCTTCCGCTCCTTGCTCCCGATTCCCACTTGGAAAATTTTTCCACTTTCTTGGTCTCGAGCGCTTGCTTGAATTGCTCAGGCGTCATAACACTCATTAGGGTTTTTCCTCTTTGCCGTTTTCTTTGTCTTTTCGCCTATACGGATTTGACACCGATGGGCTATTCACTGATCCTTGCTGTTCAACAGACGTTCAGTTCCCGCTGTTCCGATGGTTGTTAACCACTGACCTCAGTTCTTCACGCCAGGCTGTACACAACAACAAACGAAAATATTGTAGCACGCTCCTGCTTTTTTTCCTTGAAAGATGCTTTTAAAGCTTCTGATTTCCACTTATTGTGAATAAATCGACCAAAAGAGTACATTTTGTGGTCTAATGTTCCTCTTCTGCGACAATTCGTGCCGACGCCGTAATCAATGCATAGGTTTCTTTGACAGTTTAACAAGACTTGATGCACGCTGAGATGACTAGCGCCGTTTAGCAACATTCACTTGCTAACGCGAAACACTGTGAAATACGCAATTTCTCCCGCGCTCCCGGGGATGAGGTTGTGAGCAAGGTGACTTCTCTATGTGGGTTTTGGGAATCAGGGTTTCCACGAAACGGCCTTCTGTCGCATGAGGAGACATGACTACGCTGTTGATAAAAATGTTTTCTAACCGATTTTGGCTTCCCTTCCGGTAAAGATGCGTACGCCTCCTTTTAAATTAGGCTTTTCAGCCATTCGTCTAGCAATATGCTATACTCAGAATATACCAAGATCGATTGGCCAATAGATCGTTAGCTGGCATTAGCACAGCCTAAAAAACCCAATCATGCCACATACCACGTTAACTAAAGATATATAGGTGGCATTGAGGAGTGTAAACCGACGCTTCAGGGCGTAGGATTTAATCGCTTGAGAAGGCTTGTCGATAATGCCTGAAGATAGCCATTAGCGAGAGAGAAGTTAAGTCTCTTCTTAAGTAAGATGTTTTGGCCCAACAAAATTTATACAGCTCCCCCCAACTCAGCAGAGGTGATTCTGGGACGTACCTTACCTTCGCTGCTGGATGAAGCATGCGATCGCACCCCCAATCATCATGCCTTCCAGCAGCCGACAGCACAAGGTTGGCAATCTTTATCTAACCAAGAATTCCGCAGCGCTGCCGAAGAATTAGCGCTAGGCTTACTGGATTTGGAGTTAGAAAAAAGCACTCGCATTTGCCTGTTTATGCACAGCGATGTCAACTTTTGTATCGCTGATATGGGTTGCCTACTTGCCAAACTAATTGACGTACCAATTTATCCAGCCGAGGCTCCAGAAAATATAATCTTTATTATGCAGCACAGCGAAGCCAAGGCGCTGATTATTTCTAACCCAGAATTGCTCGAGCAAGTAGCACCTTACCTGTGGAAAGTACCCAATCTGAAAATAGTTATAGTTGCCGAAGTTACTCTCAACTGGCAACAACAACTGCCGCCACTGCCTCCAGATATCCAAGTATTTTCTATCCCAGAAGTACGTAGCAGAAGCAAAGCTGAGCTTTCACCAACAACGCAACAGCAACTGCGCTCAGAGATTGCACCAAATGATCTTGCCACCATTATCTATATCGCTGGAGGGGCAGGAGAATCAGAGAAATGGCGTAGGAAAAACTCACAGTTTAAATTTACCAACGCTATCCGGCAAAGAGTACATAATCTCAAACAGGTAAATGATTTGGGTGCCAATCTTCAGGGCGTGATGCTAACCCATGAGAATATTTCTGCTGATATCCTTGCTGCCTTTAGTAATCACCCCCAACTTGAACCAGGAATACCAGAAGTAGTCCTTTCTTTTCTGCCGCTAACACACATTTTTGCCCGTGCCTTTGTTTATGGACATATTAATTATGGGCATAGCATTTACTTTACAACCCCAGAGCGAGTAGCCAAACATCTTCGAGAAGTCCAACCAACCTTATTCGTTACCGTACCTCGACTACTAGAAAAAACCTATGAAAATATTCTCAAAAAAGGTCGCCAATTAAAGGGATTTGATAAAATTGTCTTTAACTGGGCACTGAACCTAGCTAAACGCTATAAATTAGGTCAAAAACCTGTTGGTTCCTATGCTCTCCAGCTGAAACTGGCTAATCGAATTGTTTTCTCCTCTTGGCGCTTGGCTTTTGGGGGACATCTCAAAGCCTTGATTAGTGGTGGTGCAGCTTTAAGAGCAGATTTAGCTAACATTTTTTCGGCGGCAGGAATAACCGTTTTGCAAGGATATGGTTTGACAGAAACCAGTTCAGTACTTTGTTACAACCGTGGGGAATTTAACCGCGCTGGAACAGTAGGAGTACCAATTACTGGGGTAGAGATGGCAATAGCAGAAGACGGTGAAATTTTAGTCAAAGCACCGTACATTATGAAAGGCTATTACAAAAACCCCGAAGCAACCCAACAAGTTATTGAGCCTTCAGGGTGGTTTCATACTGGTGATTTAGGAGAATTTACAGCAGAAGGCTTTCTCAAGATTATTGGTTGTAAGAAAAACCTGTTTAAACTTTCCACTGGCAAGTATGTCACGCCACAACCTTTGGAGAATAAATTACAGCAATCTCCTCTAGTGAAGCAAGCGATCGCTGTTGGCGCTGATCGAAAATTCTGTAGTATGTTGATTTTTCCCAATGTAAAGAATCTACGCACTCAAGCAAAAATACTGGGGCTAGAGCTACCAATTGAAGAACTTTTGCAGCATCCTCAAATTGTCTCCATTTATCAAAAGCTAGTAGATAAAGCTAACAATAATTTCCCCCACTGGTCAGCAGTTAAACGTTTCAAGTTGATTAATTATAGTCTTACTGTTGAGAATGGGATGCTCAATTCCAGTTTCAAGGTAAAGCGGGCGAAAGTAAGCGAAGTTTTTGCCACAGTAATAGACTCTATGTATGCCGAGTCTAAAAGGCGTGCCGTCCTTTCCTTTGTGGTAGTAATCTTCAACATCTTATATTTTTATGACCTCCATAAATTAGTGGAAATTTGATTAAAGGGAGGATTTTAACAACATGTTTAAGCCGTTCCGAACAGCAGCAGTTCTAGGTGCTGGGGTCATGGGTTCACAGATTGCAGCTTACCTAGCCAGTGCGGGACTTACAGTTCATTTACTGGATTTATCGGCACCAGGAGACAACAAAAACAAGATTGTAGAAACATCTTTTAAAAAAGCACTGAAATTAAACCCACCAATATTATTCACAGATAAAACAGTGCGCCGTATTATTCTCGGTAATTTTGATCAGCATTTTCACCGTTTAGCTAAAGTTGATTGGGTAATTGAAGCGGTAGTAGAAAATCTGGAAATCAAACAGCAGTTAATGGAACGTTTGCAAGGGGTTATTAGTAACGATGCCGTGATTTCCACCAATACTAGTGGATTACCAATTAATGAAATTGCCAAAGGACGTTCTACATCTTTCCGTAGTCGGTTTTTAGGGACTCACTTTTTTAACCCACCACGCTATCTAAAATTACTCGAAATTATTCCCACGACAGATACACATTCCCAAGTAATCGAACGCCTGCAATGGTTTGGACGGCTACACCTAGGTAAAGGGGTAGTTGTGGCCAAGGATACCCCCAACTTTATTGCCAATCGCATCGGAATTTATGTAACTATGCTCGGCATTAGGGCGTTTACTCAACAGGGATATACTATCGAAGAAATTGATACCTTAACAGGAACTATTGCAGGAAGACCAAAATCGGCAACTTTCCGCACTGCTGACTTAGTGGGACTAGATACACTAGTTTACGTAGCTGACAATCTCTATCCAGCTATTGCCCACGACGAAAGCCGAGAAGTGTTTCGTGTTCCTAATCTCCTGCGTAAACTAGTGAATATAGGAGCGCTGGGGGCAAAAACAGGTAGAGGTTTTTATAAAAAAGAAGAGGGACAGATTCTTTCTCTAAATCCAGAGACATTGACCTATGAACAAGCCTTACCATTAAATTTAGAGGATCTCTCAGCAATAGGCAGGATTGAGGACTTGAGAGAACGTTTGCGTGTACTTTATCATCACCAAGGACGTGCTGGTGCTTTCTTCCGCCAATCCACCTTAGAAATGCTGGGCTACAGCGCCCGCCGTCTTCCCGAAATTGCCGACACTCCAGTGGAAATTGACAGAGCAATGCGCTGGGGATTTAGCTGGGAACTAGGACCTTTTGAAATTTGGGATATCCTTGGTTTTGAATCGGTATTGGCAGATATGGAAGCTGCCGGTATCCAGGTGCCAGCTTGGGTAGAAAAAATGCAACACTCAGGTATTAACCGATTTTATCAAAAAGATGCAGAGATAGAAAAAACAGAGGGAGTTTATCTACCCAATCAAGGATATATTCCAGTGGCAACGCCAGCCGATGAAATTAATCTAGCTGCTTTCAAATCTGACCTCAAGCATACCCTCTGGCAAAATCCCGAAGCGGCACTGCTGGATATGGGAGATGGGGTACTCTTGTACGAATTTCGCTCTAAAGCCAATACCCTAAGTATGAAGGTAATCGAAGGGCTCTCAGAAGCGCTAGATATCCTTGAAGTCAAGGATTTCCGGGGCTTAGTCATTGGCAACGATGGTCAAAATTTCTCAGCTGGTGCCAATCTGGGTGAAATGGCGATGCTGGCGCAGACAGGTAGGTACGAAGTAATTGCCAATTTGATTAGCAAGTTTCAGACGCTAATGCAGCGGATTCACTATTTTCAAAAACCGATTGTGGCAGCGATTGGTGGGCGTGTGCTTGGTGGTGGCTGCGAATTGGTAATGGCTTGTCCACAAGTAGTGGCAGCAGCAGAAAGCTATCTTGGTTTGGTAGAACTAGGGGCAGGACTAATTCCTGGAGGCGGCGGCATTATGCGGATGGCTGCCTTAGCAGCACAACGGGCAGCAACAGAATCCCCAAGTCAGATTCAGCCCTTCCTGACATCGGCCTTTGAAACCATCGCCATGGCAAAAGTTTCCAAAAGTGCCAGCGAAGCCCAAGAAATGGGTTATCTCTCTCCCACAGCCAAGATTGTGATTAATGGGGAGCGCCGCTTGTTTGTGGCGAAAGAAGAAGTGATTAGCCTGGAGCGAGCAGGATATTTGCCTCCACCAGAGCGTAATTCGATTATGGTGCTTGGTCATCCTGCCAGAGCTGTGCTGGAGCATGCTGCTTATATTCTACTGCAAGGAGGATTTATTTCTGAATATGATTGTTACCTTGCCAACCGTTTAGCCTATGTGATTACAGGGGGGGAATTATCGGCACCAACACTGGTAGACGAGAATTACCTGCTACAGCTGGAAAGAGAAACCTTTTTACCATTACTAGGTGAGAAGAAAACCCAAGAGAGGATTGCACATCTACTCAAGACGAAGAAACCGTTGCGGAATTAAGTCGGTTAACTACATGTTGGCTACGAATGTTTTTTAAGTAATAAGTAATAAGTAATAAGTAATAAGTAAGAAATGTTTTTGTTATTGCTTATTACTTAAAGTCGGACTATTTGTAGCATCTTTTTTTCCTTTTCAGATAAGAGGTAGGGAAGACAGGGAGACGGAGAAAGCAGGGTAAGCAAGGGAAGCAGGGGTGCAAAACTTGGCTCTGATTTTGGACAAGCTTGTCACATAATTCTTTCTCCCCCTCTCCGCGTCTCTAAATCTAAAATCCCAAATCAAATCAGAACCATGAAAGAAGCATATATTGTTAGTAGTGTTCGGACTGCTGTCGGAAAAGCCCCGCGCGGGAGTTTGCGCAATGTTCGCCCTGATGATATGGGGGCGGCGGTAGTTAAAGGGGCAATAGCAAAAGTTAAGGGACTTGAGCCAGAACAAATTGATGATCTTATTTTTGGCTGTGCTTTTCCTGAAGCTGAACAGGGTTTTAATCTGGGGCGCATTATTGCTCAAAGGGCAGGTTTACCTAATTCTGTGGCTGGCTGCACTGTTAATCGCTTCTGTGCTTCAGGGCTCCAGGCAATCGCAATGGCAACCCAGGCAATTTGGACTGAACAAGCTAAGGTCGTAATTGCAGGCGGGGCAGAATCGATGAGTTTAATTCCGCCAGGGGGAAATTATTTACTACCTAACCCAGCATTGATGGAGGATTGGCCAGAGGCATATATTACCATGGGCATCACAGCGGAAAATGTGGTGCAACAGCATTATATATCCCGACAAGAGCAGGATCAGTTTGCTTTGCGATCGCATTACCGGGCTTTGAATGCTATGCAAACTGGCCGCTTTGAGGAAGAAATTGTACCTTTCACAGTTCGAGAAACTATCTATCAAGATGGTAAAACCCAATCGATAGAGAAGGTATTTCAGCTGGATGAAGGGCCTCGTCCTGATACTAGTATGGAGGCACTTGCCCATTTAAAACCTGCTTTTCGTGTAGGCGGGACAATTACTGCTGGTAATTCCTGCCAGAAGTCAGATGGGGCAGCAGCAACGGTAGTGATGTCTCAGCAAATGGTACGTGAGATTGGCGTGCAGCCTTTAGGACGATTACTGGGCTTTGCTGTTGCTGGTGTTCCACCAGAAATTATGGGTATTGGGCCTGTTGAAGCAGTACCAAAAGTACTTAAGCAAGTTGGTTTAACTCTAGAAGATATAGGTTTAATTGAACTTAATGAAGCCTTTGCAGGGCAAGCACTCGCTGTTATCCACAAACTCGGTTTGAATGAGGAAATTGTCAATGTCAATGGAGGCGCAATTGCTCTAGGTCATCCATTAGGTTGTACTGGAGCTAAGCTAACCGCCACCTTACTGCATGAAATGAGAAGGCGCAGTATTCGCTATGGACTCTGCACAATGTGTATTGGCGGAGGTATGGGGGCAGCTGGTGTGTTTGAAAATCTGATGCTTTAGATGGTTCATTGCTCATTGTTCATTGTTCATTGTTCATTGCTCATTGTTCATTGTTCATTGCTCATTGTTCATTGCTCATTGTTCATTGCTCATTGCTATCAATCTATAAGCTATCAATACTCATACCAAGGTGGGTTCTAACGGATAAATCTCTCTCCCCATCTCCCCATCTCCCCATCTCCCCATCCCCCCATCTCAATGAATTTACTATGACTTTCCTACAACCAATCATCACTATTCCCACCCTTGCCCTGCTGTTGATTCTTTGCGGTTATATCGGTGTTCCCCTTTGGCTGTGGTCATTATTTGCTGCTGTTACACTTTGGGTTTTTAAAATCTCAATTTGGGGTTGGGTTTTATTCGGTATGCTGGTATTAATTTTTAATATCCCTAAACTACGCCGAGTACTGGTTACATCTGCTATTGTCAAAAGCATCAAGGCTCTCAAACTATTACCGACTATTTCTGATACTGAAGAGGCGGCAATTAAAGCTGGTACTCTCTGGGTTGAGGGGGAATTTTTTTCCGGCAAGCCTAACTTTAAACGAATTAATAGTGAATCTTATCCGCAGCTAAACACAGAAATTCAGGCTTTTCTTGATGGTCCTGTGGAACAGGTTTGCCGGATGACAACTGACTGGGATATTCACTGCCGTAAGGATTTGCCCCCTGAAGTTTGGGACTATCTCAAACAACAGCGCTTTTTTGGGATGATGATTCCTAAAAAGTACGGAGGTTTAGGCTTTTCTAATTTGGCTTATAGTGCTGTAATGACCAAGTTAGCATCCCGCTCTTTTACTCATACTGCTACTGTTGGTGTTACTAATTCTCTTGGCCCTGCTAAGCTATTACTTCACTACGGAACACAAACTCAAAAGGATTATTACTTGCCGCGACTGGCACGGGGAGAAGAAATTCCCTGTTTTGCTCTGACTGAACCTCATGCTGGTTCAGATGCAGCTAATATTACTTCCAATGGAGTGGTATTTAAGGGAGCAGATGACAAGCTTTATCTGCGCTTGAATTGGAGAAAACGTTTTATTACTCTTGGTACAATTGCCACTCTCTTGGGACTTGCCTTTAAACTCAGAGATCCAGATAATTTACTGGGTAAGGGGGAAGATTTAGGGATTACCTGTGCTTTAATTCCTACAGATACACCAGGTGTTGTCTTGGGACAGCGACATGACCCTATGGGCGTGCCTTTCTATAATTCTCCCACCGAAGGACATGATGTCATTGTCCCCATTGAACATATTATCGGTGGTATCGCACAAGCTGGTCAAGGCTGGAAAATGCTGATGCAGTGCTTAGCTGCGGGAAGGGGTATTGGCTTTCCGGCCACCTGTACGGGGATTGCTAAACTGGTGGCAAGAGTTACAGGAGCCCATGCTGTTGTACGCAAGCAGTTTGGACTATCGATTGGTCGTTTTGAAGGAATTGAGGAGCCCTTAGCCCGAATTGGGGGATTGACTTATTTAATGGATGCTGCTCGTCTCTACACTTGTGGTGCGGTTGACCAAGGCGAGAAGCCAGCTGTTATTTCTGCGATCGCTAAGTATAATTTTACCGAATTATCCCGTCAAATTATTAATGATGGCATGGATATTCTCGGTGGTGCTGGGATTTGTCGAGGGCCAAGGAATCTACTGGCAAATATTTACATGGCAACTCCTATTCCTATTACTGTGGAAGGGGCGAATATTCTTACCCGAACCATGATTATTTTTGGTCAGGGTGTTATTCGCGCCCATCCCTATGTTTATCAAGAAATAGAGGCTCTCAATCAGTCTAATCTTAAAGCCTTTGACCAGGCTTTGTGGAATCACTTTGGCTTGATGGTGCGTAACTTTTTCCGCTCCGTATTGTTAAGTGTTTCCCGTGGATATTTAGCAGTTTCTCCAGTAAAGGGCCCGACGGCTAAATACTACCGAAAATTGACGTGGGCTTCTGCCACTTTTGCCTTTCTTACTGATATAGCACTTATTTATTTTGGCGGTACTCTGAAACGAAGAGAAAAGTTAACTGGGCGCTTTGCTGATATCTTATCTTGGATGTATCTTGGTGTTGCTACCTTGCGTCGATTTGAGGCCCAAGGACGTAAATCGGAAGACTTACCCTTTGTTGATTGGGCGATGCAATATGCTTTTGCCCAGATTCAACAGGCAATGATGGGTATTTTCAGTAATATGCTAGGACTGGGATTACGAGAATTAGTAACTTGCTGGTGGCGATTAAACCCCATTGGTGTACCGCCATCTGACCAACTTGGCAGTACAATTGCCCGTAGTCTTCAGACTCTGGGAAGTCAACGGGACAAATTAACTACAGGTATCTATATTCCTTCGGATACTAGTGAAGCTTTGGGGCGTTTGGAGCAGGCTTTTCTCTTGTCATCTCAAGCTGAATCAATTATTAAGAAAATCAAGCTGGCTAGTAGTGCTGGTAAACTTCCTAAGGGAAGATGGGAGCAGTTATTTACAAAAGCTGTTGAGGTAGGAGTTATTAGTGTTGAGGAGGCTAAGTTGGTGCGTGAGGCAGAGTCTGCCCGTAATGATGCAATTCAGGTAGATGCATTTAGCTTGGATGAGTATCAGCAAGGAGGGCAGCTGAGTGATCGATTAACTAGAGAGCCGATGGTTGTTTAGTTCTGATTGTTGAATTTGTGTATCAATAGTAAGTATCTGACTACAGGTAATACGAAGCTTAGTTGATTACCATATTTACATTGATGAACTGGCTGATTTAATGGGGTGCAAGCCTCCATTGTGGAAATACTTTTTCTTACATCCTCGCCTCTGGTTTCACATGGTATATGGTGCCACTCAAGCTACCCAGTTTCGTTTACGAGGACTAGGTCAGAAGAAAGCTTTGGCTCAAGAATTGATTGCAAAATTACCAGTGATTTCATTCAATAATCACGTTATTAAAGATGGTTTAAGAGGTCGTATAATTTATGGCTTCAAAGCTTTAATTAAGGGGTTGATGAACCCGATATATTTTGCTAGGAATTTACTAGAAACTTGGCATTAGAGTAAACGCAAAGACAAAGGAATCAGTGAGTATAGATTCAGCAACAGCCGGATTAATTCCCAACGGTTCCAAGCAAGTTAGTTGGTCTAATACATTGAGCATACTATAGGCCTGAAGCTGAAACCCTTGCTCACTTGTGAACTGCCTAACCTGATCTAAATTGTCAAAAATAGTATCTTTGTCTGAAGTTCCTGTCATTACCCTTACTGTCTGGCTAAATTTTTGTAAAGCTGGACTAGTTCCCCGTATCCTACTCAAATCTTCTTTTGTCATTAAATCAGGCGTGATCCACACACCACCATAAACCTGAAGCAACTCCCGTACATTAGTAAACACGTGCTGTTTTTGGTTAAGTGTCAGGTACAGTAGTAGTCCTTCAGATATTACAGTAATGGGCGTTAAGGAATCTAAATAATCTACATCAAGAGGAAATTGGCTAGGTTGACTAGTGGCATCAGTGGCAATAAAGTGTAGATTTGAGCGATCGCCAACTAGCTGTTTCACCAGTTGCTGTTTGCTGCTAATCATCGCTGGCAAATCACTCTCAATAAAAACAATACCAGGGTCTTGAGACATTACCATGCCTCGTGGCAGCAAGCCGGAGGCTAGTTCGATAATTTGGGTTGTTCTAAATTGAGCTATCATCTGATTGATAGCTTTATACCGACCCTCAAATAAAACTGCTATTTCAAAAGATTTATCGGATTGTTGTTTTTGTAAGCGTTCTACGAAAGCTTGAGCATTAACTAATTGTGCCAATTCTTGGGAATAAGGAATGTCGGTAAACTGTCTGGCATAAGCCATAATTAAAGCTGTAGGGCTAATTTTGTCAAAAGAACTGGTTGGCATCTGCATTATCTATTTCCCTATCATTAGGATTCAGTTTACCGAATCAAATGGCAATAGCTTCAATCAGCGTAATTTCTATGATCTTAATCTCGACAATCTTTGTCACCAGAACATTTTTAAGTTCTATCTAAACTTTGCCAAAGAGGAAATTACCAGGTGCTTCAGGATCTTCACTACGGAAGAATTGATCAATGAGTTCCAGATATTTTTCCTTAGAAATAGAGCCATCATCACTTAAATTGAGTCGCCTGAAGATCTCGTTAGCTTCATTCTCACCAAGCCCGCCAGCTTTATAGAACTGTCTGTATTCCTCTAAACTGAGTTGATTATCCCCATTAATATCAAAGACGCTGAAAGCGAAAGCGGCAATGCCATGTAGTTGGGCCTCATAAGCTTCCTGATCATTGAGTACATTATCAATGTATACTAGCCATTCATCCAAAGAAATTTTGTCGTCGCGATTGGTGTCTGCATACTTCTGCATACTATTCCAACGAGACGTTAACTTGGATTGAAAGGAATTGTATTCGGGTGAATCTGGTGTCCAGCCGCGAAACTGCGAGTAGGTTTTTAAAAACCTCTCAAAGTCCGCTTGCTCAATGAAACCGTTTTTGTCTGCGTCATACTTTGCAAACAATCTTGGTAATTTCTGTTTTTGTAGTTGACTTAACATTAAATCTGTCCAAAACGTGATGACAAACCTGAGTTTACACTATTAAACTTCTTTTGCAACTATCATCGGGAAAATATTTGAAATTCGGCAGTTAAATTGTATGTTAGAGTGCATTGTGATTGGAGCCGGAGCAGCAGGTCTAGTTACTACCAAAGAATTACTTGAGCAAGGTGTGCGCGATGTAGTCTGTTTGGAGCAAACAGAGCATTTGGGAGGTGTTTATGCCAATGCCTACGACAGTTTAGTGCTGACTACTTCTTGCGCATTTAGTATGTTTTCTGACTTCTGGATCGGTGATGGAAAACAGCAGGAATTTTGGACAAAAGATGAAGCAGTTGATTACTTTAAGAGATATGCCAAACATTTTGGTGTTTTAGATAAAATTCGTTTCAACTCTAAAGTTGTAGCAGTCACCCTGCAAGACAATCAAGGGTGGCAAGTTGAACTAGCATCTGGAGAGACTTTGCTCTCAAAACGAGTAGCCTTGGCAATTGGAAACAACGGTATTTCCAATTATCCGCAATGGAAAGACTTATTAACTGAGGTAAAGTTTTCCCATTCCAAGGAATATCGTAATGCTGATAACTTTGTGGGTAAGAATGTATTAATTGTCGGCGGAGGTGAGTCAGCTTCAGACATAGCACTAGAAATATCTCGTGTCGCCAGCAATTGTTGGGTTAGTCTTCGTAATTGTGCCGGATGGATAATACCCAGAAAGAAAGGTTCAGTTGCTCTCGATATTGCTAGTCATCGTGGTGTATATGGGCTCCCAAGGGAATATGGATATACTTTGAGCAAACTTATCTCCCAAAATTGGTTAAAGCAAAATGATCCAACTTATGACACTGCAGTTGAACTCAATCAAAAGATTAAATTCAAAAACGGAATTTGGGGGACATATGGAACTAAAAATTTCTCATTACCCAAGGCAATAGTGCATCATGGGTGTAAAGTAGTCGGTGAAGTATTGAGGGTAGAAGGTGGTGGTAGGAAATTAATCGCAGCAGATGGAGAAATTCTTCAAAATGTGGATGCAGTGGTATTTTGTACGGGCTACAAAAACTATGTGTCTTTCCTACCCGAGCAACTGAAAGAAACTGACCCTAGGAGTCTTTACAAACATATGTTTCATTCAAAGTATCGAGACACAATCGTTTGGATTGGCTGGGCACGTCCTGCACTGGGAAGTCAGTTTCCTATTATGGAAATACAAGCACGATTTTTTGCCTCGATTTGTACTCAAGAAAAGACTCTTCCAGCTTCTGAAGAAATGGAAGAAGTAGCATCTAGGGATCGAGCAAAGTACTTAGAACAGTTTGAACATAATGCTGCTCGTATACGAAGCTTGATAGATTATCATATTTACATTGATGAATTGGCTGATTTAATTGGGTGCAAGCCTCCATTGTGGAAATACTTTTTCCTACATCCTCGCCTCTGGCTTCAGATAGTATATGGCCCCACCCAAGGTACTCAGTTTCGTTTACGAGGATTTGGTCAGAAGAAGGCCTTGGCTCAAGAAATACTCGCCAAGTTACCAGTAAGTCCATTTAATCGCGTTGTTGTGATCAAAGCTGGTTTAAAAGGTCGTGTGATTTATAGTCTCAAGGCTGTAGTTAAAGGTTTAATGAACCCGACTTATTTTGCTATGATCTTGGCAAGAAACTTAGCATCATCTAATCCCACTGATAGAATACGGTTCTGGAGATGTCATGGCAAATAGGTTTTCTAGATTAGTTCCCGGTGCCAATACCAACGAAGCAGATAACCAAACTATCCCAAATGCGTAATCATTACGTATTACACTATTAAGTATGGTTAACGGGAGAGTGTCAAGGATCCGAGTAAAGTGTTACACAATCATGTATACTTCGGATTGTTAAAATTCGTAGATTACATCATGTCTAATCTAGAGCAAGACGGTAAACTGTGGATACTAAATCAGTTTTATGGAGTGACAACAACTCCACCAGAGGAGGACTATGAAGCTTTTATCAAGGCCGTTCTCATTTGTGCAAAAGCAGATGGAGTTCTAGAACCAGAAGAAAGAAACTGGGTTGTTGGTCGTACTGCTGTATTTGGTAATTCTGGCTACGAATTGGCAAAAACTTACCCAGCAAATGAAGATCTGCTTGAGGTTCTCGCTAATGCTCCTGTTACCAACAAACATGCTCGTCGTATTATTCTTTATGTTGCTATTCAAGCTTGCTCTGCTGACCGAGCATACCATGAAGATGAACGGACGGCGGTTCACAAAATGGCAAAATATCTTGGCATTGAAGAAGATGTTGTTAATCAGATTGAGCAACTTTGTATCGAGGAAGCCAAGCTCAGAGAACAACGTATTTCTGTCCTCTTTCCAGAAGGTATTCCTTCTGAAACTGAGTTGCAATTAAGTACAAGTAGATAGAGAAAAGCGAAATATAGGATTGGTGTTAACAGGGGCAATTTAGTGAAATGCCCCTGATAACATCCTTTTTTCGGCTTCTTTTTAAATCATGGAAAAAATCAATTCTGAAGAAAAGCCAAATATCGATACCTCTTTAGCTTGGGAAGCTTACTGGAATAAGGCTTCTAGGTTATCTAATCTTATTTTGTGGGATTGCGACCCCAAATTAGCAGTAGCTCGAGATTTATCTCGTTTCAAAAATCTGATGGATTCTCAATTACCTTTAATTGACTTTGCTTGTGGGAACGGTAGACAAACTCTTTTTCTTGCTGACCATTTTATAAGGGTAATTGGAGTCGATGTCTCTAAAAGTGCTCTGGAAATGGCTAAAGCACAGCAGAATGCTCTAAATATAGAATACCGTGTACTTGATGGTTTAAAACCTCAGCAAGCAGAAGCTCTTCATTCCGAAATCGGTGATGCCAACATCTACATGAGAGGAGCCTTTCATCATATTCCAGTAGAAAGGCGTTATGATTGTGCTAAATCACTGCAAATACTACTTGGTAATCAAGGCATTATTTACCTTATTGAAATAAGTACGAAGGCAATTAATTATTTTAATTCTTTAAGAGCAGAGATGAAATATAAAAATCCTCATAAAGAAAGGACTATTTTATTTGAACATGGTATTAGACCAGGCACTGTTGCACTAAAGGATATAGTAAATTTCTTTTCCGAATTTGAAGTATTGAAGTCTGGAGAAGACTTTTTTGATATTGCTGTTCCATTGCCAAATGGAGATTACCCTAAGTTACCTGCGCTTTATACTGTTATGAAACATAAACCCGTTTTGCCACTGTCTGAAGTCACTAAGTAACAAAGTTTTTAAAAACTGTGATAAAAATGCATTATCTAGTTGCTGGTCTCAAGGCTGTAGTTAAGGGGTTGAGAAACCTGGTAAATAAGTAATAAGTAATAAGTAATAAGTAATAAGTAATAAGTAATAAGTAATAGGTAACAACTAATGAGAAAAAGATTATTACTGCTCAGTAACTCTACTAATCCTGGTGAAGAATATCTGTTCTACCCACGTCAAGAAATTTACAACTTTCTCGGCGATGCTATTAAAAGAATATTATTTGTCCCTTTTGCTAGTGCAACCAGGACTGATAAAGATATTAGTCCTTACGATCAATATAGTCAAAGAGTTGGAAAAGTCTTTAAAGATTTAGGTTATGAACTTGATGCTATTCATCTTGCTGAAAATCCTCAGGAATTGATCAGACAGGCACAGGCAATAGTAGTTGGAGGAGGCAACACCTTCTGTTTGTTTCACTGGTTACACAAAAAAGGATTAATCGAAACTATACGAGAAAAGGTAAACCAGGGAACACCTTATCTTGGTTGGAGCGCTGGGGCTAATCTTGCTTGCCCTACGTTGAAAACTAGTAACGATATGCCAATTATTGAGCCGATAAGTTTTCAAGGATTAAATCTGATTCCTTTTCAAATTAATCCTCACTATACAGATGCAGTCATTCCTAACCACAGAGGAGAAACAAGAATACAAAGACTACAAGAGTTTTTATTGGTTAATCCTCAGGTTTATGTGGTTGGTTTACAAGAAGGAACGATGTTGAAGATTGAAGGTTCATCAATGAGAATAATTGGTGATAAAACCCTGCACTTATTCAAGTATGGCGAACCAGTAGTTGAATACGATGCTACCGCCAATCTCGATTTCCTGGTTAGCGTGTAAAAACGTGAAACTTCTTTCTCCGGATATTGACACTTTCTATTACCTTATTCAATTTTTGACTAAACTAATTCCTAGATAAGGAGGTAAAACTAAAATGGATGTGACTCTTAAAGTTAATGGTGAACAGTACAACCTCACTATTGAACCACGTGTAACACTCCTAGATGCCCTGCGTGAAAATTTAGGATTAGTGGGTAGCAAAAAAGGATGCGATCATGGACAGTGTGGGGCATGTACTATTTTAATTGATGGTCAAAGGATTTATTCCTGTCTTACTTTGGCAGTGATGCAAGAAGATAAGGAGATTGTTACTATTGAAGGCTTGGCAACAGGGGATACTCTCCATCCTGTGCAAGTAGCATTTATTGATAACGATGGTTTCCAGTGCGGCTATTGTACCCCAGGGCAGATTTGTGCCTCTGTAGCTCTAATAGAAGAAGTTAAACGTGGTTGTGCTAGTGCAGTTACATCTGATTTGAATAATCCCTTAGAATTAACTGAACTCACCGAGATGGAAATCAAAGAACGATTAAGTGGGAATCTCTGCCGATGCAGTGCATACAACGGTATTGTGGCAGCAGTGCAGCAAGTAATAGGACAAAAACCCCCCTCTCCTGGGGCAGCAGTAATTAGCTGATGCAGGTTTTTTAATGAGGGGGAGAGAGGGAGGTGGGGAGAGGGGGAGAGGGGGAGATGGGGGATATTTTCTTAATAGTGTGCGACAGCTTAGTTAAGGAAACTGGGGACAATCAAGCACAATGAATAATTTTACCTATACCCGTGCTACTTCGTTGTCAGATGCTGTAAACCAAGCAGTTGCTGACCAAAATTCCATGTTTATTGCAGGTGGGACGAATGTAGTTGACCGTCTCAAAGTATTCTTAGATCAGCCATCGCAACTAATTGATATATCTCGGCTACAGATGCAGCAGATTGAACTAATGGCTGATGGTAGTCTCCGTCTGGGAGCTTTAGTAAGTAACACTGCAGTGGCAGACCATAGTGATATTCGCCGCAATTATCCCATCTTAGCCCGAGCAATTCTCTCTGGTGCCTCTCAACAAATTCGCAACCTAGCGACAGTCGGCGGTAATCTTCTGCAACGTACTCGTTGTCCCTATTATTACGATACTGCTTTTGCTTGTAACAAACGGCAACCAGGAACAGGCTGTCCCGCTATCACCGGAATTAACCGCACCCATGCTATCCTTGGAGCCAGTGAGGATTGTGTGGCCGTTCACCCCTCAGATATGTGTGTTGCCCTGGCTGCCTTAGATGCGGTGGTAGAAGTGGAAAGTTCCCAAGGGCAAAGGCAAATACCGTTTGTTGATTTTCATCGTCTACCAGTAAATACACCCCAACAAGATACTAATTTAGAGCCTGGGGAATTAATTACAGCAGTGGTTTTGCCTCCGGCATCCTTTGCTAAATCTGGAGTTTATTTAAAAATACGCGATCGCGCTTCCTATTCCTTTGCTTTAGTTTCTGTAGCAGCAGCTGTAAACTTGGAAGGGGAGCAAATCAACGCTGTACGCTTGGCAATGGGTGGGGTAGCACACAAGCCCTGGCGAGCAACAGCGGCAGAGGAGTTTTTAATTGGTAAGTCTGCCGATGCCATCCACTTTACCCAAGCAGCAGAAATTGCCTTGCAGGAAGCTAAACCCTTAACTCACAACAGTTATAAAATCGAACTAGTAAAGCGGGCGATTCGTCGCGCCCTCACAATTTCTGCCCAAGCAGGAGGCTTAGTTTGAATCAGGTAATTGGTACTGGTATTAACCGTAAGGATGGACGAGCCAAGGTTATAGGTGCAGCAACCTACGCTGCCGAACACCAAATTCCTGGTTTGGTTCATGGTTATTTGGTGACTGCTAACATTGCTCAGGGGCGAATTACAAGTATCGATACCCAAACGGCAGCTAAAGCACCGGGAGTAATAGCGATATTTACACCTAAAAACGCGCCTCCAGTATTTAAGCCAAGCAACGATTTTATAAACTCGAAAATTTACGAGGCGCGGCTGCCGTTATCAGATGATCAAATTTACTATGCTGGGCAAATTATTGGCTTGGTGGTAGCAGATACTTTTGAAAGGGCACGTCACGCAGCCCATTTAGTTAAAGTGGAATATTCCGCTCAACCGCCGATTATCGAGGCAAAGAATGCCAACTTCCAAGAAGCTCCACCCATGCTTGGGGAAGAGATGATATTTGAGAAGGGGAATTTTGCCATCGGGGATTTTGACAGTAGGATGGCAGCTGCAACTACCAAAATTACAGCTACTTACACCACTTCTACCGAACTACAGGCACCGATGGAACCCCATGCCATCATTGCCCACTGGCAAGATAGTGACTCCCTTACTATCTACGAACCATCTCAGTGGGTATTGAACAGCCAACGTACCTATGCAGAAATTTTTGGACTGCAGAAAGAGCAGGTACGTATTATTACACCATTTATTGGTGGAGCCTTTGGTTGTAAAGCTTTTCCTTGGTCCCATGGTATTCTCTGTGCAGGTGCAGCCCGTCAACTTCAACGCCCCCTAAAAGTTGCTCTCAGTCGCAGACAAATGACAGCTAATACCGGGCATCGCTCTGAAACTGAGCAGAAAATTAGTTTGGGAGCAGATGCCGATGGTAAGTTGGTGGCGATTGACCATACTGTTAAATCAATTACCTCACCAGTTGATACTTTTACTGAACCCTGCACAATCATCACAGCAGCTATGTACGCAGCACCAAATCTGCGCACTCAGCAGGAATTAGGGGTAATGAATGTGGGGATGCCGACATTTATGCGTGCCCCAGGAGAAGCTCCGGGTTTGTGGGCGCTAGAGTCAGCAATGGATGAATTGGCATGGGAGTTAAACATAGATCCGGTGGAATTGCGCTTAAAAAATGAAAGCAAGGAGCACCAACGCCGGGGTTTACCTTTCTCTGCCAAGCATTTTGCTGAATGTTTGCGGGTGGGGGCACAACAATTTGGTTGGCAAGATCGACCAAAACAAGTGAGACCGCTCAGCCGTGAGCATAAACTTATAGGTTGGGGCATGGCTGGAGCAAGCTTTCCTGGTTTACGAGGTTCAGCATCAGTCAAAGTGCGGTTGTTAGCAGATGGTACTGCCGAGATCCTCACTAGCGGCAATGATATGGGTACTGGTGCCTATACAGTGGTTGCAGGTACAGCAGCTGAGGTATTGGGGCTATCGGTAGAAAAAATAAGGGTGAAAATGGGCGACTCTTTACTCCCAAATGGTGGGCTTGCCGGTGGTTCCCAAATGACTGCAACCCTTGTGCCAGCAGTGATGGCAGCCTGTAAAGAAGTTCTCAACAGAGCCCAAGTGACAACTGCCCAGGAAGCCTTTGCCATCCTGCATCAGTCTGGAGAGAATGCTTTTGAGGCGACAGCCTCCTCTGCTCCCAGTGATGAGAGCAAGAAATGGGCATTCCAGTCGTGGGGGGCGCATTTTTGTGAAGTCAGCGTTGATGAAGAAATTGGACGTTTACAAGTAAACCGTTGGGTGTCAGTGATAAATATTGGGCGAGTTATGAATGCCAAAACTGCCGCCTCTCAAGTGCGGGGTGCTGTAATTATGGGTATTGGGCAAGCCTTGATGGAGGAGTGTCGCTTTGACCCCAACCTTGGCTATCCTGTGGTTTATGACTTTGCCACCTATCACTTCCCTACCCACGCTGATATCCCGCGTATTCAGGTGACATTTGTTGGTGAACCGGATTTTAACTTTAATCCTGCTGGGGTGCGTGGTGTGGGAGAGATTGGGATTACAGGTGTCTCAGCTGCGATCGCTAATGCTATTTACCATGCTACAGGTAAGCGCATCCGTGATTTACCGATTACGCCGGATAAGTTGCTGTAAGTAATAAGTAATAAGTAATAAGTAATAAGTAATAAGTTTTTATGAAAGAAGCTATGGATTGTAATTAAAAGCCCAATCTTGAAATTCTTCTCTACTCATCTGTGAGTGTTCCGGCATCTGATGATTGGAAGCTTCTGTTTCAGTTGGATAGTAGCGCATTTCACCCAAGAAACTATTAGTTTGAATTACTTGTGTACGGGGTATACGACGTTGCTCGTAGCTAGCCAAAGCTTCTTGAATGCTGGATGCTTGGGAACAGCATAACGCTAGTTCATAGGCGTCTTCAAAAGTGCTATTTGCTCCCTGCCCTAAAGCAGGTGACATTGGGTGAGCGGCATCACCTAATAAAGTAACTCTACCTTGACTCCAAGAGTTTAGCGGTAAGCGATCGCAAATTGGTGTCTGTGAAATTTGTTCAGCTGGAGTTGCTGCCACGAGCGAGTGCAATGATTCTGCCCAGTCAGCTACTTGATTAAGAACCCGAGATTTAGCCTCGCCTGCATTTTGGGAAATAATATAATCGGCTGATAACTGACGATATACCCACGAGATATAGCCATTACCAAGATTCAGCAGGTACATAAACTCTTTATGACCTTTAACAAAGCCAAATTCACCCGGATTAAGTATCTCTTGGTTATACTTAATAACGGTACGCCAAGACATACTTCCTAAATAACGGGGTTTACCGTCTCCAATTAAAGCTTCTCTAATCACAGAATTTATACCATCGGCTCCAATCATAAAATCGGCACTAACCTTTTCTCCATTTTCAAAATATATTGATACACGATGATCATCTTGTTCAAAGCCAATGCAGCGATGGTGAAGATGAATACTCTCAGAGGGCAGTTTAGATGCTAGAATTTGCTGTAAATGCCACCACCAAACAGTTATCAAGGGCTGACCATATTTATCTTGGAACCTGCTGGCTGGGTTAGTGCTGATTGTTTCACCTTGAGTGTTTTTCAAAACGATTGTCCTAACCTCACAACCTGAGTTTTTGATAGTTTCCACTATTCCAGGTTCAATAGCATCCAGGAAATTTAAACCATTTGGTAATAACCCCAACCCACCACCAACAGGGCGAAAATCCTGTGCTTTTTCGTAGACTTGAACCTCACATCCCAATTTACGGAGTGCGACAGCAACAGCTAAACCACCGAGCCCAGCACCAATAATCGCAACTTTTTCTATAAATGGTGTGGATAGCTTCCCCAGTTGAATTTTTTCTTGTGCACTTGTGTGGGTATTCATAACTTAATTTAACGGCATCGGAACAGTTGACTTTACCGACTCGCGTTCGTGTAATTTATTAAACCAATTTCTTAAATTATGATACTGAGAATGCCAATCTTCATTTAAGCGAAGGCTGTAGTAACCCAAGGAACATAATGCTGCTATGTCTGCTGCTGTCCAAGTACCATCACCTAATAAGTATTTAGATTGGGCTAATTGTTGATCAAAAATTGGCAAAAGGCGATTAATTAAAGTTTCTACTTTTGTTCGATAACCAGTTTTGTCTAAATTATTTGTCAAATTTAGTATCCATAAACTGATGATCTTCTCGCCTAAAGTATCAGCTAACTCTTCCCATTTGCGGCACTCAAGCCGCGCTAGAGAATTACTTGGGTAAAAACTAGGTTGTGGATAGGTTTCATCTAAATATTCTGCAATTAATGTAGAATCCCAAATAACGGTACCGTCTTGTTCTACAAACACAGGTACTCTACCAATAGGAGAAATTTCAAGAAATTCAGGGGGTTTATTCTTCAGATTAATTTCTTTGAGTTCGTAATCTAAATTTTTCTCAGCTAACAATATGCGGATTTTCCGAGAAAAGTTTGATTGTTGGTGATAGTATAATACTCTATTCATCAGATATCTCCAAAAAATCCATCAAATGTCCTTGATGTAATTTATCCAAAATTGCTAAATCTTCCTATTTATTTTATATTAGTTAATGGCCCAAACTCTTGTTCCTTCTGACTTGAAAGAGGGTGTGGGGTGTAAGGTGTAGGGTGTAGGGGAAATAACCCTCTTTAATGCTTGATGATGAAAAATTTTTTTCATCGGGACTGCCTTCTGCCTTGCTGTTGTGCATTAAAAATACACAACAGCTTACTTTTCATGCAATTCAACTACAGGTAAACCCTTTTTAGGAATACTGCTTATAAATCTTGCCCGAAATAAGTCTAGTTTATAGAAGCAAATTAAGTTCAATATGGCCAATAAAACTGGGAGCAGAACTATTCTTGTCGGTAGATTAATTATTATTAACAACAAGGCTGAAATTGATAATACTACCGTAAAATTCAGACAAAAATCTTTGATTTTATCTATTAATACTAGAGATTGCCGACAACTAGGACAATACTTTGTATGTCTGTGCCAGCGATCATATAATTGCTCATCACTCAATTCTTGAAAAGGTGCTTCGGTTATTCCCTGCCATGCAGGCTTCCCCCCAGCAAATTCATCTAGCCATTTACGAAAAGTAACAATGCCAACGTCAGCTACTGAAGGCATAAAATATGACTTTTGCCAAGTTCTATCTCCCACAGATTCGTTAACAAGTTGGGAGTGCATAATTGATAAATCTTGGTTACTCAATTTATAACTAGATGAATGTTTTAACCCAGTCTGTAAATATTTGGGCAGTAGTCCAAACCAGAATTTACGTTTTTGTGGAGGAGTATCAGTAATAATAAACTTACCAATATGTTTACAATAACCTGGTTTTGTGGGTACAAAGTATAACTGAAATAAAGCCAATTTGCCATCATAATATTTGTATATTGTTGTATTAGAACAGGGTGGAGTGAAATTCCGCATTGCATCCATATCTTGGTTGAAAATATTATAACCAGAATGCTTCAAAGTAAAACCAGTTTCAGCAGATATTTCTTCCAACACTTCAAAATGTTCCATGGGAATAGCTCTTTCTGGAGAAAATCCAGCAATTCCTTCATGTAGAAATTGGGCGTGAGAAGGGTCAAAACTACTTTCCAGAGAAACCGTGTAACCAATAGGAACTTCTGACATAAACCAATCTGTTGCAGAGTTATCAAGTTGGTATTCTGGCATCACTACAGGTTGCTTGGAAGTGCTATCCTCAAAAGCTGTAGGACTATTATCTGCCCATATCCATAGTAATTCTTGTAGCACTTGAGTAGGATATGTTTTTATTTGCGATCGCTCACTATTACAAGCAGTTTCTAAAGCTTTTTTATCACTCAACATGGGAATATTTGTACATTTTCCTGTCTCATCAAAGCACCAACCATGATGACGACACATTAAATCTCCATTTTTATTGATACTGCCCTTAGATAATTGTGCTAATTTATGGGGGCAAATATCATTCATTGCCACCCATTTTTGATGTTTATCTCTCCAGATTACCAGCTTTTTACCTAGCAAAGTAATTGGGGTTGGATGAGAAGATTCTAGATAACTGATAGGAGTGATTGGATACCACTGTTTAGTCCAAGAAAAGTTAGTCATGATTAAAAATTAGATATCTTCAGAAAAGCCATCAACTGTCCTTCAAATAATTTATCCAAAATTGTTAATTTATGATATAGAGGGAGTCTCAAGCAGCAAAGATGAAAGAGATAGATGCTATTTTAACAGCATTTGCAGCAAGTCAAGATAACCATGAACCAGTTTTTCTTGCTACTGTTGTCAATGTCCAAGGCTCCACCTATCGCCAACCTGGTGCCCGGATGCTAATCACATCAACAGGTAAAATGGTGGGAACAATCAGTGGTGGTTGCTTGGAAAATGATATCTTTGAGCATACTCGTGTCTCAATGCCAGATGGCCAACCAATAGTTGTCACCTATGACACCACTGCTGAAGAAGATATTATCTGGGGATTTGGGCTTGGTTGTAATGGTGTAGTCAAAATACTCATTGAGTTATTAGAACCAGAGCATCCACTTAACCCTTTAGCGTTTATTAATCAATGTTTCCACAACCAGCAACCAGGTATTATTGCTACTGTTGTTGCTGTCGAAGGTACAGTTAATGTGAAAGTTGGGGAGCGTTTAATACTTAAATCAGACCATAGTATAAATACTAATATTCAAGAACCTGCCTTGAAAGCTGCTCTACTCCAAGAGGCTCAGTTTGCCCTGCAAAGTCAGAATTACAGTTGCCATCAATATCAACTAGCACAAGGTAAAGTAGATATTTTTATTGAGGTTATTAAATCACCCCCAAATCTGATAATTTTTGGTGCTGGTCGTGATAGTGTACCAGTAGCACAGTTTGCCAAAGCCTTAGGTTGGCGAGTTACTATTGTCGATTGTCGAGCTAATGAGGTAACTAAAGAACGTTTTATAATGGCTGATGAAGTCATTCTCACCCGCCGGGAAATTCTACACAAACATATATTTATTGATGATTACACCATCGCTGTGGTGATAACTCATAATTACCTTGATGATTTAGAAATTCTCAAGATACTAATACCTTCTACTAGTATCTATATAGGTTGTTTAGGCTCGAAGCAACGCACTGAAAGGTTACTTCAAGATTTACAGACAGAGGGAGTAAAATATAACCAACAACAGCTACAAAAGTTACACGCTCCCGTTGGTCTTGATATTGGTACAGATACACCAGAGTCAATCGCCTTATCCATTATTGCCGAAATTCAAGCCGTACTAAACAACCGTGCTGGTGGCTTTTTAAAAAATCGTCTTGAACCAATTCATGAACGAAATCAAGTCAAGAAAATCCCAATTAGGGATTAGGGAACGGGGAATAGTTAAGAAGGTAAAATATATTGTACCAATTCGAGAGTTATCATATTTATATTATTTATATTATTTATATTAACTATCATTTCACTGTATCAATTATGAAATGAAAACTATCAATCTCCAATCCAGTAATAGCACTAAATCACATATTGCCATTATTATTTTAGCCGCTGGTGCCTCAACCCGCATGGGTACCCCTAAACAACTATTACCCTATCAGGGAAATAGCTTACTTGGTCATACCATAGAGACTGCAATTGTTTCGGCTTGCAAGCCAGTAGTGGTAGTTTTAGGAGCCAATGCCCAACAGATAAGTTCTCAAATTAATCAAACTTCAGTAATCGTGATTAAAAACCCAGATTGGTATTTAGGAATGGGTTCCTCAATTCGTACTGGAATTCTATTCCTTGCCAATTACTCTCCAACCATAGACGCAGCAGTTATAACTGTTTGTGATCAGCCCTTTCTTACTACTAAAATTATTAACCATCTCATTGCAGTATACCATGCTACAAGAAAACCAATCGTCGCTTGCCAATATGCAGATACATTAGGTGTACCTGTTTTATTTAGTCATATATTTTTCTCAGAACTAGCAACCTTAGGTGAAACAGTAGGTGCAAAAAAAATAATTAACAAGTACTACAAAGAAGTATTCAGTATTCCCTTTCCAAGAGGTGTAATTGACATTGATACACCAAAAGATTACCAGCAACTGCAAACAAAGAGTACGCCTTAAATATTTTTCACTTCTGTCCTACGTCTCACACTTAAAGACGCAGGGACAAATTGGATAGGGATTTAACCCCAACCAATTTTATACACCGCAAGTGACGGTGGGGTATTTGACCCATATTAATTTCGATAAAAAGCATACTATAAATAGTATCAATTTAAGTAATAAGTGACAGTAAAAATATTTATTATTTATTACTTATTACTTATTACTTAAAAAACGTGGTAGCAAACATTGAAGTAATCGATATTACGGATTAACATTCAAACGTCCACGACAAATAAGCCTTCCTGGATTCAGAGAAAGTTCAACAATATTAACTTCTGAACCCAAATCTAGCAAGAAGCCATCTAGATTCAAGGAAAGTTGCTGGGATATCTGAATTTTAAGGGGGCTCAGTTGTAGTGCTTGGGGCGTCGCTAATTGGATACCAACATCAATCACTACTGGTGTTGGAATTAAAGCACTATTGGTCATAGTACCACTAAGTTTTAGCCCTCCTTGCTCAATATCAATTTGTTGCCAACTAATTTGTTTGTCTTGTAGCCCTAGTCCTAAATTGGCAATCTTATCTTCTGTAAGTAGTTTAGCCAATAACTCACTCAACGCCGTCGATAGCAGAGGAGCTGACAGCGAAGCTTGAAGATCCCGGCCTTCGAGTAAAAGCCAAGCAATAACTGGCACAGATTCTATAAGGCACAAAGGTTTATCTTTAAGTACTCCAGAGAAGTTGAAGCGAATGTTAGTGCCTTCAAGTTTAATTTTGCTAAGATGAAGTCCCTGATAGACTGCGCCGCTTGCAGCAATGGAAACACTAGGGATATAACCACCAAGAATTTGGCGATCGCCCCCAGCAATACTACAGTTCAAAGCCTCAACTTGCTCAACTTGCGACCTCAACCATAGCTGTAGTGCTGGAGAGACCACCTTGCTAATTATTCTGCTTTGCTTGGGCTTAAAAGTTGTTAGAGTCTCAACCCTCATCTTACCTCACACCAAAGAAAGTACATCATCCTCACAGACTCAAGTGGCAGCTAGGAAGCTACTGAGGCATTGCTACTGCCCCACTCTGAGTCAATCAAGCTATGTCATTATCCGCATTCTTGTAATATTTGTACATAGTCTATATTGGTTGCCCTTAGTGCTAGTCATCTCTAGAGGAAGAATCTTGACCTTTAGGGTTTGTTCCCTAGCCAGAGGGCAATTTTCCCGGATCACAAGCCCATAAAGGAGTCAGACTAAGTCAGATTATGGAGGAAAGAGTACAAAAAATTCTTGCTCAGTGGGGTATTGCCTCACGGCGTCACGCTGAGAAAATAATCTTAGCAGGGCGAGTTAGGCTCAACGGTAGGATTGTGCATCTAGGACAAAAAGCCAATATAGAAACAGACTTGATTGAGGTCGATGGTAAACCTATCGAGGTATCCAAGCGTCCAGAATTCAACTATCTATTGCTCAATAAACCGATGGGGGTAGTTTCTACTTGCTATGAGCAAAGAAAACGCTCTACTGTCTTAGATTTACTACCTCCAGCAATTAGAATAGGTCAGGGTATCCATCCAGTGGGACGTTTGGATGTCGCCTCTACAGGTGCGCTAATCCTCACTAATGACGGAACGCTGACATTTAACCTCACTCATCCTCGTCATCACATTCCTAAGACTTATCATGTTTGGGTGCAAGGTCATCCTCCTGAATCAGTGCTACAAGTCTGGCGTCAGGGTGTTGACCTCTCGGGAAAAACAACTTTACCAGCTCTTGTCAAGGTTATCAAACGTACTCACCAGAAAACACTGTTAGAAATTGTCTTGACAGAGGGCAGAAATCGGCAGATTCGACGTGTTGCTGAACTGTTAAGCTATCGAGTGATTCATCTACATCGCGCTGCAATTGGTCCAATTCAATTGCAACTACCTGGTGAGCCCATACTCAAAAGTGGTCACTACCGTTATCTTAAAGATTTTGAAATTAGTTTCCTTAAATCCAAACCCTAGTCTACCTAAAGTTAATCAAAATGCCAGCAGAGGTCAAGGAGGAGCGTGTATGAAGGAGAATAAAATCCATTTTCAGCAAGAACAAGCCAATAAGCTGGAAGAGCTGGGTTCTTACCTCCGTCAGTGCCGCACTCAGCAGTCCCTATCCTTAGAGGAAGTTACTGCTCTGACTAGAATTCCGGCAAGACTTTTGCATGCGATTGAGGAAGGCAGGCTGGAGGACTTGCCAGAACCAGTTTATATTCAAGGGTTTATCAAAATATTTGCTGAGGCACTAGGTCTTAATGGGGCAGAGTTGGCTAGTGCTTTTCCCACTGGTATAACTCTAGAATATAAGAAAAATTCTTGGCGGCGCTTACCGGCAGCTCAACTGCGACCTTTGCATCTTTACTTAATATATATATTTGTGGTGATTTGCGCAGTGAGTGGTTTATCTCTATTAGTTAGACGCTCTGCTGTCAGAGTAGTTACTAGAGAGGACTACTTGCAGCAAACAGCTAATTTCGTGGAACTATCCAATTTACAACAGCAGCTAGAGACTGTAGAACCTGTCTTTAACAACTCACCTAGTCAAAATAAGCCAGTGCAGGTTGATGTTACCCTCCAAGAAAGATCCTGGATTCGGGTAGTTGCAGATGGGAAAACAGAATTTGAGGACATCTTACCAGAAGGAACACAGCGTACTTGGGTAGCTGAGGAAAAATTGATCATCCGTGCCGGTAATGCCGGGGGTGTCCTAGTTGAATTTAATGACAATATTAGCAAACGTATGGGGGCTCCTGGTGCAGTTGAGGAATTGACATTTGCTGCTAACCCTCGCTCTTAAAAGCTAGAATTTAGCAAGTTTAAAGTTGCAAGTTGCTTAGATCAAGCAGTGGGATCAGAGTCGTCATTAGCCCCTCATTCCTGAGATTTATCATCATCAGGGAATCTTTCCAATTGTCACTATTTTTACAAAGCTTTACATCGCATTCTATAGCAGTACGTATTAAGGTTAGGACAAGCTAAATCGCTAGAACTTTGTCAAATTCACCCCTTCTGCCTTGGAGCCTTGCGCGTAGCGCTATATTTGCACAAATATCCTCAGATTTTAGACTAGGTAGATTATGGAAATAGAAGAACTTAAACATCATCATCGAATCATTGATATGATGCTATCTATGCATTCCAAGCTGAGGGATGATAATCAAAGACTTGCTTTAATTATCAATGTAATTCTTCTATGCTCATCCGTTATACTTAGTACATTAGTGTTTATTGATCCAACTATTCTAAAATTTTTAAAAATTGACCCACAAGTTTCTAAAGTTGCTGTGGGAATATGTTCTACTGTGGTCTTTATTATTTCGCTAATTGAACTTCGAGTAGATTGGAAAGAAAAATCAGAGAGATATGGTCAAGCTTGTGAAATATTGAGTAGACTCAAAGCCGATTGTAGAGAGCTACTTAAGTCGAATGAGCCACCAGATCCCCAACGTGTAGAGGATCAATGTAAAGTATGTGCCCAAACGCTCTCTACTTTGCCTAAGATTCCAGATGAAAAATTTCCTAGGTTAAAGGCGTATTATAAAGCCAAGGTTGAGTTAAGCAAGTTTATTGATCTGCATCCAAGTGTACCTGTTTGGATACTACGTATAGTTCTATTATTTCATGGAATTAAAAAACTTTTCTTTAGCTAGATTTTTTAGTTTTATAGCAGTACGTATTAAGGTTAGGACAAGCTAAATCGCTAAAACTTTGTCAAATTCACCCTTTCTGCCTTGGGACCTTCTGCCCTGGAGCCTTGCGCGTAGCGCTATAATATCTAGTTTGCATCGTAAACATGGACAGTATAACAAATCGCTACAGTATGGCTTCAAAATTGAATTGAATTTGGATAGTTAAGCGATTAGCTTCGCTAGTGCCGGAGGCAATCGCAGCAACGAGAAATCAAGCAGATGAGGCTATAATAGCTGATGCTGCGATCGCAAAAGTTACCGAAAAATTTGGGTTTAAAGCCCTGTCCTTGTAGGACGGCTTTAAAAATGCTAAACTAATGCAAGCGTGGTCAGGGAAAATCCACGTTAAAAACCCAGCAATCTAACGATTAGCGCTACCAGTAAAAAAAACTCGATACAGAACACGCAGTACCGCAGGGCGCGCACCGAGGCGCGTTAATTGCCAATTAAAGAAGTTAGACTAGGTGGGAACTGGGAAGTAGGGAGGAACAGTTTATGAGGCACTCCCAACAAATTCCTAACGCTTGGGGAGATATTGCCCACTGGGACTACCTAAGTTAAACTGGAGTGTTTGGTACATTTTGTACGGGATTTCGGTTTAAGTACTGCCGCAAGGATAGATAGTTTTAAGGTATGTCGCACAGCCAAGAATCCCCGTCGCTTCAGCGCGGGGAGTGTCAATAGTGTAGGATAGACGACGAATTGAACTCAAACTTAATTTTCTTGCTCTTGAGGTTGTGGAGCCCTACCATAAATGTAAGTCAAAGTTTTGAGTCGGTCGCTAAGTGCTGGTGTCAAGGCATCTGGCAGGTAGCGCCATTCCCAATTGCCTTGGGTAGTTCCAGGTTTATTCATGCAAGCTTCTTCGCCCAAATCTAAAAGATCTTGCACTGTGATGATCGCCAAATTAGCGATGCTACTAAGTGCTAATCGGATCAAGTCCCAATTAACACCATCTGGACTAATACCACCCAAGTAACGTAGAAGATTGTCCCTTTCATAGTCTGGAATTTGGTTGAACCAACCTCTGGTGGTATCATTATCGTGAGTGCCTGCATAAACAATACAGTTGCGGGTTAAATTAAAAGGTAAATAAGGGTTGCCTGGTCCTCCACCAAAAGCAAACTGTAAAATCTTCATGCCAGGAAACTCAAAACTATCCCGTAACTCTTCCACTTCTGGCGTAATTATACCTAAATCCTCAGCAATAATCGGCAGATCACCTAGCTCTTTTCGGAGTACCTCAAAAAGGGCAGTTCCTGGAGCTTTAACCCAGCGTCCATTGATAGCAGTTTCTTCACCTTTTTCCACCTCCCAGTAAGCCTCAAAGCCTCGGAAATGGTCAATTCTGAGGACATCAACATATTCAAACATCCGGCGAATGCGCTCTATCCACCATTGGAAGTTTTCTTTCTCTAACTCTTGCCAGTTGTAAACCGGATTACCCCATAACTGCCCAGTTTCGCTGAAATAGTCTGGTGGAACACCTGCCATCCATGCCACTTCACCAGTTTCCTCATCAATGGCAAAGATTTCCCGATGCGCCCAGACATCGGCACTATGATGAGCAACATAAATGGGAATATCACCAATAATCTGGATTCGCTTGTCATTGGCGTATTTTTTTAGGGATGACCACTGGCGGTAAAACTCAAACTGCAAGTATTTGTGGAAATAAATCTCTTCGCTTAGTTGTTGCCGCCACTTTTCTACAGCCTCTGGTTGAGCCTTAGCAATCTCTGGTTCCCAAGTATGCCAGCTCGTCTCATCAAAGGCTTGGTGAAGTGCCATAAACAAGGCATAGTCTTCCAGCCAGCTAGCTTTAGCTTGGCAAAATTGAGCGAATTCCTGTTGCTGCTCCTCGGGAGTATTGGCTTTAAAGTTAGTGCAAGCTTGGCGCAGCAGTTGCCACTTGGTTGGAATTACTGGCTCATAATCTACCCTGTCAAGGGAAAACTCTGCTACATTGGCTAAGTCAGCATCTGCCAACAGACCATCCTCTTGCAGTTTTTCTGGGCTAATCAGCAGTGGATTTCCTGCCATAGCTGAGTAAGACATATATGGAGAATTGCCATATCCCGTGGGGCCTAAGGGTAAAATTTGCCAGAATTGCTGGTTACTCTCAACTAAAAAGTCAATAAATTTATAAGCTTGTGAACCTAAGTCTCCAATACCAAAGCGACTAGGAAAGGAAGTTGGGTGCAACAGAATACCACTAGATCTAGGAAGCAACATAAATCCTATAGATATGGACTAAGAGGCAAGATTTATTGACATTAGCATGTCTAGGCACAGATTAAAGCACATTGGAAGCTTGAAAATTGTGTTAAGGCTTAACCCTCATTGAGCTATGCTGGAGGGCGGCACGGCAATCAACTGTTGTATTGGTATTAGTTTAGCTTGTGAGTTATCGAAATCCAGCTCCCACCGTTGATATCATCATTGAGTTAGTAAACCGCCCCCATCGACCGATTATTTTAATTGAACGCCGCAATCAACCATTTGGCTGGGCGATTCCTGGTGGTTTTGTTGATTACGGTGAGTCGGTGGAAACAGCAGCCAGGCGAGAAGCCTTAGAAGAAGTTAGTTTACAAGTAGAATTGATTGAACAATTTTACGTCTATTCAGACCCTAACCGTGACCAGCGTCAGCATACGATCGCCATTGTATTTATAGCAACAGCAACAGGGGAGCCAAAAGCAGCTGATGATGCTAAAAATATAGGAATTATTCATCCTTGGGATGTCCCAACAGAACTCTGCTTTGACCATGACAAGATTTTGCGCGACTACTGGCATTATCGTCACTATGGAGTTCGTCCTAGACTTTGAAAAGGATGGGGAGATGGGGAAATACTGTTCATAGTTCATTATTGATTGTTGATTTGGAATGTACACCATCACTGTCGAATACAAACCCCATGAACCATGAGCAATGAACTATGAGCAATGAACTATGAACTTATCAATCTTCAATTTTTGAGAGTTTCATCAGGCATAAAAGCACCACTGAGATTAGCACCATCTAGTTTAGTTCCCTCCATCTTGGCATGGCTAAGGTCAGCATCTTTGAAGTCTGCATTATTAAGAATAGAACCGCTTAAGTTTGCTCCTCTGAGGTAAGCACTATTGAGGTTGGCCTCACTTAAGTCAGCACCAGTTAGATTTGCCCCTGCCAAACCAGCATTACTGAGATTAGCACCACTGAGGTTAGCCTTATCGAGCTTGGCACTATCTAGAAAAGCACCACTGAGATTAGCTCCTGTAAGCTGGGAACTGCTGAGATTAGCACCGTTGAGGTTAGCACCACTCAAGTCGGCATTGCTCAAATCAGTGTCACTAAGAATAGCACCTTTGAGCTCACAACCTGGGCAACTATTAGTTTTTAGCAGTTGTGTCTTATTTGACTTAACTTGGCTTTGCTGGGGTTGCTTGCAGCCAGAAATAGCAAGCATTAGTAGTGCAATAATAATTGTAATTTTCATTATTTCAGCTATTGGTTTTACTTGTACGGGATTTGGCAATCCTTAAGCTGAGAAAAATTACTGGGATAATCCCCACTAGAACAATTGCCAGTGCTGGCGCTGCCGCTTCAGCCAGTCGCTCATCAGAAGCCAAATTGTACACTCGCACCGCCAGCGTGTCAAAATTAAAGGGTCGAATAATCATAGTTGCTGGCAGTTCTTTCATCACGTCTACAAAGACTAGCATTCCTGCCGTTAGCAAACTACTCCACATCATCGGTATATGCACCTTGATCAAGGTGCTGGTTGGATCATAACCAAGGGAACGAGCAGCATCATCTAGACTAGGTGTAATTTTACCTAGACTGGACTCAACAGTATTGAAAGAAACTGCTAAAAAACGAACCAGATAGGCAAACACTAGGGCTGTAATTGTACCACTGAGTAGAAGACCAGTGGATATACCAAAGGTAGCGCGCATCCAAGCATCAATGGCGTTATCAAGCCTACCAATGGGAATGAGGATGCCAACGGCAATCACTGAACCAGGGACAGCATAACCCATTGCAGCAATGCGTGCTGCCAAGCGCATTGTTATATTAGAGCGTAAGCGCAACCCATAGGCGATGATTACAGCAATCACGACAGCCAGGATAGCTGTAACTACAGATAGGATAAAACTGTGACGGACAAAGCTCCAAAAACGTTGATCAATGGTAGTCGTAGCATTGGTTATCGTCATTTGCATTAAGATTGCTGCCGGTAGCAAAAAACCAAGACTCACTGGCAGGAAACAAGCAAACCAGGCCCCGACAGCAGACATGCCTTGAAGTTGATAACTATTTATAGGTCGATTACTTACTGAACTCTGATAATATTTTGCTCGACGCCGTGACCAACGCTCTAGCAAAACTAGCCAAAGGATAAATAATAATAGAAAAGCCGCTAACTGAGATGCCGCTATGCGATCGCCAAAGCCAAACCAAGTACGATAGATACCAGTAGTAAAGGTATCCACGCCAAAATACTGCACTGTGCCAAATTCGTTGAGGGTTTCCATCAGCACTAGTGCCAAGCCTGCTACAATTGCTGGTCGTGCTAAGGGTAAGGCAACGGTAGCAAAACTACGCCAAGGACCACAGCCAAGGGTGCGGCTAGCTTCTAAAGCGCAGATCGACTGCTCTAGAAAAGCAACTCTCACCAGCAAATAAACGTAGGGATAAAGTACTAAAACCAACATCGCAATTGCGCCGCCAAGGGAGCGGATATTGGGAAACCAGTAGTCTCCATAGCCCCAGCCAGTCAAGTCGCGAATTGCCCTTTGCACTGGCCCTGCAAATTCTAAAAAGTCTGTGTAGGTATAAGCCAGCACGTAGGCAGGTGCAGCCAGAGGCAACAGTAGAGCCCATTCAAAGAGGCGAGAGCATCGGAAACGGCACATTGTCACCAGCCATGCTGTCCCCACACCAATTACCGAAACACCAATGCTAACACCAACCATTAACCAGAAGGAGTTAGTGATGTAGCGCCAGAGGACTGTTTGAGCTAAATGCTGCCAAACGTCGCCAGAGTCAACGAAAATGTTGCTCAATACAAATAGCACTGGCGTCGATACTAGTATAGCGATCGCCATTACTGCAATAGTCCAGCCACTGGGTAGCAATAGTCGAAACCCAGACTTGAAAATTAAATTCCCTGGGACTTTAGGTAGATATTTACTGGGTTTGTCCATCAGTGAGTGTTGTTGACAAGTTGCGTTAACATCCTTTTAGTTTGAGAACAATTCCTATTAGAGATGTTACTAGAGGGTAACGCAATCTCAACCCATACTCCAAATCGATCAATACTTAGTTTTTAGGCTGTACCAGCTTTGGGATCATTGATTGGAGTAACTAAACTTACTAATTAGACATCTCCAATAATTATGGTATAACCCTTATGCTACTGTTCCCACATCGAGGTTTCTGGAGATGTCTATTGATAAACTTCTTCTTTTTTGATTAGCCTTAATTATGGCTCATAGAGGCTGAGACCCCCTCTTAATTCGCCAACATTATCATGGCTGGCGGAGTCACTCGTAATAATTTATCGAAATTAATATGGGTCAAATACCCCACCGTCACTTGCGGTGCCTACAATTGGTTAGGGTTAAATCCCCATCCAATTTATCTGGAGCGTCCCCGTGTCGACCTGTCCCCGCGTCTTTAATCCGACGCTATTATATATGGGCACAATCAACTTTCTCTTCATTCTCTTGACCCGATTGTGACACCTCTTTTAAAATGTGGTAACAGCTCTGATAACCAAGTTGGTGAAAAACCAGACACTTATCTTGAGCTTGTAAAAACTGTACCTAGAAAACTGAAGGTAGGAGGTTCCATCTAGAAAAGCTTAGATGGGTAAAATCTTACTGCACCTAAAAATAGCAAGTAACAGCACAGCTGGTAAGAGCCGAGGCTGATAGGAGTTTTTGGCAGACTCAAACAATAATTGTTAATTATTGAAGCGTCGCGATGCGTGTTTTTAAACCGCGCTGTAGCATCAGCTTAGAATCCAGGTTTTTCAAAGCCTGGAGATGTCAAGATGAGGTTAGAGATTCCCCCCCCCAACCCTCAACTTGAATGGAGAGCTGCCATGGGATTGATTGATCGCATCGTGCGAGTAATCCGCGCCAACCTTAACAGCCTGATCGATAAATCGGAAGATCCAGAGAAAATTTTGGAACAAGCCGTAGAAGATATGCAGCAGGATTTAATTGAACTGCGGCAGGCTGTGGCTCAGGCAATTGCTTCCCAAAAACGTACTGAGCGACAAGCAACTCAAGCTCAATACCAGGCAGAGCAATGGTACAAAAAGGCTCAGTTGGCACTTTCAAAAGGAAATGAAAACTTGGCACGGGAAGCACTATCACGGCGGAAATCTTATCAGGGAATAGCCCAAGCGATGGGAGTCCAGTTAGAGCAGCAAAACACTGTAGTCACTAAGCTCAAACAAAACATGCGGACGCTAGAGAGTAAAATCTCAGAGGCAAGGACTAAAAAAGATTTATATATTGCCAGAGCTCGCTCTGCTCAAGCATCCCAGAAAATTCAGGAAATGCTGGGCAATCTGGGTACTGGCAGTGCTATGAATGCCTTAGAGCAGATGGAAGATAAAGTAATGCAGCTCGAGGCCGAGTCTGAAGCATTAGATACCCTAGGTGGAGATCAACTGGAAAAGAAATTTGCTGCACTTGAAGGGGAAAATGACATTGATGCTGAGTTGGCGCAGATGAAAGCTAAACTCATTCCAGGTGTTCAACCCCCTAATATATCTTCGAGTCAGACACCATCTGCCGACAATTGAGAAATTTAGGCACAGCTTTAGTAAACTCTCAATTAGAGGTTAGATCCGAGGTTAGATCTCTGTTGCAACCAGTTAGCCTCTACCACAAATTTGCTGGAAGTTTTTAAACTGGATTAAAGACGTCTTGATCTTGAATGGTTAGGGCGCTATCAACCAGTGACTACAGTCGAGGGCTTTAGCAGCCTCAGTTCCTAACGAACTATATTCTAAGGCTTGTTTGATGTGGGTAAACCCAACTTACCAAAGGCTTTTATGGGTGTGAGTGACTTCAACAAGCGAATTAGACTTGAGACGGGACAAGATCATAATTGCTTAGAGATTTAATACCACCCTAAGCAGATTGAGGCAGTAGAGCCTGTTTGACACCTAATTTGTACATTCCGAGAGGATAGAGCGCGTAATGGGATTATTTGATCGCCTTAGCAGAGTTGTAAGAGCCAATTTGAACGATCTCGTCAGCAAGGCTGAAGATCCAGAAAAAATTCTGGATCAGGCAATTTTTGATATGCAAGAAGACCTAGTACAACTGCGTCAAGCCGTTGCCAAGGCAATTGCTACTCAAAAGCGCACTGAGCAGCAATACAACAAAAACCAATCGGAAGCTAACAACTGGCAGCAACGAGCCCAGTTGGCACTTCAAAAAGGAGATGAAAATTTGGCGCGTGAGGCACTCATTCGCAAAAAAAGCAATGCTGAAGTTGCAGCCACCTTGGAAACTCAGTTAAAGCAACAGACAACTCAGGTGGATACCCTCAAGCGCAACCTGATTGCCCTCGAGAGCAAAATTTCTGAAGCCAAGACTAAGAAGGATATGCTCAAGGCTCGGGTTAGTGCTGCTAAGGCTAATGAGCAGTTGCAAGGTACGATTGGTAGATTAGGTACTGGCTCAGCGATGGGTGCCTTTGAGAGGATGGAAGATAAAGTCTTGGAAATGGAAGCCCGTTCTCAAGCAATCCATGAGCTTGGTGGCAGTGATTTAGAAAGCCAGTTTAAAATGCTTGAGTCTGGTAGTGATGTTGATGATGAGTTGGCAGCAATGAAAAAGCAGTTAGAAGGTAGCCCCGAACCACAGGGAACTTTGCCTCCTTCCAAAGAAAAACCTTCTTCCCAGTCTAATTCAGTGATCGACGCTGAATTGGAAGATTTGAAAAACAAAATTGATAATTTGTAAGTATCTGCTCATTTGCCAACCACTAACTGGCGCTCAGACCGCGTAGCGGTTGAGCGCAGGTGCCATCATAGTTTGATTACAACTCATAACTTAATTAAACAATAGTACCAGGAAGCCCTCCCCACCTGCTCCAAGGTATAGGGACTCCGGCAATTAGTTAAGTTGCGAAGTATAACAAGATCTTGCTAGCAAGATCTTTGATGTGACAGTATAAATATTCGTTTAAACTGAGGATATCGTGAGTAGCACGATTTGGATTACAGACGCCGAGTTTGAAACTGAGGTGCTAGAAGCACAACAGCCGGTTTTGGTTTACTTTTGGGCACCTTGGTGCGGTCCTTGCCGACTGGTATCACCATCTGTTGATTGGGTAGCTGATACTTACAGCGATCGTCTCAAAGTTATCAAGATGGAAGTAGACCCTAATCCCGATGCACGTAGTAAATGTAAAGTGGAAGGTGTCCCAGCTCTAAGACTTTTTAACAAAGGTGAGGTAACTAAGTCTCATGAAGGCGCAATTACCAAAAAGGCGCTAGAACAAATGCTTGTTCCCCATCTAGATCAACAATCTTAGGCAAGAGTGCCTCAGCACAAAATTGCACACCTTTCAAAGCCTTGTTTAGCAACCAGCCCCCAGACTAATCCCATGGAGTTTGCCCAGCGTTTACAAGCAATGCAAGCCAACGTGTTTGCTGATATGGATCAAGCTAAAGCAAAAGCCCGAGCCTCTGGTAAAGAGATTATTGACCTCTCATTAGGTTCGTCAGACTTACCTGTATCAAAGCACGTGATTGCGACCATCGAAGCTTCTTTGCACGACAAAAGCACTCACGGCTATTTGCTATTTCATGGTACTCAAGCTTTTCGTCAAGCAGCTGCTACCTGGTACACCAAAAAATATGGTATTCCTGTGGATCCAGAAACAGAGGTACTACCCCTGATTGGTTCTCAGGAAGGCACTGCCCATTTGCCCCTGGCAATTCTTAATCCCGGGGATTTTGCTCTGTTGCAAGATCCTGGTTATCCATCCCATGCAGGTGGTGTCTACTTTGCCAATGGTCAAATCTACAGGATGCCCCTCCTGGCAGAAAATCATTTTCTACCAGTATTTGAGGACATACCAACACCAGTTTTAACCCAAGCGCGGATGATGGTATTGAGTTATCCTCATAATCCCACCAGTGCGCTGGCACCTCTATCTTTTTTTGAGGAAGCAGTTGCCTTCTGCCGTCAGCATGATCTAGTCTTAGTTCATGATTTTCCCTATGCTGATTTAGTTTTTCCAGAACAGAAGGAAAAAAACTTTAATCCAAGCTCCCTTGCCCCTTCCATCTTGCAAGCTGACCCTGATAAGGAAGTCTCGATTGAGTTGTTTTCTCTCTCCAAGTCTTACAATATGGGTGGCTTCCGCATTGGTTACGCTGTCGGCAATTCCCAATTGATTGCAGCTTTGCGGCAGGTGAAAGCGATGATTGATTTTAATCAGTACCGGGGAATTCTCAATGGCGCGATCGCAGCTTTGCAGGGTTCTCAGGATATTGTAGAGTCAACGGTTGCAACTTTCCGGAAGCGGCGGGATGTTTTTGTGCAGGCTTTGAATCGCATTGGCTGGAAGGTGTCGATGCCACCAGCAACTATGTATGTCTGGGCAAAATTACCGGAAACTTGGGAACACAATTGTGTAGAATTCTGTTCTCAGTTGGTTGCCCAGACTGGCGTTGCAGCTTCGCCAGGAGCCGGTTTTGGTAAGGCTGGTGAAGGATATGTACGATTTGCCCTAGTCTGGGAACCGGAAATCTTGGAAACGGCGGTGGAGCGAATTGCTTGGTTTTTGCGTTGCTAAACTCTTTACTCTTTGATTCAGTGTGGGAGTTCACAAGCATGATTGTAAATTTTATTTTGAACTCCTGCCATCTCCCCCTCTCCCCTTCTCTCCATCCCCCTATCTCACCTCTCGATAAGGTGTATGCTGATAATATTTGGGAAACGAGTCAATCCGCACATGCAGCCAGTAGACACCAAGCCCACAGGTACTCACCCAAAGCGGATGTGGATCTCGTGCTTGTAAGATCTGCTCAAGAGTGTATCCAATAGTTTTCCAGAACTTATCAATCTGTTGTTTTGGTGCACAGCGCACAAACTTGGCGAGATGAACATAGTTTGCCTGTAGACTATTCTGGCAGGGGGCTATCAGTAGGGCGTCTCCTCCCAAATTTGGAAATGCTTTAACCAAATCTGTATTCAGGCTGTGACCAATATGTTCAGCAAATGCATCAGGTTCTGGTGGCACATTTGCTAGTGTAGGATTATTAATAGCTACAAACTCAAATTTTTGTTCCAGCGTATTTTGAGTGATTGGTGGTGTTTCCCAAAAAAAGGCTGGATAGGGAATTTTTGCTAAGACTGTAGTGAATAGTTCACGAAATTCATTATCTTGCTGCCACAACTTGATAACCTCGCCCCACTGCAAAAGTGTCAAAGTTTTACCGGGGATAATTTGTTTAATCTGAACTTTAAAGAGTTGGTTTTGCTCTAACTCGGCACTGTAAGCCTCAAATTGCCCTAGACTAGAGCTGATAAAAGGGTGCATTTCTATAAAACATTTCATATTATCATAGCAACTTATTATAACAATTAATGCTTAAGTTAGAAGGATATAGCGCTACGCGCAAGGCTCCAGGGCAGAAGGCTCCAAGGCAGAAGGGGTGAATTTGACAAAGTTTTAGCGATTTAGCTTGTCCTAACCTTAATACGTACTGCTATACATGTAATAATATAAATAATTACTATACAAACTCCTTATCGAAATTAATCTGAGTCAGATAACCCATTGTCTATAGGGCGCATAAAATTAGTTGGGGTTAAATCTCCATCAAATTTGTCTGGTTCATCTAGGCGTCTCTGTGTACCTCCGTCTTGATTTTTAGTAATAGCAAAACTATGCTTTAAAAAAAAACTAATAAACAGGTTATTAGTATTATAAAATTGATTTCTACAGTGCTTATCGTCAGTGCAATTGGATTGGATATATGGAACCTTTGTGCTGCTTTTACTAACCAAGTAATACCAAGTAGTCTCCATCCTATTCTTTGGGTAGGAAATTTCGTTGTTGTAATACACTTTATTGAGGGAATTATAGCAGCTTTTTATGCATCATCAACAAGACAAATTCCAATTCAATATGGTGCTTATACTTTTTTCGTGGGTACAGTAGGTTTGTTAGAATTATTTGAGGAAAATGAATTAACATCGCAAGATAACATAACTTAAAAAAATGAACTACAAGTTATCATTACCCTTTCATTAACTAAGCCGCGCCCAACTAGTACCAAGCCAAATACTAATGAACAAAACCCCAGAAACCAAAGCACCTAAATTCCATTTCACAGAATTCTTCAATAAAATCAAGCGTTGAGAAGAAAGAGTATCTTCAGCTTGACTCTTGATCTTTCTCTCGCCACTAACAATAAAATCTGAGAGTTTTTCTTTCACTTCTTCCAATTTCTGATCATCTTTAATCTCTGGTGTGCGCCCTTGACTATCAAGACGGCTCAATAACTGCTCCATTTCAGTCTTGGTATTTGCCTGCTCTAAAGCATCCTTAACCTGTTGGATTTGTGTCATCTGTTGCTCAATTTGAGTAGTAACTTGAACATTATTCTGTTTCTCAATTCGCACAGTATTAACAATACTTAAAGGAATCAGTAAGAAAAACAATATTCCAGCCAATAAACTAAACCAAGACAAGAATCTTAACAGAGGTACTTCCCATCTGCTACGCCCATTAAACTCCCCTCCAAATACCAACACCAAGCCAATCAAAGGCACAGGTACTCTTTCCACCATGCCACCAATAGTCTGAAATTCCCAGACAGAATTTGTAAACTGCGTTGGGACAAACATTTCTATTAGATCAAATAAAGCTAATACCAATAAACCATATCCTAGCAAGTGGAACAGACTAATAGAAGACAACAGGCTAGATCCAAACTGCCGCAGTTCATCTACTGTTTGTTCTAAAGTATTGTTTTTTATTTGAGTCATTTTTCAAATTTTTTATTACTTATTACTTATTACTTATTACTTATTACTTATTACTTATTGTTTTACAACTATTGGCAGCTAACATATAAGTAATAAATATAACTCCTTTGTTCAAGACTTCGGAAAGCGAGGCTGCCACCACTGATACCAAGAAAACCAAGCCTTCTCAAGAATTTGATAAGCCTCTGAGGGTGAAGTATTTTCTACAGAAATCGACAAATGTGTCCATAAACAACGTCTGTCTCGCAATTGTACTTCGCCCATTAACCAAGGTAGGAGGCGATTAAGCTGCAAATCATGACGATTGCCATTTCCAGTAAACTGTTGCTCTGTCACTGTAGTTTTACCGCGTGGATTAATACAGCTACTGAGATGAGCTTGTTGCTCATCCACTAACAGATAATAGAAGCCTACTTCTTCTTGCTGGCGCATTTGGGCAGAAGCTGGAAGGGTAGTGTATATTTGTAGGAGTTCTTGGACATTTCCATTAGTGGGAACTAAATAACGCATCTCGATATCGAGGGACAAGTTATTTTGTTGATATTGATAATTTCTACTCGTCATCAAGTTGGGCTGCCAGACAATTGGAGTAAACAGAGATTGACTATGTAAAGACTGCCATTGAGCTAGGGGGACTTCCGAGGGGAAAACAAAGGGTTTAGCTGTATATCTGCTGGAATTGGGAGCGAGTATTAGCTTTCCTAAAACCAAAATAACCCCACTACAGGTTATTGTCAAAAATGGAATTCTTAATCTTTTGAAGAGCATCATCTTCTCAAGTTTCCAATCATCCTTTTTTCTTTAGTAGACATCTTAGAGGATGGGGAGATTGGTGTATACAAACTCCTCACATTCTGGTGTCTTCCTGTATCCATCTGTGGCGAAGTCTCCCTCTGACTTGAAAGAGGGTTTAGGTTGTGGGGTGTAGGGTGTAGGGGAAATAACCCTCTTTAATGCTTGATGATGAAAAAATTTTTTCATCGGGACTGCCTTTCAACTTTTGCTTGCTGTTGTTGTAGTAACAACCAGCAGAATAAACCAAATAGCACTACAGTAATCATGGGAAATATACCTGAACCATTTCCGTGATGCCAGTAATTAAATGCTTCTTCAGTGGGAAAGGAAGATAAAACTGCCAAGATTGCTACTCGCACACCATTGACGAGAAAAGCGAGAGCAAGAGCAACCAGCGGTACTATAATTTTTTGGAATCGATTGCTAGAAAACATCATTAAAAAAATAACTGCTAGTCCTAATAAATGAGACATATTTTCTGTACCAGAACAGCCGGAAGCTACTTTAACAACACCATTAGGTACATACAAAAGAATTCCATCTCTAAATACTTCCCAACCTGAGTACCACAACAGAAATTCGGAAAATTTAGCTGTGGGTACAGACAGATTAATGAAATGAGCCAGTAATGAGGGGGGTGGGATCAGAAAAACCAGTATAGTTAATTCCTGCCAGTATTGCTTTAATCCTTTGAAACCAGAGGCAAGTAAAGCCACAGCAAAGGCAGAGAGTAAAGGTGAGATATTGAGGAAGATGTCATGAGCTGAGTGAAAGGAACTTTTGAGGAGTATTAAAGCAATGATTGAAGCTCCGAGAAAGCTAGGAAAAACTCTACTTTCTAAATTTAAACTGTGGCGTTTATCCCACACCATTGAAGAGATAGCCATCCAAAATAGGATACTATTTCCCGCTAAGCTATTACTCTCACCTCTCCAGGTGAGAGTCTGGTGAATGGCGATTAAACCGACGGCGATGGCTAGGAGCCAGAAAGATGGTATTGTTAAGTGTTTGCTGGTGGGTATAAAAGTGGCTTTCATGAGGTTGCTCGCCAAGAATTAACTTTGTTCAAAACTACAGTTGATAATGACCGCCTGAACGGATTTAGTTTCCATCACCCCTAATCTCAGGATAATTCTAGTACCAACAACTGCTCAGGTTTGTAGCTTATTGAAGATTAATGATTGTGGCTTGAACATCAAGATATAAATACATTGTGTTGGTTAATTTATGATTAGCTAATAAATTAATTGAATTAATCATACTAGGTTTGACACTTTATCCCCTAAAAGAGTACAAGACAAAAATTTTGTTGAACTTAAAAAAATACACTAACTTGCATTTTCTGAAATTAAACTTTTTTGTGTAAATTCAGTTTAAATATTTTTCTTTAAATACAAAAAATATTAGTCTAAAGTGGTCTATTTTTAAAACACAAAATAAATCTACAATTAATAGTATTTCGAATCTTAACAGTTTTGATACTTACTTGCCAGTATTTTTAGCAATCTTCATCAAAACAATATATTTCATGAGAGTATAAACTTTGATATAGAAGATTGTCAGTTATAACAGAAGAGAATTCTAAGTAATTAAAAGAGTTGTAACCATTTTAAATTAGGAACTCCAGTTAAAAAGTTGAGTAAATAATCAATTTTTTTCAAAAAGGATTAAATTAAAATCTTTCAAAAACTAGTAAATTTTTGAAACTGAAACAAGCTTTTTAACGTTAATTGCAAACAAAAAAAAGATTGTTTTTATAGCAGTAATGATATTTTACTCCTAAACAATAATTAAAGATTGAGTGAAGATGAATGATTTCTATGGCATGTATAGAAATAGCAATGGTAACTTAAGAATATTCAGGTTTTTGATGACTATTCACATGAAACTAATTTCTTCTTTGTCTTCTATTCTCACAGCTGGTGGTGTTACCCTTGCAGTAACAGGAATGCCAGCACAAGCCTTCAACCTTAACATGACAAATACTAGTAATAATGGTGCAGTCAATGTTGCTCCTCAATTAACAGTAGATGTTAATGATATTGGAAGTGGACAGGTTGAATTTAAGTTTAATAATACTGGTAGTGTAGATCCTGCTTCCATTACCGCTGTTTACTTCGGAAAAGGTAGTAATTTTTCCGATGTATTTAGCTTCGATTCCATTGTTAATTCCAGTGGTGTTAAATTTTCTGATGGTGCTAGTCCTAAGAATCCCGGTGGCGGTATCAAGTGGAATTCCGGATTTGCAGCAGATGCTGATTCACCAAAAGGTTTTAATAAAAACGGTATCGATGTCGGTGAATCTCTAGCGATTAAATTTGACCTCAACAGTGGCTTTAGTTTTACAGATGTCGAAGATGGTTTCGCCAGCGATGATTTGTCAATTGCTATGCATGTCCAAAGCATTGGAGGTAGCGGTGGATTTAGTGACTGGTTTCAGAGCAATCCCCCTGTTAACCCTCCTGCAGTACCGGAGCCTCTGACCTTCCTTGGTTCAGCTGTAGCTTTAGGATTTGGAGCAATATTCAAAAAAGAGTATTCCAAGAAGCAGAATAAATCCAAGGCAAAAGCTTAATTAGCATTATCTGGTTGCTCTCTCTAAACAACCAAATGCCAACAAGGCTCTGATATTTCTCAGTTGCTCAAAATCATTGATTCTTCAACACAGAGTACAGGTGTGACTCTATAGAAAGAACTATTGGTATTGATTTTCACATCATAATGTCAACCGACTGGACTGCGGTACTTGCTGACATAGTTATCATCTTTACCAAAATACTCAATGCCTTTGATTGTATTAATGTAGAGAGTTGGTTTTCCTAAAAAGGACTCTAATACCTGCACTAGTTAACCTAAAGCAAACTCCAGTAAACTCTAATCTTCTGGAATGCTTACATAGTGGTGATTTTAGACATTTTTTACCATAAACATCTAGCTCCTTTCATGGTTTTGTGCATGGAAGCAGTAAGTCGTCGCGGGTAGGGTGATAAAACCTATCCGTGGCGCATTTCTTTTGTTATTAATTTGGATATTAAGTAGTCGGACATAAATAAATGGCTCTATGTAAAAAATTATGAAATCCGTCAAAGTTACCCCACACCCTACACCCTATACCCTGCCTCAACCAGCAAACTTGATCAATGTCGCAGGTACTTAGCGTGAGTTGGCGTAATCACGGAAGAGGAAATTTCGGGCTTTTGCCAGCCAAAACCTTACCCAAAATGTGCCAATAACTCTGCCGTCTGTCGAGGGGAAACTAAAGTATTTGCACACAGAATCCCAGAAGCAGCAACTGCAGGAACTCCAATTCCGGGCATTGTGCTATCACCCACCCGATACAAACCAGAAATCGGCGTTTGTGTACCAGGAAACATCCCCTTACCAGCAGCGATGGCAGGACCATAAGTTCCACGATAGCGACGCAGGTAATGAGCATGAGTCAAGGGTGTGCCAATTAGTTCAATGACTATGCGCTCCCTAAGATCTGGAATTACCCTTTCTAGAGCCGATAATAAAGGTTGCGATCGCACTTTTTTCTTTTGCTGATAACTTTGATCCCTGTGCCAACCTTCATAGGGTTCCAAAGTATAGGCATGAACCACGTGATGCCCTTCTGGAGCCAGAGTAGCATCCCACACTGAGGGAATAGAAATCATGCAGGTATTACCAGGCTCAGTAAGATCTCGGTTGGGATTTTGAACTACCACATGATGCCCTGTCAACCTTTCTAATCCTTGAGCTCTAATCCCCAGATGGAGATGCATAAAACTCTCAACTGCTGGTGTCTCTAAAGCTGATTTTCGATACGACTGGGGTAAATCTTGAGAACGCAGTAGGGGAGGGTTTTCATTTGTCCCCACAAAACTATCCCAGACTGTAGCATTAGAAATAACCACTGCTGCTTTAATAATTTCCCCATTCCTCAAGCGCACACCAACAGCTTTACCCGATTCCACCAGAATTTGCTCAACATGGGCATTGAGCCGCAACTGCCCTCCCCAGCCTCTCAAACCGCGCACCAAGGCATCAACAATTGCACCACTGCCCCCTACTGGATACTCAACACCAGCCCGAGAGCGCTCCCCCAGCATAAACGCTACCTCGGGGGCAATGGTACCCTCTGCCTTCATTCCAGACAGCAGAAAGCACTCTAAATCAATCAGTCGCCTTACCCAAGGGTCACGCACTTCTTGGTTCATAATTGCACCAACTGAACCCTGAATAACACCCAGTTGAGGCAGCATTTTTAACAGCGAAGGCAAATAACCTCCAATGAGGATAGGAATTAGCTGCCAATCTGCTCTTAGGGTAATTGTCGGGATCTCCTTTAAGGCTTCGTAGAGTAGCAACAGGCGCTGTTCAAATCTAGCTAGTTCCTTTGCTCCTTGGGGAGTAATTTGAGCAACTGCCTCCCGATAGCGCTGGGCATCGCTATAAACTGCAAAAATTCCTTCCGGAAAATGGTAATGCCCCAGAGGATCATAGGGAACAGTTGCTAGAGATTCACCCAGGACATCTAGCACTTGTCGCAAGGGATTAAGGCTAGGGCGACTCTTGCCTAAACCGCAGTAAAAGGAAGGACCAGAATCAAACTTAAAACCCCGACGGGAAAAACTATGAGCTGCACCACCGGCAATCGTGTGGCTTTCGCATACTAGCACTCGCTTTCCGTAACGAGCGAGCAGGGCAGCAGCAGTTAACCCACCGATACCACTACCAATGACAATTACATCTTGGCTCATTTCCTGAGTTTAGCTGTCAATCAATATATTTAGCGTTTTGGAACTCTTCGACAACAGCAGCCATCGCTAGCTACTGACGAAGTAGTCTTTATATTGTGCAACATTTCTGTTACATTAGTTAACAAATTGTTACACTTGCTCGGGAGCGAGCTTTTGAAGCAGAGGATAACTCTAGTGATTGAGTGCCAGAGCCAAAAAATGAGCCTCACCGCCGATACCCATCCCACCGCCAAACAACTGGCAGCACTCAATCGCCAGTTACAATTACTAAAAAACGCCCAAAGTAACCTCATTGCCACTGTTGCCCATGAACTTTGGACTCCCCTTTCTACAATCCAAGTTAGTTTGGAAAGTCTAGCTAATGAAGGGGAAGTACTCCCCAGGTTTCGGCAACTAATGCTAGATATTGCCTTAAGGGATGCACAGCGCCTTTACCAACTACTTCAAGATTTGCTTACTCTCTCCAAGTTAGAACAAGGGCAGGTGTATCATCGTCGAGAATCTCTTGAACTCCAACAAGCTCTAGATTTAGTCCTCGAAGAAGCTTTGTTGAGGATGCTGGAGCTACATCAAGGGGAACCCAAACCCTATCTCTGGCGAGAAGTTCAATTGTCTAGCGTCGAAGCCATCACCACTCAAGCCAGGGAAGCTTTGACTCAAGCCCAAAGAGATCAAGATATAGCAGTACTCAATCGCCAGTTAGCAATCTTAGAACACACTAGGAGTAACCTTATTGCTATTGTCGGTCATGAATTGCGGACTCCTTTGTCTACAATCCAGATTTGTTTAGAGAGTTTAGCTAGTGAACCGATGATGGAATCACAGTATCGGCAGGTAATGCTAGAGATTGCTCTTAATGACGTTGAGCGCCTGCGCCAACTGATTCAAGATTTCCTCACCCTCTCTCGATTAGAACACGGGCAGGTATACAATCGCCCAGAATCTCTTGATCTCCAGCAAGCCCTAGATTTAGTCCTCAGTGGTTTGAAAAATAAGCCTGAGCAAGAACAATTACCCCAAATTAAAGTTGAGCTGCCTCCTCAACTGCCTCCAATTAAAGCCGATGGAGACAAGCTTGTAGAGGTTTTAAGCAAACTCATAGATAATGCCTGCAAGTTCACAGCAGCTAGTGGTGAAGTGAAGATTCAAGCTCTGCTGCACAATTTTGAAGTTGATGCAATTCAAGCAAGCGTACCTCCTCCAATGCTAGAAGTGATTGTAGCTGATACTGGTCGGGGCATTGCCCCCAGCCAACTAGAAGCAATATTTAACTATTTTTATCAAGAGGAAAATGCACTACAACGCACTGCTGGCGGCACTGGTATTGGCTTAGCTATTTGTCGCCAAATTATTCAAGGCATGGGCGGGAAAATCTGGGCTACTTCAGCTGGGAAAAAGCAAGGTAGTTGCTTTCACTTCACGATTCCAATTGTAAAGTGAAAGATGATTGCTCTGAGCTTGACCTCTCCTGGCGTTAAAATGACTTACTGATTAATGCTGCTTCGGAGCTGGGATGTGAACCCAATCCTTTTGAACACAGACAAAGATTTGGGTAATTGCTTTTTCCTAAATCTTTTCCAAATCCCAACTCCCAGCTCCTTCCTCGTTAACTCAGTTGAATAAAAAAGATCTTAACTTTTCTATCTTCACTAGTATTTTTTTTTTAAAACAAGCACAATCAAAGTGTTGAGTTGAGTGAATCTTATTTAACATTACAATCAGTTCAAGTCTTCCGATCCGACGTTAGTCGCTTGTTACTATCAAACACTGTATTCTGGTCTACATCTAGAGAGAAATCCAGGCATCCATAGTAGCCAATATGGATGCCTTTTTATCGAAAAAATAGCAGTACGTATTAAGGTTAGGACAAGCTAAATCGCTAAAACTTTGTCAAATTCACCCCTTCTGCCTTGGAGCCTTCTGCCCTGGAGCCTTGCGCGTAGCGCTATAGTATGGGTCAAATACCCCACCGTCACTTGCGATGCATAAAATAGGTTGGGGTTAAATCCCCATCCCATTTGTCTGGAGTGTCCCCGCGTCTTTAATTAAACAGTAATTTGTACAATATTTATAAACTTGCCCAGGTTTGTGATTGACTTGCCTAAGGATGCCCAGAGGGCTATGGGGGCAGTGCCACCAGCATACCAGCATAATAGCTGATGGGAGGCAGGGGTATTGTCTTAGGGCTTTCTAGTAATTTATCCGGAGGGGATAACAGCTATGCCGGAAGAAGAAATAGTAGATGCACCCTAGATGACCGCCCTCAACGCCTTGCGCTGGGGGTTTTTTATTGAATGACTTCTGTTGATAGTTCACTGTTAACCTTGCTATCAACAATGAACGATGAACCATTAACCATCAACCAGAAACACTTTACTTAATTGTTAGCGTATTGTGTGTCCTTCATCAATTGACTATATTTCTGTGGTTCTGTTTGCAGTTTCACAGATAGGCTATCAATTCCTTCTTGTTCCAATAGTTCCAAGATTGCTACATTGAGTTGCTCTTCGACAGTCGAGTATAAACCTAGTTGATCAACCAATACTGTAATCAAAATCACGCGGGCATTATCTTCAAGTTTTTGAAACCTAACAATGACTTTTTCCGGAACAACTCCCTCAAGAGATTTGCAAATTTCTCTAAGAGAGGCACAAATTTTGGCAGTCTTTTGCCCCGAAATCCCGTCGATTTTTAGAGTCAAATTCAAACCCCACATCAGTCGGTCTTCACCATCATGTTGTGACCAATTTTCAACACTGCCATCGATCATTTTAGAATTGGGAAGTTTGACAATGGAACCCCACTGAACTAACCGCAGAGTTGTACTTCTAAAGCCTATCCTGATAACCTGAGTAAAGCCGCTTAATCCAGGTATCATCAACCAGTCACCTTCTCGGAAAAGACCATCTGAATAGATAACGACTGTGCAAAACCAGTCATAGACAATGTCTTTAAATAGCAAACCTAAGGTGATGCCTGCACCACCGAGCACACCTACCAGTGCAGCTGCAGATTGACCCAAAAATATCTCACAGCCCTTAAGAATAATCACCACAATGGCTATTGTCTGAAAAATCCTGGGTACAAAGGGTCTGAGTATATCATCGAGATCAGTGTCAGTCCGTAGCACCGAGTTAGCAAGTAGCTGCCCTAAGATTGAAGAAGCACGGTAAATGACAAAGGCAACAATGACGATGGCGATCAGATTGAGAAATTTGATGATTGCTGCGCTTATTTGGGGGCCAAGTTCCTCTGCCAGAATCACCTGTACTAGCCAGATTCCACCTAGGAGTGTTAGCAAGCTTAATGATGGCTTCAGAACCTTGATCAGCTCATCATCTAGCGTAGTCTCCGTTTTGCTAGTCAAGCGCTCGATACCATTGACTATAAATGCCGCAAAATACTTCCTCAAAGCCTGTGTGAGCGTGAGGACTATGGCGACTAGAATGATTTTTGTGAGCGGTATATCAAAAGTAAAGGGATTCTCTTTAATCGCCGGGAACCAATTCTGAATTGTAATCCAAATATTTTCCATTGCTTACAGTCTTCCTAAAAAATCCTCAAAATCAAAAAAATTCTAAGTTATATTCTTCGGAGGTGATTGATTAGAGGAAATATGAACAATATATCCCCACAACTGATCACACAGAGCTACAAAGACCCAGTTATTCCTGTTTTGTGTAATGTGAGCTAGCAGTACTCAGAGTAAAAGTAGAAACAGTTAAGCCTTTAAAATCCACCTTTTTTAATTACTCATAACTGGCAGACAGACACAAATATTTTGTAGGATAGCATCATTTGAGTAAAAATTTTTTTAGCAAAAATCAAGGTATCATAATTTATGATAAAAATCAATTTAAGATGATTGGGGTTTAAACTTGATCAAGCTTGAGGCGCATTAGCTCTGGGTGTGTTTTTTCTATCTATACTCCCTGGCAATTGGCAATTGCCGTCAAATTTGGAGTATGTTATTACTCTCAGTCAAGAGAAATCTTGCCAAAGTACCTTTTGAAAAGTTTGCTCAAGGATAAAAGGGAAATTCAACAATCCCTTTTGCCCTAACCAAGTAAAGAGTTAAAAGAGTGCCTCCTTGAGGAAGCACTCCTGTATTCTTTATTCAATCTTGCTGCTGTTGTCAACTCACTCAAGAAATCTCATCTTGGTAATTTACAAAACCAGACAATCTTGCTCCTACTGTTTTGTGTGCAACTTGCTTGCCTTCAGTTAATAGATACTCTAGAAAAGTTTGAGCAACCACAGATAGTTGCTTTCCTTTGGGGTAAACTGCATACCAATAGCGCTCAATGGGAAACTTTTCCACGTCTAGAATTGCCAACTGAGAGTTAGGAGTGTCTAGAGCTAAGGTGTGTACCGATAATATGGAAATTCCCAAACCGCCAGCAATTGCCTGTTTAATCGCTTCATTACTACCCAAATCCAGCCTTACTTTCAAGGCAATCTTATGCTCATCAAACAGATCCTGCACTGCTTTGCGTGTTCCTGATCCAGGCTCCCTCATAATAAAATGCTCGGTAGCAAGACGTTCAAGTGGGATATTTTTTTCGGGTGCTAGAGGATGATCAATTGGTGCCAATACTACTAAAGGGTTTTCTAGCACTGGCTGAGTGTCAACTTCCACATTCTCCGGTAGTTGGCTCATAATATATATGTCGTCCACATTGTCATTTAGGCGAGAGATTATACCTTCGTGATTGGTGACTTGTAGGGAAATATCAATTCCTGGATAACGTTTGCAAAAAGGACCTAATAAACGGGGAACAAAATATTTTGCTGTGGTAATTACTGCCAGACGCAACCGACCCTGTTTCAGACCTTTGATATCTGCTACAGTCATCTCAAATTGGTCTAAATGTTCAAAAATTTGACGACAGGTTTTGACCAATTCCTCACCAGCTTGCGTTAGATAGATACGCTTGCCAACTTGGTCAAATAGAGGCATGCCCACAGCTTTGGTCAGTTGCTTTACCTGCATAGAGACAGTTGGTTGGGTGAGAAACAGCTCCTCTGCTGCTCGCGTAAAGCTATTGTGCCTAGCAACTGCTTCAAATACCCTCAGCTGGTGCAGAGTGGCTTGTTTCAAGGATACTTCTCCTTAGTGTTTAATATAAATTATATCTATACCAATCATCGGTAAAAAGACATTTATCTATGAGTATTTCGAGTTATTATTGCAAATAACTGGAACAAAAGACAGTCTTCCTTCCCTCTAGCGTTGCACAAGAACTAGTTCAGTGTTAGGAAAATAATCTGTTAGTTTCCTTATCAGGGAAACAGCAGTCCATACCTCTAGATTTTGTGCAGCGCTTTTTTTATAAGCATTCCCTTGTAAGGTGTTTTTAATTGGTGGATATTGATTCAGGTAAATCAGTGATACTAGAGCTAATCTCAATGAGATTTAAATTACTATATTACTTATTATCTTTTTATAAAGTTTAATTTATTTTTTTAACTCCCATAGAGAAACTACATTAAATTCTGGAGATAAAATACTCAAAAGCATTGATTATTGCTGTAAAAAACGACAAATTACCCAGTCATAGTTACGAAGTTTTTATGAGTCTTTTGTACTCATTGGAAGCTTTCCTAAATCTGGTAATTCTACTAGTTCCTTGACTTCTTCTTTCACCTTAATTGGTAACACTAGTGGTTGAGGTTCTGCCTCAATTAGGCACTGTGCCACTGGCAGAGATTTCTCTAAATCTTCTAGAGGGCGAGGTATAACTGTGACAGCAATTATCTCACCAATCCTTTGGGCTTCAGCGATCCCAACCTGTAAAGCCATAGCCACATTGGCTACAGCACCCCGGATAATAGCAGTACATAAACCATCTCCAATGGTTTCGTAGGCACTGAGTTGGACATCGGCAGCCTTGAGCATAGCATCTGCTGCCCCCACCATAGCAGGAAATCCCCTTGTTTCCAAAAGACCCAAGGCTTGATTACTGATGCGACCGTGATTGTACCCCGAGAGCTGCTCTAATAGTTTAGAACCGATGGGAAATACCACTTCCAAGTTAGGAAATGGTCTGGGTAGTACCGTAGAGGAGTGTAAACGACCTTCTTGCTGAGCGTGTTCAACACCAGCTTGAACAGCAATCCGAACTTCGGCAATAGTACCCCTTACAATCGCGGTACACTGACCACTACCAGTTTTTTCGTAACCGACAAGGGTAACGCTAGCTGCTTTGAGCATAGCATCAGCCGTACTCACAATCACTGGAAAACTGAGGGTACAGACCAAGCCTAAAGCATCTTGACTGCGGCGCTCTTGCCCTCGCCAAGGTCTTTGGGAAGCAATCCCACTTCTATATGAATGCATTATATCGACCTCCATTTAGTTTTTGGCTGTTAGTTATGGGCTTGTATTAAGTCTAGAAACTAACAACTACAAACTAGCAACTGGGAAGGTGGGGAATTACTACAGCTAGGATGATGTTTAATCTGTAAGTACTTGCCGGAATTGCTCTGGCAGAAGTTGGTTTCCATGGGTTACTGGTTAGATTTAAGTCTGGCGAAGCCTTGGTCTAGGGGAACAGGGTAGAAAAGAAAGCAGTGTATTCAGAACTGAAGAGCAAGCATTCCCCCTTATCTACAATTTATACGATCAGAAGATCAAAGTTATAATTATAGCGAATCTAAATAAAATCTGAAATCCCCCTATTCCCTCCTTTCACCAATATCTTCACAAATTAAATAGACTGGTTATATATACTTATAATCTCTAGCAAGCCGAGTTTGAGTGGGAACAAGGTTAAGTCTCAGCAATCAGCAAGCCCTTTATCAAAATTTTTGTTACAAAAGACAATTTTTATGGTATAAAGATTATCCATAGAAGTTTGTCTTGAGATCCATAGGCATTTCTTATAAGGTGAGATGGAGTGAGATCATGGCAAAGGCATAGTCAGTAACAAGAATTTTGACGTTTACCGAAATTACCCACGCCATACTCTGCTGACCATTTTCAGCCTAGATATTGGCTGAGTTTCTCAAACTTTAAACTGATAAAATCAGCGCTCAACCTAATCTTCAGCAAGCTCAATATTATTAATTGACTTTGAGTGTCAAGGGATCACACTAATCAATAAATATAGAAAGGTTGGTAACTTTCTTAAATTTAGAACGATTTCTCTGACAGCGAATGACAAGTCAATTTGTATCTTTAATGAACTTCTCATGCAACTTGTTAACCGTCTACATTTTAGGAACTTGCGCGGCGATATTTTTGGCGGGCTAACTGCTGCCATTGTCGCCTTGCCTCTAGCGCTGGCTTTTGGTGTCTCCTCCGGTGCCGGAGCAATTAACGGTCTTTACGGTGCCATTTTTGTCGGTTTTTTTGCAGCATTGTGTGGTGGGACTCCCTCACAGATTTCCGGTCCGACAGGTCCGATGACTGTGGTAATGGCAACCGTCTTTACCGCCCTAACTGATAAAAACTCGGATACTGGTTTGGCAATTGTTTTTACAGTTGTCATGCTGGGTGGGCTATTTCAGATCCTCTTTGGCATACTGCGTCTAGGTAAATACATTACCCTGATGCCCTACACCGTGATCTCTGGCTTTATGTCAGGTGTTGGTGTGATCATTATCATCATCGAGATTGCTCCTTTGCTAGGACACGATGCTTCTGGCAGTGTGGTGGAATCACTAAGTAAATTACCCAGCTTTTTGATGACTCCTAACCCAGCAGCAACGGCTTTAGGGCTCCTGACACTAGCAATAGTTTTTGGTTCACCACCCAAGCTTAATCGGATTCTACCAGCACCACTGCTAGCCTTGATCGTCTGTACTGCGATTTCAGTTTACTTACTGCCGGGGAACGAAATTGCGCGTATTGGAGAAATACCAATTGGTTTGCCGAAACTGCATTTGCCGGTATTTGATTTTGCTCAGCTCAAGGATATAGTTGGCTATGGTTTGATGCTAGCAACCTTAGGCTCCATTGACTCTTTACTAACTTCACTGGTTGCCGATAATATTACCAGAACACAGCACGATTCCGATCGCGAATTAATTGGTCAAGGCATTGGGAACCTAATTTCTGGTTTGTTTGGCGGCTTACCTGGTGCTGGTGCCACCATGAGAACAGTCATCAATGTCTATGCTGGCGGTAAAACTGCTCTGTCTGGGATTGTCCATGCCCTAGTTTTACTGAGCATCGTTTTGTGGGCTGGAGGCTTAACTGAGAGTATTCCCCATACAGTTCTAGCAGGTATCTTAATTAAAGTGGGGATTGACATTATCGACTGGAGCTTCATCACACGAGCCCACCGCATATCTCTCAAAGCTACCGGATTGATGTATGCAGTGCTACTACTAACCGTCTTTGTAGATCTGATTACTGCGGTGGCGGTTGGGGTATTCGTGGCTAACTTACTGACAGTCAAGCGCCTGAGTGAAATCCAGAGTGACAAAATGAAGGTCATCACTACTCCCAGTGATGAAACGTCTTTGAGCCACGAAGAAAAATTACTTCTCAAGCAGGCTAATGGTCGTATTCTGTTATTTAGACTGGGGGGACCAATGAGTTTTGGTGCTGCCAAGACAATTTCCCAGCGGATGTCAATTGTAGAAAACTATGATGTCCTAATCCTAGATTTCGGCGACGTGCCGATGTTGGGAGTAACTACTTCTTTGGCAATTGAGAATATGGTCAAGGATGCTTGTGAGAAACGCCGCCAAGTGTTTCTTGTTGGTGCCTCTGGTAAGGTGAAAGCAAGGCTGCGGCGCTTAAAGGTTCTGAATCTATTACCACCAAAGAATCGAGTTGCCAACCGTCTCTATGCACTTAAAATGGCAATGGCACTGATTCAAGGACAGTTTGGAGAGGATAATAGCACTCAATTCAAAGGGAATGGCTCAGATACTGATGATTGGGACACCAATGATACTCAGGCACAGACTAATGAAACTGTTATTAAGGATAGGTAAGATAAAATAGGAAAAATAATCTAACTTTAAGTAATAAGTAATAAGTAATAAGTAATAAGTAATAAGTAATAACCATAAAATTTATTGCTCTTTATTTAATTTTTATTACTATGGATTATAAATTAGATTAGATCCAGTTCAATTATTTTAGCCTTAAGAATAAGTAGATGCACCAGGATCTCCCAAGTTCTCAGCATGGGGTGAGAGTGTCAACTAAGAATTTATCAGTAAAAGGTGGGAGGGATTAATATGCAGCCACCAAGGCGATTGTCTGCCTTTAATTAAATGCCATTGCCTTCTCATTAGTTGAGCTTTTAGATGCCAATCATTTGTGTCTTTTGGAGAACTATTGATTTTCACATAGAGGGTAATCTGATGAGGAGTTTCAACAGCATGAGCTAGCCAAACAGGAAAAGTATTTTCCTGAGAATTATCACTTACAAAGGCTAAGTCATGAGCCCTAATGCCGACATAGGCAAAATCTTGAGGAGGAGCTTCTATAACTTTTAAAGTGCAATCCCACTCAATCGCTTCTACTTCTGTTGGCGAAACCATGGAAGCAGTCGAAAGATTTTGACACTGGGTCATTTGAGCCACGCCAACTGTGTTAGGACAAGAGAAAATTCTGGTTTTGTGGTCATAAGCAATTACTCTTCCCTTCTCCAGAATGAGTAAATTCTCGCAGACACGATAGGCTTCGTCTAGATTATGGGAAACAAATAGAGTCACACCTTGATAAGTGGAGATACCTTTAACAAGTTGTTTTTCCACCTGTTCACGTAAGTAAGGATCAAGTGCAGAAAGCGGTTCATCTAGAAGCAGTGCTTCTGGCTTTGTTGCCAATGCCCTAGCCAATGCCACCCTTTGCTGCTGCCCACCAGAAAGCTGGTATGGATAGCGTTTTTCTAAGCCTTGAAGTTGCTTAGAGTTAACCAGGTATTTGATACGCTCTTTAATGGCTTCACTAGAGTATCTTTCGGAATTACCTAGGCCATAACGTAAGCCAAAAGCAATATTGTCAACTACATTCAGATGAGGAAAGAGAGCGTAGTCTTGAAATACGAAGCCTACCCGGCGCAAGCGTGTCGGTACGTTAATGCCCTGTTGAGAATCAAACAGAGTTTTGCCATTGAGAACAATGCGGCCAGAAGAAGGAGTTTCTAGACCAGCAAGACAGCACATAGTAGTACTTTTACCAGAACCAGAACCCCCTAGCAATCCTAAAGGTTTATCAGAGGCAGTGAAGTCTACCTCTAGGGTGAATCCAAGTCTGCGCTTGAGAATACTCATTTCCAGAGACGGTAATAATTGCTCTGGTTCAGTTGGAAAATTTTGTCTGGCAGCTCTACTTTTTCTGAGAGATAGCTTTCTTATCAAAGTTTCAACTGCTGAAATCAACCTATTCCAAAGCTGAAAATTCCCTCTAGTTTTAGTCTTGATGGAATTGGGTGAGGATAAGTAATTGAGACTGATAACTACACTTAAGGAAGTAGCAATAATAATTAAGACCCAAAGTATAGCTTCTGTCATATTACCGCCTTCGACGGCGACAAAAATAGCTAGAGGAATAGTCTGAGTCTTACCAGGAATATTGCCAGCTAGCATTAAAGTAGCTCCAAACTCCCCAAGAGCACGAGCAAAAGCGAGAATAGTGCCAGCAAGAATACCTTGCCACACCAAAGGAATAGTGATACGCCAAAAAATAGTAGTTTCCGTTGCCCCAAGTGTGCGGGCAGCGCTGAGCAAATTTTGATCAACTTGCTCAAAACTAGTCTTGGCTGTTTTGTACATTAAAGGAAAAGCCACGACTGTAGAAGCAATAACTGTAGCTGACCAAGAGAAAATAATCTCAATATTAAACACTGACAGCAATTGACCTACAGGACTATTTTTGCCGAAGACTACTAGTAATAAAAAACCCAATACAGTGGGTGGTAGTACCAAAGGTAGGGTGAGGAGACCATCAATGACTTCTTTTCCCTTACCCCGGTAATTAGCCATTGAATGAGCTACTACAGTTCCGATACTAAAGGCAATTAAAGTAGCTGTGAATGTGGTTTTTAATGATAACCACAATGGTAGAAGATTAGGAAAGAGCATTTACTTGCAACCTTTGCTAGTGACTAGTTTTCTCCGAGATGAATGAAACCGTATTTAGTGAAAACACCACCAGCTTCTTTGGTAAAAAGAAAGTCGATAAATTCTTGTGCCGCTTCCTGGTTCTCGCTAGACTTAATCACAGCAGTCGGGTAAAATATCTGGGAGTGATCAGATGACTCAGCAACAGCAGCAATTTTGATTTGCTGATTTTTAGGCTTTACATCTGTAGTAAAAGTAACCCCAGCATCAGCACTACCATTCCTGACGTATTCAAGTACCTGTCGGGAATGTTTTCCAAATACAAGTTTGGGCTTTATTTGTTCATTAATTTTCTGCGATTTAAAAACTTCAACACTATAGCTTCCAATAGGTGAAGAGGTTGGCTCCCCAATAGAGATACGCTCAACTTCATCGTCAGTTAAATCCTGGAAGCTAGACACACTGCTATCACTTGCTACAATTAATGCTACTTTATTCTGAAGCAAATTCTTACGGCTTCCTGAGAGCAACAGTTGTTTACTCTCTAGCCGATCCATCTTATCCGCTGCTGAAGAAATAAAGACATCAGCAGGAGCGCCTTGCTCAATCTGCTGCTGTAAGGCACCGGAATTGGCTAAATTCAGAATAACGTTAACCTCAGGTTTCTGTTGTTCGTAGAGCTCCTCAATTTCCCGGATCGGGTCAACAATACTATTAGCAGCTGAGATGATCAAATCTGCAGTTTTTTGTTGAGATTGAGCAGTAGGAGAATTGTTAGTTGGACTACAAGCTCCTAGCAATAGAGAGAAGACAAATACTGCTCCTAGTGGTCTTATTGATGAGATTTTGGTAGACAAGCCTAAAGAACCTAAACTTTTTTCTTGAACGAAGTTTAGCATTAATCTCAAGGAAAGACTCTTGCCTGTATTTGTACTTAGGCTAGTGTACTCAACTTGTCTGTAAAATTGCTGCAATCCTAATAGTTTTGTGGAGATATTTAGCAATAACTAAATGACTAAATAACTATTGGGGTCACGCTATTAATTCTTAATAGCACAAATTTTAGCACACTTTGATAATTTTTTGAATCTCGTATTTTAATTTGCCAAACTATTCTTGTATCTCAATCGGCGGTACAGCGATTACCACTAGCTTTGCCAATTGTTGAAAATTGTAATGTTGCAGTCTTTAGTTGTAGAAGATTTATTGAATAGACATCTCCAGAAACCTCGATTTGGGAACGGCAGTATAAGGGTTATAGCATAATTATTGGAGATGTCTAATAAACCACAAATATCGATTTTTAAATTAATAGGCAATGCTCTTCGACCATGCTTTGCAAATGAGCCTATTAATCTAACTTGGAGGGAGTCCGTGTATCCTGGCATTAAGTCCTACGGACTAATAGCCCGATGAAGCTAGGCATTTGACACTCCCCGCGAGTAGAGCGACGGGGATTCTTAGGTCGCCGGGATTCCAACGAATTTACCCTCACTAAGCATCTTAACCGTGTGTCCCACGGCTGCAAGTCCGCGTATAGCGACTACTTGAGCGGCTGCCACATCTCTATCCGTGGTGTAGCCGCAATGGTTGCAATGATGTGTTCTTTCTGCCAGAGTTTTCTTTCCAGTCTCGGTTAGACAGTTGGGGCATATTTGAGATGTTTTTTTACTGTCTACCTTTTGGAAATAGACCCCACGCTTGAAACAGCACTGCTCTAGTATTTGCAGGAATTGCCCCCAGCCAGCATCTAGGCAGTGCTTGGCTAAGATGCCTTTAGCTAGTGCTTTGAGATTCAAGTCTTCTGCAAATACCATTCCTGCCAAATCACAGAGATTATGGGCTATTTTCCAGTGGTATTGCTTGCGTGTGTCTTTAATCCTTTCATGCAACCTTGATACTTTGGCTTGTGCCTTCTTCCGGTTATTGCTTCCTAGGCGTTTTCTAGTTACCCTCACCTGCAGCAATTTAAGCTTGCTTTGGAGTCTTTTGAAAGACCTTGGATTAGGAAACAATCTACCGTTAGAGACAGCGGCAAAGTGCTTAATTCCTACATCTATTCCTATTGCCTCGCCGTGAGGCATAACTTGAGGTACATCTAAATCCCATTGCAGAGTTAGCATCACGTACCAGCCACTAGCACGCTTAACAATTCGCGCCTGCTTCACCTTGCAATCATCTGGTATTGGGCGTGATTGGCGGAACTTTACCCAGCCCGTTTTAGGTAGTTTAACAGCGTTACCCTTGAGAGGATTAACCCCTAGCTGTGGAAAGACAAAAGAACGCATCTGTCCTGGCTTTTTAAACCTAGGAAAACCATGTCCTTGCTCCCACATGCTGACAAAAGCAATTTCAAGACGTTTAAGAGTTTGCTGTAGAACATGCACTTGAACTGCTCTAAGTTGATCAATTGCCTTACGGGCTGCTGTTAATCCCTTGCATTGACTAGCGTAGTTGGGACGTTTGGCTTCAGGCGGGATGATGTACTCACAACGGAGTGAACAAGCATCAATCCGGCAACTACGAGACTTGTACCAGTCTTTTCGCTCAGCCAAGGCATAGTTATAGACTTTACGACATTGCTCTAGCCAGTCTTCAAACTGCACAACTTGTGCTTTTGTTGGCTTGAGCTTGAATTCGTAGACCAGATTAAACACTTGTATCACCTCCTTATGTCTCATTTTACACCTACTTCGACAAATCGTCCAGATGGTTTATCAAGATTATTCCCCTAAAAAGCCGTCCTAGAAGAACGGGGCTTGAATCCCATATTTTTGGTCACGCTTGGCTATCGGGCATAGCGAGAGCTTAAAACGCTGATCTTAATTACTCCCCTTTGACCTCAAATTTAGATAACTCCCCACATCCCAACTAGCTAATCATCTTCAGGTGGTGATGGCAGATTTAGGTATTGACTATTGTAGGGAAACAGAGTTTTGAGAAGTCGGTTGAGGCTATTTTGACCGTGAACAGAGCTATTATTTGGCTCAGAAGACGATTGTGTTGACTCGATGGGGGGTTGTTCCTCATCAGTATTGTTAGGATTGTTAGGTGCAGGTGCCACGGCTTGGTTTGACGTCACTTGACCGTTAAGAGTATCCTCACTAGAGTTACTATCGCTACTATCACTAGCAGTACTAGTAGAATCTAGGTTTACTTCTGGGAGATTATCTACTGGGGTACTGGTAGCTGGTTCAGAGATTTCCGCAATTTCACGACCCTTATCTCCGATTAAAGAAGCAGGTGGCACTACTTGCCAGGCGTCGATCGAAGAGTTCCAAATCGTCGTCAGCGCACCAATACAGGCATTGGAACCAATTTTACCCTTGCCAACTACCAGAACACCAGCCCCCACAGTCGCACCTGCTTCCACTTCCAAAATACCTTGGTGAGCATGAAAAATTGAACCCATACCAATACAGACACCAGCGGCAATAGTAATTTGACTGTCTGGATCTGCTCGTAACACTACTCCTGCGGCAATGCAGGCACTAGGATCAATTCTGACATCACCTTGGAAATGTACAGGGGAGTTACAGACTAATGGCAGTGTCGGCGAATGCATTCTTTTGGGCACATAGCTTTTTGTATCTGGTAAAGTTCAAAAAGTTACTAGCTGAGGAGTTGTTAGAGCCTTAAGGCTCTAACAACTCGAGGCTCAAAGCTAATAACTCTTCAGTTAGGCTTTTGAATGATCGTCTCGAGAACACGCCGTTTAGCTTTGGTATCAATGCCAATCATGCGCACATACTCATTGTTATGCTCAGCAATGCAGCCTTCTAGAGCCTCAAGCACTTCCGACTCCCGAGAGGATTCAATCGGGGAACAAGTTTGCCAGGAAGAGGTGCGGAAGCGGCGTTTATTGGCGTGCTCAGTACCAATTTTGTAACCTTGAGACAAGAGCTGACGCACCTGTTCAATGGTTTCTGGACTCAAGGATGCGTTATGGCTGTTGGAGTTGTAGGATTGAGAAGGTGCTGCCTTCCGCAAACTGTAGCTAGAGGGCTGGCTGCCAGTACCATTTCCCCCAGAGGACTTGGCGCTAGCAACAGGCTTTTGACCAGGTTTTTGGATAATTTCCTCCAAAACCCGACGTTTAACCTTGGTGTCAATCCCAATTAGCCGCACATACTCCCCAGCGTGTTCTAACAGGCAATCTTCCAATGCGCCTAATACTTCCGATTCCCGATCCGATTGAATTGAGGGAGCACTCTTCCAGGAAGAGGTGCGGAAGCGACGCTCATCGGCATACTCAGCACCAATACGATAACCTTGGGCTAACAGCTGACTAATCTTTTGTTGAATTTCTGGGCTTAATCCCGTACTCGATACCTCAACTGTGCTACTACTGCTAGATGAGCGAGTCCCATAAGTCTTGCTGGGAGCAAAAGATTTGCCAGTAGACTTAGCAACCTTGTCCCCCGGTTTTTGGATAATTTCCTCGAAAGTCCGACGTTTAGCCTTGGTATCAATGCCAATTAGTCGTACATACTCCCCAGCATGTTCTTCCAAACAAGCTGACAAGGCGTTGATCACTTCCGATTCCCGATCCGATTGAATCGAGGGGGCGCTCTTCCAGGAAGAGGTACGGAAGCGGCGTTCATCAGCATACTCAGCACCAATACGATAGCCTTGGGATAACAGCTGACGAACCTGTTGTTGGAGGTCTGAACTTAATCTCACACTCGTAGACATGGAACTATAGGAATTACTAGAACTATAAGAGCGCTGGTTGCCATTAGCAGCAGGTTGCTGGGCTATCTCTTCGCGGACAGAAATCAGGCACGAATCATCCTCGGCACATTGATAGCCTGACCGCAAAGCCTCGTTAATTTCTACCACATGGTGAGCAAATTTCATGTCCTGATCCTGGACATCCGGGAGTCGGTCAGCTTGCTGCTGATTAGTAATAATTGCTCCTGAAGGAACGTACTTGCCTGGTGGAATTTCTACATCCTGAACCAGAGCGTGCATCATCACAATACAGCCCTTGCCAACCCTGGCGTTAAACACTGTGGAACGAAAGCCAATAAAACTATCATCCCCAACATAAGCTGGGCCGTGAATCAGACTCATGTGGGTAATAGAAGCATTCTCGCCAATCCAGACAGAGTATTCCTGCTGGTCATCTCCTACCACCCTACCTTTTTCGAGGCCGTGAATCACGACACCGTCTTGAATATTGCTACCTGCCCCAATATAAAAAGGTTTTCCTTCGTCGGCTCGAATTGATGTACTCGGGGCAATCAATACCTTCGGACCGATGAATACATCTCCAATAATGTTAGAAAAAGAATGTACATAGGCAGTTTCGTGAATTGTCGGCTCTGCCAAATCTGTCGACCAAGGGGTCGGTGGAGCCGCGTAGCTGCGGACTGCCATAGATGCCTTCCTCCTATCTGAACAAGCTATACACTGCGATTAGTTGCAGCCCTGGAACTTAGCAGGTGGGAAATAGTCCTCTCTCACCGGGAAAGAAAACCTGCCTAGAGTCAATCTGTCGAAACTTTTGAGTAGAAAGTGAAGCTTTTGAGCTTTCTTCCGGTGGCAAGCTGCCACCGCCGCCAATTACTAGCGATACTGGCCTTTCTTGCTGTAGAGAATGTGATTATCGACACTAACTGTATCAATAATCCCTACTACCATAGCATCTAGGGGGCGCTGAGTATTCTCACCCACTTGACGGGCAGCACTGCCACGGCTGACCAGAACCCACTCATCAATGCCTGCACCGACACTATCGGCTGCTACCTCATACTGGGGTAGAAGCTCTCCTTCCTGATCTAAAAATTGCAATAACAGGAATTTAACACCTCTGAGACTGGGTTCTTTCAGGGTGCTAACAACTGTGCCGCGGACTTTAGCAATTTGCATTGACTATATACTAGGGGCGATTGATGGCGCGGATAGCAGTGGTGCTCTCGCGGAATTGCTCAACATCTTCTGTGTAGCGAATTGGCAGGACGTACTCCAGGTTTTCATGGGGACGAGCAATAATGTGGGTTGATAAGACCTGACCCCCCTGTACCCGCTGCTTGACACCATCTACCCCAGCTGATACCGAAGCTTGTACTTCCGAGACGTCTCCACGGACAATAACAGTTACGCGACCACTACCAATTTTTTCGTAACCCACAAGGGTAACGCGGGCGGCTTTAACCATTGCGTCTGCTGCTTCAACGACAGCAGGGAATCCTAGGGTTTCCACCATTCCGACGGCGATTGACATGAGTCTTACTCCCAAAAATATCTATCTTATGTTGTGCATGTTGGTAATGACCAACCTAATGAGGTCAACCGGACTCAGAATGATCAATTCCCTTTAATAGGAACGGAACTGTTCGACAGCCTCGCTATAAGAAATTGGCAATACGTATTCCAAGTTCTCGTGGGGACGAGCGATAATGTGGGTTGATAATACTTCACCACCGTTCACCCGTTTGGCAGATTCAACACCAGCAGCTACTGAAGCTTGCACTTCCGAGACATCTCCCCGGACAATCACGGTGACGCGACCGCTACCAATCTTCTCATAACCTACAAGTGTAACACGGGCAGCTTTGACCATTGAGTCTGCTGCTTCAACAACAGCGGGGAAGCCTAAAGTTTCTACCATTCCGACAGCGATTGACATTGAGCTTTTCTCCTAGTGGATTAGTCACCTACAAGGGCATAAATTCAGTTTCGACGCAAAAACCAGGGCGAGGACGCCCGTTTTGCAGCCTGAGAAGGCTCTGTTAAACCTAGAGCCAAATCAAGCATAGAGAAGCTTGGCATATTTGACAATATAAATTATCATAATACTTCTTAATGAATAGCTTTAGGAAACTTAAACATTAGTGTTCATCAGCTAGATGATTTAATGAAAATTAACCGTTTTCGAGAATGGTTGCTTTTGTTTTATAATTTTTTTATAACTTTTCCATAAGTAAGATTACTCTTACTGGCAACTTGTCACAGCTGCACCTCCCTAGACAGCCTCAAGGTACTTTGGGGAATGCTTGGCTGTTACCATTGCCGCTACAAGAGTTACATACCTTAAGTTCATAAGTTTATGTTGACTAATTTCATAGGGATCGTCTTATGGATAGCACTTAAGCAAAGCCAAGAAGGAAAATTACAGATGAATACGCCCAGGTTTTTGATCTGCAAACAGATTAAATAATCAAGTCAACATCCCCCCAAAAAAAGAATTAAGCAACACCAATTTAAAAACTTGATCCTACGATAACAATCACTATTTTTTGTCAAGCATCTACTAGTTAAAATGACACAATTTTATGCAACTGTTAAGATGATGAGGCTAATAAATTTATGACTGAAATTATCACTCATACCTGTTGGTGGCTGCCCTGTTACGGTTTAATTGGAGCCATTGTTAGTCTCCCTTGGGCAACAGGTGTGATTCGTCGTACAGGTCAAAGGCCAGCCGCTTACTTTAACCTGTTGATGACGCTTCTGGCATCTATTCATGGCTGGTTACTACTATCTGTGACCTGGAATCAACCCCCCCAAGAATTCCTGTTTCACTGGCTCCAAGTTGCTGATTTAGATATTTCTCTGATACTAGAAATATCACCAACTACTACTGGTACAGTTGAGGCTATTACCAGTTTAAGTTTGTTGGCGCAACTTTATGCCTTGGGCTACATGGAAAAAGATTGGGCATTAGCTCGTTTCTTTGCCCTACTGGGATTTTTCGAGGGAGCAATGGTTGGTATTGCTTTAAGTGATTCCCTATTCCTTACCTATGCCCTGCTGGAGATGCTGACTCTATCGACATATTTATTAGTGGGCTTCTGGTATGCTCAACCTTTAGTAGTAACGGCAGCACGGGATGCTTTTTTAACTAAGCGGGTGGGAGACATCTTGCTGTTAATGGGTGTGGTAGCACTGGCGACGATGGCAGGAAGTTTAAATTTTAGTGATTTGTATGAGTGGGCAGGTACTAACCCCCTGCTGCCATGGCAAGCAAATTTACTAGGATTAGCCTTAATTGCAGGCCCCATTGGCAAATGCGCTCAGTTCCCACTACATTTATGGTTAGATGAAGCCATGGAAGGTCCCAACCCGGCTTCAGTGTTGCGGAATTCTTTGGTGGTAGGTATTGGCACTTATGTACTCATTAAACTGTTGCCAGTTTTGGCAATGTCGCCATTAACCCTATCCACTTTAGTGGTTATTGGTACAGTAACTGCTATTGGTGCTTCTTTGGTAGCGATCGCCCAAACTGATATTAAACGAGCCCTCTCCCATTCCACAAGCGCCTATCTTGGTCTAGTCTTTATTTCCATTGGTACAGGAAGAGCCGATATTGCTGCAATTTTGCTCCTTGCCCATGCAGTTGCCAAAGCACTACTGTTTATGAGTATTGGCTCTGTAATTCAAGTCACTAGCAATCAAAATCTTACCGAAATGGGTGGTTTATGGTCCCGGATGCCTGCGACGACAACTGCTTTTGTTGTGGGTACCGTTGGCGTATTGGGAGTTTTGCCCCTAGGAGGCTTTTGGGCGATGGGTGAGGCAGTTAAAGCCTTTTGGGTTACTTATCCCTGGCAGGTAGTAACTTTTTTCCTAGTTAACGGCGTTACTGCCTTCGGTTTAACCCGTGTGTTTCGCCTGGTTTTCTTAGGAAAACCACAGCCTAAGACAAGGCGCACACCGGAGGTAATTTGGTCAATGGCATTGCCGATGGTGGCCTTAAGTGTGATTGTGCTGCTAATGCCAGTTTTGATGAAGGAACTCAATTTACTCTCCCCAATTAACTACGAATACCTCAACAATCTATTAGCTGAAATACTGTTAGTAATATCTGGTGGCATTGGTTGTATGGTTGGGGCGTTAATTTACTTACCTAGAACAGGATCAAGATCCATTAGCCTGCCAGTGAGATTCGTACAGGACTTATTAGCCTATGACTTTTACATAGACAGGCTTTACCGTGTAACTGTGGTATTCACCGTCAGTTTACTTGCTAAGATTACTGCCTGGATTGACCTTTATATAGTTGATGGAGCAGTTAATTTAGTTGGTTTAGTCGCAGTTATTAGTGGTCAGAGTTTGAAATATAACGTTTCAGGAAAGTCACAATTTTATGTACTGACAATCTTACTCGGTATCGCTGTTCTTGCCACGGTGATCAGTTATGAACTGGTAATTGGTCATTGGTCTTTGTTTATTAGTAAGTGAGTAAAATACAGGAGTATATAGCTCCATGAAGAGCTTCTTTGTTAATGACGAACAACAAAAAAAATTAATTAAGGAGATCATTTAATATATGCTGAGTGCCTTAATTTGGGTACCAATATTGACCGCTGCATTGGTGGGGTTGTCGCCAGTAACTCCCAGTGCCAAGACTGCTCGTCAGGTAGCATTGGCAGTTACCTTTGGTTTGTTAATCTGGTCAGTCATATTACTGTTGCAGTTTAATCCTAGTAATCTTAGCCAACAGTTTCAGGAGTATTTGCCTTGGATTGAGCCTATCGGTTTAAGCTACACTCTGGGGATAGATGGGCTGTCGATGCCCTTGTTATTGTTAAACAGTTTATTGACGGTAATTGCCCTTTACAGTACTGATAAAAACATATCCCGTCATCGCCTCTATTACTCGTTAATCTTGTTGTTGAATGGTGCAGTTGCTGGTGCCTTTCTAGCTCAAGATTTACTACTGTTTTTCATATTTTATGAGCTAGAACTAATTCCCTTGTATTTGCTGATTGCGATTTGGGGAGGGCCACGTCGGGGCTATGCTGCCACTAAGTTTCTTCTGTATACAGCAGTTTCAGGAGTACTAATTCTGGCAGCATTCCTAGGTTTAGCATTTTTGGATGGCGTCTCCAATTTTGCCTACGCAGATACTGTTAAACTGGCATCCCTACTGCCTGTAGGTAAGCAATTGCTGCTACTAGGAGCGATTTTAATTGGCTTTGGCATTAAAATCCCCTTAGTTCCTTTTCACACCTGGTTGCCGGATGCTCATGTGGAAGCATCAACTCCAATTTCTATACTCTTAGCAGGGGTACTGCTGAAACTAGGTACCTATGGTTTATTGCGGTTTGGTTTGGGCTTATTTCCTCAAGCTTGGGCAATTGTTGCTCCTTGGTTAGCAATTTGGGCAGCTGTAAGCTCCCTTTACGGTGCCTTCACTGCCATTACCCAAAAAGACATGAAAAAAATGGTGGCTTTTAGTTCTGTAGCACATATGGGCTATATTTTACTTGCCGCTGCTGCTGCCACGAAACTTTCCCTTGTCGCCTCGGTACTGCAGATGGTGAGTCACGGTTTGATTTCAGCATTACTGTTTTTGTTAGTGGGTATTGTTTACCAGAAAACTGGCTCCCGGAATTTGGATCTACTCCGTGGTTTATTAAACCCACAACGAGGCTTGCCTGTGATTGGAAGTCTGATGGTATTGGGGGTAATGGCAAGTGCAGGTATTCCTGGTATGGTAGGTTTTATCTCAGAATTTCTAGTATTTCGGGGTAGCTTTGAAGTATTTCCGACACAAACTATACTCTGCATGGTTGGCACTGGCTTAACTGCTGTTTACTATCTACTTTTAGTTAACCGTGCCTTTTTTGGGCGTTTGTCTACAGTTGTGATCAATTTACCTCAAGTAACATGGGGTGAACGCTTACCAGCAATCGTTTTAGCAATTTTGATTGTTGTCTTAGGAATACAACCAGGATGGCTAACTGCCTTGAGTGAGAAGACTACCGCAGCAATGGTTAAAACTTTCCCAGCTGTAGCTTTTCAAGTTTCTGACAATTCAACTTTTAAAGCTTATTGAAGAGCAAGCCACTGTTGATAGTTCATGGTTCATGGTTCATGGTTCATGGTTCATAGCTTGATTAGAAGAAAACCTTCTACAGCTGTGATATATAACAAAACTGTAATATATAACAAAGGAGTTATAGGACTTATAGAAGTGTCTTCTTATCCAGGATCTACACTAACTGAAATTTAGAATCAAAAAAAATGTAGTAACCACTTTGAATCCTATGATTCTGAACTTCTCTTAATCCAATGAGCGATGAACTATGAACAATGAACTAATAAAGATGAACCAATAATTTCAAATAATCTTGAACAAACTATTTGATAGAGAGCAGTTTAATGTTAGTTAGTCAAAAAAAGTCTTGCAATCATCCTCTAGAGCCATATATTGAACGCCTGAAAGCTGGTGATGCTCTACTGCCGGATTCACCAGAAAATGTACTAGAAGTTGTCGGAATTCTGCATAGCTATGGCATTGTTCTTGATGCTTATTCCCGCAATCTTATTTATATTGCAGACCATCAGTTTTTAGTGCTTTTTCCCTTCTTTAAATATTTTAATGGGGAAGTTTCACGGGAGAAATTGCTGCGTCACTGGTGGCATGATCGTATTAACTTTGAATATGCAGAATACTGCATGAAAGGCATGCTTTGGCATGGTGGTGGTGGTTTAGATGCTTACTTAGATACGCCAGAATTTAAGGAGCTATGTGCTAAGGCAATTCAAGCCAAGTTTCAGGGAAACCCCCTGATGCAGGGGCTTAATCGAGTATTTCCTGATTTTATGCCGGAACAAGTGCGCCAGTTAGCATATTACAGTGGACTGGGGCAATTCTGGCGGGTGATGAGTGATATCTTTATGGATCTCTCTGAACGCTATAACCAGGGGGAGATTAAATTCATTCCCCAAGTGGTAGAGCATATTCTAGCAGGTTTGGTGGCTGCAGCTAATAAGCCGATTACTTATGCACCAGATATTAGGGGCCAAAGGTACGAAATTATTCCTAAGTCTGTAGGCTTGACTTTTTTGTCAGATACTGGTATACCCTATGCCGAGGCAGTTTTTTTCCGGGGTACACCTTTTTTGGGTACAGTTTCTTACAATGCTCAGGCAAACCAAATTTCGCCAGATCAAAGCCGATTTACTTATGGGGCGCTTTATGCAGATCCCTTGCCAGTTGGTGGTGCGGGGATTCCACCAACGCTATTGATGCAGGATATGCGCCATTTTCTACCTGATTATCTTCATGATGTGTATAAGAGAGCTCCTCGGAGTGAAGATGATTTGCTGGTGCAGATTTGCGAAACTTTCCAGAAGTCAATGTTTTGTGTCACCACAGCTGTAATTTTGGGTTTGGCTCCTCATCCCCTTGATAGTGAAGATAACGAACAACAAGAGGCGAATCAAGCCTATCTTGAAGGTTGGATGGATCGTTTGTTAACATCGCGCCTGATTGCTGTTAATAGCTGCGATGTTAATACTTAGATAAGTAATAAGTAATAAGTAATAAGTAATAAGTGACAACAAGAACATTTTTGCTTTTTGCTTAAAGCTTATTGCTTAAAAATTATTTGTAGGAAACATGTGAGTAATTTTAGTAGGGGAATTGAGGTTAATCTTTAAGTTGACCTAACTTTCTTCCCTTGAGCGAGAATAGTAAATAGTGGGTTTACTGATTCAAGCTACCCAGTCTTTACAAAGCAGTTGTGCCTGTTGGAGTACTGTTAAGGTTGCCCTCTCCTGCTTGTCTGGTGGATAGCAATATTTCCGCAGTAAACGCTTGACGATAGTTCGCAGTTTTGCTCGGGCGCTTTCTTTTACTGTCCAGTCAATGGTAACATTGCGGCGGATAGCTTGCACTAACTCACGAGCAATGGTTCGCAGTGTTTCATCTCCTAATACTTTCACGGCACTATCATTGACTTCTAGCGCGTCATAAAATGCTATTTCGTCTTCTGTTAATCCCAAGTTTTCCCCCCGACTTTGGGCTTGGCGGATTTCTTGGGCAAGTTCAATTAATTCTGTAATCGCCTGAGCAGTTTCAAGTGAACGGTTATGGTATTGTTTAATAGTATTCTCCAACATCTGTGCGAAGGAGCGCGACTGGACTAAGTTTTTAGGCGATCGCATTTTGATTTGGTCATTAATTAGTTTCTGTAGTATTTCGAGGGCTAGGTTTTTGTAGGGTAAGCCTCGCACCTCTGCTAGGAATTCGTCGGAGAGGATGGAAATGTCGGGATGTTTTAATCCCGCAGCGGTAAATAAATCTATCACTTGTTCTGATCCTACGGCTTTGGAAACAATCTAGCGCACGGCAGTATTTAAATGATCTGGGCTTTTGCCCCCAGTTGTGGTATGTTTATTGATAGACTCTTTGATTGCCTGGAAAAATCCGACTTCATCCCGAATTGCGATCGCATTATCTAAACTGCTGGTAAGGGCAAAGGCTTTGGAAAGTTCGGTAACGGCTTTGAGATAGCGCTGTTTACCGTTTTCTAACTTTAGAATATGGTTGATTGCAGCTGGGATAATTGAGAGACGTTCACTGGGAGTGCCATCAAAGAATTTAGCATAGTCGAAGTTGCCATACATGGCTTTGACGATTTCGTATTTCTCCTGCAAAACACCCAGGGCAATATCTGTGGGGATGCCTGTATTATTTCTATCTCCTTCGCTATAGTATTGTAGGGCAAGTTTTAGTTGGTCGGCAAGGCCCAAGTAATCAACAACTAAACCGCCTGGTTTGTCTTTAAAAACGCGATTGACTCTAGCGATCGCTTGCATTAAGCTATGACCATGCATTGGTTTGTCGATATACATGGTATGCAAGCTGGGAGCATCAAATCCGGTGAGCCACATATCCCGGACTATTACTAGTTTGAGTTGATCATCAGGTTTTTTAAAACGTTTAGCAAGTTCCTGGCGTCGCTTTTTACTGCGGATGTGGGGTTGCAGTATCGCTTCATCGGCTACCGAACCTGTAATCACAACTTTGATTATACCTTTGTCGTCCTCTTCGTGATGCCAGTTAGGGCGGAGTTTGATGATAGCGTTGTAGAGTTCGGCACAGATATCACGACTCATGCCCACAATCATCCCTTTGCCTTGGATACTGGCTTGGCGATTCTCAAAGTGAGAGACAATATCGTTAGCTACTTGATTGATACGTTTTTCAGAACCAATTAGGGCTTTTAATCTTGCCCATTTACTCTTTAATTGTTCTTTGGTAGTCTGTTCTTCGTCTTCGGTAATTTCCTCAAATTCAGGATCGATTTTAGGACGTTCTGATTCGTCTAAATCCAGTTTGGTAATTCGTGCTTCGTAATAGATACGGACAGTAGCTTCATCTTCCACTACTCGTTGGATATCATAAATATCGATATAATCGCCAAAAACTGCCTTAGTACTTTTATCGCCTAATTCAATTGGTGTTCCCGTAAAACCAATGAAGGAAGCATTAGGCAGGGCATCTCTTAAGTGTTTAGCAAAGCCATAGGAAATATAGGCTTGTTTAGTATTTGGATCTTTCTTAATTCGCGCTTCGAGTCCGTATTGGGAACGGTGGGCTTCATCAGCAATAAATACAATATTACGACGGTTAGAGAGTTGGGGGTATTGTATCCCTTGTTCAGGGGAAAATTTTTGAATTGTGGTAAAAATAACGCCACCAGATGCCACTTTTAGTAATTCTTGGAGGTTAGCTCGATTTGCAGCTTGTGTTGGAGTTTGGCGCAGTAAGTCGGAGCAGGCAGAGAAGGTGTTAAACAGTTGTTCGTCTAAGTCGTTTCTATCAGTAATAATTACTAACGTAGGATTTTCCATATCCGGATGTTGAATAATTTTTCCGGCATAGAATGCCATGGTTAAACTCTTCCCGCTACCTTGGGTGTGCCAGATAACGCCAATTCGTCTATCGCCATCGGGGTTAGTGGCGGTGACGGTATTGTTAATCGCTTTATTGACGGCATGGAATTGGTGATAGCCTGCCATCTTCTTAGTAATTTTGTCGCCGTCTACTTCCAAGACAATAAAGTTTTTGATTAAATCCAGAAAGCGGTGTTTGTCAAAGATACCTTTTATCAGAAATTCTAATTCGGCGCTGCCTTTGGGAGCGATGGTTTCTCCATCAATAGTGCGCCAAGGCATAAACCATTCAAAAGAAGAGGTGAGGGTGCCGACTCTGGCTTCTGTATTATCGGAAATAACTAAAATTTCGTTATAGGTAAATAGGCTAGGGATTTCGTTTTTATAGGTTTGCAGTTGGTTAAATGCTTTTTGAAGAGTAGCCTTTTCAGCAAGCGGATTTTTAAGTTCGATTACTGCTAGGGGTAAGCCGTTGATAAAGATAACGATATCGGGACGACGGTTATTTCTATTTTCGATAACTGTAAATTGATTGACTGCTAACCAGTCGTTGTTGTCAGGATTAGTAAAGTCAATTAGCAAAACCTTATCGTAGATAGTGCGATTTTCTGCTTGATATTCGACATCGATGCCATCGGTGAGGAGTTTATGGAAGCGGCGGTTATTTTCAAAAAAATTAGGAGTATTGGTGCGGATAACTTTTTTAATAGCGTCTGCGATCGCATCGAGTGGGATATGGGGATTGATGGTTGTTAAAGCGGAGCGGAGGCGGTTAGTTAGTACTATATCGGCGAATGTTTGCCGTTCTGAGTTGGAGGAATCGGGGGCAATTTCGGAGCTGTTGAGGGTGGTGTAATTGAGTTGTGTTAACCATTCAAGGGTAATTTGTTCGACAGTATTTTCGTTTAGTTTTGCCATGTTTCATTTATGGTGCAATCAAGAATTACTGCTAAGTTGTTATGCTTTGTTAATTGTTTCCTTGGTTAAGATAGGTTGATTGGTGACAATAGAGTAGAGGACATCGGGGTCTAAATCTGCTCCATTTTCCCAGTAAATTGTCCCCCATTCAGGATTAACTTTGACTTGCGCGAAGTAGGTTAAGTCTTCTAGTGGAGCAAAAATTCCTTTGAATTCGATTAACTGGCTGATGTCAACAATTCCTTCTTGGTTATCTTCAAATTTGAGGCAGAGTTGATAGTTTTCTAAGGGTTTGACGGATATAATATCTTTGAGCATTATTTACTCCAAATGAGCGTGAGAATATCACCTTTTTTCAGATGATGCTCTGGAAGGTTGCGAGATAGGATGATGCGTTGGTAAAGTTCGAGCATGAAAATGTCACTTCTTATTGGGAATTAGAGTAATAAACTGGAATTAGCTATCAACTTTACGTTCTAGCCAGATTAGCGAGTTAATTTAGTATCAGAAATGGTGGCATCATGAGGAATTTTCATGTCACAGTTTCTGCCAATTTTTCGGCTTCTTTGACTCGGATTTCGCCTGATAGGAGTTTGGGGAGTAGGGTATCGCGGATGGTGGCGAGAGTGCGAGATTGTTTATAGTTCTCCCGACATTTATAAAACATGGGCATAACCAAATCTTCAAATGCTTCGACAATAGATATAGGCGGAACAATTACGGGAAGGTTATGTACATGATTTCGGTTCAATGTTGGAATTGCTGAGCCTGAATTGAAAGTTTCAAATTCCAATCCACGGAGAAGATGATAAGCATGAAGTGGACGTGATGTACGGAATTCCCTAATCCATAAAGAAGTGTTCAGAGGCCAGAAATTCTCATGCACAAAAAACACCTTGCCAAGTAATCCACTTCTCCCTGTTACAACTCCTGGCCCCTTCACCTTGTATTCAGCATGAGTGTCTGATGAACCACTTGCAGTTATAACTGGATATTTTCCAGGGATACGTTGAGATTTAGGGAGGTCAAATCCTCTTTGCAAAACGAGTAAGTTATCAAGCTTACCTACTCTCCACCCCTTCGGAATCATCCCCAGTGGCGAATCTTCAAACTCATCAGGAAAAAGATCAGCCGTTGCGGCGTCCATACCTACTGGCTGTCTGCCGTCCATCTTGGCATAAACTGGGTCAAAATCTACAAACCAGGACTTGAAAATTGCCTGTGCGATCGCTTCTAGTGTTCGATTCATCTGCTGGTTAAGTTCTATTTTGTCATCTAGAGTACCGAGGATATTTGCGATCGCTTTTTGTTCTGGTAGTGGGGGGAGAGGAATATCAAGACTTTCAGCAAATTTTGTGTATTGAAATCGAGCAATACCAGTGTGTTGAACCTGGTGCTGATCCATTTGCCCCGTTTCATAGAGAAACTGGAAATACCAGAAGATATACTCTGGTTCAGCAATATCAGTATTAACTCGCAAAAAACGACTGAAGCTGGCACAAGTAATAGGAAGTTTGCTCTGTTTAAACAGACGAGGCTTTAGAAAAACAGTTCGCCCAGTGGGTCTTCCTTTTGTTCCTCCAGCCGTTTCAATTAAAATATCATTAGCTTTTAGACACTTGCGTTCTGCAATTTTTTCTGGGATATAGCGTATGGGAACTTTAGATAAATTACTATAGCGAACAACAGGAAAGTCAGCCCCGCGAATAACTAGCATTTCAACTTTGTCAGAAGCTGGTTCTCCTTTTCCCCATTCACCATCTTTAGTAAGTACGAGTAAGTCTTTTAGCAAAATAGAATTAACCAAAGTCTCCCAACCCCCCAGATTCAACAAAATCTCCTTCTCCAACCGCACCAACTCCCTAAACTGCTGCATCCTTCCTCACGTACTCCTCTTAAGCAAATCCTCCACCGACACCAGACAGTCACTAAACCAGCTTGTGTTTCGCCATGCTTACAAATTACACACCTCATTTTTTATTTCCGAGTTCTAAAATTATTTGTACAACTTAGAACTATGCTCGCTTATTCCCCCTCTGTAATATCCTCATCCAAGATTGCCTCAAAATCACGCGCTCCGTGAATAACTCGCAGAATTTCTACTCCTTCATCTGTAGGGAAATAAAAAACTAAATATTTCCTAAATCCTTTAATTCCCTGCTGCCGAATGCCAGCAAGAGAGAGATTAGAAAACTGAGTCATTTTTCCCATTTGCGGCATTTTTGCCAGTTGCTTAAATGTTTCTTCTGCCGCTTGTAAAAACAAATCCGATGCTTCCAAATTATCCTCAGCAATATACATTGCCAAATCAATTAAATCCCTGATAACCTGAGGTCGTTTGTTAACCTTGCCCATTTCCTTGACTCCGCTTACCTAGCCGAGAACGCACGGCTTGCCGGATATCCTCCCAGTCTGTATCAGTCATCTGTGTTGCATCTCCAGACTCTAAGCCCTCCAATAACAAGATTTCCAGACTTTCCTTTGCCTTGCGCTTTTGATCAAGACGAATTAACTCGCGAAAATACTCGCTTACCGTACTGTAACTGCCTTGGGCAACTTGTTCCTCAACATAGGAGCGCATCGCATCTGGCAGAGAAATATTAATACTTTTCACCTGTATTCTCCCATCGCTACTACTTCCAAAATGGCAGTTTATGCCAATTGCTGCCATTTTATCTGCCATACTCCAACCCCCCCAGATTCAATCAAATCTCCTTCTCCAACCGCACCAACTCCCTAAACTGCTGCATCCTTCCTCACGCACTCCTCTTAAGCAAATCCTCCACCGACACCAGACAATCAGGAAACGCCACAGGAGCGATTAAATCTGACTCAGCCAACACCACTTGATGAGCATAACCCTCCGCCCCTGGCTCCCGAAACACATATAATTGACGAGCATTGATATCCACAATCCAATACTCCCTAATTCCCGAATGCCCATAAGCAGGAGCTTTCAACTCCCTGTCACGCTTCAAAGTGCGATCAGAAACCTCAATTAATAGATAAATTTCCTCCGGTGTGGGATGATGGTCTTCATAGTCCAACGGGTCTGGTTGAACCACAGCAACATCTGGCTCCGGTTCTGAATCATCACTTAACCTTACCGGGTCTTGAAACCGCAGTAATACCCTACCTCTCAACCGTGCCTCTAACAGCCTGTTAATCCGGGTAATTGCCGCACTATGAAACGTACCCTTCGCCGCCATCCTATAAAGTTGTCCTTCGATTAACTCTACCCGCTCATCCGGTGCCAAAATACCAGTCTCCACCATGCGGTGGTAGTCGTATACACTAAAGCGTCGAATCTCTGCTGTAACCGTCATAGTCAGTACCCCAATCCCTTAAGGTTTTCCCTAATCTCTGCTTCTAATTTGGCACTGAGGGCAAACTGTTCTTTTAACTGTATAGTTAATCGTTCCATCTTCTTCTCAAACGGCTCATCATCATCTTCAATTTCCTCTGCCCCCACATACCGCCCTGGCGTGAGCACATAGCCATGAGCCTTAATCTCTTCCCACTTGGCACTCTTACAAAACCCAGGCACATCCTCATACTCACCAGCTCCCTTTTCACCCCGCCAAGCATGTTAAATTTGAGCAATTCGGGCTATCTCTTCTTCGGTTAACTCCCGATGTACTCTGTCAATTAATACTCCTAACTTCCGCGCATCAATAAATAATGTCTCCCCAACGCGGTTACGTAAGGGCTTATGGCGATATGCTCCTACACCATGGCGCTTATTCCTTGCCAAAAACCATAAACAAGCTGGAATCTGCGTATTGTAAAATAACTGCCCTGGTAGCGCCACCATACAATCAACCAAATCTGCATCAACAATCGCCTTGCGAATATCCCCCTCTCCCGACTGATTAGAACTCATCGAGCCATTCGCTAAGACAAATCCAGCTATTCCATTTTCGGATAAATGGTGAATAATCTGCTGTACCCAGGCATAGTTAGCATTGCCCACAGGGGGCGTGCCGTAATTCCAACGCCCATCTTCCCGCAGACTATTACCTCCCCAATCGCTCATATTGAAAGGAGGATTAGCCAGGATAAAATCAGCTTTAATATCTTTGTGTAAATCATTGTGGAAACTATCGGCATTGCTGGAACCCAAATTGCCATCAATTCCCCGAATCGCCAGATTCATCTTGCACAGTTTCCACGTTGTTGGGTTAGACTCCTGCCCATAAATCGATAAGTCGCCAATCCTTCCCCCGTGGGCTTTAACAAACTTTTCCGACTGTACAAACATTCCCCCAGAGCCACAACAGGGATCATAAATTCGCCCTTGGTAAGGCTCAATCATTTCTACCAACAACTGCACCACACAGCGCGGCGTGTAAAACTGTCCCCCCTTCTTCCCCTCCGCACTGGCAAACTGACCGAGAAAATACTCGTAAACTCGCCCTAAAATATCCTTAGAACGATTCTCTGCATCTCCTAAACCAATCGTCCCCACTAGGTCAATAAGTTCTCCCAACAACTGCTTATCCAGGGCTGGTTTAGCGTATTCTTTAGGTAGAACTCCTTTTAGAAATGGATTCTCTTTCTCGATCGCATCCATCGCCTCATCAAGTAACTTACCAATAGTGGGTTGTTTAGCGTTACTCTGCAAATATAACCATCGTGCCTGCTTAGGAACCCAAAAAATATTCTCGGCGATGTACTCATCCCTATCTTCAGATTCTGTGTATTCTTCCTGCTCTAGTTTCTGGTAAAGTTCCTCAAAAGCATCAGAAATATACTTAAGGAAAATCAGCCCTAAGACGACATGCTTATATTCAGCAGCATCCATATGGCCACGCTGCTTATCTGCCGCTGCCCACAGAGTTTATTCAAAGCCTAACTTGGCACCGTTACTATTTTTCTTACTAGTAGTTTTTTTCCCGCGTGGCACTCTCGTTAATCCCTAAGATCTGTTAAACTTAAACTAATATGACCCAAATTGTGATCGCATTTTACAAATTCGTCAGCCTACCAGACTTTGCCGAAAAACAACGCCCCCTACTAGCACATTGCCAACAACAAGGAATTAACGGGACAATTATTCTAGCTGCCGAAGGCATTAATGGCACCATCGCAGGCTCGCGCCAGGGGATTGATTCAGTCCTAGCCTTCTTACAAGCAGACCCCAACCTAGCAGATCTTGAATATAAACAATCCTACGCTAACTCGCCTCCTTTTAAGCGTCTCAAAGTCCGCTTGAAGAAAGAAATTGTCACCTTAGCACTACCAGAAGTTGACCCCAATGAGAGGGTAGGAACTTATGTTAACCCAAAGGATTGGAATACTCTAATTTCAGATCCAGAGGTGACTATTATCGATACCCGCAATATCTATGAAGTAGAAATTGGTAGCTTCAAAAACGCGCAAAATCCCCAAACTGAATCATTTAGACAATTCCCTGGCTATGTACACCGCTATCTCGATCCTAATCAGCACAAAAAAATAGCCATGTTTTGTACTGGCGGCATCCGCTGCGAAAAAGCCTCATCTTTTATGCTTTCTCAAGGCTTTGAGGAAGTTTATCAGCTTCAAGGTGGTATTCTTAGGTACTTAGAAGAAATTCCAGCAGCAGAGAGTTTGTGGCAGGGAGAATGTTTTGTCTTTGATGAGCGTATTGCCGTCACTCATGGCCTAGCAGCAGGGAGTTATGATCTCTGCCGTAGTTGCGGGCATCCGATTTCAGAAGCAGATAAAACCAAACCCCAATACCAAGATGGTATTTCTTGCCCTTACTGTTTTGACAAGCTAACAGCTGAAAAAATCAAACGCCAGAAAGCAAGACAACAACAACTAAACTTAGCTAAACAGAAACATCAGAACGCTTGAGCGCTAGTGTCAACCCATCGGCAATTGGTACGAGACTAAGGTTAATCCGTTGGTCTTGAGAGAGCTTTTGATTCAAAGCTCTAATTGCTTTAGTTCTATTATCCTGTACCTGAGAGTCAGCTACCCTCCCTGACCATAGTACATTATCGATGGCAATTAAACCACCAGGACGCACTAGTTGAAGCGATCGCTCATAGTAAGCGTCATAGTTACTTTTATCAGCATCAATAAAGGCAAAATCAAAACTATCTGCTTGCCCCTGTGCCAGTAACTTATCCAAAGTTTCCACTGCTGGGGCAAGATGTAGTTCAATTTTGTCAGCAACCCCCGCCTGCTGCCAATAGCGACGTGCGATCGCTGTATACTCTTGACTAAGATCACAGGCAATTAACTTGCCCTCGGGGGGCAGCGCTAATGCTACCGCTAGGGAGCTATAGCCAGTAAATACCCCTATCTCTAAGGTTTTCTTAGCCCCCATTAACTGCACCAATAATGCCATAAACTGCCCCTGTTCTGGGGCAGTCTGCATCCTGCTCATTGTATGCTGTGCTGTTTCTTGGCGCAACTGGGTCAAAATTTCTGGCTCCCGCAGAGAAATCGATAGCAAGTAATTGTAGAGCTCACTATCGAGTCCAATTGTTTGATTTGCCATAATGATTATGCCAATGCTTGTCTATGGTAGAAGTGCTAGTCTAGCTCAGCAGAAGTATCTCTTTTCTAGCATTTGGAAAAGCTCTTAGCAATTGAAAGTAATTTTTATTCCTTCCAAATTGGTGAACTTGAATCGGGATCATCTAAATGTGAGACTAAATCATGTTCACTTTGATCCTTTAGTAACCTCTGCTGCATAGCCACAGCCTCCCAATGAGCTTGTTCTCCAGCGAAACCAGCACGGCGGGAATCTAGTTCTTTCAAAGCTGGCAAGCGACCATAGATGATTAGTATATCATGGGCACAAATGCAAGTTGAGCCTCTGGGAGCACCAATATAGGTTTGATCTGCACGCTGAATACCAAGGACTAGTGCACCTTCTGAACGTAAATGAGTATCAACGAGTCGCTTGTTAGCTAACCAATCTTCCGGCTGTACTTTTAGTTCCATCACACCGTATTCACCGGAGAGGCGTAATAGGTTAGTATAATCTCGCAAGTCTAGATCTGTCCAGTGTTGTAAAGACCAACTTACTATACGGGAAAGGATACGATTAACCCAACGATTATTTGCTAATACCCATAAAAATGCAATCCCCAGCATCAAGAGTAGCAAACGGGATAGCCAGTCAGCAGGGCCTGCAGCGCTGATAAAAGTTAGAACTAGAGAAGAAACTACCGTTACAATACCAGCATTACCCAGCATCATCAACAACATCAGAATGCGACGCCGCACTGGATGAGAAACTACTTGTTCTGACTCGCTGGTAGTAAAGCCTGCACCAGTGAAGGCTGATCGAGATTGAAATTGAGCTGATTCACGGGATAAACCTGTTAGGGTTAAAGCCTCAGTGCCGATCCTGGTAATTAGTAGCGATAAGGTAATGACGATTAGTAGTGAAGTTAGTGCCCCCAAGTTTTGCTTCTCCCAAACTAGACATCCTAAAACCACTATTTAATTTATTAGTGGTTTGTACTTAATATGCTAGCGAGATTCAGACAAGAATTTCGCTCTAGCTTGAGATACTGATGGATTAATAATTAATAATTGAGAGTTACCCAGGTTAAACTCTTGGGATTTTCCACTGGCTATGCAACCACTTTCATTCTATAAATATAAGCTTTAAATGCAAAATAGCTTAAAAAGAAGTTTGAATTCTTCTACAGGATTATTGTTATTGATTTTGCTCTTAATTTTCCTGTCTACACCAGTATGGGCAGCAGCACCTGCACCAGAAAGAACAGTTTTAACTTTGGAGTTACTGCAAGAGCGAATCAATTCCCCTATTCAAAGTGAAGGGATCCCTACTATTGACCTGCAGCAGATGATTGTTGATTTAACTAGCGAGAATGCTGAATTTCGCGACCAATTTTACCAACAGTTGCAAACCCAACTCAACCGCTCCCAGATACCCTTAGGTTTAGATCTAAGTGACTCTTTAATTCAAGGGGAATTTAGCGCTAGCAGATTAGGTTTATCTACACCTCTGTCTCCAGGTAATTTATCATCTTTGTTGTCTCCCATGGAGCAGGAGCAACTGGAAAGTGATCAGCGATTTTTTCCCCTACCTGGCGAACAAATTCCCTCAGTTACAGTCTTGCGAGGGCCCCTCAAAATTGAACATTCGCGTCTTGGTGGTATTGTTAATTTTGCTAATACTTTCTTTTTACAGGGCTTAGAAGCGTCAGAGGCTATCTTTATACAGCCAGGGAATTGGTCTCATACTCGTTTTGGCAGGTTTGCCAACTTTTCTGGCGCTATTTTTGGACAGGAAATTAACTTTAGTCAAAGTACTTTCTTCAACAAAATTAGATTCAGTCAAACCCAATTCCGAGGTCTTGCCAATTTTGCTGGCACTACTTTCTATAATACTGCTAATTTTAGTCAAGCTGAGTTTGAAGCCTTAGCAAACTTTAACCACACTCAGTGGCTTCAAGATGCAGATTTTAGAGCAGTTAACTGGCATGAACGCTCACTATGGAGTAACAATAGTTTCTTCAAGTCTTTGTTACTAACTGATGCCACTTGGGAAAAATCTACCACTTTCCGAGGAAGCAAGTTTCAACAACCAGTACTGCTTAACAATGTTAGCCTGTTTGACCAAATTGATTTTAGCAATACTAGCTTTGCTCCACAATCCTATTTAAATGTTGCTGGTTTGAGCTTTGGCTCGGAACAAGCAAAAATAGTTGGTGATACGGGTGAGATTGGTCGTCTTCTCTATGTTCCCACCCTTACGGGTAATGAAGATGTTCTTCACAATCTAGTCTTCAATTTTCGAGGGCAACAGCAAATTATTGATGCCAATCGTCTGGAATATGTCACTGAGTATTTACGGCTGCAACAACTGCGCCACTGTCTTCTTGGTAAAGAGAGCAATTCTTGCCTTTCTAGAAGATGGGTAACTAATGCCTTACACTGGCTAGGATTAAGTCTAATCCTGCTTTTGAGTGCTGATGGTACTAGTTTCGGGCTAATCTTCGGGGTAGGGATGGTAGCAATCGCCTATTTTGGTCTACTATTCTGGCTGCTTGACAGATGGCGGCGGCGCTATCCTCAGCCAATTATGCCAACTTACTTAGAAACAGTTTACATGTTAGGGAGTTTTGCTTTTATTAGCTGTATTGGTATTATTACTATCTTCAGCACCAGTGAACAACCTGGGCTCACTCTGCTGTGTTTGGGAATTATCTTGTTGCCCATGCCGTTGTTGCTGCTATGGCAATTATATCAGCAAGGTCGCTATCACAACCTCATTGATGTCACCTACTTCGTCGAAGACGGCGGTGTACGACAACTACAGTTGCTAATTGCACGCTTACCAATAATACCTCGGTTTCCTTTCTTTCGAGACCGCTATCTGCCCATTTTATGGGAGCGCCACTGGAATTGGCTTAATTATTATGACTTTAGCCTCAATAATTTTCTCAAATTCGGCTTCAACGACATTCGTTTGCGAGACCAACACCTTCCTGGCATAATTACAACTCTGGTTTGGTATCAGTGGAGCCTTGGCATTCTCTACATTGCCTTGCTCCTATGGACTCTTTCGCGTACTATTCCAGGGTTAAATTTACTAATTTACCTTAAGTAGAAAATCTCCCTAAACTTTTGCTTCGATAGATTTGAGATATTCTGTATTGACACCTGACTCCCGCGTGAGAGCTATCTTACCAGTTCGAGCTATTTCGTTGATGCCAAATTTACTCAATACTTGGATAATCGCTACTAATTTACCTGGATCTCCCACTATTTCCAGAGTTAGGGATTCTTCAGCAATATCTACTACCCGTGCACGAAATACTTGAGCCAATTCAATAATTTCAGAGCGCGTTGAACTGGTGGCATTAACCTTAATCAGCATTAACTCTCGCTCTACACAAGGTGTTGTAGTAATGTCTTGTACTTTCAGGACATTGACTAACTTGTAGAGTTGCTTGGTCAACTGCTCAATGGAACGCTCATCTCCAGGTACTACCATGGTAATCCGGGAGATGCCAAACTGTTCAGCAGAACCGACGGCGAGACTTTCAATATTGAAGCCTCGACGAGCAAATAAGCCGGCAATCCTAGTCAACACGCCAGCTTCATCTTCAACCAGAACCGAAAGAGTATGTTTCATCAGTTAGATAGTGACAGCAGGGGTATGCCGCATAGGCAAGTTCTCAACAGTGCCTTGATTTTTTGTTAAGCCCTAATTGTATCAAATGTTTAGCTGTCCTATCGCCACTTTGGCAAGAACCGTCTGAGGTGTCAGCTACTGCCAGGTAAAGCATAAGCTGCAATTATTTTACACAAGCAGTTTTATAGGGATATCTTAGAATAAATAGACAAATCACCGCAGAATCCCTCGACTAGAAATCTAGATATTGTCAACTTAAATTTTCACTGGTGGTAGCAGATACTGAGGAGATATTTTGATCTGGTTGCTGCTTGAACTGAGCAGCAAGCCAGTCTAACACAATCTGATTAACTTGCTCAGGGCATTCATCATGAGGACAATGACCCGCATCGTCTAATTCTACTAACTTCAGATTAGGATTGAGTTCAACATATTGGCGAGGACGTGCCAAACTAGGGGGAATCATCCGGTCTTTAAGTCCCCAAATTAACAGCATCGGCATGTCTAATGTTGGCAAAATAGCCTTGACCTTAGGAGCATAATCAGGGGAATTTGTAGCTTTAAACAGGTCGCTAAAAACGGCAGCTGCACCTTGATCTTGGGCTGGTTCTGCTAGAATTTCAACTAACTCAGTAGTTACAGCCTGCCGATTAGCATAAACTAGCCCAGATAAGATCCGGCGTAGAATTGGTGGACGCCGTATTATATGAAACAGGCTTTTAACCAGTAAAGGGGCGAAAATCCCCTCCACTGTAAAGACCATAGGTTGCAGCCAATTAGGGATTACCTCCTCGCGCTGGGACAAATCCGGCAAATTAATCATGGCAATCCCTTTAACCATTTCTGGATGGGCTGCTGCTGCTGCCAAGCAAACCATTGAACCCATGGAATTCCCTGCTAACACCACCTGCTGCCTGATAAAAGTCTGCCAAAAATCGTATACTTGCTCTACCCAGAGTTGGATTTTGTAGTTAGCTGGGGCTTTGCAAGAGGCTCCAAAACCTAACATATCTAGAGCGTAGACCGTATGGTATTGACCTAAGACTTCTAAATTGTGACGCCAATGCCCAATCGAAGCCCCAAAACCATGCAGTAAGATTACAGGTGTAGTTCCTGCCAGAGCAGTTGCCGGTGGACGAAAATAAGTATATCGAGTCTGCCAGCCCCGCCAAAACCAGTCTCTTTGAGAACCAATTCGTTGCTGCCAAGGCACAGGTTTGCTCAAGATTAGCCCCAAGTTAAAAAAATTTTACACTTCCTCTTCCATTGTAGTAGTTTCCCCAAGTTGAGTGCCTGAAAATCTCTTGAGAGCAAGCTCCATTATCAACCAACTTCCCAATTTTTTAGGAAGTTACGTTAACAACCCCAACCGAAACCAGATCAGAATCAGTAAAATAGCAAGTAAATGAAGCCTACTCTTGATCAATCCAAGAACTAACTAATAGGCCTGTGACAGATAAAAGACGCCAACGCGACATCCCCATAATTAACGAAAAAATTCGATTTCCCCAGATTCGAGCCATCGGCACCAAGGGCGAACAACTAGGGATTATTACACCTCAAGAAGGCATGCGCCTTGCTGAGGAGCAAGAACTAGATTTAGTCTTGGTGAGTGACAAGGCAGATCCGCCAGTTTGTCGCATCATGGACTACGGCAAGTACAAATTTGAACAAGAGAAAAAAGCCCGCGAAGCCAGGAAAAAGCAACACACTGCTGATGTCAAAGAAGTGAAGATGCGCTACAAAATTGAGGACCATGACTACCAAGTGCGCGTCAATCATGCTGAGCGCTTCCTAAAATCTGGAGATAAGGTCAAAGCCACGATTACCTTCAGAGGTAGAGAAATTCAGCATTCTAACTTAGCAGAGGAATTGCTCAAACGTATGGCAACCGATTTGCAAGATATTGCTGAAGTGCAGCAGGCACCAAAACGAGAGGGTCGTAACATGATGATGCTGCTTTCTCCTAAGAAATGACACTCATAGTCATTTGTCATTTGTCAGGACAAAGTGCTAATGATTTAATGACTAATGACGAAACACAGCCGCATGAAGTTGCTTCCTCGTACTCGCATTCAGGGTGAGTGGGTAGCGAAGATTCTCAAATTGGTGAATCTTCGCCCCGAAGAAGGTGAACGGACATTATTGATGTTCGCCTTCTACACTGCTGCCTCCATAGGTCTGCTGTGGTTAGAGTACAGCGCCATAGCGCTATTTTTAGACAAGTATGGTGCAGAGTCCTTGCCGCTAATCTACATAGCTAGTGCACTGATGTGCGCCGGCTTAGGCTCTTTGTATTCCTGGCTACAGAGAATTTTGCCCATGCGAGTAGTCTTATTGGCGAGTGCTCTGTTAACAGCTTTACCATTATTGCTACTGCGCCTAGGCTTGCAGGTTGATTATTTAGACGGTTTAATTGCCTTTGGCACAGTCTTTCTGCTGCGACTGTGGCTTGATGCTGTCGAAGTTCTCAATGACCTCAATTCTCAAGTGGCAGCCAATCAGCTGTTCAACATCCGGGAAATCAAGCGTACCTACCCACTAGTATCTTCGGGCCTGTTAATCGCTGATGTGATTTCAGGCTTTTCTTTACCACTGTTATTGCTACTATTTGGACTCAACAATGTCCTAGTTGCTGCTGCCCTAATGATGTTGATTGGGGCAACAACTTTGTTTTATCTAGCCCAGCGTTACGAACAAGCTTTTCCTAAGTCGCCAGTACGACAATGGGAAGAGACTGAGTCCCAAATTGGGGTCAGCCGCACCACTGGTCCCTTGCAGCGTTACATTATTCCCCTATTTGCATTTTTTATCCTCAGCGAAGCACTGTTTCTCCTGATTGAATTCCAGTATCTAGGTCAATTAGACGAAACCTTTGAGCCTTCAGAAATTGCTGGTTTCCTGGGCTTATTTGGTGGGATTATTGGACTGTGTGAACTTACTAGCCAATGGTTCCTATCTAGTCGCGTTATTGATCGACTAGGAGTCTTTGGTGCTGCCATGGTTTTGCCTGCCTCTCTGTCAATTTTAGGCATCATCACTTTGACAGGTGTCCTTGACGTGGTTCTAGGGCTTTTGGGTCAGACAATTACTTTCCCAGCATGGCTTACAGGACTGTTTCTAGGTCTGATTTTACTAAAGTTCATTGACGAACTATTTCGCTACACCTTAATTGCTGGCATTGAACCAGTACTGTTTCAACCACTGCCACCGAGAATTCGCTATTCCATTCAGACTTCTGTCCAGGGTATTGCCAAGCCCATGAGTAGCGGTATCACTGGTATTAGCATTCTAATCACTATAGGATTTTTGCGCTGGGTCTTCCCCAAAGAATCAGAAATGATTTGGGAGCAGTGGCAGAGTTTAGTCTTTGGCACAGCAATCATCTTTTTCTCCTTAAGTTGGTGGTTGAGCGCTTGGTTCCTGCGTTCGAGCTATGTTAACTTGCTGGTTAAGAGTGCAGAGCAAGGACGCCTCGGTTTTGCCGATGCTGCCCTGCGAGCTTTGAAGCGGGCAATAGTAGAAGTTTTAGAAAAACCAGGTACTGAAGCTGATAATGATAAAAGTTCTTGCATCCAACTGTTGTGCCAAATGGATCCAGAGAATGTAGGCGAGGTACTAGCCCCCCTCTTGCCTCAGCTATCTGCGGCTTTGCAGTGCCAAAGTCTAGAAGCAATGCTGGAGCATCCCCAAAAGGCTTATCTCCAAGATGTACAATTACTAGTTGAGCAAAAACCGCCGCCAAAAGTCCTGGCTTTGGCGCTACGCTATGTCTGGCTGACTCAAACAGAATTAGAACTTAGCAAAATTAAGCCTTATTTGCATAGCGCTGTGCATCCGCTGTTACGAGCAACAGCGGCAGTTTTAATTTTGCGCCGAGGAACAATGACACAGAAAGCCCAAGCCACTAATACTCTACGACGGCTACTGATTTCCAAACAGGAACAGGAACGGGTAATTGGCACTAGAGCCTTAGCAGAAACTGAGCATTTGCAAGCGCTGCGGATTTATATCCCCAACCTCTTGCAGGATAAATCTTTGCGGGTGCGTCACGCTTTGCTAGGGGTAATTGCTGCCAAGCGTTTGTCAGATTATTATTCGTCTCTGATTAAGGGACTCTATTACAGATCTACCCGCGAAGTTGCTCGTCTTGCCCTAGTGAGTATGGGTAATGAAGCGATTTCTTTACTATCGGAACTTTCAGCAGATTGCCGCCAAAAAGATTTAGTGAGGATACAAGCTTGGACAGCTCTGGGTGAAATTGGCACACCCCAAGCCTTAAATCTGTTGGTGCAACAACTGATCACTAGTTGGGGCACGACACGCCGTAATCTTCTCCGTATCCTGTTGAAAATTCCCCAGGAAGCAGGGATAGAAGTGGTACTAGACCATTTGGGACGTACTGGGGTGGAAACTTTAATTGAGCAAGAGCTACTACTATTAGGTCAGATTTATGCAGCTCTTCTAGATTTAAACACTGAGCAGATTGCTCAATCAGAAACTGATTTGTTGCGAGGGGCGCTAGAAAATATGCAAGTGGATCTACTAGACCGTTGTTTTTTACTGATGAAGTTACTTTATCCTTTTAGTGCAATTCAAGCAGCCGCGTTTAATCTCCAGTCTGATTCTAGGTCGAATCGCGCTCTGGCTCTGGAAATTTTAGATAATACTGTTGATATTCCCCACAAACGAGCATTTTTGGGAGTTTTAGACCGGCGTACCACTGCCGAAAAACTAGCTTGCTTAGGGGATTTGGTACGTTATCAACCCATGAAGCCCAGTAATCGTCTACGCCGATTGCTACAGTTGCGGCATTTTCTCTCAGATTGGTCTTTAGCCTGTTGTTTTCACTTAGCAAGGAAAGCTCATTATTCTTTTTCACCAGAAGCAACCTTAGTATGTCTGCGCCATCCTACAGGTTTTGTTAAAGAAGCAGTTTTAGCCTATCTTAGAGAGGTTTCCCCACTGGTTTGTATTGAATTGCTACCAGCTTTTAAAAATGATTCTGATCGCTTGGTTGCTGCTCAAGCTCAGCAGATCATAGGGGAGTTGGGTTTAGCAATCTGAAGTTAACTGTACTACCCTAGTCAACTGAGTAAGGTAAACTTGAGATTTGCTGCTAGTGAAGGCTAAGCCTGAGGGTTAATAAACAGTAAACGGCTAGGGCCCCTAGAACTAAGAGCTAGCAATTAACCCCTAATCAATGTTAAACAGTGTTGAGCGTTTATTGTTTGTCAGAGGCGTCCCAATTTTTCAGGAACTTCGGGATGATTTCTTGGTGCGGCTAGCCTCTGTCATGGAGGAGCTATCTTTTCCACCTGACCACTCAATTGTTACCCAAGGAGAGGAAGGGCGGTCACTTTACATTGTCGTCTCTGGTACAGTCAGGGTTCACATTGAAGACCGCGATTTGGCACAACTTAAACAAGGGGATTGCTTTGGAGAAATGGCTGTATTTGATGCAGAACCTCGTTCAGCCTCGGTAACAACTATTGGAGAATGTGAATGTTTGGAACTAAAGCAAATACAACTCTATGATGCGATCGACGAAACTCCAGAATTTGCAATTAATATTATTCGCTTGCTATCGCGTCGCACCCGTAGTCTTAACAATAAATTAAATGATTATCTGGCAAACAGTCAGGCTCAAGACTTTACTAAGGTGGGAAGTAAATCTCCTAAAATGTGATGTCCTCTTCAATTTTAGCCCCACTGCCCTAACAAAATTAAGCACAAAAACCTACATTATGTAGGTCAAAAAGTAATTTTTTATGAATTTTTACTCAAAATCAAATCAAATTTTCTTTTTTCAAAGTATATTGTTAGATGGCAGCTAAATTTAAAAAGGCAGGATCTTCTGATGACTTCAAATGCCTATTCTTCCAGAGTGAGCCTGAGCGATTTTGAAGAAGTTATCTCACAGCGATGGGATCAAGGACTTGATTTAGTTGATGTTGAATACGGTGATGGCGTTTGGTTTGGGGTTTTCCAGGAGAATCCCACTCAAAATGCTTATTCCTACAATGGAAATCTTAGTGACTTTACAGAAGAGATCTCACGGCGATGGGATCAAGGATTTGACTTAGTTGATGTTGAGTATGGTAATGGCACTTGGTTTGGGGTTTTCCAGGAGAATCCCACTCAAAATGCTTATTCCCCAAAAGCCAGCCTCAGTGAATTTACAGAAGAAATCTCAAGGCGATGGGATCAAGGATTTGACTTAGTTGATGTTGAGTATGGTGATGGCATTTGGTTCGGGGTTTTTCAAGATGATCCTAATATTAACCTTAGTGCCTATTCTTACAGAGAAAGCTTCAGCGATTTCCAAGAAGCGATCTCACAGCGATGGGATCAAGGATATGATTTAGTTGATGTTGAATACGCTGATGGGGTTTGGTTCGGGGTTTTTCAAGATGATCCTGATATTACCTCTAATGCCTATTCTTCCAGAGGAAGCTTCAGTGATTTCCAAGAAGCGGTCTCACAGCGATGGGATCAAGGATATGACTTAGTTGATGTTGCTTACGGTAACGGTACTTGGTTCGGGGTTTTCCACGCTTAATCCTAGTATAGTATTGGGGGCATGTCTATAGGTTCCCCAGTTCTCCTCTTAGTTACAATCAGGGCATGATTTATCCAACACCACGCCCACAAATCCCTGAGTGTAGCTGGAAGCGTCCCCTTGGACTTGGCTGGGAAAAACCTTACACTGTTCGTTATGCCAGTAATCTTGACGATGGTCCCTGGCACGGTATGCCCCTAGGAGGTTTTGGGGCTGGCTGCATTGGGCGCTCTCCAAGGGGAGACTTTAACTTATGGCACCTTGATGGCGGAGAGCATACCTTCAAGAGTATCCCAGCTTGCCAGTTTAGCATTTTTGAGCAACCAGAGAACTCACCAGCCAAAACTTACGCACTGTGTACACAACCCCCGTCAGATGGTAGCCTTGAATCCTGGCATTGGTATCCTGCTTCTGGGGATAGTTCTCGTGTACAAGAAGCACAAAATATTCAATTAACAACCCAGAATACGGGAACCTACAATGCTTTATATCCTCGCAGTTGGTTTGTCTATGAAAATGTCTTTCAGACACAACTAACTTGTGAGCAGTTTTCCCCAATCTGGGCTGGTTCTTATCAAGAAAGTAGTTATCCAGTTGCGGTTTTTGAATGGAGTGTACACAACCCTACTAATGCCCCTATTACCCTCAGCATTATGTTCACCTGGCAGAATATGGTGGGTTGGTTTACTAATGCAATTAAAAATCCTCAGGTAAAGGTGCGGGATGATGGCAGTCCTGTTTATGAGTATCAACCACGTTTGGGAAACAGTACTGGAAATTATAATCAGTGGATTGTTGACAATTTCCGGGTTGGTTGTCTGCTAGACCGGGTTAGGCTGCACGACCAGATCCAGGAAGGAGAGGGCCAGTTTGGCATTGCTACAGCTAATAATCCTAGTCTAGAAGTATTCTACCATACCCGTTGGAATCCTGCTGGTAATGGCGCTGACGTCTGGGAGAGCTTCGCCACTGATGGTAGTTTGGGAGATACTCAAAATGAGACTCCCGCTGAACCTGGAGAACAAATTGCTGTGGCGATCGCAGTTCGTTTTACTGTTCGCCCTGGCAGAACTCGCAAAATTCCCTTTATTCTAGCTTGGGATTTCCCCATTACTGAATTTGCCTCAGGTATCAATTATTATCGCCGCTATACTGACTTTTTTGGTCGTAACGGCAGTAATAGCTGGTCAATAGTCCGTACTGCCCTTAAGCATGATCAACTGTGGCGAGAGCGAATTCAATCCTGGCAGGAGCCGATCATCAATCGAGAGGATTTGCCCAATTGGTTTAAAATGGCACTTTTCAATGAACTCTACCTGCTTGCTGATGGTGGCACCCTCTGGAGTGCAGCTGATGAGCGTGATCCAGTTGGTCAATTTGGGGTTCTCGAATGTTTGGATTACCGTTGGTACGAGAGTCTAGATGTGCGACTTTATGGCTCTTTTGCCTTGCTGATGCTTTGGCCAAGATTGGAGAAGGCAGTGTTAGAAGCCTTTGCCAGGACTATTCCTAGCAGCGATGATACGCTCCGCATTATTGGTTATAATCAAGCAACAGTAGTTCGCAAACTTGCAGGTGCTACACCCCACGACTTAGGGGCACCGAATGAGCATCCCTGGGAAAAGACTAATTACACTAGTTACCAAGATTGCAATCAGTGGAAGGACTTGCCCTGCGATTTCGTCTTGCAAGTTTATCGTGATTTTGTCCTCACTGGCGCTAAAGACATTGAGTTTTTGTGGGAATGTTGGTCAGCAATCGTTAAAACCTTAGCTTACCTCAAGAGATTTGACCAAGATGGAGATGGCATTCCTGAAAACTCTGGGGCACCAGACCAGACTTTTGATGACTGGCAATTACAGGGAATTAGTGCCTATTGTGGTGGCTTGTGGTTAGCAGCCTTGAAAGCTGCGATCGCCATTGGTGAGATTTTAATCGAAAACTACCCACCTTTATCTCAACTGATAGAAGTACCTGAGGTTGAATTAATTCAAGAAACTATTAATTTATATCACCAATGGTTTGATTTAGCTCAACCAATTTATCAACAAAAACTTTGGAATGGTAAATATTATCGGCTCGATAGTGATAGTAATTCAGATGTAGTCATGGCTGACCAGTTGTGTGGTCAGTTTTATGCCCAGTTACTAGGATTACCTGATATTGTACCCAAAGAATGCACTCAATCTGCCCTCAAAAATGTTTATGATGCCTGCTTTTTAAAATTCCATGATGGTCAATTGGGGGCAGCAAATGGGGTAAGACCAGATGGTACACCAACAAATCCTGATGCCACTCATCCTTTAGAGGTTTGGACTGGTATTAATTTTGGATTAGCAGCATTTTTCATACAACAAGGAATGAAGGATGAAGCCTTTAGACTCATGGAAGCTGTGATTAGGCAAGTTTATGAGTATGGGTTGCAATTTAGAACACCAGAAGCTATTACTTCAGTTGGGACTTTTCGAGCTGGTCATTACTTAAGGGCGATGGCAATTTGGTCAGTGTATTTGATACTTGAGAATTAAACTATATCAAATAGCTTATTTTTTATTTTTTGTACATCGTACAAGTATTAATGTACACTTGTCAATGATAACCCACCTTATTCATCTATGTTATTTGACGAATTACAAGATGCTCATCAGCGGTTAAGCGCTGTTTTGAATGGAGCCTTTGATGTTGCTTGTCCCTTGACCCTGTCTGCCATAGACAGTGTCAACAAATGCTTATTAATTGGGATCAACGAACTTCAGGCAGAAGCAGTTGTTCGCTCCTTATTCAAAGATCAAGTTGGTGATTTACCACTGTCAGTTAAATGTTTGCAGTTCCGTCTTCATGGTAAACAGCAACGCAACCGCCCCATCAGCGGAGGCTTAAAAATCGTCTATCCAGAAGGTGGCAACCTCGGTGTAGGGTCAATTGGAGTCATTGCCAAGCGGGATAATGTGCTTGGTTTTGTTACTGCTGGTCATGTTGTTGATAAAATTGGTACAAAGGTTTACCAACCAAGTAAAAGTGACAATAATCGAGTTGGTGAAACTAAGGTAGTTAGTAACTGGAAAGGTTCAGCCAACAGCGATTCGGCATTTGTCGAAGCAGAATATTCACGGCGCGATGAGCCGAAGGTTGGCACTATTTGGAAAGACGATAATTCCTTCTATGAAGTTAGCCAAAGCGGTGTAGCGAAAGTTGGGGATCAAGTCATCATGTCGGGACAGAATAATAATACAGGAACCGAAAACGGCGAAGTTATTGTTGTTGGGGCAACGGTTAGATTTACTGGCGGGAGTACACTCAATAATCAGGTCATAACCGATTATAAGACGATAGAAGGGGATAGTGGTGGAGCTGTGTTTAAAATCGATTCTGGTAACAAGGTGGTGCTTTTAGGCATCAATGTGGCTGGCTCAGACAAACAATATATTACTCCCTCACCCTCACCTAGCAAACCCCCTAACCCATTCAATAACCTTTACGGAGTTTACAGTCCCTGGCAGTCGTTAGAACAGGATCTTGGTGGAACCTGGGTTATTAAAGCTTAAGTCTCCCTTTTCAAAATTCCCAGATTCTCATTTCTAAAGAGCGAGAAGTGCAATTACCTGTGGGAGTGAAAGTGCAGTCATAGTTGATTATAGGATAGAGAGTGCTCACAATCACTCCCCAGAAATATAGCAGTACGTATTAAGGTTAGGACATACTAAATCGCTAAAACTTTGTCAATTTCTGCCTTCTGCCCTCTGCCTTGGAGCCTTGGAGCCTTGCGCGTAGCGCTATAAAACACTCAAATCAGCAGTCCTGATACAGAAACATGGTTCAACAACTGCCAACTTTTAGCCAACAAGAAGTCATCTACCCCGACAGTGATGGTCAACCAATGGCAGATAATACTAAGCAGTTTAACTCGATTGTAAAGATTAAGGAGAACTTGGAGATATTATTTGCTAATGAAGCCAACGTATTTGTTGCTGGTGATCTCCTCTGGTATCCCGTAGAAGGAGATAATAAAATCCGAAAAGCTCCTGATGTAATGGTCATATTTGGCAGACCAAAAGGGGATCGAGGTTCTTACCAACAATGGCTTGAAGATAATATTGCTCCCCAGGTAGTATTTGAGATTCTTTCTCCTGGTAATACCCTCAAGGAAATGGCAGAAAAATTGGAGTTCTATGACCAGTATGGTGTGGAAGAATATTATCTGTATGACCCAGATAAAATTGATTTTAATGGCTGGCTGCGTTCAGATAACCGCTTAAAAGTGATTAATCCTGTTGAGAGTTGGGTAAGCCCTAGATTGGGAGTACGCTTTGAGTTAACAGAGGCTGAACTAGAGATTTATCGTCCTGACGGTAACATATTTTTAACCTCTACAGAACTAGCTCAACAAGCACAACAGGCACAGCAACAAGCACAACAAGAAAGACAACGGGCAGAACAAGCAGAAGCTAGGATCCAAATTATAGAAACTCGACTGCGGGAATTGGGAGTCGATACGCGAGATTTATGACTTATGGAGATACGGATGTTGGCAGATGGAATTTCTATTCCTCTAATTGCTCCCAGCCGGCTGTCGGGTCTACTGATAGATTAGAAACAGGATCAGCCACTTTTTGAGCTTTATAGAAAGTCTCTAAACTATGGCTATCCCCCACAAAGCGCCAATGCCAAGGTTCATAATCAATTCCTTGGGGATTATCCCTGGGAAACGACATTTCAAAGCTATAGTAAGCTGCATTCTGTTCTAACCATTTGAAGGCAGGTGTATTCTCAAAGCTAGGACTTAAATTAGTGGCAGGAGTCATGGCATCACCAATATCAATAGCGTAGCCAGTGTGATGCTCACTGTAACCAGGGGGGGCACTGACTTCGGCTCTCTTGCTTGCTACCTGTCCCCGTTGCGCTTTAATCTCAAAGAACAAGTATTCTTGCTTAGCTACAGAGCGAAAAGCTGAAAGCGGTACTAAGATGACACCACTTCTCCTGGCTGCAGCTGACATTTCTTGAAATTTATTAGCAGCAGCAGTGCGCAGTTTAATACTACCATCGGCTGTGACTCGCTGTAGTTCTGAAAGTGGTGCTTCTTCATAGGGAAGATGTCCCAGGAGATCATTCGCCTCACTCTCACTCTCACTCTCGCTCTCGCTAGCTTCTAAACTAGTTTCGGTTTGCTCCTGAGTCGCGGCTAACTCCACCTCAGACTGAGGGAGTAACATAGCGCTGGTGAGAGCAATGGCTCCTAGTCCCAAAGGAGCAATAATCAATAAGCTGCGGCGCCACCGAGATGGGCGCTTGAGGATAGGTGTATCCCGCAGCGCCTCTGGAATATCGTCTTTGGGAATATTATTTGCTGGTGAGGCGGAGAGTTTTGCTGGTTTTCTTGGCAGGCCCGCGTTATCCAAGAGTAAACTCCTACAGTGAGCATCAATTTTTAACTTATCCGAATTCTAAACCTTCGGCAGTCTATCACTATGGAGAAACCTGTATACCAAAATCTCCCCCCATCTCTCCATTCCCCATTATTAACTTAGAGACTCTAACTTAGAGACTCTTCAGCCTCTGCCACCATTAACAGAGTTTTCAATAGCGAATCAGGATTAAGACTCATCGAATCAATACCCTGTTCCACCAAAAACTTAGCAAACTCAGGATAATCACTAGGAGCTTGACCACAAATACCAATTTTACGCCCTTTTTCCTTAGCAGTAGCGATCGCCATTTTCACCATGCGCTTAACGGCTTGATTGCGCTCGTCAAAAATATGAGCCACTAAAGCTGAATCTCTATCTAAACCCAGAGTTAACTGAGTTAAATCATTAGAGCCAATGGAGAAACCATCAAATACCTCACTAAACTCGTCAGCTTGGATGACATTACTGGGCAACTCGCACATCACATAAACCTGCAAGCCATTAACACCCCTTTCCAAACCATTTTTAGCCATTTCTGCTAATACCTGACGCCCTTCATCGGGGGTGCGGCAGAAGGGAATCATCGGAATCACATTAGTTAAACCCTTACGATCTCTGACTCGCTTAATTGCCTGACATTCAAGGGCAAAAGCATCACGATATTTCGGATCATAGTAACGAGATGCTCCACGCCAGCCTAACATTGGGTTTTCTTCGAGGGGTTCAAATTGTCTGCCCCCTAAGAGATTGGCATACTCATTACTCTTGAAATCCGACATGCGCACAATTACTGGTTTGGGATAGAAAGCAGCAGCAATTATGCCCACACCACGAGCCAACTTATCGATAAAGAACTTAGGCTTATCTTGATAGAGTTTGGTCTTCTCAGCAATTTGCGCTTTTACGGCTTCATCTTCCAGTTTGTCGTAGTGCAGTAACGCCAAGGGGTGTATTTCAATATGGTTGGCAATAATAAATTCCAACCTTGCCAAACCGACACCATCACTAGGTAGGGCAGATAAACCAAAAGCTTGCTCTGGATTACCCACATTCATTAAGATTTGGGTGCGAGGGCGGGGTAAATCTTCTAAAGTTGTCTGTTGCCTCTCAAAGGGCAATAGACCTTGATAAACTCTGCCCTCGTCTCCTTCAGCACAAGATACCGTCACTTCTTGAGCCGTTTCGATTACCTCAGTAGCATTACCGCAACCGACAATAGCCGGAATTCCCATTTCCCTGGCAATAATCGCAGCGTGGCAAGTACGTCCCCCTTGATTAGTGACAATGGCACTAGCTTTCTTCATTATCGGCTCCCAATCTGGGTCAGTCTTATTAGTTACCAAGACTTCCCCTGGTCTAAAAAGATGAATTCTGCTAGAATCCATGATTACATGGGCTCTTCCTTGCCCGATTGCCGTTCCGACGCTACGACCTCTAGCGAGAACTTCGCTATGTTCTTGAAGTTGATAACTCTGGAGGACATTAGCTGACTTCTGGGATTGCACTGTTTCTGGACGTGCCTGGACAATAAACAGCTCACCAGTAATACCGTCTTTTGCCCACTCAATATCCATCGGTGTGTAGACTTGGCGCACCGCCGAATAATGGTCTTCAATTGCCACCGCCCAACGGGCAAGTTGCAGAATCTCATCATCATTGAGGCAGAATTTTCTCTGCTCCGAAGGGGCTACCCGTACATTTCTAGTTAGCTTTGAGCCGCCTTGATCGTAAATCATTTCAATCTCTTTAGTCCCAAGACGCTTTTGGAGGATTGGGCGGAAGCCATCTTTGAGAGTAGGTTTGAAGACTAAGTATTCGTCAGGGTTAACTGCTCCTTGGACAACATTTTCTCCCAAACCGTAAGCAGCGCTAATTAAGGCGGCATTCTTAAAGCCAGATTCTGGGTCAATAGAGAACATCACACCAGCGCAGGCTAAATCAGAGCGTACCATCTTTTGGACGCCGACAGAGAGGGCAACATCAAAGTGGTCAAAACCATTATGCTGGCGATAGGAAATAGCACGATCCGTAAATAGGGAGGCAAAGCACTTATGGCAGGCATCTAAAACCTCTCTAACTCCCTGGATATTGAGGTAGGTTTCCTGTTGCCCTGCAAAACTAGCATCGGGTAAATCTTCAGCTGTAGCAGAAGAGCGCACAGCAACATCTATGCTGCGACTTTCTCGTTCACACTGCTGTCTATAATCAGCATCAAAGCGATTGCATACTTCTGAATTACCAGCGTACTTAGCACACAACTGCTGGTAAGCATTAGCGATCGCCTCTTGTAGATTATGGGGGAAAGGGGTATTGAGAATCAATGCCCGAGCCTGTTTTCCCCGTTGCTGAAGATTGCTAACATCATCAACATTGAGGTCAGCAAATAGTTCCCTAAGCTTAGATTCTAAAGCAGCTGTCTTAATAAAGTAACGATAGGCATCGGCCGTGACTGCAAATCCCGTGGGTACATTGATGCCCCTTGGCGTTAATTGTTGGATCATTTCCCCTAGGGAGGCATTCTTTCCGCCCACCAAGGCGATATCAGCAATTCCTACTTCCTCAAACCAGAGGACAAAAGATTGAGCTTGGGAGGTTTGTACAGGCTGGGTTTGAGTAGATGTAACCATAAGTATTGCCTCATCTTTCTACTTTTAGTGTAGCCAATGAAAATTTAATTTGTGGTGATTGGCAAGAAGAGGCTTGGTCTCAAATCAGTTTAAATACCTACGCTTAAGGGTGAATAGAGGAGGGGGATCAAAGTAAACAGAGGCAAAATAGGGTAAATTTTTGACACTAATTACAGCAATTATGACTAAGTAGAACGAGGATACTACTTTTCTTCTTTTTCAGTAGTTTTCTCTTCTGGATTTATACCCTTTGATGAGAGGTAATTCATTACTGCATCTCCCAACTGTTCTTCAGGTGTCTTTGGCTTTTTTTCTTCTTTCTTAGGAGGGAATATTACTCCAAACATCCACAGGAAAAACAAAGAATAGACGATAACTACTGTAGTCATGGGTTTCCCACCCTAAAACTGGCATATTCCAGCTTTCAGAACCTAATATGTGTTTTCCGGATAGTTTTTCTATTTTTTACAGCAGTTTTCACTTAAATGAAGCACAAAGTTTATCGCTTTAGGGCAAAAGGCAAGATGAGGAAAAAAATTACTCACTTTCTTCTCAAGTAGTTGGGAAGAAATTTTTGAGAGTGGTAGCTACTTAAGAATAATTACTCTTCCTCTGCTATAGATTGAGCATCATCTCCAGACTTAGAACCAGGCATCATCCAGCCAATAAACCCACCCACACCAACTTTAGCTAAATCTGCAAACGTAGGACGGAACTCTTTATCAGTAATGGATAAGCCTAGAGAACCTATAACTAAAATCAGGATGACTAGGGCAAAGAGATTTTCTTTAAAGGCATTGCTCTTAGTAATCTGAGGGTTTGATGGAGTCTGTTTCATTGTATTTTAATTAGTCTAACTGCTTGGGTGTTGATGTTTGACGTTAAGGGTTTATAGTTAATTGCAATTAACTATATCTGCCTAAGAGCGTCGGTTTATTGAGAGCCAAATATTCTCTACTCTGACTCGAATAGTGCCCCAAAATACCTCTAGTAAACATTTAATTGTGACGACTTTGACCCACCATTTTGGGCATTTTTGTTTTACAAGTAGTCGGTAGCGGATTTCGTTGATGTAGGCGCGATACTCCTCGGGAATCATAGCGGCTAGCTTGCCAGTTAGGGTAAGACTTCTCTTTCTTTTGCTTTTATACTTAATAATCTTTCCAGTCCACAGCACAAACACTAGTAATAGTCCCAGCACTATCATTGTTGTCAACAGTGTCTTCACTAGCCCCATCTGTAAAGCTATCAACCATATCCAAGCTCCTAGCATTACCATCAAACCGGGCAGTGCTGCTCCCAGCATTAACTTCGCTATTGGTTGCAGCATTGCCTCTTGCTGCAACCGCTTGTATTTCTTCCTCCCCATCTCCTCAGCCCCTTACTAAACTAGCTTGTGCTTGTGTAGGTCGTAATGTAAGTAGTTGGCGATAGTTTTGAACTTGTTTGAGAGTATACTCTCCTAAACCTGTTACCTGGTAGTACTTGCGCCGCGCACCGCCCGTTTCTTCGCTTTCATCACCCCAGCGCCACTCCACTAGCCCTTTCTTCACTAAGCGATTGAGGGCAGGGTATAAGCTACCGAATCCAATTCGGATTGGTCGATGATTATTAAGTTTATCTAAAATTTGTAAGCCATAAAGCTCCCATCCGATGAGGAGAGTGAGGATATCCTCATCTATTGCTGAAAGCTTTACTGGCTCTTCCCTATTGCCTTTGACACCCATACTGGAAAGTCCAATTTGTACTTGCACTTTCTATAGTACTATAAAAACATATAAGTGTCAGCTAGGTGTTTTATGCTTGTTGCTTGCTCTATAATTTGATATGGAAAAAGAAAAAAATGCTTCTCTGACAAATTATTGAGGGATAGACAGTAAAAGCTGCCTATTGCTATTGCTTAAAGGCACTGCGCCACCGTCTTGGCTCATAGTTCATAGTTCATTGAGCTATAAACTACGAACAATCAACAATAAACTTACAAAGTCGCTAGCCAGAAAAGCTAATTGTTCTTTATATGGCATTGGCACCCTCTAGAGACTGAGCTTGTTACTAAGTCGTTGCGTTAGGGAACTATAAGAACAGATCACAGCCATTGAGTTTAAATATAGCCAGGGATTTACCAAAATGTCACATTCTGAAACCAAGCCAATTGTTGACAGTGTGATGAGTGATTTTACTTACAGGCTGTTTAATCAAAGTGAAAAAACAACAGATTTAGTCTCATTTTTGCAAGCAATTATCTTGCTAATACTATTTCCGTTTATCCTTTTAGGGGTTGTTTGTTCAGCAATCCTTATTATGTTTTTAAAGCTTTTTGAGAAAGAAAATACAACAGAAATTATCAATAGCAAAGATCCTTCCTACTCTTAAGAGGTAAGCTAGTATGCGTTTAAATCGTATATTTTCTAATTCAATTAAAATTCTTCAAACCCTCTTAAATACTGAAAACTGCAAGCCCTATATAGATTGCCTTCTGTGATAGCGGAGGATGTACCGCAGGGCATGCGGGAATTCACGTTGTGCGTGACATCGGAACCTCTGTCTGGGTGAGGAAACTCATCAAGGTAAATTCTATGGATGAGCTAAGAATCCCCCTTTTTCTAATAGGGGGAGTTTCAAATATTCACTCTCAGCGAAGCGCATTGATATAGCGCTCCGCTGAATTTTGAACACTTACTTTTGCCTTTGATGGAATCACTGAACCCCACCAAGCACCATAAATACGGTCAAATTTGTAAGGCTCTACAGCATTGGCAATACTCCTGACTTTAGAAGCTGAAAGCGGGATCAAATTAGCATAACTATACATAAAACTTACCCAAGGTTTATCAGCAACAACTTGAATAACATCACCTGTAAGCAGTGCACCTAATCTGTTTGCGCCCAACATCCAATGGCATACTGTGGCACCTTCAAAATGACCACCTGCTTTAATTAGGGTTACACCCTCTTGAAGTTCAAGTATATTCCCTTTCCAAAACTCAATATTTGGGTCAGGTCGCATCAGCCATTGACGATCTGCTTCATGAAGATAAGCTTTTACACCAAAAGCCTTTGCCCACTCAACAGCCAACCCGTAAAAGTGAGGGTGAGAAATGGCGATTGCTGCTATACCTCCAAGCTCATTAACTTTCTCAATGGTTTGATCATCTATGAAGCTAATACAGTCCCATAAAACATTACCTTGGTCTGATTGAATAAGCAATGCCCGTTGACCAATACCCAAACTTGGTTGTGTCCCAATTCCATATAATTTATTTTCTTGCTTCTCAATACGACTGTGGTGGCTTTGTTTCAATTCAGCTAAGGTTGTCCATTGCTGGCCATTGTTACCAATGTACTGACGCTCGTCTTCACAGATAGGACAATGCTTCGGTGTTTCATCAGTTTGCGCAAACTGCGTTCCGCAGGTAATGCAAATGTAATTATCCATAAACTCATTAATCAGTAAGAAAGCATCGAACCTAACAACAGGGTGTGGGGGAAGAATCAGGATCTTTTTCTATTTCCACACCCTAAACCCTGTGTTGGCGCAGGGTTAAAATCCCCATCTCAAAGATCCCTACACCCTACACCCTACACCCTCGTTAACCCTTAGGGACTTCCAAAAAGTAAAATATATAGAGCAGTACGTATTAAGGTTAATTATTATTAGTAGGAGGAAGAGTTTGCCGACACTAACCCTTTCCTACACAAAGCTCTTGGGCTAGAGCTTTTATCCTGACTGCTGTTGAGCCTTTTACTTTACGCCAAACTCAGGTTGCTTAAAGGTTCTTACGGGTAGCTCTGACAATTGTCACAGGATTTAGAGCACTCCAACGAGTTAATTTTCCCACAGGTACAGAATGTGAAAGTTGGATTTGTAACAATCGGTAATTCCAATTATGGGAGTTAAACCAATCCAAAGCAGTATGGAGATGTTCCAAAGTTGCCAGCGCTAAGACAACAACGCCATCTTCAATTAACCGCGCCTGACAAGTATCGAGAATTGAGTTTAAATTACCCCCACTGCCACCAATAAAGATGCGGTTAGGTGCTGAAAGATTGTGCAAAACCTCTGGTGCTCCACCATAGATGGAAGTCACATTTCTCACTTGCAGGCGTCGGCAATTCTTAGTAATCAAAGCACTGCCGATAGCAGTCTTTTCAATAGCAAATACCTGAGAAGTCGGACATAAGCGGGCAATCTCAATAGAAACCGAACCAGTTCCTGCCCCAATATCCCAGACTGTTTGCCCTGGTTGCAGCGCTAGTTCTCCCAAAACTAGAACCCGCACTTCCCGCTTGGTCATTAAGCCGGGGCGATCGCTAAAACTAACAAAGCTTTGATTATTTAATCCTAACAGCGGTAGGGAGTCAAGATCTAGTTCTTGCTCAGCTTGATTAGAATTGCGCAGTAATACCACAACATTGAGCGGTGCAAAAGTCTGGTTTAAAATAGCATTTACTCCTAAGCAGAGTACCTTTTCATCAGAACCTCCCAGATTTTCACAAACCCAAAACTCATAACAACTGGCTAAATCCATAGCCAGTAATAGCCTTGCAATTGCACTCGGCGTATTTGTCTCGTCAGTAAGCACTACAATCTTATCAACACCCTGTTTGAGGGCAACTCTCAGCTGCTCTAAAGAGCGCCCATGGGCACTGACAAGGTGAGCATTTTGCCATGGAACTTTAATCCGACTACAAGCCAGTTGCACTGAACTCAGATGGGGATGAAAAGTTAGCTGTTGTGGCGGTAATTGAGTCAGCAACAAGCGTCCTAAGCCGAAAAAAAGTGGATCACCGCTGACTATAACCACAATACACGTATCTTTGTTAACTTTATCTAGCTGGGCGCGAATTGCTCTAACTGCCTCAGTAAAATCTCTCAGCACCAAGCGCGGTGCCTGATGGTTGGGGAAATAGCCCAAATGGCGACTACTCCCTACCAATAAAGTGGCTCTCCCCACTAACTGCCGCAGAGTATCCGTCAGACCATCTGCACCATCTAAACCAATGCCAACAACTTGTACTGGTGTTATGCACTGCTCATGGTTCATGGTTCATGGCTCATTGAATCCAGCATAGCAATAGACATCTCCAATAATTATGCTAGAACCCTTATGCTACTGCTCCCACATCGAGGTTTCTGGAGATGTCTAATCTAGTTTTAGACCTGTCAAAGCCTAGAATCAGGGGGATGCAGCTTAAATTTTGGTAATTATCAGTGATTAGCCTCCCAAGCTAAAACCAGTAGAGCATTCAAGATGGCGGCAGCAACTGCTGAACCTCCTTTGCGACTTTCGACACGAATCTGGGGTACTAGTGTCTGTGCTAGGGCGATTTTTGACTCTAAAACGGAGATAAATCCCACAGGTGCACCAATAACTAAAGCTGGTTGTATGGGAGCAGTTGCTAAATAAACACACAAAGCCTTTAAAGCAGTAGGGGCATTGCCAATTACAAAAATAGCACCGGGGAATTGTTCACAGCATTTTATTAAGCCTGTTTCTGTGCGTGTTTTCCCCGGTAGTGGCACCGGAGCTTGTTCTACTGCCGCAATTAGAGTGTTGTTGAAGGATTTTGCCACCGTACCAGCTACCCCCTGTTTTACCATACCGACATCTGTAATAATCGGTATCTTGCTTTGGAGAGCAATGATGCCAGATTCAATAGCACCCTGACTAAACCTCATCAGCTTGGCAAATTCAAAATCGGCAGTACTATGGATAACTCGCCGTACAATAGTATATTCAGCTGGGCTGAAATTGTGTTCGCCAATTTCTTTGTCAATTACGGCAAAACTCTGCTCCAAAATCGGATCGATGGGCAAGCTCATCACTGAAAATTTAAAACTCCAAGAAAGGCCACTCTGGTTGGCGGTAGTAACGAATCATATTATCGAATTTGCGTAACTGTGCCTGCTTAATACGGAGAGTAGGTGTTGGTTTACTTAGCGATCGCTCATTTAATTGGGAGAGGATGCTACTTAAGCGTTCACAATCTAGCTGCGGTGAAATTTTACCAAAATACCCTAATGTAATATGAGCAGTAAAATGATATTGCTGTTCAAGACCTAGGGCAATGAGATCTCGATTTTGATAAATAGACCGACGTAATTGCACTGTGCGCTCGTAGGAGTTTTCATCTTTAGGTGTCAGGCACACACCGATAGCGCGAGGCATTACCATTAGACCCACTAATTCCCAGAACAGAGGATAATTAGCTTGAAACTTATCTGCATAAGGTCGAAAGCCATCTCCTATGCACTTTTGGAGTTGTTGCTCAAAATTGGGATTTTCCCGTTCAGCATCCCGATAAGCACTATCCCAAATTAAATCAGCTAGGGTCAAATGAAAACTCTCGGAAGGTACAGGTACAACTAAGCCAGCGCCTGTTTCTTGTAGTAAGAGCTGTTGGATTTCTTTGAGCTTAGTGTAGAAATCCGTATTTTCGTCATCTTCCTCCCATGGTGGTGTAATCACAGTGTAACCTGGAAAAGGTGCCGCCTGGAAGCTGCCATCTGGGAGATGCTCAAACTTTGGAGACTCCTGGATGTGCTGTAATTGCGATCGATAAGTTTCTGGTAGTGCCTGCCGTGCTACCCGATTTAGATAGGTTTGATAGTTATCGTCCAAGCTTGATCCTCTCCTAGTGTTGAATTTTGTTTCAAGATCATGACTGCTCAAGTAATATGATGCCAAAAGCCGATAGTAGTGGTTGTTATCTAAACATCAGCTAAGCTCTCAAGTGAGCTACGCTCAAGGTTAGTGTAGTTGAATCAATTACTAGCTATAGTCGATTAGTTAAAGATCATTACTACCTAGATATTGCACCAAAGGCGGACTGACTCCTTTGAGCTACTCCCATGAATTCAATTCGTGGGCTTTGCTTACTTGTGTGTAATTTTTCCCAGCCAACTCCTTAAGTACAAAGAAGGCTTTATCTTTCTGGTTATTGGCTCGAATGAGGGCATGAAAAATAGTTCTTCCATGAGTAACTCGAACTATCAGAGCTTTATAGCAGTACGTATTAAGGTTAGGACAAGCTAAATCGCTAAAACTTTGTCAAATTCACCCCTTCTGCCTTGGAGCCTTCTGCCCTGGAGCCTTGCGCGTAGCGCTATACACCCAAACATCGACGAGTGAACCCGCGTTTTTCAAAACGCTCCAGATGTCAATCTATAGCCACAAGCACAAGAGAGCCATAATCATTCACTGTTGATTAACCCCTAAATATGTGACAGCTTATCCGTTTCTAGAGATGGTTTAATTTGACTGGATCCAGACTTTGATTGAGAATTATTGTCAGTGTCTAACCCCTCAGCAACATCGGAATTAGCAGCACCTAATTTTTGAGATTCTCCTGAGAGCAACAGTGAAGGCTCAATCATCGGTAGAGAAATAGTAATCGTGGTACCCTTATTCTTGCCCTCGCTAAACAGGCTAATTGTACCTCCCATCATCTCAATTAAACTTCGTGAAATAGCAAGACCAAGACCTGTACCACCGTGCTTGCGGGTGGTTGAGCCATCAACCATTACAAAAGGACGGAATAATTTGTGTTGTTGGCTTGGGTCAATACCAATTCCCGTATCCTTGACAGTAACAATCAGGCGCGAAGGTGTAAACACTGGGTCATTGACTGTTGCTCCAGAGCCATTGTTGCCATTGCTATCTTCTACAGAAATCTGGGATAGACTGTCTTGGAGTTCTTTACCATTAACTGAATTGTCGGTTGGTTTCTCCTCCTCCAGAACAATTTCTTGTGGGTCGTCTTCGGCATTATTGGAAACTGAGTTGGAGGGTGCAGCAGACTCTATCTGTGTTCTAATCATAATGCTGCCAGAGTCAGTAAACTTGACAGCATTGCCCACTACATTCAGCAATACCTGTTTGAGTTTAGCTGGATCGGCGTGGACAGGAATGAGTTCGTGTATATCGGTGGTATGGAAATCTAGACCTTTCTGCTTAATAGGAACAGCTTGTAAATTAATCACTTCATCAAGAATCTTGCGCATATTGATGGGCTCTGTTTCCACCGAGAGTTTCCCAGCTTCAATCTTGGCAATATCCAGGACATCGTTGATAATTCCCAACAAATGAATTGCCGCATCATCAGCCCTGTGTAGAAAATCTATTTCTTCTTCTCGGTCATCGCAGAAGCCATCCCTTACCAGTCTTAGACAGCCTATAATGCCATTGAGTGGTGTTCTGAGTTCATGGGAGGTGCTAGCTAGAAACTCATTTTTGAGCTGATTAGCAGTTTGCGCTTCTTTCCAAGCCGTTTCTAGTTCTTCTGCCCAATCTCTGAGGCGCTCAATCATACCATCTAGAGCTTCAGACAATTGGTTGATTTCTCGAACTTTGAAGTTATGGGGGATCCTGTCTATAGAGTGTAGGTGAGACTCATTCAAGGCATAGTCTCTGAGTTTTTCCAAAGGACGCGCCAAATCACGAGCGACGTAAACTGTTACCAAAAAGTTTGCCACGATAATCACGAAGCCCAAGCTGTAGAGAGCCTGTTGGATTTGTTCGAGATTAGCGAGGGCATTATCTATATCGGTGACTGCTAGAATAACCCATTTTTGACCTGCTTGAGCAGTAATGGGACTGTCAATGGCAGAGTACCCAGCAATTGATTCGCTGGTATCGTTTTCAAACTCAGGTATGTGCTGAAAATAACGTTGACCTGCAATTGCATTTCTAACTAGATTTTGAAGCTGACTTACTCCGGGCTCCTGTTCAATATTGCTTCCCACTCGCTCTAAATCGGGATGGGCAAGAATTGTTCCCTCTTCGTTAATTACCACTGGATAACCCGACAAGGGCTTAGAATCCTTTGGAGTTTCTGGGTTAGCCTTTAGCAAAGCTGATTGGATATTAAGGCTATATCTCAGTTGAGAGTCTTGGTCATAAACTGGGGCACTCAAGAATAATCTAAGCTGATTTAGGGGGCTAGATTGACTAGAATTTATTGTTGGAGGTTGCACAGAGGTGATGTAAATTTGAGAAGGATCCCACAGTGACTGACTTTGCTGCTGGGGCCACTGAGTAGTCTTATTGCTAGCTAGAACTTGATTGCCACAAGTGCTGGCAACTGGTTTTTGTGTCTTTAACTCCAGCAATTGCACGCACTCAACCTCAGTCGGTAGTTGCCGAGAGAGTTGGTTGATAAATCTTTGGTGGGCTTTTTGGGACTGAGACTGTAGAACTACGTTTTTACTAGCAATTGCCAGATTGGTGTTGAGTGAGGCAATTGAGGTTTGAATCATTTGGGCTTTGCTAGCAGCACTTTCGGTGAGATTTTTGCGAGCAGTGTCTAGCAGAGCGGTGCGTGCTTTTCTGTAGGTCATATACACCCCCACTAGTAACACTGGCACGCTTAACAGCAAAAGGCGTGTCAGTAGGACGCGACGAAAGGAGGATTGACCTGGCTTAGCCATAGGACTTATCTCAAAATTTAAATATAAAACCCAACAGCGGTAATTAATACAGTAGATGAATTACCCTTAATGTCTGCATATCTGTATGTCTGTAGATGTTGATTTTATTCGGACTTGTTTACATCTTGGCACACTCCTCCCTGTAAGGGCTTTAGCTTGAGGATAAAGCTTGCTCCGTCTAATCAGAGGTCTTAGAGAGGGCACAACGCTTGAGAATATTGTGCCTTGTGTACCTGGCACAATCTCTTGCGGTAGACAGCTTTGAGGTCTGAATCCACCAGCCAAAATGACAGGTGGAAAGCGCACCTTATTGAAAGCTGACTCTCTTAAGTCCGTAGCTTCTACTTGCTTAGGCAGGGCTAATGGAGGCAGTATGCCAGTCCTATTACGAGTATATTCTGTTAGAGAAGGTGTAGGGTTAGTCAGAGGTAGTTCAAATTATGATGATAACTTGACCTGCAATCGCGCTTTTTTTTCGGTGCATCTCCCCTTCCCCCCATCTCTCCATCTCCCCATCTCCCCCTCTGATTTCAACAAGATGTACCTCATCCATATTGAAAAGCTCTACGACAGTGTTGGGCAGAAGACATTTTGGCAATATCAATCAATGGCAACAAATGTAAAGTTAAATTAAGTTATATTAAGGTTTGTACCTTAATAGTAGGGGCGGGTTTGGTATTGGGCGTTTAGGGAAAACCTCCGCTTGTGTTAATTAAACTTGCCTCTACACAGCTAATGAAGTGGTCTTTAAACAAGTTTTTAGCCTGGATTTCCCCCATGGTTCAACAACCCCAGCTTGAATATTCTCTTACCTGGAGTAACCGAATTGCTGATCTTCCCCAAGATGATTGGAATGCTCTTGCCCAGCCCCTAAAGACGCCTTTTCTAGAGTGGGAGTGGTTGAATAATCTTGAAACCTCTGGTAGTGTGACTCCAAGAGCTGGCTGGTTGCCCAATCATTTGGCACTATGGCGGGATCAAAAGTTGATTGCGGCTGCACCTCTCTATGTTAAGGGTCACAGTTACGGAGAATTCGTTTTTGACCACCAGTGGGCTGATTTGTCCTATCGCCTAGGTATTGAGTATTATCCTAAACTATTGGGGATGACCCCATTTACTCCAGCCGTAGGCTATCGCTTCTTGATCGCACCAGGGGAAAATGAGGACGAACTAACCAAGATTATGGTAGCAGCGATTGACCAGTTTTGCGATCGCAACGATATTTCTGGCTGTCATTTTCTATTTGTTGATCCCCAATGGCAATTGCTGATGGAACACCATGGCTTTAATAGCTGGCTACATCACAGCTATATTTGGCAAAATGATGGCTTTAACAGTTTTGATGATTATCTAAAGGTTTTCAACGCTAATCAGCGCCGTAATATTAAACGGGAACGTAAAGCTGTTTCTAAGGCAGGTTTGCGCATTGAAACTATGAGTGGAGATGAGATTCCTGAATCATTTTTTCCAATGATTCACAGCTTTTATAGCAGTACCTGCGATAAGTTTATGTGGGGTAGCAAGTATCTGACTGGCAAGTTTTTTGAACAATTGTATCAAAGCTACAGCGATCGCGTTTTGCTGGTTGCCGCCTATCGGGAGGATGATTCTCAAACTCCTGTGGGGATGTCATTTTGCATAACCAAGGGTGAACAACTCTATGGGCGCTATTGGGGTTGTTTTGAGGAGTATGACTGCCTACATTTCGATGCTTGCTATTATACACCGATTGAGTGGGCGATCGCACGGGGTATTAAGATGTTTGATCCTGGGGCTGGTGGGCGTCATAAGCGGCGTCGTGGTTTCCCCGCTACCCCTAATTACAGTATGCATCGGTTTTATAATCAGCGTCTGACTCGGATTTTGCGTCAATATATTGGTGAAATTAACGATATGGAGCAGCAGGAAATTGATGCGATTAATCAGGATTTGCCTTTTAGTAAACGGGAGATTAAGTTAGATATTTAGATTGATTTTTGTTCATGGTTCATGGTACGCGCTCCGCGCATGCTGCGCAAACATGGGGTAAGTATTTGAAAGTTTTTAAATACTTGTCCAATCAACAATCAATTTGGTACTAAAGCATATTCGATTGATTTATGTTAAAAAATCAACCGAATATGCCAGGGGATAGTTAAAAAATTTCTTTGCTAGATTAACTCACGTTTGTCCCTGTAGGTTAATCTAATTTATGCAAAGCCACTCAATAGTTTCTCCCAAGTCCGGATGCGGTAAGTTCCAACGGAGTTTTAAACAACACTAGTAGGAGGCTCAACCAGTTGCCAATAGTGTTGTAATTTTGGTTTTCCCCAGGAATTGTGGGCGACTACATGTGCGCCGTTTATACAATTATAGTCAAGAAGACCTAGGGCATATTCTGGGAATGACTTAGGTCGGATGGCGTAAGTGTCAGGATCACTGCTGACTGGAAGCAATACCCAGGATTGCAATTCACTTTCGCTGCGCCGTTTTAACCTTGGGTACCCTGCATTTCCAGGTTTTGCTGGCGCTTCGAGATACAAATGCTCCTTGTAGGCGAAATCTTTATCGTAGGTCTCGATTAGGTAAGTTCCATCCTCCTGCTTAACCAAAATCCACAGATGTCCTTGGTATCCTGCGTGAGGATTAGGGGGGTCCAAATTCCAGATATGGACATAATCGTTGAAATCTGGATTGTAACCTATAGCTTTTGACACTCCCCCTTTTAGAAAAAGGGGGATTCTTGAATCTTAGAGAGAACTTAGCAGAAGGGATTTCTCCACCCTGCCAGAGGTCCCGCTCTCCTCAAGCGTACGAGTGCGCTTTCCAATGGCGAG
>JAAHHJ010000219.1 GCA_010692425.1 Symploca sp. SIO3C6 | reverse complement strand
GCATGATATCACGTTATCACCCACCAATTTTGAGAGTTCAATAGTGATGTGGATATTGTCAACAGGTAGATCTTGCTGGTTAATATATTGTCTGACTAGAGCATTGATTGATTCTAAATGTTGAAAAGCAGCAACAAGTTTATTCCAACTAGGTGTCCGAGTGAATTTGATGCCCTGTAACTTAGCCGCTTTTCGGCAACCAAGATGTGAACCATATCGTCGTAATAATTCTGTCTTATTAATTAATGGGTGCTCAAGGGGGAGTGAAAAATAGGGGGTATCTTTCTGCGCGCCACTATCGTCCATGCCTTGTTGCTCAAGCTCTTCAACAGCGATCTGTGCAACTGTGAAAATAGAGGCAGCATTTTTAATATCTTGTTCTTGGTTGTCTTTCAAACGGTTGATGAGCTGGGTAATGCGTTTCTTTCCCATAAATTTTATTGGCCTTCCAACCTACAACCTACATTAAAACTCCTAACTTCCCATTCAATAAGGTTTCATTCTATTCAACACCTATCGATCCAAAAGTGAACGGTTAACTGATGCTGGATCAGAATACATTTGGGGGCGATCGCGCATGTCATTATCCACATCTGTTTGACTCAAAGGTAGTTGGGCTGCTTCCTCTTTTTCCTTTGCTGCTGGTAGCTCGTTTTCATCTCGCCACCACATTACGATTGACCGAACAGCTCGTAGAAATTGGAAAAAACGCCCCGGTAAAGACACAAAGTGCCATTTTGTTTGTTCTGGGGTATCAATATCTGAAAACGGTTCGAATGCTTCTGAGAGGCGATCGAGATAGGTTCCCATAGTCGTGATTTCAACTTCTAAGTTTGAGACGAGTTCCTGATGCTCAGCCGTTAGTTGCTGTTTTTCAGCCGTTAGCTTCTGGATCATACTTTGAAGTCGAACAGTCGTTTCCTTGAGTTGCAGTTTATCCTTTTTGTGCTGATTATTCCACCGTCTTAGCTGTGCTTGACTACGGTTTGTATAAACCAGGCACTCCCTCATTTCCATGTATAAGGTATTAGCATCACTTAAATCCAAGGATTCAACAGTCTTGGGAAATTCAGTGGCGGAGCGGAACCGGGCGTTGGGTTCTTTCTTAGAAGATTTGGAGGAAGGCATCAGTTACACTCCA
>JAAHHJ010000218.1 GCA_010692425.1 Symploca sp. SIO3C6 | reverse complement strand
CAACCAGCCCCAGCTATTTGCTCCTCGCTTCCCTAGATGCGGCCCGCTGTCAAATGGCAACCCAGGGATACGAGTTGATGCAACGCACGCTCGATCGGGCAAATCAGGCGAGAACTCAACTCCAGCAAATTCCAAGTCTACGGATATTTAATCCAGTGGTTCTAGGTGACTCAACGTCAGGGTTTGAGAGCGATCGCACCCGCCTTACTGTCGATGTTACAGGTCTAGGATTAACTGGATTTGAGGCAGACAATATCCTCCATACCCAACTAGGTGTCACCGCAGAACTTCCCACTCAACGGCATTTGACCTTCATCATTAGCCTTGGTAATACCCAGGTAGATATCGAACAGTTGGTGCAAGGCTTTCAACACCTCGCTAAGGCAAGAGACAGGGGAAACAATGGGGCACCCATCCAAAATCCAGTACCCAGCATTTTTAGTGAAGTGAAGCAGAGCCATACCTCTGAGGCGATAAATCCCAAGTCCCTTACACCTCGTGCCGCATTTCTTGCGCCTAAAAAAACGGTGGCGATCGCCCATGCAGCTTATTGCATCAGTGCTGAGTTAATCTGTCCCTATCCACCCGGAATTCCCTTGATTATGCCAGGTGAGGTGATTCTCCCTGAAGCGATCCGGATGCTCCAAGACATTTTGAGTTCAGGGGGCGTCATTACGGGGTGTTCTGATATCAGTGTGCAAACATTACAAGTGGTAGATTAGCGAGAAAGGTTAGGTCAGTTGGACGACAATGCGATTGTCTTGCAGAATTTCGTTGGTCAGCAAATCTTCAACAGTGACTCGGAGGTAGCGATCGCGGTCCACTTGAAACAGTAGTTTAACGCGATCGGTCCCTGGATGGCCTGGGGGGGAAAGGGTGGCTAAATTCCTTGCCCCATCTCGATCATTCAGAGGCTGAACATTGCCTTGACTGCTGTCTACGGTTTTCATGATTAGTTGATCACCATCAAAGTAAATCTCAGTACTGGTGGCCCCGTCTCCCAATTCTCCAATAATTAATTCAATACTGGGTTGATTGTCCACAGAAGCCCCTAAGAGTAATTCAAAGGGGTTGTCCATGGGATAGGGTTGACCGGAACGAATGATGGGATGCCAATCATGACATTGGGTGCGACGGTTCCAATAGCG
>JAAHHJ010000217.1 GCA_010692425.1 Symploca sp. SIO3C6 | reverse complement strand
TGTTACGTCCTCTTGCTTGCTGTCTTTTCACTGGACTCCTGTGGTGGAAGTTTCGCCTTTTCTGTTGTTCTGGCGATGCCTTGCTTATCTAGCTCATCACCCAATAGGCCAAAGATGGCAGTTGTACCTGCGACGGCGATCGCGTTACTCGTTGTAAACAGTTGCGTTTGGATATCAGTTGGATGCTCAAGGCTAGCGAGGTGGATGCTGAGAGCGATCGCGTTTGGATGTAGAAGGGGCGATCGCTCATCTGGCGAGGGATGAAGAGCGATCGCGTTTTGGTGGAGAGAAGCAATCGCAACTGGGATGGGAGATGAGGGGCGTTTGCCGTTCGCGCAGCGCTGCTGAAAGCAGAAGGCATGGCTTTAGCCAAACGCATTTGGATGAGAAGGGCGATCGTTCGACTTGGATTGGCTCAATCATCGTTCCAGGGGGCTCTAGCTTAGTATCTGTTGATGCCCAGCCGAAGCCTGAACACCAGAACGCGATAGATTGGCTAAGTGGATTTATGGGCAATCCAATACTTGCTGGCTAAGTGAATCTGAACTTCCACCACTTCAAACCCTGCTTTTTCAAGCCGTTCTGAAATATTGTCTTCAATATAGTTGTTGTAAAACGGCTCATGAAATACCCGTGTAAAGTTATTCATCATTGGGGTCATTTCTTCTGAATCACTCTTTTGAACCGAGTCGCAAAGCACAAGCACCCCACCAGGCTGAGTGACCCGATAACATTCATTAATCACTTTCTGACGCACAGGTCCAGGTAATTCATGGAACATAAACACGCAGGTGAGGCCATGAAAATAATTGTCTATATAAGGCAACTCCTCAGCATTCCCCTGAATCAGTTGGGGCACTGCTCCCGGTAGTCCAGATAAATCCTGATTCGCTTTCCGCAGATAGGTTGGAGATAAATCTACTCCAAATAACGAGGCTTCAGGTAACATGCCTCGAATCATGCGAAGCATCCGTCCAGTCCCACAAGCCACATCGAGCACACGGGTTTGAGCCGCATTTTCCAGTCCATTCCTCAGCCTATTCCCCAGCCCCATTCTGGTCAGCCCCTGCTTCAGCGGAGCCAACACTCGACGACGCATGGGATCAGCACAACCATTGAAAAGGATTTCCACTTGCAAATCGTAAAGGTT
>JAAHHJ010000216.1 GCA_010692425.1 Symploca sp. SIO3C6 | reverse complement strand
GCTAGTGATTAAATAGAGGGCACGTAGGCGCAAATCCTGAGAGTAAGGGTGAGCCATAAATAAATCTAGTTTTAGGTGACTCTAGATATATCCTAACTTGTAAGTACCCCAGCGCGCAGCGCTATAGAGACGCGGGGACGCGGAGAGGGGGAGAGGGGGAGATGGGGAGATGGGGAGACGCTCTAGACACGGAGACGCAGAGACTTTCAAAGGATAGGGATTTGACCCATATTAATTTCAATAAAAATCTGTATTTGAGGGCAGACAAACAAATCTCAATGAACCATGAACTATGAGCAATGAACAAAGATCGTAAATACCCTTGCCAAGATCCACAACATAAGGTATTCTCTTTTATCAACTAACCTAAAATATCGAAGCGTCCCATAGGAGTGCAAACAACACCCCCATGGAACATCACCCCAAACTGTCAAGTGCACAGTCCGGTAGCTATTGCGAATTTTACACTCCGCAAAAGCCGCCCCACTTTGCGATGCTGTGGGGCGGCTTCAAATTTTAGATATTATTACCGATTGGAGTGTGATGATGAATTCTGAAAATACGCCCTTTGATTTGTTCTTAGATAAGTAATAAGTAACAAGGAATAAGTAATAAGTAAGAATAATAGAAACGGCTACTAACTTAAGACGGAACAAGCTTGATAGCCAAGGTCTAGATTCTGGTAGTTTAAGATAATTTACTCAGATTTTTGTTGGGTTTACCCTCGTATTATTTCCACTTATAGCGCTACGCGCAAGGCTCCAGGACAGAAGGCATAATTTGACAAAGTTCTAGCAATTTAGCTTGTCCTAACCTTATTACTTATTACTTATTACTTATTACTTATTACTTATTACTTATTACTTATTACTTATTACTTAAATCTCGAATCATGACCAGTTTATTTACCCGCCTCCAACCAGCCCGAAAATTCCGCATTAGTAAAAGCGCGATCGCTCAGCTTCTAAACATACCAAAACAGTTAATTGTACGCGTCGAATGTTGGAAATATGTTGTCTTTGTCCCCACATTCCGCACCCTCAACTGTCACATGGACTGAGGGAGTTCAAGGCGAGCGCTAAATCGAGGCAGTTGCTGAGTAAAAATACTTAGGTAAATTTAAAGTTTTTCTCTGCCCATTCCTCGACTTT
>JAAHHJ010000215.1 GCA_010692425.1 Symploca sp. SIO3C6 | reverse complement strand
GATCATTTTTTATAGTTCTCTCACTCTTACATTCTCACTCCTAGCGGTATTGAATGACTATGCGACTCAAACCCCTTCACCCCATCTCTGTGTTTGTAATGGTTGTAGCCGTTAATGGCATGGGAGCGGCACAAGCAGAAAATCTAGAACAAACTCAACAACTGCTTTCGACCCGCGAATGTCGAAATTGTGACTTGAGCGACGTTAGCCTTGTTTATAACGATTTATCTCGGGTCAATCTACAAGGAGCGGATCTGCAAAACGCCAACTTGAGCCATGTTGATTTAAGTGGAGCCAATCTCAGTGGGGCAGATTTGCGGGGGGCGACGCTTTTCAATGCTGATTTATCGGATGCCGATTTATCGAATGCCAATTTAGATAGGGCTGATCTACGACAGGCATACTTGGTGGATGCTGATTTTGAGGAAGCATCCCTGGATGATGCTCTGCTACAGGGGGCTATTGGCTTACCCGACACCGTTGCCTCTCTTCAGTTTCTCTATGACATGGGCCTAGCGGAGGCGGATCGCGGTAATTTTGAGGAAGCTTACCGTTACTACACTCGTATCCTAGAACTGAGACCTGACGAACCAACGGTCTATTTAGCCCGCAGTCTAGCCCGCTATCATGTAGCTGATGTTGGAGGGGCGATCGCGGATGCCAACCAAGCAGAAGCCTTGTTTACGGCATCAGGAGATGTGGAAGGGCAACTAATGGCAGCGGGGCTGTCTCAACGGATTATTGACCAGCAAGAGGCGATCGCAGAAGGGCCTAGTGCTGGGAGACCCAACTTCTTGAACCTTTTGGAAAGTATTGTGCCATTTGTTTTTCAGTTTGCTTTCTAGGCTGACAGCTAAAATCACAGTATCTCCCTATTCTCTATTCACCTGCCGCTTCCGGTGTTGTGCTTCCGGTGTTGCGAACCCGAATGACTTTGCCAATCAAGTTGTACCAAAATGATGCTCCCATCGATAGTGCAACCCCACTGATTAACCAGCCGATCAGGCGACGTAGAATTGGAAATTGCCAGCCAGATGCTTGTTCCTGCTCTTTTTGTTGGGCTACAACTTCAGCTTTCCAGCCAATCGGTAGAGGCAAATCTTTCAGTGCCACTTCCATGGCTTCTTTCACCTCTTTAATTTGTTGTGTGGTTGCCTTCT
>JAAHHJ010000214.1 GCA_010692425.1 Symploca sp. SIO3C6 | reverse complement strand
ATATGTACTCACTACTTGAGACTTTACCTTCCAAATCACCGTGAGTCCGTCTGCATATCCTGGGCGTTACCCTAGGCGTTCGCTTCTGACTCAATCTCCCCTGCTTGTTGCATGTGGTTAGCACCTACTCAGAGATTCGACCATCTGAGGGCAAACAAGAGGTTTTCTCGTTCCGAATGACCATATTGTTTTACTTTTAGGGCGGTACTCTACGCCGGGTTTATGGGAAACGCTTATTGGTCGGAAGTACACCCGCCAATTCCCTATCCTGTGCCTTTTTGGCTCCAGTGTTTCAGCCTGATTTCACTGGTTAGTTATAACGACGTTTCTGGCGTACCTTCAGTTCTGTCTTACCCTTGAGTACTTTGCTCGAAGGACACCAGTTAGGCTCCCAGTGTTGCCTCCTTTTCATCCCGCTTCAGGCTTTGATAGCTAGTCGCGAACTTGGGGATGATGCTTTCACCGTTGCGTTTACGGGGTGGGTTTTGGATGTTCTAGGATACTAATTCTCACCCACATGGTCATTCAGTTGTCAAGGTTCTACCTTGCGGCTAATCCCCCTGAACTCTTAGAATTCTGGTTTCTAGCCAACGATTCGCACGTACTCTCTAACTTCGTACCCAGCCAACTCTCCCTGCTGGTACAACACTCCCGATACTTCGGGGTTTTGCATTAGCTTGGTGTCGAAACGCACCAACTCCATTGAGATAGCGCTAAGAGGACAAAACCGCCGCAGCCGTTCTACCCAAGTTTTAATGGTTAACACCCGATGTTGTAGGCTCGGAGCTAACCAGCCGTCAGCTCTAGTTCGATTGTCGAACCGGGGTTGGCGGTAGCGAGTGTGCCGATTCCGGCGTCCTCGCCGCAAGGCCCGACGAGACTCTAACGACTGCTTGATGCTGTAGCCCCGGTGGTGAAGTTCAGCCCCCCATATCACCCTGTCGTCAGCGACTATGGCAATACCAGTGGTTTTGGAGCCAGGGTCTAACTTGAGTCGATACTCAACAACATTAGAACGTTCCACGTCTTTGATCATGATCGTGAAAGGATACCGCCGCAGGACAACGGCTCTTCCTTCCTTGAGAAACCTTCTCGCCCTTGCCGGATGGGTTGGATTAAGAGAGTTTCGATTTTTATCTACAGTTAAAACGAACATGAGTT
>JAAHHJ010000213.1 GCA_010692425.1 Symploca sp. SIO3C6 | reverse complement strand
TCCTGGATCCTGTCTCAATGATAGACATCTTAGCTCCTCTCATGGTGTCTGCTCATGCGATTGCCCAAGAGCGAAATTTGACCTTGCATGTTACCTCTTCGGATACTTTGCCCCTGGTTTGGGCTGATGCCAAGGCTCTACGAGAAGTTTTAAATAATTTATTGGATAATGCATTGAAATATACCCCACCTGGAGGAGATGTCTACGTTATAGTTGGCATTGATGGTAATGAATCAATCTATCCTGGTAAACAAGGGATTGCCATCGCAGATACTGGACCGGGGATACCTCCTGAAGATCAGCCCCATTTATTCACACGGCATTTCCGTGGCGTTCAAGCTCAAGGCAATATTCCAGGAACAGGGCTAGGATTAGCGATCGCCCAGTTATTGATGCATCAAATGCAAGGCGAAATTAGTGTATTTAGTCCCATTAGTACCTGCCCAATCCCCTTCAGCCTCGATCTGGAATTGCCCAATTCTTCAGACCAAGATTTAGGCCAAAATGCAGGTCGAGAGTCAAGTCAAAATTCAAGCCAACCCATAGCCGAGTCTCTAGCCTCACTAAGAGATAAGAGTTCCCTAGTAGATCGTCAACGGGACTACATGTCTAATGATGTAGCGGTGAAAAACCATTGTCAGCGCACTCCATTAAAAGCAGGAGCTTCCACCGATCAGTTCCTGGGTAGCCTTTTCATTGTATGGATGGCTGATCACTTACCTAGTGCAGGAGGGGGAAGTCCCCTGTAAATTTCCTGCTTGATCGACAAGATAGGGTCTTAAACCATAATCACTAGTGATGACCGGGTATTTTGTCTGGCATATTCATATCATCCCGCAAATCGGAATGGTTCGGTGTTGAGGTGTGGTTTATCGGGTCGTTATCTGTGGGAGGTAAGGGGTGTGAGGGAGCGTCATGAAGAGGAGTGTCTGAAGTAGCTTGCAATAAATCAGTAGGAAGCGATCGCACCCGAATGGTATGCAAGCGATTATCTTCAGCTTCCACCAACACTAACTCCCAAGCGTTGTAGCGCAATCTAGCCCCTTCTTCAGGAATACATTGGAGGTGGTGAATCATAAACCCCGCAAGGGTATGATAGTCTTCGGTCACTGGAAATTCACTGTTGAGAATATTGTTGACATCATCGAGGGGAATTTGTGCCTG
>JAAHHJ010000212.1 GCA_010692425.1 Symploca sp. SIO3C6 | reverse complement strand
GAAGTCGTGGGGTCAGGGCCAAATAAATAGAAGTTGAACGTATTTTGTCGTTTATCAACCGTATCGCCAGCGTAATCACCACCGCCTGTGTTGGCGGTCTGGCGATCGCCAAACTGCTGATCAACCTGTCCCTTCGGATCGTTAATGAAGCCTTGAGAATCGGGGGCATCCAATGTCTCGTTACCCATATCCTTTTTCGTTACTCAATAGCAATTATGCCTTAAGTCCTAAATGAGTAGGTACAGAGCATGGATACAGATAATCAATTGTAAAATCCTGACAGATTACAACAGTTCCGCCTTAGTCACCTGCCGTTTTACAAAAACTTCAGCACAGATTGTGAGCAGTATAGAGATTGACACGAGATTGAAGCGATCGCTTAAACGGGGCAATAGTCTTTTCGCCATTCATTTCTAGAAAAGGCACATCGCTAAATTCGGTAGACTACGCCAACTCAATACTGCTCTGCATATCAACGTCGTTTAGAACTCAGGAACAAATAGTTCTCGTTTGTTCCCTGCATAATGCCTATAAATGATCTCTGGAGAATTGCCAACCAGCCGTGCCACATCCTTGGCATCCATCCCATGCTCCAGAGCAAGAGTGATAAAAGTATGCCGGATATTGTATTGAGGCAGATAGCGTTCAACTTCGCCCTCACTAGCCAACGCTTCCACCACAGGACTCCAGATACGGTTTAAGAAATTGTGGTAATCAATCACTTTACCTCTTGGGGCTGGTAGAACAAGTTGTTCTGGGGTATGCTCCTCAGGTTTAATTTCCTTCAAAAGATTTTGTAGACTCTGGTTACAGGGGAAATGTCGTGCTTTCTGCGTTTTTGTGTTTCCACGAATTTTGGTATCGGAGGGCACTGCCTCATTAAAGTAAATCCGAGTACAGTCTGGTGCAATGTGCTGCCATTTAAGCGCTACCGCCTCTTCAGGCCGACATCCCGTAGCCAGTAAAAACCTGACATAGGCTGTGTAATAGGAATGAGGGACTGGCGCATACTTGGGCGAGTAGCGATCAGTAGCAAAAGCTTCAATAATGCTCTTCATCTCATCCAAACTAAAAGCCTCTCTGCTGGTATCTCTGACTGTTTTCTTAATTTCATTGGCCATCCCAGCAAAAGGATTATCATCCAGCAAATTGGATTTTGTTGCCCACTTACAGCAAGCATTAAATTGTACA
>JAAHHJ010000211.1 GCA_010692425.1 Symploca sp. SIO3C6 | reverse complement strand
GATGACCTGAGCGATTGACGCTGGTAGTGGCTAATGGCCCGGTATGGTGCAGAATATGACGGGCGATCGCACAATTTGGTACCCGTAAGCCAATGGTTGTGGGGTTGGTCGGGTTGACGGCATGGGGGAGGCGATCGCTGGCGGGTAATACCAAGGTGATGGCTCCTGGCCAATACCCAAAAGCTACCTGTTTCCACCGATCGAAGGCGGGATGATTCTGTTGAACATAGCCCCATAGATCATCTTGATGACTGCCCATGAGGATGAGTGGCTTAGAAAAACTGCGCTGTTTAGCGGCATAGATCATCGCTGCGGCATCGGGGCGACAAGCTAACGCAGGGACAGTATCTGTCTGCATGCTGATGAGATGGGTGCCCTGTTTCCCAGCTGCAATTAATGTTTCTAAAGAGACTTGCATGATGCTTGGGTCATTGTTTTAACTGCATTGGAATAAATGAAGATGCTTGATATAGGGCCACGATAGGAGACCCTCTTAAAAAAGGTAAAGGGCTTTTCCACTGAGGCTATCCATCAGGACTGCTCTGGGGGTTGTCTCATGGCTGCTAGGAATAAACAAGCAATACCAATATTAATAAACACATCCGCTAAATTGAAGATAGGGAAATTGATCAACCGAAAATCCAGAAAGTCAACGACGGCACTACTCGCAAACCGATCCAAACCATTCCCCAATGCTCCACCTAGAATACAACCAAAGCCAATCTGCTCCAGCCGCGTCATTTTTGGGCCAATGATAGCGAGCAGCATTAACCCTAGGCTAACTATCAACGATAACCACCGCAACCATCCGCCATTTTCGCTAAAGAGGCTGAAGGCTGCTCCTGTATTTACGACATACGTGAAGTGGAAGACCCCATCCCATATTGCGAGGCTGTCCCCTAAGGCCAACGATTGCACAACCCAATACTTTGTGATTTGATCGAACACGATCGCAATAAAAGCAGCAAGCCAAAATAACTGATTTTTGATAGAAGTGGGCATATCTTTGGGCCTAGGTCCGGATATGAATCCGGGAGAGAGTCACCGTAGTGCATCGTAGCAGGGAACCGTAACAGGAACCATGCAGCCCATCTTTAGTGATTTTGTCCAGGGGGCGATCGCCTCTATATTGATCAGTCATGATTGATCAGCCATGACACTAATCGAACAGCCATGACAGCGAAGCCCCAGACATTC
>JAAHHJ010000210.1 GCA_010692425.1 Symploca sp. SIO3C6 | reverse complement strand
ATTAAATGTAGCCAAGAGAGGGGAAGAAATGCTTGACTTTATCATTCAATTGAAACAGTCAATTGAATCTCAACATAATTGATTACTTTTTTTGATTCCAAAATCTAAACTCTTTGAAGGAAAAGTCCCAACATTCCATCGATTTGTTAAGGTGATCGGGTGGATTGAAATCGGAGGCCATGAGGTGATTTCTGCCTTTGTTCGAGCCTACGACCAAGGTGGCACCGTCTATGAGGGAAAAGACAGCTACCCCGACATGGAATCTGCCTTACAGGATCTAGAAGCAGGTATCAAATCCTACATGGATAAATGGGGCATTAAATAGCCCAATGAATGTGATAAGAGTCAAGCATAATATTGAAAGTCTTGCGAAACATCTGAGTAGTTGGGCGGACTGCCCATCTGTAGCCGATGTTTAACGCACATCTACTCCTCTATCTGTCGTTGCTGTAACCGTTGACGAGCATTCGCGATCGCCTCATGCAGTTTGTTTTGCAGCACCTCTTTAGGAGGCAAAACCGTAAGATATTCGGCAACATGGATGCCACTTTTATCCAACTCCAGCAACTCAATTTGCTCTTGCTTTTTGCCCACACATCAGGGTTTTGAGATGGGTCCAGGCTAGTTGTCTCCGCAGTGCAGAGACAATCTGTTCGTTGGGAAAAACTTCGGCAAAACGGATACAGTGGCGCAATTGTTTTTCGCTCCAGCCTTTGCCATAGGTTTGAGTGAGTTGCTGGGAGAGACTGGCTAGTACTTGTTTGCCAAACTAGATATCATCAGGGGGATGCCACCCATTTATTTTCCAACGAAATCGTGCCTCTACAATCAGTGGATTGTTTAGCTTCAATTGGACCACAGTGGCTCTGCCAGTAGAAGTCAAACCTTGAATTTTCGTGTCATCCAATGTCCATGCAAAATGTTCATTCCACTCCTGTGTACGAGGGTTAAACCTGTTCACTTCGCTGGTCAAACAATAGCTACAATATCTCCGATCCGTTTTATCGATCGCCTCTTTCAGAGACTTTGGAATAGACGTCATAGCCTTACCGAGCCGTTTGTGGAACAGTGTGCCCTCGCCACTTTAAAAGGGCAGTCGCATGAGCCTTACGCAGCATAAATCGATCGGCAGCAACCTTAAATTGGTTGAGTTCTACTTGTTCCGCATCGGTCAAAGCTCGCTCTTTGTTTTGCTCTAATAACCA
>JAAHHJ010000021.1:36565-128963 GCA_010692425.1 Symploca sp. SIO3C6 | reverse complement strand
TGTATGTATCCTTTCCACCTTTCGATATAGGGATGATGTGGTCCAGCTCAATTACATCTCCATCTTTGAAGTAGTGTCCGCAGTGGGCGCATGTTCCTTTTTGCTGTTTAAGCAACGATGCTGTTCGCTTAGGCATCTCAGGATTTTTGCCCATTCTTGTACTCCAGTAAACCAGGTTGCCGTCGTATGGTGAGGCGTCACCCTTTGCTGAATGATGCTCTCCACCAGGTTTACGGGAAGCGCTAATCAATTAGTCGAGACACTATTGATTCCCTGACCTTGCCCTTTTGGGACTCCCAGCGTATCAGACCTTTTTCGCTGGTTAACCGTCTTGATGGGTAAACACATCTTTACTTGCGTTATTCATGGGTACTTGCTCAACGGGTGTCGGGTAGGACTACCGACAGAGCCGCCTTTCATCCCCGCTTTACGGATTGATGGCTAGTCGCTACCGTAGGGGAAGTGCTTTCACTCCTGCGCTTGGAGGGTTGGATTTGGGGGGTTCTAGGATACTAACCCTCACCTACATGGTTATTAAGTTGTCATTTGTAAGGGATTTAAGTGCGAACTCAACCTAATCGGTTACCTTACATATGCCTGGAATCCCCCATTTCTGGGTTTCTCCAGAACGAATCGCACTTCCGATCAGTGGTATAGCCGCAATCGCTACATGAGTGACGTTCTCCCCCAGTAAATCAGTAGAGGTCCTTGGGTTCGCTTGCGACCCGGAACTACTTCCGGGTCGGTCGAACCCCTTTCCACTGCGGAGGAAACCTCCCTTGTGGGTCGCACCTTGATTATGCCGGGGGTTAACTTGGCAAATGCTACTAGGCTTCAATAACGAGTTCAAAATTAGATTTCTTATGGCAGCTAATGTTATCCTAAGCCTTGCTACTCTCAATTGCCCAGCGTGCTAATTCAGTGCGGTTATGCAGACCAGTTTTGCCCAGCATATTAGAAACATGACTTTCAATTGTCCGCTGACTCACCTGAAGCTGTTCGGCAATTTCCCGATTTGCCATACCCCGCGCTACAAACTGAACAACCTTGAGTTCTGTCGGAGTTAGTTCAACATCGAAAGGAATTTGAATACTGGGGGCTGGTTCGGCTCCTTTTGCTGAGTACTGAATCAAACGATTTGCTTGCTTAAGTGAAGATTCGACTTGCGCTACTAGCTCTTCTGGTTCAAATGGCTTGACCATATAGACATCAGCACCCGTAGTCAGACCCCTAACTCGGTCAGAACTTTGACCTTTTGCCGAGAGGAATAGTACTGGAATCCAATTGGTGCGAGGGTCTTGCCTAACACTTTCTACCAAAGCGTAACCATCCATTTCCGGCATCATCACATCGCAAATGATCATGTCAGGAATGTCGAGTTCTAAAACTGCTAAGGCTTCTCGACCATTTTCAGCGGTAATGACTTCATAGCCCCGAAACTCCAGGTAGTCTTTGACTAGCAAGATGAGGTTGGGGTCATCATCAATTAGCAGCAGTCGCTTATTATCTCTAACACCGTTCTCTTTCATGACTGTGAAACTCCTCATCATCTTCGGCGAGGATACCTTACTACTATAGTTCTGATAAGATATTCCTCCAAAGAATTGTCAAAGTGAATCGCCTTTAGTGAAATCTGGCTCTTTCAAACCCCCGCTTCAACGGAGTAAGCAGGGGTAGTTGACAATATTGACCACGAGACCTCAGATATCGACTTCGCCAGCTTATGGTTTTTCATTATATTGCGCACTTTTTTTGTCCTCATAGACCACCAGATCGTGAGATTGGATTAGCGATGCGGCTGTCTTGATAGCTCCCATCTTTACGCTGACTACTTACCTTGAAGTGCGCTCTACCTAGTTTCTTGATGGCTTTTAGTCGATTCTTTGAGACTGTTACACTTGGCTATTTTCACCGTTGCCTTCTTTTGACGCTTAATTCTGATTTTCTTAAATAACGAGGGTAACAAACAGCACCACTGTTACTATCGGTGTAGAACTCTTTAATTCCTAAATCAATACCTATAAAAAATTGGTTCTGGGCAAGGGTTCAGAATGCTCTACATCTATGCAGAATTGGACAAAATAACCTTTAGCGAGACGGACTATCCTAACTCGCTTGATTTGCTTCTTGGTGTACCAATTTAAGTCGCGAGTTCCTTTCAGTTTAAAGGTACCAGCATTGAAGTCATCAGTTACTGTTACTTTGGTGTAGCTAGCTTTCAGTTTCTGGCGTTGTCCCAGCAATCCTTGGTTACAGAATAGAAAGTTACTGGTAGCGGATGAATAGTAATAGCGTATTCTTCTACAACCTTGTTGCCAATTAAATGCTCCTGAATAATCCTTTCAATCACTAAGGGTTTGGCTTGACGATACCAAACTCCGTCTGGGTAGATCACCATGATCGGTCCATCAGCACAAACCCGCAGACAATTGGCTTTGGTACGGAAGATCAGACTAGAGCAAGAGCTAGTTTTTTGGTCTAACTTTAACTCTTTAAGACGTCTTTTCAAATAGTTCCAGGATTCCAAACTAGCTTGTTTTGAGCAACATTTAGGTTTAGTCTGGTCAGCACATAGGAAAATGTGGCGCTGAATTTGATTAAGTCCTAGGTTTTGCACATTATTCGCCATTGCTGTTGGATCGGATAACTTTGGCTGAGTAAGTGGGTAGCGCTGGGATTCACTACTAAGTGCTTTGGAGCCATTAATCTTGGAGAAAACAGGATTTAAGGAAACGATTCCATTGGGGTCAGTTTTGTCTTCTTGCATTGCCGCTGACTATCTTGAGCTAAGAGATTTCAAGCACAGATACACCAACATCTCAATTGCTGATGTGCTTAGAAAATATTATCCGTACTTTAATTATCTCTTAATTATTGCCCTAACGCCCTAATTTACATAGTTTTTGAATTGACCCCTCCCTTCAGGATATAGGGCAACAGAGGGATTTGACTCTGGGAGTGCCATTGAACATAGGGATACCGCCAAATCAGTTCGGTAAACCGTACACACAGATTTGTTGCGATCGCCTCCTGGGTTTGAGTAAATTAGCACTCAGGAGCTGAGAGTGCTAAATTAGCTCTAGAAACTTAGAAGATTAAGTAAGAAAGGTTTGTATGGCAGCTGTAACACTGAGTGTTTCTACAGTTAAACCCCTAGGCGATCGCGTCTTTATCAAAGTCAGCGCTGCTGAGGAAAAAACTGCTGGCGGTATTCTCCTACCTGATAATGCCAAAGAAAAGCCTCAGGTGGGAGAAATTGTGGCTACAGGTCCAGGAAAGCGCAATGATGACGGCTCTTATGCTGCCCCAGAAGTCAAGGTCGGTGACAAGATCCTCTATTCCAAGTACGCCGGTACTGACATCAAGCTAGGCAACGAGGATTACGTCCTGCTTTCAGAAAAGGACATCTTGGCAGTGGTTTCATAACAATCAGCTTGGTTCCATTCTTGTCATTAATCCTAATATCAGTGACTAATGGCAGTTCAACTCAGCAACCACTGACCACTTAAAGGGAAACAAGTAGTTTTTTTGAACTGACTAGACTCGAAAATTATGGCTAAGCGCATCATTTACAACGAAAATGCTCGTCGGGCCCTGGAAAAGGGCATGGATATTCTGACTGAAGCGGTGGCTGTCACCCTCGGTCCTAAAGGTCGTAATGTGGTTCTGGAGAAAAAGTTTGGTGCTCCTCAAATCGTCAATGATGGTGTCACCATTGCCAAAGAGATTGAACTGGAAGACCACATTGAAAACACTGGTGTCTCGCTGATTAGGCAAGCAGCATCTAAAACGAATGATGCTGCTGGTGATGGTACCACCACTGCCACAGTGCTGGCTTATGCAGTAGTCAAAGAAGGTTTGCGCAACGTTGCTGCTGGAGCCAACGCCATTGCCCTTAAACGCGGCATTGATAAGGCTACTGCCTACTTAGTAGAAAAGATTGCTGAACATGCCCGTCAAGTGGAAGATTCTAAAGCAATTGCCCAAGTAGGTGCCATCTCTGCCGGTAATGATGAGGAAGTCGGCAACATGATTGCCGAGGCCATGGATAAGGTGGGTAAAGAAGGGGTGATTTCCCTCGAAGAAGGTAAGTCAATGACTACCGAATTGGAAATTACTGAAGGGATGCGCTTTGATAAGGGGTATATCTCTCCCTACTTCGCCACTGACGCTGAACGGATGGAAGCGGTTCTTGATGAACCATATATCCTGATCACAGATAAGAAAATCACCTTGGTGCAAGACTTAGTGCCAGTACTGGAGCAAGTTGCTCGTTCTGGTAAACCCCTAATGATTCTTGCTGAAGATATTGAGAAAGAAGCACTGGCAACCTTGGTAGTTAACCGTCTACGAGGTGTACTCAATGTGGCAGCAGTTAAGGCTCCTGGCTTTGGGGACCGCCGCAAAGCGATGCTTGAAGACATTGCTGTCCTCACTGGTGGTCAAGTGATCACTGAAGATGCAGGTTTAAAACTGGACAACACCAAGCTGGAAATGCTGGGACAGGCCCGTCGCATCACGATCACCAAGGACAACACCACCATTGTGGCAGAAGGTAACGAAGCTGCAGTTAAAGCTCGGTGTGAACAAATTCGCCGCCAGATGGATGAAACTGATTCTTCCTATGACAAGGAAAAACTACAGGAGCGCTTGGCGAAGTTGGCTGGTGGTGTGGCAGTAGTGAAAGTAGGTGCTGCCACTGAAACAGAAATGAAAGACCGCAAGCTGCGCCTGGAAGATGCGATCAACGCTACCAAAGCAGCTGTGGAAGAAGGGATTGTTCCCGGTGGAGGCACCACTCTAGCTCACTTAGCCCCTGATTTAGAAACCTGGGCAAATGGCAAGCTTACTGGAGAAGAACTTATCGGTGCTATGATTGTTGCCCGTTCACTCTCTGCACCTCTCAAGCGCATTGCTGAGAACGCTGGTCAAAATGGTGCTGTCATTGCTGAACGACTTAAAGAGAAGAGCTTTGATGTTGGCTTCAATGCTTCGACAAATGAGTTTGTCAATATGTTCGATGCCGGAATCGTTGATCCTGCCAAAGTCACTCGTTCTGCCCTGCAAAATGCTGCATCTATTGCCGGTATGGTGTTGACTACTGAGTGTATTGTGGTTGATAAGCCTGAGCCTAAGGAAGGTGCTGGTGCTGCTGCTGGTGCTGGTATGGGTGGCGACTTCGATTACTAAGCTGTCGTAGCTCTAATAAATTGCACTTGCTTAGTCAATGGGTAAGGGGCTAGGCACAGAGGCTTAATTTGATTGAATTGTTACCTTTGTCCTTGGTCTGTTTCCCAGTCTGTTTGTATCTTAAATGACTAAAGCTGTCTCTATCCTTAGAGACAGCTTTTTGAGTTTTATTTAGTTACTCTATACCTTTTAAAAGTGAATACAATTGGTGGGGATTGCTGAGTCCTTCACATTTTGTTACAAAGATAGATAGAACTCTCGTGGATGCAGAATGCTCATGTTTGGTGGCTTCGCTGGTACAAGCAATAATTCTGGCACCGATTGGGGAGAGCAGATGCTCAACACCGTTGCCAGCAAGACGATTCGCCACCTTTTTACTCGGAGCGAGTCGGTAGAGGTTGCGGTTCGCTGCCACCCATCGAGTAAGTTGTTGCAAGGTAGCATCGACAGCTTCAAGATGAGTGGTCGTGGTTTAGTGATTCGCAAGGATTTCCGGACTGAAGAGATGTCTTTTGAAACCGATGCTGTCTCACTAGACTTTAGTTCAGTTCTCAAGGGTCAAATTTCTCTGAGGCAACCGACTCAAGCGATCGCTCAAGTCATTTTAACCGAACCCGATATTAACGAAGCCTTTAAGGCTCAACTAGTGAAAAAGCGCTTAGAAAATTTATCCGCGCCAGCTTTGAAAGAACTTTCTGCTGGTAAACCCATTTCCTTCACAGACGTACAAGTGCAACTCAAACCCAATAACCGTCTGCAACTTTTTGCTAAAGCTGAACTACCCAATCATGGTTTAGTACCGATTAGTATGAGTTCTACCCTAGAGGTTGAACGGCGGCGTCGAATTCTCTTTAAAGACTCTAAGTTTGAATCCAAAGGTATACCGGAATCTTTGCAGGAAATTTCTCAAACTTTGACAGCAACGATGGATGAAATTTTGAATAACATGGTTGATCTTGATCGCTTCAACCTTGATGGCGTCACCATGCGTATCAATCGTCTGGAAACCCAAGGGCAAAGACTAGTTTTCAGTGGCTATGCTCAAATTGAACGTATCCCTAATAATCCGTGACATCTCCTACACTTCCTTTGCTGGTAAGTTTGGGTTTCTAGCACCCGCGTTAGCGCAGCGTAGTGGCGTGGCACACCTAAATAAGGGTTTAGCTGTGCCATGGCAGTAGATACCGTTAGCGAAGGTGCTAAAAACACACGATCTCAAATTTAAGCACAACTCTCGCAGTGTCGAGTAAACTCATCACGGGATGGAGCATATCAGAGATAAATCCGGAAAGTGGGGCAAGCAAAGTCTCGGATGCGCAGGTAATTTCCCTGATGACAAGAAGACTACCAGCACCCTTAAAATAAACTATACGACTATAAGAATAGTTTAAAAACAAATGTTTGTTGGTAGCGCACAAGCGGCACAACTGATGGGTGTATCTGTGAGGCGAATATGCCAATTACTTTCTTCTGGCAGAATTCAAGGAGCTTTTAAGATTGGCAGGTCTTGGATAATTCCTCTGTTTGACGGCATGCCAAAGGTGAGTGAGGGAACTAGAGGCCCAAAAGCCCGTTGGCGTAGGAAAAGACCTGCCCCTATAACTATCATTCATGTAAATCAGCACACTATTCGCCAAAATCAAAAAAGGGAAAATGCTGCTCCAGTAATTAGCGTTAAGCGAGGGCAAAGCAATACTTATGGTTACGAAGTAGAAATCCATGGACCTTGCCGAGTGGTTTATCAACGTGACAAACCCAAGCCATGCGGGGCAAGGGTTTGGATTGAAACGCTCTTTGGTGTCGAAGTGTTCACTCAAAATTCGGAGTAGGGTACGCCTTCAAGGTCTGTCGAGACAACCAAATAGAAAATAACCAGTAAACCGCACATGCATATCCCTCTTCTGTCACTCTCCGGTTTTTCCTATTATTAATACTTTCTAGAAAGAAGGTATATTAGGTGATACAGCATTTGCTCATCGATTTTTTACAATTTCCCGGCTCTGAGCAATTTCTAGGAAGTAAAAAGTCTGTGATCGCCTACCATGTAAGAACTCTATAATTCAGCAATGACAAGAGTTTTCGGAGAGTGACAGAAGAGGGGTAGTTACCTCAATTTAAAGAAGTGACTTCCAAATCACCATCTGGCTTAAACATCACTCGAAATTGAGCCAAAGGTTCCTGTGGTACCAACCCATTCTCTTTACTACCGATCCCAGCGGCTTTGGGATTGAGTAAACCTTCAATGGGAGTTTGCTTAACATAATCCCAGGCAGCTTGATTAGTTGGCTGATAGTCAACAATCTCCACATCCTCAGTCACAGCAACCCGATAAATTAAATCTTGAGTATAAGTTGATTTTTTATCCCATTTTTCATTAATTCGCTCGTATAACTTCGATTGCAAATCCTCAATCACGGTCGCTTGAGTAATTTGTTTACCTAAGGTAGGTCTACCTCGAAATCCATGCCAAGGACTAACCTCTAGACTGCCCTCTTTAGTAAACACTGCTAAAAATAGAGCATAGGACTCTTGGGGAGAACTACCCCCCGTCTTCGGAATATAGAGTAACTCGCTCAGAGGAGTTTTCTGAGCCACATCAATCGGCGTGCCTTTAACTGGCTTATAGCCAATAATTGCTCCATCTTTGCCAACTGTAACCTGATATGCGGCATTCTGTTCTAAAGCTCTGCGGTTCCGCCAAGCTTGATAAAGTTGTTTGTGCAGATTCCGTTGCAAGTAACCTAGTTCTGTGGGATCAACAATCTCTGAATTTGCCTCCAGAACTTGGCGCAATTGAGTAGCTGAGGGGAGAGTTTGCTCAATCTCGCCAGCCTCAGGGGTTGTTGTTAGGTTTGCTGTTTCCGGTGAAATTAATGTTTCTGGTGGTGTCGGTGTTGGTTTTGGTGTAGTTGCCGAGAGAGTTTCATCTTCAGAGTCTTCAGAACTAAGTTCACGGGAATCTGGCTCTGTTTCTGGAACTCCAGGTTCACGTACCTCTGGGGTAGGCAACAGGAACAAAGCACTCGCCGCCACAGCCAAACTGGTCATTCCTAGTGCAGCTGGTGCTGCTCGCTGCACTATTGGTTGATCTGCTTGCCGATAGCGCCTGGAAACTGGCTGCAAGCTGATACCTAAATCAGGCAAGGTGCGACTATCAGCCAGAAACTGGTCGACAGCTTCCACTAAGTCGAATAACTGTACTGGTGTTAAATCAATCTGCACCGTTTTTTCTGGTGCTATCACCATTGTTCTTGGTGAGCTCTTCCCAGCACCAGACTCTTGCTCAGAGATGTTAAGCAGGCTCAAGCGGTGCAAGTTTGCCCCTTCTACCTTCTGCAACTTTACCAGAGCTGGTTTATCGCCATCGGAGATCGGACGAGGTATCTGAGACAAGAATTCCTGAGCATAGCCACTGACAGCCCTCAACAAACTTTCGAGAAATTCCCGCCCTCCGCTTAGTGGTTGAGCCTCACCAACGAAATGGCATTCTGCATTAACCAGAATAGTCATTAGCGGGCGAGCATCTATTGGAGTACCAACTGCTGTTACAGAATCGCTCAACCCCTCTAAAATAAGTGTGCAGTTGGGTAAACTATACTGACGCCGAATTGTCATGCGACTTCTCCATCAAATAAACTGACCCAAAATCTTTGCATTCCAGAGGTTCCTGTACAAAATAGCAACTGGTTCAACAGCGACAACGCCAGCTCATTTAACTTTTCATCAGAGCTGTAGGCTGTCACTTTTGCTCGTCGTGGATTCATCCGACTGCGGAAATGAGTCCTAAACCTTTCCAAATACTCAGATAAGCGTAAATGCTGTTCTAGTGGCAGCTGCTTGTCATTAAGTTGCTGATAAGCCATCAACAACTGCCGGATCAAAACTGTCATTCTTCGCGCTAGATGAGAGGTAATCACCACCATTGCCTTAGCCTCCTCTAGCTGTAGAGGACGCCGAGTATAAGAGCGCCGCCAGGGATTGGTGCAACGCAGACGCCACAGCACAACGCGGTTTGTGATAATATCCTGGAGTTCGAGTTCTTTTGCCGCATACAGCATAGCTTCTGAGCCTCCCAGTTCCAGAGCTTCAATAGCGAGTAGAATTAGGTCAATCTGCTGCCTTGTTCGTGGCGGACACAGCCGATTTGAAACTGGCGGATCGGGTAGATTATCTAAAATCATCGGCTTTGAGGAAACCGTGGGAGTATTTGTCGGCATTAAGCTTACAGCAAGATTCATTGACACTCTTCATTAACGAGTTTTACCTTAGCAGGGAGAAAATTCTAGTCTTTTGGGTTTAACCATCTACTCGCTATTTATATGTCTAGGTACATTTACATGTCTAGGTACAGATAGCCTTGCAACTGCCTTGACTTGGATCAGAGGAATCCCTTGTTTGACCAGAATGCTTGGAAGCGTATCATCGTAAGTGTATTGCATATTTCTAGAGAATGACCAGTAAAACCGGATTAGCAACAGAAACTAAAATTATCTACAGTAAATCGACGATTGTCCCCATCTACAGCAGGCTAGGGAGAAAAGCTGCCAGCTGATTGTTTCATAGTTAATTGCTCATGATTAATGACAATGAACTATCAACAATGAGCGGCGAATCCCTATTCCTAGAGTAGGGAAATACCATTTAGTATCTATAACCGACCTATAGCACAGTAAATACCGACTTCCAAAAACATATCCCAACTCAGATTAGTGGATAATGTCGAGGGTGATTCCACGGAAGTCTTTGTATACCTGAAAGTGAATTAAACTGCTAATGGATATAAAATCTCTGATTCGTGATATCCCAGACTTTCCCAAACCAGGAGTTTTATTCCGGGATATCACCACACTACTGCGCAATCCTGAGGGACTGCGCTACACAGTCGATACCCTTGCCCAAAAATTCCAGGACTCCGGCATTGAAGTTGATTACGTTGCAGCTATGGAATCGAGAGGCTTTATTTTTGGTCCAGTCCTAGCTTATCAACTACAAGCTGGCTTTATTCCTGTGCGCAAACCTGGCAAACTTCCAGCCGCAGTACATGCAGTTGAGTACGAACTCGAATACGGTACTGATCAATTAGAAGTACATCGAGACGCCTTTGATCCCGAAAGTCGTGTTTTGATTGTTGATGATGTAATTGCTACAGGCGGAACCGCTGCCGCCACCGCTAAGTTAGTAGAACAATCAGGCAGTTTTCTGGTAGGTTTCGGCTTTATTATTGAGCTGCGGGATTTAGGCGGACGTCAGAAACTGCCTGATGTACCAGTTGTGAGTTTAGTTGAGTATTAGTCAAGATTAGACTTCTTGCAAAAATCAGGGCATAGGCAATAGGAACAATAATTGTTTTTTACACTATCCAAAATGATTAGTTGCTTATTTTGTCAAGATGTCTAATGACAAAGGGCAAAGGACAAAAATTCAATGACAACTTCTACTAGGGATTCTTCAATTCGGAATCGGTTCATTAATTCTTGGTATCTGCTCACCAGGCTAGTGACTAGTGAGACTTTTCTCTATATACTCAAGAGATTATTACAGGCAATCTTAACCTTATTCCTAGCATCTGCTCTCAGTTTTGCCATTATTCAGTTGGCACCAGGGGATTACTTAGACACCCTCAGGCAGAATCCGCAAATTTCACCAGAAAGCATTGAGGAACTAAAACAACAATTTGGCTTGGATCAGCCTGGATATATTCAGTATTGGCGCTGGCTACGGCAAGTTGTCACTGAGGGGAATTTTGGCACCAGCTTTGTCTATTTTCGCTCTGTGTCCTCTCTTTTGGCAGAGCGAATTCCAGCTACCTTGCTACTGGCAATTGCCTCAATCATCCTGACTTGGGCTCTAGCGATTCCCTTAGGAATTATCGCTGCTGTTAATCAAAATCGCTGGATAGACCGATTTTTGCAAGTAATTAGCTATACAGGGCAGGGCTTTCCCAGCTTTATCTTTGCTCTATTGCTATTAATCTTGGCACAGTATACGACTCCTCTATTTCCCGTCGGTGGTATGACCAGTATTAACTACACGGATTTATCACCACTTGGCAAAGTTGTAGATATTGGCTGGCATATGATTTTGCCGACAATTGCCCTCTCAATTACTAGCTTTGCTGGTTTACAAAGAATTACCCGAGGAGAGTTACTAGATGTTCTACGTCAAGACTATATCCAGACAGCTCGCGCCAAGGGACTCCCAGAAAACCGAGTTATCTATGTTCACGCCCTCCGCAATGCTATTAATCCCCTCGTAACCATCCTCGGTTTTGAATTTGCTAGTTTACTCAGCGGAGCTTTTATTGCAGAATACTTCTTCAATTGGCCTGGTCTAGGGCGTTTAATTTTGCAAGCGGTAATTGCCCAAGACCTTTATCTAGTGATGGCAAGTTTGATGATGAGTGCTCTGATGCTGATTGTGGGTAACTTATTGGCAGACTTACTGCTCAAGGCTGTTGATCCTCGAATTAGTCTCGAAAACCTTAAGTGATATCTCCCCATCCCCCCATCTCCCCATCTCCCCCTCTTTATAAATAACTATGGCAGTTCCCAATGGTATCTCAACTGTATTATCTAATTCGCTCTCAATCTGACGGTCGCTATCTGGTTGCCCAGGTAGATCATGGTGATGACTCAGCTGCAAGGAGCTATCTGTTGATGTTTAAGGAACATTTTGATGCCCTCAGCTATCTTAATACCCACGGTAGTGATGTATCTGACCGCTTTGCTGTAGAGTCAGCTTCCGGCACTCAGATCAAAGGCTTGCTCCAAAGGTGGAGTTTTACTGGTATTGGCATTGTTCAAGACCCATTAATACCCCAAATTGAGTTTCTTTCTAAGGAGTCAAGTTTCTGAAAATTCTGATACATAGCTGCTGATATAGTGCTTTTCAATTTTTGTGAGGTACACCTTTTTGAAGCCAGAGGGGGAGATGGGGAGACAAGGGTAAATTATTCTTTTGGGTTGCCCTTACATAGTTCCTTAGAACTAAGAGTTGTGTACTTCATCAAGCTTGAAAACTGCTATAAATTCCAACAAATTATATCAGTGCAGCTGATCAGTTATGAAACCTATACTATTGACAATTACTGGCTTAATAATGACCACTGCTTTGGCAGCTCCTGCCCAAGCACAACGACGATACTGCATTGTAAGTGAATATAATAGCGAAGTGGTCTGTGGGCGACGGGCAACTGAGCGTGAGGTTGAGTGGTACAATCGGCGCTACGACAGACGAGAGCGTAGGCGAGATGACGGACGCTACGACAGACGCTACGATAACTCCCGCGACACTCGCCGCCGAGATTACGTTTACAGAGAGATTAATGATCTTTATCGAGATGTGCTAGGTCGTTCAGGCGATCGCAGAGGGATCAGAACTTACGCTGACCGCATTTTATCAGGGGACTGGGATTATGCCAAGGTTCGCCGAGAGCTGGCTGGCTCTCGAGAGGCAAGAGAAAGGATCAATCAGCTTTATCGAGAAATCCTCAGACGTGATGCCGATCGTGATGGACTTAGAACTTACCAAAAAAATTTAGAACGAGGATGGTCACTCGAAAGAGTACGCAGAGATCTTCTTGAAAGTGATGAAGCCAGAAGATCTCGAGCTGGTGGGAGAATACGTAGGAGATTTTAAGGTTTAGGCTCTTTTTCTAGAGCCCAGTAGCAACTTCTGAACTTCTACTACTGCCAAAACCAATAAACTCAAGCCTAAACTGATCGCTAAGTCGGATCCTCTCAAAGCTAAAGTTCCAAATAATTCTTGTAGAAAGGGTAGGTAAAGCACCGCCAGTTGCAATAAAAAGGTCAGGCTGACTACGCCCAGGAGTGGCTTATTGGAAAGTAAACCAATACTAAATAGCGTATCTCGCTCCGAGCGCAGTGTCAGAGCTAATCCCATCCGACAGAAGGCAAGGGTAGTAAATACCATAGTCTGCACAATTGCCAAACTCTCTTGGTCACCAGACCAATATCCATAAGCCACTGCCAGTAAGATTATGCCGACAAGTAGCCCGATCCACATAATATCTCGACCTACCCCTCTACCAAAGATATTTTCTTTTGGTTTGTAAGGGCGGCGGCGCATAATGTTGCTCTCAGCTGGTTCCACGCTTAGGGCTAGAGCTAGCATCCCATCTGCGATTAAATTAATCCAGAGAATTTGTAGTGGTCTTAGTGGCAGAGGCATTCCCAAAAAAGGAGCTAGTAGGATCACCCAGAGTTCGCCAGCATTGCCTGTTAAGGTATACTTAATAAACTTGCGAATATTATCGTAAATTACTCTTCCCTCTTCAACGGCGGCGACAATGGTGGCGAAGTTGTCATCTTGTAGGACAATATCAGAGGCTTCTTTGGCTACGTCTGTGCCAGTAATCCCCATAGCGACACCAATATCAGCTTTCTTCAAAGCCGGAGCATCGTTGACGCCGTCTCCAGTCATGGCAACGATGTGACCTCTATCTTGCAAGGCTTGGACAATATTGAGTTTGTGTTCTGGCGATACCCGTGCGTAAACGTCCACTGATTCCACAATCTCTTCTAACTCTTGAACAGACAAACGATTTAGAGTTTGACCGTTCATAAGATTGCCATCGTTAGTAATACCTAACTCTGTGGCAATATGCTGGGCAGTAAGGGGATGATCACCAGTAATCATTACTGGACGAATACCAGCTGTCTGACAGGTGCCAATAGCTGCTTTCACTTCTGGTCGAGCAGGGTCAAGCATACCTACCATACCAATAAAAACCAGCTCTTGCTCTAGGGTGTCCTCTTGTTGCTCAGTGGGGACATTTTCCCAAGAGCGAAAGGCGAATCCCAAGACGCGCAAACCATCCTGAGCTAATTGATCATGTTCTGCTCTAATCCGCTCCCGCCAACTCTCATCGAGAGGCTCACCATGGTCATTAATCCAGACATGGGAAGAAATATTTAATAAACCATCGATGGCACCTTTAGTAAAGGCGAGGTAGGGAGGATTGCCATTACTTTGAGTTATTGACCAAGCTGAGGAGAAGGCTTCAGGAATAGTATCAATGTTGTTTGGACATTGGTGAACAGTAGTCATGCGCTTACGTTCCGAGTCGAAAGGAACTTCAGCAATTCGGGGAAAGGCTTGCTCTAAATTCCCTTTCCACAGTTTGACACGAGCAGCAGCAACTACTAAAGCCGTCTCGGTAGGATCACCAATGGCACGATAGGTAAGAGCTTCCTCCGAAGCAGATTCGAGAGTGGCGTCGTTGCATAAAGCTCCACTTACCAACAACAATGCTAGGGCCCGATGCCCTGTCAGCTCTACTGCTTGTTGCTCTCCGGGGGCTAATGTTGATTGCTTGCTGTCGAGAGGTCTGGTGAAGTCAATGTGCTCACCAGCGACATCAAGCATAGTAACGGTCATTTGGTTTTGGGTGAGGGTGCCAGTTTTGTCAGAACAAATAGTTGTCACAGAACCAAGAGTCTCCACCGCAGGCAGTTTACGGATCAGAGCATGGCGCTTTAGCATCCGCTTAGCACCCAAAGCTAGAGCAATAGTCACAACTGCTGGCAAGCCTTCGGGTACTGCTGCCACCACTAGACTAACTGCTGTCAAGAACATATCTTTGGTCTCTTCACCGCGCAGCAGACCTAAGATAAAAATTAACAAGGCAATTGCCACGGCAACTGCACCGATAGTCTTACCCAATTGGGCCAGACGCTGCTGTAAGGGGGTGGGCTCAGATTCTACTGTCTGGATCATATTGGCGATGTGACCCAACTCCGTCTGCATGCCAGTTTCAGAGATGATCACGGCACCACGACCATAGGTAACAGTAGTACCCATATATACAACATTACAGCGATCGCCTAATGGTTGCTCCTGCTCAAACACAGTCTGTGCGTCTTTTTCCACAGCTTCTGACTCCCCAGTCAGGGCTGATTCTTGGACTTGCAGATTGATGCTCTCTAGTAAGCGCCCGTCTGCTGGTACAAGGTTTCCTGCCTCCAGTAAGACAATGTCACCAGGTACCAAATCTCGGGCGGAGATTTCTTGCACTTGCTCCTCGCGACGCACCCTAACATTGGGGGTTGCCAATTTTTTGAGTGCCGCCATTGCCTGCTCAGCATTGTATTCCTGGCGAAATCCCAGGAAGGCGTTGAGGATAACAATCGCCACAATGGCGATGGCATCTTTGTAGTCACCAATCACAGCTGAAATGACGGCGGCAACAATTAACATTACTACTAAAGGAGCGGTAAGTTGCTCCCAGATAATCAGCCAGGGATTTTTCTGCCCCTTTTGTTTCAACTCATTGGCACCATATTGCTCACGATGGCGCTTAACTAATGTTTCCGTCAGACCTGTAGTGGCATCGGTATCCAGTTGCTGCAATACTTGTTTAATATCTAATTGATACCAGTTACTCACAAAATTCTCCTCAATCGACTAACCGCTCCAAATTTTCCAATTTAGGTCAATTAATAAGTGTATGAGCAGCAACAGTGTTAATGTCCGAGTTGCCCTATCAAGACTGCTCAGAGTCAGGACTAGCCCTTTCCAGGTGATCTACGAATTTCCTTGGTTTGGGTACTAGCATCTTGAATCAAGTCGATAAAAGTTCACATCATCAGCTCAGATTTTAAGCTTTTTGAAGGTTGAAAGGGCTGGTTCTAATCCAAACAGGAAAAGAAATCTTTACATAAAAAAATACAATCTTTACATAAAAAATACACAAAATTAATCGGTTGCGCTAACACGAACGCAAACATAGGGTCTCCATGATAGTAAATGTCAGAGGAAAAGAACTGCTTCAATCTGATTCCGCGACTCGTCCAAAGCAATTCAAAATTTAAGAGGGAAACAAAATGTCTACTTTAGTTAATCGTCTGCTCGTTGCTTCTAGTTTAATTCTCGGTGTTACCACCTTCTCCTCTGCTGCTCTTGCCCAGACGACAGACACTGTCGATATACAGGGAGAGGTCGCAACAACTCTTGCTGTCACTGCAGCTCCGGAAGCAGCTGCTACTGCCCTAGATTTGGGTGGTGAAGGAACAGCTACTGATGACGTAATTGTGAAGGTGGCAGTACTGACTGTTACCAGCAATAACGAGGATGGTGTTGAGCTTACCATTACTTCTGGAGACATGACCAATAGTACTGATGTCGATGCTACCGATGTTGTGCCTTACCAGGTGGTTACAGTGACAGGGGGTGGAGCACCACCCGTCACAGGGGACTTCATCACTGCCTCTGGAACAGATCGCGTTGAGGACCTGAATCGAGATAATGTTGACGGTGAAGAAGATCGTGACCTCTATATCATGTACGATGCACCCGTAGTATTAGACCCAGGTACTTATGACGACACTATTACTGTAAGTGTTGTAGACAAATAAGAATCTCTATGAGCACAATTGGCAAAAACTAAAACTCCTCACAATATATAGTGACTTGTCACTAGTCACAGGCTGATTAAATTTCAAGAGATGAACTTCCTTCTCTAACCTCCCTTAACAAGTCTTAGAGGGGGGAATTTTTTTATGCAGGGTGGAAATAAGTTTCAGGAACTTTACCAGAAATCTGTTATTTGTAACCCTCAAGTGGGAATTCTAAAAGTGTGTAGAAAAGCGATGACGTTGGCTTGCTATATGAATACTCCCTGTCAACTTATCTGGCTAGCTCTGTGCTTAGTTATTGCAGGTGTAAAGCCAGTTTTTGCCCAACCTTCAATCACTTCAACATCCACGACCAATACTAATAATCTTGACTTGGATGGGGAAGGAAGCGCCGAGACGCACATCGTAAAAGTTGCAGATTTAACTGTCTCAACTGCTAATGCCAATGGTTATACCTTAACTGTCAGTTCTGGAGATTTATCCAAATTTGGTGGTACTGAGATTGGGTTTCAGGTGACAACTGTTGCTGATGATGCACCGACTCCAGACGCAGCTGATTTTACCACTCCTATTGGTGATGACTACAATCTCTCCACTAACACTGCCGGGACAGAAAATTTAGACTTGTACGTCAAATACACACCAGCCAATCTACAAGATCCTGGAACTTATACTTCCACCATTAACCTCACAGTTACAGATAATCCATGAACTTTTTATTCCGGCAGATCTTACTAACACTTTGGCTAGTCTTAGCAGCTATCTCACCAGCCTTTGCCTTTGAATTAATTCCAATTTCAAGAGTATTTGCTCCGGCTGGCTCCGGCTCTACCCAATCCTACCGAATTGTTAATGATAAAGACGAGCCGATTGCAGTTGAAATTTCCGTTGTTACTCGTTCAATGGACCTTGAAGGGAAAGAAAGTTACACCAATGCCGAGGATGATTTTTTAATTTATCCCTCCCAAATTATCCTCGAAGGTGGTCAAACCCAGGCAGTGCGAGTTACTTGGTTAGGAGAACCTAATCCTGAGCGCGAATTAACCTATCGCCTCTTAGCTGAGCAACTACCAATTGAGATTCTACAGGAAACAGAGGAAAAACCAGAGCAAAGAAAAGGACAAATTAAAGTACTCCTTCGTTACCTCGGTTCAATCTACATCCGTCCAGAGAATGTGGAACCGGAAGTAGTTCTCGATCGCCTGCAATGGCAATCAACAGAAGATGGTAAGAATGAATTAGCAATTACCTTACATAATCAAGGAACAGCTAGGGCAGTTTTAAAAAATTTCGCTTTACAATTAACTGTCTCTGGAGAAAAAATTGAACTACTGCCTGAACAATTAAAAAATATTAGCAACGAAGTTATTTTATCAGGAAATAAACGCCGATTTACAATCCCTTGGTCTTCAGGGTTGCCGGTGGGTGAAATCGAGGGCAGTTTTGATTTTTAACCAAGTTAAATAGTTGAAACACAAATCAATTGATCCTTTTTAAAGGACTGATTTTATGATCAAATTGATTGTTAATTTCTAAGTTTATTGAAATTAATATGGTCAAATACCCCACCGTCACTTACGGTGCCTAAAATTGGTTGGAGTCAAATCCCCATCCAATTTGTCTGGAGCGTCTCCGCGCTGACCTGTCCCCGCGTCTTTAATGACCATGAGATGGATTGAGGCTAGATAATAAATTATGAATGTTCAGTGCCAAGTCAAATCATCATTCATAGATAAATCCATCAAATCAACTCAGTTCTTAATTCTGTTTTTGAGTAGTCTTATATCACTTGCCTCTTTATCTAGCACAGTTCAGGCTAAGTCTATCCAAACTTCCACGACAAGACTAACTCCATCTCCAGAAAAAAATCCAGTCAAGCTACCAATTTCCATCCTTGAACAAGCCCAACTCCCTTCTGCTGCAACAGAAGTAGATGAGCAATTTGTCAATATTAATAAGCCTGAACAACTACAGTCTACGGCTGAATCTACTGAACTCCCAACAAACCCAAAGCAGCAAAAAACTCTCCCTAATTCTGAGGAGGAGACAGATCAACTTTTTGAGCAAGTTTTCGGCAAGCCCCGCAACCGAGGTGTACAGCAAGTAATTGTTCCTTTTTTTATCAACGATCAACAACAAGATCAAGTTTTAGTGCTGCTAGAACCACATGGATTACCAGCAGTGCGCTGGCAGGCGGCTACCTTCCTGGAAAAACTAGAAGAAATAGTACGTCCTGATATTATCAATAACTTGCAAGCAGCTGTAGACAACCAAGGGAACATTGCCCTAGAATCGCTACAAGAACATGGATTAGATGCAACTTTTAACGAACGAGATCTACAATTGCGGATTCAAGTGCCACCGGCACAGCGACGCACAAATGTCTACAATTTGCGCGAGGGTGGACTTCCTCCACAAGCAGCAACAGCTATTCGTCCTAGCAGTATCAGTGCCTACCTCAATCTTCGGGGTGGACAAGAATTTATCTGGGAAGATACAAATGCTCAAAATCTCGGACGTCAACCCCTCCGCCTTAACTTCGATGGTTCTTTAAATCTTAATGGCTGGGTGATTGAGGCTCAAGGCAACTTCACTGAAGAGGCAGAGCCATCCTTTGTGCGGGGCGATTTACGCCTAGTGCGTGATGCTCCAAAGCAAGCTTTAAGGTATGTATTAGGAGATATCTCAGTTCCGATTACTGGTTATCAAAGTAGTCGTCCTATGGCGGGAATTACTGTTGCTAGAAACTTTTCTCTACAACCTTATTTAGTCACACGACCCATCAACCAATTTGAGTTTTTTCTAGAATCTCCCTCTCAAGTTGAGGTCTTTATCAATGGTGCTTTGGAGCAAACCATAAGGCTTCCTGCTGGACCTCAAGATATTAGAGATTTAAATTTGGGTGCTGGTTTAAATGATGTGGAGCTGGTAATTACAGATGATGTTGGTCGAGTGCAGAGGTTAAACTTTGCCACAACAGTTACTAGTGGTCTTTTAGCTCCTGGTTTACAGCAGTTTGCCTATAGCTTGGGCTTTCCTTCACAGCTAGAGAATGGTGAGCGTAGCTATGATTTTGAGCTACCAACCTTGACTGCCTCCCATCGTTGGGGTGTAAGTAACTCCTTGACGATGGGTGCTTATTTGCAAGCTGACCCTCAACAACAGCTAGTTGGTTTTGAAGGAACTTGGGCAGCCTCTTTTGGTAGTTTGGGCTGGGATCTGGCTTTGAGCCATGACCATGACTTTGACATTGGCTATGCCGCCAGATTGCGTTATGACTACACTCGCCTTGGTGCAGATAACCCCTCTCAAAGGGCTTTTAGCTTGTCTTTAGAGCATCGGGGGTCTAATTTTATGAGTTTGGGGGAAATAGAGCCCAACAATGATTTTGCTTTAGACCTAGTTGCCAGTTACAGACAAAAGCTATTTGGGGATATCAATAGTAATTTACAGTTTAGGTATAGATTGGCTCGCGGACGGGAAACTGACCCCTACAGATTATCTTTGCGACTTTCCCGGTCATTCGGTAACGGTTTAGGTGTGAATTTAAACCTCACCCATACTCAAAACCAGACAGGTTCAGATGAACAAAGAGTTTCTCTCAATTTCTTTCGGTCATTCCCTCAGTTAGGTCAATCACTACAGACATCATCAAACATCAGTAGTGATGGCGAGACAACCAATCAATTGACCTGGAACTATACTGATTCAAGAACAGTTGGAGGTGTGAGAACTTCCCTAGGAGCAACTCAAAATGCAAATAGTTACGACTTTACAGGGCGTTTATCTCGAACTGGTTATCGTTTTAATTTCGACCTCAACCATTTTTATATCCTTCCCCGCAATGGGCAACAAACCACCAGAAATATTACCCGTTTCAACTTTGGCACAGCTTTAGTGTTTGCCGGAGGACGTTTCGGTTGGTCTCGACCCATCGATAATAGTTTTGTTCTGGTAGTTCCTCATCCTGGTGTGAGCGATCAGTTAATTGGTATTAATCCCAGTCGGGATAACTTTTTAGCTCGCATTGATCAGCTAGGCCCAGCAGTGCTTCCCAGTGTAGCTCCCTATCTAGTTTCTCAGGTTCAGATTGAAGCACCTGATTTGCCAATTGGATATGACCTTGGTCAGAGCGTGTTTAACATTCTACCTACCTATAGCAGTGGTACCCTGATCCAGGTTGGCACAGACGCCAAGGTTTTCTTACGCGGTGTGCTGAAATTCTCTAATGGTGAGCCGGTCTCGCTACTGAGTGGTCAAATCACATCTCTCTGGGATCCAGAGAGCAAACCTTTGGTTCTATTTACGAATCGTGCTGGCAAATTTGCTACTGAAGGACTCAAACCTGGTCACTATCAACTGCGCCTATTTACTGAAAACGGAGAAGTTTTGGAGTTTGAGATTCCAGAAGAAGCTGAGGGAATTTACGATATCGGTACTTTGGTTATATAGCGCTACGCGCAAGGCTCCAGGGCAGAAGGTAGAATTTGACAAAGTTTTAGCGATTTAGCTTGTCCTAACCTAAATACGTACTGCTATACATTTTGGCGTCTTAAAAAAGGAACCAAGGCTTCACTAATTTTTCCCGACCAATGATCTTGGGGGTAATGTCCTGCCTCTTCTAACTTGACTAATTCACAACTACTGAGGACATTAGCAAACTGTTGCGCTTGTGTAAAAGGAAGCCAAGGGTCTTGCATTCCCCAAATAATCAAGGTTGGTTGTTGCCAACTGCCAAAGCCGGATTCAATCTCTGTCATTGATTGCTTGAGCTGTAGATTCTTAATAGTCGCTAGTAGAGAGCGCCCTACATCAGAACTTTTGAGAAAAGGCCGACGATAAACATCTAAATCATTGTCTTCAATACGGTAGCCGCTACCACCCTCTAAAGTTCGGTCAATTAATAGAGGGTCTTGAGTAAGCATATCCCCAATGAAAGGCAAGCCCAACTGCTGCATCTTCCAGGGCAACTTAGCAGCAGATGATAAAGGCGCATTGAGAATTGCTAGGCGTTCAATTTGCTCTGAGTGGCGTAGGGCATACTGAAGTCCAGTCGAGCCTACAAATCCCTGTAAAACTAAAGAAAATCGCTCTATTTCCAGATTTTTAAGCAAATCCTCCAGAGCTTGGATAAAGGCATCAGGTGTATAGGCAAAATTTTGCTGGTTTGGCTTGGCTGAAAAACCGGAACCAATCCAGTCAGGAGCGATCGCTCTCAACCCTTGTTGGGCTAAATCTGGCATTAGCGCCGTCCAACAGTAACTCTGGGATGGTATGCCGTGAAGTAGCAGCACTGGCGGCTGTTTGCTTTGCTCTGTAACTGGTTTAGCTTCTCGGTAAAACCATTGTAGTGACCCTACCTGTATTGATTGTTCGCTTGTTGACATTTTGTTTCCAAGGCCCTTGATATCGTTGTCTGAGCTTACATCTGCTACAAGAAACTTATGCAAAACTCTAGAAATCTCTAAACATCTCTTGCTTTGCTGTTCTTTTCGGAGCTTCAACCCAGGGAGCCAGCTCCTACTTGTCCACAGGCAATCCCCCTATAGCCTAGGGTTCTAATGGCTTTAACTTGCCAATTGGGACACTTGCTAAGTTAAGCGCACACTGGGAAATTGGGCAAGTTCCTCTACCTGGAAAGCATTTGTCAAGAAATGATAACGGAGTATAAATTTTACCAAAGAATTGAGCAGATTTGTTGAAAGTTAGTTCTAGATGGTACTTACGCATGCTCTTAATCTGGAGCCTGCATTAAGGCTTCTAGCTAACCCCAGACCTCACCTTATTATTGAAATAGTCAATCTTAACCCTTGAACAGGGGGTATGGAGGGGTGTAAGCGGAGGCATTCACAATCAGGCGCAAGCTCTGAGTTTAATAACAGTTGATACAATAGGAGATTTGGTGTGAACGCAGCTGAACAAGCAAGAGGTTTAGAAGCTACTACGAAAATTGCAGCTATTGTCCATTTATTTAAATCTGAGTTTCCCGATGCTAAGGCAGACTTGCAACCTTGGCAAAATGACCCCAGCACCCTTGAATTGGTTGATCCCGATTCGATTGATATTGGTTTTCACTTCCCTGGCTGGAGTAGGCGCTTCCAAAGCCGCAGCATTTTAGTGCAGATTCGATTTTTTCAAGATCCTGTGGAAGTTTCCCATCGGCTAATTGGTTTGGAAATGGCAGGATTTAACCATCAAGGAGAAGCTTGGCGACTCTCGACCATTGATAATTGGCAATTACTTGGCAAGTACCTGCCAGCTTCTGAAGTGGCAGAAAAATTTAAACATTTTTGCCGGCAAGTCTTTGATTTATTTAATCGCTAGAGTGATATCAAATTAAGTAATAAGTAATAAGTAATAAGTAATAAGTAATAAGTAAGAAATGTTATTGCTGCTGCTTATTATTTATTAATTAGTACTTGTTACTTAAAGTCAAATGGTTTATAGTATCATTTTTTGCATTTTAGATTACACCCTACTGGATAAGCAGATTGGTAGGTACTAGAACGCTTTCCAAACCAACTGTAGCGATTGTCACGAATTTGCTCGTAGGCGCGATCACCAAACCATTTTATCCCTGGTAAAGACCGATAGAGTGAAGTAAACACGTTACCCCCAGGCAGGAGACGCCCAATTTCTTCGGCTGCTTCACTCCCCTGCCATCGCCTTTCTGGGGAGGAAGCATCAATTAAAATCATCCCCATCTCGCAATCTTGAGGGGTGATCCCAAAACTATTGAGAGTTTCTTGATCTTGCATTGGTACGTAGTCAAATAGTTGTCCTTGATCCAATTTTTCTAATTGCTGTACTAAGGTGACACAGAGATTACAGTTGCCGTCGTAAATAACGTGGTATTGCATATCAATAAGTGAGGGATTTTACCTAAAATTTAGTATCTAATTATCAATTAGCTTGGTCTGGGCTACAGATGAAAGCTACTGGAAAATTGTATTGGGCATTCATTTAGTTAATTGATATTATACTATTTTTAACCATAATTTAACTATTGCTCCAGTTAAGCCCAACTCCGTAGATAAGCTGGGTTAATTCTGATAAGGCTGTCTACTCCAATACCTATTGCTCAGAGATTGCTCAGAGTACGGAGATTTTAGCAATTCTCAACTCCTGCACTTCGTCATTCGTGGCTTGAGCATACCAAAGTGTCGAGTTGCTTCTGTTTTGGAGGCACTCCTTTAACTTCTAAACTTTTTCTAAACTGTGATTTTCAGATTCTTTGCCGTGTCATGTGTAACAGAAAAAAGCCTAGTTAATAGTTAAATCAATAAAGTTATTATCCAAAACGCATCGACTTTCACCACCAATCGTTAGGGGGTACAAACAAATGAAAATTCGATGGAAGAGGGTATTGATTAAAACTACAGTTTGGTTAGCAGCTGAAATCATCCTGAATCTACTCGGTTTAGACGATCTAGCGGACTACAGTGAATTCATCTATGAACAAAATCTCAATCAATCAGCAATGGTCATATCTTTACCTTGAAACCAATTCTTTAATTTAGCCTTTCCTTACATTAGCGGTGTCTTCGGCTACAGTTGACAGGAACTCTCTTGTATAAAAATAGGGGCTAGAATCCTCACAGCCGGCAATCTCTCATGAAACCCCGCATCATTGTCTGTGGCCTTGGCCGCACTGGATATAGAATTTTCTGCTTACTCAGACAGCAGGGAGCTGCTGTGGTTGGTATTAGTGATCGACCTCTCCCTGGAGAAGGGGATGATCTGGTGATTGGAGATTTACGGGCACCTTGTACTCTGCTGGCTGCTAGGATTCAGGATGCTGATACCTTGGTACTTACCGCCAATGACGATGCTCTTAATCTGGCAATTCTGACTAGAGCCAGAGTATTCAATCCCCGGATTCGCATCGTTAACCGATTATTAAATGACAGTCTCGGTGATCGTCTCGATCACACTCTCCCTCTTCACGTCAGTCTGAGTGTCTCGGCTTTGGCTGGTCCGATGTTTGGCTTTGCAGCACAGGGGAATCGAGTAATTGGGCAGCTGCAACTGTTTAATCAAACCTGGCCAATTCACGAAGAATATATTAATGAAACTCACCCTTGGATTGGTAAACAGCTAAGTGAACTCTGGGAAAATGCCTCCCGGATGTTGATTTATTACTTGCCAGCAAGGGATGGAGTTGATTTAATCTCAGCTATGGATCAAGGTAGACGTTTGCAATTAGGCGATCGCCTAATTATGGGTAGTAAGCCTCATATTCGCAACCGTCGCCGCTCTCGACTGCGCAAATTTTTCAAGGTTTTGACTAATTTGCGCCGCTTTCAGCAACATGGTCAGTCAATTCTGATGGTGACTCTTGTCTTGCTGTTAACGATTTTAATGGCGACAGTTACCTACATATCAGTTAATCTAGATACTTCTATTGTTGATGCTCTCTATTTTTCCGTAGGTATGATTACTGGGGCTGGAGGTCAAGAGCAAGTTGCAGAAAAGGCACCAGCTACTATTAAAGTATTTACAGCAGTAATGATGATCGTTGGTGCTGGCGTGATTGGAATTTGCTACGCCCTGCTCAATGATTTTATTTTGGGAACTAGGTTCCATCAGTTTTGGGATGCGGCAAGGGTTCCTAATCGTCATCATTATATTATCTGCGGTTTGGGGGGTATTGGTGTTGAGATTGTCAATCAACTCCATAGCCAAGGGCATGAAGTTGTGGTTATTGAGCAGGATCCTAATAACCGTTTTCTCGGCACTGCTCGCTCTTGGGGCATTCCTGTGATTTTGGGGGATCCCAGTTTGGCCACAACTTTGCAAGCAGTTAATGTCAAGTCTTGTGAGGCATTGTTGGCAGTGACACATAATGATATGGTGAATGTGGAAACTGCTTTGTGTGCTAAATCCTTGGCTCCTAAGTTGCCAGTGGTGGTGCGCAATCATGACCCACAGCTTGCCCGTACTGTGCAAGAAGTCTTTGATTTTGAGGTGGTGCTTTCTCCGACAGAGTTAGCAACGCCCTCCTTTGCTGCTGCTGCTTTAGGGGGAAGGGTTGTTGGTCATGGCATGACTAGTGGTATGTTTTGGATTGCCCTGGCAACTTTGATTACGCCCAATCACCCTTTCTGTGGACGTCGTGTTAAGGATGCGGCCATGACTGCTGATTTTGTGCCCCTTTATGTGGAAACTAATCACCAAATTATAAAAGGTTGGGAAATTCTGGATACTTGCCTTAGTGGAGGTGATGTTTTGTATCTGATTATGCCAGCCAGTGGTTTGGAGTTACTTTGGCGGGCGGCACCTTCTCAATTGATTATTAGTTGATGGTTCCTTGTTCATGGTTCATTGCTCATGGTTCATCTAATTCCGGCGTGGAGACTCTCACTTTCAGTGATGAGAGGAAACGCCGCTCCAATTAACGGTTTAATGTAGGTTTTTAAACGGTGATAACCCAGGAACCTGCAAACCTGTAATTTGTCCCTTCGACCACACTTAACAAGATGCCCTCTCTTAAAGCACAACTAACAAGGTTGTTTGTAGATAATCCAGGCTAGGGAAGTACCTGGAAGTACGTACCAGTTAAGCGCTCAATGGTCTAATCAAATCTCTGTAAGACTTGCCTCTTACAAACCCTCGCTTTCAGCGATGGGTTATTGATTGAGATAGAAGATTAGCTATGGACTATGAACTATCTACATATTTTATATGACATCAGAAAAGGATGCTACAAATGGTCTAACTTTAAGTAATAAGTGACAACAAAAAGACTTATTACTTATTACTTATTACTTATTACTTAGATTCCATCCAGTTGATACACTTTTGCAGCTGCTGGCGCATAGTTTCGGCATCTGTATGATAGCGTCGCCCATGCCCTGGTAAAATCCATTCAAATGAGTAGTTAAGTAGTTTATTCATGGATTTGGTTTGTTCTTCCCAAGAGTACCAGCAATAATTGCGGAAGGCGATTAGTTGGTTAAGTTGGTATGACCAAGCGAGATGATCGCCAGTAAATAGAAATTTATTTTGATAAAGTAGTACGGTATGCCCTTTGCTATGACCAGGAACTGGGATAATTAATAGGTCTGTGTCTAATTGATATGGTTCGGTTCCGGTGAGCTGAATTTCTACTTCGCTAGTATTAGTGGTGATTTCGTCTTGATGCAGGATGCGATCGCATTTAAAGTGTTCTCTGAATTTTTGATGATCTGCGATATCGTCCTTGTGTGTCAAGTACATATAGCGAATTCCTCCCATTGCTTCTAGACGCTTCACTAGTGGGGGGGTAAAGCGGGGGGAATCAATTAAGATGTTGCCTTCTTTTCGTTGAATGAAGTAACTGGCAGCACCATAGGATTTTTCTGAGTGGTAGCCACAATTATAGACGTTTACTGCTATTGGGATGGGAAAGCTTTGTTGGGCGTCTTTAATATCTTTGGGTGTTTCGACGGTGCCGATGGAGGAGGTGGGGCAAGCTAATAGTGCTTGCAGTGAGTGCAATCTTTCAATTTCAGTAGCTGGTTGATGATGGACTGCTGATAGCTCTCCGGCACGATTAAATACTTCTGGTGCCATCCAGCGGCAGGTATCGCAGTCGATGCAGGTGCTATCGACGTAAAAGTTACCGCTGACGTTTTCGGAGCGCCGTTGTTTGAGGTGAGCCATGGTTGAGTCTCCCAGTGTTGCTATAGAGACTTAGTCTTTAAGGTCTCTACTTCTATATCATAATCATAACGAGTATGATTTTGTTTGGCTATTGAGGGAGTGATGGTGCTTAATGGAGAATGCGATTGCTCCACACTAGTTATGGGAGCTAATTCTATGCAGGCATTGACCATTAGGCAATTGCATCGTATTTGCTAAAATTGGAAGACTGAGTACTTCTTGCTATAGAGAAGATTAAGACAACTAGTTAAAGTTAATTTGGTGTACTACTGGTGAAGCCTGATGAGTTGGCAACTGGTTAAAAGTTGTACAGTAGCGATCGCAACTACCGAAAACCGTGTTCTAGGAACTGGATTTTTCATCTCTTCGGCAGGACACTTGTTAACCTGTGCTCATGTAGTTGAGGATGCTGGTGGTTGGGAACAAGTGCGGGTAAAGGGAAAGGCTGTAAATCTAGTGTATTTGGGTAGTAGAAACCAGGATAATTTTGCCCTCTTGCAGGTATCGGGATATCAGGGTGAGGCTGTACCTTTATCACTAAGCTTTGAGTTGATGGATCGCTTTCTGACTATTGGCTATGGTAGTTCTGATTTTCCCGAAGGAGCCTCTATTGATGGGGCAATTACAGATATTAGTCCCCAGGCTGATTTTAGCAATTTACCGATGCTGCAGCTGCGGGTAATTACTGATGCTCAAAGAGTTTTGGAAAGTTATAACGGTTCTCCTGTTTTTGATACTGAAACTCAGAGCGTAGTTGGGATAATTGCTGCTTTTAACCATCAAGAAGGTGCTTTAGCGGTGCCGTTGACTACAGTACAAGAAAAATGGTCTGGGTTAGAGCAGTTTTTAGAAAAACAAACTTCAAATAATCTCTCCGTCTCCCCAAATATTCCTAAAAAAACTGCTCAAAGTCAGCGAGTTTTTATCAGCTATCGCTCCAGAGATCCTGATCTCAGTCTTGCCCAGAAATTTTATGAAGCCCTGAAAGCCTCTGGACACCAGCCTTTTATGGCGGGAGCTAGTATTCGTCTGGGGGAAAATTGGCCTCAGCGTATTGACCAAGAATTGGAGCAGTGTGATTATTTTCTACTACTTTTGTCCTCCCAGTCTGCTACTAGTGAAATGGTAACGGAGGAAGTGCGACGGGCGAGGCAATTGCGGGATAAACATCCTGAACAAAAGCCTATAATTCTGCCTATTCGGGTTAATTTCCCTATTGATGCCCCCTTAAATTACGATTTGCGGGGCTATTTGCAGCGCATTCAGCAGCGGGAGTGGTTTTCTGTTGCTGATACTCCCGTGATTTTGCAGGAAATCTTGGGTGTTTTCTCCGCAGGTGAACAACCAGCACTAGATGTAATTGAAAGAATGGTAGCCCCTGTAGTGGAGACTCCTGAGCATCCACCCTTGCCAGTAGCAGAACCAGAATTGTACAGGGAACCAGGAGGAGCAGTTCCTCTCAAATCTAGTTTATATGTGGAGCGACCTCCGATTGAATTGGACTGTTATGAGGAGATTTTGCAGCCGGGCGCACTGATTCGCATCAAAGCTCCTAGGCAGATGGGAAAAACTTCGCTAATGGCTAGGATTCTTAATCATGCCAGGGAGCAGGGTTATCAAGCAATGCCTTTGAGCTTGCAGCGGGCAGATAGTGCAATTTTAAGTAATTTGGAGCAATTTTTGCGATGGTTTTGTGAACAAATTGGTCGCAGACTGAAGCAGTTTAATAAGTTGGATGATTATTGGAATGGTTATGGCAGCAAGGATAAATGCACTGCCTATTTTGAGGAGTGTTTGTTAGAGGAAATTGAGACTCCTTTGGTGTTAGGTTTGGATGAAGTTGATCGAGTTTTCCACCAGCGTGAAATTGCCGATGATTTTTTTGCCCTGCTTCGTTCTTGGTATGAATTTGCTAGATATGGTGATTTGAGTAGCGAACTTTGGGAAAAACTACGGTTGGTGATGGTACATTCTACTGAAGTTTATGTTCCTCTCGATATGAATCAATCGCCGTTTAATGTGGGGAAGAATGTTGAGTTACCGGAATTTACTACAGTTCAGGTAAAGGATTTGGCAAGGCTTTATGGACTTGATTGGACAAGCAGTCAAATTGGGCAATTAACAGGATTAGTAGGCGGGCATCCTTATCTAGTGCGCAAGGCTCTCTATCATTTTCATCGTCAAGATTTGACTTTGGAGAAATTGCGGCAAACTGCTCCTACAGAAGCAGGAATTTACAGTGACCATTTGCGGCGGCACTTGTGGAATCTTATGCAGTACCCTAAGTTAGCCCAAGCTTTTCGTCAGGTTGTTGTGAAAAATAAACCTGTAGAATTAGATGCAGAGCAAGCTTTTAAGTTAGACAGTATGGGGTTAGTGAAGTTGCAAGGTAATGAAGTGATACCGCGCTGTGATTTGTATCGGTATTATTTTCAAGATTATTTAGGGAATACAGGAATATAATTGGGATTTTGTTTAGCAAATAAATTGCTATAAATTATGGTTCAAATAATAAAAGCACAGGAAATCTCTCTGCCTCAGCTAAGTCAAACTTTTGGTCTGGAACGGACTGATGATGACGAGTTTTTCCCAGAATGGCAAGATGATTTACCTAAACTTAATGATTGGGAAAAGCAAATTTTAGACGAAGTTAAGGGTAATTATCTACATTTGTCTCAGTACCCAATGCTGGAGGCGATTGTTAAAATGGTAGTGCTATCGCCGTTATTGAGAATCGCAGGTTTTTATCGTCCACCCTTTTACCTTGTCTCTGAAAAGGAGGTGCAAATTTCAACAGAGGATGAGGGTACGATTGTGCGGGGACGTATTGATGTGCTGATTTGTAAGCCTGAATTTTGGATTATTGTTATTGAGGCTAAAAGGGCAGAATATTCCTTGAAGATGGGGATTCCGCAAGCTTTAGCTTATATGTTGGCTCATCCTGATCCAGAAAAACCTGCTTTTGGATTTGTCACCAATGGTACTGAGTTTATTTTTATTAAGCTGACTAAACAAAATACACCGCAGTATGATTTTTCCAATGAGTTTTCTCTGCTTAATCGTGGCAATGATCTATATGCTGTCGCTAGTATTTTAAAGCACTTAGCTCAATTAATTAGCTAGTGCTTAGTCCTGATTAATTGGATAAGTTCACAGTAAGTAATTTAGTACGAAAGTGCTGATTCTTAAACAGACTAAATAATCAATTTGTGGTTAAAAGTCTACTCGTAGTCCATGGTAATTTACTCGTACCAAGTTGGGGGAAGTTTACCAGTTGATGCCTCTACCTATGTAGTGCGGCAGGCTGATCAAGGCTTCTATGAAGCTTTGAAAGCTGGGGAGTTTTGCTATGTCCTCAATTCCCGGCAGATGGGTAAGTCTAGCTTGCGAGTGCAGACGATGCGTCGGTTGCAAGCTGAGGGTATTGCTTGTGGAGTGATTGATATTACTTCGATTGGAAGTCACGATATTAATCCTGCTGAGTGGTATTTAGGGATAGTTCGCAGGCTGACGCGGAGTTTTAGAACTAAGGTTAAAGCGCTAAAGTGGTGGAGTGAGTTTGAGGGGCTATCGCCTGTACAGCGTTTGGGTGAGTTTATCGATGAGGTGCTGCTGGCGGAGATTCCTCAACGGATTGTCATTTTTATTGATGAAATCGATAGTATTCTTAAATTAGAGTTTAAAGATGATTTTTTTGCCCTGATCCGGGCTTGTTATAATCAGCGTGCAGAAAAGCCTGAATACCGACGCCTTACTTTTGCTCTATTGGGGGTGGCGACGCCTTCGGATTTGATTAAGGATAAGAACCGCACACCATTTAATATTGGTAAAGCGATTGATTTGCAGGGCTTTCGGTTGCAGGAAGTGCAGCCCTTAGCTAAGGGGTTAGAGGGAAAGGTAGATAATTCCCAGGAGGCTCTTAGAGAGATTCTAAACTGGACGGGGGGGCAACCCTTTCTAACGCAAAAGCTGTGTCAGCTGGTTGTAGATGCTTGTGGAGATACCTCTAACCCTCAGAGTCAAGATATTGAGGGATTGGTAAGAGCGCACATTATCGAGAATTGGGAATCTCAGGATGAGCCAGAGCATTTGAAGACTATACGCGATCGCATCCTTAGAAACGAGCAGCGTGCGGGGAGGTTGTTGGGACTTTATCAACAGATTTTGCAGCAGGGAAAGATTGCAGCTGATCAAAGTTCTGAACAAATGGAATTGCAGCTTTCTGGTTTAGTGGTAGAGCAACAGGGCAAATTAGGGGCTTACAACCCCATTTATGGGGCTGTTTTTAACCAGAGTTGGGTTGAAAAGACTTTAGCCGACTTGCGCCCCTATGCAGAAGCTATTGCAGCTTGGTTGGCATCTGAGTGTAAGGACGAGTCGCGGCTGCTGCGTGGGCAAACATTGCTGAATGCTCATGTCTGGGCAGAGGGAAAGAGTTTAAGTGATCACGATTATAAATTTTTAGCTGCTAGCGAGGCTTTAGAAAAAAGGGAAGTTGAAAGAAATTTAGAGGCGCAGAAGCGAGCAAATCAAATTTTGACCGAGGCACAGCGTAAAGCACAGCTTGCTCTGGAAGAGGAGAAGAAAGCGAGTCAGAGATTAAGGGAGGCAAAGCAGAAAACAGAGCAGACGCTTCGTAAAGGTCTGATTGGGTTAGCTGGGATCTCGGTTATAGCAACAACTACGGTGATAGTGACAAATACAGCAGTTAGGGATAGTGTACTAGACTTAAACCAGCAGCTAGAAATGTACGCAAAACCAGCTGTAGTTAGCATTGTTGCTGGTTGTCGTGGTGGCTTATACTACCAGCCAGATGACGGGACGGAGGCTCACTTTGAGTCCGATTCCTACGGCAGAATATTTTCCGGTTACTTTATCAATCCCGACGGTTATATTGCGACAAGTTCCCCCGTGACAGAACTCTCAGATCAAGGTGCAGCCAACGAATGCAAAGATCGTCTACTTGATAATTTGGCTCAAAAACTTGCTAAGAAACTTCAAAAAACTCCGGACTATATAAAAAAAAATAGCAATTTGCTCAATAGCGAATTCGAACTAGTCCAATACGTAATCTTGCCAAATGGTTATTCCCTTCCGTTTTCGATTAAGCTTAAGGCAGCTAGTAGTAGTACAAGCATTACAATCATTAAGATAGAGGTCAAAAACGCACCCGTTCTAAAGCTCGGAGATTCTAAGGAAGTGCAGTTCATGGATTACGTAATTGCACTCGGGTATCCAGTCGCTACTGATATTTTGGATTTGAGTAAGAAGCAAATATTTGCAGCTTCCGCTACAGAGGGCAGAGTTGCAAACCCCAACAAAAAGCTAAAAGACAGCTCCTCTGTCCTGCAAATTGATGTGTTAGCTGAACATGTTAGCTCAGGTGGTCCTATACTCAATGACAAAGGCAAAGTCATTGGTATGATCGCCTTCCAAGATTTCGATTTAAACACTGCTATTACCTTTGCTATACCCACAAGTACAGTTCGGAAGTTTATTAGACAAGCTGGCGCTACAAATGAGAAAGGGTTGACTGATCAATTGTACCGCCAGGGTCTTGAACTATTCTGGCGAGGAAACTACGAGGGAGCAAAAGACAAATTTGAAGAGGTTAAAGAACTCTTTCCGCAGCACTCGGAGGTAGATCTGCTCATTCGTAAAAGTGATCAGAAGATAGCCGAGTGGCAAAAAAATAGCTATATCCTATGGTTGGCAAGTATAGGGGTCATTCTCACAGTTACGCTTTCACTGCTCAAGGGGAGAAACACACTCTTAGCTACAGAAATGTGATCGCTAATTCTATAAATATATAAAGTACCTAACCATCATCTAATGTTTCTTTAACTGCTCCAAAATCATCAGGCAATTCATCAATACGCTCAATCCCCAGATATTGGCACAGCAATTTCAATTGTCGGATAGTTGGCCTCGCCTCAGACTTTCCAGATATCCAGCGTTGATAAGTAGCACGAGGAATTTCACAGTAAACGGCTAACTCATCTTGAGAGAAACTGGTTCTCTCAATCCTCAGAGTCTCCAAAGATGAATTACTCCTACTAGTCAAGGTAGCGCGGTTGCGCGATCTAATTCGAGTTACTTGATTACTTTGATCAGTAATTTCATACTGCAAAGTAGTTGAATTATGGTATGTATCATCGGGGAGATCACTTATTGATATCCCAGCTTCATCCAAGAGCTCTTGTAGCTTTTTGATCTGATTGACAGAAAACTTGAGGTGCTTATGTACGCCGCGCTCATAACGACCAATTGTATTGTATGTCATCCCTAGTGCCTGACCAAACTCTTCTTGGGTCATTCCTAAAAATTCGCGAACTTGTTTCAAAATTCGCACACTGGGGTTGAATTTAATGTTCTGATCGTCTATCATTTTAGACTGTTAATACAACAACTCGTTGTATTAACATTTATAACACTGATAGGGAAATATCTAGAGGAAGTCCCCATACTTTCTATTTCCCCATCATCAATGTAAGAAAAGTCAGAAGCCAGCGCGCAGACTTGGCGGTTAGAGCGCTGGCTCTGGCTCCAATCAAACGATAGAGAGTCAATACTCATTATGAACGACAAACCCTGGGCTGTTGCCCGTCTAATTTCCCCTAGTCAATGGATAATCACTGGGCGCTACCGCTCACGCTCAGAAGCCGAAAGACATCTCAAGCTCATGCGTCAAACAGTCTCTCAAATCCAATTTGAAGTCGTCTTCGATCTACCTAATAACAGCAGCATAGACCAAATTCTCACTAATTCTATCCAAAACAGGCACAACTAACCCTTCTAACTCTCCTCTCCTAGTAGGAGAGGGGTTGAGGGAGAGATAAGCCCAAAAACTACCAAATATCCAGCACAACCATCATGACTACTTTATTTCACCACATCCAACCAGCCAAAAAATTCCGTATCACTGTCAATACTATCGCCCAACTCCTCAATATCCCCAAACATCTAATCGTGCGCGTCGAATGCTGGAAATACGTTATTTTCGTACATCGCCGAGACTGCGGAGGACAATTCATCAGCTATCGGAAATTAGAACAGTGGCAAAACGCCGTTGCCTGTAAAATTCAAAAATGTTCCACTTGGCAACAGTTGCGTCAATTGTGGCTAAGAATGGAAAAGGATTATCAACAGCACGAAAAGCAGTACAGTGAGCAATCTCACGCATTTTTGTGTCAAATATGGGAAAAATACTGGGTTAGACTATGGAACAATCAAGAACTACCAGAATTAGCAATAGATTTTTAAAAACATAACTTTGAAGTCTTGAAAGCAGTATAAAAGCGATTAGCCTGAAGGGCTAGTGCAGAGCATCGCATCCTAAAATTGAAAGACTCCTCTAACTATCCAAACTCGCAATAAATGTGAAAACCGACACCATTTTTTATAGCCTATTTAAGACATTCCCAGGCATTTTCTTTGAGTTGATTGGATATTCAGCCTCAGAAGCCGATGCCTACCAGTTTTCATCCGTAGAAATCAAGCAAACAGCCTTCCGAATTGATGGTTTGTTTCTCCCTAGTACTGATACACCTAACCATCCCATCTACTTCATTGAAGTACAGTTTCAGCGCGATACCAAATTCTATTCTCGCTTATTCGCCGAAATTTTCCTCTATCTGCACCAATACCAACCTACAAGTAGTTGGCGTGCAGTAGTTATCTACCCAAGCCGAAACCTAGACATAGGACAACAAGAAGATTACCGAGAATTACTTACCAGCCAGAGAGTTAGACGCATCTATCTAAATGAATTTGATGAAGAAGCTAAGCAATCTCTCGGAGTGAAAACTGTAGCGTTAGTAGTAGAAGCAGAAAAAACTACAGGAGAAAAAGCAAAAACCTTAATCGAACAAGCACAGCAGGAAGTAGCCGATGAAGCCATAAAGCAGAAATTGATAAGATTAATAGAGACTATTGTCATCTACAAGCTCCCGCAAAAAAGTCGTAAGGAGATAGAAAAAATGTTGGGATTGGATGATTTGGCGCAAACAAAAGTTTACCAGGAAGCTAAGCAAGAAGGTTTACAAGAAGGTCTAAAGGAAGGTCTAAAAGAAGGTCTAAAGGAAGGTTTGGAAATTGGTGAACAGAGAGGGCGTTTAGCAGCGGTGCCTCACCTGCTGGCACTGGGAGCCAGCGTAGAGAAAGTAGCCCAAGCCTTGAGTTTGAACTTAGAAGAAGTCAATAAAATTGCACAGTCACTTCAAAACCAATAGAAAAGAAAGATAAAATTTTTGATCTTGTCCTCTGCTCGGTGGAGTTCGAGGGAACTCCACAAACTCAAATACCCCTAACTAGCAAAAGAACCGTCTGCATCAGTCCCACAACTACACCTAAAACACCACCGATATTAACAATTGCTTGCAACTCATTCTTGACAATGCCTTGAATTGTAGTTTCCAATTGCTCAGGAGAAGTAGCTTTTACTCGCTCCACAATTACCTGATCAATCGACAAAATGGGAATAGCCTGAGCCACAATTTTTTCTAAATCTTCCTCTAAATAACGCTCCAAAACTAGCGCTAGTTCCTGAGAAATCATTTCCATAGAAGTTGTCATTGCCGCTGACATGCGCAGCCGATTAAGGATTAATGCAGCTACCTTTTCCCAATCAATCGATTGACTCAATCCTTCCAAAAATTCAGCACCACGGTCTTGAATATAGCTACGTACTGCATCTCGCATCGTCTTGCGCAACTGTCGCACGGTTAAAACTGGCAAATTTTGTAGTGAGAGGCTTTGCAGCCATTCCCGCAAGCGCTTGCGAGTGCCTAGAGCATCAATGAGCTCTCCCAAACGAGTATTAGCCTCCTCCTTATCATCGAGGCAATAGGTTCTAAGACGCGTCAGTGTGTTACGCAGTCCAAATAAATTAGCGATTACCCAATAAGTCCCACTGCTTTTCTCTCGAAAACCCTCATCAATGATCTGAATATTATGATCACTTAAGAAATCGATAATTGCCTGCCGCAGTATATCAGGTGGTAGGGCTACCTGTAATATCCAGTCAGCAAGCTTACTCGCTTGTTTATCGTCGAGCTGAAACTCCAACAAAATCTGGTCAAAAATTTGATTAAGCTGTGCTTCCAAGAAATCCTCGCGACGTGCTAAAACCTTTAGCAGACGAGGTACTGATTCCCCTAGCAAGTCTCGGAGAATCGCAGCTAGGATTTTGGCACTTTTCTGCTCTCTATCTAACTGGACTTGTTCGAGAGCTAGTTTTAAGATCCATAGAATTGCCCCTTGAACACGCTCAGTATGCAGTAAGCGACGCGCTAGCCTTTGCAACTCCGTTGGCGTCAACAAAGAACCCATAATTGTGTCGGCAATCCTTTTGGCAAGACGCTCTTGGTTGCGGGGAATCAAACCAGGGGTTAAGGGTAGCTTGCGCTTACCAATGTAAATAGCCTTGTAGGGGCGAAACAGCATCTTGATGGCTAAGTCATTGGTGAAATAGCCAATAATTCCCCCCGCAATCGGAGGCACTAACAGCAGCCAAATGTTAGACAGATCCAAAACAGCAATCCAGTTAAACAGGTATTTTCAAGCCCATGGCTCAACTAAGTAGCCACAGGTAATTGACAGTTATCCCATCACCAATCACTATTCTAGGCTTTGCTCACAACCAACACCCCCATCATGCCAGCAGCAATCGGATAGTGAGTAGCACTAGCAAATCCTTCTTCCTGGGCTAATGCTACCTGTTGTGAACCTGTGGGAAAACGCTCTAGACTCGGAGCAATGTAAGCATATTCTTCTGTTAAGCCCAAGGCTTTAGCACGGGGTACCACAATGTTTTCTAAATACCACTCCTGAAAGGCACGTATCGGTAACTGCCGGGGGCGATTAAAGTCCAAGATGGCAGCTTTGGCACCAGGCTTAAGGGTGCGGTATAGTTCCCTCAGACATAGGGGGATATCAGTAACATTGCGCAGACCATAACCCATGGTTGCCCCATCAAAAAAGTTGTCTTCAAAGGGCAAATTGAGGGCATCTGCCTCTACCCAACTGATGGGCAAAGGTAGATAGAGTTGTGAAACCCTGGCTTTGGCAATTGCCAATTGAGCAGGGGAAAAATCTACCCCATAAACTTTACCTGTAGCTCCTACCTGCCGCGCCAAAAGTTGAGCTAAATCGCCACTGCCACAGCATAAGTCTAAACAGGTACTGCCATAACCAATAGAACTCCATTTGATTGCCATCAGTTTCCAAACCCAATGCTGACCAAGACTCAAGAAGTTGTTAAGTTGGTCGTAGACTGGGGCAATACGGTCGAATAAATCGCGAATTTCCGAGGCTGTTGCCGTAGAACAGCTTTCATTCATAGTTGATTAACGAGAACTGGTCTAGAATTGAGTACTAAGCCAACTTGTTGTGCCAACAGATAAATTAGTGTTAGTTCATCCTCTCGTACTAAAGAGGTAAAAGCCAACCTCCCAGCCTGTTGCCACTGTAGCGAGAGCATCGCCAGCAATTGCTCTCGGTAGATAATGGGAACTAGTAGATGAGCTTGAATCCCTTCTCTTTGATAATGCTCAACTTTCACTATAGGTGTAGCACTGGTTGAATCCACCCATACCATAGGCTGTTGATGAGTGAGCGCCTCTTGCACCAGAGGGTCTTGCTCTAAGAAATTTTCACTGATTTCAAATTTTTTGTAAATTCCCCTAGAAGTTGCCAGTTTATTATTCTCTAACAGCTGCAAAATGCAGCAGTCGGCAAAAAAGCTATCGCTAAAAGCTTTAGCCATTGGTTCGAGGCAAGATTCCCGACTATCACACGACTGGGCAACCTGCATAATTGTTGCTAATAAATCTATTTGTGCCTGTGCCCTCTGCTGCTCCTCACTACGTTGTTTGAGCAACTCGTAAGTTTTGGTGGCATTTTGCACCACTGCTTTGAGTTCATGGGGATTCCAAGGCTTGGTGATGTACCTGTAGACTTGTCCTGAATTGATTGCCTCTACCAAATCCTCGACGTCGGTAAAACCGGTGAGGATAATTCTCATCGTGTCGGGAAATCGGGGAACAGTTTTGCTTAAAAACTCGGTTCCCTTCATTTCTGGCATTCGCTGATCAGAAATAATTACAGCCACTTCTCCTTCGGCAGCAAGCACAGATAGGGCACTAGCTCCACTTTCAGCCCTGAGTACGTTAAAATCTCGCCGAAAAGTCCGGTAGAGTAGATCCAAATTATCTGGTTCATCATCCACTACCAACATTTTAGGCTTTCTTGGTCGATTTGAATTCATCAACTGACGGCTGATACTATCAAGATTAGGAATGCCATTGTCCATAGAAATATCATTTAAGCCTTTGCGCTAATCTTAACTGGCTACCAATATATCTGAGTCTAAATCTGTATTTACATTGTCCTAGAGAAAGAAATCATCAATTTAACTAGGGCAATTGTCAACTTGTCAATTTACTTTACAGGTTGCATTCTCTAGGGAAAGATAAATATACTCAAGGTTTGCTCATCACCTAGGAGGCTTTTATGAGTGAGACAGCACCAGACAATCAACAATACCAACCTCAAGTCAATTCAGAAGGTGTCAGCACTGAGGAATTAATCACATTATTGCGACGTAAACAAGGCAACTGGGCTGAGTGGGGAGTGGCTTGCCAGCAGCTACAAAAAGCTGGATACAATCCCCAGGATATTTTTGAAGAAACTGGTTTTGAGCCAATTCAGCAGAATCAGATTATTGTTGCATCTCAAGTTTACTCCACAATCATTCAGGTTGGAGTACCTGAAGAAGTGCGATCGCGCTTTGAGCGTACTGGTAGCGATATTTTATATGAATTGCGAATTCTCACACAAGCCCAACGGGCTACTGCTGCTGAGTTTATCGTCGCCCGAAATATTGATTCCGAGGGAGCCCGTGAAGTTGCCAAAGCATTTAAAGAATTCTCTCGCTTGAGCAATCCACCAAAAGAATTTTCTAATCATCCTGGTGATGCTGTTGCTTATCAGTATTGGAAACTAGCTAGGCAGCGCAATGACTTGCAAGAACGCTCTCGTTTAATTGCTAGGGGTTTAATGTTTGCTCATACTCAAGAATCACGTCAACAAATAGAAAAATTGCTAAGTGAAGCCTTTGGCAAAAAACTGCTACAGGCTCCGAGATTGCCCATCTATCGCCTGGAAGCAGAGGAAAACTTACCACGTCTATTGCCTGTAGTGGGTCAGATGCCACTGAAACTTGATGAATTCAACAACGTCACTACTCTTCAAGCAAGCACTCACTTTGAATTAGTTGAGGTCGATGCTCAACAAACATTGGTAGCAATTCCAGGTTGGCAAGTTGTCAGAAAAGCACAAGCACCTGTCGCAATTGTTAGTAAAATTAATCAGTTGCCAGGGAAACTTAATGACAAACCAGAAGATGTACTGCTGCTAATTGATCGCACACAACAAGTATGGGATGACCAGAGCTATTTTTTAGTTGAACACTCAGGAGATCTAGCAATTGAATGGTTTCCAGAAACTCCCAATTGCCAGCTGTTGGGACGTCTATTTTTAGTGCTGCGCCCGAAACAAATTCTTGATGAAGCCGCCAGTAGTGATGTCTGGCAGATAGATGAGTAACTTTATGACTCTCAACAGAGAAAATCAGGAAATCGACAATTTAGATATGCAAAGTTAAAAGTGATCGGGTAATCAAACTCTCCAATGACTTTGAAAAGACTCAAATCCCTAGCTGATAGTCATGCGGTAGATTCGCGGAAGCGAACCCGTATACTTACGTGGTTGATTGTTGTGTGCGAAATTGGTCTAGCTCTGGTCATCCTGGGCAAATATTACCAACATCTAAATTCTCGTAAGTTATCGGCTCATTCTGAAGAATTTCGGCTGGCTGTCAATAAAGCGATGAATGCTGCTGACTTAACGCAATCAGCCCAGTCTAGTCAAGAGTGGAATCAGGTTGCCACCAACTGGCAAGAGGCAATCGATTTAATGAAAGCTGTACCTACTTCTAGCTCAAAATATCCACTGGCTCAAGCCAAGGTAAATGAATATCAGCGTAACCTAGAATATTCTCAGGGTAATGTTGAAAAAAAATCTTCCAGTACTAGTGAGTTTAGTAATTACTGGACTTTAGGCTCTAGATGGGAGGAGGTTACTAGAATACAAGGTATGCCTAGTCAACTGATTCCTTCTCAGTCTTTATGTCAAGAAGTTGCCTATTATGACAATAGTAAAGTAGAAATTAAAAATGGGATTGTTATCGATTATGAAAATGGAGATAACAATTTAAGAATTGCTGCCAATGAATCGGTAAAGACTGGCTTATCTGGCAATAATAGTTACTGGACTATAGGGTCGAAAAGGAAAGATGTTGTTAGTATCCAAGGTACGCCTACAGAAATTTTCCGCTATGACTCTTTAGATAAAGAAATTCTTAATTACAGAAACAGTACCGTAGAACTTCAAAAAGGAATCGTTACTGCTTACAGCAATTCAGATAAAAATCTGAGGGTAAATACCCAGAACAATGCTCTGGCAAAACTCCAAGGTAATGATAATTACTGGACTGTAGGTTCTAAAAGAGAAGATGTCTTCAATACCCAAGGTACACCTACAGAAATTGTTCACTATGACTATCAGTGTAAAGAAGTCTTACGTTACGGTAGCAGTTCTATAGAACTAAAAAATGGTGTTGTTAACGGATATCAAAATCTCGACGAGAATCTCAAAGTTAATTAGTGAAAGCAGATGGGGAGATGATCAACCGTTCGCATCCTAAATGCTTGAATGGTCGACTTTTGGCTTTCTTTGTCATCTACAAACACCGATAAAGCTGATAGGGAATCCCGATACGGTAATGTTGAGTTGGGTCAAGAGTACAAGTTGTTTGAGTGCTGAGCTCCAGCTGCTGCGGATAGCTCCGACGCTTGAGCCCAGGAGCAATTACCCATAGATTTAAAGGAGGTGCTGGTAATGCTGATAATCTCGACAGCTGTTGCCAGACTAATTCATAACCATCCTCCCTTTGTAAAAAAGCAAAATAGCTGCCAGCAGGACTTTGATTACTAGAAAGCGGCTTGCTCGTGCTATCGTCTAAGTCCGGTCTAAGTTGGTCAAGTGCTAAAGCAAAGCTCAATCCCAAAGCTACATCTTGAATATTTTTGTATCCCATTACTACCATTACAGGAATATTTGGCTCTAGATTCATATCCTGTGCCACTTGCTGGGGATGGAATGGTTTCAGAAATACTAGATTAGAAGCGACTAAGAGGCTACTCAATAAGGAAACGGAGAGGGGGAGGAAGAGGCCAGGGGAGAGGGGGAGATGGGGAGAGGGGGAGATGGTATTTCTTAGATCCCCATAACTTGGCTGCTTGTAACCAAGGGTAAGACTGGCTCCTAACAAAACACATAGGGCTGGATAGTAGACAAAGTTATAACGAGGGGCAATGGTAAGGTCTTTGCCCAGTAGGTAAACAATTACTGCGTACTGTAGCAACACATTAATAGTAAAGCTAGATAGTGTTACTGTTGCTAGCCACGTTGAGGATTGTTGCCAGAGGTTAGTGTATCCCCGCCAGTAACACCTGCCTAACCAAATGCCAAACGCCACTGTTAACAATGCCATCGGTATGGCAATTAGTAGTGGCTGGGCTTCTATTGGCAAGGCAATTACCATTGCTAACCAACCTAGCAAGGTTTGGTAAAGAGGCGCGATGTGTTCAGGCTTTGGCAACCAGCCAGTTTCTGCACGCCCAAAATCATCCAACAGCACTGGGAACCATGGTAGATAGCTCACTACCACGCCGATAACAGTTAGACTCAGAGTTACCCAGCTTCCTGTTGGTAGCAAACGACGACGCCAGTACATGAATCCAGTGAGAGTTATTAACTGAGCCAGGAAAGCGATTATAAAAAAATAATGAATGTAGCAGCCAATGCTGTTGACAATTCCCCACAACAACCAAATTATCGGTTTTGAGTGCTGGTGTCGAACATAGAGGTCTTGTTCAATTTGAATTAATGCCCACAATGCCAAGGTGATTAACAACATCGGCATTGTGTAATGACGTGCTTCCTGGGAAAGATAGACGGTAAAGGGAGACAATGCCATCAGTGCCGCTGTCATTAGAGCAGCAGCTGGGGAAAAGGCAATACGGCTGAGGCAGTAAATGGCGATGATCCCGCCTACTCCCATGACAACTGATAGCGTGCGCATTACCCAAATCAACGGCTCTGTCCCTAGCCAGTTGTACCAACTATACATTAAGCAAAAAAACAAAGGGGGATGGGTTGATTGAGCGGCTAAGGTCTGGGCAATTGTACTACAGCTGATCCCCGGTTTTAATGTAAATACTTCCTCCAGCTTCGAGAGGGGAAAAACTACTTCTAGAGGTAATTCGCTATAGCTACGCCCCAGGCTGAATAAAGCTGTTAATACCTCATCGAGCCATAGGGGTTTGAGGTCAAGATGCCAAAACCGCAGGACTGTTCCTAGGAAAATGACCCCAATTAACATTAAGTAGTGTACATAAGACTTGTTGCTGAATTGAATAAGCCTTACCTAATTCGTTACTAATGCTCGATTTTAGCAACAGATGCTGTCTGCCTGATGTTAGCAATAGTTCACCCTAGTTTTTTCCAAGCTATAGTAGCTATTGCAAAAACCAATTATGTCGTTATTGTCAGTCCTGCTAGTATGATGGGAGAGATCTATATTCGGTTTAATAATTTGCTTGATCTACCAAAAACAATCTCAAAGCTAAGATCTACTGTGTTTTAAGCGGTGGATAAGAGCGACTCGAAGGATTTATCCTTATCCTTTCCCTTGAAAGAAAATTGCTATACTTTTTATAGCTAAAAGACTTCCGAGCTTGAGTCTATGCCCTGAGCGAGTTGAAACTACTACATAAAGGCTAGGACGAAAGTTTCTGTGTATTTGTGCTAGTGTCTGGGGTGGGGCGCATCCTAGACGTTAAATAAAATGCCTGTGGAGACGGTCTAACGGGGGTTTTTCGAGGCCTAGTTAAGAGTCCTAGAAACAGGAAGAAGGGTGGAAACAACAGTCTATTGACAGCGTCGGAACATCCTTTAAAAACCCTCGTCATCATATATTGCGAGGGGACTCGTCACAATGAATCAGTGGGTGTGCAGGCAAAGATAACCGAATTTTATAACTGCTGTTCCCCATGCCAAGCTCAATCTGTTTACTAAATCTGTTTAACAGAGGTTAAGTAAGGCACAATTTTTTCTTTATATCAAGAGGTAAACATGGCAAAGCGCCGCAATCTAAGAAAGGAAAAGGCGCAACGTAACCAAGCCTACGCTCGCAAGTTTCGTAGGCGTAGAAATACAGGTCGTTTCTCCAACAACAGGCAGGGCCAAGATAACAGGCAGGGCCAAGATAACCGCCAAGGTCAGGATAACCGCCAAGGTCAGGATAACCGCCAAGGTCAGGATAACCGCCAAGGTCAGGATAACAGGTCTCCAAGAATGGGAGAAGGTCGAGTCTAGGTATTGGCTGGGCAGTATAAAGAGGAAGGAGAATATATAATGGCACAAGCCAAGCTTGGCGATAGTGTGAAAGTCCACTATACAGGTAAATTAGAGAACGGCATGGTGTTCGATTCTTCTAATGATGAGAGTCCTTTGCATTTCTCTCTTGGTGAAGGATCAGTCATACCTGGCTTTGAAGAGGCAGTGGTGGGGATGAGTCCAGGTGACTCAAAAACAACAAATATTCCCTCAGCTCAAGCTTATGGCCCTCATCGCTCAGAACTAGTTATGGTAGTTGAACGACAGAGGATACCTGAGGATTTATCCGTTAGCGTGGGTCAACAATTACAAATTGCTAAGCAGGATGGTCAAGCAATCCCAGTTATTGTTACTGAAGTCTCTGAGTCTGAGGTGACTCTCGATGCTAATCATCCTCTGGCAGGACAAAATCTAATCTTTGACATTAAGCTTGTTGAGATTGGTTAGTTTTTCTCTATCTTTAGCTAAAGCTAAGTGACTCAACTGTATCATCAATAAGTAGCGATCGCACTAACTTGGGCGGTCGTTTTTTTATTGGTTCATTGTTCTGTTCATTGTTCATTGTTCATTGTTCATTGGGTTAGTATGCCACAGTTGCTCGATTAACACCCAATGAGCTATTTGCTATGAGCCATGAACTAAAAATTTTTTTCCTGGAGTATTGTCTTATACATGACATTGTGATAGATTAATTTTGTTGCAATTGCAACCCAGATCAAAAGCCAGCCTGAAGAACTAGAAGGGTCACAGGCTGGCTCTGGCTCCAAATTAGCAAAGGAGACACATTTATTATGTCTTATTCAGAAAGGCTGAAGCCTTGGGCTGTAGTACGTCTACTGCCCAATAAACTGCAATGGTCAATATTGGTCGTTACCGCTCTCGCTCAGATGCGGAGGGACATCTCAAGTGGTGGCGTCGAAATGTTCCTGATGCCCAATTTGAAATCATTTTTGATGTGCCTACTGGCTCTCAATAAAGACTTTTAATAGTTCATTGTTGATTGTTAATCAGCCCATGGGCAATGAGCAATGAACTATGAGCAATGAACCATGAACCATGAACTCTAATCAAAAAAAGGAAATAGTTCGGATTCAGTCAGTAGCTCACTGTAATCATCAACAGTAAGATACACCTGTTGGAAATGCTGACGATTGAGGTTGATGCAGCCCTAACTAGGCTCTGACACCATTGTTGGTAAGCCTCTTTTCCCACCCAGAGTTCAAACTCTGGGCTAATAGCATTCATTCCATTAAAATGGACTGGAATCTATATAGAGCCAGCATTTAGTCCTCTTTGAGAGGACTTAAGCTATTAGACTGAGGTTTGAACCCCAGGCGGGTTAAGAGCAGAATGCAAACTCTGGGTATAGTCAAGATCTCAATAACATTTTGGATACTAACCTCTGAATTAGCAGCAAACCTAAAGGTTAATCTAGTAGAAACTGCTTAACAAAGTAGAGCATTGGGGTTCTTAAGGCTTTATGTCAGAAGAAATTATTTGGGTTGTGACTGAAGAGAATTCTCAAATTTCCGGTACACAGAGGGGTTATCGGGAAGTTACTAAACAAAGAGGAGTCAAGATTCCTCTTCAGATACTAGAGCAAAGGATGTCTCACTTCTTGAAGTCGGTTAGTAAATTATTCTACCAAGCTGAACAACAGGCTGGGGTCAAGTCTGGAATGCAGTTAGATGAAATTGAACTTTCCGTGGAAATTAGTGGTGAAGGCGAAATTAAGTTAATGGGAAGTGGGGTAAATACTGGCGGTAAAGGAGCGATTAAACTGAAATTCAAACGAAAAGACAATAGGTGAGATAGGGAAAATTTTACTAACCAGCCTCAGATATCTAGGGAATGAGCGATAACTCTAACGAGATGCCTTCAGATCCCACTACTTTAAAATCTATTCTACTTTTGGCAGCTAATCCCAAAGGTACAACCCGTCTTCGCTTACAAGAAGAAGAAAAAAAGATCAAAGAGCGTTTGCGTTTAGCGGGATACGGCAATAATCCTATTAATTCGGCAGGCGCTGTCACTCCCATAGATTTACAACAGGCGATGTTAGACTTCAATCCACAGATTGTTCATTTCAGTGGACATGGAGCAGGGGAAGAAGGCTTAGTATTTGAAGATGAAATAGGTTATGAGAGGTTAGTAGATTCAGCAGCACTGGCTGAACTTTTCGAGTTATTTGCCGATCAAGTTGAGTGCGTTGTTCTCAATGCTTGTTATGCCGCAATTCAAGCTGAGGCAATTGCCCAACATGTCAATTATGTAATTGGCATGAGTAATAAAATTGAGGATGAAGCGGCGATTAATTTTGCCGTTGGCTTCTATACGGCTTTAGGTAATGGCAGAGATTTTAATTTTTCCTATAAATTAGGATGCAATGCGATTAGATTGAACCTAAGAGGTAGTCAAGAATATTTAACACCCATACTTTGGGAAAAAGGTCAACTTATAGTTAAACCGTCACAGCCCAACCCTAGAAGCGAAGATGTAATAAGGACTGAAGCTAGGGATATTCCTAAGTCAATAACTGTAGAACCTGAACCAAACCCACCTACTCCCATAATTAAGTCACAACAAATATATAAGACTGATGATCTTAGTTCTGAACGTAGTGTAGACTATACTAAACTGCGGGATTTACTAGCAGCTGGGGAGTGGAAACAGGCGGATGAGGAAACTTTCGCTGTCATGCTCCAGGCAACTAGTAGAGAAACACAAGGCGATCTAGATATCGAATCCATCGAAAATTTTCCCTGCACTGATTTACGCACTATCGACCAACTCTGGGTAAAATATAGCAATGGGCGCTTCGGATTTAGTGTCCAAAAGCGCATCTGGCAGAGCGTCAGTGGTAAACTAGGCGAAGTAGACTGGAAAATCTACCGTAAATATGCCAAGCACGTGGGCTGGTTAGTGATTGAAAAAAAATTGCTGGTGTTAAAAGAAGAAAAATGGATAATGTACTCTGAGTGTACCTTCAGTTTGGTAGCCCCGGAAGGTCATCTACCGGCATTCTGGTCATCTCCCAGCGGTGGCGGCAGCAATTTAAGGGGGGCAAATTATAATATATTTAAAAATTTTGACAGACAAAGGCAATATTATACAATGTTGGATAAAGGTCAAAAAAAAGTAGAATCTCTTCTTTTGCGTCGAGACTTGTAGAGTTTAACATCTAAAGGATTCAGATGATTTTAAAGATTTGCTACTTATTAATACACCTCATCGTGAGTACCAATATCAATTAACAAAATCATCTCCTCCTCAGAATCATTATTTTTTCCAAACCTGTAGATAATTTGGCAATCATAACTCTACCCAACAAGCCCACAAACCCTCTAACTGACCTTTTAATTGATGTGCTTTCAAAGATGGGGCAAACGGATCAGCTATAAGCAATTCTAAAACTGCAAAAATTCTTTCCTCTAACCGAGGATTATTACGAACTACTCGCTTAAAAGCACGCCGAAAGCTACTATCCCAAACTAGAATTCTCATTCTTGACTGAGCAAATCCGAGCGCAATTCGGCAAGAGTACCGCGCTTTGCCTTACCTGTTTTGAATGCTACAGTCACTGTTTCAGCGTTTGTCACGATTTACCGACGTCTTTGCTCAACCCGCCTCTTGTGAATTAGTTCCATTAGTAAGTCTTGCTCCTCAGTAGAAAGAGCCTCAACATATTCCATTACCTGCTGAAAGGATACGGAGTCACTCATCTAAGAGTGTTAATCGCTTTTGCTCTACCTTAAATCTTGCACTATTGTCAGTAAATCTATTCTACTCTTACCAGCTAATCCCAAAGGTATAACATGTCTTCACTTGCAAGAAGAGAAACGCAAAATCAAAGAACAGTTGCCTCTAGCAGGATGTGGCAAAGTTCCAATAAACTCTTCAGGTGCAACTTGTACCAGAGATATTCAGCAGATTACAGTACATTTGTACTACTAAAAAGATAAGTTTTCTCAATTAATGATAAAAAAAAATTATATTTTACTCTTAAAGTAATTGCGTTAGCTTATTAATATACAAGATGAAGTTAAGCAAACGGATTAGAAAATGACAGCTTTAAATCACAAATCAAACCAAAACTCTGTAAATTTCTGGCAGTTTCTTCAACAATGGCTAGAGAGCTTAGAAATTAAAGAAGCCCAAACAGCACGACGCATCGTTAAATTGATTCCAGGTCAATGCCCCTTTGCCAGAGAAATACAGATATTTGGTAAAGTTATTTTTCGTATTCCAGCTTTGTGTAAACTTAATCCTTTATATGAGCAATTGATGGGATTACGGTTTCGCGCACTGTGCTTTCTCGCCGATTCCTGTGGCGAAGACATTACACCTTATTGCATGTAATCGAACCAAAATTTAATACTTTTAATCTTGCTGGCAAAGTTCTGTTGAGAAAATTGAAAGCATTTAACTAGGAGTAACTTATGGTTGTACTCACACCTACTAACCAAAGAAATGAATCTACTGAAAGATTAACGCGACAAACTATCAAAATCGCAACCAAAACTAAAGCAATTTATTATTTTGATTAGGACGCGATCGCTTCGATATTAATTACCTTGAGCCATCCACGCCAAATCACCAAGAATATTCTCAACAGGAGGTAAAGGATAAACTGCCAAATCAATAAACAAGCTCATACCTTCGAGCTTGAGCAACTGCCACTGATTACCATTGCTGACGCTACCATAAATAGTCGAAATCGGTTGTCCTTGTGCCTCATTAAAACGTTGAGCAGCAACCATTTCCGCAATACACTGCCCAAAGCCCAACTTTAGTTCTGTCTTTTTTGCTTCCACAATAACTACTGCTGGCGCTTCAATTTCTAAGACTTCTGAAGAACGAGTCAACAGAAAATCACAAACACCATTTAATCCCACCGACTCATCAACATTGAATTCCTCACCAGAAAAGAGACTAACTTGGTACTCAAGTGATCTCCTAACATCAACCAAAACTGGATAAATAATACCTTCCGAGCGTGCTTTCTCACTACCAGAAGTCGCTACAATCGGCAAAGTTTCCCGTAAATAGTCACAGAGAGTTTGCGAGGGAGCAACCGGAGGAGTTTGAGGCAAGAAGCGAGAACCTTCAATAATCGTCAGATTGAAGGCCGCTTTAGCTTGAGCAATTGTTTTAAATTGGCTATAGGACATAAACCAGGACAAAAATAAAGGTTACTGGTTGAGGCTGGGTGTAGAGTGTAGCGTGTAGCGTGTAGGGGAAATAACCATCTTTAATGCTTAATGATGAAAAAAATTTTTCATCGGGACTGCCTTGGTTCAAGCTTATTACTTATTACTTATTACTTATTACTTATTACTTAAACCATGCCAGATGACTCCGACACAAATCTCCAAGCCACCACAACCACCAACTCAGACTTATCGTCAACTCCAATAGCAACGCGGGAACAAAAATTACAGTGCCTCCGCAATAGTTTGCGTAAGGGACAACAAAGCATGGCTGACTGGCAGGGAGGAGAGTTAGCTGTTTCCGCTGTACCCGGTGCCGGTAAATCCACAGGCATGGCAATCGCCGCCGCCATCGCCATCGCCCGTTATCAACTCCATAGTAGGCGTCAGTTACTAGTAGTCACCTTCACTCGCTCCGCTGCTGCCAGTATCAAAGCCAAAATCCGCGAACATCTCGATAAACTATTTATCCCTCGCAATAGTTTTGTTGTCTACACACTCCATGGGTTAGCCCTCAATATTGCTAACCGTCATCCAGATTTATCAGGCATCAATCTTGAAAACACCACAATCGTGACGCCCAATCGAAGTCACCGCCTAATTCGTGCCTGTGTAGAACAATGGATTGCTGCTAACCCTCGCCGCTATTCAACTCTCTTAGAAGGGCTAAGCTTTGATGGAGAAGAAACAGAAAGATTAAGGCGACAGTCGGTATTGCGCACTGAGGTATTACCAGAGTTGGCTTATATGGTTATCCATGAAGCCAAAAGCTCTGGTTTATTGCCAGAAGACTTATGGAAACTAGCTCAAGAAACAGGAGACGGCTATGAAATCATGGCTGTTGCCGCCGGATTATATCAACAATATCAATACACCGCGCGATCGCGTGACACTATCGATTACGACGATATGATTCTGGCTGCGCTGCGAGTACTCTCTGACAACACAGTCCGTAAATTATGGCAAAACCAATACTTTGCAGTTTTTGAAGACGAAGCCCAAGATTCGACACCACTACAATCTCAGCTATTACAAATACTGGCAATTGACCCAAATAACCCCAATCAGGCACCAAATTTAATTCGAGTAGGGGATCCTAATCAAGCAATTAACTCTACCTTCACCCCAGCAGACCCAATTTACTTTAACCGCTTCTGTGAACAATGTAATCAAAATCAGCGTCTGGCAACCATGGATCAAGCAGGGCGGAGCTGTCAGATAATTATCGATGCTGCTAACTTCCTCTTAAACTGGGTAAATAGCTCTGGGCTAACAGGTAATGAACTGGCTTTTCGCCCCCAAGATATCCGCCCTGTCAATAAGAATGACCCTCAAACTAATCCTCAACCAGAGGGAAAAGGTTTAGAAATTTACTATCCCCGCGACATTTACCACACTGTCGAATTAATCGGAAAACGTGTAGTCGAGTTATTTGAGCGTAACCCTAAACACCAGGCAGCAGTTTTAGTACGCGAAAACCGACAGGGGCGATTTATTGCCGAACAACTGGAATTTATCAAACGCCAACACGGTATTGAAATTTATGATGTTGCCCACAGTGAGCGTCACTCCCATGTACCCATCGAAATTCTGAAACTGCTAAAATTTATCGACCGTCCTCACTCTCCCAATTGCCTCAAAGCTGCTCTAGAAGTACTAGTAAAACGACAGCTAATCGCCACTCAGGATTTAAATGCGATCGCAACATATCCCGAGCAATTCCTCTATCCTGGGCCCCTCGATTCCCCACAAACACCCACAGTGCGTAATGCTGCCAGTTACTGTTGCCGTTTGTTACGCGCCCGTCTAGAATTACCCCACTATCAGCTAATTTCCTTCTTAGCTTCAAATTTAAATTACGACCAATCCGAACTAGCAACAGTAGATAAATTAGCAGAAAGAGTCGCCAAACAAACCCACGGTAACAGTTCCATGAGTGCTACTCTCTTAACTCTGGCTGAAATTGTCAGTTCAGAGCGCTTTGAACCTGTAGAAGTAGAAAATACCAACTCCCCCGAAGAAAATTCGAGAAGACTTACAATCATAACCATGCATAAAGCTAAAGGGCTAGACTGGGATTATGTTTTCATCCCGTTTCTCCATGAAGACACCCTTCCCGGTAGTCCTTGGGTACCTACTGCTGCACAATTTTTAGGAGAATTCACCTTAGCCGAAGTTGCCAGAGCCCAAATTCGCGCCAGTCTCCACGAACAACCCCTACCAATGGCACCAGAAGCATGGGAACAAGCAGGATATCTCAAAACTGCCGAAGAGTTCCGCCTATTGTACGTAGCAATGACTAGGGCAAAACGCCTACTATGGATTTCCGCCGCCGCTCAAGCCCCTTTTCGTTGGAATACCTTTAGTGGTAAAGGCGATAACTTACAGCCCAAAAAGCCCTGCCCTATTTTACCAGCCTTAGAACGCAAATTTATTTAGAGTTTGCTAAAAAGGTTTTTTGGGGTCTCCTCATCTAATCATAAGCCTTACAGTTTATCGCTTTCACCATTACTGGGAATCAATGCTTCAGCAAAGCCCCTATTCTGGCGTTAAATTGCTGGATATACCAGCCCCTGAAGAGACTACTTTTTCAAGAAAAAGATCTCAAATGGGTTCTATAGAAAATTTAGAAGTGTATGGTGGGTTTTGAAGCTAGAGAAACTTATTTCTTGGACTTTATCAACTTTATCTGAGGGCTAAACCATTGATTTATAAAAGTTTTAGACTTATTCAGCAAGTCCTATGTAACGGCAGCCCAAAAGAATAATTTCTCCCCCTCTCCGCGTCTCCCCCTCTCCGTGTCTCCCCCTCTCCCCCTCTTCCCTTCCAAGCCACTTTAGTAGTAAAATCATAGATCGTGTCCTTAATTGTAATCAGCATGCCCAAACTTAAAACCCGCAGATCAGCGGCCAAGCGTTTTAGAGCTACTGGCAGTGGCAAGATTAGACGCCGCAAAGCCTTCAAAAACCATTTATTAGAACACAAAGGTTCAGAAAGAACACGACGTTTATCTGCACTGACTCTGGTAAATGAAAGAGATGACGAGAATGTGCGCTTGATGTTGCCTTATCTATAGGGGTTATTTAATAGACCTCTAGTGCAAATAAATTTTCCGATGCTATTTGCCTCAAGTGTCGTTTGCTGTTCCCTGCTACCTACTCGATTGCCTTCGGCAGTATCGCTGTTGCGTCAGTCAAGAATTCTAATTCAGTAACTAGTAACTAATAAAGATCCATGACAAGGGTAAAACGTGGTAACGTCGCTCGTAAGCGACGCAAAAAAATCCTTAAACTTGCTAAGGGCTTCCGTGGTTCGCACTCCAAGCTATTCCGCACTGCCAATCAACAGGTGATGAAGGCGCTACGCAACGCCTATCGGGATCGCCGCAAGCGTAAGCGCGATTTTCGGCGTCTCTGGATTACTCGCATCAACGCGGCAGCACGCCAACATGGCATTAGTTATAGTCAACTGATGGGTCAAATGAAAAAAGCGAATATCCAGATTAACCGTAAAATGCTGGCACAACTAGCAGTTTTAGATCCATCTGGTTTCCAGAAAGTGGTAGAATTGGCAGCGCAGGCTGGAAAATAGTGCCTGTGATGCTCATGGTTCATAGCTCATGGTTCATGGTTCATTGCCGATAGTACTTCTAGGAGCTATGAATACTGAACTTAGTTTTATAAGCTGCCTGGAAGGGAATTTCACACTTAATGATTTTAACGACAATCGCTTACATCCCCTTCCTCTGTAGGTAGGGGATGTAAGCGGTGTGACGGAGGAACGTAGTCCCACAAATGTTACAATGCAAGTGGTCGTTGACCCGCCTCACTGTATGGACTATCAGACAGGCTAACTTCAAAGTAGCAGTAATATGCTTGCCGCTGGATCTAAAGATATCCATGCTGATCTGCCTGTAGAATCAGAAAAATATCGGTCTGTGGAAGACGGACTGCTGCCTGTGGACACTGAGTAAGACCAATGTGCTTTCAGGCATTGAGGCATCGGCGGTAGAGACGGGAAATCCCAAAGGCTAATAAGACCGTCCCTGAGTTGAGCTGTAGTTGGAAGCCCCAACCTCAGCGAAGCAGGTTGGGGTACTTCACACTTTACACTTAAGCAGAGGGGGCTTCATCTTCTTCAGGATTGGCTGAATCTTCCTGAGAATCGCCCGCAGGCGTTGGTGTCTGATTGTTTTGCTCAGACTCCTGCTTTTCCTGAGATTGCTGCTGACGTTTTTTGCGTGAGGCTTCAATCACATCTGCCATAACGCTTTGAGCCTGCTCCATTTTAGCTAAGTTACTGCGGTACAACTCTAGATCTTTTTGCAGCTTCTCTACAGGGAGATTCAGAGTATTACTAATCTCAGTTAATGCTTCCTTACACTGCTTTTCATCCTTAACCAAGCTGGAATCTGCCTTTTCTAGTAGAGTGTATATGCCAATAGCAAACAGGCGGCTGTACTTGAACTTAGGATTTTGTAGCAGTGCAGCTACAGCAGCGTGCAAATCTTCAAGCCCTTCTGCTGAGGTTGGAGAATTGAACCAACTGAGCAAGTCTTTAAAGGAAAAACTGCTAGCCATTGCCTCTAGTCGTTGCGCATCCTGTCGATACTGTTGTGGCTGTGCTCCCACTGATAGGCAAAGCGCGTTAAAAATAGACTCTTTATCCTGCTCTGGTTGATAGCCTTGCATTAGGCGATCAAATGCCGTTACTACGCCGAGGGCATAGATAGGATCATAACGAAAATCAGTATTAACTGAGAGCAAATGCATCTCTACCATTAACTCTTCAACCACCCTTCGGTAGATTGAGTTAACAGGGCGGGTGTGATGGCTGTAGAAACCTCTTTTGGTATCTGAGACTGTGGGAGGGTTATTCACAAAATAGACTTTAAGGGAAACTTGAGCTATTTTAACGGCTAAAGGCTGTTCATAGATTTTAACCAAGCTTGGCTGCAGTTAAGGTTTATTTTGACCTCTGGCCGCGTTAAAACGACGAGGATTCAAGCAATTGTTGCAGAGTACATTAAAATGACACTCCTCCACAAGAGTTTCCCAGATTTTGCATCTGGTAGGCACTCTCAAAAATGACCTACAGACCAAGGCTTGGCGTTGGCTTAACTGTGTCTCTACATTTAAAGAGTTCTACCCCAGTTGCTGCCAAGCGAAAGTCTTCCTAGCTGTCGGTTTTTTCACCAACTGTGACTAGAAAAAAACTGAGGCTGCCTGAATCGGTACGATAATTATACACCAGAACTAGTGTGATTTATCGCCGGGATAAATCGGAGTATCTCGCTCCACTACCATTGGTTTTAACCAATGGCTAACTCTCGAAAATAAGTTATTTTTTGTTTTTTTTCCGATACGTTCCTCTAGACACTTATTTTCCTGATGGATCCCACTGCTTGGGTTGTTCATCAACACGTGGGCAGGAAATCTCCGTCTAAAAAACTAGATGTAGAAGTATAAGAGCTTCAAACCCCTCCCTCTCTATAAAAATATAAGTTAAATGTGTGACAGCTGATGGAAGACCTCAGGTTTTGATCGTGCGGGGAACAACTTCCAAAGCTTGTTCCTCAGTCTCAAAGATTGCAAACACTGAATCCATCATTGTCACCTCGAACACAAGTTTGGCTTCTGGGTGGACATTGCAAATGCGAAAACTACCTTTAACTTTGTCAGCATCCCGCATTCCTGCCACTAAGGATGTCAGACCAGAGCTATCGATAAAGTTAACCTGACTCAGATTAACCACCAAATGGTGGCTGAGTTGAGAAATACACTCTTGCAGCTTCAGGCGGAATTGCCAAGCTGTAGTGATATCTAAGCGTCCGACTGGTGCCAAAATAATGACGGTCGTACCATCTTGCGTTGTGTGCGTTTTCTGATCGATATGAATCATCAGTACCTCTGAGCAGCGGCTAGTCCCCTTGAATCTCAAGGGAACATTATGATTGGGTTTTAGGGTGCCTCAACTAAGTTGTAAAAACTCAGTAGCAACAAATATCACCCTGATTGCACACCTTTGGCTACTTATCTTCCAGTAGTCTAACTCAGATTTTTTCTGAAGTTGAGGGTTTCCACTGAGCCCACTCTTGAGGCTTGAGGAATATTTCATACAGTTCTGATTCTGGGGTATTTGGCTCAGGATGGTAGCTGTATTGCCAGCGCACTAGGGGTGGTAGAGACATCAAAATTGATTCAGTACGCCCGTTTGTTTGCAGACCAAATATTGTTCCCCGGTCATAGACCAGGTTAAACTCGACGTAGCGACCACGACGATATAACTGGAAATTGCGTTGGCGATCGCCATAGGACATTTCTCGACGGCTCTGAGCAATGGGCAAGTAAGCTGGTAAAAACGTCTCAGAAGACCCTTGCACAAAAGCAAATACCTCTTCCCAACTGCGAGGCTCTAAAACTCCTAATTTGTCACTATAAGCTGCTGCTGAACCATCTGGGTGGGGGCCACGATATAATGCTCCTGTACCATCTTGATAATCAAAAAAGATGCCGCCGACACCCCGCATCTCTTGACGGTGTTTCAAATAAAAATATTCATCACACCAGTGCTTGAATACTGGATAATACTCCTGGTGGTGGGCATCACAGCCAGCCTTCAGAGTGCGATGGAAATGGGCTGCATCTTCTGCAAAGGGATAATAGGGTGTCAAATCCACACCCCCTCCAAACCACCACACAGGCCCTGCTTCAAAGTAGCGATAGTTGAGATGAACTGTAGGGATATAGGGATTACGAGGATGCAGCACCAAAGATGTGCCTGTAGCAAAGAAACCATGCCCTTTAGCTTCCGGGCGCTGTGCCAGAATAGAAGGTGGTAGTTGGTTTCCCCAAACTTCCGAAAAATTTACCCCAGCCTGCTCAAAGACTCCACCTTCACTGAGAACACGGGAACGTCCGCCACCGCCTTCTTCACGCTCCCAAGCATCTTCACGGAAACTGCTAACACCATCGAGCTCCTCTAGGGCATCACAAATTTTATCTTGCAACTGCTGCATTAGCTGCTTAACTCTGTCCCTAGATCCAGCAGTAGGTAAAGAATTAACATCAGTTGTTGCATCTGTCTTCAAAGCTGTCATAATCTCAATCTCGTGTAGTTAAACCCAAGGCCGATTGCAGCCTCTGGGAGTCTTGATAATTCAAGGGGTGTGACTCTGTTTGATGCTATGCTCTAGTTTCTCTAGAACATTTTCTCTTCAGAATCAATGCCAAAACTCGCGCTTGGACTGTTGGGGTACTTTACATAGAGTATCTTGGATTGGTTCAGTAAAAGCACCAACTAGTTTCCCTATTGCCAATTGGTTTTTTAAAGAGTTGTGACTCTATCCTAATTAGAGGGATTTTGCTGCCAGGGTAGTTTGCATATCTATACAAAACCTATACAAAAATTTGCCTGAGCATTGCCATCGGAGGTGTATTGTGATTCTCAATTTTTCCTTCAAGTTAGTTGCTGCCAGAGGTGGTCTCTGGTGCAAGTTTTCTCTATTCAGGACTTATCGCGCCCTTAGTAATGCTCCGGTGGAGGTGCTCTGGCACAAATTAATTAATTTGGCTGATATTTCCTGGAATCCCCTATTTTCAAGTACCAATGCTCCTAGGGGATTAATCGCTAAACCCGGTTTAATTTACAAGGTAGTGACTCGCTTAATCCCAATTCCCGTGCGAATTTTTGTTGAGCGTGTCAAACCAGGTGAATTACTAAGCGTGCGTGTACTGACAATCCCAGGCTTGGAAAACCGTGTAACATATCATGTTGAGTCTACAGTTTGTGGTACCTACGTCTCCTGTTCTGTAACTCTACGTGGTTTACTCTCTCCCTTGCTCTGGTGTTTCATTCGCCCCTATGCAGCGCGTTTAGCAGCTGAGTTAGCACAGGCAGCAGAGCGGGTGGCTGCTTTGTAAGAAAGCAAGGGAGATGGGGAGATGGGGAGATGGGGGGAGGGGGAGATTAAAGACAATGACTTTAGAATTTAAAGTTCTTTGTCTTCTTGTCCCTAGCTCGAATAATAGCTTAGATAAATAATTGGTATTACCCAGATAAAAGCTTCAAGACCAGCAGACCCTTAAAATTAAGATATAGTTTTAGTCTGAAGGAAAGGTGGAATTTATCTTGTTCCTGGTTTCTTAGTAGCTCGCCTCACCAGTATGTTCACCAATCTAATAGACTGAGTGACTATAACAATCCTCTCAATGTACTCCCCAGGAAAATCTCAGGTAAAGTAAAGTAAAGTAATATGCTCGATGCTAGTGCAGTTTTAGAAGTATTAAGACCGGTACAAGACCCTGAGCTCCGCAAGAGTTTGGTGGAATTGAATATGATCCGGAATGTCAAAATCGATAATGGCTCTGTTAACTTCACCTTGGTTTTGACTACCCCTGCCTGCCCCTTGCGGGAATTTATTGTTGAGGATTGCCAGAAAGCAGTTAAGCAATTACCTGGTGTTGAAGAGGTGGTGGTGGATGTCACCGCTGAGACGCCTCAACAAAAATCAATGCCGGATCGTCAAGGAATTGACCAGGTAAAAAATATTCTGGCAATTTCGAGTGGTAAAGGTGGTGTCGGTAAGAGTACTGTGGCAGTGAATGTTGCTGTGGCACTGGCGCAATCAGGAGCGAAAGTAGGTCTGATTGATGCTGATATTTATGGACCTAATGCTCCCACAATGTTGGGTTTAGCTGAGGCTAAGGTGATGGTACAGCAAACTCAACAGGGGGAGTTGTTAGAACCAGCTTTTAACCACGGCGTCAAATTAGTTTCTATGGCTTTTTTGATTGATCCAGATCAACCAGTGATTTGGCGAGGTCCAATGTTGAATGGGATTATTCGCCAGTTTCTCTACCAGGTAGATTGGGGAGAATTAGATTACTTGATTGTAGATATGCCACCGGGAACAGGCGATGCCCAGCTAACCTTAACTCAAGCTGTACCCATGGCAGGGGCAGTAATTGTTACTACACCGCAAAATGTAGCACTGTTAGACTCTCGCCGAGGACTAAAGATGTTCCAGCAGATGGGAGTGCCAGTCTTAGGAATTGTGGAAAATATGAGTTATTTTATTCCACCAGATCTGCCAGATCGAAATTATGATCTATTTGGTTCAGGAGGAGGCGAAAAGACATCTAAGGAACTCAATATCCCCTTACTAGGTTGCATTCCCCTAGAAATTTCTTTGCGTCAGGGGGGCGATAAGGGGTTGCCAGTTGTCGTCGCTGAGCCAGATTCAGCCTCTGCTAAGGCGCTAGTAGCAATTGCCTCTCAGATTGCAGCTAAAGTTTCAATCGCTGCTTTGAGCAGTAATTAGCCTGGAAGGAGAGGGAAGCTTGAATAGAGAAGGGGGAGTTTGGAAGGTGTGGGGAGTGTAAGGGTAATCTGTATACAAAAATCTCCCCATCTCCCCATCTCCCCCTCTCCCCATCTCCCCCTCTCCCCCCTTAAAAATATGTTCCAAAAGCCACTAATTGGTATCCACTGGAAGTCTCTACTAGCACCCTGGCAAGAAATAGACTGGCTGCTATTGGCATTAAGTGTTGGTCTAACTTTCCTTGGTGGGTTGATGATTCGTAGTACTGAACTCAACGAGGGACTTACTGACTGGTGGTCACATTGGGCAGTTGGTGGTGTAGGTTTATTACTGGCACTGTTATTTGCGCGATCGCGTTACGAACTCCTTCTACAATGGCATTGGATCATCTATGGCATCACTAATTTCTGCTTGCTAGCAGTGATGTTTATTGGTACTACTGCCAATGGTGCTCAGCGTTGGATTAGTATTGCTGGTTTTCAAATTCAGCCCTCCGAGCTTGCCAAAATAGGGCTTATTATTACCCTGGCAGCAATTTTACAAACTCAACCCACCTCAAGCCTAGGGGGAGTTTGTAAAGTATTAGCGGTGGCAGCAATGCCTTGGATTTTAATATTTTTGGAGCCTAACCTAGGCACATCGCTGGTATTTGGAGCCATTACTATGGGAATGCTCTACTGGGCTAATGTTAATCCAGGCTGGTTGCTGCTTTTAGCATCTCCAATTATTTCGGCAATTTTGTTGAGTGTGTTTTTACCTGCTTGGTTTGTCTGGGTAGGAGCCATGGTAGTGGTTGGCTGGCGTAGTTTTATTTTTCCCTGGTCTGGAGCTTTAGGGGCTTTAGTACTAAACTTAGTTTCAGGAGCATTGGGCAGCTTTTTCTGGAGTTTGCTTAAGGATTATCAAAAAGACCGACTGACTCTATTTTTAGACCCCGATAAAGACCCCTTGGGAGGAGGCTACCATCTAATCCAGTCTCGGATTGCCATTGGTGCTGGTCAAATGTGGGGAAGCGGACTATATCAGGGCAGCCAAACCCAACTTCGCTTTATTCCTGAACAGCACACTGATTTTATTTTCTCAGCAATTGGGGAAGAATTAGGTTTTGTTGGCTGTTTGTGTGTCCTCTTTGCCTTCTGGTTACTTTGTCTGCGCTTAGTGATTATTGCTCAAAATGCTAAGGACGACTTTGGCTCATTGCTGGCGATTGGTGTCCTATCGATGATTGTTTTTCAGGCGGTAATCAATATTGGCATGAATATTGGTTTGGCTCCTATTACAGGCATTCCGCTGCCTTTTTTGAGTTATGCCCGTTGGTCATTGCTGTCGAATTTTATTGGTATCGGGCTGGTGGAGTCAGTCGCTAATTATCGACATCGCTTGAGATTTTAGTCAGCTTTCACCGCTGGGAGCCCCGCGCCTTTGTTTGCCGGGGAGGACGTCACAAATTGCCACTGATCCATCAAAAAGCACATAAGCTATTAAAATATAGGCTCAGTTATTATTAAAAGTTATGATTCTTCCTGGTTCAATTGTTCGCGTCACTAATGCTGACGATACCTACTACCAATTTGAAGGTTTAGTTCAGCGCGTAGCTGATGGCAAAGCTGGTGTACTCTTTGAAGGTGGCAACTGGGATAAAATTGTTACGTTCAATCTCTCAGAACTAGAAGCTGTAGAACCTACAACTGGTAAGCGCTAACCATTATGCGTCTTCCTTTACCACAGTTTGCGGTTGAAGATCGTCGTGAAAATCACATTGCCGAGGTGATTGAAACGGCAACAACGGAATTTCTGGCACAGTGTTTGGAGCCAGAGGATTTGAGTCTTCCCATCATGCCAGCTTTTGGTAGTTGGGTTAGCTCCGTTGACGAAGAGTCGGGTAATCAAGTCTTGGCAGTGGTTTACTATGCCACTACCAGCCCAATTGATTCGGTTCACCGCGCTAGGGCTTTGGGGTTGTCACTGGCAGATTTGCGAGAGCAGCAACCCCAAATTTTTGCGATGCTGAAAACAGAGTTTCGTGCTGCAATTGTTGGGTTTGCCTCTCCTGAACAAGGGGTGAATGGGTATCGACATACTGGCAGTAAATTCTATCAGTATCTTCCTCCCCGCCCCCCACAAATTCACCAGGCAGTCTATCAATGCCAACCACAAGAGATTATTCACTTTAGTGAGCAATTGGATTTTTTAAGGACTCTGTTGCAGGTAAAGGGAGCGCCAGTAGAAGCCCTGAGTGCAGCAGCAATTAGGGAAGTTTATCGCTTGCGTCAAGGGGATCGAGATTGGTTAGTTAAGGCGGGGAGAACTATGAGTATTTTACTCAAAGATGACTATGACCGCCTGCGGTATATTTTGAGTCAAATTCATTGGTAATCTATAAACAATGATTCAATGAGGCCAATAGCGATACCCTGTCTATTCTGGCATTGCAGGTGTTTTTGACCGTTTGCTAGTCGATGATGAGTAAGCGAATCAACCTTATTGTCCTAGAGATAGACTGGCTTTTCTGTTAGGTGATTTTGATAAAATTAGCTTATAAATTTTGTTTATGAAACAAATTTTAATTACTCATCCTATTCATCATAATACTATTGTTAAACTCGGACTTACAGAAAAAAAAATATCTAGATCAAGTATAAATACAGAGGAAATATTTTTATATATTCCTGATATTGGATATAACCAATTTTCCCAAAAACATACGACTTTAGATAAATTGCTTTACTACCTGGAAACTTTTCAACCAGATATTCTTATTGTAGGGAGTAATGCTGTACCAGCTATTGCAATTACTTCTTGGCGTAAAGCTGTAGGTAAAAACAAGAATCTTCTTATCATTAGACGAGGGGTAGATACTAGAGCTATAGATATGAAGGCTGCACAACAACATAATGTCTTAGTGAGTAATCTTCCAGGTATTAATTCTCCTTATGTTGCTCAACATATGATTAAGTATTTAGATATTAAAAACGCTAAAATAAACAGCAAAATTGCCATTATTGGCACAGGTAATATTGGTAAACAAATCGCCATTAAAAGCATAAAATATGGGCTAAATCCACACCTATTTAGTCCATCTTTACAAGATCAAACCAAGCGTTTATCAACATTGCTTGCCAGGGGCATTAATCCTGCAAAAGTTGTCTGTTCCTCTTCAGTAAAGGAAGTCATCCAAGACTCTACTTATGTAGCAATTGCTATCCCTTGGTTAAATAATTACGGCCTTGCTAATGCGGGAATAATCGAAGAAAAGCATATTAATAATTTAGGCTTAAATGCCAAGATTGTTTCGGCTTCAGTCCCTTTGATTTTTTCTATCAAAGCGCTTACTCTGATGAATAATTTAGCAAAAGAAAAGAAAATATTTGTTCGCATTGATACATCCCAAAGCCGTGCCGATGAAGTAAGAGAACAATATATTCATTTAGATATTTCGCACAATCAAGCTTTCGCTGCTTCTGAATGCCAAATAGCTTTAGATGAAGCTATTTTAGATAAAATACGAGCTTTTACTTAAAAGAAAACCAGGCGATGACAGATGAACTTCAGGACATTTTAGGCATAAAGCTAGTCTTTCTCTGGTTCGGCAATCTTGTGGTTGAAGTCACAATTTCAAGGCAAAGGAGTTTTCTGTCTGATTCGGTCATTTGTTAATTTTAATTTTGCGACACATAACATAATTTGAGGAGAAAATATGTCAGAAGAAAATCCACCAAAACAGCTGAAACGAGAATTGAGTTGGTTTGGTAGTGCCTGCATGGGGCTAGCTTCAGTAATCGGTGTGGGAATTTTTGTAAGCATTGGTATTGCTGCAGGGATATCTGGTTTTGCTGTGATTGGAGCTTTGGTAGTGGCTGGACTTTTGGGTGCTTGTAATAGCTTAAATCTGGCTCAGCTTGCTGTTAGTCATCCAGTTAGCGGTGGAATCTATGAATATGGTTACAAGTACCTGACACCAGTTTTGGGTTTTACTGGAGGTTGGATATATTTCTTAAGTAAAACTGCTGTGGCGGCAACAGCTGCTCTTGGCTTTGCTGGCTACTTGTTGAATACCATAGGTGTTAATGAGAGTGGAATTTTAGTATTGGTAGCAGAAGCTGCCGTCTTGGTTGTCACCTTAATTGCTCTTGGTGGCGCTCGCCGTTTTAAGGTAACGACAATCGCTGTTGTTTCAGTAACAATCCTGTCGCTACTTTTCTTAATTATTGTTGGTTCCTTCCTCTGCTTGGTAAATGGTTTTGAGAATCTAACCTTTGCTAGTGCCAATTATGGTAACTGGCTCAAAAACTTTCTGGAGTCTGTTGCTTTAATGTTTGTTGCTTATAATGGTGCTGCTCGTATATCAATGATGGGTGAAGAGATTACAGAGCCTAGGAAAAATATACCCAAAGCAATTGTATTCACGATTGTAGTGACAATGCTCCTTTATGTAGGGGTAGCAGTAGTAAGTTTGGGTTCAATTGGAGTAGAAGCTTTTAGTGCCGCAACAACAGAGCAAGCAGCACCTTTACAAGTTGTAGCTAGCAGTTTTGGTATTCCTGGTGCTGCTAATATTTTGGCTGTGGGTGCGATTACTTCGATGCTAAGTATACTCTTGACAATTATTTTAGGCGTATCTCGCATCTTGTTAGCGATGGGGCGTCGTGGAGATATGCCTAGTTTTTTCGCACAATTAAATAACTCTGGCACAACACCCTATTGGGCTGTGTTATTTCTGGGTATGGCGATCGCACTTTTAGTTTTAACTGGCGATGTCAAGGTAACTTGGTCATTTGCTGCCTTTGGTAGTATGTACCGATGTTTTATCGTCAGTCTGGCAGCACTACAACTGAGTCAACAACAGCGGTTATATCCGCAATGGTTGAGTTGGCTATCTCTGTTTTCTTCGCTGTTTCTAGCTTTTTGGGTAGAGTGGCAGATTTGGTTAATTGGTTTAGGAGTTATTGGAGTTGGGGTTGTCTGGCATGTGGTGATACAGCGCTTTAATTTTGCTGTCAGACTTGAACCAAAAGTAAGTGAGTAAATAATAGGGCTTGGGTGGCTTCGGAAGGTGAGGATGAGTCGTGGTTGTTGCAGGGAAAGGCTCTACAGAATGCTCAGACTTGGGCAAAAGGGAAGAATTTAAGTTATTTAGATCAACAGTTTTTGGCGGCGGGTGAGAAGAGGGAGATTGAGGATAAAATAGCTACAGAGAAGCTTTATGCGGAATTAGAGAGGGAAAGGAAAATATAAGCTATTTCTATATTTGATACCTGGCATTAGCTAATTCCTTTAAGAAACAAAATTCTCTATAAATTTTCCCTCAAAACTTCCTCTCCAATTGCAAAACTTGACCAGCAGAAAGCTTTTTAACCTCACCTGTCAGCTCAAACCAAGACTGTAACTGCCCAACCTGAAAAGTACGACTCATCACCACATAAATAGAAGTTTGGTAACAACCAATACCAGCACTAACAACATTTTGCCAAGACTTAGTGCGCAATTGATCTGTAATCACCCATTGCCCATCTTGCCATTGCAACTGACGCCGAAAACTAAAAGGAGCCTTAGTTTTACCAGTAATTAAAATCTTTTGTAATAACTTACGAATCAAATTTGGGAAAAAGCGCCCCACAGTAAGCATCACCACCCGCAATATTATTAAATTAGCTGGTGTCATTTGTTTCTGTTTTGCCCAACCAAGCTTACCCTGAATCACAATTTGATCATCATCAACCTCAACAGAGTAACGATCAATTAAATGACCAACCGCATTTTGGATTTTATCCCCTGTATTCACTTGCACAGAAAACTGAGTATCAGAAACCACCAACTGTTGATTCCGAAACAACTTGAAAGTACCACCCTTATTAAGAGCCAAATACAACTCAACACCTTGACGCCTATCAATCAATATTTGCGCTTCCTTTAACCAAATGCGACTATCAGGGCGTGGTGAAATACTAGGGCGATTATCACTAACAAAATCTCGCCAAGCAAGTAAATAGTTCCAAGTATGATGACCGATAATATGGTCATCAGCATAGCAAGGAGCCAAACCCTTAGCAAGTCCAACTAAAAAACGGTCATTAATTGCCAAAGCCTCCGGTAGCCATTGACCAACTAATTCAAAACCATGGGGAAAGAAATTATAAGTATTGCGACTAGTATATTCTCCACCATAAGAACCATCAGGATGCACAAAATAAGCCGCTAACTCCACCGCTTTAATCAGCGCTTCCTTCAATCTAATTTCAGCTCTCAACTGATAAATCCTAGCCAAACAGGAAATAGTCAAAGTATGATACCCAGGATCGCACCCTTCATACTCCTGAAACCAACCCTCCTGATTCTGCCAATCTAGCACTCGCTCCAAGCGCAAAGCCTTCGCCTTATCCCACTGGGAAGTTCCCAACAGCTCAGAAAGTAACTCCAAACATAGAACAATTAGAGCCTGATGATTCGTCAAACGTCCACTTTCATGATGATTAGCTAACCAAGAAGCTCGTCTAGTAAAAAACTCCAGAACCATCGGATTATTAAGCTTAAGCAACTTATAACTTTCAACACAGGCAAGCAGAGAAAAAGCCGCCGCTCCCGCTGCTCTTTCATAGGGAAAATAATCATCACAGGAACCATCAGGATGAGCACTCTTAGCCGCATAAAGAATACCCGCCTCTACCCAATCGCTAATCGCAGCTTGTTGATAAAAAGGATTATCCCTCAAATCAGTATCCCAAGCCAAAGCAACAGGCCAGACAAACTCCTGAGCCATACCACTAGGAAAATCAATAATCTTATAGTGCCAGAAATTACGGTCAAAACAGCCATAAGTAGGACTGTGGGGATTACGATCTAACAGAGTAAGAATTTTCGGAATTTGGGCTAGTGCCAATTGGGCAAATAAATCAGACGGTTCATTGCTCATAGTTCATTGCTCAGGGTTCATCTTACTTATTACTTATTACTTATTACTTATTACTTACCAAAATCCTTCCGCCTTAAACGCAACTGCACTTCTTCAATCAACCTGCGGTTAGCTGCCATTAAATCAGCAACTAGACCAAACATCCATAACTGAAAGCCAATTAGAATTAAAATAGCAGCCAGAATCAAACTAGGAATTCTGGTTCTTTCAGTGCCAATCAAGAAATATACCAGCCAACGAACCCCCAATAACACCCCTAAACTAAAGGGTAAGCTACCCAAAAGTGCGAAAAAACGCAGGGGTTTGTAGAGCATAAAAATGCGCAGGATCGTAAATAGCGATCGCATAACATAAGAAGGTATACTTCTCACTAGACGAGAAGGGCGCAAAATCGGATTAGTCCTAATTGGTACCGACGTTATTGCCATACCCTTTTGTCCTGCTTGGATAATCGTCTCTAGGGTATAGGTGTAATTATTGAAAACATTCAACTGCATAGCAGCTTCGCGGCTAAATGCACGAAAGCCACTGGGAGCATCGGGAATTTTGGTATTACTGGCAAGACGCACTACCCAACTACCTAACTTTTGCAGTAGTTTTTTACTGGGAGAAAAATGGCGAATTTCCTTAATTGGTCGAGCTCCCACTACAATTTCTGCTTCTTGTAAGAGAATGGGTTCAATCAGCAGAGGAATATCCGCCGCACAATATTGATTGTCAGCATCAGTATTGACAATGATATCGGCACCAGCTTTAAGAGAGGCTTCGATACCAGCCATAAAAGCCTTTGCCAAGCCTTGATTATTAGCAAAATGAACGATATGATCCACCCCATAGGCTTGGGCGACTTCGACGGTGCGATCGCGACTGCCGTCATCAATTACCAACCATTCGATTACATCAATACCCCGCAGTTGGCGTGGCAATTCATTGAGAGTAATTCCGAGGGAGCGTTCTTCGTTATAACAAGGGATTTGGATAATAAGTTTGGTCATCCTGGGGATGGAGTGCAGATTTAGATTAGGCGCTTTAGATGCACCAGGTTAATAACTGTGTACTTTATCAAAATTTGCTCTGCGCTTCAGGTCAATATACTTCTTGCATAAATAACCAATAACAAAGATTTTAGACTTATTCAGCACACCCTAATTAAATACTTTTTACAACTTTTTGTGACTGAAAAAAACTCAGGGAAATGGATCTTGTAGCCTAGAGCCTTGTGGTGAGCGTACAAGATACTGCTCACCACAACATTTATTTGAAGCAGGCGGCACATTACCCTTACTTAACTCTCAGATTAGTCTTAACTCTAATTTCCTCAAGTAACGAGGGTTGTTGACTACTTCGCTGTTATACCAATTTCCTTTAATGGGGTTTTATAGTAAAAAGACAGTTCGGATAATTCCTAGCCAAATCGCATCATTTTCATCATTGTGTTCTGGGCTAGTAATTACCAAAACACCAGGTGTCAGAAAAATCCTATCATCAATTCGATAGCGATAGGAGAGTTCAATATGGAAAGCAGAATCATCATCACTACGATCAGGAATATCATTATCAGTAAGTTTAGGAGGCTGACCAAAAATGAAATTCAATTGATTGCCTAATCCTCCTAAATCTGGCAAAGCTGCAGTAACTGCCCAACCCCAGATATCAGCATCAGCCCCCCTAGAAGCATCAAAACCGTTGTCTCGGGGAGAAGATTCAGCAATAGCATTGGTATAGTTAGCCCAACCTCCAACCAACAAGCGATCGCTCAACTTATAAGAGAATTGTAAACCAAAGGCGTTAGCAGAAGTCGCCGTATTTTCACCAAAAGGCACCTGAGCGAATAGGCTACCTTGGCTACCAGTAACGTTAATTGTCTCACCTGGTTCAGGGGAATAATAGTGGGCATAGGTTAAACTCACACCCAAGCGGTCAGAGGGGGTAAAGGTAAACTGAGCCAAAGTGCTATATTGACCGTTAAATAGTCCCAAACCAGGATCAGAAGAAGAGCCTGCTAAATAGTGAAGACCAGCAGCAATTGCGTCATTAAACTGATAGTAAACCCCTGTACCACCTCCAAAAGCAAATCCGTAGACGGGACTCTCAGCAGCAAACAGGGAGATTGAGGAGACAGGATTAAGTGAAGGAATAATCCTAGTAGGAAACTCAGCTATTGGTGCAATTGATAACAAGCCACGATTACCCAGAGGAATTTCATAGAACAGAGAACTGATTCCAACATCATTGTCAGTATTACTAGCGCTAGAAATTCTAGTCATGTCTGTCCCAGTGAAACTTCTGCCGAAATTGTTGACATTTCCGGCTTGGAACCTAACACGAAGTCGATCTCGACCAGTAAAACTACTATCAAAGTTAAAACCTACCCGCGCCGAAACAGTCACATTGGAATCAATATCCTCTGTTTGTTCCTCATCAGAACCAACGGCTCTCTCACTGCCAAAAGCACTAATTGCATTAAAAATGACATCCCCGCGCAGAACGGTAGTAGTCGAAAACTGATTTTCTATGAGAAAGTCTACTCTTCCTTCTAGTTTGTCTGTGCTAGCTAAGACACTTGAAAGTTGCCCTTCAAATTCTGCCGTGAGCTTTTGCAAAACTGCCAAATTTTCCCTGGTAACTTCATCGGAGTTAGGGTCAGTAATTAAACGCTCAATCTGTTGCAGACAAGCATTCAAGCCGGCAGCAAATTCATAGCGATTTAGGGAACGATTACCTCGGAAAGTGCCATCAGGAAAACCAGCAATACAGCCGTAGGTTTCCACCAAATTGCGCAAAGCTTCATAAGCCCAATCCCCAGGAGAAACATCACGCAACTGATTGACACTATTAAATTGTTTTAAAGAGCGTGGTTTTCGGTTATATTGCCGCATTTGCTCCCACAACTGTTCAGTGTTTTGACTTTCAATTATTGTGGTTTCTGTTGGATTTTCTTGGGCTCTTACTGGGGATACAATCGAAACACTACAGCCCAGAACTACTGAAATTATTGGCAATAGGTAGCAAGTTTTTGTCACAAATCTCCTCACACAAAAAACAGTTATAGTTATTTCTAACTCTTAATCCAGTTTATTTTTCCTGGTTATTGTACAAGAAGAAGAGTTCATTGAAAACAAATTTTTGTTTAAGAACTGTGTACACTTCATCGCCACAAAATCAAAAGCTACAACAACTCACAATAGTTCATTATCTTTGCCAAAAAGAAAGTGGCACCCCTTGTTAACTACCGAGTAGTTATTCAATTTTCTGTACCAAGATATTTTGAAGAGGTCTAATACAAATCTGCATCCAGATAGTGAGAACCATCCTTAAAAAGTTTACGCCGAGGAATGTTCAAGAACTCTCGCACCTCTTGAAGTGTATTACCTAAATAACGGTCCCATTGAAAACAGACTAGTGGATTGCTTCGTAGTCCTCGCTCAAAACTTTCTAATACCATATCTCTACATTCTTGCTCTTCTAGAGTTGCATTACTCGGCAAAGGCTCTAAAACTTCATAAAGTTCCTGCAAATACTCATCAACACAAATTTCGGTATCAAGACAACCTAGCTTAAATGAAGCATAGGTCAACTTCTCACAGTCTGAAATAAAGGTGGGAAAATTAAATCGTGCTACCATCTCGAATTTTTGAGTATGAAGTAATAATTGGTAAGCATCTTTAAGCCACTCATAACAATGTGAAATACACCTATTAGCCCATTCAGCAATAATTGGGATAGCCTCTTTAAGACGAACTTGACCCAGGGTGAAAGCATAGAGACACACTTCTTCAGATAAAACCAGTAGATCTCGTGTATAGTATCGAGGATCATTATAAATAATGAAGCCTCCATCCCAGCCATAATGGTAAATTTCTGCTACGAGATGGTAAAAATCATGAGTCTGACGAAGTAAACGTATAATCCATTTGAGATCTGAGTCTGGGGTCATCGGATTTTTGTCGAACTCATAAAAATTACCATGACGCATATATTGGAAATAGGCACCGCCTAAAGTATCGAGGGGAAAATGGGCTAAATCCTCCGGCGATAAATCTACTACGAGATAGCGATCGCGACAAAGAGTATCGAGATTTGTTAGGCAAAAAGACTGGGGTGTAGGAATATTTTTCTGGTCTTGATTCCCCATTTTAAGCATTGTATTTGACCAGTTTTTAGGTATCCAAGGAACTTTTTTTTGGGGACGTTGTTGTATTAATTTTTGACGTAATTGTTCGTACTTCAATGATAATTCTGAAGATGCTATCAATGAAAAGTTAGATCCATCTACATTAAACTGATTTTTCCCAGCATAACCTTCAGCATCTTTTAGGTGACATTCGATGTCTTTTGTATTCATCTTTTATCTTTGTTTGTGAACTTTTTATTTAACTCGCAAATTATATACTTACTATATTTTGGCTTTTAGAGGTTATTTCTAAATAAATCTTAAAATTGATCTCATAGACTATAATTTAGATGTTGATGCCTTAAGGGCGATCGCAACTTTACCCTTAGTTTTTTGCATTATATTTAGAGAGTGCAAATGGAACGTGGATTATTATGGCTACCTTTACTAGCAACATTTATCTGGCTTGCTCGTTCAGGTTGGAAAGAATACCAAAAAGTCGAAGCCTATCGCCAATGGGCGCAGCAGTTTGAACGGGCAAAGTACGACATTTACTCAGTTTTAGGTCAAAAAAACAATGATTTAACTTGGGGGGTGCCTACATCCACTGGACCAATAAATCTAGAAAGCTTCTCTCTCCAAGAGGTTCAATCAATCCAATTACTAGTAGACAACCAAGCAGTTGACCTAGAGACACCACCAACAAAAGGGCGCAGTATTGCACTGGAATTTAGCTTTCCAGAACCAGTTTCTGTTATTAAAGTACCCTTCACAGAAATTCCTCTGGCGGCGGAGTGGGGAAAATATCTCCAGCAGCAATTAAAGCGCTCTAGGCAAGATTTTAGTCCAAAGGTTTCTACAGATCAATGACTAGTTTTCAGCGTCTGTACTCATCTCCGCAGTCACCGATAAGCTGGTACAAATTGCGAGACTTCTCAAGTACTGCCTCAATTTGACTATAATCGTGAGTATCTAAGCTCAAATCAAATACCCTAGCATTGTCATCTAGGTGTGATGATATACCCAAGCGCGCACCCACAATTACACCCGCAACTGTGGGCTGATCAAGAATATAACGGAGAGCTAAGTTAGAGATGCTTACTGCATACTTGTCGGCAATAAGTTTAAGTGTAGAAAGCAGTTCTTGAAATAGGCTCCAATCACCCCAAGCATCAACCATATTTTTATATTTTCTTAAACTAACGGTGTTGAGTGTTCCACCGCGCGGCTCTTGTTGCCCCAAATACTTTTCGCTTAACAAGCTGCCGCAGAGTGTCCCATAAGCCAAAAGTTTGATATCATTTTCTTGACAAAATTTCACCATATTGACCTTCGGGCGACGGTCAATCAGAGAAAACTGTACTTGATTGGAGACAATTTTGATCCCGGCTTCAGTAATAATTTGCAGATGTTCAGTGTCAAAGTTAGTCAAAGCCAGGTGTTTAATCTTGCCTTCTTCCTGAAGCTGGGACAAATACTTAAGGGCATCTAAGTAATTTTGATCACGGTATTCCCACCAATGGAATTGCATCAGATCAAGGGTTTCGACGCCCATGCGCTTGCGGGAGATATCAATGTTACTCTCGACCACTTGCTTTGTCATTTTAGTTGGTCTTGGCACCCATTTGGTAAAGGCTTGGATATTAGAGAGAGCCTCTTGACCACGGCTAGCAACTAGTTGGCGTCTGAATGCTCCAATAAAATCTTCTGCAGGACCATAATGATCCGCTAAATCCCAAGTGGTATAGCCTGCATCTAGGTACTCGAACATGCTCTGAAGCGCCTTGTTTGGGTCAATGCGCCCGTGAGCCCCTGACACTTGCCACATACCGTTTAAAATGCGACAGATGTTCAAATCTGGGGTCAACTGTAGTCGGCTGGATGAAGGTAGATTCATGGGTACAGAAGGGACTTACAACTAAAAAAATATCCCATCGCAGGGGGAGATGGGGAGATGGGGAGATGGGGAGATGGGGAGATAGGAAAGAATTTGTATCAAGATTTTCGTGAAATGGTATCAGATATTCTAGGAGTAGATAGAAATTATCCAGCCCTAAGAAGCTGAAAATTAAAAGGAACTTATGGTTATGCCCACAAGAGTATTTGTGATCTTATTCAATGCCCGCACAGACAACGAAGGGATTCACTCACTCAAAATTGATGACCGCGACGTTGTACTGATGTTTGAGCAAGAAGATGACGCTACCCGCTTTGCAATGATGCTAGAAGCCCAGGATTTACCTCCCGCCACAGTGGAAGCAATAGATACTGAAGAAATTGAAGAGTTTTGTCGCAGTGCTGGCTATGAAGCCAAACTGATTGAAGTCGGTATGTTGGCAGTGCCACCCGAAACTAATGTCGAAATCACTGACTGGCAACTAGATGCCCAAGACAAACAAGAACCAGAAATTCCTGATTTAGATCGCATTCGCCGTCAGCTTGAAGGTTTATTGTAAAAGCTAGGATTTATTTTCGTGCGCTTAAGATTGATTACCTGCATTCGGTGGCAAAAAGTCTGAATCATGAACAATTTAGAGGAGCGAGGGCATCTGCTAACCGAGCAGGTTAACCCTAACAGTCATAACTTAGACCAACTGACAGCACTAGAATTAGTGGAGCTGTTTAATCGCGAAGATGCCCAAACCCTCAGTGCGATCGCTGCTGTTAAAGTTAAATTAGCGCAAGCAATTGAAATGATTGCATCTGCTCTGGGTGGAGGAGGACGGCTCTTTTACGTAGGTGCTGGGACGAGTGGACGCTTAGGGGTACTAGATGCTGCTGAATGTCCCCCCACCTTTTGTACGCCACCAGAGTTGGTACAGGGAATCATTGCTGGGGGGGCTGGAGCTTTAGTTCGCAGCTCTGAAGGTTTAGAAGACTCAATTGAAGATGGTATTGAAGCAATTGCTCATCACCAAGTTAAAACTTACGATGTGGTCATTGGCATTAGTGCCGGCGGCACCACTCCTTTTGTTCACGGAGCGCTACAAGCGGCAAGGCAGAGGGGAGCAACAACTATTTCTATCGCCTGTGTTCCTACTCAACAGGTGAGTATAGAAGCTGATCTCGATATTCGGTTATTGGTTGGTCCAGAAGTACTAGCTGGCTCTACCAGGCTAAAAGCTGGTACGGTTACTAAGATGGCATTAAACATCCTCTCCACTGGCGTTATGGTGCAGCTAGGCAAAGTATACGGTAATCGTATGGTAGATGTAGCTGTTACTAACAACAAGCTTCATGACCGGGCGCTGCGAATTCTACAAGAGCTTACTAGTCTAAGTCGGCAAGAGTGTAGTCACTTACTAGAGCGTAGCGGACGTCAAGTCAAGTTGGCGCTGCTAATGCATTGGACAGGACTAAACCGACAAGAGGGTGAGTACCTCCTGAGTCAATACCAAGGTAGCCTCAGAGCAGCGGTTGGTAGTTGTAAATAGGTGAGTTAATACTAAGAGATTAAGGAAGGTTAATTGGCAAACACCTAAAGTTAAAAGTAAAGAAGTAAGAATTATAATTTCACACTTGGTCGCGCTGATTGAGACCCTATCGCCAACTAAAAAAATAAACGACTAACAGCTTAACAATGTTTACTGGATCAGAGACTACTGTAACTGCTTTAATCATGCTAGTGGCTATTGGTGTCCTGGCTTGGGGCTTTAAACGCGCCCGACCTTACGGCAAACTAGGAATCCTAGCCTGGTTGCAGTCGGTCGTCTTGACGGTTCCATGGCTGTTATTTTTTGGCTTAATGGCTGCGGGGATTTACATCAATATCATCGGCATTATCTTTTTGTTAGTCGCTTCGACAGGATTGTACATTTTCTTGGGCAAGCGTTTGCGTGCAGCTGGTCAGGATGCTATTTTGCAGGAACGTGCCACTAAGCTGCTCAATGAGAAACAACAATCGGCTGATGCTCACAAGCTAGATGAGCAAGCTCCGGCAAATGCAGATAATAGCAACGAATTGCCCAATGGCAACAATCCGATCACCGCTACAGCTACTCCTATTCCTGATCAAGACCTTAAAAGCATCCAGGGGATTTTTGCGATCGATACATTCTTTACCACAGAAACAATTCCCTATCAGGAAGGGGTGATCTTTAAGGGTAATATGCGAGGGAAAGATCCTGAGCAAGTTTATTCCCGTTTAGCAGGAAATCTCAGAGATCGATGTGGCGATGAATATCGACTATTCTTAGTCGAAGGCCCTGAAGGGAAGCCAGTTGTCATCGTGCTGCCCTCTAGCAATGACCCACAGCCGACAACTTTATCTCAGAAAATCCTGGCATTAGTTTTGCTGGTGGCGACGATTGCCACTAGTCTGGAAGCAGTAGGGTTGTTACTAAATTTTGACCTGTTTAATAATCCAGAGCGATTTGCGCAAGTACTACCGATTAGTTCAGGAATTTGGGCTTTTCTTGTCCTTCACGAATTAGGTCACTGGTGGCAGGCACGGCGTTACCAAGTGCGAATGAGTTTACCTTTCTTCATTCCCAGTGGTCAAATTGGTTCTTTCGGAGCTATTACCCGCTTTGAATCTCTTTTACCTAATCGGAGTGCACTTTTTGACATTTCCCTAGCAGGACCAGCTGCTAGTGGCATTGTCTCCCTAGTAATGCTGATGATGGGATTACTGCTTTCTCACCAAGGCAGTATTTTTCAAATACCAACTCAGTTTTTCCAAAGTTCAGTTTTAGTGGGAAGCATGGCGCGGCTTTTCCTTGGCAGTTCCCTGCAGGCTTCAATAGTTGATGTTCACCCTTTAACAATTATTGGTTGGTTGGGCTTAGTGGTGACAGCCTTAAACTTAATGCCAGCAGGACAACTAGATGGAGGGAGGATTGTCCAGGCAATTTACGGACGTAAAATTGCTCGACGCACGACCATTGCCACATTGATTGTCTTGGGAATTGTTGCTTTAGTAAATTCGGCAAATCCACTGATTTTTTATTGGGTTCTGGTAATTTTATTCCTACAGCGCTCTCCTGAGCGTCCCAGCCTCAATGAAATTACAGAACCTGATGATACCAGAGCAATTTTGGCCTTGTTAGCTCTATTTTTGATGGTATCAACGCTTATACCCTTGAATCCTGGATTGGCAGAGCGTCTGGGAATTGGTGGTTGATTGGCATCTGGAGCGCTTTGAAAAACGCCGATGTGGCTACGCGGTTTAAAAACACCCTTGGCAACACCACCAATGCCCCCATTTTTAACTTTTAACTCTTAAAAGCTCTTTACTTTAACATCTTATACTTATAAGTATATCTTAATGGCGATTCAGTATTTCTACTGTTAGAATGAAGACTGATAAGTAGATAAACGTAATTAAATTGAATACATATAGTAGATTGGATTAAGTAACAAAACCCAACAGCAGTATAGGTTTGACGGGTTTCACTTTTACTGTACCCATACTACAATCAATTAAGTATTCCTACTTAAAAGCGCTAAAAGCGACTCTTGGCAGTTATTAGGAATTGATAATGTTCCTCAGCAAAAGAGATTAAGCACAGGAGTTATCCAATGTGCAATTATCTATATTTATGCAAAAAATATGCCTGAGCAACTAACACTTTTGGAAGTGTAACAGTAGCTAAGCCTCTGTTTAACAGAGTTTACTATCCTAAACAGATATTTGGAAGTACTCCACAACAGAAACCTTTGCGGTAGTTGAGGATATGCCGAGGAATTTATTCCCGCCTTCGGTTCAATAACCATTATCAACCTATTAAAAATTATGCTTCTAGAGGAAAACCTGTTGCTACCGAAGGAAAATTTTTCCTTTTTCTACAGGAATTCACGATCAAGGAGCTGTCGTTTATATTATTACGCTCTCAGACTTAAGCACTCACTGGCGAGATTTGCAATGACCAAGATGAATAATTCTAACTTTGCCCCAGCGAAGATTTCAAAAAACAGGATTCAGCCCAGTCTCATGCTCCAGGCATTAGCGTTTACTTGTATTTTGTACTTCTGCGTTGGTAAAACCCCCCCCAATATTGCCAGGGAAACTTCTCAGAATGTAGAGTCTGGTGTTGCTTTATCAGCAGCAGTTAGTCATTCTGTCTTGCTAGATGCCTCAGAGCGTTTTGGTGTGCCAACCTCTGCCCTTGACATTAGCAATGCCCAATCTCGCACTTGGTCTGATGAATGTTTAGAACTGAGTAACTCTAAATTGTCGAAATGTAAGGAAATGTTGATCCCTGGATGGCAAATTATTGTCAATAGTGAAGACAAACACTGGGTTTATCGCACCAATGCTTCAGGCTCCATCATTGCACTCGAACCTGACAAGCCTAAAAATAATACCAAGTGATTGTTCTTAAGTCTGATTGTATACATACGACCCTTTCTACACCTACACTTAGGTCTATAGAGACCTTAAAGGGACTTGAGCAATGACAGTTGATGATCGTTATTACGATGTCATCGGATTTGGTGATGAGATTCCTGGTATCTTCGCCCTGATTTCGGCTGCGAGAGAATACCGCCGCCGCACCTCTAAATATCCCCGAATTCTGTTGATGTCCAAAGGCTCTAAACTCGAGAGCGTTGGTGGTCATGTAGTTAGGGGAGGGCTTGCCTATCTCGATAGGTCACAAATTTCGAGACAATTGCGGAGAGCCCTAGGTTTGGGTACCTTCGGAGCGCCACCAGCAATATACAGAGAATTTTTGCAGAGGGCTGGGGTTGTCTTTATTGCTCTCGATCCCCGCCAAGCTGGTGCAGCATTGCAAAAGATGATGCAGGAGGCTGGGGTTGCTCTGATCCGAGAAGTTGAGATTGACTCAGTACTCAAGGAAGATCAGAGAATAGTTGGCATCAAACTCGCTAGGGGAGAAACCTATTTTGGCAAGCAGTTTATAGACTCCACCGTAAATGCTGAATTAGCACAAGCTGCTGGGGTCAATAAACTTAGGGGATTTGAAACCTTTGGCTTACCTGAGTCAGAATTGCCCGTTACTTTGGTCTTTGAAACTGAGGGGATTAGTGTTAAAAGACTTAAACAGATAGAGTATGCTTACCTTAAGCGTTTTACTAATCCTAAGGATGCTCAAGCTCAGGATTTTATCAGACATGCTGCTGGTTTTGATCAACAACTGATGACCAGAATCAGCAAGGATATGTTTGATCCTAGGGGAAATCTTAAAACCATGTGGGCTGGTCGCGATTATATTGATGTTCGCTCCCCAGCTTTATCTGTAGCTTACCACTCTTTCAGGGGAAAGAAGTTTTCTCTTGCCGAAACAGGCATGATCCTAGATAAGGGCAATATCGCGATTCTTCCTGGTGGTAGACTTTCCTGGAATGCTCTACTATGTTATGTCAACGGTACTCAGGCAGAAGAACTTGCCACAGGCGGTGGTAAACCTACTTCTGAAATACTTGAGGAAATGTCTTTTGTCGGAAAGTGGTTTAAAAGTTTCGGAGCTACTTCTGTCAAGCCTGCTTCTGAACTATATATCAGACACGCTGGCAATATTACTGGTGCCGTGGAACCCCTAAGTGGTGCAGATATGCTCAGGGGTGGTGTTCCTACCAGGCAAGCCTTGGGTACATTTGCCTATCATTTTGATGTGCGTGGGGGTATTACGGGTATCGGAGCCAAGGCTGATGCTCTTGGTTTTAAAAGTGTTAGTTTTGAGCAGCCGATCTTCAATATAGGCATCCGGCATGCCCAAATCCAAGATGTTCCCAATCTAGCAGTTGTTAGTCCCGCTTCTGGATTTAAGGGCTTTGCTTCTTCTGCTGGCAGGATTGTGGAATTCAATGTTGCTGTTGGTCAAGGATTAGGCATTGCTGCTATTATTGCCCTTCTTAGTGACAGGAATCTAGCAGATGTATCCAATGTGGAGGTTAGACAAGTGCTTGTGGAAATAGGTCAACTTCCTTCTGTCTTTGGTGTGGCTAACAGTATAGCTGCATCTAAATTACAACAATTTGAGACGCAGATAGTCTAAATAATTATGATTCACACCCGAAGGTAAATCTCACTACTAAGAGATAACCGAGTAATTTTTGTTATTATTATCACGCAAGTTTTGGGGTATCGCTGGCAAAAGGTTTTGCCACAGTTAAGTACTAAAGCGTATAGTTTATCTGAAGGGGTGCGTTAGTTTAAACTTCAGTTTAACGGTACTAATCTCTGCGATGCTCTGATGCCTGATGGCACTATTTCCAATCATGGTTTTGAATAAGATAATTTCAAATAGTAACTGGTGACTCTACATAAATTGTTGGTTCCTGCATCTTAAAATCTATCCCATAAGCCATGAGCTTTTGAGACATAGTTGCATTCGCCAACTCTAACAGACGCTTACGCAATTGCATTGAATTTTCACTGGAGCCAAGGATAAAAAACGTCACTCTAGCACAGGCAATTTTTTGCTCAGGTGGGCTGAGAAAATTAATCTTAGTACTACTTGGGTCAATCCCAAACAAAGAGTTTGTACTTTCTTTGATTACTTCCCTAACCAAAGCCTGTTCCCGCTCTGCCAGTAAGCGGGAAAAATCTAGGTATAGTAAAACCATCCAAAAACCCCATTGGTAATTAGTAAGAATGATTATCATTTTCACTCAGTCAGCTATTTTATTTTTTGGAAGTTCCTTTTAGACCTCAATCTTTACCAAACGATGTTTGTTTGAGGGGATAAACTGAACCTAACCCCTCTTACTATACCGAGGGAGTCAACAAAGATAGTCCCTCCTAGCTCTTGCTGAAACTATAGCCGTGCCCAAAAAATACTTAATTTGCGTATAGTTTACGCAAACAGCTATTTTATAACTTTTTTTGCCCACCTACTTATGTAGTAGTATGTATTGACATCGTATATGTTGTCTCTAAGTTTAGAGGCAAAGTCTTCAAAGAATATTCTCAGTTGTAGTCTGAGAAGGAGGACAGTTTTTTGCACGTTTCAATATAGATTAAGTTTTGATTAAGACTTTTCATTAAAATCTGCTATAATTCTTCAATCGAGAAGCATACAGCTAATGAAATACACCTTTGAACTTTTAGGAATCTCTTCAGTCCTAGACTTTTTTAATCATCAGCAAAAAAAGTCAGCCGTGGGTGTTGAATACTTGGGTACTAATCAATGCACCCTCGACGCTTTCATCAAATCAATCGAGAATGTACCACACAAGAGAAGTTGGGAAATTGATAAGGTAGTAGACACCGTAATTCAGTTTTGGGTTAATCACTCGGAACACATCCACTACTGGCAAACGCGGCTTAAAGATGCTGGTCAAGATAATATATTAGTAGCAAGAGTTGCTGATTTAAGATCATTGAGGATCGAGTTTGAACACCTACTGAGTAAAAATACTTAATAACACCCTGTGTGTAATTACTACTGCTTTTGTTTAGGTTCAATTGATTTTGTTGACTCAATTTCTTGTTGAAAACTTTTTTCCAGGTATTCTATCCTTTTTCTTTGGGCAGAGATAGTTTCAATCATCTCGTTTGATTCTTTTTCAAGTTGTACAATCCTCTGTTTATGATTGGCAATTTTCCAGTTTTTCTGAATTACCGTAGGCATTGATAGCAAGAAACTAGCTAAGAAACCTGCGGCTAAGGTTAACAGTAGAAACGCAGCTAAGGAAGCTTCTATTTGCCAAACAACAAAATAGACGGATACCGTTGCCAGATTTTGTACTGCCAAGATCACAGTTGCAGCCACCACAACTATAGCCAAAATCAAGACTAATGGTCGCATTTAAAATCCAATGAAAATATAGACTGCTTGGGCAACAAGAGGCTGAGATGCTACTGAATTTTACTGTAGAGTAAAATCTAAATACAACTAAACAACTAAAAAAACAAGCGCTGAACCCCAACGCATGTTAACTAGGATAACCTAAACAGAGGCGTGTAATGTCTAAGCAACTGGAAGCTTTGAAGCAAAGTGAGTTACTCAACCGCTTAGTATTAGATCGGCAGACTGCTGAAGAAATAGGTCGTGTAGCTCAATTATTGCTGGATCCTCAAGCTCATCGAGTAGTAGGCTTAACCTGCAAGTCTGGATTCCTCGGCAGCAAGAAAAAATCCTTTACTTGGGCGCAAGTTGAGGCGATTGGCACTGACAGTATTATGATCAACGGCAACCAAGGCGAAACTTTCGCAGAAAAGCTTGAACCTCTAGATTCGCCTATTGATTGTGAAGTTTGGACAGATAGTGGCAACAAAGTAGGTAGAATTTTGGACTATTTACTCGAGCCAAACACAGGTAGTGTACTCAACTACTTATTTTCCTCTAACGGCTGGCGAGGTTTTATCGACGGCATTTACCTGTTGCCACCAGTGGCGATTTCCAGCATCGGTAAAAAGCGCGTAATTGTCATTGATGCAGTTATCCAAAAGAGTCAGCCCTACACTCAAGGATTGAACCAGAAAATAAATCAAGCCGCTGAGTATATAGAGAAAGATTATAAGAAGACGGTGGAGGATTTAGAAGCTGTAGGGCGAGGGGTTCAGAATGTCGCTTCTCAGGTTAAAGACAAAACTCAAGATGTTACCTCTCAGATTAAAGATAAAGCTCAAGCAGCAGGTGACACATTTAAAGGTAAAGTCTCCCAGATTAGAACACAGCTTCCAGGCAATTCTCAAACTTCTGCTCAACAAGAAGATAAGGAATCTTAAGAAAAAAGTTAGAGCACTTAGAGCTAATTACTAAATGACTGAAATAACAAAATCTCCTATAGTACTTATGTAGAAGGCATAAATCCGACACCTAATTAACTAGGAAAACTCATGCCCTTGCCCCATTCTCAATATGCATATTTATCTGGAGCAATTGAGAAGCTACGTTCCTTGACTCAGGTTGATGTTCAGACCAACTGGCGATGCTATCAACAATACATCCCGATCACTATTGCTACAGAGTCTCATCGATGGCAAAACTGGTCAACTGTCCAACTCAATAGCAAAGGATATATAGTTTGGTCAGCCGGACATCAGGTAATGTGGCTAGCTCAAAAATTTATTATTCCCCAAAGTCTAAAAGGCTATCCTCTAGAGGGTTTGAGTTTAAGGTTGGCACTGAAGTGGTGGGCAGAAGATGCCCAAATTTTTGTCAATGGTAAGCTAGTACACTCAGGAGATTTATTTGATTCTTCTGCTAGAGTTCTACTTAGTTCAGCTGTAGTTCCCACAGCAGAAATTGCAGTAGCCTTGAGGCTTGTCAGTCCTAGTCATGATCTTGGTGGATTGATGAACTCAGGCAGCATTTACGAAGTCAATTCCCAACTATGGCACCAATCAAGTGATAATCTTGAGCCTGGTTTTGTTGCCGATGAACTAGCTGTCTTGCAAAAGTATTTAAAAACCTTTGAGCCAGATAAATTAGAGCAAATGGCAGCAGCTGTAGCCCAGATTAATTGGGATACTCTGCCCTGCCGAGTAGAATTTAACCAATCCCTCTCCACACTGCGCCACAATTTGCAACAGCTAGTAGGTAAACAAAGCGTAAATATACTAAAACAGCGCCGTATTCAGATGCTAGGTCATGCTCACCTAGATATGGCTTGGCTATGGACAGTAAGCGAAACCTGGCAAGTGGCACAGCGCACCTTTGAATCAGTATTAAAGCTACAGCAAGAATTTCCCCAGCTCACATTTTGTCACAGTACGCCAGCACTCTATGCTTGGATCGAGCAGCATCGCCCTGACTTGTTTAAAACTATTAAACAGCAAGTAGCTCAAGGACGCTGGGAAATAGTTGGTGGAATGTGGGTCGAACCAGAATTGAATCTGATTGACGGGGAATCAATTGTACGGCAAATACTCTACGCCCAACGCTATACTCAAGAGAAATTTGGTTTATATACTAGGGTAGCTTGGGTTCCTGATAGTTTTGGCTTCCCTTGGCAGTTGCCACAAATTCTTAAACAAGGGGGAATTGAATACTTCGTTACTCAGAAACTTCACTGGAATGATACCACTAAATTCCCCCACGGTGCCTTCTGGTGGCAATCACCTGATGGCAGCCAAATTTTTAGTCTGCTATCTCCCCCCAATCTCGCTGGCGTCATGGACACTAATCCCCTTACTATGGCAACTTATGCCGTTGAATGGGAAACTCAAACTCATCTCCAAGAAGCTTTCTGGCTTCCTGGCGTTGGTGATCATGGTGGTGGACCTACTCGCGATATGTTAGAAGTAGCTTCCCGGTGGCAACAGTCCCCATTCTTCCCACTCCTAGAGTTTACTACTGCCTCTGAATATTTGCAGCAGATTAGTGAGCAATTATTAGGAGAATTGGAGGAAGAAGGGGAGAGGGGGAGAGGGGGAGAAGGGGAGAGTTTATTTTCAGCTGCGCAAAAATCAGCTCCAGTCTGGAATGATGAGCTATATCTGGAATTCCATCGTGGTTGCTACACTACCCACGCGGATCAAAAACGCTGGAATCGCTGTAGTGAGGCATTACTTTACCAAGCAGAATTATTCGCCTCTCTAGCAACTATAGCAACTGAAGTTAGCTATCCCCAGCTTGAACTCGAAGAAGCTTGGAAAAAGCTTTTATTTAATCAATTCCATGATATTCTACCTGGTACATCAATTGGGGAAGTATTTATTGAAGCTAACCAGGCTTGGCAGGAAGTGGAGCAAGTTGGTTTAGAAATCTTGGACAAATCTTTGAGAGCGATCGCTTCCCAGATCAATATACCACCAGCACCACCAATCAAGGCAAATAATCTTAAGAGACAACTTAATGCACAACCAATTATCGTTTTTAATTCCCTCAATTGGCAACGCTCAGAACTAGTTGCCATCACTTTACCAGTTTCCGAGACTGAGCATGATTCCTGCCGAGATTGGGAAATTTACGACCTTTCAGGACAAAAGATACTATCCCAACTTAGCGCAGACAACCAACTGCTATTTCTGGCAAAAGATATCCCCTCTGTAGGATATCGCCTCTTTTGGCTGTCTCAAACGGATTTTGGATTGAAAGAAGACAACCAAAATCCTCAATCAGCATTTCCAAGTAGTAGCCTGGGAACAAGCCAAAACCCACAATTGAATCACGATTTTGTTCTAGAAAATGAGTTGCTGCGGGTAGTTGTTAACCCTGATACTGGAGACTTAAGCAGCATTTTTGATAAAATCCGACAGCGAGAAGTTCTCAGTGGTGCAGGCAATCAACTACAAGCCTTTGAAGACAAGGGACAGTACTGGGATGCCTGGAATATTAACCCCAACTATGCTCAGCATCCCTTGCCCCCAACTCAACTGCAATCCATTAAGTGGTTAGAGCGAGGCTATTTGCGCCAGCGCCTCCGGGTTGTGCGCCAGTTAGGAAAATCTCTGTTTTGCCAAGACTACATACTGTGTATCGATTCACCAGTCCTCAAAATTGTCACAACTGCAACCTGGCGCTCACGCCAGGTATTGGTAAAAGCGGCTTTTCCCTTGAACTTAAACGCCGATTATGCTACCTATGAAACAGCCTACGGTGCCATATCTCGCTCTACTCGACCCCAAACCAGTGCTGAAGCAGCCAAATGGGAAGTTCCAGCCCTGCGTTGGGCAGAACTTGCCGAGTATGATTATGGTGTAAGTTTAATCAACGATTGCAAATACGGCTATGATGCCACACCTTCCCAATTACGTCTGACTTTACTGCGCAGTCCCAATTGGCCAGATCCAGATGCAGATCAAGGTATTCACCAATTTACTTATGGTCTCTATCCTCACAGCGGCAGGTGGCAAGGAGCAGGTACTGTGCACCAAGGTTATGAATTAAATTTACCACTTCAGGTGTTGCTGTGGTCTCCTCTAGAATTTGGTCAGGCATCACTACAACCAATTGGTAAATTGTTAGATTTACCAGCTCAGAACTTGATTTTGAAAGCCTTCAAACAGTCACAAGACCACCCTAAACAATGGATTTTACGCTGTTATGAATGCCATGGTGAATCAGCTAACTTTTCGCTAGAGAGTGATTTAGAGTTAGCTTTAGTCCATCAAGTAGATTTACTAGAGAGAGTGATACCTCTTTCACAAACTTCACCTAGCGAACAAATTACCAAAGTCGAACCTTGGAAAATCGCTAGTTTCAAGGTAGCACCTGGCAAGAAATAGGTCTGCACCATACCTGCTGACCAACAAACAAGGGTTTACCTACCTTATTGGAAGTGAAACTTAATTTTATGCCTAAATAGTACTTGCTTCTAGTGTGAAGAAAACTATGCAATTTTCCCCATCTTCTCATCTCCCCATTTCCCCCTCCCCTACTCTCTAAATCCTAGTCTTCATGATCCTCAAAGGGATCACTCAATTGAGTAGAAGGCGGTCCGAAAGAGGTGTAGATGGAGAAGGCAGTGATGCTGATCACAATAGCAGCTATAGAAATGCTAAGAACTGTTGCGGTTTCCATGTTTAAATAAACTATGAGTCTTATTCCTCTATAATATTACAGAACATTACAAAAATTCATTGAAATAGATCATAGCTGACCTATGGCAATACAAACGCGACTGGGAAATATTCTCAAACCCCTTAATTCTGAATATGGTAAGGTTTCTCCTGGTTGGGGTACAACGCCCCTGATGGCAGTTTTTATAGGGTTATTTTTCGTCTTCTTGTTGATTATTTTGCAACTATACAATTCTTCAATTGTACTCAGTGGCATTGATGTCGATTGGAGAAGTTTAGGGCAATAGTATAGTGAACCTCAAACTATAATTACTCTTTAAGTTCCCGGCTAGTCCGGGTTTTTTTTGTAAGTCCTATACTTTAAGAGGCAAGATTAGTTAACAGAAAAATAGCAGGAGGTCATCAAGTGAACGTTTTTGGTATCGGTTTGCCGGAAATGGTACTGATTTTAGTCATAGCGCTACTAGTGTTTGGCCCCAAAAAGTTGCCGGAAATCGGTCGAAGTCTGGGCAAGGCAATTAGAGGTTTTCAAGACGCTTCCAAAGAGTTTGAAAACGAGTTTAAGCGCGAGGCTCAACAATTAGAACAAGCAGTAACAACACCAAAGCTACCAGAATCAGAGGAAGTGTCGGCAAGGGAAGCGGCTAGCACTGAGTCTAATAACCACACTGCTACTTCCTCTGGGCAGAGCTAAAGCCTCGGCTCTGTCTTGAACATAACGAATGATTTAGATATACCGCTAACTTGTTGTTTGAGCTCAAACAGCCCCTGATGATTTAGCTGTTGGTGTTTCGCTTTGGTTTAGTTGTTGATTTAGCACTCAACACCAGCATATGGCAAAAGACAACAAATTTTCTTTGTGGATGAATCATCAAAGCAATGAAATGAGTTAATGTCATATACCTAAAAACTAGGTACATTTGCTACTGAAATCCCTAGAGATGGTATTGGTAAATCTACCTGAACCTAAAACTGAACCTAAAGGCGGCTTTAGCCGCCACTCTATCCCATGATTAACAAGAGGTAAAAGAGGTGGGCTTGAGCTTTGCTGTTTTTTTATGTCAAGCACATATTTCAAACCTAAAATGAGTCACTTGGGCTTGGCTCCATTTTCTGTAATATTTCAGGAGTTAGATTTTCCATTCTTATCATCGGCAGGAGCCTCAAATTTATAGCCAACACCCCGAACAGTTTGAATTAGAGAAGGCTGGCTAGTATCAGATTCAATTTTGCGGCGAATCTGACCAATATGGACATCAACTACCCTCTGATCTCCTACATAGTCATACTCCCAGACTTCTTGGATAAGTTCTGAGCGACGCATTACCCTGCCTGGATGGCAAGCTAGGTAATGGAGTAGATCAAATTCTAGGGCAGTTAAAGGTACTACCTCCTCTCCAATTGTTACTTCCCGACGACCTGGATCAATAACCAAATCGTCGAAGACTAAGCGCTGATGTTCAGTAGCAGTAACAACCCGCCGACGCCTCATAATTGCGCCAACTCGGTTTTCCAATTCCTGCAAATCGAAAGGTTTAGTGATATAGTCATCACCACCTTGTTGAAAACCTTGGCGTTTGTCAGCAGCATCTGACCTACTAGTGAGAAAGAGGACAAAGACATCAGTGCGGCTTTGCATTTCCTTACAAAGGTTATAGCCCAGAGAGTCAGGCAAATTCACATCCAGAATTACTAGATCTGGATTAAATTGCTCAAAAACTTCCAGGGCAGTCTTACCATTATGGGCAGACTGGACTTGATAGTTTTTCTGACTCAAAAAACGTTGAATTAAATTGCGGATTGCTGGGTCATCATCCACAACAAGAATCTTAGCGGAGGCCATGGTCATAACTTTCCACGGAAAACTGGAGCTGGAATCTAGACGCAAGATTTTTGACACCATTGGTGTTTTGAGCATTCTAGTCAATTATGGTCGTAGAATTGAGGGATGCCAATAGCTGTTGAGTTGATACCTGAGTAGTTAAGGTAGAGACAGAATGGTTTTGGCACCAGAGCAAATTTTTCAAAATCAAGAGGGGAGTAGAACTCGCCTTAATTAGAATAAATTGCTCGACCAACTTTTGCCGTTGCCTTCCGAATTTTAGCCCGGATATTTGGCACAACGGAGATGCTCCCTATTAGTGTTGGTCTGACCTGAACACTTGTTTTCGAGTATCAGGCTAAACTAGCTTGCAGGGGGATTGGTAAGATCTTCGATCATAGCTACCTATTACCTGTTGGTACTGAGGTCAGATCGAGCCCAACCAATACCTAATACATATTAACTAGTGTAGAGTCGCTGTTATACCAGTGGAAAGAAGGGATGTCTCGGAGGTTTTGAATGAGTGATCAAAATCCCTATGAGAAACTTGGAGTCAAGGAAGATGCTACTTTTGATGAAATTCAGGATGCTAAGGGACGCCTGATGGAACAGCATCGCGGCGACCAAAAGCTGTTAGAGACTGTTGAAACTGCCTATGACGCAATTATTATGGATCGCCTGAGAATGCGCCAGGAGGGCAAAATTAAGGTTCCTGAACGCATTCGTTTTCCAGAGAGAGAAAATGTCTCTTCTCAAGCGCCCCCAAGTTTTAACCCAGCTTCGGTGGAGAATTCTCCAGCTTGGCTGCAAAGAATGTTAGATACACCAACCACAGGAGACTTAATTTTGCCAGGTGTTTGTTTCTTGCTCCTGGCAGCAATGACAGTTTTCTATGGTACTCAATCAGGTTCGGACTCGGCTTTACCTGTGGTTGTGGCCTTGGGCTTTGGATGTAATATTTACTTTCTAAATCGCAAAGAACAACAATTTGGTCGCGCTGTGTTGCTAACCCTGGCAGGTTTACTCGTGGGCGTAGGCTTAGGCACCGTTGTGGGCTCTTTTATAGAGACCCCACTTTACAATCTAGGCTGGACTACAGAGCAATTCGCTACCTTGGTAACGTTTTTCTTGCTCTGGCTAATTAGTAGCTTTCTACGTTGAAATTAATATGCTTAAGTGCCTCGTGAGCTGCTACCGCACCGGCGATAGGGCTTGGTTTATAACTGAATCAACAACTTCACTCAAGTTATTGAAGATGACGTCTGGTTTGTAGAGATTAAGCTGAGTGCGATCGCGGATACCAGATAAAACCCCCATTGTCTTGATACCGTGGGTTTGGGCTGCGATCATATCAGCTTCTGTATCTCCAACCATCCAAACATCATAGGCTGGTGGTAGCTTTGCCAGAGCTCTTGCCATGAGCAGGGGCTTATCTTTGGTGTCACCAGTTTTAACGTAGTCGTTACTAAGGCAATAGCGTCGGTCAGGATCAAAGAATTGCCCCAAATCACAGCGAATTAAAGCTTCATTCAGTTCCCTGACGCGGCGCATGGTCATCACCACTAAATCAAATCCAGCCCGCTTTAAGGTTGATAGCGCCTCTACAGCACCGGGGACTGGTTGATCATAAGTTAAGTAGGGAAGGGTGTGCACAGTTTGACGCCTGAGTTGAGCAAATTTATCGGCTTGGAGAGCATCTAAACCAGAATCTATAGCAATCTGCTGCTCCGGAATACGGGCTCGCTTGCAATGCCAAAATTCTGGCTTTGATAATTGGCGTACTTGCTGATTTGCATGCCGCGTCTGCTCTAGACAGAACTTATAAACTTGGTAATACCGTTCCGAAACGTCCATGATTGGACCATCAAAGTCTGTTATTATTCTTAACATCAGCTTAAAAAAATTTAATTATCTTTATACTTTTATACATTAGCCCAGCTGAAGCCGTCTGGCAAACTCGAACTCAGTTCTGGGTTCAAAGGCATAGGCATAGAAGCACTGCCAAAAATGTTTTATAGGCAGTGTGGCAAAGTCCACCTTTTTTACAGGATGGGATGTCTATCAAGGTATAACAAAGGACATGTCTGCTAGGACATCCTATTTTGATTCAGAGGTAACTCTTAACAGAAAACTAAAAAGTGTCCTAACAGCTGTGGCGACTGCTATAGTCATTAAATTTTTCTAAAACTCACCCCTTCTAAGTCTTGACTTAATTGGGGTATCATGCTATGTACTCTTAAAGTAAGGAGTGTTAATTATCAGATTTATCGGATTTATCAGATTTATCGGACTCAATAAAAAGCTTATAGGAAACAAAAGCAATGGTTCCGACAATGATTACACCAGCCAGTTGCACAGCTACCTTATAGCTAATCACTACAACCACGATCAGAGCAGCAAACTTTCCTAACCTCACCATTCTCTTCTGCCACTGTTTGAGCCAACCTTCAGATTTCTGCTGCTGTTTAAGTGGTACTGTTTGGTGTAGCGGAGGCTGCCGCTGGTAGAGTTCAGCCTCTATTTCTCGGAGTCGAATTGCTCGCTCTCGCTCCTGAAGCTCTTTTTCCTGGCGCTGAAGATCCTTATGCTTGTCATCTTGAGAATTCATCTGCCTGTTCTACCCTATCTACGCCGATAAAATTTTGTCAGCTGATTTTGCCAAAAGTATATTGTGATGTTTTTATTTAAGGTGCATAATGGGAGCTTTCCCCAGGAATTGCTAATTTAGTCAATTCTCTATCACCTTAACCTCACAAGCTTAATAGTGACTAGGGGCAGGAAATTGGGGGATGGGGAGATGGGGAGATGGGGAGAAATTATTCCTGTGGGCTGACTTTATATAATTCCTTTGTCCGAAAATTAAGAAGCGTTGTACTTGATCAAGCATGAAAACTACTATAAGACTCCTCTACATCTAGTGGCGACATTTGTTCAAGTTTATGTTAAGGTGTACACCTCGCAAACATAGCACGAACGCGATCGCAAACCTAGGTGTGCAGATACTGAAGCTAGCCTGAGCGACTGGCAAAACTATTCGGATTCAATAGACAGCTGTTGAAAATGTTGGTGACTAAAACTTCTAGAGTTTTGGTCAAGGGGGATCTATTGATTGTCGGTCAAATATAGGACTAAACACTTTAGGAATCAGCAAGGAAGATAGAAAATGCGCATAGGGGTTGTGGGATATTCAAAGCAAATTTTTGAGGCAGACATAGCGCAGTCTCTAATTCAACAAGCTTTTGACGCAATTGCAATGAAAAAAAATATTGAGGTGATTGAGGTTGTTTCCGGCTTAACCCAATTAGGGATTCCAGCGCTGGCTTATCAGGAAGCTGTCAGGCGCGGTTGGAAAACCGTTGGCGTTGCCTGTCGTAAAGCCCTTGATTACAGATGCTTTCCTGTTGACCAACGAATTATTGTTGGCCGTAACTGGGGAGATGAAAGCCAAACTTTTCTAGATATGATTGATGTACTGCTTAGGTTTGGGGGAGGACAACAAGCTCACTTTGAATGTCTTTTAGCACAAGAGCAAGGCAAACAAGTTATTGAATTTGAGCTTCGTAGCATATGTGCAATCCCAAGTTTAACCTGTTAATTTTTCAGAGCTGAGGCAAAAAATGTTGCAGGTAGTGGTAATTCATGAATTACCACTATGGAAACTAAAAATCCCTATACCTTAAACCCTCTTGTTTTACTAATTTGGTTCAGATGTTGCGTATAGCGCTACGCGCAAGGCTCCAGGGCAGAAGGGGTGAATTTGACAAAGTTTTAGCGATTTAGCTTGTCCTAACCTTAATACGTACTGCTGTATTGAACAAAGGAGACTTAAAAAAACTCTGCTGTTGAGGAAAAAGGGTATTCCAGCGTTGGAACCAAACTTGGCTAAGAAATAAATGATGTTGAGCACTGTATTGCTTTTCGTATTTTTGAGAGTCTTCTCTAATTTCTATTAGTAATTTCAGTAATTGCGGCAAAGTGGAACATTTCTGAATTTGGCAGGCAGTAGCTATGAGCCATTGTTGTAATTTCCGATAACTGATGAATTGTCCACCGACATCGCGGCGATGAACAAATAGTACATATTTCCAGCATTCAATGCGCACTATTAAATGCTGCGGAATTCGGAGTAATTTGGCAACATCACTGACGCTAATGCGGAATTTATCTTTGGGTTGGAGGCGGTTAAATAATTTGCTCATTGCTCATTGCTCATTGCTCATGGTTCATGGTTCATTGCTCATGGTTCATTGCTCATGGTTCATAGGCCAATGAACAATCAACAATGAACAAGTAATAAGCAATAAATGTTCTTGTTATTACTTATTACTTATTACTTATTACTTATTACTTATTCCTCCTTGGGCAAATCCCAGATTAGTTCAAAGGTGTTACCTGGGACATTCCGACGCAACCAGTTGAGGTGTCCCTCAGCGTCTGATTTTGTGCGGTAACGACCAATTATTGACCATTGCAGATTGTTGGGCAATAGATGTGCTATCGCCCAAGGCCTGAGTTTGTCTCGATACGTCATAATTTAATTGTCTCCTTGCAATAGAGGGGCCAGAGCCAGCCTGGAAGTGTGGAAGCCCACAGGCTGGCTTTTTTCTGGGTTGCGATGGCAACAATATTAATTTACTACATTATGCTTTTTGATACAAGCTTTTTGAAAAGAAAATTAACAGTGGTGATGTTTGTTTTTAGGTACAACCTGTAAAACCTCTCTCCTACAAGGAAAGAGGCTTTGAATTGTTACTTATGTTCTTGAATTAAATTGGTATAAGGAAGCAGTTATGGCTCATCAGTACATCACGCAACCAACTTAACAATCTGCGCTTCAGCAGCTTCCAAGAATGCAATTACCTGTTCTTGCTTAAGTGTGGGAAATCCTTCCAGAAAATCATAGATAGATTCTCCTGCCTTCAAATAATCCAGCAAGGTTTGCACGGGCACTCGTGTTCCTGCAAAAACTGGAGTACCACTCATCACATCTGGAGTTGCAGTAATGATTTTAGAATGGCTCATTATCTCCTTCCTTTGCTATTGTCATAGGTTTTAGGGGAATTCGTTACTCTTTTATTCTTCCATAATTGCTTTTAATCTTAGATCTTGCACCCATCCGTCTAACCGCCAGGGGTTCAAACCCTGCGTCATAGCTCAAGTCCTCTCCAAGAGGACTAAACCTTTGTTTTACATAGATTTGGGTCCATTTTAATGAACTTTTTGCTATTAGCCAGTCAATTGATTGACTGGTGGTAAAAGTAGCTGAGCAACCATGATGAAAAAGCGGAGTTAAATCAAAGATTGTGGCTATCTGATGTGGCGATACTATTTCAATAATGGAGACTTACTCATAACTTATTACTTATTACTTATTACTTATTACTTATTACCTATTGTCGTTTCTGCATAGATTGAGCCATAATGCAAGGGGTAATCAAGACTCCCTAGATGTGTACCAGGTTAATTAATCTTGCCCGTCAGCTAGCTAAGGCACTGGGATTGTCATCACCAAGCCCTACCTCTTCGCGAGTGCCTACTGCCGACTCACAACTGAACTTCCTGATAGAGGCATTGAAGGCAACCGCAGAAAGCGACGGTAACGCAGAAGTGGTTTACCCCCTGCTGCAAGCAAACCTAGATAAGCTAGATGATAACTTGGCACTGCTGTTGCGAGACTGGGCAACAGCGACTCTGGCAGAAGTAGAACCAAAACAAGCCCAAAGCATCGCAGGGGTTATTGGCAATTTCAGTAATCTGATTTTGAAGTTTCCCCTAGGCAGTAGGGTGACTAACTTAGAGATTGCTATTACTGGCTATGAGGTGGTTGGCACTGTTTTTACCCGTGAGGCCTTTCCCCAAGACTGGGCAAGCACTCAAAATAATCTGGCAAATGCCTACTCTGACAGAATCAGGGGAGACAAGGCAGACAACCTCGAAAATGCCATCGCTTTTTTCCAAGCTGCTTTGCAAGTGCGTACCCGTGAGGCTTTTCCCCAAGAGTGGGCAATGACTCAAAATAATCTGGCAATTGCCTACCGTAACAGAATCAGGGGAGACAAGGCAGACAACCTCGAAAATGCCATCGCTTTTTTCCAAGCTGCTTTGCAAGTGTACACCCGTGAGGCTTTTCCCCAAGAGTGGGCAACCACTCAAAATAATCTGGCAATTGCCTACTCTGACAGAATCAGGGGAGACAAGGCTGACAACCTCGAAAGTGCCATCGCTTTTTTCCAAGCTGCTTTGCAAGTGCGTACCCGTGAGGCTTTTCCCCAAGAGTGGGCAATGACTCAAAATAATCTGGCAATTGCCTACTCTGACAGAATCAGGGGAGACAAGGCTGACAACCTCGAAAGTGCGATCGCTTCTTACCAAGCTGCTTTACAAATCTACAGCCGTGAGGCTTTTCCCCAACACTGGGCAATGACTCAAAATAATCTGGCAATTGCCTACCGTAACAGAATCAGGGGAGACAAGGCAGACAACCTCGAACATGCCATCGCTTTTTACCAAGCTGCTTTGCAAGTGCGCACCCGTGAGGCTTTTCCCCAAGAGTGGGCAATGACTCAAAATAATCTGGCAACTGCCTACTCTGACAGAATCAGGGGAGACAAGGCTGACAACCTCGAAAGTGCGATCGCTTCTTACCAAGCTGCTTTACAAATCTACAGCCGTGAGGCTTTTCCCCAACACTGGGCAATGACTCAAAATAATCTGGCAATTGCCTACCGTAACAGAATCAGGGGAGACAAGGCAGACAACCTCGAACATGCCATCGCTTTTTACCAAGCTGCTTTGCAAGTGCGCACCCGTGAGGCTTTTCCCCAAGAGTGGGCAATGACTCAAAATAATCTGGCAACTGCCTACTCTGACAGAATCAGGGGAGACAAGGCTGACAACCTCGAAAGTGCGATCGCTT
>JAAHHJ010000021.1:0-36465 GCA_010692425.1 Symploca sp. SIO3C6 | reverse complement strand
GCTTTGCAAGTGCGCACCCGTGAGGCTTTTCCCCAAGAGTGGGCAATGACTCAAAATAATCTGGCAACTGCCTACTCTGACAGAATCAGGGGAGACAAGGCTGACAACCTCGAAAGTGCGATCGCTTTTTACCAAGCTGCTTTGCAAGTGCGTACCCGTGAGGCTTTTCCCCAAGAGTGGGCAATGACTCAAAATAATCTGGCAACTGCCTACTCTGACAGAATCAGGGGAGACAAGGCTGACAACCTCGAAAGTGCGATCGCTTTTTACCAAGCTGCTTTGCAAGTGCGTACCCGTGAGGCTTTTCCCCAAAACCATGCCGAAACCTTATTTAACCTTGGGCTTGCCTACCAAGATGCCCAACAGTTTACCAATGCCTACCATAGCTTTGCCGAGGCGATTGAAACCGTAGAATTCCTCAGGGGGGAAATAGTATTAGGTTCTGGAGTAGAAGAGCACAAACAAAAACTAGCTGAAGAATGGAATAAACTCTACAGCGGTATGGTGGAAGTTTGCCTCAAATTAAACTATCGTGACCAAGCAATAGAATACATAGAACGTAGCAAAACCAGAAATCTGATTGAACTGTTTGCCACCCGCGACTTATATCCCCAAGCAGAGATAGCAGACGCGGCACGAAAGCAACTGCAACAGCTAAGGCAGGAAATAGAAGACGAACAAAGAAGGCTAAAGCAGGAGAAAGAACCTAATTACAGCCAAATCAATCAACTACGCCAACAGTACAACCAGCTCTATCCCTATAAACCTATCCGGTTTGCAGAAATCCAGAATCACCTAGATGAGGATAGCGCCATTATTGAGTGGTACATCTTTAAAGATTGTTTTCGCGCCTTGATTATTACTCGCCAGGAGGAGCAGAAGGATAAAGGGCAACCTTTGGTATGGACATCCTCAACTCAAGACTATGAAAACTTGCAAAATTGGGCTAAAGATTATCTGCTGGCATACTATGCACCCAAGTCAACAGAAACAGAGGCAGAACAAGAAGAACTGAAGAAGCAGTGGGAAACAAGCATAGCATCTCGCCTGCAACAGTTAGCCGAGATTCTACATCTAGACGATATCCTCGATTCCTATATACCTAGAAACTGTCAGCAATTAATTTTAGTTCCCCACCGCTATCTGCACCTCTTCCCCATTCATGCCTTAGAGGTGAGAAAGAGAGACTCAACAGATAGGATTTGCTTGCTTGATTATTTCCCCAAAGGTGTGCGCTATCTCCCTAGTTGCCAACTACTACCCAGACTGCAACAGCAGCAACGCCCTGTATTTAAAAACCTATTTGCCATTCAAAATCCGACACGAGATTTATATGAAAAAGACTTAGGCGCTGTTTTGGCAATCAAAAAACAATTTCCCGATAATTCTATTCTCGAGCCTATTCTCAAAAAAAACAAAGCCAAAAAATCAGCTATCCTCTGCCGCGAGGAAAACAGCGACAAAATAACGCTATCCGAATCACTGCTAAGAGCAAACTGCCTCTTCTTCTTCTGTCACGGCAACTTTAACTGGGCTTCTCCCCTAGATTCTGGGTTGCAGTTGGCTGATGAAAATCTCACCTTGGCAGATATCATTGCTCACTTCAACCTCAAAAACTGCCGCCTCGTCACCCTTTCTGCCTGCGAAACAGGTATATCCGAACCCACTATTAGCGACGAATACATTAGCCTGCCTTATGGTTTCCTCCTAGCTGGCAGCACCAATGTAGTCAGTAGCCTTTGGGCTGTCAGTGCCACCGCTACCGCTTTACTGATGATCAAATTTTATCAAGAGCTACAACAGCAAAATAATATAGCAGTTGCTCTCAAAAACGCGCAATGCTGGCTAAGGGATACCACAGCTCAAGGATTTCAAGATTGGCTAGAGCAATCTCAACTTAATATAGTGTGGAAGAAAAAATTAGGTAAATACTTCCAGTCAATCGCCGCCGAAGAGGGAGAAACACACCAACCGTTTGAGAATCCTTATTATTGGGCAGCATTTTGTGCCATTGGCAAAGGAGTTTAGCTAATGTCTGTTTATAAAGAAAGCATCCAAGCTTTTATTGAGATCATTGAATCCGGCTTGATTTCCACTGCTGACTGGGCTGACTTGAGTCAGCGTGCCAATAATTTCTTAGAGGATGACGAAGAAATTTGTGAGGAAATCGACCAATGGTTGCAGCTAGAATCACGCTCTCAGATTCGAGAAGCTTACATACAAAAGCTCGAAGCTATAGCCGCTTCTTCCCCTATCGAAAATGACAATAGTATTGGCATCGCCAAGAGCAAATCAACAACACCGTCTAATCAGCCTAGCCCCTCCTCAAAGGAACAGGTGGTTAATGCCATTCAGAGAAACTCCCCACCGCCTGATTCTGACACTACACCGTCAGAACCTAAAAATTAAAATCAATAATGAAAGCACCTATCCGCTTAACCGCCAGGGGTTCAAACCCCTGCGTCATAGCGAAAGTCCTCTAAAAGAGGACTAACATTTAACCATGCAGAATTTTCAGCCCACTTATAGCAGTTTTCAGTTGGGTGAAGTACAACACCTCTCTTAATATATATAGCAGTACGTATTAAGGTTAGGACAAGCTAAATCGCTAGAACTTTGTCAAATTCTGCCTTCTGCCTTCTGCCCTCTGCCTTGCGCGTAGCGCTATAAAGGCAGCTCACAAGAATAATTTAACCTTGTCTCCCCATCTCCCCCTCTCCCCCTCTTCATTCCACCCAACCGTGAGAAACTTCACCCTCAGCCTCTATGCCTTTCACCTCTGCCAAACCCTAACCGACGCTCTCGATCAAGTTACCCCAGATGCCGAGGTTTTGTGGGAGAATATAGTCAAACTGGGAGAATCGTGCCTACCGCTACCAGGCTTAAAAGATCTACGCTCAAAACTAATTTGCTACCAAAACAGTAAATACAATCCCCGACTGGAAAAAGGAAGACAAACTAACTGGTTAACAGATATCGGCAACTTAGATCTAGGCAGCATCGCCACAACTGAAGGCTTCAAAATCGAAGGCAACCTTCAGCCCTTCCGCCTCCATGATACCTACGCCGCCGATATCACCTTCTCCCCAGAATCACCAGACACTGAAATTGAAGTACCCCAACTAAAACACTTCCAACCAGCATGCCTACTGCCAGAAAAAATCCAAGCCTCCCTCGGACAAACCCTCTGGCTCTACGGAGAAGTCGATGCCAACCAAAACTGCGCCCAACTTGCCAAAGAATGCGCCATCGCCTTACTCGCCGGGACATCCCTTAATCCAATTGAAATTAATCAAGAAAAACTCTTCGGCTCTCTCCTATTTGAATACCAAGCAATTGAACCCAACGAGCCAGACAATCTCGCCAAACAATGCCAAATCCTCATATCCTTGAATAACTCTGGTGCCAACACAGCACAACTAGCAACAGAAGCCTACGACTGGCTGCTAAACTTACTCTGCTGCCACCATAAAATACAATACGTCTATCAACAATCTCGCGTCCGCTATCCCCAAGCCAGAAAACTCTATAGCAATTTAGAAAAACAGATGGGGGACATCCCAAAACTAACTACTAACACCCAGAAAAAACTCAAAAAACTCAACAACTTACTAGTCCAAATTCCTCAAACCTCCCTAGACTACGCACGTTGCCTGCGAGACTTAAAAGCCCACCTCACAGCCATCGAAACCAACAGCACCAATTACCGCCTTTACCAAGAAAAAATCAACAAAATCGGAGAAAGCCCCCAATCTTGGCAAAACTTCCTAAAAAACTGCCACAAACGGCAAACTCAAATACAAACTGATATAAACTATCTTACCCCTGGACAAGAACTATTTGGGCAAATGGTAGAAACAATTAGAGGCATAGTAGAAATCGAGCAAGCAGAAAGCGATCGCTCTCTAGAAAGAACCATCCAAATTTTAGGAGCAGGCTTAGGCACTGGAGGCATAGTTGCCTCAGCTATCTCCAGTCATATCGAAACACCAATCACCTTCAAACCTACCTGGAAATGGAACACATTACATCCCGCATTCAATACCTTGTTCTGGAGTATTATAATTGCTTTTGGGGCAGCAGGAGCAACTTGGTTATTAACGAAAAAGAAAGAGCAGTAAACTAAGCTAAAACACATCTAATTAGCATTAACAAAAGTAAAAGGGTTTTAATTGCTAACTACAGAATTATAGTAAGTAACAGTGCCAATTATCTTAAAGTTTCTATTAAAGAAAAATTTTATGCAATTATTAAGATATCAAATAACAGAATAAAAGTAAAATTTTCCCACCGATAATCACCAATATAGCAGTACGTATTAAGGTTAGGACAAGCTAAATCGCTAGAACTTTGTCAAATTCTGCCTTCTGCCCTGGAGCCTTGCGCGTAGCGCTATACTTATAGCCTTGGCAGCGTCAAAAAACTCCCAGATTATGAAGCATAATTATAGTAATTACGATCGGTGATAGCCAGCGAATTATTAATAACCAGGAAGAATATAACCAGGCTAGTGAACCGATTCTGGAATTATTGCTAAATTCGTTTAATCTTTGGTGAGAATTTAATTGCCAGCCCACAAACAGGCTAATACCAATTCCTCCCAGTGGTAGTAACCAATTACTTGCCAGATAGTCAGCTCCCTCAAACCAAGTCATACCTAGGCTCTGCTTTAATCCTGCACCAAAAAAACCTGTGCCACCACTAATAGCTGAAGGAATACCTAGCAGATAAATGAATATCGCCATGGTAAAACCTGCCACACTTCTTGACCAAGATAATGAATCGATCAGAAAAGCAACTGCCATTTCTAAGAGTGAAATAGCTGAAGTTAACGCCGCCAGTAATAGTAGTAAGAAAAATACCAATAAGCCTATCCGTCCAAAAGGAAGCTGAAGTAAAGCCAGGGGAATATTAATAAAAATTAATCCTGGTCCTGCTGATGGTTCAAGCCCCACACTAAAGGCAATCGGAAATAGAACGAGACAAGCTCCAATTGCAACAACTGTATCAGCGATTGCAATAGCAATTGATGTCCCAACCACATCATCGTGGCGCTGTAAATAGCTGCCATAGGTTAACATTACTCCAATGCCGAGGGATAGGGAAAAGAAAGCATGACCTAGTGCTTCTAAAGCTGATGTCCAGGTAAAATTTTCGCTAAATGCAAACAGAAACTTCACAGCAGGTACAAACCCTGATAGTGTACTAGCATAAATAGCTAACATTCCCAGTAATATAAATAGAGCTAACATACCCCAGTTAGCAAACCGCTCAATTCCGCCTCGAATCCCCCGTAAAACTACACAGGTAGTTATTGCCATAAAAACACTATGCCACCAGATATTTAACCTCGCTGATTGCACCAAAGAGTCAAATAAATCAGTATAAGCTTGAGGGTTATTATCTTGGGGAAATCCACCTACCAGAGAAAGAAACAGATAATGTAGTCCCCAACCAGCCACAATGCTGTAGTAAGACAAGATTAATATTCCAGCAAAGATACCCAGTAAGCCGACAAATTGCCACCCATAATTACGCGTCGACAGCCTTTGAAAAGCCCGCAATGGAGAACTTTGAGTTGTGCGACCAAGCATCACTTCTGCAATCATAATTGGAATTCCGAAGATAGCTATACACAACAGATAAAACAACACAAAAGTACCACCGCCATTTTGACCAGCAATATAGGGAAACTTCCAGATATTACCTAGTCCTACTGCTGAACCAGCAGCAGCAGCAACGAACCCCAGTGACGATTTCCAATGATTACTTGACTTGCGGTTTCCTTGTTCTGTCATGGCTTTAATTCCAGTTTGCTATTAATTGAAGTTTAAGCCCTTCCTACAGTTTTTAAAAAGTAAAAGCGATTACGGAATTACTTACAATGTCATCTTTTAGGACTTACGCCAATCCATCTTAGAACCTTAATTTTTCATAGTAGTGGCAGTTCATAAATTACCACTACCTCAGGCGTCTTTTGCGTGATTCCTGTCTTTTTCCAATATCCAAATCATGAAAGGGCTAGTTTCTTTCTGAAATTCACCATAAGAATAATCTCCATATAAGCTGATTACCTGAAAACCCTGAGACTGGATTAGCCTTTGGAAGTCTTCCTGCTGATGTAAATAAAACTGGATATCGACAAAGCTTTTACGCTGCATCACTCCATTTTGGTCGTATATTTCCCAAAATTGAATTCCTTTGACCAGGCAGTTTTCTGGCTCGTACTTTTCAACACTCCAAAGAAATAAACTTTCCCCATCATCAAGATCGTGTTTTCCTCTAAGGATTAACTGTCCGTTAACCGACTTAAGCCTAATCGGGGGATTGTGCAGAGTACAGATAAAACGCCCTGTTGCTGTCAGACAATTCCAGACTGCTTTTAAGGCTTGATGTTGTTCATCTGAATTGACAATCTCAGCAAAAGAATTAAACGGGATAATTATCAGATCAAACTTTTCTTTGAGGGCAAGATTGCACATATCCTGCTCATAAATATGAATAGATAACCCTTTTGCTGCTAATTTATGACGCAGAATAGCTAGCATTTCTGAAGAATTATCCACACAACTCAAAGAAACACCAGCTTCTATTAGTGGAATTGACAAACGACCAGTTCCAGAAGTTAATTCCAACACGTGACCACAATCTTTTGCTTCATTAATAAAAAATGGTATGTCAATATCTGTTTTGACGTAGGTATCATACCAATGAGCTACTTGAGAATAATCCATTGCTGGCATCAGAGTATGCTCCTTTGATCAAGTTTGAGAAAAAGTGATAATAATTTTACCGCTGAAAATGCTTACCGCTTCTCACCAAAAGGTCGAATTTCGACATCAAATGACCAAGCTGAGAGCCTCTAAGCTTGCTCTAACTGCATTGTGAATTAAGACTGACGGATTGCCCATTTCTGAAAGCACAGCTTAAATCGTTGCTACTAGTGCCTGCAAATCTCCCACATCACAAAAATTAAGCTTTTGTATTAGAAAGTTCGCTTTCTAGTTTTAACAAGCGCTGACGATTACGGGCTAGCATGGCTACTTGAATAATTACTTTGAGCGAAACGACGGGCAATTACTGCTCATGTACCATCTCCAAACCCTGTAATTAGACATACAGGTTGATTCATATTGTATCTCCTTGGTAATCAAATTGCTTACGCTTTAAGACACGTCTTTCTCGCCAAATTCCTAACAAGTTGAAAAGCACGAAAGTCGGTACTACCATAATTGGAGCCAAACTCATCGGGAATGTATATACAGCCTCTGCTGTCGGCTGGTGTGTGAACACTTGTAGCGCTCCGGGTAAACCAAGCTGAAGTAAAAGGGGGGCAGTTGGCACAATGATCAAGCAGCCAATGAGATGCCAAGTAATTAAGATGCGAGTGCTAATTTTTTGCTGCATAGTTAATATTCCCATTATCAATGCTGACAGACCAAAGCAAAGATCAGGAATTCCCACAGCAACTTCAAAGTATAAGGGAAATTTATCCTGCAAGGTGTGGTAGGCAGTGCCAATAGCTGAAATCCGCCCAGCTTGAAAAAACACTAACCAATGTGCTGAAGTTACATCCAAAATTGAGGCGATTCCCTTTTGTACAATTGGCAATGCTAAACTTGCAAACACGATAGTAATGGGAATAACAGGCATCCAAAGTGCAGGATAGAGTTTATAGAAGTTCTCTGATTCATATATTCCTGATATCCCTAAAATTACAGCGATCGCTGTCCAGATTGTCAGCCCGGCAACCGGTAAGAATGAGGCGATCATTTGTGCTTGATTAATCTGTCCTTGATGCCTTGCTTTCAAGGCTAAAAATGGGATAAAAAATAACTCAAGCATAATAAGAAGAGGGATTATAGTCATGCTCTTCACCTCTAAATTTATCTATTAGCTTAAATGATCTTTTATAGCAGTACGTATTAAGTTTAGGACAAGCTACATCGCTAAAACTTTGTCAAATTCTGCCTTGGAGCCTTCTGCCCTGGAGCCTTCTGCCCTGGAGCCTTGCGCGTAGCGCTATATCAATCAAAAATAACCATCCAGTCTTTTGCCAACAAGCCTGTCAATAAGCCTTGATGTTTGGGGAGGTTAACGGGGCAAAAAGCTTTCTGGCTCAAGTCAAGAGCTTGCTTGTCACCCCATCAGAGGTGGACATCACTCACCTCTTGAGGCACTCCCAGTGTGAATCTGGAAGTTCACACTCCCCTAACAGTTGAGTGTGGGTAGTTCACAGTTCCACCTCTAGCAATTGATCATTTTTTCTCGGCTGTGGCTCTAAGATCACAGGTGGTGGCTTAAGAATATCTTGCCAAGCTTGAATCTGCCCTTGAGCTTGTTGATAGGATCGAGTGCCAGAAGGAACCATCTTAGCGATCGCAATCGCACTAGCTAAGTCAAAAGAGGATCTATCTTGTGCCATAGCTAAAATTTGATTACTCCAGCGATTGACCATAGTTACCACCTCAGAGCGAGCCTGCGCCGAAGTTGGTACTTGCCTTGCCACCAGAATTGCTTGTTTGAGAGCTTCTGGCGTACCAGCACTAGATACCCGATAAGCTTCTTGTAAAATCCGCTTACCCTCCAGCTCCGTTTGCCAGATTTTGATATTTCTTTGGGCTTCAGGGTAAAGTACTCTTCCTGAACTAATGCGTGCAGCAGTGCTAATGGCTGTGGCAAGATCCCCTCTATAAGCTAAAGTACGGGCTTGGTTGAGGTAAGGTTGGTCTTCTGTGCGCTGGATACTGTTAACCCACTGCTTAATTCTTGCTTGCGCTTCCTGATAGAGTAAACGCCCTGGGGCAATGCGACTAGCTTCTTGAACTGCTGCTTGCAAAGCCGGAATGCTACCTGAGCGTGCTAATTGGTTAGCACGCTCAAGGTAAGGTTGGTCTTCTATGCGCTGGATGTTCTGGTTCCATTGCCCAATGCGACTTTGTGCATCCTGATATAGGGCTCTTCCTTGACCCACCCTACTAGCTTCTCTCACTGCTTCTCGTAGATATGGGGCACCACCATAACTAGCTAGTTGTATTGCCCTTTCCAGATAAGGTTTGTCTTCTATAGTTTGAACCTGATAAGTCCAACGTTCAATTTCCGTGCGAGCTTCCTGATAGCGGGGATTGTTGCGGGGGACTTGCCTTGCTTCAGCAATCGCGGTTCTTAAATCAGTGGTCAGACCCGTATTCGCAAATGCCCTTGCCCGTTCTAGAGTAGCAATATCTTGAATTTCCCTTTGCCAGCGGTCAATTAATTTTTGTCCTGACTTATAGAGGGGGCGATTGGGATCGAGTTTCTGCACAGAGGCGATTGCTTCCTCCAAGTCCCAAACTGTTCCTGATTCAGAGGCTGATAGAGCCAAGCCCAAATCCATTAAATCTTGTCGCATTTGGGGTCTGTTGAGGCTGGCGGGCAATTTATTAGCAATTTCCAGGACGCCAGCGCCGTTGCGTTCCTCCAATCTTTGACTAGCAATTTTAATTAACTTGTCACCACATTTGGCAATTAAATCCCTAGCCTCTTTGTAGGCATAACTCTTGGGAGGAATTTGCTCTGCCTGGGCAATTGCTGCCAACAGATTTTCTAAACTTCCACTTCTGCTCAGATTGAAAGCTTTATCAAGTTTTTCACTTTCTTTCTGGGCAATTTGAATGTTATCACTGAGTTGATCGTACTTAAAGCTTGACCAGTACTTATTTTCTACATAGGTAAGGGCAACCGCTTCTCGAAAAGCCTGGTTCCAGTTTGATTGCCTCAGTTGGTATTCAGCTTGCGAGTAAAGTTTTTCTGCCTTAGACCAAATTGTTTGCCAGCGTTCAATACGATCCTCCACCAACTTGTAGGCAGAAACACCCTCAGGAATTGCTCTGGCAATCTTAATTGCTTCTTCTAAGTCACCAGCATGGAAGCTCTGTTCTCCGATGTTTAAAATATCGAGTGACCACTCTTCGATATTACGGTTGATTTCTGGGCGCAAGGGATGGTTGTTAGGCAAAGTATCAACCAGAGCAATTGCTTCGAGCAGATCCTTGGATGTTTGCTTAGAAGCCGCCACCTGAGAGCAATAAAGTCGCATTGAAGCTGAGGCTGTCGGCCAAAAAATCTTAGGGCAGTTGGGCACTGAGGGCAGCTTTAATAACAGTGCTGTTGCCACAAATCCCAACCCACCTGAAGTCAGCAGCACTAAAACTGCCCAGAATTGCCAACCAATTGAAAAGCCTGGTTTGTGCGACCTATACATACGAGATTGCTGAGGTGGGGGTGAACTAAGTGTAGATTTAGCCAATTGTTGAGTATTATAATTTGAACTATGGGAATCTGAGCTTGGTGAAGGCGAGGTTTCTGCTCTACGACTATACTTGGCGAAAGCAAATCTAACAGCCCCTAGTACCCCTGATGGGTAATGCTCCCGGAGACGTTTGGGGGAAAGTTCATTATGGTTGCTTTGCTTTTGCTCGAAGTAACCCTGTTCTCTAGGACTTGGTTGAGGCAAACGGTCACTAATTTCCTGATTTTTAGTCATAACTCACACCACCGCACGCTATGCCTTACCTAGCTTTTTTTATAGCATTGTAAGTAGTTGAGATCCTAACCCCCTGAGACAGAAAAAGCTAGTTCAAGATAGATCAGCTATCAGTTTTAAGTCTAGAACACACAGTTATAGAGCTGATAATTGGAATGATTCCATCACAGTTAACTTAGATATGCCTACTCCAAAAATTTATACCTAAGCTCGACCTCAGCATCCGGATGGCGCCAATAATATTTAACAGTTGTATGTTAAAAGTTAGTTGTGTGTTGAAGCCGAACTTAGGTAGTTTAGACTAGCTACAAGGCTATCATAATAGTTAATTTCACACAGATTCAGCCCGCCAATCTGACTCAGTTCGTAATTGCTCAATTAACTGAGCCAGTTCCTCACTACTAGCATGGTAAACATCTCCGCAAAATTCGCAAGTTACCTCTGCACCGTGGTCTTTTTCAATCATGTCTTGAAGTTCCACTTCACCAAGTAACTTCAGAGCACCCAAAACGCGATCGAAAGAGCAACCACAATAAAAATGTAGCATCTGGACTTCAGGCAGAATCACCAAACCCATATCCCCCAGCAGCTGTTCCAACATCTCTGGCAAAGTTTTGCCTGCTTGCAATAGAGGTGTAAATCCTGATAACTTAGCAATGCGAGATTCTAAAGTGGCTACCAATTGTTCATCTCTAGCAGCCTTAGGCATAACTTGGATTAATAGACCCCCAGCTGCCGTAACGCCATCGGCACCAACAAAGACGCCAACTACTAAAGCTGAAGGCGTTTGTTCGGAAGTTGCTAGGTAGTGAGTGACGTCAGCGCCGATTTCACCAGATACTAGCTCAACGGTACTCGAATAGGGATAACCATAGCCCACATCTCGAACAACATAGAGATAACCCTCGCTGCCCACAGCACCGCTAACATCTAGTTTGCCTTGCTCGTTGGGTGGAAGTTCAACCCCTGGGTTTTCCACATAACCTCGAACTGTTCCATCTAAACCAGCATCGATGAGAATTCCACCGAGAGGACCATTGCCCTTGACGCGAATGTTGACCCTTGAGCCCTCTCGCTTCATGCTAGAAGCTAGCAGCAAGCCTGAAGACATGGTTCGACCTAGTGCGGCAGTCGCCACATAGGAGAGGTTATGACGCCGTCGGGCTTCTTGTGTGAGGCGTGTTGTGATCACACCGACGGCTCGAATGCCACCCTCTGCCGCTGTAGCGCGAATTAATTGATCAGCCATGAAGGAACCTTACACTTCTTAACAAACTCAGCTTTTATTTTAAATAAACTGAAAAATAACTTCGAGAGAGAGTACTTCTGAAACTTCCCAAGTTGGGGTTTTGGTTTTAACACGAGGAGAGGTCAAAAGCTAAACAATAAGCTTTATTGAGTAGTGACGAAGTTGGGTTTTAGTAACAAACATCAGAGAAGGCAATCGCTGATTTCTATAGAGCGATCGCCCTCTTTTTAAGCAGTCTACACAATCACCAATTTGTCAAGCAAAATTTAGATGCGCTTGCTCTATGGTGACATAGTAGTAAAGGTAAGTAGCTAAGTTATATCGGCTGCAAAGATCTCCCAATCACTTCCATCCCAGGCTTGCCAAGTTACATGAGAGCCAAAAATGTCAGGGTTGATTTCGTTATAGGTACTAGAGCCGAGCCAAAAAGTATCAGAGCCATCGAACAAGTGGACATCGATGTCGCCGGTGCCGCCGTAATCGTGTTCCCAAACAACGTAGCCGAGATTAGAAACCTGTGGATTGATGTCGTTGACAGAGTTGTCAGTCACTTGAACCGTACTGTTACCATCATAGCGGTAGATTTCCCAGTCGCTGCCATCGAAGGCTTGCCAAGTGACATAGTTGCCTGCAATCTGAGGATTAATCTCATCATGGATACTACTGGCGAGAGTAATTGTTTGTCCAGTAAAGTCGTCATATAAGTAGATGTCCGTGTCAGTAGAACTGAACTGGTACTCATAGACTACGTCACCAGTATAGGAAACATGGGGGTTGACTTCGTTATTAACACTAGTGGCAATATAATCAGTGTTGCCTGTGGCAATATTGTAGCGGTAAATGTCTGTGTCAGTAGAACTAAACTCGTACTCGTAGGCTATGAAGTTGCCAGCAATTTGGGGATTGGTTTCGTTATTACTACCCCCAGCAACTGTAGTGGTATTTCCAGTATTGTCGTCGAACAGGTAGATGTCTGTGTCAGTAGGACTATACTCGTACTCATATACAACATTCGAGCCAAAGATTTGGGGATTGGTTTCGTTATTGCTATCCTCAGCAACTGTAGTAGTATTTCCTGTGGCAATGTTGTACAGCTTGAGGTTAGTATCAGTAGGGCTGAACTCGTACTCGTATACTACCCTGGAGCCAGAAACTTGGGGATTAGTTTCATTATTAATACTGCTGGCAATGGCAAAGTTGTTGAGGTAAACATCAATGTCAGAAGAACTATAGTGATGTTCCCAAACCACGTTGCCGCTTAATGAAACTTGAGGATTGGTGTCGTTGACAGAATTGTTGCTTAATTGATTGGTTGTTATAGTAGTCATTGCGTAGCCCCCCTTGAGGAGAGTAGTCAGGACTCACGCAGGAACTCTACAAGCAGTCTTTAGAGTTATTTTATTTTTAAACTTTGCCAGGTAGGGTTTCTGTAGGCAAATTGCCTCAGTCCTGTTAGTACAATCTTTTATCTTGACGTTTTTGCAAGAGGCTGGATGAAAAAAACAACCTCATCTACACTCTAGCAACAAAAAAAACTGTACGAATAGATATAAGCAATTTATTTACAAAAATTAACTTCAATTGTGACATTAAGGCGATGCCTGCATTTCTCACAAAATCTGGAAAATTGGTGGATGAAATCAGCTGAAATATGGTCATACTAGTTACTTCAGCGTTCTGAATTCCTGTTCATCAGTTCAACAAGTATTTGTGGAAGCACCTTTGCCGTATAAACGCATACGCTATTATTTTGCATTTGTTCAATGAGCTGACAAATACATAAGATATTATGGCACAATAAAAGATGTGCTGGTTAATAATATGCTAGGAACCTTCCAACAAAGCCAAGTCCGCATCGAAGTTGAAGCTCCACAAAACCTGATTCGTGACAGTCTACTCAAGTACGAACAGTTGCGTCAGTGGCTTTGGCCTGGGCGCTTATCGGCGGATTTACCTGAGGTATTACATCCAGGAATTACTTTCACCACTTGGTTAGGACCAGTGACAATTCAACACCAGACGGAGGTGGTTGATGATAACTGTTTGCGTCTGATCTTGAGTCAAGGGATTGATGGTTTTCACGAGTGGTACTGGGGAGATGGTTGGGTACAGTCTCGCTTAGAAGGGGTTTCTCTGCTACCACTAAATCTTGGTCAAACCATTAATCTACTACAATTACGTCAATTTCTCACATCTACATCGGATAATTTTTGATTTAAGTAATAAGTAATAAGTAATAAGTAATAAGTGACAACAAGCAAGCTTTAAATTTACCGCTTTTCACTTAAAACTTATTACTTAAAAAGTTTTTATCGCCAATGTTTAGGGAGTATATATTACTAATGAATCTCTAGGAATTTCTCACACGCTCAAGTATACTTTCCAGATCCGATAGTTCAATTGCACCGGAAACAACTTCGTCGCTCATAATAAATGAAGGTGTACCATTCAGGTTCAATGTTTGAGCTAAACTGATATCGGTTTGAATATCTTTAGCTACAGCTTCCCCATTCCTATCAAGATTAAATTTCTCTAAATTGAGTTTGAGGCTTTGGGCAATGTCTAGGTATAACTCTTCACTCAAATTTTCTCGCTGGGCAAATAGAGAATCGTGATACTCCCAAAACTTACCTTGTTTTCCTGCTGCCCAAGCTGCTTGTGCCGCTGGGATGGCTTGAGAATGAATTGAAGCTAGCGGCAAATGTTTGTAAACTAGCGTGACTTCATCCTGATGCTTTGTCATAAATTGCTTCACAGTTTGACTGACTTTAGCACAATAAGGACATTGAAAATCTGAGAATTCCACTAGCAAAATTTTGTGTTCTGTGGTTCCTCTCGTCGGAGAATCACCAATAAGTGCTTCAGGATTAGTCTTGAAGACTTGAAGAGATTTCTTTTGCGCCTCTTGCCTTTTTTGCAATTGTTGCTGTTGGTACAGCTGTGCAGCTTCAATAATAACTTCCGGATGAGTCCGGATAATCTGTAACACCTGCTCTTCCAAGTTGGGATTTATGGGGCTAACTGCCAGTGCGGGTGATGAGCAAATAGTGGTAGTAGCTAATATTAATCCTGCTGTTAACCACAATCCTAATTTAATCAGTTTTTGCTGAACTATTGAGATAATGTTAGTCATTAGCACTGTTGATTGTTGATTGTTGATTGTTGATTACTTATTGATTAATGATGCAGTGAGGAAACAAGTAACAGGGGATAGAAAGATATTATGCCCCCTGTAGAATGTATAGGCAAACTATGTTTGTGTAGCATGCGCGGAGCGCGTACTATGAGCAATGAACTATGAACAATAAACCATATTTATGATTCCAATTTAAACAAAAGAAATTGCGTTACTTGCTCCTCTCTAAAGTTATCATCGCTAACTAAGAGTAAACTCTGAGTGCCATCACTCAAGCGAGGACCAAGTTCTATGCCCTCCAGATTGTCTAAATAAATTCCCAGCTCACTCAAATCCAAAAGTAATTTTTTCTGGATTGGTTCAATTCTGGAAATATCACCCTTGAGGGTAAAAATACCAGAAGTATCAGTTGCAGAACCAGTGGCTAGCTGATAAATCTTGGCACTATTACCACCTAAACCGTAGGTGCGCTCTAAACTGAGAAAGTGACCTGCATTACCCAAGGTGATTAAATCAGTTAAACCATTAGCAATCGTACCACTAGGGGCAATATCCAATAGGTAAACATTTTCACTCACTAGTAATGTTGGAGTTGCCTCTCCAATTAAATACTGCATCATCCGGATTCTCGCTGGCTGTGGCAGCTCCTCTTCTGAGGGTGGTGGCAGAGTGTCTTGAAATAGAGCAGATTCGGTGGCAGTGAATAAACGAAAAGGATCGCCTTTGGCAGCTGCCAAACTTAATGGTTCTAGAGTTAATGACTCGAATCCTAAATTATTCTGAATACCGCGAGGGGACTGCTCTTCATCGCTGGCATCATTGGCTAAATAACGCTCTGGAATTGGCAAACTTTGTAGTTGCTTTCCCGTGTTTAAATCGAATTCTCGAATAAAAGGAGCAATTCCTTGTTTGGTAGAACCTTCACTAGAAATAAACACATTTCCTTGGGCAGAAAGGGCAATGCCTTCAGGATCAATACTACCTGGAACAAAAGTTTTCCCTTGCTCATTAGTAATTAAAGTAACCTCTTCAATTTCTACTTTATCAATAGTAATTTCCCCAGTATTAGTCTGATTAAGAATTAGTTTCAGGGTATAAAATCGGGCTGGGGCTAACTGAGAGCGGTCATCGGAAATTGCATAGAAGCGGTCGCGCTGTTTATCATAGCTCAACCCTGACAATCCCCCAACTTTTGTATCCTTAAACTCCATCTTCGGTAGTTGATACTCTCCTAAGTATTTGAGAGAAATATCGAGGAAGGTTCGCTGCTCAGCTGTTATAGCTTCAGAAGGGACACAGGCACTCATCAGGAAACTTAGTAGTGCAACAGTTACAACCAAGAGTAAGGATAACAATTTGCGATTGCTTTGTGACCTTAAGTCTGGATAGTTTACCAGTAGAGTCATGAGTGGTTATGGGTGTATAGGGATTAAGTACACTTTATAAAGTGGTTAGTGCCTACCAAAAAAATATCCGAAAATTCGATATAACATAGAAAACCTACAGATCGATTTCGTTCATTGTTGATTGTTCATTACTCATGGGCTTGTATATCCTAGCTGTCAAATACTCTCCTCAATGAACTATGAACTATGAACCATGAGCCATGAACAGCAAATCCTCTAACCTGAAGTAAGGCATGCTGTTCTTCAATATAATATATAGCTTGGAAAACTATGGCTAGATTAATATTAAATCCTTTAAGGTTTCTAGGGACAGCATTCTCGATCGCGATTTTACTGCTGTATAGTAGTTCCCTAGCATGGGCAAAAGCTGATGATATTGATCAACAACAGCCCAATCCCCTAGAATTAACAGAACCTGATCCTCTGCTTCCTAAACTACCTGTAGAGCGCCCTTTAACTAGGGGAGAACTCAAACAACTAAGGGAAGCCTTAGATGAACTCGACGTGCAGGCAAAGGCTCAACTAGCAGCAGGTAATCCTGAAAAAGCTTTTGAAATCTGGTACCGGGAAATACGACTGCGGCGAGTGGCAGGGGGAAATCTTGAAGAGGTGGAAACTTTAGGTAGAGTTGGGGCAATTGCCTGGGATGGCAATCATAAGCCTCAGGTGCAGTTAATTACCAAGCGCTTAGCAACAATCCAGCAGCAAGCCCAAACAGAAGGAAGTTTAGACCAGGACTTGCTAATTGCTTTAGGTCAGGCTTATCAACAAGTGCGAGTGCCTGGACAGGCTTTGGCAATCTATGATCAGATTCTAGCTGATCTTCGCCAGAGCGGTGACAACGAAGCGATTGAGGCAACTCTCAAGACTATGGCAGGTTTACACATGACCTGGTTTGATTATCCCAAAGCGATCGCCACTTATGAAGAATTACTCTCTTTAGCTCAACAACAGGGTGATCGTGTCCAGGAATTTGTTTATCTACAAGAAATTGCTTACATCTACGATCAAGCCAAAGAACCGGAAAATGCCTTGCGGATGAAACAGAAGCTGGCTGCCAGTTACCCCCCCAATGATATCAGATTGCCTGCACTAAAAATTGCGATCGCCTCCGACTACGAAGCCCTTGAGCAATTAGATGAGGCTAGTCAAACTTATCAAGAAGCCTATACTTTAGCTTTTGCTCTACAGCAGTATGCTTATGCAGGGGAGGCGCTACAAAAACTAGCAAAATTATACCGTTCTCATAATCAGCCTGAGTTTGCTTTGCAGGTTTATAATGTGTTGCTACAAGTAGAGCAACAGTCCTACAATTATTACGGTTTAATGGATGCTTATGATCAAATTGGTCAAATTAATCTAGAACTCAAAAACTACAATCAAGCTCTAACCGCCTTTGAAAAAGGGCTGGAATTTGCCAGGTTTTTGAAATATCAGGAAACCTATTTTGCTACTCAGATTGAGCAGGTTAACCAACAGAGTCAAAAGAATCAGCAGTAGTAATATCCAATAGAATAAACAATGCTGCAACATATTCTGAATTTAAGTAATAAGTAATAAGTAATAAGTAATAAGTAATCAGTGACAATGAAAGTATTTATTACTTTTGCATTAAACTTTATTACCTAAAAAGTATTTGTAGCAAGCAAAGATTGAGGTAGTCAAGATGCGCTTTTCAAACTGGCTTGAGCTTCCTTTGCCACTTGCTCGAAACTATCATGGGATAGAATTTCTAGTGTTGAGCGAGCTTGTGTCCCTCCCAACCGACTCAATGCCTGTACTACTCGATAGCGAATCTGCCAATCTGAATCTGTGGCAAAAGGAACTAATAGAGGTACAGCACGGGCATCGCCTAATTCTCCTAAGGAACTAATCGCAGAAGATTTTACTAGCTCAATATCTGAATTGAGAGCTTCGGTGAGCAACTCAAAAGAGCGAGGATCTCCTAATTCCCCTAAAACTGCTACAATGCTAAACTTAACTAGCCATTCGGAAGTCTGGTTATAAAGCTGCTGCAAATCTTCAAAGGCTTCCGTCAACTTTAGTCCACCTAAGGCATCAGCTGCTGCAGCTTGGACATCGGCTTCTGAGTCCTTGAGGCGCTCGCGCAACATGACCAATGTCTCTTTTAAGTCCTGATGCCCTAGTGTATCCATTTGGCTAACAGCAGCATATCGAACGCGAGTATTGCTGTCTGTTAAAAGCGGCACGATTAACTCAAATGCCACTGATGGTTCTAGTTGTCGTAGTTGGTTAAGTCCGCTTAGGCGCTTGCCGTAGTCCTCTGAACTTAGCAGTTGTTGAACAGACTCCCGAGTAACACTCATTATTCCTTAACCAGAGAGGATTATAGGTTACAGGTTAGCAGGTTGTCTGTTCAACTCAAAGCGGTCACATTAATCTTCCAGCTCTGCTGCCATTGCCCGTACAATATCCCCAGAGCTAAGAATACCAATCACCTTACCCGCATCGTCAGTCACTGCCACGCGCCGGATCGATTTTTCCTGCATTAACTTAGCCGCTTTGCGCAAAGAAAGATTAGGCTTGACGCTAATTGGATGACCACTCATCACTTCCTCAACCGTTTGCCCCAGCGCCTTGTGAAGTTCTTGGTCATAACGGGCAGGGTTTTCTAAATAAATAACGCTATCGAGAAACATAATATAAACAGGCGGCTCTACTCCAGCCTCCTGCCACAACAAATCTGTTTCTGAAATAATGCCCACCAATTTACCTCTACTGTCTACCACTGGCAAGCCGCTGATGCCTTGTTCAGCAATAATTTTGATTACTTCCCTTATTGACGTTTGAGGCCCCACCATAATGGGGTCAGGGGTCATGACTTCGGCAACGGTTTTGACCATCCTTGGGCTTTATACTCTTTAGTGGGTATCAACTCAATTGTAATTGCCCATGCAATTACACGCTATTTTAGCCTGTAACTATTCTTTTTTGCTGAAACAATCATCAATGACTTTTCAGTTTCACGATGCCTTTGTTACTATAGCAGTGGCTGATACAGAAACTCTAGTTAAGTTTTATACCCAACTCCTAGAGCAGAAACCAAAACCCTATCTTCACACCATATATGCTGAGTTTCAATTGTCGGGGTTACGTCTAGGTATCTTCAAACCAAAAGATGAACACCATAGTGAGTTTGACAATTGCGTTGACGCGGCGATGAGCTTGTGTCTAGAAGTAGACAATTTAGAAGAAGCGATCGCACATCTAACCAGTTTAGGGTATCCACCACCAGGAGAAATCATTGTAGCTTCCCACGGCAGGGAAATCTATGCCTACGATCCAGCTGGCAATCGCCTAATTTTGCACCAGTCTCATAGACGCGCTTAGTTTTTAGTTTTGAGCTTCTTGCCAGGCTAGCTAAAGTAAGGAGGTAGTTGAGTAAAGGCATAGATAGTGTAGCTAAGTAGAACAAAAATAGCAAGTACCGATACTGAACGCGGACGGGTTGAGGGAGTCATCAGCTCTCTTACTAACATTGACATCGCCGCCCCCAGGGCAAAACTGGCACTTAGTACTAAGTGTGGCCAATAAGGTAAAAATCCCCACCACAAACCCAAAATCAGTGTCCACAAAATCATAAAATGCTCAATAAATTCAGGTGGATTATATTGACTCGAAAGTACCAAAGTTCGCCACCAAAATTGCCAAATCCTCATAACTAAGTGTTAATAATTGAATTAATAGTTAGTTGCGGTAAATCTTTGGTTCACTTCTTGTAAACAAACAAGAGCTTCATTAGTTTTAACCTGAGGGAATTCTGCGTAAAAGCGGCTGACACTGATAAAGGGTTCAGGTGTTTGTAAGACAATAACTCGATCACCCCACTGTTCAAGCCACTTCATTAATCCTCCAGGCGCTACTGGGGAACAAATCCAAATCTGTGCTGGCTCGTACTTTCTCAATGCCCTCGTCGCTGCTGCCATCGTCATCCCAGTGGCAATTCCATCATCGATCACTAGCGCCAAGGCTCCTCGGGGATTAACACAGCTACAAGCAACTTTGAGTTGTTCTAGCTGTTGTTGAGCTTTTGTTTGTGCTTGGCGCAGCGCCGTCTGTCGAGAGCTAGAAATCCTTTTTCCGATGGGTCTGAATCGTGACCACAACACATGACCATCTGAGGTAACAGCACCAATTGCCAATTCTGGGTTTTGGGCATTTGTGATTTTTTTTGCCACTACTATGTCTAGGGGACAATTGAGTTGACGCACCACAGGTACTGCCACGGGAATACCACCGCGAGGTAGTGCATACACAATCGGTTGTGCCGAAACACCCTCACCGTCGTGGAACTGTTTGACGAGATTTAACAGCAATTGAGCCAGCTGTTGACCGGCATCTAGGCGATCGCTAAACAGCGGGGCTGATGACATTTGTTCCTCCGGAACTTAACAGCTTGCTACACCAATAATGACTGATTTTCTTCCAGCTACACAGTGCCAGAGGGATAATTCTTTACAAAGATTTGATGAGAATGCTCTCATCCTACTATATTTTTTAAGTTAGTGTGCATTTACAGCTTATATTTTCTAGTGACATGAGAATTTTTCAAAGCTTCTCCCTCTCCCCCTCTTAAATTAAAGATAAAAATTAAATGTATGACAGCTTATTCGTGTCTTGATTAGGAACCAAGAAATTCATGTCCAACGGAGAACAACTCAATCTCTTTCGGCAGCCTAACTCACAGCCGTCCACGCCAGCTGAGATCAACACTGAACTAATACCTACTAATGTCAAAATTCCTATTCCTCAAGGCTCCTACGACAATATGGAGTTACTAACACAACATTGTCAGTCTTGCCAGAGGTGCGAATTAGGAGCAACTCGCCTCAATGCTGTGGTGGGAAGGGGCAATATCAAAGCCCCAATTGTGGTTATTGGGGAAGGCCCTGGTCAAAATGAAGATGAGACTGGTTTGCCTTTTGTGGGTAAGGCAGGGCAGCTACTAGAAAAAATTCTGGCTGCAGTCAAACTAGACAGCGAAAAAGATGTATACATTTGTAATATTGTCAAGTGCCGACCACCAGGTAATCGAGTTCCTACAACGGAAGAAATTGCTGCTTGTAAGCCCTATTTGTTAGAGCAAATTCGCCTCGTGAACCCGAAAATAATTCTGCTTACTGGTGCTACAGCTGTCAAAGGCTTGATTGGCGATAGGCGTGGCATTACTAAGATTCGCGGTACTTGGATCGAATGGGAAGGTCGTTTGTGTATGCCAATTTTCCACCCTGCTTATCTGCTGCGCAATCCTTCGCGGGAGCGGGGTAAACCAAAGTGGTTGATGTGGCAGGATATCCAAGTTGTGCGTGCAAAATTAGATGAGTTGACTGTTTAAAGATGTAAGCTAGTGTGCTTTTAAATCTTGTGTTTTCTGTTGGCATGAGAGTTATTCAAGCTTTCTCCCTCTCCCCCTCTATACCCCCCTTAATTGAAGATTCCAATTCGATTTTCATAGAGGAATAGGGGTTGCTCAGGGGAGAAGTGGAGGCTCCTAGGGTTAAATTGAATTTAATTATTAATATTTGTAAATGTTGAACCTTAAAGTCTGGAAAGCTTATAGTAGCGTGTATAAACTAGGCAACAGTGCTTCTTTACTAATAGTTACTGATTAAAACAATGGCATTGTAGCCTGCATGATTCCCCTGCAACTAACTCTGAAAAACTTCCTCAGTTACCGTGAGGCAACCCTCAATTTTCGAGGTCTCCATACTGCTTGTGTTTGCGGTCCTAATGGTGCTGGCAAATCTTCTCTCCTAGAAGCAATTACCTGGGTACTGTGGGGCAAAAGCCGCGCTGCTTCGGAAGATGATGTGATTAATACTGGGGCTAAAGATGTCCGAGTTGATTTTATATTTGAGAATAACAGTGCTATTCATCGCGTGATTCGGGTTCGCAATCGTGGACAGGGTTGTTCCCTGGAATTTCAAGTCCAGACGCCCAATGGTTTTGTGTCTCTAACGGAGAAAGGGGTTAAAGCAACCCAGCAGTTGATCTTGCATCATCTCAGATTGGATTACGACACATTTATCAACTCAGCTTACCTGCGTCAAGGTCGAGCTGATGAGTTTATGTTGCGGCGTCCCAATGAGCGTAAACAAATTCTGGCAGACTTACTAAAACTCGACCAATATGAAGAGTTGGCTTTGCAAGCTAAGGATTTTTCAAAACAGTTTAAGGGTCAAGCTCAACAGCAGTCCCAAAGCTTGCAAATAATTGCTAAGCAGCTCGAGGAACGGGGCACCATAACTCAAAATCAGGCTACCCTTGAGAATACCCTAAAACAGCTGCAGCAAGAGCAAGAAGCAGACACTCTGCAACTACAAAAACTACAAGCTCTCGAGCATCAGCGCCGCTGCCAACAACAACAGTTAACCTTTGTCAGGCAACAACATCAAAACCTATCTACAGATTGCGATCGTCTCCAGCAAGAAGTCACCGCCACAGAAGCTCACAAACAGCAGCTGTGTGGGCTCTTGTCTCAAGAAGAGCAAATCAACATTGGTTATTCCCAATACATACAACTGCAAGAGCAAGAGGAAGTTTTCGCCTCGAAGTTTCAGGTTTATCAACAAAACCAACAACAATTACAGCAATTACAACAGCAGTTAACGCAGCAAGTTAATGAAATTAGGCTTCAAATTCGACAAAAGCAAGCTGAACTAGAGGCATTGCAGCCACAAGAGCAAGAAATTCAGGAGACTTTAGCTCGCTCAGGAGAAGTGGCAACAGCATTGGAAAAGCTCAAGCAGCTTCGTAGACGCCTTTCTGAACTCGATAGTCTACAACTCCATGTATCTCCACTGCTACAGAGGCGTAACTCGATTACTAGAGAACTTGATTTAGCTCAAACCCGTTTGGCTACTCGTTTAGAAGAATTGCGCTCCTCTGAAAGTCAGTTGTCTGCTCAAGTGGCAACAACCCCTCAGCTACGGCGGCAGTGTCTATCTGTGGATGCAGAAATTGGAGAACTTGAGAAAAGACGCGTTTACCAGCAGCGAGTGCAGGAGAAAGGACTTGAGCGCCGTAGTTTTCAGGAACGCTTACAAGAAAACCAACGCCGTTATCAACAACAGTTGGGAGAACTAACGCAAAAAATAAAAATGCTGCAAGCACAGGACGCAATTTGCCCTTTGTGTGAGCAACCTCTAGATGAAGCCCACGGTAATCACGTTATTGAGAAAACGACTCAAGAACACAAACAAGTCCAAGATCAATTCTGGGTGGTGCGGGAGCAACTGGCAACTTGTGAACGAGAGCTACAGGTGCTGCGGGAGGAGTATGCTCAGCTTTCTCGGACACTTGCTCCCTATGAAGAGTTGCGAGAGCAACGGGGGCAATTAGAAGCACGGCTTGAAGCTACAGATGATGTATATGATCGACTCTATGAAGTCTCCGAAGAAAAAAAGCAAATTGAGCAAGCTCTTGATAATGATGTCTATGCTGTAGATTTACGGGAAGAACTACAGCAACTTGAAGGTCAATTGCAACAGCTCGATTATGATGAACAAACTCACGCTCTGGTTAGAAGTGAGGTAGACCGTTGGCGCTGGGCAGAAATCCGTAGTGCTAAGATCGAAGAAGCACAGCGGCGTCAGCGTAAAATTGACGCTTCCAAGCCTAAAATTCAAGGACAGCTTGATGCTCTCCAAGCCTCATTACAATCGCTACAAAATAATTCTCAACTAAAGCGAAAGATTGAAGCCCTCGAACAGAAGCTCCAAGATATTGACTATAACTTAACAGAACACAACCAACTCCGGGCGACTGTACGTCAAGCCCAATCCTGGCAGTTGCGTTATCAGGAGTTCCAGTCTGCCCAGCAGCAATACCCAAAAATTTGCCAAAGTATAGAGTCCCTTACTCAAACCTTAGCAGGGCGACACTCTGAACTAAAAGCAATTAGTTTACAACTTGATGGTATTCTCAAGCAATTAGAACAAGAACCAGACCCGACGCAGGAAATCCAAGTTTTGGAAACGCGGATACAGCACCGCAGGCGGCAACTTGACCAACAATTATCTCAGCAGGGAAGTTTGCAACAACGATTGACTCAATTGGCTGCTCTACAAGAGCAATATACACAGCAACAGCAAGAGTTACAACATTTCCAACGTCAGTTTATAGTTTACCAGGAATTAGCCCAGGCATTTGGTAAGAATGGTATTCAGGCGCTAATGATTGAGAATGTTTTGCCACAATTGGAGGCTGAGGCTAATCAAATTTTGACAAGACTGACTGGTAATCAGTTACATGTTCAAATTGTCACCCAAAGAGCAGGGCGTCGTGCTTCTAAAAAAACTACTAAATTAATTGATACGCTCGATATTTTAATAGCTGACGCTAGTGGCACTAGACCTTATGAAACTTATTCCGGTGGGGAGGCATTTCGGATTAATTTTTCCATTCGCCTTGCCTTGGCAAAACTGCTGGCGCAACGGGCAGGGACATCTTTACAAATGCTGATTGTGGATGAGGGTTTTGGGACACAAGATAGTGCAGGATGTGAGCGCTTGATTGCAGCAATTAATGCGATCGCTTCCGAGTTTTCCTGTATTCTGACAGTAACGCACATGCCTCAGTTTAAAGAGGCATTTCAGACACGAATTGAAGTTAGTAAAACTCAAAATGGTTCTCAGTTAAGTCTTTCGATATAAAATCTACCAGATTTGAATTTAGGGTATTTAACTAAACCTTATTCTCAAACTCTTGAGAATTCCAGCTCCCCAATTGACAAAGTTATAGCTGAGGTTCCACTTTGACAAAACAGCACAACCTATGCTGGGTGAGTAATTCAGGATTTTGGAAGTCACCTTTACTGGGTACAAACGAGAGAAACATTCAGTAATTCTATTGCCTTTTGTTGAAGGGGAGTCGGTTGAGTAATTTTCTCAAAGGTAATATCTTTACCCTCTATTCTGGTGTTAATAGTATTGAGGGTAATTGTCCCTAAATCCGCCATCATTGTTGAAAAGCTGTGTACAGGTAAATTATCTGGTGTCTTCTGTTTACGAGCTTTCGATAAAGCTTTTTTTGAACGTTTTGCCTGAGGAACTACATCAGAACTTGCCAAAAGGGCAAGTTCTGATTCGACTTCTACAAAAAGTATCGGTGTTAAAGCTTGCTTGATGTGCCATTCAACATAGTAAGCTAGCATACATAAAAACACATGTGCTCTGACCCGATGCTCTAAATGGTGATAGATGGGTCGTACTTTCAAATCCATGGTTTTATAAGCACGAAAAGCCTGCTTAACTACCGAGAGATTCTTATAAGTTCTCACTGTAGCAGGAGCATCTAAAATTTGGGCATCTACGGAAGTACGAATCACATACAAACCATCTAATGCTGCTTCAACCGAGAGTAGATCCTTCTTACGTGAATAAGAGAAGCTAGTTTCAGTAATCTCTAGATTAAAAAATTTACCCACTTGATATCGATTGATAACTTTTCCCACTCTCAAGCCAATTTTATCCGCTCCGATCAAAGCTCTTTTTTCTCTATTCGTTGCTGCCACAATCGACTCAAGTTCTTTTTCCGTAGCTTGTAATAATTGTTCTCGTTTGAGTTGATTAGATTGAGCTACTATCGGATTACGACAAGCGATTAATCTTTCTCCTGGATAAAAAGATGATTCTAGTTCTACTAAATTAGTTTGGTCAAATAATCCGAGCTGAATCACTTCAACCTCAGCTAGTTTCCGAATTTGACTTCCTCTTAAAGCTGTAATCCAATCGATACCTTCTGTGGCTGTTAACTCTTGATTGATGCGGGTTTGAGTAATCATGCCTCTGTCACCCACCCACACCATTCGCCTGAGTCCAAAGCGAGAACGTACTTTCTCTATTTGTTTTTCTAAAGTCTCGGTGTCGTTGGTATTTCCTGAAAAGACTTCTACAGCAATTGGGCAGCCTTCTTGGTTACACAATAAGCCGAAAACAATTTGTAATTTACCTTTCTTCTTATCACGACTGTAACCATACTTTGCTAGAGGACATCTCTTGCCTTCAAAATAACTAGAACTGACATCATAGAGAACTAAACTTCCCTCTGACAAATGCTGGTTAGCTAATTGATTTTCAATCTCTTCCTGTCTGGATAACAGCCAATCTAAAGCTTTGTATAATTCATCTTCATCAGCATATTCTAGTTTTAATAATTTACTCAATGAAGAGAAACAAGTCTCTTGGTTTAGTCCCCTAGCTGTGGCTAATTTAGAGCGCGGATCCAGGATCCTTGCCACTATCATTGCCAAGATAAGAGAGCGATTTCTGGAGTATTTGGAGTCAATTAGCGCGGGCAGTTTCAGTTTATTGATAGTCCCCAAAACGGCAGCAACATGACCGTGAGGAAGACTACGTGTAATTTGAAAAGCATCTCCATAATTCTCAATAGCTACCCCTCCTTTGAGAACAATACGTAGATTGTCTATGACTTCATCTGGTAGCTTAGATAGGTTAGCTACAGTTCTTTTACGAACTTTATCTCCCTCACGATAAGACTCGCGCAGGAGGACAGCAGAGGGAGAATTTCTGTTGGGAACACGCTCTATATACATGACTACATAATAACCGAAATTGACCTCCCTAAATTTTCAGCAAATCTAGAGATTACATGGGTACAAAAGTACTAGTTCAAATCACCGTATCCCTGAAGACGACAGCCTTTCAAAGGCATACGTAGTACATATGAACGGGTGAACTTCAGATTTAGGAATTAAAGAGTTCTACACCGATAGTAACGGCGAGGTTGTCAACAACCCTCGTTACTTAAGGAAATCAGAACTGAGACTAAAAAGAAGGCAGCGACGGAAATCTGCAAGAGTAAAAGGCTCAAAGAATCGACTTAAGGCCATTAAGTTTCTAGGTAGAGCGCACTTCAAGGTAAGTAGCCAGCGTAAAGATTTTGCTATAAAAACAGCAGAAGCGCTAATCCAATCTAACGATATGGTAGTCTACGAGGACACAGAAAGTGTGCAACATGGTGAAAAATCATAAGTTGGCGAAGTCGATATCTGACACCTCGTGGTCAATGTTTACCGACTGGCTGGACTATTTTGGCAAGGTTCATGGGCGGATAGCTTTTTAGTAAAGGAAATTGTAATTGGACTGCCTGTAAGCTGCCAATTTCTTTCTAAATTTTTATATTGCTGGGTTACAATTCAGTCATGGGTCTACCTAATATTTTATTTTATATTTTGCTCAGCTAGAATTAGACGGTTGATCTCAAGTTAATTTTGGGTAGAAAAAAAGCCAATAAAAGGATTCGCTTTGAGGATAGAATTTCATTAGTTTTTTTCCGTAACCATTAACCAGATTGTTCTTGGTAGATTTGACCTTCTCTGTTGATGAAGACTTCTGCTAATGCCTGATAAGCTTGTGTCCATGCCGCTATCACTTCCTCTGTTGCTGCTTCACCTAAGATTTCCTTGATTGCTTGTAGCAGGCTCTCTCCGACTATGGGATATTGCTCTGGTTGCACATGAGTGTTGACATGGCGATGGGCAATCGTCTCCACCATAGAGCTCAAACTCTCCAAATCATCTATATGTGTAGCATAACTAAAAAGTGCTGTAGCTAGCTTTGCTGGCTGAGAACCATTGGCTTGAGATGATAAATCGAATTGTTGTTTAACCTCTGGATGGTTGTGGAACATGATTTCATACATGCGAGTGGTAATTTGCTTACCATGTTTTTTCAGCAGAGGAGCTGTGGATTTAACTAGTTCTATAGTGTTTGGATTAATATCAGGCAAGGTTATTCCTCTGAATTCGATTACCTTTATTCTGACACCAGAGATTTCACCTTGTCTTGGAGATGGCTCAAACTTTGAGGATAAGTGAACACTATACCTTAGTGGAAAAGTTGCTAAAATTTTTGCTATAATTAAGAATTAGGTTTGATCTACAAAGAGGGGGCTTGGGTGATCCATCCGGAGGTTTCCTCTGGTAGGTCAAGCACACCTGTGGAAACTGCCTGTACACGCCCTACCGGGGGTTGAGGAAACTCAATCTAGGCAAGTGTCGAAATCTCGCAAGAGAGCAACCTCCGAAGCTAAAGAAGTGATTCTTTAGAAGCCTCTTTTATACCCGTAGGGTTAGGAGGGGAGTATGTCACTTTCGTAGCGGGAAGAAGAGAATCGGGAACCAACAGCGGCGTATCAACTCGCCAGCAAAGCTACGGGCTGACCATTCCTTGATTTTCCCTAGGGTATTAGAAGAAACTGCGATCGCACTTATATCATGTACTAAAGCGATATCCAAAATCTCTGTAAATGGATCTCCTAGTCTCACTTGTGTATTTACCTGCAAGCCCGGTTGTGTCAACTCTGCTTTGACTAGTTCTAGTTTTTCCTGGGCTTTTTGAATCTGATAATCTTTGGGTATTTCTCTACGCCCCCCTTCTTCCACTACCCACACGAGCATACAATGTACCAGTGAATGGTCTGGTTGATTCTCAGCATACTCTTTAACTTTTTGCAGAAGATAGTTGGAGGAGTCACTCCCATCATAGGGAATTAACAAATATCGCCACAGATGCTGGCAACGTAGACTCAGTTCTTCACGAGTGTAAGTGGAAACTAGTTCCGGGCGCAGGATTAACAGTGGTGTCACACTAGCTTTTGCCAGTGCTGTGGTTGTGCTACCAAATAGCGTCTCCTTCAATAAATTGCGAGTAGAGGTACCCGTCAGGATTACATCAGCCTTATAGCTGTGAGCAACTTTGGAAATAGCATCAACGGGAGGCCCAGAAACAACTTCTATGCTTACCTCTACATCTTCAGGTAGGTCTTTCAAACCCTCTTCAAAGCGTTTGCGGGCTGCTGATATTGCCTCTTCATCTATGCGAGGAATTTCACCCTCTTCCCACAGAGGGACTACATGTAGGAAAATAATCTGTTTAATACCGCTTGTAGCCAAGCTGGGAACAAATTCTACAAGCCGATGTAAACCGTCAGAAAAATCGGTGCAGATTAGGCAACGCTTAAACATATGCTTTTGCTTCTACCAGCTAGATTATAGCACAGTTCTTGTGGCATACGTTAACCCATAGCACTTTGGCAACTATCTAAATCTAAAAACTGATCAACTAAGCTTAAATACTACAGGCTTAGATTTTCATCCCACAGCTTGTTGCACATGGGTTTTCGCTTTCTCTAAAACTTTGATCGCAATTTTTTTAACTCAGACAAATTTGATCTTCTTACCTATATCTCTGTTCCCTAAAACTCAGAGCTTTTTGTGTGATCAATTTGAACAAAGTTAAATGTTATATATACTCTACTAGGAAATTGGTGCTATCGAGATTGAGTTAACGCCCCATCACCCCCAGCTCCTTTCCTTGTTGGAGAAGAGCAAGAGACAGAGGTCGCTCAGCAAAATATAAGGCTACTAAGACTCAAAACGAGCACTTGACCCTATTCCCCATTCGTGCTTTAGAAACTCCTTATACATGGTTTCACGAACCACCATTTGCTCATAGAGCTTGATTAAGCAGTCCTGTGCTTGTTCACGGCTCATTTGCTGAACCTGAGTTTCAAAGGAGCGAATATTGAATTTTTGTTCGAGAGACAGTTCGATTGAATGAGACATACCTAACTCCTAGATAAATGAAAGGTAGTATTTGGTCACGAAAGCCCTTGTTTTGTGAGGGCACAGTATCAGCGAACCATGTCAGTTATAACTATTATATATTGCAAATCGTAACAACTGATTGACAAATCGACCACAATTCCTACCAGTTCTACCCTTAAGTGATCTTGAAGAAAAATAGCTCTCGAAAGTTCCTGTCTGGTAATGGGTACACTAAAGTTGGTCTAGTCATCAATCTCCGGAGTCTCCGGAGTCTTTGTTTACCAAGCATTATTGTTTAGGCAGACTACTAGAGATTTAGGAATTTGTATCAGTTTGTTACTGATCGAACTGCTCATAATGAACAATATTGATTTCAGAGGTTCATAGTTCATGGTTCATAGTTCATGGCTCATGGTTCATTAGGTTTGTATAAGGGCAGTTGTGGTATACATCCCCAATGAACAATCAACAATGAGCGATGAACACTCTTCCTAATTTAGACAGCGTGATAAAATGGAGCTATGCTCCCATCAAATTCTTCCCCTAATACCCAAACCGCCGCTAACGCTTTACCGACAACGGCACCTCTACTAATCCTAGTTGATGGTCATTCTTTGGCATTTCGCTCTTATTATGCCTTGATCAAAAGTCGGGAGGGAGGATTACGAACAACCACAGGAATTCCTACTAGCGCTTGTTTTGGATTTCTCAAGTCCCTTTTAGAAGTAATCGGCTCAGAGCAACCACAGTCGATAGCAGTTGCCTTTGATACGAAAGAGCCTACCTTTCGCCACCAAGCTGACGATGGATATAAAGCTAATCGACAAGAGACACCAGAAGATTTTATCCCTGATGTAGAAAATCTCCAACTGCTGCTGGCGGCATTGAGAGTGCCAGTAGTTACCTCTGCTGGTTATGAGGCAGACGATATTTTGGCAACTTTAGCTGCTTACGCCAGCCACCAAGGCTATCGAGTTAAAATCTTAACCGGCGATCGCGACTTATTTCAATTAATTGATCCTCAAAAGGAAATCACGGTTTTGTATATGAGTGGCGCCTCTTTTAAAAGGGGTAGTGTTGCTAGTGCCACGGAGTTTAGCTCCCAAGAGGTTAAAAATAAACTTGGCATTTCACCCAGTCAGGTTGTCGATTACAAAGCCCTCTGCGGTGATAAATCTGACAATATCCCTGGTGTCAAAGGAATTGGAGACAAAACAGCAGTCAAGTTACTCAACGAGTATGGCTCCCTTGACGACATTTACGCTTCTCTAGAGAGAGTTAAAGGCGCTGTTAAGAAAAAGCTGGAGGTTGGGAAACAAGATGCTTACAAATCTCGCTATTTGGCTCAGTTAGCCTTTGATGCTCCTGTCAACTTTGATTTAGAAACCAGTAAGCTTCAGGGTTTTGATACAGAAATCCTTAAACCCCTCCTACAAAAGTTAGAGTTTCAGTCTTTTTTGGACAAAATTGAGCAACTTCAGCACGTATTTGGTGGTAGAGCTCAAACAGATGAGCAAACAGAGGTTCACTCTTGGGATACTTTGGATGAAACTTTGTCCTTTTGGAATGCTTCAGAAACAGAAGCATTCCAGCAGCAGGTCTCTACCAAACTTCCCTTTCAAGCTCAAATCATTGATACACTAGCTAAGCTAAATCAGCTAGTCAAGCAACTGGAAAAGTGTACAGACTCTGCATTCCCTGTTGCCTGGGATACGGAAACAACTTCTTTAACGCCAAGGGATGCCCAACTAGTGGGAATTGGCTGTTGTTGGCAACTACCCCTAAGAGCTCCTCAAGCCAATGAGGAACTCAAGGAAAATGTAGAAGTTGCTTATATTCCCATGGCTCATACAGATGGTGACAATTTAGATCCAGAAACTGTTTTGGAAGCTTTGCGCCCCATTCTAGAGAGTACAACCTATCCCAAGGTATTGCAAAACGCTAAATTTGACCGTTTGGTGCTGTTATCTCAAGGGATCAAACTGGCTGGGGTGGTATTTGACACTATGCTGGCAAGTTATATACTCCATCCAGATCATAGCCATAATCTCAATAGTCTCGCCCAGCGCTACTTGCAGGGCATCGAGTCGCAAAGTTACGAGTCTTTAGAAATTGGCAAGGGCAAAACTATTGCTGATCTTAAAATTCAGAAAGTAGCAGATTACTGTGGTATGGATGCCTATGCTACCTTCCATCTACTTCCCAAACTCCGAGCAGAGTTAGAGACTCTCCCTGCCCTACACCAGCTGTTGATAGAAGTAGAACAACCCCTTGAACCAGTATTAGCCCAGATGGAATACCAGGGCATCAGTATTAACCAAGCTTACCTTGAGCAATTCTCGCAACAGCTGGAGAAGGACTTAGAGGCAATTGAGGCACAAGCTTATCAACATGCTGGGGAAGAATTTAACTTAGGTTCTCCTAAACAGTTGAGTAAGTTACTTTTTGAGAAACTTGAATTAGACCGTAGGAAGTCCCGTCCAACTAAGACTGGTTATTCTACGGATCATCAGACCTTAGAAAAGTTGCAAGGTGAACATCCAGTTATTGATTTTATTCTAGAACACCGCACTCTCTCTAAGCTGAAGTCTACTTATGTAGATGCCCTCCCGAAATTGGTGCGCTCAGATACTGGGCGGGTACACACTGATTTTAACCAGGCAGTTACTAGCACAGGGCGTCTTTCCTCTTCTGATCCAAACTTGCAAAATATTCCGATTCGTACAGCCTTTAGTCGCCAGATTCGCCAAGCTTTTATCCCAGAAAGTGGTTGGTTATTGGTAACAGCTGACTATTCCCAAATTGAGTTGCGGATTTTGGCACACCTTTGTCAAGAGCCAGCTTTAGTTAAGGCTTACCAGACTCAGGCAGATGTACACACACTTACTGCCCAAATGTTGTTTGATCAAGAAAATATTACCTCCGAAGAACGGCGTTTGGGTAAGGTGATTAACTTCGGCGTGATTTACGGCATGGGAGCCCACAGGTTCGCGCGGGAAGCAAAGGTAAGCCCCTCTGAAGGTAAAGTGTTCATAGATCGTTTGAACCAACGCTATCCCAAGATTTTTGCTTATCTAGAGAAAGTGAAACGGGAGGCAATTGCCCAAGGTTATGTGGAAACTATTTTGGGACGCCGCCGCTATTTCAACTTTAGTAGTGAGACTCTTCGACGCCTGCAAGGCAGTAAACCAGAGGATATTAAACTTGACAAATTAAAAGGGCTAAGTGCCTACGATGCTGGTTTACTAAGAGCAGCAGCTAATTCTCCAATTCAAGGTTCAAGTGCTGATATTATTAAGATTGCAATGGTAAAATTGCACTCATTGTTACAACAATATCAGACACGTTTACTATTGCAAGTTCATGATGAATTGGTCTTGGAAACTCCTCCAGAGGAATGGGAACAGTTGCGATCAAAAATTAAAGAGACCATGGAATCAGCTCTTAAATTAAGGGTGCCGCTAGTAGTTGATGTCCATGGGGGGCAAAATTGGATGGAGGCAAAGTAAGGAAAACTAGAGCAAATATCTCAGAAGTTAAAAATCATCGGCATTTGCCTCAAAAGGGACAGCGAAAATTCGTACAATTAATGTTCGGTTTCAGATAATTCAACAAAATTCAGGAGATTGCAATGGCACTACAGGCAGTGGGTTCCCTTGAAACAAAGGGCTTTCCAGGCGTACTAGCAGCGGCTGATGCAATGGTCAAAGCTGGCAGAGTTACCTTAGTCGGGTATATTAGAGTTGGAAGTGCTCGCTTTACAGTTAATATTAGGGGCGATGTATCTGAAGTTAAAGCAGCTATGGATGCTGGGATTGCGGCAGTGGAAAAGTCCTATGGTGCTACTCTTGAGTCCTGGGTAATTATTCCTCGTCCCCATGAAAACGTTGAGAGTGTGCTGCCAATTGCTTACAGTGATAGTGTTCAACAATACCGAGAGGCTGTAGAAAATCCTATAGTACAGATGAGACCCAATGGTCAACAGAGGTAGTCGAAAGGAAATTATATCTGGTTGCATTCACAGCTAAATGGCTCTGTGACGTACTCCCGACGCTGCCCTATGGGCAGAGCGCGGGGTATCTTGCTCCATTGGCTAGCCTATGAGTTATCATCGGATTCTATCCCTGCTAAGCTTGCTCTCTCTTCCACAGGGTATAAGGAGAGATGTGATGTTGGCGAAACACTACTCAATATTCTGAAGCTTTTAAGAATTCTTTACTAGTAAAGACAAACCTTTAAATTTTGTAGTAGGAGCAACGGCACAATTATTGCTTCAGATATGAATAAATAATTCGCCAATATCATCTACAGAGGCTGGAAACCTAATTTTTTCATTGCTTAATCTCCGTTCTGAAGGGTTGAATTGTAAATTAACAGCATGTTTTTACAATTTACAAAAATCTTACTCTTCAACAAATTGATTAATTGCAAAATTAACCAATTAAGCTATGATCACTAACCAAGACCAGTTCGGTGCTAGCTTAGTAAAGTTAGTCATAATATGTATCGAAATAGATGTAAAATGACTGTTAATACATCCTTTATCAAATTATACATATAAGGCTTTGTTAATCAATATAGATTGCCAAATATCAAATTAGTTATTTTTTTTGTTTTTCATGATTCAAGGGCATGTATTGATAACCATGTAATGAATTGATAAGATTTAAATGCATAGTACTTTACAGTTAGACCTGGCAATTCAAATTGCTGATTCCGCGTTGTTTGCCCATAGTTCTAAACACTTGAGTAATATCGAGGTTTTGGTGCTGCAGGGTTCTTGGTTAGGTAAAACTTATCAGGAAATAGCACTAGAGAGTTCTTACAATCACGAGTATCTGAAAAACAACGTCGGACCAAGGTTATGGAAGTTACTTTCAGAAGCTTTAGGGGAAAAAGTGAGTAAACACAACCTGGTAGCTGTGTTAACGCAACTAGCAGCTTCTAGGGAGTCCGGGAATTGTGTACCACAGAAGCAGAAAAACCACAGAGCATCTCCACAAAATAATTACCAGTCTTTATTAATTAACACGACATCAACAGCATCTAATCCAACGGGCGGAGCCTATCCACTACTACCAGTAGAGCTAGACTCTCCAGACCGACTAGTCTCTCCTACTTCAATTTTTTATGTCAAACGGCAAGCCATTGAAGAGCAATGTTGCCAAAAGCTGGAAGAACCTGGAGCACTAATTCGCATTAAAGCCCCCAGCCAGATGGGTAAAACCTCTCTGATGCTCTACACTCTAGATTACGCTAGAGGGCAGGGTTTTCGCACTGTTACCTTGAATTTGCAGCGTGCAGATTTTGAGGTTTTTAGCAATTTGAAGAAATTCTTGCAATGGTTTTGTGCTGCCGTTGCCCGCCAGTTGCGGCTACCGCACCAAATTGATGATTATTGGAGTGATACCTATGGTAGCAAAAGCAACTGTACCGCTTACTTTGAAGACTGTTTATTGCCAGAAATTGACACACCTCTAGCATTAGCCTTAGATCAAGTTGATCAAGTATTCACCCATGCCGAAATTGCCGAAGACTTCTTTAGTTTACTACGCTCTTGGTATGAAGAAGCTGCATACGGTTCCCTGGGAAGCGAACTGTGGCAAAAACTACGGTTGCTCATTGTCCATTCCACAGAAGTTTATCTACCTTTAGATACAAATCAATCGCCTTTCAATGTTGGTCTAGCAATTGACTTACCGCCATTTAACCAACAACAGGTACTCGATTTAGCCCGTCGTCAGGAACTTTACTTATCACCCCAAGATTTAGAACAGTTGATGCAGTTATTGGGCGGACATCCCTATCTTGTGCGACTTGCTTTATATCATCTGACACAGCAGGAGTTAAGTTGGGAGGAATTACAACAAAACGCAGCCACAGACTCAGGAATCTATGGTAGACACTTGCATCGGCACTTGGGGAATCTACAACAACATCCTGGGTTAGCAGCAGCCTATGGACAAGTTGTCAAAGCCAATACACCAGTAGAATTAGAACAAATGCTAGCTTTTAAGCTGCACAGTATGGGATTAGTTACTCTCAAAGGTAATGCTGTCACCGCTAGTTGTGAGTTATATAGGAAGTATTTTCGCGCTCGGATTAGCAACTAAGGGACTTGCCATTAAAGACGCACCGGACACACCAGACGCTCCAGACAAATTGGATGGGGATTTGACCCTAACTAATTTTATGCACCGCAAGTGACGGTGGGGTATTTGACCCATATTAATTTCGATAAATGGCTCTACGTAAAGAATTATGAAATCCGTCAAAGTTACCCCACACCCCACACCCCACACCCCACACGCCCAGATAGGAGCAGCTAATAGATAGCGAAAAACCTGCTAAAACCTGCTCAAGCCTGATAAAAGCTGTAGAAAATTGAGGGGCTAGATTGTAGAGACCAAAAAACAGGTTAAGTAGTCTAGAATGAAGTGAATTATGGAGAATTAAAATGTACGCTATCAAGGTTGAACTCAAATTAAATAATAAGGAGAGAACCAAGATGGCGCAACATGCGGGTTTTGCCAGGTTCGTCTACAATCATGGTCTTTA
>JAAHHJ010000209.1 GCA_010692425.1 Symploca sp. SIO3C6 | reverse complement strand
TAGTGTACCTTCCAACTGCTACGAACAATAGACAGATAACCGATACGTTCTCCAGTTTTCAGTAGTTTGAGAAAAGAAGAAGTATATAGGGACACCAAATAGTAGAGCTTTATATGTTGGCGTGGAACCTTCACTAAGACTTTATAAGAAGCCTCTACGTATTTGTAGATTCTCTTTGGGATCGTCTTATCTGTCTCTCTGGCCTTGCCTCTCAAGGCTAGAGTTCCCACAATCGCATGTTTGATATCTTCAATCGTTCTGAAGACAATCAGGGTATTTAGTGATGAGAATCACTGGGTTTGACAAATTAGGTCACCTCAGAAGGAAAGCGCTCCGCAGAGAATTTGGATATTAGTGATAAGCCCTTCTGTCATGTTGAGAGAGAACATTGTGATGAATACGACAAATGTGATTCGACATCTCGTTGAGCAAGCCTTATATATCAGGCAACTAACCCCAGATATTGAGAAAAAGATTAATACGGCCCTTACTCAACAGGGTTATGTGTCTGAGGTTGAGTACGAGGCATTGGAACTATTAATGGCTGAAATGGATGCAGGGCGGGTTCGACTGGTTCCTACTGCCTGGATTTAGGTGCTCAATGGGGCTGATTGTTTGGAGTAGGCAAATATAATGCCAAGCCACAATAGGCAAATACCTCAGTGCTCATTTCAGGGTGTTCTACTGGTGTTCTATCTACTACTGAGGCAGATACTGAGGCAGATTAGCTAGGGGGCTTATCCTTGCATTGGCCATCCCACATTTTTTTGATGAACTGATTTAGGATTTGACGGGCAGCGTCCTGGTCTGACAGAGAGGTTCGTTCTGGCCCAAGGTGGGATAAAAGCGGGATGACGTCAGTATCTAGAGCTGTTCTACAGTCTGATAGTGACCATAAGAGATCAGCGCTCTGACGCATATCGTAGAGGATATACGAGCGTCCGTCACTGTATTCTGTCTGGTTGAGGTGATTGATGTCTAATACTGTTTGGGATATGGGGATGCGGAAGCATAGTGGCCTAAGCCAACCCATTTGTCGCTCTTGAATAATTTGAATCAGTTCCACATATAGGCGATGATCGTCATGCTCCAAATATACAATTTGTGATGCCTGTAATCCATACAGACCCGTGTGTTGTGCATTGAATGTCATTCTGCCTTATCCAATTAGCTTGTATTTTAAGACGAAACCCCAGATTGCTTTCCA
>JAAHHJ010000208.1 GCA_010692425.1 Symploca sp. SIO3C6 | reverse complement strand
CAGAGCGGAATATTTAACCAAGGCGATTATGATGCGCCGGTCCGACTCTAGAAAGCCCGAAAACTCTCAATACTACGTAATTTTGAATGGTTCAGTACAAGGGAAATTTGCGCAGGGTTCTACGACAGTAACCGAAGTAACCAATATTCAGTTGTTGCAGACAGGAGATTTTGTCAATCAGGACTATGTACCATCGGGAACCCGCATTAAGGTCATTGATCCGGTGACATTAACCATTGAGCTGACGCGATCGGTTGTGATTCCTGGAGCAGTAAGCAATACATCATCAGTCATCGATCACATACCGTTTTGTTACGTTTTGCCAAACCAAAGATAATTTGAACCCAGAGAGTAGGCAATGGAACTAAACATTGGCCTACCCGAACCCTCCTCTGAACAACTATCCTAATCTAGAGAATTTGACCTCGAAAATATGGGTTGCCGAAAACTGGCATTCTCTCTTGATCGTTAGCCCCTCTTCTAGGCCAACGAAATGTCTTGTGGTTGGGTCGATAAAGGACGATGGGAACGCTGAATACACGACTTGGTAGTTTTTGGACTCTCACCCCAGTTCAGTAGCCCAGTACAAACTGTGACGCTTTGATTTGACCAACGCATCTAGACAGCAATCTTAGCGATGTCCATTAGGTGGGTATCATCACCTCCAAAATATGTTCCAAAGGATGCCCCTGGTTCAACAACTGTTCAGTCAATCTCAACACTTGCTCCACCGCTTGACGAGTGATGGTGTAGAGCCGTTGGCCAATACTTTGCGTTCGGTTTGCAAAGCTAAATCTCTCTGATTGTTGCCCTGAACACGCCGCATTCTGCAAGAACGACTGCGATAGGCAACTTAGCGCAAAGTGGCGTTTAACCGCTTGCTCATTGCGGATCTGAGCCGACTCGAAACCCACAACTTGCTTGGCAAACTCATGAAAGACCTCTATTGGCCACCGATAACTCCAGGTTTGAATCACCCGCGTGGATTCCCAGTGTCGGGCATCGGTGAGTAAAAATCGAGGCGTATCGCTTAAATCCGCCTGCTCATGGACGATCACTCAGCGCTTACGCCCATACTTTTTGAGCCGAACACATTTGGTGAACGCCCAATCCTCTTTGGTCTCTCCATCTGCGCAACGTTACGTGTAAGGACCGAAAACTCTCGGGGTGCTGCCTCCGCAAATTGAGGGCGATGTGGTCTATCCGTTGCC
>JAAHHJ010000207.1 GCA_010692425.1 Symploca sp. SIO3C6 | reverse complement strand
CGAAACTAAGGCTTATATTTTAAGACGGTGTTGTCAGGTACTTGGTGCCTCGCAGCGCCGTTAAACTTTACCCACCTTACAGATACAATCCTTTAGTTAGTGGGGAAGGATTAACATGGCATCTCCAAAGGAATAGAATCGATACTGTTGTGCGATCGCCTCTTGATAAATATCCAATAACCGTTGCCGTCCAATTAAAGCACTTACCATCATCATTAAGCTGGATTTAGGTAAGTGAAAATTAGTAATCAATCCATCAATAATCTGCCATTGGTAACCTGGATAGATAAAAATATTGGTTTTTCCCTGAAATGGTGCTAATGGGTTACCTGTTGCGGCCCCTTCAATGGCACGGGCTGCCGTTGTGCCTACAGCAATAACCCGTCCACCTCGTTGTTTGGTTGCCTCAATTTTTGTGACGGTTGCCTGAGGGACATCGATCCATTCTCCATGCATTTGGTGTGTCGTAATATCCCCAGATTCCACAGGCCGAAATGTACCGACCCCTACATGCAACGTAATAAATGTATGGGCAACTCCCATCGCTTGTAACTGTTGAAGGAGGGATGGGGTAAAGTGTAGTCCTGCTGTTGGAGCTGCTACCGCACCAGGGCGATCGCCATATACCGTTTGATAGCGCTCAGTATCGACATCCGGATTGGAAATATAAGGAGGAAGTGGAACCTCTCCCATCTCCGGTAATACTTCCCACAGTGATTTAGAGGGAGCATTCCCAGCACAATCATGATCCCCGGCACACTCAATGGTAAAGTCTACGATCCGTCCACCTGTTGCTTCATCAATGGAACAAATATGACCTTTGACCAGGGTTCCTTGGGACGTTGGCCCAAATTGGATAATGGCCCCTGGTCGTAGGCGTCGCCCTGGTCGCACTAGTGTTAACCATCGATTAGGTTGTTTTTCTTCTAGCAAAAAGACTTCAACCAGGGCACTATTCGCCACCATTTCTAGAGAATGGAGCTGCTGCTGACTCTCCCTTCCATGGGCGCTTGCATCTGACTTTAACTTATGTCCATAGAGGCGAGCAGGAATCACTCGCGTATTGTTCAACACGAGCAAATCTCCCGGTTGGAGAAACTGGGGCAAGTCAAAAAAGTGTTGGTGTAGTATCCCATGGGGCGATCGCACAACAAGCAACCGAGAACAGTCTCGTGGATGAACCGGGGTTTGTGCGATTAACGAATCAGGCAAGT
>JAAHHJ010000206.1 GCA_010692425.1 Symploca sp. SIO3C6 | reverse complement strand
CTTAAAGATCGAGCTTGGCCATCTTGATCACCTTTGGCTTCTGCCAAGGCTAACGCTTTTTCGTAATAGCCCAACGCTTGCTTGTACGCATATTGGCCTTCATAAGTTTCGCCCAAGGTGTTGTACAACGTGATTAACAACGGTGACTCTGGGCTGGTTTGTTCTAGGGTCGTAATTAGTTGGTGCAAATCATCAACCGCGTTTGGCTCCTCTAGGGTGGGAGCTGCGTTTATTTGAAAAGTGGGCACAGTGGAAGATTGTGCCATACCTGTTGGGGCAGGGGCTATAAACTCAAACACGCCACTACGCCATCCCCAAAAATCGGGAGCAGCTTGAGACAAGCGAGTAGCCATCCGATCCGTTAGCCAAATCACAATGGGGAACGGAAACTGCCGCAAGGCTTCCCGCGTCCACTGCAACGACAAGAAAAACCGCTCCTGCTCCGATATATCGTCTGTGAGCCGCACCCCCAACAGCTCATTAGCATTAAGCACCGTCACCACCACATCCGTCACCACCACATCCGTCACCATCGCATCCGTTTGTACCACGTTCTGCGCCACTAGCCGTGTCAACGCCGTTTTCAAACTGGGTTGCTTCACATCCAACCGAGTCTGTACTGGGGCGATCCCGATGGCGTTCAGTTCCGTTTCATATCCCTTAATCAAGGCTGCTTGTAAGTTTCGATCATCACAAATGGCCAGGAATAACCCAAGCTGCTGCCGATTGGCTTTAATCGCCAACACCAATTTACGAAACTCACGTTGATTCAGGCTATCCAAATCCAGACTAGGCATGGGTATAAAGGTGGCTCAGGGCATAGAGGCAATTTAGCTACAGCTCAAAATTCTGCATCACCCCCCTTAATCCCCCCTTGCAAAGGGGGGAAGTTCCGGTCCTCCTCCTTTACAAGGGGGAGTTAGAGGGGGTAATCCAAACGTAAATTCTATTTTCAATCACTTGTGCATACACGGGAACCTTGCCATGGGGGCGTTAGAGAGGATTGTTTAGGATTAATCCATTAAATCAGACGACGACGACGAAGCAAATCTACAATCAGGGGATGCAAATCGTACCACAAATCATCATTTTCATATTCCAACACATACAACGCATGGAGCAATTCTAAAAATTCAGCACTTCTAATATCGGGGGGCGTGAAATTCTTGTACGTTTCCACCAAAACCCCATAGAGGTTGCTGCCCAACGCCCGAGCAAACTGATTCA
>JAAHHJ010000205.1 GCA_010692425.1 Symploca sp. SIO3C6 | reverse complement strand
TGTTTTCTTCCTGTTTCAACCAAGGGAGTCGGCTCCTACTTGTCCACAGGCAAACCCCCTATAGCCTAGGGTTCTAATGGCTTTAACTTACCAATTGGCACACTTGCTAAGTTAAGCGCGGCATTTAAGTCCCTATCAACAACATGACCACAGTGGTAACACGCGTAAGTGCGCTCTGAAAGTGGCATGGGCTGGACATTGGCACAGTTATGACAGGTTTTCGATGATGGATACCATCTATCCACCAGCATTACCTGATTGCCATAGTGCTTTTGCTTATAGCCCAACTGCCGACGGAACTCATAAAAACCCAAATCACTAATTGCTGATGCTAACTTGTGGTTGGCGATCATGCCTGAGGTGTTTAGGTCTTCTATGTGTAATAGAGCGTATTTTTTGGCTAACTCCGTTGTGGTCTTGTGCAAAAAATCCTTGCGGATGTTGGCAACATGAGCGTGGATTTTAGCCAGCTTAGCGTAGTGCTTTTTAGCGTTATTTGATGCCTTGACACCTAGCCGATGATTGCCTAATACTTTGTTTCTGTTACGCCACTGTTGTTTCCCTAGCTTGGTTTTCGCTTTCTGGTAGGGCTGTGGTGCAACGTATTTGGAGCCATCGGAACAGGTGGCAAAGCATTTGACACCTAAATCCACCCCCACTGGCTCAGCTACTTCATGCATTAAAGGCGGTACTTTTTGAGCATCTACCGAGAAAGATACAAACCATCTGCCCGCTGTTTCACTGATAGTAAAGGTCTGTGTTACGTAGCGACAAGGTAACGATTCCTTAAGCATGAAAGTCCCCAATGTGGGGATTTTTATCCGCTTACCAGTATCTAAGACTACCTTGCCGTTACTTGAATCAACCGTAAATGAACGCTGATCTTTTTGGCGCTTAAACTGAGGGCTTTTTCCTAATCCTTTGTGCCAGCGAGTGAAAGCGTTCTTTAGGCTAGCAAAAGAGTTTTGGTACACTCTAGATGACAGCTTGTTAATCCATTCAAATTCTGGCTGTTTTTTGGTAAAACCAGTGAAAATCTTTTTGATTTCATTAATCTTTTTACCAGAGCTACCTTTGTACTCTTTATGGTCTAACTGCTGCATCAAGTAAAGACCATGATTGTAGACGAACCTGGCAAAACCCGCATGTTGCGCCATCTTGGTTCTCTCCTTATTATTTAATTTGAGTTCAACCTTGATAGCGTACATTTTAATTCTCCATAATTCACTTCATT
>JAAHHJ010000204.1 GCA_010692425.1 Symploca sp. SIO3C6 | reverse complement strand
CGACTGATGCCCTTTGACCGACCGGATCTCAACGCAAAAGACATCCGGATAATGACATTTCAGCCAGCAGGATACGTAAACCAAAAGCGCGAAACTGGCTGCATGGCTTTCGGGAAATCCATATTCGCCAAATCCTTCGATCTGGCGGAAACACCTTTCTGCAAACTGTTTTTCATAGCCGTTTTTGACCATGCCATCGATCATCTTCTGCTGAAAGGATCCGATGGTGCCCACCCTGCGGAACGTTGCCATAGCCCTTCTCAACCGGTCGGCTTCGCCTGGCGTGAAACCGGCTGCGACGATCGCAATTTTCATGGCTTGTTCTTGAAAAAGCGGTACGCCTAACGTTTTGCCAAGGACGCTCTCCAATTCCTTAGACGGGTAAGAAACGGCCTCCAGCTTTTGCCGCCGGCGCAAATAAGGATGCACCATGTCGCCCTGGATCGGTCCCGGGCGGACAATCGCGACTTCGATCACAAGATCATAAAAAGTGCGCGGGCGCAGCCGCGGCAGCATCGTCATTTGCGCACGGCTCTCAATCTGGAAAACACCAAGCGTGTCGGCCCGGCAAATCATATCATAGACGGCGCTGTCATCTTGAGGGATTGATGCAAGGGAATGCTGGACGCCATAAAATTTATGGAGAAAGGCAAAAGCATTCCGCACACATGACAGCATGCCCAAGCCGAGAAGATCGATCTTCAGCATGCCAAGCTGGTCAAGATCGTCTTTGTCCCACTCAACGATGGTTCGTCCGGGCATGGCGGCATTGTGGACTGGAATCGTCTCATCAAGCCGGTTGCGGGTTATGACAAAGCCGCCGGCATGCTGAGAGAGATGCCGCGGGAACCCTGTGATTTCAGCGGCAAGCTCTAAGACATTCTTAACCCGCGGATCATCCGGCTCTAAACCAGCGCGCTTCGCTTCAGCCTCGCTCACCGCCGCATTCGACCAACCCCAAATATTGGCCGATACAGCGCTTACCGCATCCTCTGAAAGGCCCAACGCTTTGCCTGTTTCACGCACAGCAGACCGGCTTCGGTACGTGATAACGGCCGCCGCAAGTCCGGCCCGGTCCCGTCCATATTTTTCATAGACATATTGCAGCACCTCATCGCGCCGCTCATGTTCGAAATCAACATCGATATCGGGCGGCTCGCGCCGGTCCGCCGAAATAAACCGCTCGAAAAGAAGATCGGACGTTTCCGGGTCGACTTCGGTAATACCCAGACAGTAGCAAACCGAGGAATTGGCCGCCGATCCGCG
>JAAHHJ010000203.1 GCA_010692425.1 Symploca sp. SIO3C6 | reverse complement strand
TGTAGCCCGGAGGAACGAAATTACCCGCATCGCCCATACGCATAGGTGTAGGAGCTGAATCGACATCATCGGCATTAATACCTGAATTGGCTAACATAGCACGTTTCAAAATCGTATCTGTTTCACCGGATCGGTTGCGGATTCTACGGTTGCGAGTTCTACGGTTACAAGTGTTCATCGTGATAATTGCCATCCCAAAATAGAAGTAATTTGAGCCTATATCACAGCGGTGTCTTTACATCCAAAAATAGTCTCGACAGTGTATACATCAATGTATATTTAGACCAACTATCACCATGAATAAGTAGACGGTCTATAGCTGCTAGCGAGTATTGATGCCTAATCGAGTTTACCTAGATAATCGTCTAGGATTTCTTGAACGACATCAGACATATCCATTTTGTCAACGGTGAGGACGTACTGTTTCAGCTTGATGATGGTGTCTTTGCGAATCAAAACGGTAAGGCGATCATGCTCCTTACTGCTACGCTTTCCCTGTTTCTTTCGTTTGGGCTTGGGTTCCTCCGGTTCCGGTTCTGGTTCGGGCCGTGGTTCGGGTTGAGCTTCGGAAACTGGAGAGGGCGATCGCTCTGGTATAGCCTCCGGATCAATTCCATCAGCTTCTATGAATTCGTTGATTACGTCATCAGCAACTAATGCCCGTGGCGGTTTGGCTAGGCGGTTACGTCGTTTTACCATTTCTTGATCTCCAATCGTTTCAGCAGCTCCTTGGATAGTGCTTTCATCTCGGCAGTAGCTCTCACACCATCCCGTCCCATCTCCTGTACCGCGTACCCTGCTGCACTTTCCGCATAGGCGATCCGGTGATGCTGAACACTATCTAGAATCGGAAATTCGTACTCTGATAGCGCCTCCCTAATCTCACCACTCAGGACAGATCGAACCACAGCACGGGTGATGAGAATGAAACACTTCAACTCTTTCATTGACTGGAGTTCGTCAATCATCGCTAGGGTTTCCTGGACAGCACTTAGATCGAAACTGGAGGGCGATACAGGGCATATAGCAATATCGGCAGCTACCAGGGCACTACGGGTGATCGCTGCCGTCCTAGGAGGTGTGTCAATAATGATGTGGTCGTATTGTTCACTAAATGGTGGAACGTCCTTATGGAGCGTTTTCCTAGGCATAGAGACAATATCAATAGGACACTCTAGATCCTCCGGTCGTACCGATGCCCAGTGATTACAGCTACCTTGGGGGTCTGAATCCACTATCAACACTCGTTTGTTAGTTGCGGCGATCTCCCA
>JAAHHJ010000202.1 GCA_010692425.1 Symploca sp. SIO3C6 | reverse complement strand
CCAAAGACTCCTATACCAGTGGAGATCTTTGTTAGAAGTACTGCATATCTTGATGATGCTCCATCGTATTTATAATATTTTCTTAAGAAACGTAAATAAGATGTCTGTGTCTTCAGTATTTCCCGAGATAATAAGAGGGTCTACTCATCAAAGCTCTCCGCGTTTTCATGTATGTCACTTCATCTCTGAGCTAGCGTCTATGAGTATGCCGTTAAACGTTTCTGCTCCCTCCAAATGTAATCTAAATACCCCCAACACAAAGGCATCGTTGATCACCTTATCGAAGGCATGGGCAGAGAGATACATTCGTACGGTTCATCACCCTCAGCCCCAACCCGCTATTCCTACTGAAATGGCGTCAAGGCGTGCAGTGGCGGATATTTTGAACCAAGGACTACGAACTGTGAGTGTGCAAGCCTGGGCCAAAACAGAACAGTTGCTATCAGAAGAAGTCGTTCGACATCAAATTCAACCGGAGGTGATTGACCCCTGGGCTATTTCTGGAGACGTGTATAAAATTTACAACCTTGCCTTTGAAAGCTATGCCCATGGGATTACCCCAGAGCGATTCGCGGTGGATGCTTCTCCTGAGTTGGGGAAGATTCGAGCTAAGTTTACGGCGATTGATCCGAGAGTGATTGGATTTGTCAGTATGCAGTTCCATTACACGGGGCAATTCTTGCTGGGTCTACTGGAACCCGGTCAACAGGAGGTACTAAAGCCTTACTTTAAGGCGATTGATGATCACCTGTATATGCCATTGCAGCGAGCTTATGATGCAGCCGCCTCCTATCTACAGGGATCATTATAACTCAATATCGTCCAGCAGCTTTTACCCAAGAGTAGTGCGATCGCCAAACGAGTTGTCAATCAGGTCATTCAAGCATTTCCCAACCATCAATGCTACAGCGGAGCACTGAATTCATCGATCGTTCGATTGTCAAGTACACGGGATGCCGAAATGTTCCAGACCTATATCTGGGTTTGCGTTTTGGAGAGAAATATTAGCGTGGTACAACAGGAGTTATTTCCGCTTTGTGTCATGCTCTATCCCACGTTTAAGGTTAAATGGGAGATTGTCCGCTACATGCTGGTGCTATTAGAACGAGAATTTGCAGCCACGTTAGCACCAGATGAATTTGTCCGTTGTTTGTCATACTTAGCCCCCTTAAAAGCTATGTTTTCCACTGAGGTCTTTGCCAAAGCTGCGTAGGCTCAGTTCCAGTCTCTTGTTTGGGCGGACCCTCGGTCGGATCGGTGCGGGTTCGATTCTCACC
>JAAHHJ010000201.1 GCA_010692425.1 Symploca sp. SIO3C6 | reverse complement strand
CGGGCAAACAATTGAGACTTATCGGAGGTGAATCCTTCACAACGCTCAGACAAGTAAGCTTCAACGGCCTCGGTTCCTTCCTGGAACTTCACGTCCGTGTAGGTAACGCCCAATTCATTCATCCGAGAGGTCAGGTTCAGCTCAGTGGTGGTTCCTGTTTCAACACAAATGGAACGACCTGCAAAATCTTCCAAAGATGTAATACCGCTGTCTGCACGAACCATCATGCCCTGGGCATCAAAGAAGGTCGTGGGTGCAAATTCCATCGCGTTCCCACCTGTTGCGTCGCGGCTAAGGGTCCAGGTGGTGTTACGAGATAGCATGTCAACTTCACCCCCACGAAGCGCGGTAAAACGTTCGGTGGAGTCCAGGTTACGGTACTCAACGGCATCTGCATCACCTAGGACTGCTGCTGCAACCGCCTTACAAACATCAACGTCCAAGCCAGAGTAGGAACCATCAGAACCAACGAAGCTGAATCCAGGAATACTTCCTTCTACCCCGCAAATTAGTGTGCCACGGCTGATGACCGTATCCAAACGGCTACCTGATACTGCACTGGTGACCGCATCGGTTGCGCCTTCTACGGCTTCTTGAGCTTGTTCTACAGGAGAGGCGCAGGCTGTCAATACCCCAGTCAAAAGCGCTGATGCAACTAGCATCGAACGCCACTTACTAATGCTCATATCTCACTCACACTTCTTAAATCAACACACTGTACATACTTTGCCAAACGTGATCACTTAGGAGAAAGGGATACTTTCTACCCAACATGAACGCTGGCCCCCAATGCTAATGTTGAGGTTTAATAAAGGATAGCAGCTTACGGAAGCCGTTCCTACATCTCCACCTTTCTGGAGCGATCGCCTCTACGTATCCGTAAGATATCTTTACTTGTTAAATAAAACAGTACGCTCTATTACTTTGTCGAATTTTGGTTTTTAGGGTTAAGGAACATTTCCCTAGCTATCCTCTTTGATGGGGAGAGAGGGTCTGAATAACTTGAGGAAGATACTGGGTGAGGGTTTCAGCGTCTACCCCTAGTTCTGTTCTCTGTTGAGCCGCAAGGCACCCAGCTTGGGCATGCCACCATACGGCTACGGGGATCATCGATTCTACAGGGATGTTTCGGGCGATCGCCTGAGCCATCAATCCTCCCATTAATCCGGTTAACACATCGCCACTGCCCCCCCGTGCTAAAGCAGGAGTACTGTTTGGATTTAGCCACGTTCGTCCATCGGGATGAGCGATCGCTACCCGCGCCCCTTTCAACACCACGGA
>JAAHHJ010000200.1 GCA_010692425.1 Symploca sp. SIO3C6 | reverse complement strand
TCTCCAAATGCCACTGGTGTACAAAGTGGATCAAGATAGGATGGCCTGTGAAAACTACTGGATTCAACCCGGAGCATGGCGACGGATTAATCGGGCTGAACCCTATCAAGTCATCTCGTTTTGCAGCGATCGCACTCATATTTTGCATACCCACAACAAATACGTTCACGAACCCTGGTTGCGATCGTGCCCCATCCCCCAACGACGAACCCTTGAGCTGATTCGGACCAACTCGTTTCAGGTAACAGGAGATGTTCGATCTACCGGAACCCGTTGGAAAGGAACGTTTTCCACTGTATCAGGACAACGGCTAGAAAACCTTCCTATTACCGACCCAGTTATGGCTAAACGATTGGATACAGGGCACATGCCATCGTCTCAGTGTTTGGTAACCATGAGCTTAGGATTACCTTATCCTCCTCCAAACTGGGAGGGAGATGCTCCGTGTTGGAAGTTAATTGCTGGGGTGATCGAACTATCTACCGCTGATCTGATCTTGATTGAAATGCAGCGGGTTGGTTGGAGCATCAACGAAGGGCGCTCGTTCATCGAAAAATGTTATGGGAAGCGATCGCGTCAACATCTGACAACTGGTGAACAAATAGAGTTTCTACATTATTTGCAAACGTTGGGGGCGATCGCCGCATAATCGCTGTATCACGAGGTCTATCAAGAGTATTCTTATTCAGGTGATTGGGGAGCTATTGCAAGTGTCAATCAGCTCGATTAATGTCTGGAAGGCTCTCTATAACAAGCAAGGTGTGGCTTCTATGTACTCACATCTTGGGCGATCGCTCGTACATCAATTGCCCTAAAATGTACGTCGCTTGTACTACTCGATCATCACCCATCATTATTAGGGAGAAAGCGCGATCAACCAGATCTTCCAAGGATTGAGGTGATTCTTCTCCATTGCGAAAGGCCATTAGAGGTGTTGCACGGGGATCAAGCACGATAAAGTCAGCCTCTTTCCCCACCTCAAAACTACCCAACCGATCGTCCAAACATAGCGCTCTAGCGCCCCCTAATGTCGCTAAAAACAACGCTTTGAAGGGCGAAAGTTTCTGTTGCCGCAGTTGGGCCACTTTATACGCTTCATTCGCCGTTTGCAACATGGAAAAGCTAGTGCCAGCTCCCACATCAGTCCCTAGACCGACTTTAACTGGGCGATCGGGGGACGTTGCCTGTTCGATGTTGAAGAGTCCACTCCCCAAAAATAGGTTAGAGGTGGGACAAAAGGCGATCGCCGCTTCAGCCTCCGATAATTGTTGAAACTCCGCTTCGGA
>JAAHHJ010000020.1 GCA_010692425.1 Symploca sp. SIO3C6 | reverse complement strand
GAAGCCAACCGAGCTACACGTCGCAAGTTGACTCTGTTACTGGGACTTTATTGGGTCGCAGGGATAGGGACAGCTTCATCAGGTTTACTGGGGTCGTGTTACAGGCTGACCACAATGCGGCTTTGAAGTGCGATTCGTTCAGTCGAAACCGAGCAATCGGGGGATGACTGGCTTCTATAGGGTAATCCTCCGGGATTGAGTACGCACTTAAATCCCCTGTAGATGACAACTTCATAACCTTGCAGGTGCGCGTTAGTACCAAGCGAAAGCGATAAGCCCTGCCCCTCAGACGTAGAGGTGAAAGCATATCCTCCACCGTAGCGACTAGCCATCAATCGGTGAAGCGAGGATAAAAGCGGAAAGAGCCATCAGCCTAAAGATGGTATCCCGTCAGCAAGTTCCTACGGATAGCGAAAGCAAAGTTACTGTTTGAATCATCGATACAGCGAACCAGCGAAATAAGGCTATCTGCGCTGGGAGTCCCAAAAGGGCATAAGTACAGGGTGGTATGAGTATTTCAAACGGCATACCTACGTTACCCAAAAACTCGGTGAAAAGGTGACATCCTAACGGAACAAACCAATGGTTATGAGGAACGAAGTAACCCACCTGTTTACTCTCAGAAAGGTCGAATATTCTGAGTAGTCAGCTAAGACGGAATCTCTGGAATATCCAGGTAACAGGTGGGAAAGATTGAGTCAGAAGCTAACGCCTAACTGTAATGGCTAGGATACGCCGACGGACTCACGGTAATACGGATGGTATAGCTACAAGTAGCAATGTATATGTCATGAACACGGTACAAAAAAACTGATGTATGAATGGAAAGACATCAACTGGCGCAAGCTAGAACGAAGTGTCTTCAAGTTGCAAAAGAGGATATATCGAGCGTCTAATCGTGGTGATGTCAAGTTAGTACGCAGACTCCAGAAATTGTTGATAAGCTCCTGGGGTGCAAGAGCATTAGCGGTTCGTCGGGTAACTCAGGATAATCAGGGGAAAAAGACGGCGGGAGTGGATGGCGTCAAATCGTTAACCCCAAAGCAACGACTTACCTTGATAGATAAAGTCAACCTAGGTTCAAAGGTCAAACCAACGCGCCGAGTCTGGATACCCAAACCCGGCACAGTAGAAAAAAGACCTTTAGGCATCCCGACCATGGAAGACCGAGCCTTGCAAGCACTTGTCAAGCTGGCACTTGAACCAGAATGGGAAGCGCGATTTGAACCTAACTCATACGGGTTTCGACCAGGACGCTCATGCCACGATGCCATAGGAGCAATATTCTGTGCAATAAAGCATAAAGCCAAATACGTGCTAGATGCTGATATTGCCAAGTGCTTTGACCGCATTAACCATGATGTACTTCTGTCAAAATTGAATACCTATCCAACCTTACGCAAACAAATCCGAGCCTGGTTAAAAGCTGGTGTTATGGATGGAAAAGAACTGTTCCCTACTCCCGAAGGCACACCACAAGGTGGGGTTATATCACCTCTACTTGCGAATGTTGCTTTACATGGAATTGAGGAGCTGATTATGGGTTTAGCCCCAAAATTCGATATGAGAGACCCTCGTGGTCATACATACGGAGTACGAGATAAGCTCAAATCGGTTTCACTTATAAGATACGCAGACGATTTTGTAGTCCTTCACGAGGATTTAGAAGTCATAAAGCTGTGTAAATCCGAGATAGAGAAGTGGTTAAATGGCACCGGGTTAGAATTAAAGCCAAGCAAAACCAGAATAACCCACACCCTGTATAAATTAGAGGACGAAGAACCGGGATTTAATTTTCTTGGTTTCAACGTTAGACACTTCCCAGTCGGGAAATACAATTGTGGAAAAGTTAAAGGTAAAATCCTCGGTTTTAAGACTATTATCACCCCCAGTAAAGAAAGTCAGAAGAAACACTATAGACAAGTTGCCGAAGTAATAAAAAGGTCGCGAGGTATAGACCAAGCGACTCTTATCAAAAGACTAAACCCTATTATACGGGGTTGGTGTAATTACTTCTCAACCGTGGTCAGTCAAAAAGTCTTTGAAAGACTGTGGCATTTAGTGGTCTGGAAGCTTCTCAAATGGGGTCGTCACCGTCACAGAAATAAAGGCAGAAAGTGGATACGCCTTAAATACTTCCAATCTGTAGAAGGTAATAACTGGATGTTCGCAACCAGGGAGGGTAACAACCCTCTTGAGCTGATACAGCATAGCTCCACCAAAATCAAGCGCTATGTAAAGGTAAAAGGGAATAAATCCCCCTATGACGGTGATTGGATGTACTGGAGTTCTAGAATGGGTGAACATCCCGAAGTGTCTACAAGAGTGGCAAAACTGCTCAAGAGACAGAAAGGAAAATGCACCTACTGCGACAACTACTTCAAAGATGGAGATTCTATAGAAGTTGACCATATCATCCCCAAAGCCTCCGGTGGAAAGGATGGTTATCAAAATTGGCAACTACTCCATCGACACGGTCACGACAAAAAGACTGCCCATGATGGCAGTCTCGGTAACAAATCTAGCTGCAATAGCGCTAAACCTAAACCGCCAGTCCAACCATGCCCTTGGGTTTGGGAAAACGACATGCTGGTAAGGACGTACTGATGACAACAGCCGTTTTACTGAGGAGCACAATGATGCGAAAGTATCACGTTCCGTTTTGGAGAGCAGTGGAGGGGGCGACTCCTTCACTGACTTTAATTATCCTTGCTCGTGGGAAAGACTTGGAAATCTCCCGATTCATGAAGAAAGAGGAAGTACAGGCAGTGTTGTTGCGTCGTACTGCGCGTTTCTTGAAGGGTATGGGACTTACTTTAAGCTCGGCAGTTGAGCTAGGATGGCTTGACCCCAAGCATAACAAAAGTAAGGCTTTTAAGGAACTGCTCATCGAGATGTGAGCAACGTCTAGATAGATGGGTGGCAAGCTCAACTCCAATTGCTGTTACGACCACCCCTCACTCAGACAACAATAAACTGACCTTGACCGTTTTATCCAGGTTTGTACCGATTAATCACGGTTTAAGAGTATCTCCCAGGGAGTATCTACCAGTCATGAGAGAACGTATTGAGCAGCTCAAGGAAAATCTTGGTCTTACCATTGTTGGTAAGACTGATGCTATTCGTCTAGTACTAGTGGCGCTGCTGGCAGGTGGTCATGCACTGCTTGAAGATGTTCCTGGTGTCGGTAAGACCCTGTTAGCTAAATCTCTGGCTCGTTCAATTGATGGCAAGTTTCAGCGTATTCAATGCACTCCTGATCTTCTACCTACAGATATTACTGGTACCAATATCTGGAATCAAGGCACCCGCGAGTTTGAATTTCTCCCTGGTCCTGTGTTTACCAATATTCTACTGACTGATGAAATCAATCGGGCGACACCGCGCACTCAATCTGCCTTGTTAGAGGTGATGGAGGAGCGACAAATCACAGTCGATGGCTTGTCTCGCAGTGTACCCCAGCCTTTTTTTGTGATTGCTACTCAAAATCCCATTGAATATCAAGGCACTTTTCCCTTGCCTGAGGCACAAATGGACCGCTTTACCCTCTCTTTGAGTTTGGGCTATCCTACCCGAGAAGAAGAACTCCAGATGCTGAAGCGTCATCAAGAGGGCATGATAATTTCGGAGCTAAAACCCTGCATTTCCTCTCAAGAGGTTTTAGAGTTACAGCGTCTTTGCTCTCAGGTGAAAATAGAGAATTCTTTGCAAGAGTATATCCTTGACTTGGTAAGAGCTTCCCGCGAAGCTGAAGATGTAACTCTGGGGGTTAGTCCTCGCGGCAGTGTTGCCCTACAGCGAACCACTCAAGCACTAGCTTTTATTGATGGTCGAGACTATGCTCTTCCTGATGATATCAAGTTCCTGGCACCTCATGTACTTTCCCATCGTCTAATTCCCACAGGAGGGCGTAAAGCGAAGACAATTGTTGAACGGCTGCTGCGCTCCGTACCAATTCCTTAGAATGATTTGGTTGAATATGTTGTTAAAGCGCGTGAACTCAAGAATTCGACAGCGAAGACCATTGCCTGCCAACAGACGTCGCCAGAAATCCCCTGTAATTATTCTACTGCTGCTAATCTTGACTAGCTTATGTCTAGGATGGGGCATGGAGTTAGCGCTTGGGTCTAATGGTAAGCCAGATCTTAGAGCCCAAGCTAGTGCTGCCGTAACTGGTACAGTTGACATAGTTCCGGAGCGCTATCGACTAGGACAACAACTTTACCTAGAAAATTGCAGCAGTTGTCATATTGCCCTGCCACCGGAGGTAATGCCCACAGAAACTTGGCGTCAACTGCTGTTAGATTTAAATCAGCACTATGGTAAGCGCCTCGAGCCAATTCTTCGTCCTTCTTTGCTAGCGATGTGGAGTTACATTCGCCAATTCTCCCGCCCCCTCAAAGAAAAGGAAGCCACTCCCTACCGCCTGACACAATCGCGCTATTTTAAAGCACTACATCCACAAGTTAAATTTTCTCAACCAGTCAGACCTGCTACCTGCGTTAGTTGTCATCCTAATGTAGCTCAATATGATTACCGCAGTCTTACTACTGAATGGTAATATGAAAACCTTAAATGTCTTCTACAAATACTTGTTAAGTAATAAGTTTTAAATGAGAAGTAATAAGTAATATAGCATTTCTCCTCCTTGATGAAGTACACTCCTTGAACCTTAGAGAACTCTTAACAGAGAACTCTTAACAGGTAAGAAAATAAAGTGTATAGCGCTACGCGCAAGGCAGAGGGCAGAAGGCAGAAGGCAGAAGGCAGAAGGCAGAATTTGACAAAGTTTTAGCGATTTAGCTTGTCCTAACTTTAATACGTACTGCTATATCTCACGAAGAAAGAGAATTGCTATAAAAGCTCTTGTTGTCACTTATTACTTATTACTTATTACTTATTACTTAAAATGGGAACCCACTAACCTAGCCAAAGGCTCTTGCTCCAAGATAGAACCATCTGCTGATTCCAAAACAAAACCAGCATCACGGATCATTTCTAAATCCCGATGTGCTGCCTGTCCAGGTGTAGTTAGATAATCCCCAATAAAAATGGAATTGGCAGGATATAATCCTAAGGCTTGGAGCGATCGCAAATGTACCTCCCTACCACCAGCAATCCTAATTTCTTGGGAAGGTAGTAGAAAGCGGAATAGACACAAAATGCGCAAACAACGGCGCGGATCGAGTTGTTGCTTGTCTTCAAAGGGAGTTCCAGCAATAGGGATTAGAAAATTGATCGGGACACTAGTCACTTCCAATTGGCGTAGGGAAAGTGCCAAATCAATAATATCGTCGTCTGATTCCCCCATACCCAAAATTCCCCCACAGCAGGTGGTAATTCCTGCTGTCTTCACATTTTGAAGTGTCGCCACACGATCCTTAAAGGTATGGGTGGTGCAGATTTGAGCATGATAACTTTCTGAGGAGTTGAGGTTATGATTGACTCGATCAACTCCTGCCTGAGCCAAAAGCTTGGTTTGCTCTTCACTCAAAAGTCCTAAGCAAGCACATATTTTGAGGTTGTATTGTGCCTTTACTGCCCGCACAGCTTCTAAAACTTTGGCAAAGACTGAATCTGTAGGAGAGCGTCCAGAAATCACCATACAAAAAGTCCCTGCCTTCAACTGCTCAGCATGAGCAGCAGCCTTGAGAATTTCTTCTGTAGCCAGCAGAGGATATTTTTCAATTTGGGCTGTAGAGATCTTAGACTGAGAGCAGTAATGACAGTCTTCTGGACACAAACCACTCTGAGCATTAAGCAAAAAGTGCAGCCGTACCCGATTTCCCCAGTAGTGCTGACGTACTCTGTAGGCAGCAGCCAGTTGCTCAAGCAACACTTGCTCAGGAGCGCGAAGCACAGCCAGAGCCTCGGAGCGGTTAATCAACTCACCAGCGAGAGAGCGCTCAGCAAGGAGGTTCCAACTGGGAAGATTTACTGGGACTTGCGACATGATTTTTTCAAACCTGCTCTTAATTGAGATGACCTTTAGACAGTTGATTGAACGTACTTCTGGCAAGCAGTTTATCACCTTTGTTCAAGGGGTGCATCTAAAATCATAGGGAGCATGTCAGGTTTGCAGATCAATCCTTTGCCCTCATCCCCCAGCCCCTTCTGGCAATGTTGCCAGAAGGGGAGCAAGCCAACAAAAGTCCCTCTCCCAAGCCTGGGAGAGGGATTTAGGGTGAGGGCTTACAAAGGTGACATGCTCCCAAAATCATATCGTTAGATTAGATTAGCGGCGCAGTTATAATAACAGCTCTAATCTTGGCGCTGACTACTATGAATCTGACAATTCATCCATCAATCCCTGTAGCTCTTCCTTGGACTGCTTAGCAAGTTGAGTACTAGTAATAGTCGCCAAAACTCCACCAGATGTTGTTAGAGTTGCTTCAGATACTTTATCAAGATACAAGAGTCCAACACCAGATAAAGTTATCAAGGCAGATGCCGCAGTTACAGCAAAGGCAAGGTTGTAACTAAGTCGTACTTGTCGTAATAATTCGCGGATGATTTCTTTTTTAATAACGCTGTGGTTATCGTTATTTTCTGGTTTTTTTAAAAAATTAAATCTCATTCTTGCTCTCCAATGTGCTGTGTTACTAACTGTTGATATTCATATACTACTTAGAGCCAATACATGCATCCAGGGCAAATGGGTTCGTTGATTTCAGTTTTTGCCCTAAAGTTAGGCTGTAAATTAACGTGAGTTTAGATAAATTTCTCCTACCCAGCCTTCCTCTCCTACGAAGAGATGGAGAAGTAAGAAAACAATAGTTTTTTAAAACTCTTCCCAACGGAAAAAGAGTTTGGATATTAGTCAAACCCAATCCATCAAACTCAGGTTAAATTAGGGCAGATAGGTCAGTCCAGAGAATCTCTCTGCCCTAGCTACGGAAACTGCTGCTTTGCTATTTTATAAAGACAAGCAGCAATATCCACTTGTAGCAATGCGTGAATCTGATAAAGTGCGATCGAGTCAGGAAGGTAAAACCAGACTCAAACAAGCTTATAAGGACGCTAGACTAACTCAAGAACAACTAGCGCAGCAAGCACATGTTTCTGTGGATACCGTTAAGCGCTTGCTTGGTACTAAACCTTGTCCCAAGGGAGTGGAAAGGAGGGCAGTTACAAATATTGCCAAAACTCTCAATATCAAAGCAACTGATTTAGTTGATCCCAAAGACTGGTATCCTCAACAGCAGTTACCACCAGAGTTTGAACGACTCATTCATGAAAAAACGCAGTTATTTTGTGGACGTAAGTTTGTATTTGATGCTATTGAAGATTTTTTTAGTCAACATCTTCATGGTTACTTTACTATTATTGGTGATCCAGGGATGGGTAAAAGTGCTATTGCTGCTAAGTATATATTAGAGCACCCAGAAGCTATCTGTTTTTTTAGTATTCGTGCTGAAGGCATGAATCGTCCTGAATTATTCCTGAAGAAAATCCGCCAACAATTGAGCACTCGTTACCAATTGCAAGATGTAGTAGATACCGATTTATCAACTTTGTTGAGTAAAACTAGGGAAAAGTTATCTTCGGGTGAACGCTTGGTGATTGTTGTTGATGCTTTGGATGAAGTTGACCAAGAAGCATCTGGCAATCTTTTATATCTACCTACTATTCTTCCAGATGGGGTTTATTTGATCCTGACCAGGAGACCCTATAATCAAAATGATAAAAGGTTACGGTTTTCCCCCAGTACACCAACCCAAGAATTAGACTTAAGGGAAGAGTTTCAAGCAAGTAATCGGGATATAAAGGAGTATATTTGGCAATTACTGGATGATGAGAAGTATAAACAGGGCTTGAGTCAGTGGATTGAAAGACAAAATCAGATCTCTACAAATGATTTTGTCGAAGAAATCGCTAGAAATAGTGAAAATAATTTTATGTACTTGCGCTGTGTTTTACCAGCAATAGCTGAAGGTTTTTATAATGATAAACCTTTAGATGAATTGCCTGTAGGTTTACAAGGATATTATGAAAACCACTGGCAGCTCATGGGGATGACAACCAAACCTTTGCCAAGAAATAAAATTAAAATCGTTTATGTGATGTGTGCTTTACGTAGCGCTGCTTCCCGTGAAGTGATAGCTAAATATTCTAAGCAGAATGAATTGACTGTGCAGGAAGTGCTGGAGGGTTGGGCGCAGTTTTTACAGAAACAGGAAAGCTATCAACCAACACGTTATCGGTTTTATCACGAAAGTTTCCGAGATTTCTTACACCGTCGAGAAATTGTCCAAGCTGCAGGGGTAAATTTACCAGATATTAGCGCTGAAGTTGCTGAGAATATAACAGAGGGACTTCAGTTATGAGTAATCTTCGCACTTGGTTAGGGGAAAAATCACCGGAAGAAATAGAGCATTTTTTGGGCGAAATTCCCCGTTTGTGGTTAGAAGGTGGTCAAGTTAATAAGTTATGTTATTTGTTGAGTGATTATGACTTTATCGAAGCAAAGATTAATCATCCTCAATTCAATGTGCAGTCACTGATTGAAGATTACGAGTTAATTGAAAATACTGAATTGTCACATCATCCAGAATATAATGCCGAAACTCTGGAAGATTTAAAATTAATCAAAGAAGCTTTGAAACTGTCGGCACATGTTTTAAGCCAAGATAAAAAACAACTAGCAGGACAATTAACAGGACGTTTATTTCCTTTTGAAGAATTCATAATAATTAAAAGATTACTACAAAAAATATCGCAAACTAAAATTACCTGCTTACTTCCTCAGGAAGCTAATTTAACTCCCCCCGGTAATGGGTTAGTTCGCACTCTTACTGGTCATAGTGATTGGGTTAGATCAGTTGCCCTCAGCAACGATAGTAAATACCTGGTTTCCGGTTCAGATGACAAAACAATCAAAATCTGGGAGTTAGCTACAGGAAAAGAAATTTATACTCTTACTGGTCATAGTGAATCTGTGAAGGCGGTTGCCCTTAGTAACGATAATAAATACCTGGTTTCTGGTTCAGATGACAAAACAATCAAAATCTGGGAGTTAGCTACAGGAAAGGAAATTTGCACTCTTACTGGTCATAGTGGTTGGGTTAGAGCAGTTGTCCTCAGCAACGATAGTAAATACCTGGTTTCTGGTTCAGATGACAAAACAATCAAAATCTGGGAGTTAGCTACAGAAAAAGAAATTTGTACCCTTACTGGTCATCGTAAATTGGTAAGAACAGTTACCCTCAGCAACGATAATAAATATCTAGTTTCTGGCTCCTTTGATCATACAATTAAAGTCTGGGAGTTAGCTACAGGCAAGACAATTCGCACTCTTACTGGTCATAGTGCACCTGTGAATGCAGTTGCACTCAGCCGGAATGATAAATACCTAATTTCTGGCTCTTTTGACCATACAATCAAAGTCTGGGAGTTAGCTACAGGAAAGGAAATTAGTACCTTTAATGGTCATAGTGCATCTGTGAAGGCAGTTGCTCTCAGCAGCGATAGTAAATATCTAGTTTCTAGTTCCTCTGACGATACAATCAAAGTCTGGGAGTTAGCTACAGGAAAGACAATTCGCACTCTTACTGGTCATAGTGCACCTGTGAATGCAGTTGCACTCAGCCGGAATGATAAATACCTAATTTCTGGCTCTTTTGACCATACAATCAAAGTCTGGGAGTTAGCTACAGGAAAGACAATTCGCACTCTTCCTGGTGATCGTACCTCAGTGAATGCAGTTGCCCTCAACCGTTATGATAAATACCGAATTTCTAGCTCCTTTGACCATACAATCAAGGCCTGGGAGTTAGACACAGAAAAGAAAATTTCTACCCTTACTGATACTGATCATAGTTCCTGTGTGAATTCAATTGTCCTCAGCAACGATAGTAAATACCTGCTTTCTAGTTCCTTTGACCATACAGTCAAAGTCTGGAAGTTAACTAAAGGAAAAAAAAATTGCATTCTTACTATTGATGGTGAATCTGTGAATGCAGTTGCTCTCAGTCAGGATGCTAAATACCTGGTTTCTGGTTCTGATGACAAAACCATCAAAGTTTGGGAATTAGCTACAGGAAAGGAAATTAGTACCTTTAATGGTCATAGTGCATCTGTGAAGGCAGTTGCTCTCAGCCAGGATGATAAGTACCTGGTTTCTGGTTCTGATGACAAAACCATCAAAGTCTGGGAATTAGCTACAGGACAAGAAATAGTCACCTTTACAAGTGAAAGTACTGTGAATTGCTGTGCTATTACCCCAGATAATTCAACAATAATCGCAGGTGACGTATTAGGAAAGATACATTTACTCCGCTTCCAAGGCATTGAGGTACAATCTATAAACACTTCGCCTCAATTAAATTCGCAATTCCGAAAAATAATCTTAGAAAAAAGCCAAAACTTTACCAACTGCGAATTTATCTTCACCAGCATGAATCACTTTCTCCACAACTACAACCGAGGTTATTTCACCATTGTTGGTTCTCCCGGTAGCGGAAAAAGTGCCATCCTCGCTAAGTATGTACTCGATAATCCCAATGTTATTTACTACAATGCCCAGGTAGAAGGTAAAAACACTGCTGAAGAATTTCTCAAATATATTTGTACCCAAATCGTAGAGACATTACATGTAACATCTCCACAGGAAATTCCCGATAATGCCACAACCGGAAGTTGGTTTCTCTCCCTATTACTGCAAAAAATTAGTGACCATCTCAAACCAAAACAACCCCTAATAATTGCCATTGATGCTTTAGACGCGATTAACCCCAATAACCAACCACCAGGCACAAACTTATTTTATCTTCCTAGATATCTTCCTGATGGGGTTTATTTTATTCTCACCCGTCGTCCCTTCAAAAAAGAACAATCGGGTTTATTAATCGAAGCACCATCACAAATACTCGATTTATCCGAATATGAATTAAAAAACTGGGATGACGAGCAAGCATTCAGCCAACACTGGCAAAAAATGCAAAGTGAGGGTTTATCCGATGAGGCTTTATCAGTGTTGTGTGTGCTGACTTCTGCGGAAACAGAAGGAGTTTCCCTCAGTCAAATTGCGCAAATAACGAGTGTAGATGTATTCGATGTTCAGGAATTACTGGATAATTGGTTTGAATTTCTAAAACAACAACATATCGGTAAAGAAACCCGTTACAGTTTGTATCACCCTAACTTCCAGAATTGGCTATTGCAAGTAATAAGTAATAAGTAATAAGTAATAAGTAATAAGTAATAAGTAAGAAATGTTTATTGTCACTTTTTATTTATGACTGAAGTTTCCCTAAGGACAATTGATGACACCTTTACATTGCACCACTGTTGGTAAATTACTGTTCCTGCCCAGAGTTTAAACTCACCGGCTAATAACTTTCATTCCATTAAAATGGACTCAAATCTATGTAGAGTTATTACTTAGTCCTCTTTGAGAGGACTTAAGCTATTAGCCTAGGGTTTGAACTATAGGCGGTTGAATCGATTAGTCCTGAGACATTGCATTATAGTCTTCTTTAGCTTATCTTTTATAGTAATAAATTTCCAGTAAAAAACAATAAGTAACAAATGCTATTTTCATCACTTGTTACTTATTACTTATTACCTATTACTTATTACTTATTACTTAAGAAGAAAGTCGCTTAGCCTCCACAGTCCGTGGCAACTTAGCAGGTTCTTCTGGATTAGGAATACCCAAAATCCAACCATTAGCCAGAGTTAAAATCTGACCATCCTCTCCCTGTTTTTGCTCTACAACAGCTTCCTCAAGGTCTTTTTTTGGGACATAAGCAATCAGCTTGCCTGTGTCATCATTACGCAACATTACTTTCATTCTAAGCTTCCTCTACTAGTTCTATTTCGTGTTTACGACAACCAACGATCATTCCCTTAGTCAAAAAATGCACGGAATAAATGTAAAACTTTTGTAAAAAAGTGCCAATGCCGCATACATAGCCGACATCACCTTCCTCTACCAAAACCGTACCTGTTGCTAAACCAGGAAAAGTACCATCATTGCGGATTAATTTAGTAACCTTTACTTTTTGATCCAGTTCAAATACTGGTCTTCCGTCCAGTTCGATTTCTTCAAGCGCCATGTGCTATCCTCCAATGTGGTATTAAACTCATTAATTCTTCTTCCGTAAGATTGCGTTTTACCTTTACCGACATATGCCTAACTGCTTCTAAAACCGACTGAGTTTCTTCAGCATCAAGATTGACTCCCCTCTGCTGTAGAAAATTGGAAACCATATGCCTGCCAGAATGCTTACCCATAACTAAGCGGCGCTCCCAACCAACCTCTTCTGGAGCATAGGGTTCATAAGTTACTGGGTTTTTTAAAACTCCATCGCCATGGATACCAGCTTCATGGGCAAAGGTATTCTCACCGACAACTGCCTTCCAAGGAGGTACATTACAACCTGAAGCTTTGGCCACTAATCGTGATAGCTCTAGCAAACGGCGGGTTTCAATGCCCACTTGTATTCCGTACAATCGTTTAAGGGCCATAACCACTTCTTCCAAAGCAGCATTACCTGCCCTTTCGCCCAAACCATTAACAGTGGTATTAACCGAAGTTGCCCCCGCTCTAATGCCACTGAGAGCGTTGGCAGTTGCTAAACCCAAATCATTATGGGTGTGCATCTCCACTGGAATCGACAAGGCTTGAACTAGCTTGCGGACTTTCTTATAGGTTTTCAAGGGGTCTAGAATTCCCACCGTATCACAGAAACGGAACCGTAATGCTCCCCATTCTTGAGCAAGAAGTGCTACTTCCAACAGAAAGTTATCATCAGCTCTAGAAGCATCTTCTCCCCCCACTGTCACCAACAAACCATGGTCAACAGCAAAGCTAATGCTCTCATATAATCGATCCAGCATCACATTTGACTGTCCATGGAACTTGGCAGCAATTTGAATTTTGGAGACAGGAACCGAAACATGCACCCGCTTGAGACCACAGGCCATAGAAGCGTTAAGATCAGAACGGACAGCGCGATTCCAGCCTATAAGTTGGGCTTTTAGTCCCAACTCAGCAATCATAGAGATTGCTTGTACCTCTTCACCCCCCATGGCTGGAATTCCAACTTCCAACTCCTGGACACCAATTGAGTCGAGAAACTTGGCGATCGCTACTTTCTCATCTACACTAAAAGCGACACCAGCAGCCTGTTCGCCATCACGGAGTGTAGTATCGTTAATTACGACTTCATTCATTTCTTGTCTCTAATAAATTAAATTAGTGCTCCAAGTGGTTAGCTAATAACTATCAGTTGTTAAACCGTCGTTGAGTACCATAGATTAGTCAAAATTAGAAGTTATTAAAAAGCAACTGTTCAATTAACGATCACTTAGCTAATTGACAATAAACTTACGTGCAACTTAATGTAGGCTCAACTTTAACAATCTTCTGTAGCATACGCTTCAACTTGGATTAAACTTAGCAAGCATTACCATAATCAAATCTGATTAAGCTCCAATCGTAGCCTCACTCTTATAGCAGTTTTCACTCTTGGTAAAGTACAAAGCCCCTTAGTTCGTAGGAGTAAGTTTGTAGGATAAAAGTCAGTCTAGAAGAACAATATCTCCCCCTCTCCCCCTCTCCCCATCCCCGCGTCTCCGCGTCTGGTGTGTCTCCGCGTCTGGCTTCAACAAGGTGTATCTTACTACATATTGAAAAACGCTATTAGTTGAGTGCATAAGAATTAAAAATTTACAAGCCAGCAATGATTGACGACTGTTAAGGAAATTCCTGTTGCCAACACCTTTCTAACCAATCCACTAACTCTTGGCGAGAGGCAAGAAATTGCTTCAATGTACTGTGGACGAGGAGGGCAGCAATGCTATTATTCACTTCTACACAAAGAGAACCATCAGCTCGACACCAACAGGGAATCATCAACTCTTGCAGGCGGTAGCAAATTAACCAGCGCTCACTACGAGGAACATTTATAACCTGCACAAAGCCGAAGCTAGGATCAGACGGTGTAAACATCGTTTTGATAGCTATTTTCTGGTGCAGGGGAACTCTTGCAAGTACTATCTCCATCTCTCTCTTGCTCGAGAGTTCTTCTATAGCTACCAATATGCAAGGTTTGTAATTGCTTCTCGAGTCTCTCGACGCGTTTGAGAAGCTCTTGGAGTAAACTAGCCTGAGTATCAGGTAATTTACCGTGATCTAGAGGGTCAAGCCGTTGGCCCAACCGACGTACAATTCGGCCAGGTATACCCACGACTGTACAATCCGGAGGTACGTCTTGCAGTACAATTGAGCCGGCACCAATGCGGACATTATCGCCAATTTGAATATTGCCCAGTACCTTAACTCCCGCACTCACTACGACATTTTTGCCCAGAGTGGGATGACGCTTGCCGCTTTCTTTACCTGTACCACCAAGGGTAACACCCTGGTAAATTAGCGCATAGTCGCCGACGATAGCCGTTTCGCCAATTACCACCCCCATACCATGGTCAATAAAAACACCCTTGCCAATAACTGCACCAGGGTGGATGTCAATTCCTGTTAAAAACCGTGCCAGTGCAGAAATTAAACGGGGAATTATCGGCAACCGCTTTAAGTTTAGCCAGTGGGCAAAGCGATGCCAAACTAGAGCGTGCAAGCCTGGGTAACACAAGAGTACCTCTAGCCAATTGCGAGCTGCTGGGTCTCTCTCAAAGATAATCTGGAAATCGCTCCACAGTGCCTGTAATCCTTCAGCAACCGTATTTTGAGTGTACTTATAAATAGTTGCTAGTGATTGCTTAAAAGCTTCCTTAACTCGAAAATCAGGGGGCTCAGGGCAGCGTGCAAATGGTTTCTTTTCATCTGCCTTCGGCAGTGACGCTTGAGCGTCAATCAAGAAGTCTACCGCATCGGGCAAGGTGCTTCCCCGAGCAGTGGCTGAAGAGGAAATGGGCTGTAGCATGAGTTGTGCAATTTAAAGTAAGTGTCTTGTTCTCCTTTTCCTGCTTATATCAGAAGGTTTAAGCTTCGCCAGTGCAGAGTCTAGGCGTGTCAATTGATAGTACTAATTAAGTTGTACTCAGTACTGCTCAACCTTGATGAGAACAACGTTCTCAATTTGGTGTGGGGTAGGGGTACTGGTATTTTTTGACGAATATGGGCAAAATTAGGGGGTATGGGAACAGGTATTTTTGTACTCAAAAGTAATGGCTTTGAAACTGAAAATATTTGTTACATTGAGCGCCGAATTAATTGTTTTGAGAACATCTAGGAAAATAAAAAACAAGAAAAATAAAAAATGACTATAGAGATAATTATGTACTCATCTATGACTAAGGAAATATTGTAGGAATATAAAAGAACTCTTAAGAAAACAAAAGTGACAAATAAGATACAGACTATAATTAGGGGTAAGCAATGAGTTAAGTTGTTAAAAACACTACACTACTCGCTGTATGTATACAGTAAGTGAGTGCCTTGCTTCTCCTGATTCCTAAAATCAATCCTGAGAGGGAAATCAATTGAGTGGGTTCTTGAGTTTTGAGTACAGGTGTTGTACTCGGTACTTCAAGGGAAAAATTAACATCAAACCTACACCACGATTGGGTTTGAGGTTGAGTACAACAATACCCGTACCTATCCCCCAGAAATACCAGTACCCCGGTCGAAAAATACCAGTACCCCTATCCCAAAATTAATTTTGAGCAACCATCAGTACTGGGTTTAAAGCTTTGAGTACATTTTTAATAAATCCAATAAACCTGATCCGTTTCCACTGAACTCTAGGGTTCAAAGAGGGCTGGTATAAATCAAATAACGCCGACCACACTAATCTTTCAACTTTCACCCATCTAGATTTGTAAGGTAAGTGTTATCGACGCGATCGCCAACTGGGGCCTGAGTAGTGTCCTTACGTTCGCGTTCCCCACGGCGCAAGGCAGTTATCTAACACCACCAACACCAGGGAATTTGATGTCAGAACATAAAGCAGTAACCCCAACCTCGAAAGCGATAGCCCAACCAAATGCCGGAGCATCATCGGCTGCTTCCAAGTCAAGTAAGTGCGCTTCCAGCAACTGTGGTTCTCCTACCACAAAAACCTCAGAAATGGATGAGCAAATACGCGAACGCATTGCTCAACATCCCTGCTACAGTGAAGATGCCCATCATCACTATGCGAGGATGCACGCCCCTGTAGCACCAGCCTGCAATGTTCAGTGCAACTACTGTAATCGTAAATACGACTGTGCTAACGAAAGCAGACCAGGTGTTGTCAGTGAGGTTTTAACTCCTGAAGAAGCCGCTCACAAAGCGTTGGTAATCGCAGGTAAAATTCCCCAAATGACCGTAGTGGGCATTGCTGGTCCTGGCGATCCTCTAGCTAATCCAGAGAAAACCTTCCGTACCTTTGAGTTAATTGCTCAGCAGGCTCCTGATCTCAAGCTTTGCTTATCAACTAATGGTCTGGTTCTCCCCGATTATATAGACCGGATTAAAGAACTAAATATCGACCACGTTACTCTTACCATCAACATGGTTGACCCTAAAATCGGGGCGAAGATTTATCCTTGGGTTCATTATCAGCGCAAGCGCTATCGGGGAGAAGAAGGAGCTAGAATTCTCCATGAGCGGCAAATGGAATCATTGGATTTGCTTAGAGAAGCCAATATTCTGTGCAAAGTTAACTCAGTGATGATTCCGGGAATTAACAGTGAACACCTCAAAGAGGTAAACAGAGTTATTCGCTCCAAGGGTGCATTTATCCACAACATTATGCCCCTGATTTCAGCACCGGAACATGGCACCTACTTTGGTTTAACTGGTCAACGTGGTCCAACCCCAGCAGAAGTCAAAGAGCTACAAGATAGTCTCGAAGGCAATATGCAGATGATGCGCCACTGCCGTCAGTGTCGGGCAGATGCTGTCGGGCTCTTAGGTGAAGACCGCAGCAAAGAATTCACTAAAGAGAAAGTATTACAAATCACTCCGGAATACGACCTCAAAAAACGCCAAGAGGTACATGCTGGTATTGAACACTTCAAAGCACAAGTAGAAACTGCTAAAGCCAAAGCTACAGGTTCAGAGCCCAGCCCAATTACAGCGGAATACGATACCCAAAGACGCCCAGAAGCTAACTCTGGTGTTGAAGATTTCAGAGCTAAACTAGAGGCAGCTAAAGCTCAGATTGCAGCATCCGTAGAGACGGAAGAAGTTGCCTATTTAGAACTCACCTCCAGCATTTTAGTTGCTGTGGCTACCAAGGGCGGTGGATTAGTTAACCAGCACTTCGGTCATGCCAAGGAATTCATGATTTATGAGGTGGACGGCAATAAAGCTCGGTTTATCGGTCATCGCAAAATAGACCACTATTGCCAAAGTGGCTACGGAGAAGAAGGAACCCTTGCCAAAATCATTGAAACCATCTCTGATTGCCAAGCAGTTCTAGTTTCCAAGATTGGTGAGTCTCCCAAGCAGGAGTTACGCCAAGCTGGAATAGAAGCAGTGGAAGTTTATGAGGTCATTGAAAATGCGGCTTTAGACTTCTATCAGCAGTATCAGCAACGACAGCAACAGCCTACTCAGTCTGATAATCTTCAAATCGAGGGGGTGCAAGCATGAGTACAATTTACCTCGATAACAACGCTACCACCAGGGTAGATGAAGCAGTCCTAGAGGCGATGCTACCCTATCTGAAAGATTATTACGGCAATCCTTCCAGCATGCACACTTTTGGTGGGCAAGTGGGTGCCAAAGTTAAAGCAGCGCGAACTCAAATAGCAGAACTATTGGGTGCCGATACTTCAGAAATCGTCTTTACCAGTTGTGGTACTGAAGGAGATAACGCCGCCATCCATGCCGCACTATCGGCACAGCCCAACAAACGGCACATCATCACCACTAAGGTTGAGCATCCAGCAGTACTTAATGTCTGCAAGCGTTTGGAAAAGAAGGGCTATAAAGTTACCTATCTCTCAGTGAATCGCTCGGGACTACTGGATATCGATGAACTGGCAGGTGCAATCACAGATGATACTGCTCTCGTTTCGGTAATGTATGCTAATAATGAGAATGGTGTTATCTTCCCGATTGAGAGAATTGGCAAAATCGTCAAAGCTCGCGGTGTTACCTTCCACGTTGATGCTGTGCAAGCAGTAGGGAAAATCCCCCTCGATATGAAGAGTAGCACCATTGATATGCTGACCCTATCCGGTCACAAGCTTCATGCCCCCAAAGGGATTGGTGCACTTTATGTTAGGCGGGGAGTGCGGTTTAGACCTTTCCTCATCGGTGGTCATCAAGAGAGAGGGCGTCGAGGCGGAACTGAGAATGTTCCTGGTATTATTGCCCTTGGTAAAGCTGCCGAACTTGCTAGATTGCATTTAGCAGATGTGGAGCGTGAAAGACAACTGCGCGATCGCTTGGAGCAAGGAATATTGGCTGCCATCCCAGAATGCGAAGTCAACGGTGATCCAATACGCAGGTTGCCCAACACCACCAACATCGGTTTCAAATACATCGAAGGCGAAGCTATCCTCCTATCCCTCAACAAGTATGGCATCTGTGCCTCTTCTGGTTCAGCTTGCACCTCTGGTTCTCTAGAGCCTTCTCACGTACTGCGAGCAATGGGTTTACCTTACACTGTGCTTCACGGTTCGATCCGTTTCAGCCTTTCTCGTTACACCACAGAAGCTGAGATTGATCAAGTCTTGGCAGTCATGCCCGGTATCGTTGAACGTTTAAGGGAACTCTCACCCTTTAGCAATGACTCAGCAGGCTGGCTCCAAGAACAAGAACAAGCTCTATCTATTAGTCATTAAAACAATTGTAAAAGTATCTTTGGCAATTGTGTTGGTAACAGGGACAAGTTCAAAGGTAAAGGGATTTTTCCTCCCTTTCCCCCTTCCCCTTGAATTTTTTTTCAACTTAATCAAGAAGTCTATTGGTCATTAGTCACGAGTAATTTACCAAGGGCGGATGACCAATAACAAGAGACAAAACAATCAAAAACTTTACCAATTTACGATCCTTAAGACTTATGTGGGAATATACAGACCAGGTGATGGATTTCTTTTATAATCCTCGTAACCAAGGTAAAATTACAGAAAGTAATTCAGGGGAAAAAGTTGTAACTGGCGAAGTTGGTAGTATTGCTTGCGGAGATGCCCTGAGTCTGCACTTAAAGGTTGATCAAGCCACTGAAAGAATCATTGATGCCCGTTTCCAAACTTTTGGTTGTGCTAGTGCGATCGCTTCTTCTTCAGTTTTAACAGAGATAATTAAGGGCAAAACCTTAGATGAAGCTGTCCAAATTACCAACAAGGATATTGCTGATTCCCTAGGTGGTTTGCCAGAAGAAAAAATGCACTGTTCTGTGATGGGGCAAGAGGCACTCGAAGCAGCAATTGCTAATTACCGAGGCGTTCCTATAGTAGTTCACGATGATGATGATGGTTCAATAGTTTGCACCTGCTTTGCTACCAGCGAACCCAAAATTAAGCGGGTGATTCGGGAAAATAACCTCACCACTGCTGAACAGGTTACATACTATGTGAAGGCTGGTGGCGGTTGTGGTGCATGTCTAGCAAATATTGACGAAATCTTAGCAGAAATCAACACTGAACAAAAAGTGGCTCAAAGACAAGTGGCTGTGCAGACTGCTTCCACAGCGCTTAAGTCTCAAGCAGGCACAAGTAACCTCACCAACCTGCAAAAAATCTCCCTAATTCAACAAATTATCCATGATGAAGTGAGACCTGTTGTCGCTGAGGATGGAGGAGATGTAGAACTCTACGATGTAGAAGGAGACCTTGTGAAAGTTCAGCTCAAAGGCTCTTGCACTTCCTGCCCTAGCTCCAGCGCTACACTCAAAATCGCTATCGAAGCAACACTAAGAGACCGAGTTTTGCCTAGCCTTGTAGTTGAGGCTGTCTGAGGATGTTCATGGTTCATGGTTCATAGTACGCGCTACGCGCATGCTGCGCAAACATTGAGGAAATTATTCCACAGCTGCGGTATACAAGCCAATGAGCAATGAACAATCAACAGTGAACAATCCCAAAAAATTATTGGTTCTAATTTATCCAATTTAAGGATATGAAATTTCCAACTGTTTTCTACCTGCCCCCGACTGGGGCGGTGGAACGAGGGCCTCCTCCCAGGGCATCGTTTCACCAATAGCAGATCGCACTTAAGCGAGATATCAAGTCTAACACCCAACAAGTCTTAATACCGAAAAACTAAGGAGAAACACTAACCATGCGTCAAATAGCATTTTACGGAAAAGGCGGTATTGGTAAATCTACTACTTCTCAAAACACCTTAGCTGCTATGGCTGAGCAGGGTCAACGCATCATGATCGTTGGTTGCGACCCTAAAGCTGATTCCACCCGTTTGATTCTACACTCTAAAGCACAAACCACTGTACTACACTTGGCTGCTGAAAGAGGTGCTATTGAAGATGTAGAACTCGAAGAAGTACTCAAAACTGGCTACGGCAACATCCGATGCGTTGAATCCGGTGGTCCAGAGCCTGGAGTTGGTTGTGCTGGTCGTGGTATCATCACAGCTATCAACTTCCTGGAAGAAAACGGTGCTTACGAAGACCTAGACTTCGTTAGCTATGACGTTCTAGGTGACGTTGTTTGTGGTGGTTTTGCTATGCCAATTCGGGAAGGCAAAGCTCAAGAAATCTACATCGTTGTTTCTGGTGAAATGATGGCGATGTACGCTGCTAACAACATTGCTCGTGGTATTCTCAAGTATGCTCACGCTGGTGGTGTACGCTTAGGTGGTTTGATCTGCAACAGCCGTAAAGTTGACCGTGAAGTTGAACTGATCGAAGCTTTGGCTGCACGCCTCAACACCCAAATGATCCACTTTGTACCTCGCGACAATGTAGTTCAGCACGCAGAACTACGTCGGATGACGGTGGCAGAATATGACACCAATAATAATCAAGCAAATGAGTACCGTGCATTAGCTGACAAGATCATCAACAACACCAATCTAAGCATTCCTACTCCTCTAGAAATGGATGAGCTAGAAGCATTGTTGGTAGAGTTCGGTCTACTCGGTGATGATAAAGAAATGACCAATATTGGTGTACCTGCAGGAGAGGAAGCTGCTGCTAAAGCCTAAGGGCAATTAGGGAATTTTACTCCCTAAATTTAGGCAGTATTCATCTAGTCCCTAAAGCCCGGTTTTTGTGGGTTGGGGCTCCGTCTAACTCATGAGAGCAGAGGTTTAGGTATTAGCTAAAGCGAGACACAATCTGGGGGTTATGGGTTTGCTGGGAAAGCTCCAGAGCTGGATAGATATTTCTCTCCCTCTACCCCCAATTCCTACTAAGATGAGAGGAAAAATATGACATCTTCAAATGTTGAACAGCATAAAGAAATAATCGAAGAAGTCCTCAAGGCCTATCCCGAGAAAGGTGCTAAAAATAGAAAGAAGCACTTAGGCGTTCACGAAGAAGGAAAATCTGACTGCGGTGTTAAGTCTAATACTAAGTCTCTTCCTGGTGTAATGACTGCCCGTGGTTGCTCCTTTGCTGGTGCTAAGGGTGTGGTTTGGGGTCCTGTTAAGGACATGGTTCACATTAGCCATGGTCCCATTGGCTGCGGCTATTATTCCTGGTCTGGTCGTCGTAACTATTACATTGGTACCACTGGTGTTGATACCTTTGGTACAATGCAGTTCACTTCTGATTTCCAAGAGAAGGATATTGTCTTCGGCGGCGACAAAAAGCTGACCAAGATTATCAATGAAATCGAAGAACTCTTCCCCCTCAACGCTGGTATTACCATTGAATCAGAATGCCCCGTTGGTTTGATTGGTGATGACATCGAGGCAGTATCCAAGAAAACCAGCAAAGAAACTGGTAAGCCAGTAGTACCAGTACGTTGTGAAGGTTTCCGTGGTGTTTCCCAGTCTCTAGGACACCACATCGCTAACGACACCGTGCGGGATTGGGTCTTCCCCATGACCGAAGAGAAAGTCAAAAGTGGGGAAATCCAATTTGAGTCTACTCCCTATGATGTAGCAATGATTGGTGACTACAATATCGGTGGAGATGCTTGGTCTTCCCGGATGTTGCTAGAAGAAATGGGCTTGCGAGTAGTTACCCAATTCTCCGGCGATGGCACCTTCAATGAGGTTCTTCACACCCCATTGGTGAAAATGAACCTGATCCACTGCTATCGTTCTATGAACTACATCTGCCGCCATATGGAAGAAACCTATGGTATTCCCTGGATGGAGTTCAACTTCTTTGGTCCTAAGCAAATTGCTAAATCTTTACGTGCAATTGCTGCCAAGTTTGACGAAAAGATTCAAGAAGGTGCAGAGAAAGTTATTGCCAAGTATGCAGCTGAAGCTCAGGCAATAATTGACAAGTTCCGCCCCCGCCTAGAAGGCAAGAAAGTGATGATGATGGTTGGTGGCTTACGCCCCCGTCACGTTGTCCCAGCTTTCGAGGAGTTAGGAATGGAGGTAATTGGTACCGGTTATGAATTCGGTCACAACGACGATTACAAGCGTACCACTGACTACATCAAAGACGGTACAGTGATTTATGATGATGTCACTGGCTATGAGTTCGAGGAGTTTGCTAAGCAACTGAAGCCAGACTTAGTAGCTGCAGGTATTAAAGAGAAGTACGCCTTCCAGAAGATGTCCTTGCCCTTCCGCCAGATGCACTCTTGGGATTATTCTGGTCCTTATCACGGTTATGACGGCTTTGCTATCTTTGCTCGCGATATGGATTTAGCAATCAATAGCCCAACCTGGGGTTTGGTAGGCGCACCTTGGAAGAAGTAAGCGCTACAAGTAAGGAGTAAGGCATTCGGGTAGTTAAGTTATCGGTGACTCTCAGATTTCAGGGTGATGCAATCTTCAGTTTTTACAAGCATTATATATCTGAATAATTAACCCTAACTCCTAGCCCAAATACTTCTCCAATGGGATTTTTTGAACTAAAAATTCAGCAGAGAAGAGAGAAATTAAGCAAGAAAATAGCTGACAATTATTTATTCTTTCTTCTCTGGTTTTATCCCCTAAATACTGTAGTCTTACTAAGAGTTTGTAGTGAATTTAAGGTTAGATCAAAGCGTTCCCAAAAATTGATCAATTCAGCCTAATTTCAGTTGTTAGTTATATGGCCACTACTTAATAGTAACTAAACAACTACAAGCAAGTAAATCCTGTTAGCCGATCACTATACATAGAGGAATTGAAGTCATGAGCCAACCTGATGTAAATAAGATCAAAGACCACTTCAAGCTATTCCACGATCCAGACTATCAGCAACTTTTCAAACTCAAGAGAGAATTTGAAGCAGCTCCTTCTTCTGAAGAAATTGAGAAGGTTAATGAGTGGACTAAGACTTGGGAATATCGCGAAAAAAACTTTGCTCGCGAAGCCCTAACCGTTAACCCAGCTAAAGCTTGTCAGCCTTTAGGAGCAATTTACGCTGCTTCTGGTTTTGAAGGAACCCTGCCTTTTGTTCACGGTTCTCAAGGATGCGTCGCTTACTTCCGTACTCACCTTGCTCGTCACTACAAAGAGCCTTTTTCTGCAGTTTCTTCCTCAATGACTGAGGATGCAGCAGTCTTTGGTGGGCTAACGAACATGGTTGATGGTTTGGCCAACTCCTATGCCCTCTACAAGCCCAAAATGATTGCCGTCTGCACCACCTGCATGGCAGAGGTAATTGGTGATGACTTGGGTGCTTTTATTACTACCTCGAAGGGCAAAGGTTCTGTCCCAGAAGATTTCCCAGTTCCTTTTGCTCATACTCCTAGCTTTGTCGGTTCCCATCTTACCGGTTACGACGGTATGCTCAAAGGCATTCTGGAGAACCTGACCAAAGGTCAGAAGAAGGCAACCAGCAACGGCAAGATTAATATTATTCCTGGCTTCGACAGCTATGTTGGTAATATCCGTGTATTGAAGCGGATGCTGTCTCTGATGGATGTCGATCATACAGTTCTAGCCGACAACTCTGATATCTTTGATTCACCCAATGATGGGGACTTTAAGATGTACCAGGGTGGCACAACCCTAGAAGATGCAGCAGATTCGATTAATGCTCAGGCAACGCTTTCTCTGCAAAAATACTCCACTACCAAGACCTTACCTTGGATCAAGCAAGAGTGGGGACAACAGACTGCAACCTACCGTCCTTTCGGAATTCGCGGTACCGATGAATTCTTGATGGCTATCTCAGAACTAACTGGTAAAGCTATTCCCTGGGAATTAGAGAGAGAGCGGGGACGTGCAGTTGACGCCATGACTGATTCCCAAGCTTGGGTACACGGCAAGCGTGTGGCACTCTACGGCGATCCTGACTTCGTCATGGGACTGTTGAACTTCGTCCTAGAAATGGGTATGGAGCCAGTTCACGTCTTAGTACACAATGGTAACAAGAAGTTCAAAAAAGAAGCAGAGGAACTATTGGCATCAACACCTTTAGGAAAAGATGCTACCGTTTGGATTGGCAAGGATCTGTGGCATATGCGCTCACTGTTGTTCACAGAGCCAGTAGATCTAATCATCGGTAACTCCTACGCTAAGTACCTCGAACGTGATACAGGTATCCCACTAGTACGTATTGGCTATCCTATCTTCGATCGCCACCACCTGCATCGCTATGCTACTCTCGGCTATGAGGGCACACTCAATCTGCTCAACTGGATTGTTAACCGAGTCCTCGAACACGCTGACAACACCACCAACATCCCCAGCGAAACCGATATTTCCTTTGACTTGGTTCGCTAATTGGATTAAGTCTCTGTAGGGACGTTGTGCGTAACGTCTCTACCAACCGGGTTTTGTCCGTTCCTGGTTAATTTTATTAAAAAAACGGCACCTTATACTTGAATTTGAACTGTTTATACTGAACGAACAAGTCCGGCATTTCGTGTTTTGTTATTAGTCATTGGTTATTAATTGTGCTTCGTCACCTCTTGTAGACAACAGGAGCTAGTAACTAATTAAAGATAACCCGGAATGAAACTTATTTTTCCGGACTTGATATTTTATCAAAAAGCCCATCTTATTAAAACTTGAGCCATGAAGATTACCCAAGGCAAGATTGCTGAGTTGCTGCATGAACCAGCCTGCGAACACAATCACAGTAAGGAAGGGGACAAGAAAAAAACAGCTTGTCAGCAACAGGCTAAACCGGGAGCCGCTCAAGGGGGTTGTGGGTTTGATGGAGCAAGTATTACCTTAGTACCAATTACTGATGCTGCCCACTTGGTTCATGGTCCCCTTGGCTGCTCTGGTAATTCCTGGGGTAGTCGCGGTAGTCTCTCCTCTGACTCTCACCTTTACAAGATGGGCTTTACCACCGACCTAAGTGAAAATGATATCATCATGGGCGGTGAGAAAAAACTCTACAAAGCTATCCTGGAGTTACACAAGCACCATCAACCAGCAGCGGTGTTTGTGTATTCAACTTGTGTAACTGCCTTAATTGGTGATGATTTGGATGCAGTTTGTAAAGCCGCGGCGAAAAGAACTGGCATTCCCGTCATCCCAGTCAACTCACCTGGGTTTATTGGCTCTAAGAACCTTGGCAACCGTATCGCAGGGGAAACCCTATTAGAGCATGTTGTCGGCACTGCTGAACCGGAATTTACTACTCCCTATGATATTAACCTCATCGGTGAATATAATGTCGCCGGTGAGATGTGGAGTGTGTTACCTCTATTTGAAAAACTAGGTATCCGCATTCTCTCCAAAATTACAGGGGATGCTTGCTACAAGGAAGTTTGCTACGCTCACCGTGCCAAACTCAATGTGGTCATCTGTTCAAAAGCACTAATTAGTATGGCAAGAAAAATGGAGGAGTGCTACGGCATACCTTACATTGAAGAGTCATTTTATGGAGTGCAAGACATCAGTAATTGCCTGCGACACGTTGCCGAAAAGCTTGGTGATTCAGATTTGCAAGAGCGCACAGAGCGGTTAATTGCCGAAGAAACAGCTGCTCTAGAGAAAGAATTAGCTCCCTATCGTGCCAGATTACAAGGTAAGCGGGTTGTGCTTTATACCGGCGGGGTGAAGAGTTGGTCAATTATTTCTGCTGCTAAAGACTTGGGTATGGAAGTTGTCGCCACTAGCAGTAAGAAAAGCACCGAACAAGATAAAGCTCGAATTCGTGAACTTCTGGGTAAAGAAGGCATCATTTTAGAAAAGGGCAACGCTCCACTATTATTAAAAGTTATCAGAGAAACCAATGCCGACATGCTAATTGCTGGGGGGCGTAACCAATATACTGCCCTGAAAGCTAGAATTCCATTTCTTCATATTAACCAGGAACGGCATCATCCCTACGCTGGATATTCTGGAATGTTGGAGATGGCTAGGGAATTGGATGAGGCACTTTATAGCCCCGTGTGGGAACAAGTGCGCCAACCTGCTCCGTGGGATCAAGACCAGTTGTCACACGTTTAATTTGTATTTCTTTAGTATAGATGGGGAGATGGGGGGAAGGGGAGATGGGGAGATATGCTTCCTCATTGTCAGACGATTTCTCTTAATTTATAGGATTTGACGAAAATCTTGATCTAAATTCTTCCCTTGCTTGCCTGAATTGATCAATCTTTCTCTACTACTACGTCAATATTATTTTGAGGGATTAGTTTTTACCTCTGTCTGTTGCGTCAATATCTACCCGTCATTTCAAACTTGACAGACTATTACTGACTCCTGATAAAAGCAGATATTTTGTTAAATTAACGCCCACTAGAGGATTTTTCAGATAGGTTTTAAATGGCTACTGTCACAACTAGTAAAAAAGCGGTTAGCGTCAATCCCTTAAAGCTTAGCCAACCCCTAGGCGCAGCTTTGGCTTTTTTGGGAATCAAGGGCATGATGCCTTTGTTCCATGGTACGCAGGGCTGCACTGCCTTTGCCAAAGTGATTTTAGTGCGTCACTTCTGCGAGGCTATTCCTTTAGCCACTACGGCGATGAGCGAGGTTACAAGTATCTTGGGGGGTGAGGACAACATTGAACAGGCGATCCTCACCCAGATGGAAAGTTCCAAGCCTGAGATTATTGGATTGTTGACTACGGCGCTAACTGAAACCAGAGGGGATGACGTTGAGCGGATTTTAAAAACTTTTCGCGCTAATCATCCTGAGTTGGATGGATTGCCAGTAGTCTATGCTTCCACTCCCGATTATAAGGGTTCTCTACAGGATGGCTTTGCCACTGCAGTTGAACGGATTGTGGAAGAAATCCCGAGAGCAGGGGAAATTAAGCCAAATCAAATCACCATTTTGGCCGGTTCCTCCTTTGGTCCTGGGGATGTAGAAGAAGTGAAGGAGATTGTCGAGGCCTTTGGGCTAACTCCGATAGTAGTGCCTGATCTTTCCACTTCTCTAGATGGTCACCTCTCTGATCAAGCTTACAATGCCACAAGTTCTGGTGGCACTTCCCTAGCTCAACTTTGGGAAGTGGGAAATTCTAGCTTTACTCTGGCGCTGGGGGAGAGTATGCGGGGGGCTGCACAAATCTTACAGCAACGCTTTAGTACTAATTACCATGTATTTCAGCAACTGACAGGTTTGGGGGCAGTAGATGATTTTTTACTGGAATTGTCTAAACTTAGTGAGCATGCAGTCCCTGAAAAGTATCGTCGTCAGCGTCGCCAGTTGCAAGATGCCATGCTCGACAATCACTTTTTCTTTGGTCGTAAGCGGATATCCTTAGCACTGGAGCCAGACTTACTTTATGCCACTGCCTGGTGTCTGAAGTTGATGGGAGCACAAATTCACTCAGCAGTCACTACCACACGTTCCCCCTTACTTGAACAAATACCAGTTGAGACAGTCGTAATTGGTGATTTAGGAGACTTTGAAGAAATAGCAGTCGGTTCAGATTTGTTAATTACTAACTCCCACGGATTGCTAGCTTCTCAAAAACTCGGGATCCCTCTCTATCGCCAAGGCATGCCTATTTTTGATCGTTTAGGTAACGGCCAACGCTGTTGTGTAGGCTATCGAGGAACTATGCAACTTTTATTTGATATTGGCAACCTATTACTTGAAGAGGAGGAATCAATAATTAAAGAGCGTCAGCTGTCTTTTGTCAGTAGTAAATAGTACTAAGCAACAAATAGTAACAAGGAGAATAGTAAATGAAAATTGCCTTTGCTACTAATGATTTACTTCATGTTAACGGTCATTTTGGCTCAGCTAAATATATGGCTGTGTATGAAGTTAATCAAGAAAGTTATCAGTTTGTAGAGAATCTCGAATTTACAGGCAATTTACAGCAGGATGGTAATGAAAACAAAGTAGAGCCAAAAATCGACGCTTTACTTGACTGTACAATTGTTTATGTTTTAGCAATTGGCGCTGGTCCGGCTGCCCGTTTAATTAATAAGCGTGTTACTCCGATTAAATCAAAAGATGAAGAGGAAGTTATTACTGACCTTCTCAACAAACTTGTGGAAACTCTCAATGGCAATCCTCCACCATGGCTACGTAAAGCACTAAAGCCTAAAGAAAGAAACTTTGAAGAATTTGAAGAGGAGTTAACTGTATGAGTTCAAATGACACTGCTACCGAAACTACCACAGCTAAACTTTTAGAAGCTCCATCTGTTCAAGAACTAGTAAGGCAAATTCGGGCGCAGGATTCCTATGGAGTTTACAAGAATTGGTCAGACGATTTAGTTCTCAAACCCTTTATTATTGACCGCAGAGAAAGGCGCAAAATTTCAGTTGAAGGGGAAGTTAATCCAGCTACTATCAACAGAATAGAACTTTTCTACCGCGCCATAGCATCTCGCATTGAGCAAGAGACTGGCCCTGTAGTCCAAGTGGTTATTGAATTAAATCATGAAGGATTTGGCTGGGCACTGGTTTTTTGCGGTCGTCTGTTATTAGTAGTTCGTAGTCTCAGGGATGCTCATCGTTTTGGCTTTGATTCCCTTGAGAAATTAGCAATTGAGGCTGAGAAACTGACACAAGCTGGAATTGAGTTAGCTAAGCGCTATCCAGAAGTTTACAGGCTTTGATTGTTTTTCATTGCTCATTGTTCATGGGCTAGGAATGAGATCTGACTAATAAGGGGAATATATATGGTTCAAGTAGGAGAACAAAACAGCATTGATGAGCTGAAAACTAAGATTAAACGCCTCAATAGCAAAGGTGGTCAAATGAAGATGGATCTTCATGATTTAGCTGAAGGCTTACCTACAGATTTTGAAAAAATCATGGATGTTGCAGGTAAGACTTATGAAATTTTCCGTCAGTTAGACGAACTCAAAAAAGAGCTGAAAACTTTGGAGCAAGGCAAATGACATTGCGTTTAGAAGAATTCAATACACTTGTAGACGCTGAGGATTATTTTAAGTTTTTTAAGCTCCCTTATGACCAGCAGGTTCTGAATGTGAACCGCCTTCATATCCTCAAGCAGTTTTCTCTTTCAATTAAGGAAATTAACAAAGACTACCCTAACTTAGAAGAGCAGGATCTTCTGAATAAGTATCGGGCAGCTTTAGAGGAAGCTTATCAAGTTTTACTCAGTTCAAGTGGCGTTGAACAGAAGTTGTTCGCTGTGTTTCAGAAACCTAAAAATAATGTAGTCATGCTAACAGAAATTCAGTCTGAATGAAGGAGAATAGGAATTGTTGAACCTCACGCCTACCGAGTTAGAACGCTACCGTCGCCAGATCATGCTCCCTGGTTTTGGCGAGAAGGCACAGCAGCAACTCAAGTCAACGACAGCATTAGTCACTGGTGTCGGGGGGCTGGGAGGCACAGCAGCGCTCTATCTAGCAGTGGCAGGGGTTGGACGGTTACTCTTGGTACGGGGAGGGGAATTGCGTCTTGATGATATGAATCGCCAGATTCTGATGACCCATGATTGGGTGGGTAAGCCGAGGGTATACAAAGCTAAGGAAACTCTAGAACGCATTAATCCCGACATTGAGATCAAGGCTATTGCTGAGTATATCACCCCAGAGAATGCCGATGGCCTGGTAAAGCAGGCTGATATTGCCCTTGACTGCGCCCATAACTTTGATGAGCGCGATTTGTTGAATGCCGCTTGCGTGCGCTGGCGCAAGCCGATGGTAGAGGCAGCTATGAATGGTATGGAAGCTTATCTTACCACAATTGTGCCTGGTATAACTCCCTGTTTGTCCTGCCTGTTTCCTGAAAAACCCAACTGGGATCGCCGTGGTTTTGGCGTTTTAGGTGCGGTTTCCGGAACACTAGCCTGTTTAACAGCACTGGAGGCAGTCAAACTACTCACTGGGCTTGGTACGCCTCTGTTATCTCAGTTGCTGACAATGGACTTGAGTTCCATGGAATTTGCTAAGCGTCGCCCCTACCATGATCCTGATTGTCCAGTTTGTGGCAATCTCTCCTTGACTCAGCAGTCAGTTGCATCTTTGGCCAGTCATTGTTCATAGTTGATAGTTCATGGTTGATGGTAACTCCAATGAATTACGAGCGATAAACCATCAATGACCTTTGTTTTCCCCACTTACAAGGCGTTATGACTCTTACTTTTACAGCAAATGCAGCATCTAAGCTTTGCGATTTCCTGCAAGCTGATGCAAAAGGCGAAAGTCCTACTAGCAAGGGCATTCGTGTCTCTGTTATCGATGGTGGTTGCAGTGGCTACGAGTACTCCTTGAGTGTAGCTAATACACCCAAGACAGATGACCTGCTGCTAGAGCAAGGGAACTTGCGCGTTTACGTTGACGGGACAAGTATACCTTTACTCGAAGGGGTTGTAATCGATTATATCGAAGGCTTAACCGATAGCGGGTTTAAGTTTAGCAACCCTAATGCTGCTGAAACCTGTAGCTGTGGTAAATCATTCACAGCGTCTGGATGTAAGCCATCGGCAGCAGGTTGCAGCTAAGAGGAGAAAGAGAAGTTAAGTACCTGGACAAAAATAAAGGTTGTTTGTTAAAGCAGGGTGTAGGGTGTGGGGTAACTTCGGGTTATTTCATAATTCTTTACACAGCAACGTTTATTTATGTCCGACTACTTACAGGGCTGTTTTTGTACAAAATTTATTGGTTTCGTGCTATTTAATTTTTGTTAAAACTGCCCTTATATTAAATAATTCAACTTCTTTTTTCCTTTACTCTTTTCTCTTATTTTTACTTATTTACACACTAAAACTTCGGAGGATCTGAAGATGGCTACTTACAAAGTGCGCTTAATCGAAGAAAAAGGCCCTAAGAAAAACCGGACTCTTGTTTTTGACCAAACAATTGAAGTTGACGAAGATACCTATATCCTAGAAGCAGCTGAAGACAATGACATCGATTTGCCTTCTTCTTGTCAAGCTGGCAGTTGCTCTTCTTGTGTTGGTAAAGTAGTCGAGGGCGAAATTGATCAAGAAGATCAGAACTTCTTGGATGATGAGCAAATGGAGAAAGGTTTTGCTCTTCTCTGTGTAACCTACCCTAGATCTGATTGCACGATCAAGATCAATCAAGAACCTTATTTAGTCTAACTTCGATTTTGTCTCAAATTGTGACGATCGCAAATCATCGCTATACAAAATAAATCTGCTGTCATTGCATAACCTTTCCCAAAAGTGCAATGAAATAACCCAAAAGTAAGAATTTATAAACCTGCATCGGCAGGTTTTTTTATGTCCAATCACCATGGAGTATTCTGGCAAACTTCTAGGAGTGTTTTCACTACTTGTTTTGTTAGACGATTGAATTATTATTGACTTTCAACATTTGATTACCGCCTTTCTGTAATTCGTAAGCAACATTTTTAATCTGAACTTTAAATCCTTGGCTAGATAGCTCCTGAATAACTGCATCAACATAAGGAGATAACTCACCATTGAGTTTAAGCAATGGAAAAATCCGAACCTCTGGGGAGATTCGCAAGAGTTCATGAATTGAAGCCATATGAAATTCAAGCGATAGCTGTTCCGAATATAAAAATAGTAAATGAGAACATAAACCTAATTCAAATTGATTATTAACTAATTCTAAATTTGGTAACGACTGGAATAAATAACGTCCTTCATTCTTGCCAGTTTCATAATCCAATAAAAAATTCTCCATTGTTACTATACGAGCCTGACCAAGTTGATCAGCATCGCAAAACTTATTCCAAGTGTAGTGCTCCGCATTTTGCTTCAATTGTGAAATAATTGGCTCATAGGTATCCTGAACACGCTGCCTAATTTGCTCAGCAGAAAATTGGTAAATTGGATCGATAGATACTACAGAGTATCCCTTTTTTGTCATTTCGGCATTGAAGCTAGCCGGACCATCGCCACAGCCGAGAATTTTTGCCCTTAAATCTGCTTCTGAGAGATCAAACATCAATCTATATTCTTCTAATGTTCTACCCCAAGGCACAACTTCATTGAGTTTCATTGCAAATCCTAAAGGCTTTCTTCATAGATTTTATAGCTAGTTTCCTTCATTCCCAGAGCTTCATAAGCTTTTTGGGCGATGGTATTTTTGCCTTCAACATAAAGTCTAAACCCCCATATTTTTAAATCATCTTGCTCATTTTTTGCCTTTTCTTTAATAAAGTTATAGAGTTTATAATAAACACCTTGACGACGAAACTCTGGGAGAACATAGACACTTTGGACCCACCAATATAAACCATTGTGCCAGTCACTCCATTCTGTCGTCACCATCAGAGCACCAGCTACCTTACCATTTTTTTCTGCCAGGAGATAAAATCCCAAATTAGGATTTTTCAACAAGTTTTCTACCCCAGCAGTAACAATTTCTAAAGTAAGTTTTTTACCTTCAGTTTCATTTGCCATTGCTTGGTTGAACTGAACCAAGACATCTAAATCCTGAAGCTTACCAAGACGAATCAATAATTCCTCTTCCATATATCACTAAGGAAACTATAAATACCCTGCCAATAAATCACCATAAAAGCCACTTGTCAACCACAATTTAAAACTAAGTGCTTGACAAGTTAGCTTCTTTATGTATAAATGCGCGACGTGATTGTTCTGCTTTGATGATGTTCTTCAGGTCGTGGCAGCAACGCAATCATGCGATTAGCTTTTTGGAGCCAGTGCGAAGTAATAACCTCCTGATTTTATAGTTTAATCTACAGCTACAAGTACATCAGTTGACTTAAGCACTGCATAAGCTTCCTTGCCTTCGGCAAGGCCAAGCCTTTCAGCTGAAGATTTAGTAATTACTGAAACCAATTCGATGCCAGGGGCAACTTCTATAGTCACCTCAGTGTTAATTGATCCAGGCACAACCTTGATGACTTTGCCCTTGAGAGTATTGCGAGCGCTAATTTCCATAGATTTGATCTTTGTTGGTGATTTATGGCGTGGCTATGTCAGTTCTAACTTATATAGCCAAACACTGTATATTAGCAGCTCTAGTAACTAGAGTTTACAAAGATTAGTTAAGTTTTGTCATACCAAATATTATAGTTAGTATTTTTTTTAGTTACCTCTACACTAACCACCACATAACATAGCTTAGGAAAATATCAAGACTATACTTGTTAACTTTGCTAATTAAAAATTTTAAGTTGAAACTAAACCTAAAAAAATTGATTGCCAGTTTTCAATTTATCCATTTAAATTTAAGCACTTGCTCCTTTTACTTCAATTGGATAAAATCTCTGTTAAATGATCCAAAAGTGCCTTTACTGTGGTAAAGTAAGCATCCATATCCCAAGCTAATTTCACTATTAAAATTGAAGACAGGCTGTAGACAACAACGCCAATGCCATTTGACACACTTCCAACTTATGATCATGCTGTACAAAGCACCAAAGCCTTATGGCTCAACAATACAGGCTATACCAATCAGCCACTACATCCCCCAAAATTACTGACAGGTATCTGCCACAGCAATTGACTCTGCCTTGTGAATCACGCTATCAAGGCGTTAAGTTGTTAGCGGCTGTGTCGCATAAGTTATGGGTTTCACCCTTAGGAGTTGAGAATGAATTTCTATCTACTCAATCTTGTAGTAGAGTACTGTAAGTCAAGTTTTTGTTTACAGGTATTTTGTTAGCGCCTTTTGCGGCGTGTCATTGGTACTAAACGAAGTTATGCCAACAGACTTTAACATCCTGAGAGAAAAGTTAGTTCAATTCTATACATTCCATTTCTAGAGTGCTGTTTCCATAGCTTGCTTCTCGCGAAGTTAGTGCTTCTGTACTACTGGAACTACCTGTGTTTATCTATCAAGAGAACCTCAGTATAGCGCATAGAAATGCCCACTATTTTTATCCTTTATCTAAAATTAATCATGCTTGAGGGATAATCGCAGGCATTCATCAAAAACTTTCTGACTTTGCTCTAGGAACTACTATCATTCGTTGTGAGCACAATCTTGAAAAACAGCCTAATTTATACGGTGTAGGGTTTGAGCAAAACATAATTTTCCTCTGTTGACCAATTGAGTAATGTTATCAACTGCCTTTAATTGCTTAGTTTGTTGATGTCCATTTTTATTAGCTTCTTATGATTCATTGAGTATTAACAAAAAATGATTCGTGAACAAAAATCAAACAATAAATCGATCAAAGTTGATATGATTTGATTTTGAAACCCTGATTTGGCTAAATTATAGGACAATCGAATTTAAGTTAAATATAATGCTAATGATAGATGCTATATTTAAAATATTAAAATAATCTTTAATTGCTCAACTTGAACAACCATCTAAAAACGTATATGAAATCCTTATTGATAGAAAGCTAATTAATAGTGTTCAAGTAAAAACCTCGAAGAAATTAGATTTATGACTTGAGGATCAAGCCTAACCAAGGTTTAATCATAGCAAATACAACTCTAACAATGTCCACAAAGAAGGAGTAACTAATATAAAAAATCTAAATGATAGCTCTTTAAGACTTGAGCAAACATTCTCCTTGAGCCAATTTTCTCAATTTTAGAGTGACAGCATCGAGTTATGGCTTATAAAATTTCTAGCAGTTGTGTTGGATGTGACACATGTCTACCAAAATGTCCTACAGGTGCAATTAAATTAGAGGACGAAAAATACTCGATTAACCCTGATCTTTGCAACAACTGTAAAGGTTATTACCCTGAACCTCAGTGTGTAATCCACTGTCCACGCAGTTGCCCAATTCCATCACAGCCGAAAAAGGGCAGATACAAAGTTGATCAAAGAACTGCGACCAGCCCAGACTTATTTCCAAATGGTATAAATAACCCCTTTGCTTCTGCAATCGTAATCTGGGAAGGATGCAATATTCTGGCACAAAGACAATCTCTACCCTGGGAAATTGATGTTTCAGGAAAGCTTTGTTACCAGCGTCCTATTAAACAAGGTCAGGGACAAATCACTTTCTGGATCACGGATAATCTTTATTTAGAGCCGCCCCAGGCGCTTACCCATGCTAGAGGTGCTTCCGTGATTGAAGAAATGGATATAAGAGCCACTGGCATGCATCTCATCTATGCTGCCCATGCTACAACCTTAGACAAACCTTGGGAACAGGAATTTATCATCAATGACCGACAAATTGAGAAATATCTGGGACTTGATAAACGTAAAGATCTAAGCAAAGCAGCCAAATTAACTCTGATTAAAGACATTGCTCAACAACCTTGCAAAATAACCACTGCCATTGACTGGCCAGCTCAGGGAAAAGTCCAGGGGTTTTCAGTTACAGAAAACCGCTTGTGGCATCTGTTGGAAATTGAACACCATTTCCAGGAAGACGACACTGGTTGCAAACATCTAGTTGGTCTAACTTTTAGAGTTAGGGCTGGCATTTGGGCAAAGTATTTCTTGGATAAGCAAGGTTGTAAACAAGGAAAAGCTTTCTACCAATACGGCAACCTGCCCAAATCTTTATTAAACACGCTGATGAGCATTTGGCAGCAACACGAGGGAGCAGCCCGCATGATGCTATGGCTATTATTTAAAACTAAAATGGGCAAACAACAGCGAATTACTGTACCAACTTTAATGCGCGTTGCCTATGGAGAGGAAAAAGTTATTCAAGCATCTTCACATCGGGAAGAGAGAAAGCGGCGACTGCGTACCTTTGAAAGTGATCTTGAAGTTCTCAACCATTACGGACTCAAACCTGTATTCGATCCAGTTACCTATCCTCCAGCAATTCAGCCCCTATGGGCAAAATTGGCAGATATTCCTGAAGATGCTGAGGCAGAGCTAGAATTTTGGATTAATGATGGTAGCAGCGACACGCCGCTAACTGACTCTGCACCTCGTGGCAAGTGGAATCTCTTAAGGAATGCGCGAATCTTGTGGTTTGAACTTCCCCAGCAATGGGAACCGCAACTAACTGAATTGAAAAATAAGAAGCAGAGAACTATCACCAGAACTACTAAATCAAAAACGCAGCCAGTACTTTCTGGTGAGCAAGTTATGACAGCAAGAAAAAGTAGGAGTTTGAGTCAGAGAGAGTTAGCACAGATGACAGATAAAAGTCAAAGTTGGATTAGAGATATTGAAAATGGTCGCTTTCGACTCAAACTAAAAGACCAATTGCTATTGCAGAAAGTGCTGGATTTGGCTTGAAAATGAGTTGAGATCAGTAACACAAAGAATGCTAGTAATAGTCTGAATTCAAGTAACAAGTAATAAGTAATAAATAATTACTAATAACCATAACATTTATTGCTTTTTACTTAAAACTTGTTACTCAAAAAGTAATAGGAGAAGCTTTTAGATTAAGTTGATTTAATCTTAAGCTACAGATTGCGTAGTGTGTTTTGAAGCCGCGAAGCAATAACCGCTTAGAATTTACCTTTTTCAAAGCTCTCCAGATGTCAAACGTATTTCTGATAGCGCTTTTGTCTATCTTTGGACAAAGGAGACGCTAGCAGTAAAAATTTCTCCATTAGCCAGGGGGCAATGCGGTTGAACAACACCGCTAGATGGCTTTGCCATCCCACTAGAATTTCCGGTGATTCCTTACGCAGTCCAGCGATGAGAACTTGAGCTACTTGCTGAGTACTCATGGGTATTACCCACCGAAATAATTTTAAGTCTCGCACCATGTCAGTATCGGTTAATGATGGCAGCAAAGCCATCACCTGAACATTGTTTGCTGCTAGTTCACAGCGTAAGGCTTGGGTGAACCCTAGAATTGCGAACTTGGTGGCGGAATAGGTGGCCATCGTCGGTGCAGCTACTTTGCCCATCAAGCTAGAAACGTTAACAATTGTACCTTGCCTCTGTTTTGCCATACGTCGGGCTACCGCATGAGTGATATTGTACATTCCCATTAAATTAATGGTCATTTCTTGATGTACTTTGGGCAATTTAGACTGCAAAAAGGGAGTTTGATTGGCAACTCCAGCACAGTTGACCAGTAAATGAATTGGTCCACGATCCCGCCAAACTCGCGCGATCGCCATGTTTACCAACACTGGCTGAGTCAGATCTAGGGCCAGAACTGTGACTTTCACGCCGAGAGCCTCAACTTGAGCAGCCACTTCAGCTAGCCTCTGGCGATCGCGCGCTACCAACAACAGGCGTTCTACTCCCTGTTGTGCTAATTCCAGAGCAATTGCGCACCCAATACCACGGGAAGCTCCCGTCACTAAAACTGTCTTTCCTTGAATGTCCATAACTAAAAATCTCCAGAATTTAGGTCTAAGCACGCTGCCGAAACTCCTGCCTTGCCCTCAGATGCAAGCAAATCCAGCATTCTCCTGGCAGGAAGCGAGACTAAATTTTACTAGTGATGTCTAAATACTTGTCGATAATCCTGGGATCAGTGGAGCCTTCAAAAGCCAAGGTTAATGTAGAGCATAGAGTTCAAGTCTCCTGCCAAATGTTTACCAGAAAAAACTCCCTAAGTTCACGCTAACAAGGGGAGCCAGTCTCTGCAACATTTATTAACCCAAAAACTGTAATTGTTACTTTACTTTATAAATCTCTCATAAAATTACGGTGGCTTACAAGTTTAGTAAGTAGTAGTTTAAGCTAAAGGTGTAAATAGATAGAGGCAAGTTCACACTCTTTTACTCAGCTAGAGAAAATTATGAGAAAGCCGGAAAGACTGCCCAAGAAATCTGAATCGCGAACCAGGGATAAACAATGAGGGTGCTTAATCTAGCAGATGTGTTCGAGACAACATATGGCAAGGGTTATGCTAGGATGACACTAAAGTGAAATTCAAATTCTGGTGAAGATAAGGTTCATTGGTAAATTTAATAAGATTTAATGATAGATTCCTCGTTTTAGATTCTTTTTTATTAATTCCCAACACCAAGCATCTAATACCAAAAACCCCAAAAACTTTTCCCGTTAAGGATTAGAAGTAATCTTAGGGCATTCGAGTATCTTAGCTAGTGTGATATATGTCACCGAGTTTGTAAGATTGAAGTCACAACAACACAAGTAAATAATTCATTAAATTACTTTACGTGCCTAGTTTTCAAAAACAGTTAAGACTAGGTCAATTTTCGAAGTCAGGAGGAGATAACAACTTTTATCCTTGGTTATGATCACAAGCTCGTAGTGGTCTCTTGCATAAACCTCACCATAGTGGGCGATAACTATTGCAGTTAATTTACTAAATCAGACTTTTGTCAGAGGTCTACTGGTGTATGGAGAGTTTTAATTGCTATGTCGGTAATCTAAACAATTCTAGGGAAACTTCTCTAAGTTGAATTCGGTTAACATAACACCTAATTAACCAAACAGGGAAAATCTACAAATGACTTTCACCAATTACAGTAATTTCGATTCCACCCTGAAGCTGACAAAAGCAGTTCCTATTACTGTTGCTGCCTTCAAACGTTTAGATGCCAATGACCAACTAGGTCTACTGTGGGAGATCTACCAACGCATGGAGCAGGAAGGTTGGATTGCAGTTGCCACTCTCGGTACAGCGCGATTGAAATTAGCACAAGGATTGCTACATCAAATTAAGCTCATGTCCTTTAGTGAGCAATTGCAGGCGATGCGTGACTTGCTCAATAAGATCAACACGCCAATTACTCGCGCCTATGGACTTTTCAGGAACAACAAGTTAGTTTTCTGGCATCAGCTGGCTACTTTAATCGGTTCTGGTGAAGTTGTGCCAGTACCAGCAGACTATAAGCTTTCACCGGCAGCAACTGAAGTTTTTAACCAGGTTATGTTGCTCGATTTTGGTCGAAAGGTTCAGTTTCTGCGCCGAGTTGTGGCAGATCTAGGCGTCGATCCAATGGCAATTTAGATCAAGTGATTGAGTGTTCGCAGTTCATTGTTCATTGTTCATTGTTCATGGTTTATTTTTCATGGTTAATAAGTCTCTAGACGAATATTTCTTGTTCTGGACGAATCAATCTGAGCAGGTACAAACCCATGAGTTCTACTCAATCTATAACTACCATTGTCAGCGACCTAGTTGCCGTTGCCCCCCAGCTCTCAAGTACACCCAAACCGGGAATTGGTAAAACTCGATAACTAGCCAACTCACAATTGCCAAGTGTGACAAAAAAGTTAATACTGTCCAAACCACTGGTAGCCAAGACAAATTGCTACTGGGATTAGGAGGAAAAGTATAAGCTGTCAACCCAATCAAGGTAGTTGGTAAAGTTACAAAAGCAATAGCAAACAGCCATGTAAACCATCCCAATTCGAAACTTTCTAGACGTGCTGCTGTCCACTTCCTGCCATTCCAGCGCCAGGTTAGTGGAGGATGCCTCTCAGGCATTGTGAGCAACTGCCTTTCCAAGTCGGCGGTAAAAATATGGCGGTGGCATTCGCAAGCCATAGCATCCATCAGCGGCATAGCCTGGATTTGACCAACACGACAGACTGGGCAGGGGTAAACTCCTTGATAACTCAAAAGGCTGTCTGGGTTTTTGGAACTGTGCATACTATAAATTAATCTTGGCAATTTGGTGGCGAATGGAGGCAACAGAAAAGCACTCCTTTTTTCATTATCTCGACTAAACCGTGTCTACTTTAACACCCTTAATTTTTCCCAATATATAAAACTCCAAGTCTCAATCTCGACAGGGTATAGCTATTAGAACTTACGCCAAACTATCTTGAAAGCTTGATTTTTCGTAGTGGTAATTCATGAAATACCATGACCTAAAAATTTTTTTTCGTAAGTCCTAACTATTTTCAAGCTAATACCAAGTTACATTCACACATAGCATTTTCTTTCTTCTGTTCACCCTACTATTGCCAAGTGGTATTTTTGATTGCCACTTGGTATTATCCTCCATTGACAATAGCTCATAACCAGGGATGACAAACAATGTTATTTTTCAAGAAATGGGCAATCGGCACCAAGCATGCGATTAATTTGATTTTCATGACCTTGGCTATAACTACAACCTTCACACTTGCTGAGAACAGTTTAGTCCCTCTGACAATTGTTCATGCTGAGGAAACGGCTGATGACTCCCAAGCCTTTTCCTTCAAGGATAGTCTAATTGTGACTAAGAGTCCTTATTCTGTGAAAACGACGGGGAAACGACTAGAATTAGTTCTCATGGAGAGAGGCTTTACCATTTTTAACCGCATCGATCACGCTGCAGGTGCCAACAGTGTAGGTGAGCAATTGCGCCCGACACAGGTAATTATCTTTGGTAATCCTAGAGTTGGAACTCTCCTGATGCAGTGTCAGCAATCCGTAGCAATTGATCTTCCACAAAAGGCGCTGATTTGGCAAAATGAACAGGGACAGGTGCAACTGGCGTATAACAATCCCCAGTATTTGGTGGCTCGTCACCAGATATCTGGTTGCGACCAAGTCGTTGAGAACATTGAGAAAGCGCTGGCTGCTATTGTAAAAGAGACCGTTGAGCGCTGAAATGTTCACAGTTGCTAGTTCGTTGTTCAATGTAGAGTAATCACCCAAGTTGCTAGTTATCGAAAAGCACCTCCAAGTAGCCACAAAACCTAAGAAAGCGGAGTCACTCGTGGCAATTTATTCCGACGCTATATATTGACACAATCTATTCATTTTCTTGACCCGATTGTGATACCTCTTTTAGAATGAGGTAACAGCTCTTATAACCACGTTGGTGAAAAACCCGACACTTAATCTTGAGCTTGTAAAAACAGCACCTAGAAAACTGAAGAATTGAGGTTCCATCTAGAAAAGCTTAGATGGGTAAAATCTTCAAGCACCAAAGATAGCAAGTAACAGCACGGCTAGTAATAGCCGAGGCTGATCAGGGTTTTTGGCAAACTCAAACAATAATTGTTAATTATTCAAGCTTCGCGGTGCGTGTTTTTAAACCGCGCCGCAGCATCAGCTTAGAATCCAGGTTTTTTCAAAGCCTGGAGATGTCAATCTAAACTGCTTTTGAACCTCATTTAGCTCATCTTGGCTGCCAATGGTAATACAGAGTGATTATATTAGGGAAGCTGAAGCAACCCGCGTGCGAGTGCTGAGCGAAGCACTACCCTACATCCAACAATTTGCTGGTAGAACAGTAGTCGTCAAATACGGTGGTGCTGCCATGAAAGACAGCGCCCTCAAAGATACTGTGATCCGCGATGTGGTGTTCTTAGCCTGCGTCGGTGTAAGACCAGTAGTTGTCCACGGCGGTGGTCCAGAAATCAATAGCTGGCTGGGAAAGTTGAACATTGAGCCTCAATTCAAACATGGTTTAAGGGTTACTGATGCCCCGACAATGGATGTTGTAGAGATGGTGTTAGTAGGTCGGGTTAACAAAGAACTAGTAGCTCTGATCAATCGTGCTGGCAGCTTAGCTGTGGGGCTTTGTGGAAAAGACGGCAATCTGATTACAGCTCGTCCAGAAGGTCGAGAAGGAATTGGCTTTGTTGGAGAAGTGAGCAATGTCGAGACTAAACTAATTGAGTCCCTAGTCAATAGTGGCTATATCCCAGTAGTTTCTAGTGTTGCCGCTGACGAGAATGGTCAGTCATACAACATCAATGCCGACACTGTTGCCGGTGAAATCGCCGCAGCTTTGGGGGCAGAAAAGTTAATTTTGCTCACCGATACAGTTGGGATTTTGCAGGATTACCAAGATCCTTCTAGTCTGATTCCCAGATTGGATATTAAACAAGCGCGAAACTTGATTGATACTGGCATTGTGGGTGGCGGGATGATTCCCAAGGTAAATTGTTGTGTTAGATCACTTGCTCAGGGTGTCAGAGCTGCCCATATTATTGATGGTCGCATTCCCCACGCACTGCTACTAGAAATTTTCACTGATGAGGGAATTGGATCAATGATTGTAGCATCAGAATTTATGAGCTAAACAGAACTACTTATCGCCCAATTCTAATGATGACGCCTCGAGGCGAATAATAGAAAAAGTCTGAGTGCCTTCTTCTGTTGGTGCGATAACGTGGTGAGTGATAGAAAAAGTCTGAGTGCCTTCTTCTGTTGGTGCGATAACGTGGTGAATAGTAAATTACATCTGAGTGCCTGCTTCTGCTGTTTCTAATTCTAATTCTGGGATTAATCAGGATGGATCTTCTTCTAGCTGGGCGTCTGCCTCGGTGGTAGCGATGATCGTAATCACTGTCGTAATCACTGTCGTAATGATTGTAGCGAGAGCGCGAAAATCTAGAAGGATGACCACTTACATGATTAATGGGTACAGTAGTAGGAGTTGGGCTGCTTTCAATATAGGAACTAGAAGAATGTGAACGAACTGATACTGTTCTTGCCTGGGCTGGCATTACTACTGATGTGAGTAGCGCTATTGTCACAGTTAAGGGCGCTAGAGTTTCAGTCAACTTTAACCAATTCCTAGAAGGTTGCTGAAATAGGGATTTCTTAAGCATGGTTTCACCTCGAAAATATACAAGGTTTTTTCTTTTAGCTGCCAAGTTTGCTTTTTGAACTGTTAAGAAACAAGTCTTAACAAAAATCCACTAAACAGATGGACACTGGTAGATGTTGGAGATGTTCTTTGTACTAATCACTGGTAAAATTTGCCCGTGCTTGTAGGGAAAAATCGCTACACTACTATGTTAAGCTTTAGAAGCTTTTACGCGGGTAAATTGCACTCTCTTGAAGCGAGGTTTAGGGGGAAGTGACTGCCACGGTCTATTTTTTTATACGATAGTAAATATCCTCTCTTTTATACGATAGCAAATATCCTCGAAGCCGAGTTATTTATTTTGGTTACACCTTGGTGGCTTTTCCCCGCTTTTTCCAATCAGATGGAACAATGCTAAAATAATCCTTTTGCTAGGTGTTCAAATCAACAACCGCCAGGAACCTAAATGAGCTATCGAATGGATCGTCGTGCTTATGCCGAAACCTACGGTCCTACTGTTGGAGATCGTATCCGTCTTGCTGACACACAATTATTGATTGCAGTCGAACGAGACTACACTACCTACGGTGACGAGGTGAAATTCGGCGGCGGTAAAGTGATTCGAGATGGCATGGGACAATCTCCCATTGCCAATGCTGATGGTGCTGTTGACATGGTGATTACTAATGCCGTGATTCTCGACTGGTGGGGCATTGTCAAGGCGGACATCGGTATTAAAAAAGGTCGCATTTTCAAGATTGGTAAAGCAGGAAATCCTTATATTCAAGACAATGTAGATATTATTATTGGTCCTGGTACTGAGGCGGTAGCTGCCGAAGGTATGATTATTACCGCAGGCGGCATTGATGCCCATATTCACTTTATCTGTCCCCAACAAATTGAAGTGGCGATCGCCTCTGGAATTACCACTATGTTAGGTGGCGGTACAGGACCAGCCACAGGTACTAATGCTACCACCTGCACCCCAGGTCCTTGGAATCTTCACCGGATGCTGCAAGCTGCAGATGCTTTCCCTGTCAATCTTGGTTTTCTCGGCAAAGGCAACAGCAGCCAGCCTCAAGGACTCAAAGAGCAAATTTTAGCAGGGGCAATGGGTCTAAAGCTACACGAAGATTGGGGCACGACACCGGCAACGATTGATACTTGCTTGAGCGTCGCTGATGCCTACGATGTACAGGTAGCAATTCATACCGATACCCTTAACGAGGCTGGTTTCGTTGAAAATACCATTGCTGCTTTTAAGGATCGGGTTATCCACACTTACCACACCGAAGGGGCTGGTGGTGGTCATGCCCCAGATATTATTAAAGTTTGTGGTCAAGCTAATGTGCTGCCCTCTTCAACTAATCCAACGCGTCCTTATACCATTAATACCTTAGAAGAACACCTAGACATGCTGATGGTTTGCCACCACTTGGATCGAGGTATTCCTGAAGATGTCGCCTTTGCTGAATCGCGGATTCGCCGAGAAACAATCGCCGCTGAAGACATCTTACACGATTTGGGGGCATTTAGCATGATTGCCTCCGATTCTCAAGCTATGGGGCGAGTTGGGGAGGTGATTATTCGCACCTGGCAGACAGCCCACAAAATGAAACTACAACGAGGTCCTCTAGAGACAGATTCTCAGGAGTGCGACAACTTCCGAGCCAAAAGATATGTTGCTAAGTATACAATTAACCCGGCGATCGCTCACGGAATTGCCGAGCATGTCGGTTCTGTAGAAGAGGGAAAACTGGCAGATTTATGTTTGTGGCGTCCGGCTTTATTTGGTGTTAAACCAGAAATAGTAGTTAAAGGCGGTGCGATCGCTTACTCACAAATGGGCGATGCTAATGCTAGCATACCAACACCCCAGCCAATTCACATGCGTCCGATGTTTGGCAGTTTTGGAGGAGCAGTTGCCTCCACATCTGTTACCTTTATCTCTCAGGTCGCTTTAGAACAAGAAATAGCTGCACACATCGGCTTACAAAAACCAGCTGTTGCTGTCTCGAAAACCAGAAAGTTGAGTAAGCAGGATATGAAACTCAACAATGTCTTGCCCCAGATAGAAGTTGATCCCGAAACTTATGAAGTTAGGGCAGATGGGGAATTACTCACCTGCGAGCCAGCAACAATTTTACCGATGGCGCAGCGTTATTTTTTGTTTTGATGGGTTCATGGTTCATCTGTTCATTAGATTAGTATTCAGTAGCTATGAAGTACTTTCTCTTCGGAACACTCAGCAATGAACCATGAACAGTTAATAGTTTATTGGGTTAGTATTCGGCAATTGTGAAATACCCTCCCAATAAACATTAAAGACGCGGGGACAAATTGGATGGGGATTTAACCCCAACCAATTTTATACACCGCAAGTGACGGTGGGGTATTTGACCCATATGAATTTCTATCAACCATGAACATGAACTTGAAACAATTATCCAAAACTCTCGTTGTAGAAGACTTGCTCAATCCCAAAACGCCCCCCATACAATTTAAAAGGTTCACCTGCGTAGCCCATGGGTAGCAGGCAACAAACATCGACCTCAGCAGGAATGTTAAAAGCTTCCTTAACCTGAGTAGAGACGAACCCTTCCATCGGACAACTATCTACACCAAAGCTCTTAGCTACAATCATCAAATGAGCTACAGCTAACATTGTATGGCGATTTGTCCAGACTTCCATGGACTCAAAGCAAGGCGGATTCTTAAACAAAGTGGGAATAGATGAGCGCATAATCTCAGCAAAAGCATCATTAATCCCACCTGCATCTTTCCCTAGCTTGATTACCGATTCGATATAATCGGTTTGATTGACACGACGATCCCCACAACAAATCAATACTACTGGTGCTTCTGTAATCTGACGCTGATCAAAAGCACAGGCTCTTAATTTTTCCTTATTGGCTTGCTCCCTCACTACTACAAACCGCCAAGGTTGCAAATTAAAACCAGAGGGGGAGCGCACACCTAAGCGCCAAATTTCTTGTAAAACGTCCTCTGGAATTGGATCAGGACGGAAAGAACGAGCAGCGCGACGCTGTTCAATAGAGTCTCTTAAGTTATGTGTAGGTTGCAATTGAGTTGTCATCTTTTTTCTAAATTCACAGAAATCCCCGAGCGGGAAGCCTCCATCTTTCAAGCGAGGGAGGAGATCTCGTGGCACTTTTAAGCGCGTGAGACACTCTCTTATCTTAAAGGTACCCAAGGTCTCTGGAATTCTCTGCCACCTGTTTATCTACAATGTCGGGCTTCTTCTTGTTGTTTGGGATAGGGAGAACTGGCCTAAGAAGTTCGCGTCGCTCCCACCTTTGTCGCAGTTTTAACCTCGCTTAAATTGTTCGAGTCCAGATAATGGCGCAGTTCGGTATAATTGCTCAGATCGTTGTCGTAATCTGGGGTATCGCTGGGGGGAGCGATGGGAAATTCAAACCCACTATAACCAAATTATTTTAACGCTTTAATGTGCTTTACCACGGTTTATCGATATTGTTTATCATCGGGTTTCATATCTGTGACAAACAAAAAAACTGATATAAATATCTGGCAATTTTTCTTGATTATTAATGTTATTTTTTAACTTCAAAATGTATGAATTAAATCTAATGATCAGAACTGGTATTTTTAACTAGATTAGCGTTAGATAAGATTGCATTACGCAGGTCAGCGTTATACAAATTTGCTTCTGACAAGTTCTCCTTTACAATTATTGAGCTACTCTTAATAGAGTAAGTAGTCGGACATAAATAAAAGCAACTGTGTAAACAATTATGAAATCGCCCGGAGTTCCCTTACACCCTACATCCCACACCCCACACCCTTTTGTCAACAAGATATTGGTATAGTGACGGTAAATGTTGTTCCCAAACCAACCTCACTCTTGAGAGTAATCTGACCACTATGGAGATCAACTGCCTTTTTGACAATTGCTAGCCCTATACCTGTGCCAGGAATATTGCCGACATTACTTGCTCTCTGGAATGACTCAAACAATCTTTGCTGATCTTCTGGCGGAATACCAATGCCTAAATCTTGCACCTGGAAAATGACGGCATCTGGGGTACAGTTGAGACTGAAGGTTACTTTTCCTCCTAGGGGCGAATATTTAATTGCATTCGAGAGCAGATTTACGAAAATGAGCCGCAGCAAATTTTCATCCATTTGGACAAGGCAACAGTCATGTTGACTGCTAAAAACTAGCTTATGCTGCTTGAGCTCACTTGTCTGTAAATCTGCAATTAACTCCTGACAGAATTGAACTAAATCCAAGCTCTCAGGGCTAAACTGTAGTACTCCAGCTTCTGTACGATTGATGATGATTACATCTTCTATGAGTTTAGTCATATAGTCGATGGATTTTTCAATGCGTAGAAGATGCTGATTTCTCTTCTCCTCTGAAGCCCTATGACCATAACGTTTGAGCAAATCAGCCGACATTTTAATACTAGTCATGGGGGTGCGGAACTCATGAGAAACAATAGAGATAAAGTTAGACTTGAGTTGATTGAGTTCTTTTTCTTCTTCTAAAGCTTTGCGTAATCCAGCTTCTAGTTGCTGGCGCTCAGTAATATTATCTAAAGTAAATAAAACACCATCCACCTGGTCATCGGCATCAAATATAGGTGCACCACTAATGGAAAGTAATACTTGCTCTCCATTTGACCATTGGATGGCGTGTCTCATATCGTAGATTGGCTCTGCTGCTTTCATGACACGCCTAAAGGGATATTGCTCGACCCTCAGGGGAAAACCTTCAAGAGTAGTACTGTGCCAAGTGGGCTCATTGTAGGTGCGACTGATAATTTCAGCCCTTGTCAAGCCCAAAATTTCCTCAGAGCGTTTATTAGCAAAGGTGATGTTTCCTTGGTGGTTCACCATAACCATCCCAGCAGGACTATTTTCCAGAAGCCAATTCATCAAGTCGCGCTCCTGGCGGAGTGTGGCTTCGATTTGCTGACGTTCAGCAATTTCAAGGCGCAGTTGCTGATTGCTCTGGGCTAAATCAGCTGTTCGTTCCTCGACACGCTGGGCTAGTTCTGCATTCAACAGCTGCAATTGCTTTTCTACTTGCTGGCGCTTGGTAATATCGCGACCTTCTGCAACCAGTAGAACAATCTTACCCTCTTGATCAGTAAATGGTTTTAGGGAAAAGTCAATAGTGACTACTTGAGACTCAGCACCCCAAATATCGATTTCACAGCGCACCAAATCACCCTCTGCTGCTTGGAAAATAACCTTCTGTAACTGCGCCTGGATTGTACTGACAAATCCCCACCATCGAGTTTCCCAAAAGTTGTAGCCTACCACCTCATCTAACTGCAAGCCGCTGAAATCAAGGGCAGTTTGATTAGCCTCTTGAATCTTCCCTTGAGGTGTCAGCAGCCAAATAAATTGAAACGTCTGGTTGAAAATTGCCTGCAAGCGTGTTTCACTAGTACGCTGGGCTAATTCAGCTTTTTGTTTTTCCTGGCGCAGTTGCTTCTCCTCAATGGCCTGGGCAACCGCTCTTCCCAGGCGCGCCATACGGTCTTTAATCAGGTAATCACTAGCCCCCGATTGAGTTAATTCTAAGGCTGTTGCTTCAGTTATAGTGCCTGTGACAACAATAAAAGGGATATCTAAACCCTGCTCTTGTAAAAGCTCCAGTGCCCTAGAAGCATTGAACTGAGGCATAGTATAGTCAGAGAGGATGATATCAAGATCCGGGCTAAGTTGTGCCAGGTACTCTGATTCTGTTTCTACCCGCTGCCAAATTGGATCAAACTCAGCCTGAATCAATTCTTCAAGCATCAATTCTGTATCATCAAGGGAATCTTCCAGAACCAAGACGTGCAGGGGAATAGACATCTTATCCTCTTTAGAAATTTATAGGTCTCTCTAAAAGTAAGGGGGTTGATTGAGCCCAAGCCAATAGAGACTTAATTTTTGCACAGTAGCAGTGAACTGTTCATAATCTACTGGCTTGACAATATAGCTATTCGTCCCTAAATTGTATCCCCTGGTAACATCTTGAATCTCGCAAGAGGAGGTAAGTATTACCACTGGGAGCAATTGAGTGCGGGGATCTGATCTAAGAGACTTGAGTACTTCTAAACCATCAACTTTCGGTAACTTTAAATCTAGTAAAATTAGTTTGGGATTCTGGCGAGGATTGCGGTGAGCATATTGATCAGTACACCAAAGGAATGAGAGTGCTTCTGCACCATCGCCTACAACCTTAATCTGATTTGTTAATCCTTGTTCTTCTAGGGCAAGGAGTGTTAATTCCACATCATCTTGATTATCTTCAATCAGCAGAACTTCTACTGAATTGTTCTCCAAGTTGTTGGTCAATTGCAGAGTCTCCTTCTAAAGTGAAATAAAATGTCGCACCCTGGTTAATTTTTGCCTCTGCCCAAATGCACCCACCATGGCGGTGAATAATGCGCTGTGCGTTGGCTAGTCCTACTCCTGTACCCTCAAATTCCTCCTCAGTGTGCAAGCGCTGGAAAACACCAAAGAGTTTATGACTATATCGCATATCAAAACCAACGCCGTTATCTTTAATGTAGTAAACTAATCCATTTTTATTACTTTTACAACCAAGTGTAATTTGAGCAATTTTCCTCTGACTAGAGTATTTGAGAGCATTGCTGATCAAGTTAATCCAAACCTGATGAAGCAGGGCAGGATCAGCTTGGCAAGGCGGGAGATTTGTCATCTCAATTTCAATCTCTCGTCTGGCTTGTTGCTCATCAAGTTCTTGGAACACCTCGCGCACAATTGCCATCATGTCAACCCATTGTTTGTGGAGAGGCTGGCGGCTGAGGCGAGAAAATGTGAGAAGATCATCAATCAGGTGACTCATTTTTTTCGTATTTACCTCGATTCTCTCGAGATAGTGCTTTGCCCGGGGAGACAGTTGCGAACTATATCGCCGATTCAAGATATCAGAGAAGCCATGCATGGCTCGCAGGGGTGCCCGTAAATCGTGGGAAACTGAGTAGGAAAATGCTTCTAATTCTTTGTTAGCGGCTTCTAATTGAGCAGTGCGTTCGGTGATACGCTGTTCTAGAGTTTCATTCAATTGCTGTATTTTTGCTTGTGCCTGCTTGATTTCGCTAATATCCCGCCCCTCTGGAATTAGCAATACCACTTGCTCTGTCTCATCTTTGACTGGTTTGAGGGAAAAATCAATGGTTATAGTTCTATCGCCAGCACCCCACAAATTAACTGGATAGCGAACGAACTCTCCACTGGCAGCCTGGGCAATAGCTGCTTGCAATTGTTGTTGAGTCTGGGGCGAAAGCTGCCACCATGGAGCCTGCCAAAAGGGTCGTCCCACAATATCTGCTAGTTGAATTGCCGCAAAATCTAGTGCAGTTTTATTGACTTCCAGTACTATACCATCGGGTTGCAGTAAGCCGATGAATTGAAAGGTTTGGTCAAAGATGGCACGGAATTTACTTTCACTTTGGCGCAGTGCTGATTCTACACCTTTGCGATCGCTAATATCCTCAAGCACAGCAATAAAGTATTTAGGTTCCCCTGAAGTGTGGTGTGCTAGCGAAGTCGTCATATTAGTCCAGACATAGCTCCCATCCTTACGGATATAGCGCTTTTCGAATGAATAAGCCTTAATCTCGCCAACCAACATCCGACGGACATACTCAAATTCAGTCTCAAGGTCATCAGGATGAGTAATACTTTGACAGTTTAAGCTGAGCATTTCTTCAAGGGTGTAACCAAGGATATCGCAAAACTTCGAGTTAACTCGCAGAAAATGCCCCTCAATTCCCACATGAACAATACCAACAGCTGCTTGCTCAAAAGTGACACGGAATTGCTCTTGGCTCTCGCGCAGTGATGCTTCTGAGTTCTTACGCTCTTTAATTTCCTGCCTTAGCCGCACATTAGCCTCTGCCAGTTGAACTGTTCGTGTTTGAATTTTTTGTTCCAAGCACTCTTGAGCCTTTCGCAGTGCCTCCTCTACCTGCCAGCGCTGTGCAACTTCCTCCTGTAAATGCTTATTGATTTGTTTTAATTGCGCTGTTTGTTTCTCTGTTTGCTGTTGTAAGGTTTGGATGGTTAAATACATCTCGTTGGGGTCTAAAGCTTGCAAAAAGTTAGTTTGAGTTAGGATACCTGCCAACAGTCCGCAATCATCCACTACCACCAACCTACGGATACGATGCCGGTGCATTCTCTCGTGAGCATCCCAAAGAGATTGGCTAGTTAGAATTGGCAGCAGTGGTGTACTCATCACTTCCACTGCCTGGGTTTGTGATAAATTTAATCCTAGGGCTTGAAACTGGACAAGATCACGTTCGGTGATAATACCGATGGGGATTGGTGATTTAGTAGAAGATGAGGAGAAAGTTTTTGCTAGATTATCCCCCAATTTTTCCTCTGTCGCCCTTTGCTTGTGTTCTCCCTCTTTGGCAATTACCACACAGCTGATCCGGTTTTTTGCCATGATCTGGGAAATTTCGAAAACCGAAATCGTAGTCGGAATATAAATTACCTTAGTTGTCATTGCCTCAGCGACTAGTCTGAGCTTTAGCAAGTCAGTAGGTTTGAGGACTTGCCGAATACTGTGGGGAGTAACAATGCCCACAGGATAACCTTGATTGTCTACAATTGGTAGGTGACGAATACTGTGCTGGCGCAGCAAGGACAATACAGAAAAGGTATTTATTATTTCTGTAAGTTTTAGCGTCACTAGGTCTGCCGTCATTAGCTGAGAGATGTTTAGTTGCTCTAACGGCATTTGAGAGGCTGTAACCTTGACAACGTCGCGCTCCGTGAATATGCCCACTAATTGCTGCTGCTCAACCACAAGGATACAGCTAGCGCGTACCTGACTCATGGCAGTGATTGCTTCAGTAACTGGTGTATTGCTAGGAATTGTTATTATATTTCTGTCAATTCCCTGCTCCAAAGTCAAGCTAGTTAACACAAAGTGACTCCTTAAAATCGAAGTTATACAAAATCTATTTCTATGATTTTTTCTTATAATTTATGGTGATATCCTCTGGAATCCCGGAAGTTGATGAACTCCTCGAAGGTGGTTTGGAACGATGAACAGTTACCATTATCGCTGGACATAGTAGTGTGGGTAAAATTACTCTGGGAGTACACTTTACCAAAGAAGCAGCAGGTTGAGGCGAGCGCTCTGTCGTCTACATATTTGAAGAGGCAAAGGAAAGTCTTATACGTCGGTGTGAATCGATCAATATTCCTGTTAGGGCAATGATCGAAAGAAGAACCCTTTCCGTTGTTAAGTTGGAACCTCTCTCCTCGACACCTGACAAATTTGCCAATCAGGTGTGTTTGGAAGTTGAGGAGCAAGGAAGTAGAATTATCATGATCGATAGCATTGCTGGCTATCAACTCTCTTTCCAGAAACAGGAGTTAACGAGGAATTTACACAGTCTGTGTAAGTACCTCCAGAGCCAAGATATCACCACGATTTTAATCAACGAAGTAGAAACTATTAAGTACCTAGACAAAATATACAATTAATTTTGTCTAGGTACTTACTTGACCTCAATCTGCCACGCAAAGATGGTCGCGAGGTATTAAAGGAAGTCAAAAGCGACGATAATCTCAAGTGCATACCTATTGTCGTCTTAACGACCTCAGACACAGATCAAGATATCTTGCAATGCTATAACTTGGGAGCTAATTGCTACATTAGCAAGCCCCTAAGTCTAGAAGAATTTGCACAAATTATGAAACTTATTGAAGACTTCTGGTTTTCGATTGTTATAGCGCTACGCGCAAGGCTCCAGGGCAGAAGGCTCCAAGGCAGAATTTGACAAAGTTCTAGCGATTTATCTTGTCCTCAGCTTAATACGTACTGCTATAAACTTCCACAAAGGAATCGTAGATGAAACAGAATAGTTTATTGTTCATTGTTCATTGGGAATGTATTCCACAATTTATAGCAACCCCATGTTTGCGCAGCATGCACGGAGCACGTACCATGTTTGCACAGCATGGGCATAGCACTTAAATAGCTAAACAAAATTAATTACATTCAAAGTCTAACTGAAACCCAGACTATATAAGCTTTTGCTGTAGTTTGGATTTGTAAATAATTTTGTCTGACTACTTACTATCAGCCATAAACCATGAGCCAAGCTCAATCACGCCAAATCAAATAGCAGAATTTCTGCATCTTCAGTGGCAGCAATCGCCAGATTAGTTTCCTCGTCGATAGCTGCCCCATCACTGGTGTTAAGGGGTAAACCATTCAAAGTAATCTCACCCCGTGCCACCTGTAGCCAAGCATAACGCTGAGGCTCTAAAGTATGAGAAAGGCGATCGCCTTTGTTGAGAACAGCAACATACAAGTTTACATCCTGGTGAACTGTAAGAGCCCCATCTCTGCCATCTTTAGAGGCAACTAGCCGCAATTTACCTGGTTTCTTTGCCAGCCCAAAGTTTTGCTGTTGGTAGCTTGGCGCTAGTCTTTTGGTGTCTGGTAATAACCAAATTTGTAAAAAGTGAACCGGTTGGGTGCGGGAATGATTAAACTCGCTGTGCAGAATGCCTCTGCCAGCACTCATGCACTGTATATCACCTGGTTGCATAACTGAACCATTACCGATGCTATCTTTATGTTCTAGCGCACCTTCCAAGACGTAGGTAATAATTTCCATGTCGCGATGCCCATGAACCCCAAAACCAGCTCCAGGGATCACACGATCTTCATTAATCACTCGCAGGGTACGAAATCCCATATGTTTGGGGTCATAGTAGTTGGCAAAAGAAAATGTGTGGTGAGTATCAAGCCAACCATGATTGGCATGTCCTCTATCTTGAGCTTTGCGAGTAGTAATCATGTTTGTCTCCTGTTGAACTCTATTGCTCCCGTAATTGATTCAGATGCCCCATGCCCCAAACTCAACATGAAGTTTTCCCGTGCAACTTGGTATCATTTTCCTGACAAGAGCGGGTTTTCTGCTGATCCGAATCAGGTTCAGTAATTAGAATTAGCCCTCAAGGGTAGCCCTTACCAAAGAACTGCTTGGGAAAATTACCTAAATTACAGTAGGAGTAAATCTTAAGTGTGGGTTTCGTTATATTTACCAGCAATAATCAGGTCTTACTTATTGCTTTTTGTGAGAAGAATTGATACCAGTTTTTAGGTCTGTTATTGGTATATCCTTAATTTATAATCAGTACAGATATTATGTAAAGTATGCACTTTAAAGTAAGATAGTACCTAAAAAGATACTATGAGAAGCAAAGCAGCAAATACCAACAAAGTCAGTTGTCCAGTGGAAAATACCTTGAAGGTAATCGGTGGACGCTGGAAAGTCTTGATTCTTCGAGAGTTGTTTCAAGGAGTGAAGCGCTTTGGGCAGCTTCATCGGGCTTTAGAAGGCATTACCCAAAAGATGCTCACCCAACAACTGCGGGAAATGGAAGCAGATGGCATTGTGAACCGAGAGGTATACTTGCAGGTGCCTCCCAAAGTGGAATATTCTTTAACCCCTTTGGGGAAGAGTCTCAAGCCTGTAATTGACTCGATGCATGAATGGGGTATCAGACTCTTCAGTAGACAACTTCAAAGACAAGAGCCAATATCAAATACGCTTCTGGAAGAATCTCCAGAATTGAGCAAGTAGATAGAAATCAGCCTGATTGTGTAACTAAATGTAAATAATTTTGAGAAACTCGCAGTTTTTGGGTAAATAATATTTGGAGGCGCGGCTTCCCTACCTCTCTGGTGAAGGCAGGGCTATTAGCTGTGAAATGATGAGATGAATACACCTAGTTCCCGACGCTCAACTCCCACAAAAGCTCAGTTAGAGGCAACTGTCAAAGAGTTAAGAGCCGCCTTAGAGGAAGTGCAATATCAGGACGAGACTTTCACGGATTTGAAAGATGCTTTAGAAGAAGCGCGTCAAAAGGAAAGTCACTTACAACAGCAAATTACTGATTTGCAATCACGGCTACAACAGCAACAACAACAGATAGTCCCACCGCAAACTGAGTTAGAAAAAGAAAAAATAGAGCAGTTGAAGATAGAGTTGGAGCAAGCTAAAACTGAACTAGAGCAATCGAAGACAGAGTTAGGGCAAGCTAAAACCGAGCTAGAGAAATCTAAAAACGAGTTAGAGCAATCGAAGATAGAGTTAGGACAAGCCAAACAAGATGCTCTGCGACTTGCCCAGGCAAACGAAAAATTAGCTGAGGAAATTAAAACTCTCAAGCAAGGAAAAAGAAGCACAGCTCCTAAATCCCGGAGTTCTGCTCTCAAACCCCAGAGAGCAAGTGTACCATCTAAACAGCCAGAAAGACCTATTCAAAAGGAAGCTGACAAGCCTGCCGACTTTGCCCGAAAAACTTGGTTGCTTTAGCTTGACTTTCCTGATTTTGTAGCATAGCCCAAAAATTCCCTCAGACATCTAAGGTTTCTTTGTCCGAGGGAGGTTTAATCGAAAAGTTTAACAGTTAAGCACCTTCCAAGTGCCTTTGCGCCCTTGTCCTCACGCCAGCTTAGCTTGGGCTCTTTTCTCGAGTAAGCTGACAATAGAAGCTTTTTCCAGAAGTCCTACTAACACACCGTTATTGCGAACTACAGGCAATTGGGTTAACTTTCCAGTTTCCAATAGGGTTACTACTTCCAAGAGTGATTGATCAGATTGAACTGTTGTTGAAAGATCAACAGGCTGCATCAGTTTCCTCACTGGAGTATTGGGCCAATCCGATGTGGGGATCATTCTCATCTCATCGACAGTAATTTCGCCCAATAATTGACCTTCTTCATCAGTAACGAAAAACTTGCGCCACTGATTTTTACCGATAATATATTCGTTGGCAAACTCTCTGAGAGATAAGTCAGCGGCAACGATTGGGCTGTTAGGGATCACGGCATCTTCTGCTGTCAAGCCCTTAAGTTTATTTTGAATCGTTGCTGATTGGGCAGACATGCCGGCATTTTGTAGCAAGAACCAACCCATTAACGCTAACCAAATATTATCGAAGCGACCTAACATCAGCACTGGTATGAGTCCAAAACTAATGCCTAACCATCCTACTAACTGACCAACACGGCTGGCAAAAACAACGCCTTTATAAGGATTACCAGTAATTTTCCAAACTAGGGACTTGAGGATGTTGCCCCCATCCAGAGGTAAGCCAGGAATTAAGTTAAATAATGCCAGGACTAAGTTGATAGTAGCAACCATGGCAACTATTACTGATAGCGGTCCTGAGATACCAATACCAATGCTAAGGGCTCTCAACAGAGCAAATAGTACCAAACTGACGGCAGGCCCGGCAATTGCTACCCAGAAAGCTTCGGCTGGAGTTTTTGATTCTTTCTCTAGGCTAGCTAAACCCCCAAACAGAAACAGTGTAATTGATTTAACCTCTATTCCTTGCCTGATAGCTACTAAACTGTGTCCCAATTCATGAGCCAAGACTGAGGCAAACAATAGCAAGGCAGCAACTAAGCCTAGCAATAAGGGTAAGGGAGACATCAATCCTGGAAATAGATTTGCTAGATAACCCCCGTACCAAAATGTCATCAAGCCTAAGACTAAAAACCAGGACGGATGCACATATAATGGAATCCCAAATAAATTACCAAGACGAATGCTACCTTTCATAGGAAATACCTCAAATCTTGAGCTTTAGACTATTTGTTAGCCTCGATACCTATGTATCTATCGTAACTAAATGTAAAAGATGCGTTTAATTCCCTAAGGTCGTAAGAGCCGTCCTTTAGGGTTCGGTTTTGAGAATTGAGATTGTTTGCCTTATCCTGGCCAGCATCGTCATAATAGGAAAGTAAGCACTGCCCTTCGTGCCTTGAGTGGCATCGTGATTCTAGGCACCAAATAATTTACCAAAATTCAGCCCTAACTAGATCATGTCTGTCCCTGAAACCAAAATTTCCCGGTCTTACCACCAAGAAGACATTCAGCAAATCCTCAATCTGGCAATTTCGCGCCAGGTTGACGGTGAAGAATTTTCTCGTGAGCAGCTTGTAGAAATGGCTAGTGAATTAGGTATTACTAGTGATACTCTCTTGAAAGCAGAACAAGAGTGGCTCCTCCAGCAAGAAGAGCAGCAACAGCGTGACCAGTTTAATATCTATAGACGCAGTAAGTTAAAGCAAAGCATTGGTAAATATTTAATCACCAATAGTTTTTTAGTAGTTTTGAATTTTCTAACTGCTGGTCATCTGTCTTGGTCTTTATACATTTTATTAGTTTGGGGACTTGGGTTAGCCCTACAGGTTTGGAATAACTATCAATTACATGGCGAAGAATATGAACAAGCTTTCCAAAAATGGAATCGCAGGCAGCAGCTTGCACAAGCAGCACAATCAGTTTTTACACGTATAAATAATTGGCTTAAGGATAATAATAAAAAATAGCAGTGATTTTTGCTTTTGTAAATGTATTTTTTGTGGTGGTATTTTTATTGACTACTATTAGCAGATAATAATTTTCTCGATTTCAGTTATTTAAATTAATAGACACAATTGACAGATAATCTTAGTTAATTGATAGCTTTGTCAAACTACATTTTTTGAAGTTAACAAGGTTGTCGAGAGTTCATTTTGTCAATTTTACGTAAAGTTTTATTACAATAACCTAGACCTGATTACATATCATCTGATAAGTTACTTTTGTAATTGCAGCTGTAGTTGCAATCAGCCAACTGTGTTCTAGTACACAGCGTACTCAGCTCAACTTAGATCCAGATCAGGTAGTCATTGTATGGCAGAAATTAACAAGAGAACAGCTAACGAACTCTTAGTTAAACAGAGAACAGTTCTCGAAATCTTACAAGAAATTGACGGTGTCTTTGACATCATCATTGGCGCGGGTGAATAGCTCTCTGGAGGTGCTAGCCTAGCGCCAGTAATGCTGACGGCTGCCTTAGATATTATGATGCTAGTGCCTCTTCTGCAACCCTATGCCTATGCTGCGAGAATGGGGTTCAAGAGTCTAGGATTCATCGTTGGTCTTTTTAAGGTATCTAGTGAGCCAACTTGGCAAGAGCAAGTTAGAGACATAGTCGAGGAGGAAGTTAAAAAGGCATTAGAGTCAAATAATCGGGATCACTTTAGTTTACAGCTTCAAGTATTTGACCAGTGGGTTAATAAAGAGTATCTTCCCTGGCGTAATTCAGGGATTGCAGAGCGGGAAAAATTAGCAAAGGCTTTGTATACTGAAATGCGGGGCAGCCTCTATGATGCCTGGGAATTCTTTAAGGGTGAACCAGATGGAGAAGGCGGTGATGAACGCTTTCGGGACTGTATGGGTTTGTTCCTATACACAACAGGTTACCGCATGATGGGTTATCAGGAGCTTTATAGCCTGGATGTACCTAGTTCTTTTGAAGATGATCTAGAAGATCCTACAGACCCAATATTACGCCTAAACTTGTACACCAAGTTGATAACTCAGCTTGTAGATGAAGCCTACCCTCTTTGGAAACAGTGGTTTGAATACTACCGAGGTGAGCTCTACAAGATGCCTAATCTAGATCGCATGGGCAAGCGTTTAGAGTTAGCATACGAATTAATTCACGCCTCAGATGGTCAAGCTGTACCCTCATCAATGTACAGTCTGATCAAAGAGAAACCTACTGAGAAAGAGGGAACCTGGACAAGGCAAACTTGGGATACCCACAACGATTGTGCAGCGGACATTGCTAAGGGCCATTTTGCGCCATGGCGATTCACAGCAACTGATCCCGATAATAGATCCGTGAAATTTGAGGGTATCAATGTATATTTACCAGGTACCTATGTCGTTAAAGCTTATATACAAGAACCACGAAGAGCAGGATATGCACCCATTCTCAACTCCATTGATACGAGGGTGAGGACATCCAAAAGTAATCAGGATATTCCTATAGGAGACACGTACAGTATCGGTACTGAAGAAGAATATCCAGGAGGTCCACTTAAGCCTGATGTTGGCGCATATCGCCGGGCTTTCAACGACGAAGTAGATCTCAGTGCTGGCGATTTAGTTAGTTTAGATTTGTCACTGCCAAATGAATACGAATCAGTCAACTCTGTTGCCCTTGCCTTAGAAATGGTGCGTGGCCAAGATCTTTACTTTGATATCAACGTCGCCTTATTCTCATCTCAGACAGTAAATATAGATGAGCCACCAGGTGAAAAGTTTGTGCGTTACGCATCTTGGATCGATGATGATATGAATGAATGCGGCGAATGGTTTTTCGCTATAGATGGCCAGGGTGGCGGAATTTCGGTGAACAATGATCGTGTTGATTATGACTTCGAGGCCTCAATAAAACTGAAGACAATTAGTGGTGATAGTGCGGAAGTAACTGTATCAGCAGCTGCCTTCACCCAGGACGGACGGATGGTAAATTTAAGTCAGGAATTAGAGCGGCCTGAATTATCTCAAACCAAAATGATTGGTGGGGATGGGACAGATTTTGAGTTTTCTGTAAAAGATATAGTGGTAGGAACGGAAAACACTCAACAGGTTTGGACATTACGCGTAGAATGCAGTGAGCCTGTCGAGATAGACTCCAACTCTACCCCTACTATATATATGCGAAGAGTCTCAACCTCAAGCGAGTGCTATGCACAAGTAACCAAAGCCTCGTTGATAGTGCGCCCTGACGATGATAGCGGTTTTACCAAATCAATTGTAACTTGGGAAAGCAATAACCTAAATGTTGTACCACAAAGTATTCGTGTCCCTAACGAATATGTCTCCAACTTATCAGATGTGGGCGCACGATTAAAGAAGGATATTGATCTTGATTATGTCGTAGTGATCGCTAAGGTGAAGGAAATTAAAGTTGTTGAAGATAATTCTAGGGATCCTTACCAAGTTAACATGACTTTATGGGGACATAAGGGTGGTAGCAAGGCAGTTATTGGCAGTGGTAGACTATCCCCCGAGGAACTGGCTGAGTTTATCGACGAAGAAAAATTAGATATGCTTTCGGCCGAAATGCGACACCGCAGGTTAGAGGATCTAACATCTTTTAGTGTTACCTTTTCAGCATCACACGAGACAGAGCTAGAATATGTTTCACTTTACATGCTGCCGGAAAAACCCTTGATGTTTAGAGGACACTAAACTACAAGTCATTGGTGTAGCCTGTTTTTTTAGCTAATTTTTCCAAAATCTAGTTATGGGGAAGTGAGTTAGATAGGGGAGTTTGTTCTTCCTTATCTGCTCAAGCTTCCCCATTTGTGTGTCAGACTGGATGTTGAGATTCCCCCTAGAATGCAAGGTTTTGTGACTCTGTAGATAGAGTCTAAGAGTAACAAGGGTCATCTTAATGGCAATTTCCCCAGTTAAAATTGAACCAAAGTCCTGTTGCTTTCAACACTCAGACCAAGAAAGCGCTTAATGTTGTAATAATATAAGCCTTCAACTACTTGCAGTTACTCGCTACTATGTCCTCTAAGCAGTCACCACCTCCACAGCCAAGCCTTTCAACTCTAGACGAAATCCGCGCCTCTAGGTTAGAGAAAGTCCAACAGCTCAAAACTTTGGGACTCAATCCCTATGCCTACCGCTGGGAGTCTACCCACCACACCGCAGAACTCCAGGAAAAATTTGTTGAATTGCCCAATGGCGAAGAAGTGGATTTAGAAGTAGCGATCGCAGGTCGCATTTTAGCACGTCGCGTCTTCGGAAAACTGGCTTTCTTCAATCTGCAAGACCAAACTGGCACAATTCAGCTTTATCTAGACAAGAAGAAAATCACCGCCGAGATGGAAGATGTGCCTAATGCCTTTAACCATCTCAAACAGCTAACCGATATTGGTGATATTATCGGCGTCAAGGGTACAATTAAGCGCACCGAAAAAGGCGAACTCTCAGTCTATGTCAGCCGCTACACTATCCTGACTAAATCTATTTTGCCCTTACCTGATAAGTGGCATGGTCTTACCGATACTGAAAAACGCTACCGCCAGCGCTATGTTGACCTAATTGTTAACCCTACAGTTCGGGAAACCTTCCGCTTGCGGGCTAAAATTACTTCAGCAATTCGTCGCTACTTAGAGCAGCAAGACTTTATCGAAATCGAGACACCAGTTTTTAATACCCAAGCAGGTGGTGCTGATGCCCGTCCCTTCACCACCTACCACAATACCCTGGATATGGAGCTATACCTGCGGATTGCTACAGAATTGCACTTGAAGCGGCTGATTGTAGGTGGATTTGACAGGGTTTTTGAGTTAGGCAGAATTTTCCGCAACGAAGGCGTCTCTACTCGCCACAATCCTGAATTTACTTCTATTGAAGTTTACCAAGCCTATGCTGACTACAATGATATGATGCAGTTAACGGAAAATATTATTACTTCCATTACTGAAGAAGTCTTGGGTACATTGCAAATTACCTATCAGGGTGAAGAAATTGACTTGAGATCACCTTGGCGTAAAGTAACCATGCAGGAGTTAGTGCAGGAGAAGACAGGTTTAGACTTCAGTCAGTTTCAGACTCTGGAAGAAGCCAAAACTGCAGCTCAAAAAGTAGGAATTGAAGGTTTAGAAGAATGTCCATCAATTGGCAAAGTTCTCAATGAAGCCTTTGAACAAAAGTGCGAAGAAACCCTAATTCAGCCTACTTTTGTACTAGATTACCCTGTAGAAATCTCTCCCCTAGCTAAGCCCCATCGCCAAAAAACCGGTTTAGTTGAACGCTTTGAATTATTTATTGCTGGACGTGAAACAGCTAATAGTTTTTCTGAATTAACTGATCCTGTAGATCAACGACAAAGACTAGAAAAACAAGCACTACTAAAGGCCGCTGGAGACTTGGAAGCACAGGAAGTAGATGAAGACTTTCTGACAGCCTTAGAGTATGGTATGCCCCCTACTGGTGGTATGGGCATGGGTATTGACCGCTTAGTAATGCTACTTACTGATTGTGCCAGCATTCGAGATGCGATCGCTTTTCCTTTGCTCAAGAATGAGAGCAAAGTAATTAAATCCTTCGACTATGACGGAGAAAACCAAATTCTGCGAGTTGAATTCAAAAGTGGCAGCGTATACAAGTACCAAGATATTCCCCAAAGCGTATATCAAGAACTCAAAAATGCACCATCAGTTGGTCAATACTTTAATTCCCAAATTCGAGAAAAATATGGTCATGACCAAGAACTTTAACTAAAATTCATAAGTAATAAGTGTTTTTATTATCACTTATTACTTATTGCTTATTATCGAAATTAATATAGGTCAAATACCCCACCGTCACTTGCGGTGTATAAAATTGGTTGGGGTTAAATCCCCGTCTAATTTGTCCGGTGCGTCGACCTGTCGACCTGTCCCCGCATCTTTAATTATTACCTATTACTTGACTTATTACTTATTACTTATTACTTATTACTTATTACTTGCTAAAGTTCTGAAACCAAAGGAGGCTTGACCATGTCCCGACTTTTAAAAGAAGGCAGGAGCGGTGAAGATGTCAAGGAGTTGCAAGAATTCTTGATTAAACAGGGATATTTACAGCCTGGAGATGACGATGGTGATTTCGGAGCCAAAACCAAAGCTGCAGTAACTGAGTTTCAAAAAGCCCAAGGGCTGACTCCAGATGGGGAATGTGGCCCCAAAACCTGGGCTCAAATTGAAAAGCTGACGGAGAAGAATAGCGATAGTAATAATAGTGACAGTGCTTCTCGTCGGCTTGTCAAAGAAGGCAGAAGCGGTGAAGATGTCAAAGAGTTGCAAGAATTTTTGATTCAGCAGGGATATTTACAACCTGGAAGTGCTGATGGCGATTTCGGAGCCAAAACCAAAGCTGCAGTAACTGAGTTTCAAAAAGCCCAAGGGCTGACTCCAGATGGGGAATGTGGCCCAACAACTTGGGCAAAGGTTGATCTAATTGCCAAGGGTGATGGCGACGGCAGTGAGAACATTTCTCGTCGACTTCTCAAAGAAGGCAGGAGTGGTGAAGATGTCAAAGAGTTGCAAGGGTTATTGATTAAACAGGGATATTTACAGCCTGGAGATGACGATGGTGATTTCGGAGCTAAAACCAAAACAGCAGTAATTGAGTTTCAAAAAGCCCAAGGGCTTACCCAAGATGGGGAGGTAGGTCCTTTAACTTGGACTAAAATTAATCAGTCAATTGCTTAATATTGCCTAGTTAGGGACATTTCCAGTGCGATTGACCCAGAGACAGCACTTTGGGCAATCGCAAAAGTGATTAGCCTCAGGGACTAGCGCTTATACAAAGCTTCTTATATAGTACTAATGTACTATATAAGAAGTTAAATTAATTGCTGAGTGGCTACTGAGGTATTAATGTGACAGAAAACAAGTTAGTAAGACCATTCTTGAAGTGGGCAGGAGGGAAAAGGCAGTTATTACCTGAAATTCAAAAATATATACCAAAAAAATACCAAACTTACTATGAACCCTTTTTAGGAGGAGGTGCAGTTCTTTTTGGGTTACAACCCAAAAAGGCAGTAGTTAATGACAGTAATTCAGAGTTAATCAACTGTTATAAAGTCATTCAAAATTCCTTAGATGATTTGATTACTCAATTAAGAATACATAAAGAAGAACACGAACAATATCAAGAGTCTTATTTTTATAAAATGAGAGATCTTGACCGTTCTAACAACTATAAAGATGACTACGGTGCAGTTCAAAGAGCAGCCAGGATTATCTATTTGAATAAAACTTGCTTTAATGGTCTATTTCGAGTTAACTCAAGTGGTCAATTCAATGTTCCTTTTGGTAGATACAAAAAACCTAATATTCTTGATGAAACAGTACTCAAAGCAGTTAACAAATATCTTAATAGGAATAAAATTAATTTTTTAAACAAAGATTTTGAAGAAGCTGTATCAGATGCTAAAAAGGGAGATTTTATATATTTTGATCCTCCTTATGATCCTGTCTCTATCACTTCTTCTTTTACTGGGTATGATGTTAACTGCTTCAATAGGGATGAACAAAAACGCTTAAAAGAAGTTTTTGATGATTTAACTTTTAGAGGTTGCAAGGTTTTGCTGAGTAACTCTGCCACTGACTTTATTATGGATTTATATAGTCAACATAAGATTGATAAGGTTTTTGCAAAAAGGGCAATAAACTCCAAAGCTCTAAGAAGAGGTAAGGTTCCTGAAGTTCTAGTGAGAAATTATGAGCAATGAACAGAAAAAAACTAAAAATGATATTGCTTGGGAAACTTTATTTGAAAAGTATCAAATACTAGAACAAGTTTCAAAACATGGATTGTTTGAAATTGATTCTAGTACAATTAATCAAGAAAGAGAAAGTCGATTAATGGCAAAATTTGACCATTATGTTAATTTGCCTGCCATTTTCAAAGAAAACAAGCTTTCTATCTTACCAATATCACGTTCTCGATATGTAATTGGTAATTTTGACACTCATTTAAAAGTTGAGTATGACAACAACATAGAAGAAATTAGCGTGGATTTTCCTGAACATATAGAGAGTATAGATTATAGTAACCTCTACTCGGAAAACTCTGCTTTAAACTGCGCTTTTAATGCAGGCGTAATAGGCGATTTAGTAGATGAACCTGTGTCTTATACAATTTCAGGCAGAATGTCTACAGGTAATTTCAGCTTTTCGATCAAAAATCTAGTAACAGGAACCTCTACAATCAACGTCAAAAATTCTCAATGCGAGATCGATGCAGGATTTGAAAGTGAGAACTACTTAATAATAGTAGAAGCTAAAAATTATGCAGTGGATGACTTTCTGATTAGACAGCTTTATTATCCATATAGATTGTGGTCATCCAAAGTCAGCAAGCAAGTAGTTCCTGTACTAATGACTTATTCTAATGATGTATTCAGTTTTTTTATATACAAATTTAAAAATGATTATGATTATAACTCAGCATTTTTATTAAAGCAGCAAAATTATGTAATTGATTCTGAACAAATACAGTTAAGTGATGTTAATGATATTTTTGGCCAGCTCAAATTGATAACAGAAACAACTGATATCCCATTTCCACAAGCAGATAGTTTTGAAAGGATTATAGATTTATTGTCATTACTATTTGAAAAAGATTTAACCAAAGATGAAATTACAGAAAATTACCAGTTTGATGTCAGACAAACACAATATTATACAGATGCTTGTAGATATATAGGTTTAGTAAACAAAAATAAAAACCACTCAACTAAAGAAATATTTTTCTCATTAACAGATGAGGGAAAGAAGATCTTGAAAAAAAGACACAAACTAAAATACCTTGAATTAATTAAGAAGATTCTAGAAAAACAAATATTTTATAAAATCTTTGAGTTGGCTGTAAATACTGGAGAGATTCCCTCCAAACAGGAAGTTTGTCAACTTATGTCAGCAAGTAATTTAGGCATAAATGAAACAACTATAAAAAGGCGTTCAACAACTGTTCGGAATTGGAGCAATTGGATTTGGTCACAAATAGATTAGTGTTTACTGATTCTTTGAAAATTTAAATTTTAACTGAGAGCTTCTTACTTTGACTAACAAAGATAGTATTCGCTAAACATAACTTGTCGAACTCACAGACAAATGCTACCAGTAAAGATACAATCCTTTTAAGCTCTCATCTCGGCGGTGATAAATATGTTTGATGGTTTTTGGGAAAACGTGTTGCGCTACCCGCGTTACCTGATAAGCTTCTCTTTAGGCGTCTTCTATTCTGTGTTCTCGCTATTTAAACCTCTGTTGGAACGTCCTGTGAGTGCGATCGCTTTTATTGGTCTGTTGATGGCAGGATTTTTCTTCATTACCTTCACCCTCCGCGCCATGCTGGGATTAGGTTTAACTTAGGTGAGCAGGGGAAACTATAACAGGAGTCATCTAGAATAAGTCACTCAGCCGGAAATTTATAGCCCGGAGAGTATGTCACACTAGTAAAGTTGGAAACCACTGCCCAGACTGAAAGTAAGGGGGCTTTATGACTACAAGTCGCCGTGTTTCTCGCGTGTCCTCGCTGATTAAACAGGAGGTTAGCCAAATGCTGCTCCACAATATCAAAGATGACCGTGTGGGTGCAGGTATGGTTAGCGTTACCTATGTTGACGTTTCTGGAGACCTCCAGCATGCCAAAATCTATGTCAGCATCTATGGCACAGATGAAGCAAGAGCTGAGACAATGGCTGGTTTAAAGTCAGCCACAGGCTATGTTCGACGGGAATTGGGGCAGCGGATTCGTCTGCGCCGTACACCAGAGGTAATCTTTATAGAAGACCGAGGTTTAGAGCATGGAGACCGCATGTTATCACTGCTCAACCAGCTCTCTCAAGAGCGCCAGAACAAGGGATGGGAAAACGTTATTCCAGAAGAACAACAGTGAAATCACTGCCTGATTGGAAAAACCTTTCCCTAAAAGAACAAGTAGCCCAGATGGTGGTGGTGCGAGCCTCTGGCTACCTGTTTGATCACCAAATTCAGTACCCAGCTTGGGAAGCCTCAGCTCAGCAGCTGCAGTTTTGGTTGCAAGATTTAGGTGTTGGGGGAGTAATTTTGCTAGGAGGGAGTACCGCCGAACTAGCACTTAGATCGCAACAACTGCAAGAGTTGGCAAAAGCACCTCTACTAATTGCTGCTGACATTGAGGAAGGAGTTGGTCAACGCTTTACAGGTGCCACCTGGTTTCCACCACCAATGGCAGTTGGTTCACTAGCACAGCAAAACTTAGCCCAAGCCCAGTTTTATGCTGAACAAATGGGGGCAATTACCGCCCAGGAAGCCCTAGCTATTGGTATCAACTGGTTACTTGCACCAGTAGTTGATGTCAACAACAATCCCCAAAACCCAGTAATTAATATCCGCTCCTTCGCCGAGACACCGGAAATAGTAAGTCAGCTAGCTTGTGCCTTCATTCGTGGTGCTCAACACTATCAAGTCTTAACTACTGCCAAACATTTTCCAGGGCACGGTGACACAGCAACTGATTCTCATCTTGACTTGCCAGTCATTCTCCACTCAGAATCACGACTACAGCAAGTAGAATTGCCTCCCTTTAGAGCTGCGATTGCTTCTGGAGTCGATGCTATAATGAGCGCCCATCTGCTAGTTAGAGCCTGGGACAATCAACACCCAGCAACTTTATCTAAGCAGATTTTGACTAATTTGCTCAGAAACAGCCTAGAATTTGAGGGCTTGATCGTTACAGATGCCCTGGTAATGGGTGCAATCACCAATAGCTATGGCGCAGAATTTGCCTCAGTCATGGCTGTAGAAGCCGGAGCAGATATTTTACTGATGCCTACTGATCCGGAAAGCACAATTGAGGCAGTTTGTGAGGCTGTGTTGGCAGGGCGACTATCTAGAGAGCGAATTCAAGCATCCCTAGAGCGCATCTGGAAAGCAAAAGCTAAGGTGATCATAGCTCAACAGGAACAAAGGAAAAGGTTAGAAGCTTCTGAACATCAATATTCTGTCACAAATTCTCTTTCACAATTAGCACAGCCTGTTGCTCTAGCGACTGCTGCTAGCATTTTGCAAGATTCTCAGTTGAGCGGTGGTGCGCTGCCTTTGCCGCCAGAGTCTATTAACAGCCAACGCCAACTGCGCAACCTGATTGTAGTCGATGACGCCTTGGTTTGTGACTTTTTAAGGCGAAACTCACCAGCATTACTTCTACCAAGCCAAAAGGGCTATGAACTACAATTAATAGACTGCCATACCCCAACTCCCCTCGCCGCAATAGACGATGCTGTTGGCACCAGAATAACTCTCCTACAGTTATTCATCCGTGGCAACCCGTTTCGAGGTAGTGCTGGATTCACACCAATCGCAGAGAACTTACTAAAGAGATTGTTAAAAAAAGAGATTTTACAAGCGATCATCATTTATGGTAGCCCTTATGCTCTCAAGCGTTTTTTACCAGAATTGCCTCCAGAAACACCTTATGTATTTTCCTACGGACAGATGCCAAAAGCTCAGGAAGTTGCCCTTGAAGTTCTGTTCTCTCCAAGCACATCGGTGAATACCTTTACGTATTTTCTTTAAGTTTGATGGAGCTTGTACTAATACCAGCTTTGTGAGTTCGTAATTTATATTGTCTTTTTGCAAAAAAAAATGCCTACTATGGTCTGTGAGCCGAGGGCAGTTCAAGGAGTATTTTGAAATTTTTCATTGCCTTGACATTTTTCAAGCTTTATTAAAGAATTGAAGTTAGTTGTAGTTTAATATACTGAAATAAATTTATTTTCACTATAACGACTAGTTCGATAAGATTTAATCGTACCCCTGTTATATACCCTTACCCGGCTAATGCATATGATTGTTGAAACGGTGCAATCTACATCTTCAATCCGATACTCCATCGACGTCATCAGAGAAGAAGCACGTTGTCTAGTAGACAAGGGAACTATAAGTCGTCGGCAGCCCATATATGTCCTGTGCCAATACATCCCTGCACGAGAGTGGGTTTGTGTTGAGTGTGAACTTGAGGAGTGCGACTTTTTGCTTAGAGACTGCATTGGTGATTTGTTAGGCTCCGAGGAGTGGGACAATGACTGACAATAAGTTTGGTAGTGTTTCAGTTTAACCCGAAGACGCCGAGATCAAGCCTGGTTAATGCTGTTAATCTCAACTTGAGAGCCAAGTCAGCTGCTGCTGTTTGAGCGTGATGGTATCAGCTAAAGTGGCTCTCGAGCAGCTTGGCAAGCAGCCTGTTTTGCCAAAAGTCAATTAAAAAGACTAGGAGGATTATGTCAAAATAATCTCAGATAATTGCGGCAATCCGCCTTGATACTCCCCAGCAAAGCTTAAAAATAATTTTTTTGTTTTTGGCTATTTGCAATAGTGAGAGATTGTTCTCTTACCCAAAAAAGGCTCGGATTAGCTTTAGACAAATCTAGTAAATGTAATGCTCACAAGACTAGGGGCGCACCTAGGTAAGCCCTAGGCGCTGGAGCAGATGGGAGAAACAACTGGAGATGAGTGTAGTTTTGATTGTCTGAATTTTCAGACAATTTGTTAATCAACTATTGGAGTCCGATTGGCGCAATTGCTCTAACTCGGTTCTGAGGGCAGCAATTTGGGCAGTCAAATCCTCTATAGAACTCCGCGTATTGGGTGAGGTAGTGCTTGTAGTTGGAGTTGCAGAGGTTTCAGTAGATGTTACAGTTACCGATGTATTGCCCTGATTGCTTGATCTATTCAAAAGTTGCTCAAGGAAACTGCGCGCTTCTTGTTCAGTTTGTTCTCCTTTTTCTGCCCACTGACTCAACTGTTGACTAAAATCTGACTGTAATTGTGAAAAACCGTCTTCTCGCTTTCTAGGATCTTGTAGAGTTTCCACAAGTAAGGTTGTCGCTCCCAAGGAGGCGCGAATTCCAGTCTGTAGTAATTGCAGAAAATTGTCAGAGTTCATTCTAAGTTCTAGTTGGCTATTATTGACCTATCTTCGTGTTTCAACACGAAGATTGAAGCAGATGGCAGGTTAGGGCATTTTCAAACCAAACCCCTAAGCTTTAGTTTTCCAGATTTAAACTTGGTAGGCGGGGGTCAAAAATGCCCTACAAACCTTGCCTAGACTTGCGCCTAGCCTTATCTCTACTTTGCGCTCAACGTTGGCAGCACCGTGGGTTAATTATATAGCAAGAAAATTGAAGAAAACTCCCAACGAATGAAGAAATCCACGCTTTTATCTGGTACTCCAGTTGAAAATAACGCGCTTCGCCTCAAGCCCTGCTATCGGGCATGACTGGAGCTGAGGATGTTAAGTGTCTCGTCAGAATAGGTAAATTTTCAGCTTGAGTTGTGAGTAATGGCTTGTTTTGCAGTTAATCTGAATAGGAAAGCAAAAATTTTTGATTGCTCTTGAGAGTTGAGTATCTCTGTAGCGAATTGCTTGGAGGCTGTGATGGAAATTAATGGCACACAAGAAGCTGATTACCTAACTGGTACTAATGCTAGTGACCTCATTCAAGGCGGGCAAGGTAGAGACATAATCGATGCTGGTAATGGTGATGACACTTTGTTTGGTGGTTTAGATGGCGATATTCTCACCGGAGGTATGGGAAGTGACGACTTCCTGTTTAAGAGCTTTAACGAACGTACAGACATAATCACTGATTTTAGTGTTAGTGAAGACAGAATCATCCTAGTACAGGTATTTGCCCAACTTGAGGATCAAGGTAATAGCCCCCTGATTGATCAATATCTACAACTTGTACAAAGTGGCTCAAGTACCAGAATTCAAATCGATCCCGACGGTTTGGGAACAGCACCATCCAGGACAATTGCCATAGTGCTAAACTCGAATGCCTCGGATTTGGTAGTGGGCGGTAACGTAGTGATCTAAGCTGAGATTGAGATATAATTTGCACAAATTTAGCAGCTATGATCACAAAAATCTGAAAGCCAGGTTGGTGCTTGATGATAATTTCATATAAGCTTTTAGAAAACTCATTTATGATCAGATTGGCAAGAAAAAGTTCAGATGAACACTCACTGAATTCTATCTGGCTCAATCTCAATTCACAAGCAAGTAAAAAGTATCTATCCTCTCAAATATGCTGATATGTTTCCCTTATTCAAACCTGGTATACTAAACTGGCTGGGTACAGCCAGCTTAATGAGCGTTGGTTCGCTCTATGCAGTACTCCCAAATGGTGGTTTTGAAACTGGTGATTTCAGCAATTGGGAAAAATTGGGTCGGACTTTTATTGAAACTACAGATACCTATGGAATAAATCCTCAGGAAGGAAAATATCAGGTGCGGTTGGATACAGTCTACCCGAGACCTAATGGTGTTTCTAATTCAGGGCAAACAGGCAATTTCGCTGAAGTATTAGATTTTATAGGTGTTGAAGGCGATCCCTTACTGAGTTTGGGTAATGGAGAGGTGTTTGAAGGCTCTGCTATCAAAACTACCTTGACAGCTGTCGCCGGAGACATTTTGAGTTTTGACTGGAATTTTCTCTCCAATGCCAACTCTCAAGGATTTTTTAATGATTTTGCATTTGTCGCTATCTCAGATAATTTTGAAGAACTGGCTGATACTTTCTCAGTCTTAGTGCCATCAGAATCAGTATTTATCAGCGAAACTGGCTTTAAATCATTCTCCTATCAGTTTCCCAGTGCTGGTTCATATACCTTGCGAATCGGAGTTGTAGATGTTGGGGATGGAGCTGAAGATTCAGGTTTACTGGTAGATAGGGTGTCTCTGTTCAGGATTAACCCAGTCAGGCAACAGCTTCCTCCACCCTCTTTCCCCCCAGGTAGTGACTATAATTCAATTCCTGAACCGAATTCGATCGCCAGTTTACTGGCGTTGGCTGTAGGTGGTGCTGTGTGGCGACTCTGGCACCAACTGTGCAAACATGATTAAATCAGCCATAAATTTGCAGTTAGGGTCTGTTGTTGGTGTAATTTATTAAGTCGCAATTCAATATTGACGAAGTTGCTTCCAGCAGCGATACTTGACAGAAGATGGTATTTCAGGGATGTCCGCAGTATTAAAAGTTGGCGAGCGCACGATTACAGCAGAAGAAATCATTCCTCTGTTAGCAGGGTATCAATTATTACCACCCTTGCTGCGTGCAATTATTATTGACGAAGCGATCGCTTCGATAACCTGTACAGATGAGGAAAAAGACCAAGCTCTGGAGAAATTCTATGAGCAAAATCAGATTACCTCACCAGAAGCTCAACAAGCTTGGCTCAAGCGTCAAGGCATGAGTTTACAGCAACTAGAAGCCTTAGCAACGCGAGAACTGAAAATCGAAAAGTTCAAACAACAGACCTGGGGACACAAACTAGAATCCTATTTTCTAGGTCGCAAGTCAAAATTAGACCGGGTAATTTATTCCCTGATCCGCACTCAGGACCCAGGAATTATTCAAGAAATATACTTCCGGATTCAAGAAGAAGAGCAGTCCTTTGCTGAACTAGCAAGGGAATACTCAAAAGGTCCTGAAGCTCAAACTGGCGGTTTAATTGGTCCAGTGGAGATGAGTACACCTCACCCAATACTGGCAAAAATGCTTATGGCTTCTCAACCAGGGCAAGTTTGTCCACCGACACGCCTAGGGGAATGGCTTGTGGTTGTGCGTTTGGAGAAATTTATTCCAGCCCAGTTGGATGAGGTCATGCGCAAAAGACTAATGAATGAGTGTTTTACTAACTGGCTGACCCAACAGCTTAATCAACAGTTGGAATTGAACGAATAGCTCTTAGCTGTTTGTGGCTCAAACGAACGAATCAGGGTTTTCAGTAGCATCACCCAAGCACAAGACTTAGATCTTAGGCTTAAGATAAACAATAGAGATACTAAGCCAAATATCCTAAACTCTAAAAGCTCAGCGCGGAAAACTGTAAATATTAGCCAACTATTGCGAAAAATACCTTAATCAAGGGTGATAACTACCATAGCTACATAGCCAAAACTTAACTTTTCTTTTGCCAGCGCCATAATGACCTATACTACGACCATTCAAGAATTCCTGGGCGGCATATCTCCTTTTGATCAGTTGTCATCAGCGGCACGAGGTAAACTCTTAAAACAGTGCCAACTGCTGCGCTATCGCATGGGTCAGCCGATCGTGGTAAGGGAGAAAATGCCAGCCCAAGTCTCCATTCTGTTTGAGGGTCAAGCCCGTCTCCTCGGTTACGATCCCCGTCGCCAGACCCCAATAACTTTGAAGTTGCTACAACCAGGAGCAATTATTGGCTGGGTAGGTTTAATTAGAAAAATACCTTGCGAAACTGCGATCGCCTCAACAGAAGCAGTTTGCATCACCTTTAACACCAAGGATTTCTTAGACTGGCTGGAGAAAGAACCCTCAGTGGCGTCAGCTTTCAGGTCACGTTGCGCCTTAATTGAGGTTTTTGACCTCTTAGGTGCAGAAATTGGCAATAGAGCCGAAGTAGATGGCGATCTCAAAGGACTTGCGATTAAAGCTTGGTCAAAGGCTTTGATCTATAACTTGGCTCCTGGCAAACAACTCTCCAGCCAACTGGATGCTGACCGCGCCTGGTTTATCAGCGGCGGAGCTTCAGCTAACTTAGCAGTTGGTACTCGCCTCAATTCAGAAGCAGTAGCCTTCCTCAAAGTTAGCGGACCTGGGAAAACTCGTTTGGTAGGTATTCCTGACTCCATGCTCTCCAGCAAGCTTCTGGAAGAGGAAGCCACATCAACAGCTGTAAGTACCGAAGTAGTCCCAGAAATCCCCTATGCCCCTGCACAAGTTGAAGAGGGGTCCTTAGGCTACAGCACTGAGGAACAAGCTGTCCGACGGAGATATCCTTTTGTTCGCGGTAGAGGTCTAGTTGATGGTAGCTTAGCCTGCTTTGGCATGCTTAGTAAGTATTGGAGTATTCCTTTCCGCAAAGATATTATACGCCGTGTTATTGGAAATCAGCAATCCCGCGCTGGCAGTCTCTCTCTCCAGCACTGTGGTGCTGTCGCTGAACTGATGGGGCTTTCTGCACAATTGGCAAAGGTACCTGCCAAAGCCGTTAGCCGACTGCCAACGCCAGCAATGCTCTCTTGGCACGAAGGTTTTGCCGTCCTCTATGAAGCCAGCGAAAGAGAACTAGTGCTGGCAGTGCCAGAAACAGGCATTATCCGCATCAAACCAGCTTCTTTCCAAGACAACTGGGGTGAAGAAGGACAGGTACTGTTGCTCAAACTTACTAAAGACACCCCCAAGAAAAAGTTTGGACTCAGTTGGTTTATACCTTCCCTGATTCGCTATCGCTTAGTCTTAACGGAAGTTTTAATTGCTTCCTTCTTTGTGCAACTATTTGGTCTGGCGAATCCTTTGATGATTCAGGTAATCATCGATAAGGTAATCGTGCAAAACAGTCCCGAAACCCTGCATGTATTGGGGATTTTATTGGTGGTGTTTGCAGTCTTTGAGGGGCTGCTAACGAGTCTGCGTACCTACTTATTCGCAGACACCACTAACCGCATTGACATGGCACTGGGTTCAGAAATTATTGACCACCTATTTCGCTTGCCTTTACGCTATTTTGAGAAACGACCAGTTGGAGAATTAGCTACTCGCATCAACGAGCTAGAAAATATCCGCCAGTTTCTGACAGGGACAGCTTTGACTGTGGTCTTAGATGCGGTGTTTTCCGTCGTCTATATTGTGGTCATGTTGATCTACAGTTGGGTGTTGACGCTGGTAACTCTAGCGGTGATTCCCCTGTTTATACTGTTGACGGTACTAGTTTCCCCCATTGTGCGACGACAACTGCGCACCAAGGCAGAGCGCAATGCCCAAACCCAATCCTATCTGGTAGAAGTGCTATCGGGGATTTCCACTGTTAAAGCCCAAAATATTGAGTTGCGATCGCGCTGGAATTGGCAAGACCGTTATGCTCGTTATGTTAATGAGGGATTCAAGAATGTTTTGACCTCAACAGCAGCTAGTTCTACCAGCCAATTTCTCAACAAGCTTTCTGGCTTACTTGTACTTTGGGTGGGAGCTTATCTGGTATTAGATCAGCAATTAACCTTGGGAGGTTTGATTGCCTTCCGTATCATTGCTGGCTACGTAACTCAGCCCTTGCTGCGCTTAGCTAATATTTGGCAAAATTTCCAGCAGACAGCACTGTCTCTGGAACGCCTAAGCGATATTATTGACTCGCCGCGAGAGGTTTCTGAAGATGACCGCAATAATATTCCCTTGCCAACGATTCAGGGGAATGTTGAGTATGACAATGTTTCTTTCCGTTTTGCCGCTAGCGGTCCGCTAAATTTAAACAATATTAACTTACAGATTCCAGCTGGTGCTTTTGTCGGCATTGTTGGTCAAAGTGGCTCAGGTAAAAGTACCCTGACTAAGCTTTTGGCTCGACTTTATGAAGCCAATTCTGGTCGCATTATCGTTGATGGTTACGATATCTCCAAAGTAGAACTTTATTCCCTACGGCGCCAGATTGGTATTGTCCCTCAGGACTCACTGTTATTTGATGGCACGGTTCAAGATAATATTGCCCTGACTAATCCAGAAGCCAGTGCCGAAGAAGTTATTGAAGCCGCGAAGATAGCTGCAGCCCATGATTTCATTATGGGTTTGCCTAGTGGTTATAATACTCGTGTTGGGGAGCGTGGTTCAGCCCTATCTGGGGGACAACGGCAGCGAATTGCCATTGCTCGGACAATTTTGCAGTCTCCTCGGATGCTGATTTTGGACGAAGCTACAAGCGCCCTAGATTATGAGACAGAGCGGCAGGTTTCCCTAAGTCTGGCTGAAGCATATCAAGGACGCACCGTCTTTTTCATCACCCATCGTCTGAGTACAATTCGCAATGCCGACATCATTTTGATGATGGATCAAGGCTCATTAGTAGAACAGGGTACTCATGATCAATTAATGGATCACAAAGGTCGCTACTACTGTCTATATATGCAGCAAGATGCTCAAGCTTAGTTTTTATTAAGAACTTATAAACTGCCACTTTCCTCAACGCCATGAACCAAACCAACGGCTCAAGTCCAAACCGACAAATTAGCTTAGCACCATCATCAGGTGTAAAACCCCAAGCCCAAACTACTACCACCAACCCTAATAGCAATGTTGCCTTTGACCAGGCGGTCATTCTTAGGCAATCTCGCAATTGGTCACATGCCATCCTCTGGACAATTGTAGGTGTAAGTACGGCCTTGGTAATTTGGGCAAATATTGCTGAAATTGATCAAGCCGTTCCCGCTCAAGGTAAACTTGAACCCAAAGGCAATGTAAATGAAGTCAAAGCCCCTGCTGGCGGTGTAGTGACAGAAATTCATGTTGAGAGTGGGGATAAAGTTGAGAAAGGAGATTTGCTCATTACCCTCGAGCCTAAGGTTCCTCAGGCTCAACTAGCTTCTCTAAGTAAAGTTCGCGCCGCTTTAATTAAAGAAAATCAATTTTATCGCTCTCAACTCAGGAATGCTGAGCTCTCAAATCTTAAAGATCAAGAAATATCAGACTTAGAACTTTCTAGAGAAATCACCTCTCTGACTCAAAATCGAGCAGCTTTGCTAGAAGAAAATGAACTATATAGGTCTTTACTACGTGGAGATTCCCTAGGGACTAGCTTCAATCCCCAACAGCGCTTGCGTTTTGAAGCTGCTAGAAGTGAACTGTTATCCCGTGTTGCTGCTGCCGAGAAGGAAGTTGAGCAATTGCAAGAACAGTTTCGGCAAAATCAAGCCCAACTAGAAACTGCTAGAAGTAGCTTAAACGTTGAGCAAGGAATTCTCAGCGAAATTGCACCTTTAGCGGCAGAAGGAGCAGTTCCCCGTATCCAACACCTCAGACAGGAGCAGGAGGTAAAAACCCGCCAGTCTGATGTTGAGGTAAGAGTTTTAGAAGAAGAACGTCTGAAATTAGAGATTGTCAAGGCTCAAAAACAATTAGAAAACACAATCGCTATCTCTCGCAAAGATTTAAACGACCAGATTGCAGCAAATGAAATACGAATTGCTGAAATTGACTCGCAGTTGAACAAAGTTATTGTTGAAAATGAGAAGCAAATCGCTGATATTGATAGTCAGTTGAGTCAAGCGAATCTCTCTTTAAGCTATCAAGAACTCAGAGCCCCCGTCTCTGGAACCATCTTTGATTTGCAACCTCCTTCACCAGGATATGTTACTAATCCCAATGAGCCAGTTCTCAAGATTGTTCCTGAAGATGGCCTTGTCGCTAGAGTTTATCTTACCAACAAAGATATTGGTTTTGTCGAGGAAGGCTTTTCTGCTGATGTCAGGATTGACTCTTTTCCCTTTAGTGAATTTGGAGATATTGAAGGTAAAGTGCTTTCGATTGGCTCGGATGCACTGCCTCCTAAACCAGAGGAAAATCGTCCCTTCTACCATTTCCCAGCTGAAATTAGTTTGAAAAAAGAATCACTAGTAGTTAATGAAAATCGCTCCATACCATTGCAATCAGGGATGTCAGTCAGTGTCAATATTAAGACGCGCAAGCGCTCTGTGATGAGTATTTTCACTGAGCAATTTATGAACACAACTGAGAGTTTGAAAACTGTGCGTTAAAGCTGCTTGAAGTAAAGATGTTGTCTATAATTCTTGGGGGAACTTTAGTTCTGAATAAATCAGAAATATTTAACTTACTCTCTCTCTTGAAGTTGGGGAGTGTAAAGATTCAAAGATGTGGGAGTTAATATCTTTTCCCCAAGATTATGCTTTAGCGCTCTTTCATCGCTTTTCGTGATCAGAATATTTGAGGCGTTGGGATTTTATGGTAAAGAGCCTGAATTAAGGCACGAAAACGCTATGAAAACAGGCTAGATTTTATTTTCTACTCAGAGGAATTGAAGAGGCTTAGATTAAAATTTTAAGTATTACCATAAAGCTTGCCAAAATTTGTAGTTAATGTAACAGTGTCAAGGGAAAAGTTCTCAGCACAAAATAAAGCTTATGCATGGTGCCATCCAGCAAACCCTTTCGCGCCTGAAACCATACCTGCGCTGGGCAATCCTCGGCGGAACATTGTTTTTTATTGCTAAAACTTTAAAAGATAACTGGCAGGAAGTATTAGAAATAGCAATTAGTATCAATAGCTGGGGATTGATATGTTTAGTAATCTCCTTCGGAGTAACCCTAAGCGCACATATTTGGTCTGGCTGGGTTTGGAGTTGTATATTCCGCGAATTAGAACAGCCCGTGCAGGGTGGTTGGGGTATCCAAGTCTACTTGATCACCAATATTGCTAAGTATTTGCCAGGGAATGTTTGGCATTTCTATGGTCGAATTAGAGAAGCCCAAGCGGTAGGGATTCCCTTTTTGATCACCAGTCAAAGCGTATTAATGGAATCTCTGCTGATGAGTGCTGCTGCTCTGTTGATTGCTTTTTTTACTACCCCTCAAGCTAACTTGGGCTTTAGAGTCCCAATTTTAGCTCTGATCATGATAGCAGTTCATCCTCGGGTTTTAAATCCTTTAACTCAATATTTAGCCATATTGAAGGGCAAAGTACAAAGGAAATCTGGTGCTGACAAGGGGATTGCTGAGTTAAAGCGCTATCCACTTCTACCCCTTTTGGGAGAATTGGGTTTTGTCGGGCTGCGAGGTGCTGGGTTTTTGATCACAGTTTTAGCTTTACGCCCATTTGCATTCACCGAGATTCCTCTGTTGCTGAGTACTTTTAGTCTTTCTTGGGTGTTAGGTTTGGTTATCCCAGGAGCTCCAGGAGGATTCGGGGTGTTTGAAGCGACGGCGATTACTCTCTTAGATGGAAACTTTTCAGATGGGATTGTTTTGAGTGCGGTTGCTCTCTATCGTCTGATCAGTATTCTGGCAGAAGTAATTGGTGCAGGTGTGGCATGGTTAAATAAATGTTTGAGCCCTCAAATTTCTAAGACTCCATCCCAGGATCTTGAGGAGCAACAAGATTGTTTGCTATGCGGAAATGACTCCGGAAAAGAGTGAACACGAATTGAAGAAGGTTTTAGGTGCTAGGTGTTGTGCGACAAAACAATCTACTCTTAAATAATTATATTTTTTGAAAGTTTGTGCATTTATTTTTTATAATTTCTTTTTTTCTTTTTGATTCAAACCTTGATTAATCGTAGGCTGAAATGAGATAAATTCCTAAAAATCTCCTTTAGTGACAAAAGAGGGACAACGCTTCATTTTTATTTTTTTTGATATGTGCTTGTGGAGAATGTTATGTCTCAAGAATGATTGAGATTGTTATTTAGAGAAACTATGATATAGCAGTAGTCAGGGAGCTTATGACATATCAAGGTAGTCAAAGGTTGAGTTAGTCTCTAAGCATATTGTTTAAATATGCTTAGCGGTTGCTATATATCTACTAGACATCAATTGTAGAGATTACTATATCCAAGTTATAGAGGCTACCATCCCATGTTTTAAGTTAACGGAAGCTCTGCAATTAAATTGCAACTAACAGATAACTAGAAACATAATTACCTGTAAAACTCTATGTATTCTACTCTCAAATTCAATATTTCAGACCTAAAACCCTATCTGCGTTGGTTCATCTTAGGCGGAACAATATTTTTTCTAGCTAAAGCCTTAAAAGACCATTGGCAGGAAGTATTAGCAATTAGAATCATTGGCCCTGGGTGGACATATCTTACCCTAGCCTGTGCAGTAACTCTATGCGCCCATATCTGCTCCGGCTGGGTATGGAGTTGGATTCTCCAAGGATTAAATCAGCCTGTGCGTGGTCTATGGGCGGTCAGAGTCTATTTAATCACGAATATTGCCAAGTACTTACCAGGTAATGTTTGGCACTTTTATGGTCGCATTAGATCAGCACAAGCAGTAGGAGTTCCTTTGCTGAGTGCTAGTATGAGTGTTTTAATGGAACCGTTACTGATGAGTGCTGCGGCTTTATTGCTTGCCTTAGCTTGCACTCCCAAACTTAATCTGGGGATTCAGCTACCAATTCTCACCTTTGTCCTCGTGGGACTTCATCCTCAAGCACTAAACCGACTGCTCCAATATACAGCCAAATTAAAAAACAAGACAAAAATCAAACCTACTAGTGAGAAAACAATTGTGCGGGTGAAGAGCTACCCTATCCTGCCTCTGATTGGAGAATTAGTTTTTGTTGGACTACGAGGCGCGGGATTTTTAATGGTAGTATTAGCTTTTCATCCGCTTGAACCTGTAGAGATTCCTCTGCTGCTGAGTGCTTTTAGTCTCTCCTGGGTAGTAGGTTTAGTTATCCCAGGAGCTCCAGGGGGAATTGGAGTGTTTGAAGCGGTGGCAATAGCCTTACTGGATGAACCTTTATCAGCTGGGGTTGTTCTAAGTGTTATCGCCATGTATCGTTTGATCAATACTATGGCAGAAGCGAGTGGTGCAGGCTTAGCTTGGTTAACTCAACAAGGTCAAATTGCTCCATTTTCCAAAAGTTCAAGCCAAAAACCACAAGGATGAACAATATTCTTGCTAGCAGGGACATAAATCCAAACAACAGTGATCATGAATTGTCAATAGACCTATTGCAAAAGTATTTTTCTAAGACTGTTGATGTCAATTTTTGTCCACTGTTAAGAAGTTATTCGTTTCCTGTTTCCGATTTCTGTAATAAGTATAATAAATACCTATAGCTAAGATTGATGATATCTGTTATGAAGAGATGAGATTCTCAGTTCATCTAGTCCGCTTACTATGAAGGTTTTCACCAAAATCTTAGAGTTAGTTCGAGTTAGTTCTGACATCTATATCTATTTGTTTTTGAAGCAATCAGTTAGTGTTAAATACTTATAGTCTGCGGATAATTAACATTCTCTATTATTGTAGTCAACTGAACTAGACTGCTTTTTTATTTAAAAAATCCTATTTAGGGCTTACTGAATAAGTCTAAAATCTTTAGAAACCAACTGTTTAGCCCTCTGATGAAGTTGGTATAGCGCTACGGGCAAGGCTCCAGGGCAGAAGGCATAATTTGACAAAGTTCTAGCGATTTAGCTTGTCCTAACCTTAATACGTACTGCTATAAAATGCAAGAAATAAGTTTACCTAGCTTCAAAACCAATGCATTTTTTAATTGTCCAGATTATTCTGAGTTAATCTCGGAGACTCAGAGTCTACTGTATTCTGACCAAGAAACTTTTTTGGCAAACTCTGTTTATAAGTAGGTGGGCATAATTAAGGACGTGGGGACAGGTCGACAGGTCGACGCACCGGACAAATTGGATGGTGATTTAACCCCATCCAATTTTATACACCGCAAATGACGGTGGGGTATTTGACCCATATTAATTTCGATAAACGTAAAATCCTAAAAGCAAGGTTCCCTGCTAAACAAGACTTCTATATTTTGCTATTGTTCGTTTAATTACGCCTACCTACTTATTGCTTAATATAGTATTCTCGTAGTTGTGAGGTACATCTTAAATTTCAAGTCCATGACTGTAGACTAATAGTGAAAATTATTTACATTATGAGTATGATAATCGCTATATATTATCCAAACTAAAGAAAAATCATACTAAAGACTCATGACTAATCTACACATAAATGTAAAACTATAGTTGTATAGAGTTCTACAGCAGATGCCAATCTAGACTAATCCTCCAATTGTTAAGAACTCTGATTGACTCGTTTTTATCATTAGCTCTAACATGTGGAAACTTGTAGACCCAGATAATTGCGATTCAATAACTCTCTAATTTCTTGGTGGCAGTTACCATAAGCAAAAAGTTGGAAAATAGTCACTTGCTTAGTAATCTCTACTGCTACTCAAGCCCATGCTGAGATATGGTGTAAGCCTAGTCAGCCTCTGTAAATTCTTGGGCGAATTACAGGGTGCGGTATCTCAAGTTTTGAGTACCCATAAATTTGTGAAATCTACCCCGTTGGTATCTTTGACCAGTGTGACCTATTGTTCATTGCTCATTGTTCATTGTTCATTGTTAGCAGAAGTTTAACGATAAATTATGGAGCTTGAACTGTTTATATTCTGAGTGATAAATCATCAAAATCTCAGAATATTTTAAAGATTTTTAGGTCAGTATTTCTACCATTCAACCTATCAATAACCAGAGTGTAATCTTCCTCAGTAGTCCAGTATGAATGAAACCAGACACTGTGGATATGCTTGAATCTCAATCATCACAATTTAGCTTGTCTCCAGAACTTGAATTCCCTGAAGTAAACCTTGAAAATAATGGGGAATTTCTGAGAACAAATAATGCGGCATTATCTCTATCTCCTTTACCTGAAGTAGGAGAGATTCAGAATCAGTCAGGCGGTCTCAATATGTCCATCGAGTCTTTACCTTTAGAAGATAAAGGTAGTAATATGACTCGTATGAATCAACCAGAAGATCTTATCATTGGGGTCAAAAACAATGATAGTTTAGTCGGTAATATAAATAATGAACAATCAACGGAGGACGGTTTATTAGATATGTCTTCAGTTACTCCAGTGCAGGATTTAACATCCTCTGGTAGTGACAACAAAGCTTTATTAGTTGCTGATTCAAAAGATTTAGGCTTAAAGGATCAGGCAATTAAAAATCGCTTGGAAAACTTAGGCTACCAAGTAACTGTCCAAGAAGACGACACCAGCAAGAGTAGTGATGCTCAAAATCAAGATTTGATCATAATCTCAGAGTCAGTAATATCTGGTAAGGTAACAAGCAAGTTTACGGATGCTTCTGTACCTATCGTTAACTTGGAGCCTTATCTATATAATGATTTGAAATTAACTGGCTCCCAAGCAGATAAAGATTTTGGATTTGAATTTGTACGCCCAGAAATTGCGATTACTGATGATAATCTTTTAGGGTCTGACTTCTCTAATTCCACCAAGGTATATAAGAGTCCAGATCATATCGCTTGGGGTGTACCCAACGCCAATGCTGTTGAGATTGCTTCCCTCAAAGATAACCAGCAAAAATCAGTGATTTTTGCCTATGAAGAGGGTGCTGAACTTATTGGTGGTCAACAAGCACCAGCAAGGCGAGTTGGTTTCTTCTTGTCGAATCTCGACAATGAAGGCACTCAGTTAACCTCCTCAGGTTGGGAGTTATTTGATGCTGCTGTCAATTGGGCAACTGGTGAAAGTAGCAATGACACTGGTGGGGATAGTCCATCTGTTGATACAGATATTCCACCTACTGATGGCGGTGATTCTAATGGTGAGCAACCAGATACAGAAATTCCACCAGCTGATGAAGGTGACTCTGATGGTGAGCAACCAGATACCGAGATTCCACCCACTGATGAAGGTGACTCTGATGGTGAGCAACCAGATACAGAAATTCCACCAGCTGATGAAGGTGACTCTGATGGTGAGCAGCCAGATACAGAAATTCTACCAGCTGATGAAGATGACTCTGATGGTGAGCAGCCAGATACAGAAATTCCACCCACTGATGAAGGTGACTCTGATGGTGAGCAGCCAGATACAGAAATTCCACCCACTGATGGCGGTGACTCTGATAATGAGCAACCTAATGATGATCAACCATCTGGGAAAGCAAATGGTCAATTTCAGGTCATTGGTAGTAAGATTTACGATCCCAATGGCAAGGAGTTCATTGCTAAGGGAACTAATGCCAGTGGTTTCCAATATGTTTGGCCAGGAAGTACTAAAAGCTTTGCCGATCAGATTGTAAACGATTGGGAATTTAATCTGGTTCGACTCAATAACTATATATTTCAGCCTCATCCTAAAGGTAGCCGTCAATATAACGACAATAATGACATCAATGGCTTGATTAAAGAGTTTACTGATCGAGGAGTTGTGGTCATGTTGGAAGCTCATGATCGTACTGGTGGTTATTGGGAAGGAAGTTCTTTAAATTCCTTGAAGTCTTGGTATAAAGACCTCTTTGAGCGCCACAAGGATAATCCCTATGTTTGGTTCAATATCAACGAACCAGGAGGATCTAGTAGCACCTCCAATACTGATAAATGGGTCCATCAGTATCAAGAAATCATTGAAGTCCGGGATGAAGTTGGTGCTAATAACATTGTTGTTGCCGATGCCCATTTCTGGGGTCAAGATGCAGGAGACTGGAGTTCTAGTCCTGTCAAGGAAAGTAATAGTTCAATTCTCAGTCATGGAAATAAACTACTTAACTTCGACGGTAAAGAGCGTGAAAATGTAGTTTTCAGTGTTCACCTGTATGACCAGTGGAGATTCGGTGAAGCCAGAATGGCCGATTACTTTGATCGGGTGCAAGACAAAGATTACGCTTTGATTGTTGGAGAGTATGGGGTTGAGAATGCTGACAGAGATACCTCAGCTGCAACCCGTGCCATGTTTAATACGGCTGTTGACCGGGAAATCGGTCGCGTTGTCTGGTCTTGGTGGGGTGGAGATGACAATGACCTAACAACTAGCAACAATGGTGGTGGTCAGCATATTAATAATCCTGATAATCCTACTAATTTGTCTTGGCTAGGTCAACAGGTTTGGAAGGATAATCACCGCCGAGAAGACTTGGACACTTTATAATGCTAGAGTACTGATTTATTAGCTAAGATTCGAGTGAAGATAGTTCATAGTTAAGGCTTCATAATTGATTGTGGAAGGGGTGCCCATAAACCATTCTTTGGTTTGTCTGGCAAAAGCCCTATGCTAACCTCAATCCCCTTCCTTTCTAGCCTTTTAAAGGGAAAACCTTGAGGAGGTGACAAGCCAAATCACCGCCTCAAGGTTATTACATGACTAGCAGTTTTCTATCAAAGAACTAGCTGTCGTTTTCTTACCAACTGTGGCTAGAAATAAAAACTGAGGTTACTTGAATCAATACGGTGATTGTACACCAAAACTAGTGTGATTTATTGCTGGGATAAATCTGGTTCGTAACCTCACCATTGGTTAAAACTAACGCGCTCTCCCTTAAAGTTATTTTTTTGTTTGCTTAATAAACTGACCAAGAGCGTACAGAACCAACGGTCACAGGAACCATATCACTAACATCGACTGTGAACCTATACACTTTCCGTGCCTGATTATAGCGCTGTGAAGGATTAAAGAAGGTTAGCTTCACATCCCAACAATCTGACTCAGGGCGACAGAGCCAGAGACGATAGGGGCTGCAAAGCTAGTACCACTCTTGCGAGCAATCCCACCGCCTGGTACTGCCCCCAGAATGTTTTCACCAGGAGCAAGAATACCTTGGGTTTGATAAGCATCACCCCAGTTACTCAAATCGAATGGCAATCCTTGAGCATTCATTGCACCCACAGCGAGAACAGTGGGCATGGCTGCAGGAATATGGAGACATTGACAACCATCGTTTCCTGCTGCTGCAACAATGTTCTCATTGTTGTCGAAACAATCTTGGACGGCATTGAGCAGCCATTGACTTGCCTCACCAGATGAAGTAAGTTGACCGCCGCTGATGTTAATAACATTAGCTCCTGCTTCAACAGCTTGGGTAATTGCTCGCGCTAAGTCAACTTGCTGAGCTGCTACAATCGAGTCTCCACCATTGTCTGAGAAAACAGGAACAATCAGTCCTCGACATCCAGGAGCAATGCCAGTGATGGAACCACCATGCTGACCAAAAATCACGCTAGCTATATGGGTACCATGACGTGAGGCGGGTCCTTGGTCAGCGATACCCGGTACCATGGTCTGTAAACTTTCCAGTGCATTAAGTCTCACTAAAATTCAGCATGGTTGTAACCTTAGTTGCTGATTTTTAGGTCTTACAACAGATCGATTGTTCAGGAATTAGATCCTTGCATTGCTTTAATATCAATGCTTGGTTCATTAGATGCCTTAAACAATCACAGTAGAAAATATCTTATATTTAGTCTATTTGTTGCAAGTTTTATTTGTAAAGATATGTAAAGCTGCCGCAGGCTAAGGACTTGACAAACTGACTATAATTTATATAAGCAGTTTGTTCGTCTTTTTTGCTGTGTTAGGTGCTATTATTGAAATTTATAGAATAATGGGAGTTTAAAAACTATGTAAGCGAATTGAATTATTGATGGTAGTATAGTTAGAAGGATTAATTCCTGCTAAACCATTGCCTCAAGTAAAGCCATGGTAGACAGGCAGGGCAAGCAACTGAGCCAAGATAATCCAGCGACAACAACTCTACAGTCGCTGATATTTGAGGTGCGCGAGGCTACCAAGACTTACCACATGGGGGAAATAGAAGTCCAAGCCCTCTGCTGTGTCAACCTCGATCTTTACGAAGGAGAATTTATTGTAATCCTAGGGCCCTCAGGTAGCGGCAAATCAACACTACTCAATATCTTAGGAGGGCTGGATGTACCTACTAGCGGTCAAGTGCGCTTTCGCAACCGTGACTTAACCGCCGTTAATGACCAAGAACTAACTCGCTTCCGAAGGGAGTGCGTCGGCTTTGTCTTCCAATTTTATAACCTAATTCCCAGCCTCACGGCACGAGAAAATGTTGCTCTAGTTACGGAAATTGCTACTCGCCCGATGCGCCCCAGAGAAGCCCTAGGGTGGGTTGATTTAAGCAATCGCCTAGATCATTTCCCAGCTCAATTGTCAGGGGGAGAACAACAACGGGTAGCCATTGCTCGTGCTATTGCTAAATGTCCGGAGGTATTGCTATGTGATGAGCCAACGGGTGCTCTCGATTTCCAGACAGGCAAGTTAGTACTAGAAACCTTAGAGCGCGTCAATCGCGAACTGAAGACAACCACAGCTGTAATTACTCATAATGCTGGTATTGCCGCCATGGCTGACAGGGTGATTACAATGCGTAGTGGTCAAATTATCCATATACACTGCAACGAAACTAAAGTCGCCCCTGCACAGTTGGAGTGGTAAATTTGAGTTGATATAGGATATATTTCAAAATTTCCTCGAAGTTAAATTTTATCTGAATAAATTAATTAAAACTTAAGGGTTTATGACTAGCACCGTTCAAAAATATAATATAGTCAAAATAATATGGTCAAAAATCAATTTTAATTGTTATGACTACTGAACAGCAGGACAGTATTAAGCAAAGCTCTGAATTGATTGAAGACGCCAAAGTTTCAAAGACTGCAAAAAATACTACTACAAAAACTACTACCAAACAACCTAAGTGGCTATTTGTGTTAGGTGCGATCGCTTTGTTTGTAGGAGTGGTAACGCTCTGGCGTTCTGTTTCTAGTTCTCAACAATCTTCAGAAGAAGTAACTAATAATATTGAGCAAGCTAGACTAACAGTAAAAACTGTTCCTGTAAATCTAGAACCAATACAAGCTTGGGTTTATGGCGATGGTGATGTCAATGCTGTTACTAAAAAACACCTTACTTTTCAAGCTGAAGGAACAATTAATTACATTAAAAAAGTAAAAGGACGGGATTTAAGAGAAGGAGATCTGGTAAATAAAGGAGAGTTATTAGCTAGAGTTGATCGCCGTAAACAAGATGCAGATATTACCGTGGCTGCAGCCGGACAAATTGAAGCCAAAAACCAAGTTGTTAATGCAGTTGCTGACCTCAAACAAGCAGAGGAATCTTTATCTCAGGCCCAAGCAGATTTACAGAAAGCAAAGACAGATGAAGCTTTTTCCAAAACAGACTTAATTAGGTATCAAAGCTTAGCAGAACAAGGGGCAATACAACGACGTGAAGTTGATGTTAGAGAGACAGATTATAAAAATGCTCAAGCTGCGGTGAGTGTAGCAGAAGCTATGGTACGTTCAGCTCAAGCTCAAGTAGCTTCGGCTCAAACTCAGGTAGAAACTGCCGAAGCTGGTGTACAGTCGGCTAATGCTAGACTCACTCAAAGTAATGTAGATAGCGAAGATACAGAACTAGTTGCCCCTTTTAATGGTGTTATTTCCCGCCTCAATATCCGCGAAGGAGAATATTGGACACCGCAATTAATTAATGCCGGGGGAGATTTTGAAGAGATTTTTAAACGAATACCAATTATTGTGATCGATCCCAATCGGTTTGAAGTTAATGTCGAATTACCAGCATTTCAAGGAGAGGAGGTAAAAACTGGACAAAGGGCTTTTATTATTTTAGACCGCGACCGCTCTAAGGCGAATTCGGGAAGTATCACAGGGGAAGATTTAATGAAATTAGCTAGTGCCAAAGGAAAGGTTTTTTCTGTGAGTCCCTCGGTTTCCCCTGGAGAGCGGTCTATTAGTGTTACCATCCGTGTTGATGAGGGATTTACTAATCTTCAAGATGGTGAACAGGTATCTGCTTGGATAGCTACAGAAGAAAAAGATAACGCAACTGTTGCACCGTTTAAGGCTTTTGTATTTCGTGATCGCCAGCCTTATATATTTGTCGTCAATGAAGAAGAGGGAATTGTAGAACAAAGAGCTATTAAACTAGGAATTGAAGGTTTGGGTAAACGAGAAATTATTGAGGGAGTTCAACCAAAAGAGAAATTAGTTACAGATGGAAAAAACCGTCTGGTGAATGGCGCACCTGTAGAAATTATTCGGTAGAGTAAGGCAAAGTCCCAAATCTCGATAACAGCAGAATGTTGAGAATTTCATAAAGATTTATCAATTAACACTTGACTGATAATATACTTTGTGACACAAAATCGCATGATTTGCTTTTAAACACTGAAATGCTTATTGGTTAGGGGTTTGGCTCGATAAAGACTCCTAAAATCGATTTGCTTTTAAACACTTTTACCCCCAGAAGGGAATGTAGCGAGCATAGCGTGTGGAAGCTGATTCAGAGTCATCCCGCTTGATTAAACCATCTTCTTTAGTAGCTCTGATTACGATAGAAATTGCTTATGTAGATGCTTTTGAATTATTCATACTAAATCGCTCTCTTAGAGTTTGGTTTGACATTCGTTGATTACTGACGTAGAGCAAGCAACAATGCTGATAACAGGCTCGAATACGGTCTAATTTGCTCATGTCGGAAAAGTCCTGATGGGCAAATAAAACTGCTGTAGTACGGGTTTCTCCCACTCGAAAATCTGGTGCTGGTAACTGAAACTTCTCTACTGCGTGAATAACTTTATCGATACCACTACCTTTTTCTTCACAAATGTGGAAGCGTCGCATTATCTTGGCAAGTTGTTCATTACGCGAACGATATTCGTCAATAAAACGTTCTACTTTGATGGGAGGAATGCCAGGGTTAGAAATCTCAACACGATCTCCACGCAATAGCAAATTAACTTTGTTGTATCAAACTGATTTTTAGCTTGTTTAAATTCCAAATGTTCGGTTTCTAATTGAACAAGCCATTTTTCCAGAGTCTCAAGGTTAATCAAACCACGTTCTTCTACTGCAACCTAAACTGCAATTAATCCACCTTTGTCTAAAATTATAGAATTGGTTGTTTCTAGAACTTGTCGATCACTCTAATTACAAATTAAATCAGTAAGAATCAAAGTAGCTTAAATTGGTAACAGTAAAATAACTCTAAAGTATATTTCTGCTGCCCTAATGCAAACATAGCCCATGAGTCAGCTACTACTCCCCCCAGAAACACCGGAATCAAGAGAAGGGCATGATGTACCAGATCCCAGTAAAGCCTCACCCTTTGCTAAGTTCTTTTTTCTCAAGACAGTATTTGCTATTTTGCTATCTTTATTACTAATCGTGGGTGGTTTGCTTGGTGCATCTTCGATGGTTAAAGAGGGCGATCCGGATATTAATATTGCGATCGCTAATATTGAGACTACCTGGGGTGGTGCTGATCCTGAAACTATTGAAAATCAAGTTACAGACAAAATTGAGAAGGAATTAAAATCTCTCAAGGGATTAAAGGATTTAAGTAGCGCTTCTTTTGGCGGTTCTTCCATAATTAAAGTGGAGTTTGTTGCTGAAGCACCTATAGCCGAATCAATTGCTTTGGTGAGAGCAGAAGTAGATGAAGCCAAACCAGAGATAGCTGATAATGCCGATGAACCGAAGGTAGAGCAAATCTCGACTCAGGATACTCCAGTTTTAACAGTGGGGTTGTATGGGGATATCGATTTAGCAGTATTGAGTAAAGCAGCTGAAGATATTGAAGATATTTTAGAAACTGTTCCCAATGTCCGTAAAGTAGATTTAAGTGGTAATCGGGAAGAGGTAATTCACGTCCAGCTGATTCCCTCCCGTCTGATTACGATGGGGGTATCTTCAATTCAGGTAAAAGATGCAATTGAAGCCGGAAACCGAGATTTACCTTGGGATCAGATTGAAAGTGACGAAATTGGTACACAGTTAAGATACTATGGACGATTTCGCAGTTTAGAAGATTTACGTAACTTGCCAGTAGCCCGTTTGCAAGGAGATGTGGGTGGGCGAGTAGTACGGTTGCAAGAGGTTGCAGAAGTCAGGCGAGATTTAGAGAGGGAAAAAAATCGGGCTTTTTTGAGTGCGGAACAAGGGGATTTTCAACCAGTTATTACCGTTGATTTAGTGAAAGTTCCAGGCTCGGATACGATTAAAGTTATTGATGATTCCTTGGCAGCTATAGAATCAGCCCAACAAAATCCCAGTATCTGGCCTTATGGCATGGAATATCGGGTAATTAATACCGATACCGATCAAATTAACAAAGACTTGTTAAATGTTTTCAATAATGCTTGGCAAGGAGTTTTAGGGGTTTTTATAGTTCTCTTGTTTGCCCTGACTTGGCGCGAAGCGATTATTGCTGGGTTATCTATACCCCTAACTTTTTTGGGTACTTTAGCAGTGCTGTTCTTGTTCGGTTTCACCCTTAACAAGATGGTACAAATTGGCATGATTCTGGCGTTAGGTTTGCTAGTAGATGTTTTTATTCTGATGATGGAAGGGATGCATGATAGCATCTTTGTTGAGGGCTTGAGTTTTAATCAGGCTGCCTTAAAAACTGTTAAAACCTATGCAGTACCTGCTTTTTCCGGTCAATTAACTACTATTTTAGCCTTAGCCCCCTTGATGGCAATTAGCGGCACAATGGGTAAATTTATCCGCCTGATTCCTATTAGTGCCATTGTCTGTCTGTTACTCAGTTATGTCATTGCTTTATTAGTAGACATTCCTCTATCTCGTTATCTACTAGGCAATATTAAAACCAAAGGTCAGAAAAGTAAGATTGATCGCTTAACCGAAACAGCTTCCGAAAAATTCCGTCAATGGAGTTTAGCAGTTACTATCCACAATAAAACTACTGCTAGGATTTGGGCATTAGCTGCGATCACTTTATTTGTAACAGCCACGATTTTAGTAGGCACTGTCCCTGGTACTCTTTTTCCCGATAGTGACGGACGTAAGTTAAGTATCAATATTGAACTACCACCGACAACCACACTCAATAGTTCCCAAAAAGTTGCTGATGAAGTGGGAGAGTTGTTACGCAGTAAAGACTATTTAGAAAGCGTAATTAAATTGGTGGGACAAAGGAGTAGTTTAGTACAAGAAAGTGGGATAAAACCCAATATTGGTAATTATCTAGTGGGCTTTTCTACAGTTTTTACACCCCAAGAAAATAGGGAGAAGTTTTCGTTTGAATATGTAGATGAGTTACGAGAAGAATTGAATACTGCTCTGCGTCAATATCCAGGAGCATCTCTAGTAGTTAATGGTCAATCCACCGGAGAAGGAGGCGACCCCATCGAAATTGAATTAGTGGGTACAGATATGAATGAATTACGCCGCATATCTGGGGAAGTACAACTAGCCCTCAGACAAATTCCTGGGGCAATTGATGTACGAGATGACCTTGGTGTATTACGACCCGATATTAAACTACGTCCCCGTCGTGAAGCAATTAACTTCTATGGTTTATCAGATCAAGAACTAGCTTTACAAGGACGCTACCTGATGACCGATAATGATATTGGCGACTTCCCAATTGGTGGTGGTGAAGAAGATTTAGAGATTCGCCTGAGTACGATGTGGGCTTCCCGTAGCGGGGGAATTGGCGGACCTACTCGTCGTGATGAATTGTTAAGTATTCCAATTTTTACTAACGATGGAGAAACCATTAGCGGAAGTCAGGTATTAGAAATAGAAATTGGTAATGCACCTTTATCTATCACCCATAAAGATGCCCAACGCACTGTTACAGTTTTGGCAAAAAATAAAGGGCGTACTGTAGGAGAAATTGTTGCCGACTTAGAACCCAAATTAGCCCAAATGAAGCGTCAATGGGGCCAAGGTTACGACTATAAATTTGGAGGAGAACTAGAAACCCAAGGAGAAACTTTTGGTTCAGCAGGACAAATGGCAATAGTTGCCCTCTTTCTCGTCTTTGCTGTCTTAGTAATTCAATTTAGTTCCTTTACCCAACCGTTTATTATTATGTTGGCAATTCCCTTTGCCTTCATCGGTACTTTTCTTGGCTTCTTCCTCTTACAAATCCCGATTTCTTTCCCAGCTGTAATTGGTATTATCGCTCTTACTGGAATTGTAGTTAATGATGCGATCGTTATGATCGAAACCATGAACTCTCACCGAGAAAAAGGAATGAATGTCCAAGAGGCAGCAGCTAGAGGCGCAGCAGATAGATTACGTCCAATCTTAACCACCAGTATTACCACCATCGTTGGTGTAATTCCCCTGGCCTTAAGTGATCCTACTTGGTTTCCTTTAGCTAGTGCCATCGGTTTTGGCTTAGTTGCCTCTACTCTGATTGCTTTGCTAGTAATTCCCTGTTTGTATCTGTTGTTAACTCCTAATCAGGCAAGAGCCAATCTTGTATCACAATAGGATTATAGAAAATATACCTTACCAGTTTTTTTAGCTTTATTCTAAAAGCAGAACTTCCCATTGGTATGAAGCGAATGCGTTAATTTTATCGCCAATTGGACATGTCCAATGAAAGCCTTCGATCTTAAATTACTGCGTGATCTCCTCCACCTGCGTGGTCAAGTTATTGCCATTGCCTTGATTGTTGCCTGCGGCATTGCTGGTATGGTGACGATGATCAGTGCCTATAATTCCCTGAAACTTTCCCAGGCAACTTATTATGACCACTATCGCTTTGCCCAAGTCTTTGTACAATTAAAACGAGCACCGGAATCCTTAGCACAACGAATTGAGGAAATCCCAGAAGTAAGGCAAGTCCGAACACGAGTTGTGGTTGATGTTACTCTTGATGTTCCTGGACTTGAAGAACCAGCAACTGGACGATTAGTATCAATTCCAGAGCAACCAAGACCTATACTCAATGACATCTATATTCGCCGAGGTCGATATATTCAGCCAGGAAGAAGAGATGAAGTTTTAGTTAGTGAAGCCTTTGCTGAAGCTAATCAACTTGATCTTGGTGATACTCTCGGCGCAGTGATTAATGGGCGTTGGGAAAGATTGAGGATTGTGGGCGTGGCACTTTCACCTGAGTATGTTTACGAAATCAGGGGCAGTGATTTCTTGCCTGATAATAAACGCTTTGGTATACTCTGGATCAGTCGCGATGCCCTAGGTTCTGCATTTGACTTGGATGGGGCTTTCAATGATGTTACCCTCTCACTAATGCCTGGTGCTAGAGAGTCAGAAGTTTTATTTCGACTTGATAAGTTACTAGAACGCTACGGTGGACTTGGAGCTTACGGACGTGAGGATCAGGTTTCTAATCGCTTTCTTACCGACGAAATCTCTCAATTGAAGGTAAATGCAGTCTTTGTGCCCTGTGTTTTTCTGGGTATTGCTGCCTTCCTGCTCAATATTGTACTAGCCCGACTCGTAAGTACGCAGCGTGATCAAATTGCTGTCTTCAAAGCCTTCGGCTACGATAACCTGAGTATCGCTGTACACTATCTGAAATTTGTGCTGCTGATTATGCTAGCGGGAGCAGGAGGTGGTACAGCCCTTGGTCTCTGGTTTGGAGCCGGAATTACCCAATACTACACGAATTTTTTTCACTTCCCAGTACTTCGCTACGAGGCAGGAGTAGGGCTAATTGTCACCTCAATTTTAGTTACGGGAACTGCTGCCATTCTAGGAGCTTTTTCAGCCCTCCGCAAAGCAGTTACACTGCCACCAGCTGAGGCAATGCGCCCTGAGTCACCTCCCCGCTATCAACCAACGTTAATTGAACGTATCGGCCTTGAGCGTTTTTTTTCTCCTGCTGGTCGTATTATCCTACGTAACCTGGAGCGTAAGCCGATTCAAGCCCTGCTTTCTATAATAGGGATTGCTCTAGCTGTAGCAATTTTAGTTGTGGGTCGCTACGGCAAAGATGCTATTAATCATATCGTGGAAGTACAGTTCCGCAATGTCCAGCGAGAGGATGTGACGATTGTCTTTAATGAGCCGCGCCCCAACCGCACCCGCTATGAATTGAATCATCTCCCTGGGGTTATTCGCTCTGAACCCTTCCGTATGGTGGCAGCGCGGCTGCGATTTGAACACCGCACTCACCGCAGTGGTATTACAGGACTCGATGCGGCAGGTGAATTGCGCCGCTTAATTGACCGCCATCTCGATACAGTTAATTTACCCCCTGATGGGGTAGTGCTGACTAAGAAATTGGCAGAGATTCTCGGAGTTAAGATTGGTGATAGGCTTACAGCTGAGGTACTGGAAGGAGAAAGACCAATTCGCCAAGTTCCTGTGGTGGGATTGGTAGATGAACTAATTGGTGTGGGAGCCTATATGGATATTAGTGCCCTCAATCGCCTGATGCGAGAAGGGCGCACGATTTCAGGGGCTTATTTAATGATTGACCCGTACTATAGCAATCAGCTCTATTCTCTGCTTAAAAAGACTCCAGCAATCACAGGTGTTTCCATTCGCCAAAGAGCGATCGCTAAATTTGAGGAAACTATTGCTGCAAGTTTTGTGGTTTTCATGACGGTTCTCGTCATCTTTTCTTGTATTATCGCCTTTGGAGTGGTTTACAATTCAGCACGGATTGCCCTCTCAGAGCGTGGGCGAGAATTAGCGACACTGCGTATTATTGGTTTCACGAGAGGGGAGATTGCTTTTATTCTCTTGGGTGAACAGGCAATTTTGACCTTAGTTGCTATTCCCCTTGGCTTTGCAATTGGCTTTGGACTAGTTGCCTTGATGACATCTGCCTATAATTCAGAACTTTACCGCTTTCCTCTAATTATTACTAGAGCTAGCTATATGTTTGCTTTTCTTGTAGTCATGGCAGCAGCGTTTTTCTCAGGACTTTTGATTCGTAGGCAGCTCAATCGCCTTGATTTAGTGGCTGTTCTCAAGACTAGAGAGTAATATCATACCAGCTTAATACCCATAGTATAGGAATAACGCACAGAAACAAAGACATAGAGAAACGGAGATGCAAAGACGTGGTGAAGCTTTTATTATAGGCAATTAGACAGACATCATATGAGTCCAAATCCAGTTTACGAGTGCCTCCATTCTCAAATAACATAACTAAAATCCTTTGATTTTAAGCTGTTATGCACCTAAATTGTACTTTCAACCATTTGAAGAAAACTCTCAAATATTCCCCTCTTCTCCCCATTTCCCCCTCTCCCCATCTATTGATAAAGAGCCAAGTTAAATGCGTGAGTGCTTAGCCAATAGCTAGAGGCTATTTTCCGGATTTTTCAACACCAAAACCCCTCTTGAGTTGACTTTGTAGGCTTCGCCTACATAGCCTGTGCGATTGTAGAGGATTTGGTGTATATGTTGATCTAATTGAGCCTCATCACTGATTTGAGTTCGATAGTAGTCTTTCATGCGTTCCTCGATGCCCATCTGACCAAGGCGGTCATGGAGTTTCTTGCCATGCCCATTAAAATAGGCATTTCGCGCCGTTTTGTCTTGCCAAAAGCTGAACAAAATCGGCACCGGAACACCGCCAATGGTTACATTTTGAGCATTGCTTAAGAGTAATATCCCCCCAATACTGATCGAAAAAACTACACTAAGGTAGATGAGCAATACCACCTTCTGAGCCTTCCTTCTGCTAGAAGCGCGGTTTTGAAACTTCCCTGGTTGCCTTCTTTTTGAGTAAGGATCAAATTTCATGGTCATCATTGACTCTCAGGGGTGACTCTACCTTAGCCTCTAAGCAAGTACTTTTGCCAGACTTTGGGCATAATTAGTGACAACTACAATAAACCAAATTATTTCTTTCTCTTACTACTTACCTTTGGAATTAGGTCTTTGTAGCCTTCACAAAATTAATCAATAAAGGATACCTTTTTCTCCAAATCAACTTCAGCCCATTTCTTTTTTATTCCTAGTTTTGAGGCATTCCATAATTCACTTATTCCCAGTTTATTCCATCTATGTATCGTAAATCTTACTGTTTTTTTGTCCATTTCATATAGGTGGCTATTTTCTCGACTTTCCAACCCATATGTGAAAGTCTTATTGCCGATACTTTCTCTCTAGTTCTCACTGGCGCTTGAGGAGATTGACTTAATTCAAATAAACTTTTTTCATCCAGGCGATTGGTAATCGCTTGATTCAATATGATTATGCAGTAACAATCAAGGCTGCCTCTAATTTTATCCTACCTTAACTTTTGCTCTGAATTTTACCTTAACCTAACTCCCTAAGTTTACTTAACTTTTAGTTATCGCCTCCTCTGAAAATCAGTAATAGATTGGGATTGTAGCTGAGAGATACAGGGCATTTACTGATATGACTAACAATATGATTAACCACATCGAAGGAACTCATTACAACGATCATCTTCTAGGAACTCATTACGATGACCATATTAAAGGCAAAGGGGGCAATGATACCCTTGAAGGTTTAGGGGGTGATGACACACTCAAGGGTGGTGATGGTCATGATTGGCTTTATGGTGGTCATGGTTATGATTTACTTAAAGGTGATCGTGGTAACGATTGGCTTTATGGTGGTCATGACTATGATACACTTAAGGGTGGTGATGGCAATGATTACCTTTATGGTGGCTATGGTGACGATCTACTTAAGGGTAACGATGGTCACGATAAACTTTATGGTGAATATGGTAATGATACCCTTAAAGGTGGTAAGGGTGACGATCTTTTGTATGGTGGCACCGGGCATGACGAACTCAAGGGCGAGCATGGTCATGACATACTAGTTGGTGTTGACACCTCTTTCGGTTACGGCGAGGGAGAAAGAGATACTCTCCATGGTGGAAAAGGAGAAGACACCTTTGTTTTAGGAGAACAACATCACTTCTTTTATGGTGGTCATGGAGATCATGACTACGCTAAAATTAAGGACTATAATTTCCACGAAGATATCATCCAACTTGCTCATGGGTTTGAGTACTATCTAGGTTCAGCTCCTAACCATCACCACTCAGCTGGTATCTTTGTCAGAGAACACTCCTCTCACGAATATGAACTCATAGGCATAGTCGAAGGCGTAAATTCTCACGACCTAAACTTGAACAATTCTAACCAGTTCCACTTTGTCTAACCTTTAAGTCTAATAATATTCAACAGCCTAGTTTTAGTATAACTGGGCTGTTGTCAACCTAGTTTTCTAAGCCCTACCAAGATAATCAATTCTCCTTATAGCGCTACGCGCAAGGCTCCAGGGCAGAAGGCTCCAAAGCAGAAGGCATAATTTGACAAAGTTCTAGCGATTTAGCTTGTCATAACCTTAATACGTACTGCTATAAAAGAATTTTGTCAATTAGAAATAAAATTTTTCACACAAATCTTGAAGTGCTTTTTCACAAACCATGGGTAAGGCTTAATTGAACTGTTGAACAGCCACTTCAACTACTTTAAAAAACCTTCTCCAAATCTTGGTCATTGAATTAGTATTCTAAGCATCTTCCGGATTAAGTTTAATCATTTCCCAAGTGGTATAAGTACCAATCGGACTCCAAATTAAGTAAGGTAATAGCAACACAAATGCCCACCCAGAGATCTGCAAGACCAACAGTGCGAGGATGACACTCAAGATAGCACCACTAGCGCCAATTATCGTACCAACCCTGAGGCTGCGAAGCCTAAACATTACTGGCGTATAGGCAATAGTCACCACTTCCAGCAACAAATATAAACCCATCAGCTGCCAAGTTTTTGCGCTACCTGGTTCACTTTCCCAAACAATATAAGTGGACCAGGCACCGCAAATAAAAATAGTCGTCCAAATAAAAGGAATTGCTGGCTCAAAAGTTAGCCATCTCGGACGAGTTAAGCGGTTGAACCATCTAATACTATTAGGTGTACTCCAACTACCAGCAAACGCCACTAGTAGGGTAAGAGCACCAATCACCATCCAAGATTTAATCATCACTTAATGTTTGCTTGTGCCACATGATCAGTAGGCAGGCAGAAACAAACGAAGATATGTCAACAAATGTTAAGAGTATTTTATCCTCTTCCCTTCTGCCTTGGAACCCTCTGCTTTGCCTCAACGACAAATATTAATGCCAACCTACTTGACCATTATCTGCCACAGATTTAACTTCAGATAGAGGGAGAGAGTATTTTAATCAACCTGTTGCCTTAGAACCATCTGCCTCAGAACCTTTTCTGTTAAAACAAAAAAAATAACCCTCTGAAATCTCCCAGAGGGCTGATGGTTCCCATGCCACCTTTAGTTAATACTTGAAGTAGCTCAAAAAGCTAGTGGGTAGTCAAACTTGGAGCAAGTCTCTCCTAATTAACCTAGGAGAGGCTTTTATTTTCGCTAATTTGATGCCTATTTGACAAGTCGTATCTAGGAGGAAATCGCAACGTCACAGACAGGATTTACACTAGCCAAGGCTACTTGGATTGGCAACTACCAAGACTCTTAAGCCAAATTAGAAGCTGGTGTTAGTTAAATTGACATCTATGACCTATGATCCAACCAAGCTGGATGACTTGGAAATGCTGAATTTACTTGCTAAGGGACTAATTGATTATCTCGAGCAAGTCAGAGGCGGGGAAAAAGATCCATTCCCTTATCCTGATGCTTTGCTCAGAGGCTTTAACCAATTAGCTATTGCTTGCGCTTTGCAAGGATTAGAAAGAGCCAAGCGCCCCAAGAGCATCCCTGAATTTGTCGAGATTTGGGGAGCGCTGCCCTTGGCGGCATGGCCTTTACAGCTAGATTCATTAGCTAGCTACGGCTTTGACGGTAACGATGTTTTAATTGAGCATGATTCTGGTAACTATCCAACGAAACTGTGTCAGGAGCTAGCAGAAATTGACAACCTTTGCGATTGCCCAACTAGAGCAGTTCAGCTGAATCGTATAAACGCCTCAGTACTGCCATAATCCTTCTACCATACTGTGCATCTGCTGACCAGCGCCCGCTCAATTGTTCAACCAAAGGAGCAATACCGCGAGTGATAAAACGAAATCGGGGGCTAACCTGTTCTTGCACCAACGGCTCTTGGGAAGCATAGGCTTTTAATTGTTGGATATGGGCACGCACGCCCAGTCTAGCATTGGGGAATGTTGCACCCTCGGGACGCCCGGCAACATCTCCCAAACCACCAAAGTTGTTTTGAGAGGCTTTAAGGTTGCCCCCAAAGCGCAGGAAGTTAGTTTCCAACATTGCTTGAGAGAAGGCAATGTCATAGTTAACTCCCTCAATTTCTGCCTCTTCCCTGTAAAGTTTGGCAATGTCGGGAAACTCGGCCAGAGCCTTGTCATTGTTAGCTTTAAGAAACATCATCAATTGCACTGTCGAGGTATTGCCATGGCCAATAATCCTGTCCATAAAGCCGGGGCAGATCTTCAAGATAGAGCGTAAAATCAAAGTACGTGTTGAACTCTCCCAGCCAACAGAAATATTAAATTCCCGCAATTCGATCGCTTTGACATAAACTACACCCCGGTATTGAAAGCGGCGCACATTAGGGGCTCTGGTCAAATCGACTCCCAAGCGGTCTGCCAAATCAATGGGGATATAGGCATTACTATTAACAATAATGCCCTGTTCATCATAAATCTGATTGTTGATTTTGAGGTCAATTGAGGGGTAAATGATTTCCAACTCATCTGTCGGCCCAGAGCCAGAAACAGCACGGCTCCAGGCAGCAAGACCATCAGCAATGCCCTGAGCAATCTTAGCGCGTTGATTCTGGATTAGAAATCGATCACCTGGGTTAGTTAGATACCCAACCTCCATCTGTATTGAGGGAAGTACAGTATCGCGGCAGAAAGCCAAACGCCCAAAGCCTGCAGCCGAATCTGGCTTGGCTCCTCGATTTTCTAGTTGGGGAAGACTCCGTTGGAGAGCCAGTAGCATCAACTCTGCATGCTTTTTGCGTTCAGTATTGTTGGTAATGTAGAAGGTACTGGCTCCCCTAACATCAGGATTGGAAGCGAAGCCAGTATGAATTTCCAGCGCCACATCTTTAGGACGAGCGCGAGCATTAATCCATTCTATGGTCTGCCGTAAACTCAGTTCATCAGGAACGGAGAGGACTTCAAACCCGCGCGATCGCAACTCTGGCACGATTTTATTGCGCAAGGCAATCATCTCCTGGGCTTCCGTTGTACCACCAGCAATCACTCCGAGATCGCGACCACCTTGTTCTACACCACCGTGACCCGCCGAAATAAATATCCTTCCCATCTCTTGCTCTTTTTCTCGGTGCCTTGATGAGTAAGTACTCCCAATAAGTCTATAGTAATTTTCAACTAAATTTACTAAATCATTAATTCAGTAAGATTGATTATAGAGTAACGATTAGTCAACACTCCGGTTTTAGATAACTTTGCCTTCTACATTGAAAACTCCTCGCCTGCACCCAGAAACACTACATTGAAAACTCCTCGCCTGCACCCAGAAACAATAGAGGAAGTTAAGCAAAGAGCTGATGTGGTAGATGTCATCTCTGAACAGGTTGTGCTGCGCAAACGAGGTAAGGATTATGTAGGCTTGTGTCCCTTCCATCAGGAAAAAACCCCTAGCTTTACCGTCAGCCCTAGTAAGCAAATGTACTACTGCTTCGGTTGCGGTGCTAGTGGTAATGCAATTAAGTTCTTGATGGAGATAGGGAAGCAATCTTTCAGCGAAGTTGTACTCGATTTGGCACGGCGCTACCAGGTGAGCGTGCGTTCCCTTGAACCAGAGCAGCGGCAACAATTACAGCGTCAAATCTCGGAACAAGAACAACTCTACGAAATTCTTGCCCTAGCAACTTCTTTCTATAAGCACGCTCTGCGGCAACCTCAAGGGTTAGTAGCACTAAAATATTTACAATCTCAGAGGCTTTTGAGCCAGACAACGATTCAAGAGTTCCATCTGGGGTATGCGCCATCAGGTTGGGACACTCTCTACAGATACTTAGTGGAACAAAAAGGTAAGCCAGTAGGGCATGTGGAGCAAGTAGGCTTGATTAAACTCCGGAAATCTGGTAATGGATATTATGATTACTTCCGCGATCGCCTGATGATTCCCATTTGTGATGCACGGGGAAGGGTGATTGGCTTTGGTGGTAGAAGTTTGACAGAGCAACAGCCCAAATATCTCAATTCGCCAGAAACTAAGCTATTCGATAAAAGCAAGACTCTGTTTGCTCTAGATAAAGCTTACGGGGCGATTAGCAAGCAGGATCAGGCGGTAATAGTAGAAGGGTATTTTGATGCGATTGCCCTCCATGCAGTCGGTATAAAAAATGTTGTTGCTCCTCTAGGTACAGCTCTGAGTCAAGACCAAGTGCGACAGTTGCTACGCTATAGTGAATCTAAGCAGATTGTCCTCAATTTTGATGCTGATGCTGCTGGTACCAAGGCTTTTGAGAGGGCGATTGAGAAGATTTACCCTCTAGTCTACGGAGGGAAAGTTCAACTGCGGACTCTGAATCTGCCTGATGGTAAAGATGCCGATGAATTTCTCAAAGAGCATACCGATGCCACAGACAAATATCGGCAGCTACTTAAGGAAGCCCCCTTTTGGTTAGACTGGCAAATTGAACAACTCCTGGTTGGTCAAAATCTTAAAGACGTTTCCCAATTCCAGCGAGTTGCTCAAGAAATGGTGAAGTTAATCAGTAAACTCGACCGCCCCAATACTCGCAATTATTATATTAGTCGTTGTGCTCAATTGCTAAGTCGGGGAGATGCTCAAGATTTGAAGCTGCTTCAAGAAAATCTCAACTCTCAAGTTAGCAAGTATCGAAAGTGGAAAATTAAGGATTCAAATAATACTCATATATCTCAATCTTTTCAACCTTTACCTACTACTTCTGAAATTAATCTCTTAGAACCAGCAGAAGCTTCACTGCTGCGTATCTACATTTACTGTCCTGAATATCGAACCCAGATTATTAGTCTTTTAGAAGAGCAAGATTTGCTATTTAGTCTCTCCCATCACCGATTTTTGTGGCAACAGATTTTAGAACTGCAAGCCTCAACAAAGGAAGGACAAGATGAGACCGTTGAGTCACTAATCTCATTACTACAAGACCGGAGCATTGAGTTTCCCGAACAAATGAAAAAGGTTGCTCATTTTTTCCATCTAGACGAGATACACTTTGAAGATTTCACTCGCACTCCTTTAGTAATTCGAGCAGCGGCAGCATGTCTAGAGCAGGTAGCATGCCAGAAGCGTCGCCGCTATTGTCTGGAGCAATGGCAGAAGCTAGACCATCTAGCTGATTTTAGAAGTAAACAATATTACTGGCAACAATTTTATGAAGCAGACAGGAGACTAAAGGAGTTAGAGCCAATACGTAGGGCTTCTCTATCAGAGCTTATTTAAAATAAGTAATAAGTAATAAGTAATAAGTAATAAGTAATAAGTAATAAGCAGGTGGATATAAATGAATGTAAAACCTAAAAAGCTAGGTTCCTTACTAAACAATACTTCCCGTTTTTGCTATTGTTGGTTTAATTACGCCTACCTACTTAATTCTCCAATTGAGAAATGAACAAACACAATCACAAACAAGATGTGGGACAATTGGGAGAAGAACTAGTTACCGAGTGGTTACGCCAAAACAACTGGGTCATTCTACATCGCCGTTGGCGCTGTCGCTGGGGAGAAATTGACATCATAGGGAAATCAGAGGCAGCTAAACAAAGACAAGAATGCTTAGTTTTTGTCGAGGTCAAAACTCGTAGTCAGGGAAGTTGGGATGCAAATGGCTTGCTGGCAATTACACCGTCAAAGCAAGGTAGACTAAGGCGTAGCGCCGAGTTATTTTTAGCAGATAATTCAGCAGTACAGAATCTGATTTGTAGGTTTGATGTTGCCTTAGTTAGCTGCCAGCGCTTATGCCAAAATTCGCGCCGCGCTCAAAACAGTTTGCCCGATTTATCAGTGGCGATTGATTCAACTATACTACTACCTTCATTACATTTAGGTAAATCGGTATTATGGGCAGGATATCAATTTATCTTGCAAGATTACATCCAGTCAGCTTTTGAGTAATACCACTTTTATTAAAAAGTTCTATAGGAAAACATTGACATATTAGCTAATTGATAACATTTCACGAAAATTATGAAACCAATTCTTACACTGCATCCCTTGCTTCCACTGTGGAGCAAAACTTATAAGCATTTGAGTTGGAGCAACTGGAAGAACTGGTAAAATTAGTACTTCAGGTGAATTCGCTGAAGCAACTAAAAAACCATTTATAGAAAATGAAAATCCGCTACTAATTGCTCTAAATTATTAGGGTTATTTTTAGGGTAAAATATGGTTGTCAGAACAATTTTTATCAGTACCGGAGAAGTATCCGGAGACTTGCAAGGAGCCATGCTGATTGAGGCTCTCAAACGCTGTGCCCAAATTACAGGCTTAGAGTTAGAAATTGTGGCACTAGGGGGTGAGAAAATGGCGGCAGCCGGTGCCAAGTTGTTAGTTAATACCACTGGCATTGGTTCCGTAGGGCTTCTGGAATCTCTGCCCTTTGTGCTACCTACCCTGCAAATCCAACGTCGAGCTCAACACTACCTCCAGCAACATCCGCCTGATATCGCAGTATTAATTGACTACTTTGGACCAAACCTGGTAATAGGCAATCTGATCCGCTCTCGCTTACCGCAAGTACCGATAGTTTACTATATTGCACCTCAAGATTGGGTTTGGTCTGTTTCTAGTCGCAATACAGCTAAATTAGTGAAGATGACAGATAAGATGCTGGCGATTTTTGCAGAAGAAGCTCGCTATTTTCAAAAGAAAGGAGCATCTGTCAGTTGGGTTGGTCATCCCCTTGTTGATAGAATGCAATCGAGTCCTAGTCGCCCACAGGCGCGGGCTGCCCTAGGAATTGAACCGGAACAAATTGCGATCGCACTAGTTCCAGCTTCTAGAAGGCAAGAATTAAAGTATATGCTACCTGTAATCTGTAAGGCAGCTAAGCAGATTCAGTGGCAATTATTGGCAGGATCAGGAAGAGAGGGGGAGAGGGAGAGAGGGGAAGAGGGGGAGAATTTATATAGCTCATTGCCTCAAAATCTCAAACTTTCACAAAACTCGCCGCTATTTTGGATTCCTCTTTCTCTAGAAGCCTATCGACGTCCCATTGAAGCAGCAATAGAGTCTTATGGTTTGCGTGCTACCCTTGTCTCTGAGCAAACCACTGAAGTCTTGGCAGCCGTTGATTTGGCAATTACTAAGTCTGGTACTGTCAATTTGGAACTAGCGTTGTTAGATGTTCCGCAGGTAGTTTTCTACCGAGTTAGTCCTTTCACTGCCTGGTTTGCTCGCACTTTCTTGAACTTTTCTATTCCTTTTATGTCGCCTCCTAACTTAGTGGTAATGCGCTCGATTGTACCAGAGTTTTTACAAGAACAAGCGACAGCGGAAAATATTGTTCAGAAAGCTTTAGAACTTCTTCTTAACCCTCAAAAGCGTCAACAAATTCTGGCAGATTATCAGGAAATGCGCAGTTTATTAGGGGAAGTGGGAGTGTGCGAACGCGCGGCAAGGGAAATCCTGAAGTTAACTCAATAAATTGGGACGATTGTTTATAGTTGATTGTTGATTGTTCATAGTTCATTGGTAAATTATTCCACAATTGCCGAATACTAACCCAATGAACTATGAGCAATGAGCAATGAACGTTATTGTCCCTTCAATTCCTGCTGTAAATCATTCATAAAATTCATGAAAAACTCTTGAAAAACGCAAGCCCTCTCCTCTCTGCCAGTGCCGAAAGTAAAAGATATATCATGGGTTTCGGCAGCAGCTTCTCCTATTTTAAATATCACTACCGTTTGACCTGCACTGGTAGGATAAGACAACAAACCATCAAAATTAGAAGACCTTGTAGCTATTCTAGGCACCTGTGGTGTGAGAGGGTGTGATGTAAAGATTTCTGCCACTGGCTTTTCCAGGTTATCTTTTAAGGTTCTTAATGCACCTGCTGTCGTCTGCACAACTTCTCCAATATTATGTCCAGCATCTAGGATATGGACACCTTGAGGGAGAGTTCGTTGACAGTAATTCATGATCTTCTGCTGAGATTGGACAGCACGTAGATAGTTCCATGGCAAGATTGCTTCACTAAAATTTTGTAAGGTATCTTTGGCTGATTTAGTAATAGTTAGAGGTATCTCGCTTTCAAAGAATCTACGATTGACTATTTGCACCATTTCATGGGCGAGAGTCTGATCATCTGCATTTGTATTCAACAGTTGGGCGATTCTCCTGACGTCTGCTTGGCTATAGCCGATTGCGACTTTTTCCTCAAGATAAGTCCGTCTGCTTTGATAGGTAGGATTAGATGTCGGCTCAAAGGGGCAAAACCACAAATCGCGCTGATCATCATGAAACTTGGTTGCTCTGAAATAAATTTTCACCCACCATGGTAAGGAAGCAGTATCATAAGTATGCAAACGGTTAACATCCCCTGAAGTCTCAATTTTCCGAATTTGTCTGGGATCGGAAACAATGATGATATCCAGCAAATATGGGATTGTGATCCGAACAGGATTAAAAAAAGATTTGATGAAATCTAACATGTTTTTCCCTGAAATCAAAGCTCGATTGCCTGAAATACTATAGTCTTGAGTTCTCGGATTTTTCTCAACAAACCATTGTTTCTTAGGGTAGGCATTGCCCACCCTACAGGTAAGTTATTCAGATACTATGAAGTTGATCTCATAGAGAAGATGAACCCACCCGACGCCAGGGAGCAAAAGCATTTTCGACGCCAAACAAGGCGGGTGCTACTGTCGGAAAGTGTCGGCGTAGGACACTTAACATGCTATTGTTGTCAATCCAATCTAAACCGAATTGGGTATAGACTTCAGCTGTGTAGTCCTTAGTAAAGAAACGGTCACTTTTTAACCGCCGCGATGCCATCAGGATAAATATACGAAAGGCAGTATCACTGAAACCAAAGCCTTCAGGAGGGTTTTCTGCGAACATGCCGACCATAAGATCAACGCTATTGATGTCATTGTTGTAAACTTGCCGTAATTCCCTCACCCATTGCTGATTATCGGTAATCTCTTCAAAGGAGGTAATTCTGCCACGACCAATTAGTTCCCGAAATTCATTGTACCGAGGAACTCCCCGTTCCCTGTCTCGAAGAATATCAACAGCTGCCAAGTCAAACACTTCGCCGTTGTCTCTTACTAGTTTTTGCAGTAATAAGGGGTAATTGTGCAGTGTTATTGCTCCAGGGTGGGTAATGCCAAAGGAGTATAATAAATTCGGTATTCCCAATTTTTCTAACAAAGCTCTAGATCTTTTACCAGAAACCTCAAAAAGATTTTCCTCGGACAGCAATTTACCATCTTCAATCCCATAAAATTCAAATTTATCTGGCATCAAGGGATGCATTCGATATACTGATACAAATTCTTCAGTTAGATAGTAGGGTGCACTGTGGTGATCCGTAGCTGAGCCAATAATACCACTGATCAATTCGCTGTCGTCAATGCGCCCAAAAAGTCTTTTTAGCTGTTCACCCAATAAACCCCACCAATTGGCATTCATTGCTATTTGCAGGGCAGGATGTCCGAGAATACCTGGTGTCCATTCAACTGTATGAATTTTGGCTAGCAAAGCGGCGTTAATCAGTCGGGCGTGTTCAAAGAGTTGGTCGTCGGGCCATTCCGGGTATTCTTGTTTAAGGCGATCGCAGATCACGTTGTGTTCTTTAACGAACAAAGTATGTAGTACACTTAAACCTAGCCACCAATTATCATCAAAGCCTACCAGATCGATACCATTTTCTGGGTTGACGGGCAAGAGATCATTATCTCCTATAATCATCTTTCCGTCTATATGGGAGCGTAACTTATCAATAGTTTCTTGGTCACTGCCATAGATTTGTGAGGCATCCCACCAGTGAGTTACTTGGTTCAAATAAGTCGGTGGTCCTTGTGTATTTTCTTGTGATCTAGTCGAATCTGCTAAAGTTTTTCTAACTTTTAAGGGTCGATATTCTTGTGGCCAGGGATCGTCATCTTCTAGGGGAATCTCAAAATTGTTATCTGGTTCAGTTTTGCCATGGGCAAACCAGTCATGAGTCTGGAATTGAATCCAGGCAGCAGCCAGCAGATTTAAGGTGGTAGCTGGTACAAATTTATCTCGCGTCATCAAGGTGCGGCTGATTACACGCGGATTGGGATTGAGTAAATTTCTTTGATCGGGATAAGTATATTTCAGGGGGACATTACGCCCAAATCGGGATTGAGCCCTGCCCATTTTGGGGTCACTGAGGTCGTTAAAACTGCCGTCAGCTGTGCGAGTAACTAGATGAAGATCACCTGGACTCGGTACTGGTTGTTCAACATCACTTTTAGTAGGTAAGTGTGATGTGTCGTGGAGATTTTTCTCCCGCAGTTCGTCGCGAAACTTAACTAATTCGAGGAGGGCTAGGGGAGTAGGTAGTTTATGCCAAGGAATTTTATTGCCTAGGATTGAGGTGAGAAAATCTAACACTATTAAAATCTCCTTTTGCAATCTAGAAGTATTTACCTGATGTTACAGAGACAACTTGACTTGTACCTAACTTCACTACAATTATCGGACATGAATGATAAAGATTTATGACGTTGAGACCTAAACAAGCTGGAATTTATTGTGATGTTTCTAACTTTACCTTAAATTTGAGAGAGTTTGATTTGGTTAGAGGATAATCATTAATCATACTACATACTTTAACAAGGGTTTGAGATAGTGTAGTAAACGATATCAGTATTTGTCATTGGTAAGTTTTAACTTTTCTTAAAGTTTTCATACTTATAAGGAAATAGGGAACAGAGATTATTCCCTATTCCCGATCCATTACTTCTATTAAAATGCAGCAAGAGGTAGATGGTTTTAGGTATGCGGGTGCATGCCCGTAGGGCTATTAGTGTGGAAAACTCGAGCGGCGACTTCTTGAGACTCCTAGGGAACTGTAAAATCAACCTTGAAAATCACATCGTTAAAGTCGTTGTCTCCACCACCGAACAAATCTTCAACGCCAATAGTATTGTCCCCAAGCATAGCAAAGTGATCAGCTTGATCTGGGTTGGCTCCTATGAAAGTAAAGTAGGCATTGGAACCTTCATCCTCTAAATTCTCTGGATTCGTGTTGAGAAAATCGCTGATGCTGCCATCGGCAATAACAAATGGTGCGAGGATTTCCCCACCCTGTAGCTGAGTAACTATATTAACAGTACCTTGGTTTTCTACAAAGAGTTCGACTTCTATACTCTGTCGGACAGCGATTTCTGCATAGCCTTGCTCTTCAGGGTTAACTAGTTGACCAGTTAATTCATCGAGGATTGTACCTTGTTCATTTTGAACTACATAAAAGCTAATGGTATTGTTAAAGGCAGCCTCCCGATTCACTGTGAAGCTAGCTGAAACTTCGCCCTCAAAGGAACGCAAATCTAGCAATTCTCTTTGCCCAATTGCTTGAAATTCTGTCCCCGGTGTTGGGTTTGTGCCTACCGACTCAACGTTAATCACCACATCGTCAAAAGAAGTATCTCCCCCATCTAGCTGCTCTTCCCAATTGAGAGTAAAACTAGTACTGGTAGAGTTGGAAACTTGTAGATTGGTCGAAGTTGAGAAGATTACATTATTAGGTGTCTCTCCAGCAGCAACTTGGCTGAGTACTTGGTCTGTAGTACCCTGTGAGACTAAGTAAAATCCTAAGCGATCGCTAGATGCAAACTCTAAAAAACGAGAACCTTGTTCAAAACCGTTGGGAGGGTTATAGAGGACTGAACTAATTACTTGCGCCCGACTCAGAGCAAGTTGCAAATAGCCAGCTTCGCCGGGAGCAATTCCGTTGATAGAGCCTAGGTCATCATCAACAAAAAATACCCCCATTTCACTGTTAAAACTAGGGCTGCTATTGATATCAACACTAAATTTTAGTTTGGCTGAGGAGCTGATTTCCTCAAAGGCGAAAATACCAGTAGTGCCTATATTTCGGAACTCAGCAATCAAGTTTTCTTCGACAGTAAAATTAAAACTGCTGCTGGTGATTAATTCACCATTAGCTGTGGCGTTGAAACTGAAACTATCGCTACTGGCATCGCTGTCGCCATCAGCATAAGTGAGCAAACCATTGTTAATGTCAGCTTGAGTGAAAGTAGAATTAATTTCTAAAGCAATACCATTGAGTAAGAGAATACCTTCATCAGGTAAATCAGTTAAGGTGTAGATAATTTGTTCGGCAGAAGTATTTCCCGCGCTAACCACCAGAAATTGGTTACTGATTACCTTGCTTTCTCCTTCATCAAGGTTGATAGCAATGGTTTGAATTTGTTTGTTGGCGGTAATGGTACCTGTCCCCTCAATAGTGCCGCCAGTTACCTCTAATAACTCGACATTAATGTTTTCATTGACAGTGAGAGTACCCCCTACTAAGCGAACAGAACCTGCACCCGTGAAAATGGTTCCTGTGTCCAGGATATGAGAGCCCTCAGCAAACTCAACTGTAGCGTCATCATCAAGGTCAAAAGAACCACTTATTTCACTATCGCCCTCTAGTTTAAACTTGTTTTTGACTTTGACTTTACTTTTACTTTTGAACTTACTCTTAATAGAGACTTCATCCTCAATATTGAGTTCACCGCTAACTAAGTCAACTGTACCTAAGCCCAGGAAGTCACTACCAGCAGCAAAAGTATGTGTGAGACCAATTAACTCTAAGCTGGCATTTTCATCAACCTCAAAAGAACCATTTATTTCACTATCGCCCTCTAGTTTAAACTTGTTTTTGACTTTGACTTTACTTTTACTTTTGAACTTACTCTTAATAGAGACTTCATCCTCAATATTGAGTTCACCGCTAACTAAGTCAACTGTACCTAAGCCCAGGAAGTCACTACCAGCAGCAAAAGTATGTGTGAGACCAATTAACTCTAAGCTGGCATTTTCATCAACCTCAAAAGAACCACTTATTTCACTATCGCCAGTTAGATTTAACTTCTTGCCAGCTTTAACCTTGACTTCGCTCTTATTAGTAAACTTGGTGTTAATAGTTAGGTCTTCATCGACATTAAAAATACCGCTTTCCAATTCAACTAAACCTAATCCTTGAAAGCTAGTACCGCTGCCGAAAGCTTGCGTTTCACCACTAAACTTTACGCTAGCATTTTCTTCAACAGTGAAATTGCCACTCCAGGTAGTATTTCCCGTGCCCGTCAGTGTACCTGCGGCGAGATTCAACGAAACCACTGTGATATCTACATCTGTGGTAACGTTAACATTGGTGTTAATAATTACCTCATCTGACACACTGGGAACTGCGTTAATATCCCAGTTTGCTGCATCGTTCCAGGATAAGCCATCACCAGATCCAGTCCAAGTAACAAGAGCCATTTTTTCTCCTCAGTCACAAAAAATAACGGGATGCAACCTGGCATGCACAAGGATTTTACTAATGTATAAATGCACAAGAAATTATCAGCAAACTCTTGATACCATAATTAATTTGCTGATATTGTGATCCGAATCAGATGTTAATAGTTCACAGCCTTAGAAATTATGAACTGTGAACTATTACAATTCAGATACTTTTTTCTCTGGATTTAAGTATTCGCTAAAAAATCTGTCATACAGACTCAAAAAAATTCTTGATCTGTGATATAATTTACCTTTAAATTAATAATAGTTACTGTATAAAATTTTAATTGATTTTTTCTTAACTAAAAGAAATCACCAAAACTTACAAATTTAACTGTCATAAACTGTTCATAGGGAATGTATTTCACAACACAACTACTCAATACTAACTCCATGAGCCATGAACCATGAACACTCCTGCCTTATACTTTTAGTCGTGGCAGGAGGTTCAACCTAAGATAACTTAGTCAGCAATCCCAAAAATCGCTTAGTATTCGGTGTCAAAAGTGTGCGGCGATAAGCATCTGCAGCCTTCTTGATCCCTTCTGCCTGAGTTGGATAGGGGTGAATAACTCCAGAAAGCTTGCTCAAACCAATTTTATTAACAATTGCGGTCGTTAATTCAGAGATCATCTCACCAGCATGGCGGGCAACAATTGTCGCACCCAGAATTTGATCAGAACCCTTTTTGTGGTGAATTTTAACAAACCCTTCCTCTTCACCATCAGCAATCGCTCTATCCACATGATTGAAGTCGATTTTAATGGTACTGACATCAAAACCCTGTGCCTGGGCTTGATGTTCATACATACCTACATGGGCAACTTCTGGATCAGTATAGGTTGCCCAAGGCATAACTAGACTACTGAGTTTATATCTTCCCAAACCAAAGGGAGAAAATAGGGTATTCTTAATTACAATTCGAGCCGCAGCATCAGCAGCATGAGTGAACTTCCAGTTCATACAGATATCGCCAGCAGCATAAATCTTAGGGTTCGTGGTTTGTAAATAGTCATCGACAATCACACCCTTACGTTGGTCGTATTTTACCCCAACTGCTTCTAGATTAAGGTCTTCAACATTAGGTGCTCTGCCTGCACCTACTAAAATTTCATCTACTGTCACTGATTCTTGCTTACCGTTACTGGTAAAGTGAATTTTTTTACCTTCTGGAGTCTTTTCTACCCGTTGCAATTGACAGTTTAAAACTAAGTTAATTCCTTCCTTAATAAAGCTTTTTTGAACAATTTCAGCAGCATCTGAATCTTCTCTAATTAAGACGTGATTAGCGCGCTCAAATAGTACTACTTCACAGCCTAGACGACGAAAAGATTGGGCTAGTTCACAACCGATGGGACCACCCCCAATTACAGCCAAACGGTTGGGGCGTTCTGTCAGCGAAAAGACAGTTTCATTAGTTAGAAAACCAGTCTCTTCAATACCTTCAATTGAAGGTCGTAATGCCCTTGCTCCCGTAGCAATTACTGCCTTTTTATACCGCAGTAGTTTATCGCAAACTTGAATAGCACCGTCACTGATAAAACTACCGTTTCCTAAGAAAACATCAACCCCAAGATTTTGAAAACGCGGGGCAGAATCTACATGGCTAATACCAGCCCTGAGTCTACGCATCCGCCTCATCACAGCAGGGAAATCGATGTCAATATGTTCTGGGGGTTTGATGCCAAATTGTTCTGCATCCCTGATATCGGCAACTACGCGAGAAGAGCGAATCACACACTTGGAAGGTACACAACCAACATTCAAGCAATCTCCACCCATGAGATGTCTTTCAATCAAGGCAACTTTCAAACCTAAACCTAAACCTGCTGCCCCTGCTGCCACCACTAATCCGGCAGTACCAGCACCAATTACAACTAAATCGTAACTCTCAGCAGGTCTAGGATTAACCCAATCGGGCGGATGTACGTAGTTAACCAACCTCTGGTTATATTCATCCATCGGTGGGATACTCACTCTCTCGAACGCCGAATTTGACATATAAAACTCCTGATCAGTAATACAAATTATCAATTAATAACTGAGGCTTATTCCTAGTATTTTTAGTTCTGAATTTTAAGGACAAAACCTCTTGAGCAAATTCTGGGTATTTAAACTAACTAGGAAACTGTCTCGTCTGAAATTTGATCTGGGGAAACAGTTTCGTCTAAAGCCTTCCTGGCAACCTTAGTTACATACAAAGTTACAGCAACTGTGGCGATAAAACCAATGATCCTAATTGCCCACTGTACAGCAGCATTAGTAGGCTCCTGTCCACTACCAATCGTTGCTAAATTGCCAGCCAAGGAACCTAGGTAAACGTACATTACTGTTCCTGGAATCATACCAACAGAGGCGAAGAAATAGTCTTTTAAGGAAACCTTGGTTACACCGTAGGCGTAGTTTAAAAGATTGAAGGGAAATATGGGTGAGAGTCTCGTCAACAGGACTATTTTAAATCCTTCTTTACCGACAGCTTCGTCAATTGCTCGAAATTTTTCGCTACCTGCAATTTTGCTTGATACCCAGCCCCTTGCCAAATAACGTCCTACCAGGAAGGCAGCAGTAGCACCCACAGTCGCACCAACGAATACATAGAGTGAACCCAAAACTACACCAAAAACTACGCCAGAACCTAGGGTGAGAATTGACCCTGGTAAGAAAGCCACAGTCGCAACTATATACAGTACTATAAAGGCGATCGCACCAACTGGACCAAGACTATCAATCCACTCCAAGGCATTCCGCAACCATTCTTGGGGATTAAATCCCTGTGCCTGAGCAGATTCCTGTGCGAATGCAGGAGCATCAGATAGTACAAGGGCAATAATAAATGCAAGCAATGTTAAGAGAGTAAGTCTAGAAAGTTTGGTTAATTTTCTGGCACGGGATTGACGTTTGAGCTGTTTATTGGTCATGGCTTCGCCTCATGCAGTTGAGCGGGATCGACTTAATGATATGATGGATAAGAGTTTTCATTTAACAAAGTATCTCCTAGGGGAAAACTAATTAAGCCATCAGTTAATCCACCAGTTTTGCCACAATATAATCAAACTCTAGGGAAAGCTCTGCCATCAGCTTTGTGACTAGGAAGTGAGCTAACCTCATATATCCATCATTGAGTTCATGGTTATAAGACTAAGCTGGTTGTCTGAGAATCAGCTGAAAGTAAGGCTAGTTTTCCCCCAGAAATCTAGTTAATTTTGTTTTTTTCTTAAAAAGATATCGATATCACCAGAAAACTTGCCGTCGGCAAGACCAAAAGTAACAATAACAATCATTAGAGGCAAGTATGGCGCGAGGGGATCAAATCTACGTCATTCGACCCTATCTTCAACTTCAGGCTGTCTATCAGCATCATGGTATTGACTGTGGAGACGGCCATGTTATCCACTACCGCAAGCTTAAGGATTACGAGATGGTTGCATGCACCTCTGTGGATACTTTTGCTCAAGGCAGAAAAATCTATGCCAGAAATTATCAGGTTTGTTATATCCCAAATGTGGTGATTCAGCGTGCCAAAAGCCGATTAGGGGAGAGAAAATACAATCTGCTGTTCAATAACTGTGAACACTTTGCTACTTGGTGCAAAACTGGCGTCAGTGATAGTCGGCAAATTAGAGATTTTCTGCCGTTGACTACTAAGATCAAAACAGAGAATTTATCCCAACCCTTAAAACAAGCATTTGAGGGAGCAAATCGGAATGATTCAACCAAGTTATTAAACAAAGCCTTAGCTGATATTAAGGTAGTGTGGGATGATACACAACCCCAATATAAACACTCACTTCAGGAGATCAATACTTGGGAGCAAGTAGCGATGAAAGCTCTGAACAATAACCGGGAGGATCTAGCCCGTGCCGCACTAGCACGGAAGCTAAACTACAAAAAACGCGCTCAGGAACTAAAACTGAGGCTGGAGCATTTAGCGTCGATGACGGAAACACTCCTCCTCAATAAAGTTGAGAGTTCATAGTTCATTGTTTATTAGCCTATGAACCATGAGCAATGAACCATGAGCCTCAACAAAAAACTAGCGCTGGAAACTGCGAGGATCAAGAGCATCTCGCAAACCATCTCCCAGCAAGTTAAACGATAACACTGTCAGAATAATCACTACTGCTGGGGGCCAAATCAACCAAGGTTGTAGCACGAGAATTGAAGCATTGGTTGCCAGAGAAAGTAAATTGCCCCAAGAGGGATCTGGCTGCTGAATACCAAGTCCAATTAAGCTTAGCACTGATTCGGCAACAATAAAGCTAGGGACAGCCAGGGTTGCCGAAATAATTACATAGCTAGCCGTCTGGGGCAAAACATGGCGAATAATAATGTAAAATGGCTTTGCCCCCATTGCCTTTGATGCCTGGACAAATTCACGCTCTTTAATCGATAACACCTGTCCTCGAATCACCCGCGCTAATCCGGACCAACTAACTAAGGAAGTAATTAAGACAATTAACAAAAATCGTTGGGCGCTAGTCAATCCTGGCGGTAGCACAGCTGCCAGCGCCACCAGTAGGTAAATTGTCGGAATCGTCATCAGTACTTCTACCAGGCGCATCAGCAAGCCATCTATCCAACCTCCGAAATAGCCAGAAATTCCGCCGATTAGAAGACCAAGGGGAAAAGAAATAGAAATTCCCACTAAACCAATACTAAGACTGATTCGACCTCCATACACCAGGCGACTAAATTGGTCACGAGCTTGCTCATCTGTACCTAGTATATTTAATTTGGCTTCGCCGACGGTGCCAAAGAGATGCCTATCCCAAGGAATGCCAGCAAACAACTCTACCTCCTCAAACTTTGGCGGTAGTGGCAGACTAAGCCGAAATAGTTTGTACTCTGAACCCTTAACAAAAAACCTGACTGGCGAGGGCTTCTCCAAGTCTACCAGAGACGGGCGGTTGCCCGTCTCTAAATCAGTCGGACCTTGAGTTGTAGGATAGACGTGAGGTCCGATAAATTGATTAGTCTGCTGGTTACGCCAGTAAATCCTGGTGGGTGGCAGCAGTGAACCATCTGCTTGGGAACTATAAGGATCATACGGTGCTACAAAATCAGCCGCAATCACACTCACGTAAAAAATTAAAAGCAGCAATGCACCAAAACGTGCAAGGGGATTCTTTTTAAGTTTTTGCCACCAGTTCATGCTGTTAGAGAGTTTTGATTGGATTTGTCTTTTTGTCTTTGCTCCTGTGGATAGTTGTCATGTTCGATAACAAACACATTGGAGTAGAGGTTGGCAATAATTTGTTTGCCCTGCTGTGTTAGCTGTAGATAACTAAGGGCATTCTTGATGTAGGGAAAGACACCTTCCCAGTAAAATTTTGAATAGCTCTGTCGCAAATCAGTAGGATTTTTGTATCCAAAAGCTTGATTAATTCCGGTTTCTTCAAACTCGTAGTAGAGAGCATTTACCTTCTTAAGATAGCGAGGATCACTCATTTGACCAATCAAGTTAGAAGCCCGAATCAAGCCGGGGTAACTGAGAGTCTCTAAATGATCCCCCACTTGCGGCAGTGGAAAACGAGTTAGTTCTATGTTGCGTTTAATCAATTCCGAGTCGATGAGCTTGTGACCACCAAACCTTTCATCAATAAACAACTTTGCCCGACTTACATGGTAAGGAGTTAAGGAAGCATCTGTAGCTCCTGGTGAAAGATAAACCATTTTGTCATCTTCTCCAGTAGCATACATTCTTTCTGCCTCTCGATCAGCGCGACACACACCTTTGACATAGCCGATTTCATGGCAAACCAAAGAAATGATAAAGTGCAGCCAGTCATCAGCAGTTACTCCGCCCTCGCGGATATGCTTACCCCGCAAAACCTCCTGTCCCACTAAGGTGACGAGGATGGAATGTTCGACATTATGATAGAGGGCGTCGCTGTTGGCAATATTTTCCATTGCCATGCTCCCAGCCCAGGCAATAATATCTTCGTTATCGGTTTTTAGCCCACCGTAAGTACGGCGATAGCCTTCTCGAAGTTTTTGAACGAAAGCGTCAATTAAGATTTCCGTGGCATTAAACATTCTTGGTACCCACTTGTGCTTCAAAGCAATCTGTTGAGGGTGCTACTAAATTGCGTTAAGGGTTTTCGTAGATGTGTATTATGGTTTGAGAGCTTTTCTCCTCAAGAGTTTTGGGTCTTAGGTCATCAAAGCAGAAACGGCAGGCGCTCAGCTGTGACCTTGGGCGCAGACAAAAGTGATAATGCTTCTAATCTATCAGGATGCAACAGAATCTTGCTAACTCTTTTTAATGGGGAACTATTGAAAAGCTTAGATCTACCTCACTTAAACGATAATTGCTATAATTAAAGTCTATAATCTAGCGGAGCCCTGTTAAATTTTTGTAGATTTGGTATCTCAGCTTGAATAATTAACCTTCAATATGCGGGTGTAGTTCAGTGGTAGAACGTCAGCTTCCCAAGCTGAATGTCGTGGGTTCGAGTCCCATCATCCGCTTCTTAAATGCATTTTAGTGAGTATTGTCGCAATGTCGGAACATCGGAATTCATCGGAGTCTTGAGGCTATATTTGGCAAGGTTCGCGAAAATGGGTTCTGATAGCCTTTTTCAATTGAGTGAAGTACAGCTTTTTGAAGGGAGAGGGGGAGAAGGGGAGAAGGGAAGAAGGGGAGAAGGGGAGAAGGGGAGAAGGGGAGAAGGGGAGAGGGGGAGAAATTATTCTTCTGGATCGACTTTTATCCGAGAGCTAAGAGGTGTTGTAATTTATTCAAATGAAAACTGCTATGAAACTTAGTAATAGGCTGCTGCGATAATTAGAATGACGATTCAAATCTTTGTTTCCATTGATCTTCTGAACAGCAATGTAAGATAACAGGGAATCGTGTATTTAAGATCAATCATGCCCAGCACCACACTTTGTAGTACAATAGTACTATAGCAGAGTAGATTGGCAAAATGAAAGGAGAGTTGCTTAAACGGCTATTTAGAGCGATCGCTAGCGAAGATCAAACGGCGATCCAAAGTATGCTATCTGTAGTCGTCGAGGATGAACGTAAAAAAGGACATACCATCCTTGCTGAACAACTCGAAAATATAGCCCACAAAAGCAGGCGTCAATCGCGCCATATTCCTCCTGAGATGCCTGCGCTCTCACCTGAAATATCTCGTGATGTAATTCATAAATTACCTTCTAGCAATGCTGTTTCAAAGAAACCTGATACTCACTCCCTAACCTTACTGTCCAGTAAGCAGCGTTTTAAGCATCCTTTCATTGTTACGATTCCTAGAGAGCGTTTACGACATCACATGATTCTTTCGGATCTTGTCGAAGATCGTTTCCGCCGTATTGAAAGAGAATATGTTGCGCGTGACAGACTAGCTCATCACGGTTTACGCTACCGCCAAAAAATTCTACTTTATGGTACTCCTGGGTGCGGCAAAACAATGGGAGCTGAACGTCTAGCTTGGAATACAGGAATAACTCTGGTAAAAGTACGCTTTGATGCCATGGTTTCTTCCTTTTTGGGAGAAACTGCAACGAATTTGCGCGAAGTATTTGAAACAGCATCTCAAACTCCTTGTTTGTTGTTTATTGATGAATGTGATGCGATCGCTAAATCACGGGAAGACGTTCAGGAAGTAGGAGAAATTAAGCGCGTTGTTAACACTTTTTTACAGTTACTTGATGAGTACGAAGCCTCAAATGGATTGCTTGTTGCTGCCACAAACCTAACTAAATTTCTGGATGAAGCCGTATGGCGACGATTTGATGATGTAATCGAGGTGCCAAAACCTACAGCAGCAGAAATCGAGGCTATATTAAAACAGACACTTTCCTCAATTGAGGTTGGCTTAATCAACTGGGAAATGATAGTCCAGAAACTCGATAAACTTTCAGCTGCGCAGATTGTTCGAGTTGCTCAAGATGCTGCCAAACGCGCCATCCTTGATCGGGAAGAACTTGTCATCCAAGAACACTTAGAGGCATCTATCAAAGACGTTATAGCTTTTCATGTCTGAGCGATCAAATCAATTTTCTCATTTACCCCTACGTTTAACAAATCAAGGGACTGCTAAACCTCCAGGAGGTGGAGGCAAAGTCTCTGAAATAACTTTGGCTAATCGAGGCAATGCAGGAGGACACGGAAGCAAGCTAAAGTCTTCCATTTCATCTATTATCTCAAATTGGGAAACAGAACGTAAAAAGCGCAAGGAAGAGGGTAAGTCTGAGCTTCCAGATGCCGTTTCATTCATTTTGCAAGTAGATCCTAGTTCATTTGACCCAGATAACCTGAAAAGTTTTGGGATTGAGCTTGTTGCTGATCTAGAGAAGGGTTACATTATTGGAGCATCGGCAGATATAGGGCTTTCGGAACTCAGAAAAAAGATTCAGCAATTCATTGATTCGTTCAACCCGTGATGGTGGTAAAACTGTTAGTGCTGATACTGTAGGGACATCATTTGCCGCTCCTAAAGTCACACATATTGTTGCTGCTTTAGAAGCAGCATTTCCTGAAGAAAGCACACTACTTTACCGCGCTCTCATTGTTCAATCAGCACGTTTACCAGCGTGGACGAATAGTTTGGATCCTAAGGAACTCTATCATGCCATTCGGACTATGGGTTATGAAATTCCAGATATCGATCGCGCTCTGGGTAATTCCCCAAATCGTGTAACGCTAACAACTAGGGGGTTAGAACATATTAAAGCTCGACAAGCTAAGGTTTACCAAGTAAAAGTGCCAGAAAATTTCCTACTTCAAGGGGAAGGGTTTGACATTCTAATTGAAATCACACTTTCTTATGTAGCTAAACCTCGTCGTACCCGACGCAATCGCAGGAAATATCTATCAACTTGGTTAGATTGGACTTGTAGCAAAAGGGGAGAAGATCCTGATCGTTTTCTCAATAGAGTTCTCAAAGATTATGACGCACCAGAAGAAACTGAGAAAGATGACGGGCTGTTTCAATGGACACTGGGAAAAAGAAAGTTAGGCAAAGATCAAACCAGTCCAAATGGCATTGATGGCATCGTCAAGGAACTTTCCCGAAGTACAGGAACTGTTCAAAAAGACTGGGCAACAGAAGATTTATTGAGTTTTGAAGAGTACCTTAACTATGACGATGGCACGGATAATCGCTATGAATTAGTAGACGGGAGATTGGAATTAGTGAATCCGCCAACCTTTAGACATTTGCTGATTACCAAATACCTTGAGCGATCATTAGACCAAGAAATTTCTCGTTTGCAGTTGCCTTGGCTATGTTTTCGAGAAGCAGGGATTCGCACGGGTTGGCGCAAGTCGCGCTTAGCAGATGTCTATGTAGTGACGGCGGAGCAGGTAAGAGAATTTTTGGATCAGTCGGCGGTTTGTCAAACGCCTCCTTTATTAGCAGTTGAAGTAGTCTCTCCAGAATCGGTGAAGCGAGATTATCGATATAAACGCTCAGAATATGCAGCTTTAGAGATTCCTGAATACTGGATTGTTGACCCCAAAGAACATCAAATAACACTGCTGTTACTAAATGAGGGATTGTATGAAGAAACTAATTTTATTGTTAATCAATCTCTTGTTTCTGAGACACTTACCGAACTTTCGCTAACAGTTGAGCAAGTATTAGCAGCAGGTAGTATTCAGTAATCTTAGGATGGGCATTGTTTACTATAACTCTGATCACAAAGAATATCAGTAAGACTTAGAATATTTTACGATCGCTACTATTTACAATAGAAAATTATTTGTTTGAAATTTAGAAAATATTTTAACCTACATTCCTCTAACAACTACTACGAAGATTCCTTATAAGCATTGAAATATAAAACGTAAAGTCGATTTATTCAGCAAGCCCTTATGGGTTGCGTGAGCTAACAATATGAGTTAGGCGCAAGCAAAACAAGTATAGCAGTACGTATTAAGGTTAGGACAAGCTAAATCGCTAAAAGTTTGTCAAATTCACCCCTTCTGCCTTCTACCTTCTGCCCTGGAGCCTTGCGCGTAGCGCTATATCATCGCTTACCCCCTTCCATCTGCTCTTGCAGCAATACACCGTAAAATTGAGCAATTTGCTACCATAGCCAAAAATTTTAAATCTCCCTAGATACTCTCATCAAAAAAGTGAATCCAAACGAGCAGTGAGTGCGTATACTTTTTGAAAGCAACTTATTGAAGGCTGCTAAAGATAGCAGAAAACTAACAACAAGAGCAAATATGGAGGACTAAACGCAAGTGCTGACTTCCTGGAATGGAGCAGTTAGCACAAACGTGATTGAGCAAATTATGATTTTTCAACCTACAATAAATACCATTATAACTAGCTATCAATCCCTTTAGTCGCGATGAAAAAGAAAACTCGTGTAGTTATTGTTGGGGCTGGTTTTGGTGGCTTACAAGCAGCCCAATCTTTAGCCGAGACTGAGGTAGAAGTACTCTTAATTAACCGCGATAATTACCATACTTTTGTCCCCTTACTCTATCAGGTAGCTACATCAGGATTAAGTCCTGATCTAATAGCTATTCCTATCCGTAACCTTTTACGGCGCTCTCATAATACAAGATTTCTACAAGCAGAGGTTAAAGAGATTGATTTTGCCGCCAAGTTATTACAAACTTCTGAGGGTATAATCTCCTATGATTTCCTAATCTTAGCCACTGGTAGTCGCACCCAATTCTTTGGTATTCCTGGAGCTGCTGACCATGCTTTTCCCCTGCGAACTCTTGCTGATGCTGTGAGTTTACGTAACCAGATTATACATTGCTTTGAGAAGGCAGAAGATGAGTTAGATGGTGCTAAACGACAGCAATTATTGACCATTGCCATTGTCGGTGGTGGTGCTACGGGGGTTGAATTAGCAGGAGCATTAGTGGAGTTAGTCTTAGATTCTCTGCAAAAGGATTACCCTCGACTTAATCCTCATGAAGTTAACCTGATTCTTCTACAATCTGGAGAGCGTTTGTTAGCAGAGTTTCCCCAGTCTTTGGGTAAGTATACTTACCGCCGACTACGCCAACTGGGTGTGCAAGTGATGCTCAACTCAAAAGTTTGCCGAGTCAGTGCTAATGGTGTACGCCTGCAAGATAATACCTGGTTATCAGCAGCAACGGTAATTTGGTCAGTAGGATTGGCCGGTACGATTCCTACCAGCTCATCGATACCAACTCAAACTCACAAGGGCAAAATTCAGGTTTTACCTAGTTTGCAAGTTTCAAAATATCCGGAGGTGTTTGCTATTGGAGACTTGGCTCACCTTGATCATAACCAGAAGCCCCTTTCTGGTGTAGCCCCAGAAGCTCTCCAAGAGGGGGTTTTTGTTGCCAGGAATATTCAAAGGAAACTTAGAGGTCAAAAACTCAAACCTTTTAGCTATTTCAATAAGGGTAGATTGGCTATTATTGGCTGCTATTCTGGGGTGGGCAAAATTGGCTTTCTGCAACTCAAAGGTTTCTTACCTTGGTTTATGTGGTTGGCTGTGCATTTAGTTTACTTACCTGATTGGCGTAATCGTTTGCTGATTCTTTTGAGTTGGCTACACGCTTACATTGTCGGTGATCGTTCAGTGCGTCTGATTCTATCTAACCACTGAGTATTCTGTTCCCTTGCTTCAAAATCAAGCAAAAATTCACCAACTTAGTAAAACATTTTTAGGAGATTTGGTAATGAATAGTACTCTTTCTAATCAGAAGTTTCAGTTTTATTCTCTCTTGCTGCTACGTATAATGCTGGTAGCTATTTTTCTCTATCATGGTTTACCTAAAGCTATTTTTTGGTCAGCGGCATCAGAGAAGTTTGTCGGGTTTGGACTGCCTGGTTTTCTTGGTCCAATTACTGGTATTGCTGAGGTGATTGCTAGTGTGCTGTTGATATTTGGTTTGTACTGGCAAGCAGCTAATTTATTATTACTGTTCATTATTGCCGGAGCGATTGTTACTGTCCAACTTCCTGCCTTTCTCGCAGATGCCAAGAAGGTAGCAGGATTAGAAAGGGATTTATTAATCATGGTCGGGCATATAACTTTATTGGCTTTTAATCCTAAAGTAAATAGAGTAAGAGTTACTCAAGAATAGGGTGTAGTTAGAAATTGGGGGAGGATGGGGAAGCAGGGTGGCGTGTTGATGAAAATCAAAGTCGATTCATTCACTTAACGCTAAAACCATGAAAGAATCAATATTTTTCTATGATGGAGATTGCGGTTTTTGTAATGCCACTGTTCTGTTTCTCCTAGAAAGGACAAATTTGACATCATTACTGTTTTGTCCTCTACAATCCGAATATGCTGAGAATTTCTTCTCTGAGCATGGGTATCAGCAGCCTGATTTAACTACTGCCTACCTGTTGAGTAATGGCCGTCTTTATCAAAAGAGTTCAGCGGTTCTTAGGGGGATTACATTAGCAGAAGGAGCGGTTAGGCATCTAGGAATATTTTTGGCTATACCGTCATTTATTCGAGATGGTGTGTACGATTTTATTGCTTCAGTGCGTAAGCAGATACATCTAGGCAAAAGTAGTTGTTGCCTCTTGACTCCTCAAGAGCGTAAAAGATTTCTGTATCTATGAATCCAGTTAGTGGTGAAGAGTAACAAATGCAGCAGTAAATACAAAGAATAAATCAACTACCATTTATCAAAATAAGCATTGTTACTTTTGTCATCTTCTGGCTGGAGGACAATTCAAATAATATTTTATCAAGTCAACACAAATAATGGATTTTTTTATTTTTATAAAGATTCATTATTTTTGTTATTGGCAGCAAAGTGCTAGCGCTAGCAATCACCAAGCTAATCAAAATATTTAGCTTGATAGTACTGGGTACATCAGCTTATAGATCAACAGCAGTTGTTTTACGATCCGTTTCGAGCATGTAATTTTGTTGCTAGACCTCGCCAACTGCGATCCAACTTACGTAGTAGTTATCAGCATAGTTATCACTAACTACTTGGAAATTTTTTTTGGTAACTTTGTTAATGGTCGGGATATAACTTATTTGTTTGTTTTGACCTTGCCAGTATGGAGATATCACAACAACTGGTTTTGATTTGTATTTCGTTGGAAAGGAGATGGTTAACGAACCTGGACTAGTCTTATTGGCCTGTTCACGTTGAATAAGTTCTGCCATATTGCACCTCTCTTTTAAAGATTAGCTGCGATTTACTGGATTTTAGGCTTTTAAATTAGCCTTATGGTCAAATATATATCATATTATTTGTTTTTTGCAAGCTTACCGTGAATAAAAATTTTATTGATATGAACCAAAGTTCCTAGTTATCGAAAAATACCTCAAAGTAGCAACAAAACCTGAGAAATTATCCCTCTTTTGTCACTTATGGTTGATATAATTGCTCAAACCTTGATCTCGTCAAGATTTTGACGGTCAGACTGTAGTTAAATATAAATCTTGATCAGACATCGATAGGGAATAAAGAAATCAGGATACTTTTGGTCAATCTCCACATTCAGCTTTCGCCCAATCAAGGCTGCTACTTGCTCATGTGGCCCAGTTGGTTCCATTTCAATTAATTCACCATCAATTAACTCATAGCATTGATTGTCACCGTACTGCCTAATGAATTGATCAGCAGTTATAAACTTCGATGCTGCTTTAACTATCGTGATTGTTAATTATCATGAAAAGGAATCGTGATCGCTTTGCACTCCTGACTCATGAAACGCATTGTACTCATCGCCGGGTTTGAATCTTTCAACACTGACTTATACCGCAAAGCAGCTGAGTTAGCAACTAAGCGCTGCCCGGAATTAGATATTCTAGTGTTTAGCGATCGCTCCCTCAACACTGAAGCTGCAATAGTAGAAGCTGCCCTCCAAAACGCCGATGTCTTCTTCGCCAGTTTAATCTTTGATTATGACCAGGTTATCTGGCTGCGTCAAAGAGTGCAACATATCTCCATACGCTTAGTATTTGAGTCAGCCCTAGAATTAATGAGTCTGACTCAAATCGGTGCCTTTAAAATTGGGGATAAGCCCAAAGGCATGCCGAAGCCAGTTCAATTTATTCTTAGTAAATTTTCCAGTGGCAAAGAAGAAGATAAACTCGCTGGATACATTAGCTTTTTAAAAACTGGGCCCAAACTCCTCAAATTTATCCCTGTCCAAAAAGTCCAAGACTTACGCAACTGGCTAATTATATATGGTTACTGGAATGCTGGCGGCTCAGATAATGTCGCCTCGATGTTTTGGACTATAGCTGAGAAATACTTAGGGTTGAAGGTAGGAACCATTCCGCCTCCAGTAGAAACCCCAAATATGGGATTATTGCATCCAGATTATCAAGGATATTTTGAATCGCCACAAAAATATCTCGAGTGGTATCGCCGCACTAAACCGGAAACCTGGCATCTGCCCGTGACAGGCATCTTACTTTATCGCAAGCATGTAGTAACTAAACAACCCTATATTAACCAGATGATTCGCTACTTTGAGCAATCTGGTTTGGTGCCACTGCCTATATTTATTAATGGTGTTGAGGGGCATGTGGCGGTAAGGGATTGGATGACATCTGCCTACGAAACTGCTCAAAGAAAGCTAGGTAAAGTAGCAACTCTTTCCCTATCTACTGAGGCAATGGAAGTTGATGCGATTGTCTCTACTATCGGGTTTCCCTTGGTAGGAGGGCCTGCTGGTTCCATGGAAGCAGGGCGTCAGGTGGAAGTTGCTAAAAAAATTCTCACTGCTAAGAATGTACCTTATATTGTGGCAGCACCACTGCTAATTCAAGATATTTATTCTTGGACACGTCAGGGTATCGGAGGATTGCAAAGTGTCGTCTTATATGCTTTACCAGAATTAGATGGAGCTATTGATCCAGTACCCCTCGGTGGTTTAGTGGGAGAAGAAATTTATTTAGTGCCAGAGCGAGTCAAACGACTAACTGGGCGCATTAAACGCTGGGTAGCTCTGAGTAAGACGCCAGCAGCAAACAGACGTATTGCCATTTTACTCTATGGCTTCCCTCCTGGATACGGAGCAACAGGCACAGCAGCTTTATTAAATGTACCGCGATCGCTACTTAAACTGCTACAGGCACTTAAAGAGCAAGGCTATACTATTGGCGATTTACCTGAAGATGGTGAAGAGTTAATCCGTATGGTAAAAGAGGCAGATGAAGTAGTAGAGAATAGGAAAAATTCTCATAGTTCCTCTCGTGTTAATGTTAAAACCTTGGAAAAATGGTTAGGTTATCTGTTAACTACTCGTATTGAGAAACATTGGAAATCTCTAAGTGGTGCAGGTATCAAAACCTATGGGGATGAATACCATCTTGGCGGTGTACAGTTAGGAAATATTTGGATTGGTGTACAACCTCCTCTCGGTATTGCTGGGGATCCGATGCGATTAATGTTTGAGAGAGATTTAACTCCTCATCCTCAATATGCAGCTTTTTATAAATGGTTACAGAATGATTTTCAAGCTGATGCTGTAGTTCATTTTGGTATGCACGGCACCGTGGAATGGTTGCCCGGTTCTCCTCTTGGTAATACTGGCTATTCTTGGCCAGATATTTTATTAGGAGATATGCCGAATCTCTATATCTATGCTGCCAATAATCCCTCGGAATCAATTTTGGCGAAGCGCCGGGGTTATGGTGTGTTGATTTCTCATAATGTACCGCCTTATGGTCGTGCTGGTTTATATAAGGAGTTAATGGCGCTGCGGGATTTAATCTCGGAGTATCGGGAAGAACCAGAGAAAAATTATGCCCTTAAGGAAGGGATTTGTAAGAAGATTATCGATACTGGCTTAGAGGCAGATTGCCCCTTTGAGGATGCCCAAAGATTGGGAATTGCCTTTACTCCCGAAAATGCCCAGATGTTTAGTAATCACAGCTTCAATGACTATTTATTAAAGCTTTACGAATACCTACAAGTAGTAGAAAGTCGCTTATTTTCCACTGGTTTACATGCCTTGGGTGAAGTTCCAGATTCTGAGCAGTTGGCTTCCTATCTACAAGCCTATTTCGGAGAGGATTTACCGGAAAATTTAGTAAACGAGATTGCCTCGGGAACAGATAGCGCCAGTATCGATAATAAATTTGAACTCAATGGCAAAACCCCGAAATTAGAAGAAGCTTTACGAATCCGTGACTTGCTATCCCAAACTAGTGAGGAAATGGTTAACCTACTCAGGGGATTAAATGGTGAATATATTCCACCAGCACCAGGAGGCGATTTATTACGGGATGGCCCTGGAGTATTGCCCACAGGCAGAAATATTCATGCCCTGGATCCCTATCGGATGCCTTCTCCAGCAGCCTATGAAAGAGGTAGAGAAGTTGCTCAAAAAATTATTGCCCAACATCTCGAAGAACACAATCAGTATCCAGAAACTGTGGCAGTAATGCTGTGGGGATTAGATGCTATTAAAACTCGTGGTGAATCTTTGGGAATTTTATTGGAATTAGTAGGAGCTCAACCTGTCAAAGAAGGTACAGGGCGAATTGTGCGTTATGAATTAAAACCTTTAGCAGAAGTTGGACATCCCCGCATTGATGTCTTAGCTAATTTATCCGGTATTTTCCGGGATAGTTTCGTCAATATTCTGGAATTACTAGACGATTTGTTTCTACGGGCAGCCCAAGCCCCAGAATCAGAATCAGAAAATTTTATCCGCAAACACGCTTTAGCACTGCAATCTCAAGGAGTAGAAAATGCCTCTGCCCGGCTATTTTCTAACCCAGCTGGGGATTTTGGTTCGATGGTAAATGAGCAAGTAGTAGATAGTAACTGGGAATCAGGGGATGAGTTAGCCAAAACCTGGCGCGATCGCAATGCTTTCAGTTACGGTAGAAAGGATAAAGGTCAAGCACGCCCAGAAATTCTCTCCCAACTACTACAAACTACTAGTCGTGTGGTTCAAGAAATTGACTCGGTAGAATACGGTCTTACCGATATCCAAGAATATTATGCCAATACTGGGGGTTTGAAGCGGGCAGCAGAGAAACAAAGCGGCACCAAGGTAAATGCCAGTTTTGTCGAAAGTTTCTCTAAAGATACAACACCCCGCAACTTAGAAGATTTACTGCGCTTGGAGTATCGCACCAAGTTACTTAACCCCAAGTGGGCAGAAGCCATGGCAAATCAAGGCTCTGGTGGTGCCTATGAAATTTCACAGCGAATGACAGCTTTAATTGGCTGGGGCGGTACTGCCGATTTTACTGATACTTGGGTTTATGATCAAGCCGCTGATACCTATGCCTTTGATCCAGAAATGGCGCAGAAGTTACGAGAATCTAACCCCGAAGCTTTCCGTAATCTTGTGGGCAGAATGATCGAAGCTCATGGGCGTGGTTTCTGGCAAGCTTCTGAGGAAAAATTGCAGAAGTTGCGAGAGTTGTATGATTTAACGGATGAGGAGATTGAGGGGGTAAAAATGGATTAGTTATTCATGGTTGAGGTTTCATGGCTATAAACTAATACTGATTTCATTAAAGGGCTTTAAATTTACTGAATGTTTCTCTAGTTTGTAGCCAGTGATGATTCATTATTCAATGCACCATCAACCCTTATCAGTTGAACTTAAATTCTCTAATTCCAGACGCTTGACTATATATGAAAAAAGACCGTAAAGTATCAGACTTTCTCCTAGCATTTTCGAGAATTCTTCAACAGCAGCCCTTAGTTTTTCGATGAAAAAAGGTATTAATTCATCCCGCTCAAAGAACTGACTAAGCTTAGGCTGTAAAAATTCATCTTTGAGAATTTCTAAACCTATGCCCCCAATCACAAAAACTCCCCAACCCATGGCAATTAATAACACTGCTTTACGATAAATACGCCAGAGCGCAATACAATCTCGATAAAACACAAAAGGAGTAACTACAGCAATACCTAGATATGTCGATTTCCAGGAGCGATGATCCTCTATAGGCAGTAGATAATTAATTTTTAAAGCCTCATCAGCACAGGCAGAGAAAAACAGTAAAGCTACAGTGAGCAGAAAAATTTGAGAGGGAGGCTGGGAAGAATGACGTCCACAAATAAAAAAGACTAGTGATATTAAGCCAATTATAAATAGTTGTGATGCTTGAAAAAACGAAGGGATTGTATCTTTGTTATCTAGATCAAAAAGCTCAAAAGGTCTCTCAATCAAAACTATGCCAGCGAGATAAATAATCACCAGAAATATTTCTAAAACTATTAAAGTAAACAATAGCCAATTACTGGCTTCATTAAGAGCTTTTGTACTTAAATTCATGGATATATCTAATTTTGTTAAATACTTTTTAATTAAATTTCACGGATGAAAATAATTGTATATTTCTGCTGCTAAGCGTGGTCCAATTCCAGCCACCTCAGTTAGTTGTTTAACTGATGCTTCTCGAATATACTCAATAGAGTGGAAGTATGCCAACAGTTGTTTTTGTCGGTGAAAACCAAGACCTGGAATTTCATCTAAACGAGAACGACGTAACTTATCACTCCTTTGTTGGCGGTGGAAACTCACAGCAAATCGATGTGCTTCATCTCTTAGACGCCGCAACAACTGCACTCCCGGTTGTTCAGAATCCGTTGGCAGTGGCAAAGACTCACCAGGCAGAAAAATTTCCTCCCGTTGCTTGGCTAAACTGACAACGCGCAAGTCTTCAAGTAAATTCATCTCCTGCAAAACAGCGATAACTGCCGACAATTGCCCTTTACCACCATCAATCATTACTAAATCCGGCCAATCAGATTGACTTGAGATGGGAGATATTAGTAACTGAGAATCAAATTCTCCCCCTCTCCCCCTCTCCCCCTCTCCCCCTCTCCCTTCATACTGGCGGAAGCGACGGCGGATAACTTCTGCAAGACTAGCAAAGTCATCGGAATGACCAATAGTTACTTTAGGATTCTTAATCTTGTAGTGGCGATAATATTGCTTAGCTGGTGTGCCATCAATAAACACTACCTGAGATGCCACAGCATTGGCTCCCTGAATATGGGAAATGTCGTAACCTTCAATACGGCGCGGCAAGTCGGGTAAATCGAGAATGTTAGTTAAATCTTGCATCGCCTGAAAGTTACTCCGGGCAAAGCGTTGAGTACGTTCTAATTCATAGTTGGCATTGCGCTGCACCATTTCAATCAGCTCGGCTTTGGCTTGTCGCAGGGGAGTGAGTATACGTACTTTGACTTTTTTTCGTTGACTCAAATATTGAGCTAGCATTTCCTCCTCTGGCAACTGGTGCTGCACCAAAATCTCCGCTGGAATTTCCATTGATTCAGCGGCTTGATAATGTTCCTCTAGTACCCGTTGTAAAATTGCTCCAGGTGTACCTGATTGGGCATCAGCGAAAAACCCCAAACGTCCTACTAATCGCCCAGCGCGAATTTGGAACAGCTGGATACAGGCATGCTGATTATCAGCTGCTAGAGCGATCGCATCCCGTGAGACGGTATCATCAGGTAAGGATACTTTTTGGTCAGCATTGAGAGACTCAAGTCCAGCAATTTGGTCTCGGATACGGGCTGCCTGCTCGAAATTCAGGGATTCGGCAGCTTGTTCCATATTACCCCTAAGCAACTCAATTAATTCGCCAGCACGTCCCTGGAAAACCATGGCGATTTTTTGCATTGTCTGGCGATAGTCTTCTGGTTTTATTAGTTGCTGACAAACACCGGGGCAACGTCCTAAATCATAATTGAGACAGGGACGGTTTTTAAAAAGGGGTTGAGGGCGTTGACGCACTGGAAAGACACGCTTGACTACATGTAAACTGCGGCGCAAGGCTCCAGCATCAACAAAAGGGCCGTAGTATCGATCATTTGGCTTTCCCCTTCGCCGCTTACGAGTAATAAAAATGCGAGGATAATCCTCTGACCAAGTAATACAAATATATGGGTACTTCTTGTCATCCTTGAGCAAGACATTGAAGTAGGGTTGGTGCTGTTTAACAAGATTTGCCTCTAACGCCAGAGCTTCAGCTTCAGTATCGGTGACAATAAACTCAATCTCTACTACTTGGCGCACCATCATCGCTATGCGCTCACTCAGCGGCTGCGATTGGCGAAAATAGGAACGAACTCGCGATCGCAGTTTTTTGGATTTGCCAATATAGAGAATACGATCATTATCGTCTCGCATCAAGTAAACTCCAGGTTCAGAGGGAATCTCTTGGAGACGACTTTCGAGGCGTTGTGAGTCTTTAACTAGAGGCAGAGTTTTATCAGAATTGACCACGAAATTTCAGCTTGTCTGGCGAGAAGCCCAACGTTATACCCGCAGGGTTAACCTCGGGAGTATGTCACTTAATTTATACAAATAATTTATACAAAAATCTTCCCACACCTTCCATACTCCCCACACCTCTGGTATTTCTTATCCTCTCCCCTATCTTTCTAGAACTTGAAAAAGTAAATTATTCTAATTGACAATAGGAAAACAAAGTAAGGACTCTTCTCCCCATCTCCCCATCTCCCCATCTCCCTGTCTCCCCATCTCCCCATCTCCCCATCTCCCCATCTCCCCATCCCCCCATCTCCCCATCTCCCCATCCCCCCATCTCCCCATCTCCCCATCCCCCCATCTCCCCATCCCCCCATCTCCCCATCTCCCCGTCTCCCCGTCTCCCCATCCCCCCGTCTCCCCGTCTCCCCATCCCCCCATCTCCCCATCCTTCCTCTCTTGGAGCAAGTAAACACAAACTCGTGGTAAATACGGTT
>JAAHHJ010000002.1:345577-365226 GCA_010692425.1 Symploca sp. SIO3C6 | reverse complement strand
CTAGTGATTAAATAGAGGGCACGTAGGCGCAAATCCTGAGAGTAAGGGTGAGCCATAAATAAATCTAGTTTTAGGTGACTCTAGATATATCCTAACTTGTAAGTACCCCAGCGCGCAGCGCTATAGAGTCTCGTACTGCTGAGCTGAAGGCTCAGCAATTTTCCCCTACAGGTACTTTCTCTGGTGAAGTACTTCTGGGTATCAGTAGTGCTTGGGGAAGAGATCTGGATGATTCTCCAGTATTTCAAGGGAGTATAGAACTGGAATTTAATTTCAGCTTCACTGGAGAAGATAGTTTGGAAGTTGCAATTGAAAGTGGAAATGCCGTTGATTTCTCCTTCGTTGAGGAAATTACCTTAGAAGGTAGGCTAGGCTTTACCGAAAGCACAGAGGACAATCGTTTCGAGATCAGTGAGTTTTCCTACGAGTTTCCTCTAGGTGAGCAAATTGAGGTTTTTATATCTCTGAGTGGAGATGATCTCAATGACTTCAACCGCTTTTTTGAAGATGGTGAAAGTGGTCCGATTTCGGAGTTTGGAGGGGAAAATTCTATCCATAGTTTGGTTGAAGACGCAGGAATTGAACTGAAATATGAGTTCAATGATACCCTTACTTTTGGTGTGGGGTATTACTCTGAAAAGGCAGAGAAACCTGAACCCGGAGCTGGTTTATTTAATGGCAATTTCAGTGTCTTTGCACAGGTGGAATTTCAACCAAGTGACAATTTTCTACTGGGATTTACCTACATCTACAATAATAATGATTCTGCACTGGAGACTGATACGGGTAGCCTGAGGTCACAAATTAATCTAGAACGTCCAGTTGTGGGAAATTCTTACGGTATTACAACCTCTTTTGTTCCCAACTCTGGAGTAGTTATTGGCGGTTGGGTAGGCTTTACAGAAGCTGAGGTCATTGATTTAGGAGAGGCTTATATTTGGAATTATGCTTTCACCCTCACCTTGCCTGATTTTGGTCAGGAGGGTAATTTGTTAGGGTTTGTTATTGGTCAGGAACCGAGATTAACTGGTACGAGTGGTTTTCTCATTGATGGTCGGCAAAACGATCCAGATGTTTCACTACACTTAGAAGCTTTCTATATCTATCAGGTAAATGACCACATCTCAATCACACCAGGTTTAATCTGGATTACGGCTCCAAACCACGATAATAGCAACCCTGACATTTTGGTCTTAACGGTTAGGACTACCCTCGAGTTTTAGGATTTTTGGAGAGAACGAAATCGATATCCTACACCATAAACGGTTTCAATTAATTTTTGCTTATTCCCTGCTGTTTTCAGTTTGTGGCGCAAGTTAGTGATATGAGTCTTAATCGTACCTTCACCGGCACTGCTATCAAGAGTCCATAGCTTATCCAAAAGCATACTGCGACTAAAAACTTGACCTGGCTTCTGGAGTAAACATTCTAAAATTAAGTATTCCTTAGGAGTCAAATTTAAGGAAGTTCCAGCATATGTTGCTGTATGGAAAGTAGGATTAAGCACCAGTTCCGCTTGCTCTAGAATCGGAGATACTATCTGTGGTGGACGACGTGCTAGTGCCCGCAGTCGAGCCGCTAATTCCTCTATATCAAATGGTTTTACTAAGTAATCATCCGCTCCAGCATCTAAACCAATTATCTTGTCAGTGGTTGTGTCGCGCGCTGTTAGCATTAACACTAGAGCTTTATAACCGGAAGCTCGTAATTGTTTGCATAAACTGATACCATCTAATCGAGGCAGCATCAAATCTAGCAAAATCAGATCATACTCAGTAGCTTGGATATATTCCCATCCTTCGACACCGTCATAGGCTAGATCGACAACATAATTCTGGCGTCGCAGGTCTTCCGCTAAGGGCTTAGCAATCCGGTCATCGTCTTCTACTAGAAGAATTTTCATGATTCTGTTCTTAGACTTGTACGGAATAGTTGCTAGAATCAGTGTATGCTAATATAGCAATGCTAATTGTACGTACTATTTTATGCGAGCTGCCTACCAGTAAAGATTGCGACTAACAAAGACTCAAGCTGCCGAAATAGAAAGGTGGTGATAAATGTTGCGCCATCAGTATAACTATTTGTTGGCAGATCGCTTTTTATGGTACGAATAGAATCGTTGTCCCGTTAATGCCTGCCCCTTAATTTGCCACCTTCCCGAATTAAGAGATAATCCGGATTACTACTCTCAAAAACGAACTCTTCCTCAGCTGAAGCAAAATAGACCGTGGTACAGAGAAATCCATGTTCATGTTTAGGCATAGAGATCATCGTCAGCTAGTAGAAAAGCCGGACGTTCCATCAATTTAGCAATATAGGCTTTAACTGGATTATCTTCTTCGAGCATCCCTAATTTTAAGGCCCACAATAAAACTCCGCCCGTAACAACATCTGCGGCACTGAAGCGGTTTTCCACCAAATAATTATTATCTCTAAGAACCTGGTTGAGAGGAGAACACGCCTTGGCAAACCATTGAAGAGTCTCTGTTGGTGACACTTGAGTATGCTGGGATTTTGGCAATAGCTTTTCTGGTAGATTAGGTAAAACATGAAACATGAATTGCTCTACCGGAGGCTCTAGAGTTAAAGGAGCATAAAATAACCATTGATAGTAATAGCTTCGTGCTGGTGTTAGAGGAAGTGGTGCCAATCCTTTTTCTGGGTACTTGTCAGCTAGATAAGCACAAATTGCCGCCGACTCAAAGATAGTAACATCATTATCGACTAGTACGGGAACTTTGCCATGGGGGTGGAGCTGACGATACTCTGGCTGTTGAGTCATTGCCATCGTCACAGAAATTAACTCGTAAGGGATGCCCATTTCTTCGAGGAGCCACCGAGGACGTACTGCTCTAGTTGTGGGAATGTAATAGAGTTTCATTCCAATATAAGGATTTAACTACTTGTGTTCAAAGGATACAACCATTCGTTATCTAAATTGTTGAGTTGTTCATATTTTGTTTAGACTAAACGGCTTAGTACATTTGAATTTAGTAGTTATATTGAGTTTATTCATATAACTTAACATGGCTGACTTCACTTATGTCCGACTACTTAGTATTTAAGATATCTAATGTATTCTTACTTTATACGAACAACCCGTGTTTTCACTGATTACTGTCGAGATTAAGGGTAGCTATGATGTAACAGAGTCAAAATTCTTGATACTTTGATGTTACTGCCGAGCTTAAAGTTGTCTTCAGGACTCTATTTAATAATGCTTTTCCTAGAATCAATCTTGGTGGGCTGGCTGCTGTCTGAGTATAAAGCGCACTGGTTGATTGGAATTGGTACTCAAGCTGTAAGCTTTTACTTAGCTTGGGTTGGTACTGACGCTATTGCTTTAGCTGTAGCTTGGGTGGTTGCAGTTGTCTGGGGTGGCACTTTATCTCATTCTATTCCTAGAATTGTTCAAGAAGCCAATATTACTGTTTGGGCTGGGGCTTTGGCTTTAAGCTGGCTTCTTGGTTTGGTATTTATTGTGACTTTGGCTTTTGCTAAAAGAGTAACGGAATCCGTTAATCGTAGGCAAACTGAAGCTTTTTGGATGAGGTTGCTCATCACCTGGGTAGGATTCAGTGTTGGCTGGATAGTTGATAGTATATTTATGTTAGGTTTAATTGACTAATTTTAAACCTAACATGAACTTAAACTGCCACTAAAACTATGAGCATAATTTTTATAAAAGTTAGAAGGCAGAAAGCAGGATTATTATTTTTATATAGTTGTTTCAGTAATTTAATTTGTTCTAAATCATATGGCTAATCTTAAACTATCAAAAGGTAGGTTTTTTCTTGAAAAATAACTTTTTACCTAAATATCAAGAGAGTTTATATGACTACCAATCAAGGACTACCAGTTATTACTTACAGCAGCTTGATACTGATGTTTTAAAAAGCTTTAGCTCGGAGCAGTTGGAAGCAATTACGTATATATTAAATCAAGCTATTCCTAAACCTTCACCAAAAATTGTAGACTTAAGATTCGTAGTTAATCTAATCTTTTCTAAGTTTTATATAGTCTTATTTGTTGGCAAGGATAAGAGAAAAAGAAGGCGTCCATACAACCCTGGTAAAATAGCCAGGATTGGTAACTTGCTGGCAGCCACAATTTTACTAATAGGTCTTAATTTTGTTTTGAGTGCCTTTATCTTACTTATTGTCTACTTAACTAAATCAGCACTTGGTATTGATATCTTCCCTGGGCATCTCTCAGATATTCTCAGGGATTTTCTTTGATTAATTCTACTAGAAAAAGTCAACGAGCAAACTTCTGACGTAAACGGGAAACAAAAATATCCACCTCCGGCAAATTTAGCCGTGTGGCAAATAGGCAAAAAACACTCAAACCAACAACACTAGCCAAGCCTAATTGCAACAGTCCTAGCCACAAATTACTGGTGTCGAAAACTTGTTGGCAGCCCCAACTGACGCCCCAACTTGCAATTGCTGCCACCACACTGCTAGCAGCCAAACCGATAAATGGCACAATCCACTCCCGCCAAGGTAAACCATGAAGCTTGCGGTTCAAGATCCATAATAGTGCTATCATTGAGGTAATATTGACCCCAATTGTGGCAAACACTAAACCAGGCGTAGCAAAGGCTTGAACCAGAAAGTAATCGAGTACAGCATTAAGAAAGATATTAAACACGCTTAGGCGAAAGGGCGTCTGCCCATCCCCCAAGGCATAAAACACCCGCACTAAGACATCCCTGCCCAAGTAAACAAACATACCAATGCCGTAAGCCATGAGCACAGAGGCAACTAACTGCGATGCCTCAGCGTCAAAAGCTTGGCGCTGATAAACCACCCGCACCATGGGCGTTGCCAAAGTCACCATCAAGGCACTCAGAGGCAACATCGTCAGGGCAGTAAGTATCATTCCCTGACGAATTCTTTGCTTAAGCTCTGGCCAATTTTCCGGCGCAGCCAGCCGAGAAAATACCGGCAACAGCGGTACTAAAATCACATTCGAGATAATCCCGAGAGGGGTATTAACTAAGAGATTAGCATAGTTCAAACTCGCCGCAGCTGCTTCCTTGACAGGGAGATAAGAAGTGAAAAATAAGTCAGTGTAAACATTAATATGCAGCATCCCAGAAGATAGAGTTGCCGGTGCCATTACCTGCATCACTTCCTTAACCCCTGGCACTCGCCAGTTAAAACGCAAACGTAATTTGCCCATGCCTGTGCGCCACTGTGCTCCTAGCTGCATGATCCATTGGAGTAGTGCTCCGGCAAGAGTACCAGCTGCTAAAACAATGCCGCCTAACATCGCATATCGGGGAGCGTTAACTTGCTCACCCAATTGCAGCACCAAAATAGCCAAACCACCAATAACTGCAATACTAGAAAATAATGGACTTACTGCCGGCAGCCAGTATTGTTCAGCAGCATTGAGAGTGCCAAAGCCAATGCCAATTAGCCCCGCCATCACTGCCATTGGTGCCATCACTTGCAACTGTCGAATGGCGATCGCACGCACCTGCAAACCTTCTGGAGTATTGCTCAATCCTGGTGCCAAGATATCAATAAAGACGTGAGCAAAGACTACCAGAGCAATTGTGACTAGTAACAGGATACTGCCAACCAAAGTGGTTACAGTTTCCACCAGTCGCGGTGCTTCCGACTTATCGCGCTTGGCAAGAACACTTACTAGGGCGCTGTGAAAAGGACCATTAATGCCTCCGAGTAGAATTAATAGAAAACCAGGGATAACATAAGCATAGGCGTAGGCATTGAAAACTGGACCAATGCCAAAAGTGGCAGCAATCACCTGCTGACGCACTAACCCAAACACTTTACTGATTAGTGTGGCAACTGCCACAATCCCCGCAATTCCAGCTAGTGAACGAGAAGACTTATGCTTTTGGGACACGAAGGGTTGATTTGGAGAACACTAAACGATCATATCAAGCTTAGTCTATGGTTAATGATTGATGCTTCATCGCTCATGATTAGCAGCACTTGCTAAGTTTTTGTGCATTCAAATTGAATTTTAGATCATTTTAGGAAAGCTCCCACCATAAAGGCATGAAGCAGATGGCTCCCGAGCGAATGGTTAATCAAAATCTTCTCACTCTCTCCCCCTCTCCTTTTCCCTCTCTATCTAAAGATACAAGTTAGATGTGTAACAGTTTCGAGGCATTTGCGTAAATAGTCACCAACAGGGCGATAAGTAGTATAGCTGCATCGCCACAATTTGCTTGTTGCCAGTGTTCTAATTATGTAGTCACCGATTAATTACTGAGTTTGATGACCCTCAGTTCAGTTAAAATCGCCAAGTTTTCAAAATTATTACGGGGTGTTGAAACCGAGATAAAAACCCTAAATATTCTGGAATTAAAATAAAGATGAGTACAGAATACTTCTATACTGATTTACCTATTATAGATGATTTCCTAGATGTTACCGATCCTATAAATTTCCACTCAGTACCTGATGATTGGTATGTTGTAATTACTGATATTATCGGTTCGACTAAAGCTATAGAGTCAGGACGCTACAAAGATGTCAACCTGTTGGGCTCATCATCTATAGTCGTAGTCTTAAATATAGCAGGAAAACTAGAAATTCCCTTTGTTTTCGGCGGGGATGGTGCTTCAATTTTAATTCCGCCTTCCCTTTTTGCTCAAACTAAGCTGGCACTATTAGCAACAAATCGGCTGGCAAGAAAATCTTTTGGTATTGAATTACGGGTGGGAGCAGTACCCGTTTCTGAAGTCACTGCTGCCAATTACGAAGTTAAAGTGGCTAAACTCAAGATTTCTGAAAACTATTACCAAGCTGCCTTTTCTGGCGATGGTTTAGACTATGCGACTGAACTCATTAAAAATCCAGCTACTGCTGATCGTTATATTTATGGAGATACTGGGGAGCAGGCAGAGGCTGATTTTTCTGGCTTAGCCTGTCGGTGGCAAGAAATCCCTAGTAAAAATGGCGAGACAGTAAGTTTGATTGTCAGAGCAACCTCTGGTGATTCTACGATGAATAACAATATTTATCGCACATTAATTTTGCGGATTAGAGCAATTTATGGCGATGAAAACTCTGTCAATCCCGTTGCCGAAGAAAATCTTAAACTGGCTTTTAACTATCAACGCTTAAAGTCAGAAACCCTACTCAAAACTAAATCTAGTAGTTTTTGGTCTATAAGTTCCTATTTTTGTAAAATCCTGTTGGAGAATTGCTTAGGCTGGTTATTAATGACCTTCAAGATTAAGTTACCCGACGGTGATTGGGGAGAATATAAAAAATTAGTGATCGCGGCCACTGACTACAAAAAATTTGACGATATGCTAAGGATGATTATCGATGGCAATATAGTCCAGAGAAAAAAACTTAAGCACTTTTTAGAAAAGAGTTATCAAGAAGGTAAATTAGTTTATGGTTTGCATACTTCAGATTGCTCATTGATGACCTGTTTAGTATTTGAGCGTCATGGACACCAAGTACACTTTGTTGATGGGGCAAATGGCGGTTATGCCTCAGCTGCCAAGGCGATGAAGCAAAGGATTAAGCAGAAGCAAGTTAGATCTTTGTAGGATCGAGACCTTAACAACTTAGCTAAAATTGGCAATTTACTATATGGTATAGTAGAGGTATATCCTGTCTCACAATACCCAGATTACCCCTTAAATATAAATAACTATAAAATAACTATAAAAAAAATATTACAAAAAGTTATCACTTGCCGTAATCTGAAAATTTACTCTGGTAGTAATTAAGTAGCAGCTCACAATAAGCTTGTGATCAGTTACAGGCTTCATTTTTTTAAGTTGCTATAATTATTAGTAGAGAAGATGATCCTTTCGTCACTGTCTTAGTTGGCATTGACAGGAGATAACAAATGAAAAGCAAAGTTTCTGTTGAACATATTCGTAGACTTAAAGCTGTTGCCAGAACCCTTGCCCGTCGAGGTGACACTACTTTAGCTCGGAGGCTAGCTAAAACAGTACAAGTGCTAGAGCAAAAGGCACGAGAGACAGCAATTACCTCTCATGTTAATTAAACTCTAAAAATAATGCTACAAATATTATGATTTTAAGTAATAAGTAATAAGTAATAAGTAATCAGTGATACTGAGAATATTGGTCACTTTTTAATTAAAGCTTATTACTTAAAAAATATTTGTAGCAGACATTTAGATAATCGATATTAGATTTCACTATAACTTACGCTACCTGTAGTTCTAGTATATCGTTGAAGCTACAGGTAACGTTAATCATCAAAATCAAATTTATTTGCAGTGTGGGCAGAATGCCCACAAGTATCTTAGCGTAAGTCTTGGTTAGCTATCAACTTCTTTAGAGATTAAACTCCGAAGGTGTCAGGTTTGAAGTTCAAGAAAACCTCAAACCAAAAACCTGATACCTAACATCTTCTAGTTAAACATAGTTAACTTGTACTGCATCTGAGGTGTGTCCTTCGACAAAACCAATCATGTCATTGTTATAGTAGACAGCAGCACCGGAAACTGAACCGATAGTTGTATCCTGCCATTGGTAACTTACACCGCCCTGTAGTTGGATACTATCCCAACCAGCAGTATAGTCACTAATCCAAGCGTAGTCACTATCACCTTGGTAGTTATAGTACATAGACTGACTATCCCCAAGTACATAGGTATTAGCACCACCGCTACCACTCATGTAATCGATCTCACCTTGACCAAAGTCTTCAAGACTACCGCCAACGATGGTATCATTACCAGAACCGCCAATCAGGGTATCACTACCGTCACCACCAATCGCAAGTATATCGACATTTGTCTGGCTAGCATCAAGGGAGTCGTTGCCGTCACCGCCATTAAAGACAACCTTGATTACATCAGTTGGAGACAAATCCTTAACTGTCAAGGTGTCGTCGCCGCCGAGGCCATTAATCTCGAACTGTTCTACATTATCAACATCGAGAGTGATTTGACCTAAATTAAGTCGTTGGAAAGATGCTCTGACGCCATTACTTTCTAGAAGTAACTCGTCTCCAGCATTGACGGCACCATTAAACTCAGTTACGTCAAAGTCTTGATCTCCTTCCATGACATCGCTGCCATCACCGTCATTCCAAATAAAGCGGTCATTACCCCAACCTCCTAAAAAGAGGTCGCTACCTCGATCACCGATGAGGGTATCATCACCATTACCACCCCTCATAGTATCATCACCATCACCACCACGGATCAGGTCATCGCCATTAGAGCCAATCAAGTTGTCGTTGTTAGCACCACCAATAATAACGTCACCCATTGTTAAATTACCTTTTTGAGTTCTACAACTTCATCAAAACCGGCAACTGACTAAGTTAAGACCTAAGAATGTACTGACTTATTTCTAACTTATGCGTAAAAGTTTTAACCAAGAGTGATATCTACTATATATAGCCAGTACTAAATTAGATTAAGTGGCTTCTCAAAGAGGTAATTTATTGTTTTTGAATCAGAATCAGGGGGGAGAGTTATCTTATGAATTCAAATGAGTATTAGCTAACGCCATCGATTTATAAACAAGCAAACACACTTGTCAGTCAACTCAGGGGAAGCAAGGATGTCGCGATCGCTCAAACTTCACAAAGAGTGTATCAAAAAAGCCAAATTAGCTCTCAAACGCAATGGTTTTCGCAGCCAAAGAGCGCTTGCTGAAGATGTAGAACTTTCCTTAGCAACAGTCAGTAATTTTCTCACGGGGAAGCCAGTTGACTTTGCGACTTTTGTAGAAATCTGTCAAAAACTGGCACTGGAGTGGAAAGAATTTGCTGATTTAGATGAACAAATTTCCTCCTCACCGATAGTGAATAATTCCGAGGATGCGATTACTAAATCCTGTCAAGATTGGGGAGAAGCTATTGATGTCTCTGTTTTCTATAATCGCACCACTGAACTTGCTGCTCTTGAGCAATGGATTATCAATGATCATTGCCGACTAGTAATGCTGCTAGGCATGGGCGGCATTGGTAAAACTGCTTTGTCTGTAAAGCTAGCAACACAAATTCAGCATAAGTTTGATTATATTATCTGGCGTAGCCTCCGCAATACACCAGCTGTCGAAGATTTACTTGCCAACTTGATTCAATTCTTTTCTCAGCAGCACCAATGTGATGTACCTGAAACTTTTGATGAACGAGTATTGCGATTAATTACTCTCTTACGAGAAAATCGCTGTTTATTAGTCTTAGATAATGTCGAATCGATTCTAGAGAGTGGTGATGTTACTGGACGCTATCGCAACGGGTATGAAGGATATGCTCAACTATTCAATTGTTTAGGTGAAACTCCCCACAATAGCTGCTTGATGCTAACATCTAGGGAAAAACCACAAGGGTTAGCAGCTTTAGAGGGTGAAACTCTACCTGTTCGCTGCTGGCAATTAACAGGTTTGCCTGCACTGGAAGGACGAGAAATTTTTCAAACTAAGGGTGCTTTCACTGGTTCAGATAACCAGTGGCAGGACTTAATTGAACACTATGCTGGCAATCCCTTGGCGTTGAAGATTGTAGCGGCTACAGTTAGAGATTTTTTTGACAGCAATATTTCTAGTTTTCTAGAATTTTTAAAACATGATTTTTTTATCTTTGATGATATTCGTGATCTCTTAGAACAGCAGCTTCAACGCTTGAGCAAGATTGAACAAGAAATTATGTACTGGCTAGCTATCAATAGAGAGCCAGTATCATTTTCTGACTTGCGAACAGATTTTGTGTCTGTGGTATCAGCCAGTGAACTCCTACAGGCATTAGCTTCTTTACAGCGTCGTTCATTAATTGAAAAAACTACTATAGGTTTTACCCAACAACCTGTAGTTATGGAGTACCTTGTCCATCGCTTTATTGAACAGATTAGTGAAGAAATTGGCACCCAGAAAATTGACCTGTTCCGGAGTCATGCTATAGTCAAGGCTCAAGCTAAAGATTATGTTAGAGATACTCAAATTCGCCTAATTTTACAACCAGTAATTGATAAATTAGTCGCCAATTTAGGTTCTCCCCAAGGTATTGAAAATCAACTGCATCAAATTCTCTCCAACTTGCGAGAGCATTTAGCGCTGCCCAAGAGACAATCCCTTGTACATAGTGCTGCCCAAGGTAATAAAGTCTCAGTTAGTTTTAACCAAAATGAACCCTTTTCATCCGGCAAGCAAGGGATAGAATTAGGGGCTGGAAAATTAGAACACCTGACAGGATATATAGGTGGAAATATCATCAATCTGCTTCAGCAACTAAAGCTAGATTTGAGCAGCTATGATTTTTCTTATCTGACGATTTGGCAAGCCAACCTCCAAGGGGTAAACTTGCATAAAGTCAATTTCGCCCATGCTGACTTAGCTAAGTCAGTTTTTACTGAAACTTTGGGTATGACTCTGTCGGTAGCCTTTAGCCCCGATGGCAAAATCTTGGCTACAGGCAGTGCTGATGGTGAAATTCATCTCTGGCAAGTTGCCGATGCCAAAAAACTCTTAACCCTCAAGGTTAATAATAGCTGGATTTGGTCAATAGCTTTTAGCCCTGATGGTCAAATTTTAGCTAGTGCTGGTGAAGACCATAGTGTAAAATTATGGAATCCCAGCAGTGGTGAATGTCTTCAAACCTTACCAGGTCATAGCTCACAAATTTGGTCAGTAGCCTTTAGCTCTGATGGTCACACTCTGGCTAGTGGCAGTGAAGACCAAACAGTGAAGCTATGGGATCTTGGCAGCAGTCAATGCCTCCATACCTTGCGAGGACATAGCGGTTGGGTGCGTTCAGTTGCCTTTAGTCCTAAAGGTGATACCTTAGCTAGTAGTAGTGATGATTCTACCGTAAAAATATGGGATTTAAGTACAGGTCTATGTTGCAAAACTTTACAAGGACATAGCCAAATAGTTTGGTCCCTAGCCTTTAGTCCTGATAGTCAAAGCTTAGCCAGTAGTAGCAGTGACAAAACTGTTAAGTTATGGCAGCTTAGTAGTGGTGAGTGTTTGCAAACACTAAAGGGACATGCTAGTTGGGTCCGTTCAGTTGCTTTTAGCCCTGATGGTTACACTTTAGCTAGTGGTAGTGAAGACCAAACGATTAAGCTTTGGAACCTAAACACAGCTCAATGTTACCAAACTCTACAAGGGCATACTAATTGGGTACGTTCAGTTGCTTTTAGCCCTGATGGCTATATCTTAGCCAGTGGCAGCGGAGATCATACAGTCAAGTTATGGGGCCTCAGCAACTGCAAGTGCTACAAAACAATACAAGGATATACTAATCGTATCTGGTCTGTTGCCTTCAGCCCCGACGGCAAAACTTTAGTCAGTGGTAATGATGACTATACTGTCAAGGTATGGGATATTAATAGTGGTCAATGTCGCCAAGTGCTACAGGGACATACTAATAACTGGGTTGGATCAGTCGCTTTTAGTCCCGATGGTGATACTCTAGCCAGTGGTAGCAGTGATCAAACTGTCAGACTATGGAATATGAGTACTGGCAAATGTTACCAAACTTTGCAAGGACATCGCAGTCGAGTTTGGTCAGTTGCTTTTGCTCCCCAACACCATGCTTTGAGTACAGCTATACCTGTTTGTGTTAGCAAAGTTTCTGAACAAGAGCTAGTAATGGATCACGCAGATGTTGAGGGGTTGACAGTAGGGGAGCAAGAACCTACAAAAATTAAACAGAACAGACAATTGCGTAGTCTAGATAGCTATATCTTAGCTAGTGGCAGTGGAGATCATACAGTAAAGTTATGGGATCTTAGTAGTGGTCAATGCTTTCAAAGCTTGCAAGGTCATGCTAATTGGGTTTGTTCAGTTGCTTTTGCTCCTCTAAAGAGCAAAAATAGCCCCAATAGTACAATTCTGGCTAGCGGAAGTTATGACCATACAGTGAGATTATGGGATATTAGCACAGCTAAATGTCTCCAGGTATTGCAAGGACACACTAACTGGGTTTGGACAGTAGCTTTTAGCCCTGATGGTCACACTCTGGCTAGTGGCAGTGGGGATCATACAGTAAAGCTATGGGATCTAAACAGTGGTGAATGCTGCCAAACTTTACAGGGTCACACTAGTCGAGTTTGGTCAGTCGCCTTCAGTCCTCAAGGTAAAATTCTAGCTAGTGGTAGCAGTGATCATACAGTGAAGTTATGGGATCTCAGTAGCGGTGAATGTCTCCAAACCCTCCAAGGACATACTAATTTAGTATGGTCTGTTGCCTTCAGTCCAGATGGTCAAACCTTAGCTAGTGGCTCTCAAGATGAAACCATCAAGCTTTGGGATATTAAAACAGGTAAGTGTCTGAAAACCCTCAGAACCCAAAGACCTTATGAGGAGATGAACATCACTGGGGTTAAAGGTTTAACCCAAGCACAGCTGAGTACGTTGAAAGTGCTCGGCGCTAGTGATATTCTTTCCCCCTAGAAATATCGATCTTGAGTATAGCATTCAATTATTGTCTGCCAAACCCCAACTTTCTGAAAACTGGACTGAAATTAGAGAATTAGTTGAGGTACTACCAATTGCCAAAATATTTGTCAGTAGTCATTGAACAGTTACCAGTTAAATCAGAAAAATTATTCTTAGTTGAGATAATCTTGCTTTGGAGAGTATAAAGCAAGCAAACCTGATCCTTGTTTCCAGCTTATCTCCTTTGAGGGGATAAGTCGCCGAGAAGTGATTGGTGAAGACTGGTAACTGTTGACTAAACTAATTTTCCAAATACCTCTGTAGCAAGTAACGCCCTTGCTCACCCATCCGCCTGAGATGAAGCTCAATCTTTTGTATTGCTAGGGGAGAAGGCTTGGTGTGTCCATTCTCCCACCGGCTAATTGTGGGGTAGGTAACGCCCAAAGCAGCAGCAAACTTTTCTTGTGTCAGTTCGGTAGAAAGCCGAAGTTCGCGAACTAGCTGACCGATTTCGGGTTGTTTGGTGACTAAAGCCGTTTTGATAGCCATAAAACTTGGTATATACTACGATTCACACTTTAATCCCCTTTATCCTGGTTTGTGATCAGAGAAATTACTGAAAACCAATTGCGATTTATCAACACTTACTCAGTAGAATTGCGGTAGAGAAAGGAACACTACGCCTGTGATCCTGGTCTGAAGTTATTTGAGCAATACCCCTGAAAGTCTTGTATTTCATGCTTTAACAACACTCAAGTAGTTAGCTCAGGTACAAGCAAGCTAGTCTCCCACGTCGAAAATGGAGAATAAGAAACTGATGGAACTAAAGTCAGTACCGATCAAAATTTTAGAAAAAGGGAGATTCTATCGAACTTTCATCCCATATATCCCGTTTTGATCGGGTTCCCACCGTACCCGACGATTGCCTTTTTGGCGTCGGGTTATCTCCTTTTAGGCGCTGTTAATTCAGCGCTCTTGCTTTCAAACAGTGTTTACTGTTTGGGTGGGGCCGAGTCCCGGCGTACCTTGAAAAATTTGTTACCAAAGGAATTTTAAAGACGCGGGGACAAATTGGATGGGGTTAAATCCCCATCCAATTTTATACACCGTATAGACGGTGGGGTATTTGACCCATATTAATTTCGATAAACAAGTAGCCCCGACTTCAGGACCGCAAGCTATTTCCATTATGACACGGTTACTCAAGTTGCCACATAGGACTGCCGTTTTATAATCAGTTGCTTTGAGTTAGGTTAGCACTTTTCCTTTCTTAGTTTGAAGTCAAAATTTAGCTTTGTAAAGACTAATTAACTTTAGTAAAAAGCATATGGCGAGCTATAGCAGCTGTGATAGTTTTAAGTCATGGAGATTGTACTCCAGATCAAAACTGGATAAAAACCAAGTTAATGGGCATGGGCATGGCAATCTTCTCGGTCTGTGACCCATCTACAGTAGAGACCAGCCAAGCATAGATATAAGTGGCGTGGTTTCGGGAGTAACCGAGACAAGCCAAACCAAGGTCAGGAAAGGCTCGACTATGTTGGTAGAAGAAAGGTTAATCTGTAGAAGTTGTAAACCTTAGTTAGCTGCGATTGGTAGTCGGAAAGTCTACTTGTTGAAAACAAACTCAGTCTTTTGCACTCTCAGGGATCTAGCCGCCAGTGGCTAGATCCTTTGGGTTTTTGCCATTTCCAAAGTGAAGTAGGACGAGTCATTCCCAAGCGACTTCTTCTATATCAGGAATATGCTTGTCTTCATAGGTTTCTATCAATACACAAATAACTTCCATCATAGAAGCAAGGGGATGAGTTTCGTCTTCACCGACTTGATCAATCAGATTATCTAGGATTTCAACTAGGTGTTCATATTCTGCTTCGGTATGCGGGACAAAGATAGTTTTGGATATAGATGTCCAGGCAGTCATTGTTTGCTCAATATTTAGGCTTTGCATTATGTTGGACTTTTAATTGCTCTGTTGCCCATTCTCATTGTTGCTCATCGGGTTCTTTGTTGACGCGATCGCTTCTGGTTGATGACCTCCATTTTCTAACGATTCCATCTTATTTAATTGCTCTGTTGCCCATTCTCGAAGTTGTGCGTCAGGGTCATTTGTGGCTCTGTCGCGCAGTAGTTCGATGGTTTTGGGGTGGGTGGGATAGTGTGTAAGCAGGGCTTCCAGCGATAGCTTTCGTATGTACCCTCCAGGATCACAAACAACGCTATTACAAAGTAAGTCCAAAGTTTTGGGACGCTTAGAGTAGTAAGTAACGAGAGCTTCTATAGCCGCTTTCTTCGGGTGAGGAAATATGACCAAGTCTTTGGCAGTATAGTTAACGGAGTCTTCGTGGACAACACAATCACACAAAAAATCGAATACATTAAACATATTGGGCTGACTATGCCATCCTCTGGCTAATCCTTCTATAGCATCAGATCTAACAAATATATCCTTATGTGACTGCGCACAATTCTTTAATAAAGCTAAAACTTCTAACTTATCCTTCCATCTTCTAGACAATTCAGATATTAATTCTTTAAAAACAACAGGGTGTTCATAACCGTGAAAGCGAGATAATAACCAAGATAGAGATTGGGCATTATTTCCCCAACCTTTTGCCATACAATTGATAGCCTTTGCTCTTACCCATTTTTTCCCCTTAAGTAGCGTTAAGTTCTTCACTTGTTCAAATAGTTTTTCATCTACTTCTAAAATTGAGCTGCGATTTTTGACCTCTGCCAAGCAGTCAACTGCAAGATAGACTCGTAGTAAATTTCCATCCAATTCCAACAAAAACTCAATTAACTCTCCAACAAATTTTGCATCGAGCTTACTGCAAATCAGCTGTAACACCTCATGCCAGGTTTCATCTTCCCAATGTTCCCCAAACACCTTATCCCGCAACTGCTCAAAACTCAGAGTCTGCTGCTTCTCAAACCGATTTACAATCTCTACTGCACAGAAATATTCCAAAAAGGTGCGATGAACAAACCCATAAGTATCTGCACCTCGATAACAGAGAATAAAATTCCGCTCTCGTAACTGCTGAATCAAGCGATTTGCTTTCTCACGGGGTTCACTAAAACCTTGCTCACGCAAATAATCAGTCAATATTCGTGTTAACCTTTCCGCGCTAATCAGATTTCCCTTCAGCCCTTCTTCACCCGCCTGCATCTCATAAGCAATCAGGCGCAACATCTCCTGTTTTTCTCGCCGCCCAATTGCATCCATTGGTAACTGTAAGCGCTTATGATCCACATCCCAGTGGTACAATAGAACCCGCGAAGCCTGATCATATAAATCAGCGCGATCATGTGGTAATTCCTGACGTCGATTCAAAATCGCCATCATCGTCAATAGCAGGGGATTGTCTGCTAAATTTTGGATAGCTTTGGAATTTGCGATCGCATCCTGTAAACGCTGTTTTAATCTTTCTCGATCAACATCAGTACCCATTGCCAAGTCATACCAGCGATTTATGAATTCGTGGATTTCTTCATCATCTAATGGTTGAATGGTGAATTGGCTAAACTTAGCGTGTTGAAAACGTTCAGGATTGTAACCAATAATCCGCGATGTAACCAATACCCGCGCTTGAGGATATTGCTGACGAAAGCGAATAATATCATCAATGATGGTAGATTGAGTTAGGCGGTCAAACACTTCATCTAAGCCATCAAACATGACCAGGGTTTGATGCTCTAGTAAATGCTCATGTAATTGCTGTTGGTCAAACTGCCAATCTGCACCACGTCCACAGTGAAGAAATTCGAGAAAGCTATTAACTTTAGCGATAGTATATTCTCGTAACTCAATTAACAATGGAAGCGTTTCAGTTTTCCCCTCAACCCAATCCAAAGCTAAATACTGCAACAGAGTAGACTTTCCAGCACCAGGATCACCCAGAATAACGGCATGTTGAGAATCCGCTACTGCTTCTAACACCTTCTGCGATGGTTTTTGAAAATACTCGTAACGATAGTGTTCCAACGCTTCAGGGGATAAATCATCTTCCAATTGTCCCTGTTCTTGCAATTGGCGTTTCAAATCAAGTGGCAACTCATAGCGCATCGGTGGTAAAGCTTCCCGCACCGTTTGCTCAATGAACATATTCCACAGCTTGATAGCATCAACACGATCAGTACTGTCGAGAGTATACAGCTTTAGATAACCATAACTGCATTGCAAGCTATCCCGGTACTTAGCAATATCAAAACCAGGTGAAATTTTAGCAGTGTTCCTGGCAATATCTTCCAGTAGTTGAGTCTCAAGAAGCGATCGCAGCTCTACATTAGCTTTAATAATACCTTTAACTTCATACACATATTCTTTGGCAACCCCACGCCAACCAAACTCTTCAGCAGGAAATTGCCAGCGGCTGTCTTGATACTGTTGTGTCCAAATGCGCTGCAATTGAGTGTAATCAATCTGCTTGCAATCGGTTTCAAAAGCTTTGCCCAATATTGGACGTACAGTCTTATCTTTGACAAACCGCTTAATGGTAGCTTTGTAGTGATGCTCAATACTAGTTTCGGGAATATCGTTAATCTGGAGTTCTTTAATAAATCGCTTGATAAAAACACCGATAGCTTCGGCCATTGGCTTTTTCAAGACTTCTATATTTGCCCGTGCAACTCCAGTCTCAATACAGTCCTTAAAAAAGTCCTTCACATAGTCTTCCAGCGTGGCTTTTCCTAGATTTAACACTTGCTCAAGCACTAACTTGCCTAACTCTACACCTGTTGCGGCTGCCAACCATTCCAACATTCTGAAATCTCAGGAGCAACTTGATATTTTCTCCAATATGGCACTTGCAGCTTAAAGATGACACAGGAACAAGGTTACACCAACTATTTTTGTTACAGCGCTCTAAGAAATTGTTAGTTGGAATCTGCTACTCCAACCTTGATTTCCAATAACCTGGTTTTCGATTACAGTGCATTACTGCCAAGATGAGTATCTAATCTTGCTCAAGGCTATACAGGATTCCATAGGGAAATGTTCCTATCAAGCAGCGCCGGAGATCACCCTCAATAATAGGATAGCGGTTTGGTGATTCCTTTAGGCGATAGATTGCATCCTCAACTGCATTAATAAATGATTGTGCTAAATCAACGCGCTGCTCAGCATAATATCGAACAGCTTTTGAATATTCATTCAATGCTTCAGGATAAAAAACATACTTCATTAACTAAAGATTTGTCGAACCTGCGCTAGAGCTTCTTCACCCGGAATAGGTTGAATGATTCCACTGCGAATTTCATCCTGTCGCCTTTTAGCTTCAGTAAGCCAAACAGCATGAGTGTTTTCATCTACATCCATCTCAAGGCTAGCTATTAGTTTATCTACTAACTGAATTCTGAGATTACTAGGCAATGATAAAGCTTCTTGAGTAATTTGTTCGACAGACATCATAGGACAAAAATCTAGAGGATCAGCTCCTATTATATCGAGCATTAGCTGTATTAACTTTGGGATCTACAAGATTGATTGCCTATAACTTGCCAGGATAGCATTATGCGGTCAGATCATGTCATGTCCTTAAAACTTATAGATAGCCTTGAACTACTGCCTTAACCGAAAATAAAAGCTACTTAGCTATAAATTATAGTGAAATTTTAAAACTAGCACCCCAATCGTCTTAAGTAGGTGGGTGTAAATAAACGGAACATAGTATCCTTGAATCTCTTACTCCCCTCTCCTACAAGGCGAGGGGCTGGGAGAGAGGTTAGTATTCTAGATTTAATGCTTCTTCCTAACATGAGTAATAAGTGATTAGTCCTAAGGGCTAGCGCGGAGTGATTGGCGCGTTAGTGCCAGCGCCTGCATGCGATCGCATTCACTATTTCCTCTATACTTAACCTCTCCAGCTGATGGTACGAATCAGAAAATAATTAACTAATGTAAATCTTTCCAAGTTCTTGACATTCTTTGATTAGAAATAGAGCGAAGGGTTGAAGGAGTCTAACGAGCAGGGTGAAAAGTGAGATTATCTTCAGCTCCAGATAAATATATATTGAACCAGAAAAAAAATAAGGAGAAAAATAATGGCAACTTTTCCAGATTTCAGTTCCACTACATTAGAGGCAGATGCTCTTATTGATTTTGAAGACCTTAAGGAAGAACTTGAAGAGTTAGAAGAAGACCTCGATGAGATTGAAGATGCTCTTGGTCTTGATGACGACGATGACGATGATGAAGAAGATGACGATGACGATATTGAAAACTTTGAAGACCTCAAAGATGAAATTGAAGATTTAGATGAGGATATTGATGAGATTG
>JAAHHJ010000002.1:344861-345477 GCA_010692425.1 Symploca sp. SIO3C6 | reverse complement strand
ATTGAAGATGCTCTTGGTCTTGATGACGACGATGACGATGATGAAGAAGATGACGATGACGATATTGAAAACTTTGAAGACCTCAAAGATGAAATTGAAGATTTAGATGAGGATATTGATGAGATTGAAGATGCTCTTGGTCTCGATGATGACGACGATGACGATGATGAAGATGATGATGACGATGACGATATTGAAGACCTTGAAGATATCAAAGAGGAACTCGAAGATTTAGAAGAAGACCTCGAAGAGATTGAGGATTTTCTCGAACTCAAGGAGGAAGTTGAAGAGTTAGATGAAGAACTCGATGAAATTGAAGATGCTCTTGGTCTTGATGACGACGATGACGATGATGAAGAAGATGACGATGACGATATTGAAAACTTTGAAGACCTCAAAGATGAAATTGAAGATTTAGATGAGGATATTGATGAGATTGAAGATGCTCTTGGTCTCGATGATGACGACGATGACGATGATGAAGATGATGATGACGATGACGATATTGAAGACCTTGAAGATATCAAAGAGGAACTCGAAGATTTAGAAGAAGACCTCGAAGAGATTGAGGATTTCCTCGAACTCAAGGAGGAAGTTGAAGAGTTAGATGAAGAAC
>JAAHHJ010000002.1:0-344761 GCA_010692425.1 Symploca sp. SIO3C6 | reverse complement strand
GATGACGATGACGATATTGAAGACCTTGAAGATATCAAAGAGGAACTCGAAGATTTAGAAGAAGACCTCGAAGAGATTGAGGATTTCCTCGAACTCAAGGAGGAAGTTGAAGAGTTAGATGAAGAACTCGATGAAATTGAAGATGCTCTTGGTCTTGATGACGACGATGATGAAGAAGATGACGATGACGATATTGAAAACTTTGAAGACCTCAAGGAGGAAGTTGAAGATTTAGATGAGGATATTGATGAGATTGAAGATGCTCTCGGCCTCGATGATGACGAAGATGACGATGATGAAGAAGATGACGATGACGATATTGAAGACCTTGAAGATATCAAAGAGGAACTCGAAGATTTAGAAGAAGACCTCGAAGAGATTGAGGATTTCCTCGAACTCAAGGAGGAAGTTGAAGAGTTAGATGAAGAACTCGATGAAATTGAAGATGCTCTTGGTCTTGATGACGACGATGATGAAGAAGATGACGATGACGATATTGAAAACTTTGAAGACCTCAAGGAGGAAGTTGAAGATTTAGATGAGGATATTGATGAAATTGAAGATGCTCTCGGCCTCGATGATGACGAAGATGACGATGATGAAGATGAAGATGACGATGACGATATTGAAGACCTTGAAGATATCAAAGAGGAACTCGAAGATTTAGAAGAAGACCTCGAAGAGATTGAGGATTTCCTCGAGCTCAATGACGATGACATTGAAGACGAAATGAGCGGGGAAATCCAAGAAGACGGCGAAATTGGTTCCTCCCCTGACCCCATAAACACGCCGGATGATGGTGAAACAATACTGCCAGATTTCAGTAGCACTACTTTTGAATCAGGAACATCTATCGATAACACATACTTCCCTCTGAATCCAGGAACTGTCTACACCTATGAAGTAGAAAAAGTCGATGAAGAAACTGGAGAGGTTGAGCTAGAAAGAAATGAAACTTTTGTCACTTTTGACTCCAAGAATGTTTTCGGTGTCACCACTCAAGTGGTGCGAGATATTGCCTATGTTAACGATGTTTTGGTTGAGGACACCTTCGATTGGTACGCCCAGGATACAACGGGTAATGTCTGGTATTTAGGTGAATTTTCTACCAACTTTGAGTATAACGACAATGGTGATTTGATTGGCACCAATAATGATGGTTCTTGGGAAGCTGGTGTTAATGGAGCCTTACCGGGTTTCATCATGGAAGCCAATCCTATGATTGGAGACAGTTACTATCAAGAATTTTTCCTAGGGGTAGCTGAAGATGAAGCTGAAGTCGTCAGTTTAGAAGAGTCAGTTTCAATCAATTTTGGCAGCTTTAACAATGTTCTGCAGACACTAGAATCTACAGTTCTAGAACCCAATGTGCAAGAGTTCAAATACTATGCTCCAGGAGTTGGTTTAGTATTGATTGAAGAACTCGATCAAGCAGGAGAACCAGAGGTTTCTCCTGAATTAGTCAGTATTGAAGTTTTCGATAGTATTACCTTTGCCGAGGATGGCAATGACAGGATTCAGGGTGATAGTGGTAATGACTATCTCAATAGTGGTGCAGGTAATGATACTATTGCCGGTGGTTTTGGTGATGACAAAATCTTTGGTCAAGACGGTAATGATGTGCTGCGCGGAGACCTAAACCGCCGCAGTTCTCAGTCTGGTACTGCTGGTGGTAATGACTTTATCGATGGAGGTGCAGGTAATGATCGTATCGGTGGTAAGGCAGGTAATGATACTCTCTTTGGTGGTGTAGGTAATGACCAACTTTGGGGAGATGATGGTGATGACATCCTACACGGTGGCCTCGGCAATGATACTTTGACTGGGGATGACTCTGGCAATGGTTACGGCATTGATACCTTTGTCATTGCTATTGGTGAAGGAACCGATACTATCATGGACTTTGAAACTGGTGTTGATTTGATTGGTATGGCAGATGGCCTGACTTTTAGTCAACTTTCTTTACAAGATAATGAAATACGTTTAGGAGATGAAATCTTAGCTACTTTTAACGGAGTAAATACTACTTCTCTAAGTGAGTCTAGTTTTGTATCGGTGTGATCGCAAAACATCGATTGTTCATTGTTGATTGCCATAAACTATGAGCAATGAGCAATGAACAATCAACAATTAACTTAGAAAGAAAAAGTGGTGCGCAGTACACCTACCAAAGTTGTATCATTATTGGCATCACTTTCTGGATTAAACAGAACAAAGGCACCAGGGGTAATGCTAATATTGTCGTTAACTTTAAACTTGTAAAAAGCCTCCAAATGGTAAGGGGTAGCGCGGTCAACATTAGGCTCTGTTAACTCGGCAGCACCATCAGCACTAACTCGGTGCAAAGGTTGTCCAAACAGTAGGCCTGCGGTGTTACCCTCTCTAAATAAGTCTGTAAAATAGACGCCTGCCATCCAACTGCTGAAATCTGAAGAAGCGTCAGGGCCAGCAGCAGCATCAACAAAGAAATAGGAACCGTAGCCAGTCAAAGTGACTTTTGGTGCTACCCGCCAAGCTACAGTCGCCCCCACGGAATTAATATTGACAGGGGTATTGAAAAGGTCAGATCCAGGAATAAATAGGGGTTGAGCAGAGAATCTAGACAAGCCTGTACCCATAATATTGAGGTCATGGTAGCTATGGGCATAGTTAATGCCCACATCGATATTGTCGCTGGGACGAATCGTCAACTGTGCTGATGCTACTGAGCTACCACCAAAAAAGCCTGCTCCTAGCACATTATTATCATTCTGGTTAGGAATTGAGGCATTGACGCTGGCATAAAGAGCACGAAAGTCTACTTGCTCAGAAATATTCCAAATCAAACCTACTGGTGAGGCCAAACCCCTCCCAGAAGTACCACCAGATACGCGCACAACTGGATTCAAAGTAGCAAAGCGAGAGATTGCTCCTTGCCCTTCACTGGAAAAAGGAATAATGGCTGGGAAGGCATCTGAAACTTCAGCTGCAGTTCCAGCAAATAAGGTTACATTTTTGAGAGCTGGAGCTGGGAAAATGTAAAGTAACTTATAGAGTTCAACTGAGTTAGCACTAATCTCAGAAAGATCTTGAGGATTAAATCTGGGAAATTGAGGTTCAGAACTCAATTTGGTTGAGCCTTCACTGAGGAAAGATGAATTTGGGAATAAGGTATTTTGAACACTACCAGAACCATCTACAGCGCCACCAAAGTTATGAGCTTGTAAACCTGTGATCAGTGTATCTTTACCTGTAAAACTGGTAGTAAGATTCAATCTTACTCGGTTAGTCAGGATGACATTAGCGTCATCTCCTTCAACACCATCGCTGTCATCTTTATCTCCACCGGTAGCACCAATAATTGAAAAGATTACCTCACCATTGAGCTTAGTAGTAGTAGAAAACTGGTTATTTTCTAAAAAGGTAGTACGTTCTTCTAGACTATCTACCCGCGCTCCCAAGGTGGTAAGTTCTGCGTCAAATTCATCCAGTAATCGTTGCAGTGTGGTTAAATCATCTCCATTGAAGGAGTCAGGTGTACTAGCGATGATTAATCTCTCAATTTGTTGCAAACAGGCGTTTAAGCCGGCAGCAAACTCATAACGAGTGAGAGCGCGGTTGCCGCGAAAGGTACCATCTGGGTATCCAGCAATGCAACCATAACGTTCCACTAAGCTTCTAAGGGCTTCATATGCCCAGTCTCCAGGCCTCACATCTGATAGTTGAGAAACAGAAGTTACCTGTTGCATAGAAGCTGATTCTAGAGCATTTCTCTCTAGAAATTGAGTCACAGAGTTTACCTGTACTGTTTCAGATGGCTTTGGAGAATCATTTTCTACTAATTGAGCTAGGATTTCCGAATCAACAGGTTGTGAACTAGCATCAAAAGTTAAAGAATTTGACTCTATAGTGAATGCCTCGGTATTGGCGGCGACAGCAGGTATTGTTGCCACAGGAAAACTGCTTGCTAGTAAGCAGAACAAACTTATCCTACCAATACAATTAAATTGATTTTTACTCATATAAAAAACTCACACCAGCAATTAAAATAGGAACGTTTTTGGTGAAGATGCACCCTATTTACGCTAATGATTTTCTAATTAGGCTTTATTGAATAAATAACCCATAAATTCTAGGAGTTCACAGTTAAGCTGTAGAAGTTTAGAATTCGTAGTTATCAATTAGAAATTCTGAATTACAAACTAGGGATTAACCTATTTGTTAGCGTTAACGTAGCTTGCCAAGTATTAGTACAAAGTGGTAGCGTTCCACTTCTAGATATTCTTTATTCATTTTTTAAAAACCTTGGCAATTACCCCATGGAAGAGCGCTTCCTGATCCAGAGTGCAAGCACACCCATAAATAGCCACCCTAGGAATCCAGCAATCGGGTTGCCATTAATACCTGTAATCCAAGGTGCAACCTGGTCAGAGTATTTTACAAGTTGACCGACGCTGATTATATAGTAGCCCCAGACAAGACCAGCATGCAAACCTATGGGCAGACCAAGACGCCCTTGGTACCTTAGCGAAGTACCTCTGCTGGAAATTCGCTTTGCCCAAACTAGGGTCAATCCTAACAGCAACAAACCAGGAAATTCTGCTAAGGTACGTATAATTTCTGAAAGCGGTTTTAGGAAATGCAGCACAGCAAAAATAATCGCATCAACCCACAGAGATACCTTAAGACTGTAGTCTCGCTGCAACTCATCCAACAACCAACCACGAAAGAACAATTCTTCGGCAAAAGCAATACCAACAGCACTGGCTAATCCTTCTAAGATTAATCGTGGCATTACCACTTGCTGCTTCCGGAATTCCAGCCAACCCAGCAAACCTTCCAAGGTAAACAGACTAAAAGTCATTAACAGACCAATACCTAAGCCTATTAATAACTCTTGAAAGTTTTGGCGTGTTCGCTCTAAGCCGTAATCTACAAAGATTCGAGATTGTTGGTAGACTAAAGGCCCCCAGACAAGTTTAAGCAGCAGTAAAAATTCTGTAAACAGCACTCCCATGGCCATTATACTGACCAAGTTTTGGTCAGTTCCCAACAAATAAATGGGAGTAGCTATAGGTAGCCAAAGCAGCAGCAAGGTAATAATAAATATACCAAGCCGCGCTGGCGCTGGATATCGCCTTAGTTTCTTAAATAGTTTTTTGGGTTTGAAAATTAACGTCTCAGAACCCTCTACTCATCAGGTTCAATGGTACAAGTCAAGCCATGGTTCTTTAAGGTTTCACAGTAAAACTCGGCATGCTCTTGGGCGCAAGTAATTACTAAGGCGATGCCGCTATTATGGGCTTCCATCATGATGCTGACGGCTTGTGGTTGTGTTAAACTTGCCACTGTTGTCAGCAACGCCTTAACCACATGCTCCATGGGATTAAAGTCATCATTATGAAGTAAAACGCGATAGCGAGGCGCGTGTTTACGTACTGTAGAACGCTTCTCAATGGTCTCGACAGACACTTCTTTACTCTCTTTAGTTTCAAGTGTTTACAATAAATCCAGTAATACCTGGGGTTTTTTTCGCTTTCTGTTTACAGCGACCTATATTATATTACTTTATGTAAAGGTCTATGGCGAACAGAAATTGAGCGGCAAGTAACTTAATAATCGTGACTATACAAATACTACAAGCTACTTCTTCCACTCCTATACCAGGCAAATATTGGCAGTGGCGTGACCAGTCTATATACTATGTACAAGCTGGTCAACAGCAATCAGGACGCCCACCGTTACTTTTAGTTCATGGGTTTGGGGCATCTACAGACCATTGGCGCAAGAATATCGCTCAACTACAGCAAGATTTTGAAGTTTGGGCAATAGACCTCTTGGGTTTTGGTCGTTCCTCTAAGCCAGATTGGCAGTATAGTGGAAACCTGTGGCGCGACCAACTGCACGATTTTATCACAGATGTTATCGGTCAAGCCGTTGTCTTAGCAGGGAATTCCTTAGGTGGTTATTGTTCGCTCTGTGTAGCAGCGCAGCGCTCTCAATCGGCTGTTGGTTTAATTTTACTCAATAGTGCTGGTCCTTTTAGCGATGCCAAGGTAGCTACTCCTAGCAATCCTCTACGAAAATTACTTGGCAATGTATCTCGCTCAATTTTGCTGCACCCTTGGGCAAGCTTTCTCTTATTCCAATACTTGCGGCAACCTTCGGTAATTCGTAAAACCCTCCAGAAAGTTTATCTTGACCAAAGTGCAGTTACAGAGCAATTGGTGTCAGAAATTCATCGCCCTTCCTGTGATTTAGGAGCACACAAGGTATTTGCCTCAGTTTTCAAGTCGCCTCAAGGGGAAAAAGTTGATATTCTCCTACAGCAGATGAATTGTCCATTGTTAATGCTGTGGGGAGAAGCAGATCCCTGGATGCAATCAAAGGCAAGGAGTGAGAAGTTCCGCCAATATTATCCTAATTTAACCGAACACTATCTTCAAGCTGGACATTGCCCTCATGATGAGGTGCCAGAACAGGTGAATGCATTGATCAGTTCTTGGGTTATAAATAAATTGGAGAATAATAATTGACCTCTGGAGTGATGGAGTAATAACAGGAAAAATTATAGAAAATGAATGGAAGTAAAGGTTTAAAATTCACTATAGTCTTACTCAGATCTTGCACCTGATATTGAAAACCCGATTTTTAACTAAATGACAACGAAATCAATAGGGTTTCAGCTTTTAAAAATCGGGTTTTTTGGATTTTGGGACAATGGTGCAAGATCTGAGTCTTACTTTAAAATGCCAACAGAATGCTTTTTAATTAGGACTAAATCCAGTGCTTAATCATCAGACCAAAACTTTTGCAGGAGGTATCTCTGAGGTACTCAGAATAGCAGATTTGTTGGGGTTTGATTAGCTACCAATTTAACGATATAGCAATTGGTTTAAAATTCTACGCTCCCTTTGATAAACCTCTAACCGGATTGTGTTTGGGTCTGAGTCTCGGAAGCTAACAATGTAGGTGACGTTTCCGTTATAGAATCGGTATTGTGGTCTATCGGTAGTACCTGTAACATCAAAATCTATAAGTTCAATAGAACTACCATTACTTAGGTTTCTTCCTTTGTAGTAGTAGGCGGCAGGTTCCCACTGACCTATTTCTACCTTCCAGTTAGAATTTGTAAATGTGCCATTCAAAATGGGACAGTTATTAATTTCTCTGTATTGATATGGCTCATCAGGCGCATCAACTGTGTATGCTCTGCAAGGGATAGCTTGTGCAGGAGCACTCCATCCGATTCCTGTAAAAGCAATCGCAGTTCCTAGGAATGTTAAAAAAGTTCTCATATATAAATTCATCATACTTCCTCAAGCAGAAAAGAATAAATCGCGTAATACAGAGGCTCTAGTTTGCCTATTCACCAAGGCTTTGAGAAGTCAGAAATCTTAATTAAGTTAGTTCTGTTGCACTGAAGCTTCTCATAGTTGAGGGGCATTTTAGTTACTGCCGACAGATTCTACTAGGAACACTTTTGTGCGATCGCATCTCTATTCTTAGAATCAGTTCAGAGAAAACTTGAGGTAGATGATGTCTTATCCGACAAACTTAATCTATCAACACTTAAATGTCTTGACAATAGAAACCAGCCAATTTCACATAAACTTTAATTAACACAACTCGAAAAAATTATTATAAAAATATACTCAGATGTGTGTTGTCACAAACATTTTTTTTTACAAACAAAAAAACTTCTCTTTTTTCTGTTGAAAAAATAATCAAAGTAATTTTGTAAATTTTCTTAAAGTTTTAGATAATGCCTTGCCAGGCGAGTATTACTTTGTTACTTTAGCAAAGTAAGGTTTTCTGATAAGTATTTAGCCAAGGAATATTTCAGCTAAATAAGTAATCGCCTCTACCAAGTTTTGCTAGCTAGAAGCTGTTAAATACATAAATAATGAGGAATGTTATATCTGCTTCTTTTAAGCAAGGTATTTAGAGTCCTTAACAGCAGCTTGCCTGTGCAATTTTTAGAGAATTGCTCATTATTTTTGTTCGTTCTACTTATCGAGGACAGTGATAGCTGGAAAAGTTTGAGAAAACCAATCTATGACTCATAGTTTAGATATTCAAAAGATTGCGATCGCAATTGCTACCAATAATCTAAATCCAACTACTCTCAAACCTGATTTTTTAAAGTATAGGGTTTCGGACTGTAAGCAATACAGTGCACATAAGTGTTACCAATACTGTAAAAGAAAAATAATACTTGCAGCGATTATTTAAACTTAATCTGCATCTACCAATAACTAGAGTTCTAAGTACGAAAGATGCAAAAATTAGGAGAAGCCATGAAAGAGATTTTGGAATTGGCAGATAGTTTGAGTGCTGAAAAATTAGCTGAAGCTCTGCTGGCTGTAAAAAAAATATTGGCTAAATTTGCAGTAAATGAAGACTTTTGGCTAGAGTTTAGCCTTGTTTTTGGCAATAATTTTGATCCTGAAAGTGCAGAGAAATTACGTCATAACTGGGTAAATCAAAATTTTGAAGAACTGCCAGAAATTGAAATTCGTTCATCTGAAGAAATTAATGGTGCTAACGGTGCTTTTTCTGTAGAGACTAATACAATTTATCTTGCACAAGAGTACATTACTCATAATGCTCAAAACTCTCAAGCAATTGCCACTGTTTTGTTAGAGGAATTTGGGCATTTTTTAGATTCACAATTGAATAAGTCTGATGCGCCTGGTGATGAAGGTGCTATTTTTTCGGCGTTGGCACTTGGGGAAGCACTTGGCGAAGAACAATTATTGCAGCTAAAAACTGAAGATGATCTAGCTACTATCACCCTAGATGAACAAGTTATCCAAATTGAACAGGCAACAGTTTCAGATAGTGGTGGTTTTGAGGGAAGCGAAAAGACAATCACACTAGATTCAAACGGTGGTGGAGTAGCAAAATTTCGCTACCAACATTTTACTATCCCCGATAATTTTATTATTCGATATGAAGGTAAAAATCTTCTAGAAACAGGATTTGTTGGTGGTACTAAGACTGGAGAAATTCAGATTCCAAAAGGAAATTCAAACCAATTGGATGTTATTGTCGCAACTAATGATGAGGGAACAGCATGGAATTACGATGTAACTACCGATGACTGTGCAAGCACAACTCCCTTCTTAATTGAATTAGCTAGTGGTGAATTTGAAGACACAGATGATGACGGAGATTGCGAGGGCAGTGGCACCGTATTCTTAGGGTATGATGGTGGTATTGCTCGTATGCTGCGTATAGATAGTGCAGATGTAGAGTTTGATGATCAAGAACTGCGTGTATCAGAGGGCACAATCTTCTCCTTAATAGGCAATATTCCTGAGCCACTATTCACAGGAAACTTTGTGTTAAATCTTAAAAGTGGAACGACTAGTGCCTTAACCGATATTAAAGAACCAAACCAGTTCCAATTGGGAGATTTAGTAGATATAGACTTCAAAAGTCTAACTATTAAACGCAACAAAATTGCTCTTACTGGTGACTTTACTCTCCCTTTGGACTTAGGTGAGGTTGCAATCCAACTGGATGGAACCCCTAATTCACTGATCATTGATCAAAATGGTGCAAGTTTTGGTGGCGCAAAAGTTTCTTTTCCAAGGCAAGAGTTTAGGTTCCTAGAAGAATCTGTTCCACCAGGATTATTTAATGTAGATGCTAAAAACCTGTCAGTTGAATATGTTGGTGCCGATGATCAATTGAAAATTCAAGGGCAATTGACTATCAAAGACCCTATTACTAAAGTCTTAGAAAAAACAGAAATTGTCCTTGATTTTACAGGTCAAAATTTTATTGGAATTCAAAATGGTAAGGTAGATGTTGTTGGTTCCGCTTCGGTCAAAAATCTTAAACTGCCTGGTGGATGGGGGTTAAATGAACTAGGTATATCTGTTGACACTACCAAGAAAGAAATTAAAGGTAAAACCAGAATTAACTTCCCTTTTCCTGCACGTTCACCTATTCCCCCTGCATTTGGTGGACAGCAGCAATCTGGACGTAATTTTGGTTTAGAAGTAGGTTTTCTTCTGCCACCGCCTAATCTCAGAATTGACAGTGCAAATGGAGATTTTGACAATCTTAATATTGCCATTGGCACAACTGGTTTTTTCTTCCAGCGAATAGCTGGTAAGGTGAGTAACATATCCAAAGAAGATCCAATTAGGTTTGGAGGAGGTGTTGGTTTTTCTTATGGACCAGTGGTCACAGTTCCCATAGTACAATTAGCTCAAGATATTCTGGGATTACCAAATTCGATAGATGCTGCCGTAGTTAACCTTAAACTGGATGTAGACTCAGATTTTGAAAGTAGTATTGCTGGTAGTGGTGAGCTTTCCATAGTAGCCCCGCAGCTGTTTAAAATAGCTGGTACAGCAGAATATAACTGGGATAAAGACTTTGCTAAAGGCAATGGTTCTCTCAATGTCATTGGTGGTCTGATATCAGGAAAAGCTCAAGGTAGGCTTGATATTGATAGAGGCAATTTTGATGGTTCTGGAAGTGTTGTTGTTAAGATTCCAGATACTAAACTTTTCGGTTTTCTCAAAGACAAAACATTGGGTTCAGCCAATGCTCAAATTCAATATCGAGATGATAGCACTACTTCTAATGACTTTATTAATGCCTGGGGTAAAATTAACCTGGGAACAATAAATTTGCCAATTGTTGGTGAAATTAACCTTGGGTTAGTTGATGTTGGTATTCGCTACTACTACCTGGAAGGAAATGTAGACTTACTTGGTAACAAACTACCTTTAATAGGTAGTTGGAATGTTGCTCTAGACTCTGAATGGGTTGTAATGGGTGCTGATTGGGATATTGCTAATAATGATGTCAAGATTAGGGTCATTGATCCTGATGGCAATATTTATCAAGAATCGGAGTTTGCAGATAACGGTATTGCCATAGTTGATGACTTAACGGATAGCAAAACTAGAACTGTTGTTGTTGGTCAACCTCAAGCTGGAATCTGGGATATTGAAGTAGTAGATGACACGGGTTTAGGAGAAGTTAACTATTCAGCTTTTGGAGCTACTGATGTTCCAGAGGTAACTTTACTAACCCCAGATACTGATACCACTGGTGTAGTAGATATTAGTTTTGAGGCTTTTGATAGTGATTCTGATGCCAAAGTTAGCCTATTTTATGATGATGATAATGCTGGCTTTGATGGTGCATTGATTACAGAGTTGACAGAAATTGACGGTCTGAGTAACTTTCTGTGGAATACACAAGGCATAGCTACTGGAGAATACTTTATTTATGCCATAGCTATGGATGATGAAGGAATTCCTGTTTTTAGTAATTACTCACCGGGCAAAGTAATTGTTTCTGAGGAAACTGACCTGTCAATTACCCAAACTGCCAGTACTAATAAGGTGGAAGTAGGTGGTTTACTTACTTACACAATCGAAGTTGTCAACAACGGTGCAGTAGATACTAGTAATGTCGTCGTTACTGAAACTTTGGGAGAAGGAACAACTTTAGTCAACTCTAGCCTTGCTCCTTCTACTCAAACTAATAGTGAAGTTATCTTTGATTTGGGAGACTTAGCTAGTGGAGAAACTAAGACATTTGAAATTACTGTTACTGCTCCAATAGAAGGAGAAACTTTATTTAGCAGTGCTTATGTTCAAGGCAGTGTTTTCGATTCCAACGCAAGTAATGACGCAAGTATTGTAACTACTACAATTGAACCAGTGACTGTAGAACTACCAAATTTGGTAGTTACGAAAGAGGACGATTCTAGTGTTGTTAATTTAGGAGATACTTTTAGTTATACCCTGACTGTTAGAAATAATGGTTCTGGTGATGCTACAGAAGTGTCTCTTACCGAGGAGCTACCTTCAGGTGTAAATTTCGTTGAGGTAACAGCTAGTCAAGGTAATGCCTTCCAAGATTTTGATGGAAAAATTATTGCTGATTTAGATAACATCAAGAGTGGTGAAGAAGCAACAGTAACAATTACCGTCAAGCCCCTTGCCGCTGGGAGTTTGCGAAGTACAACTAGCGTAATTAGCAACGAAACTGACTTTAACTCTCTTGATAATGAAATTATCAATACAATAATTGTCAACCCAACTGTACCTGCTTCAGCAGACCTAGAATTAACACAAACAGTAGATAACCCTAATCCCAACGTTGACGACCAAATTAACTTTACCCTTACCCTCACCAACAATGGACCTGGTGTTGCTAGTGGTATTCAAGTAACTGACCTATTACCCTCTGGACTAAGTTTTGTTTCTGCATTTACCCTACAGGGTACTTATGATAGCAACACAGGTATATGGGATGTTGGTAACCTTAGAGATAATCTCAGTCGCAGCCTAACAATTACTGCCAATGTAGAAGACGAAGGAACTATTATCAATAACGCGGAAGTAACTACTGTTAACGAAGTAGACCAAGATTCTAATCCAGGTAATAATGATCCCAATGAAGATGACCAAGCTTCAGTCACTCTCAATTCAAATCAAAGCAATAATTTTACTTTGATTCTCAACAATGACAACAGCTTCACCATCACTGACAACAAACCAGCAAAACTCTCTTTCCAACTACTCTCCAACAGCAAAGATTCAATCAATGAAGTTGGAGTATTTGCTGTCGAAGACGAACAAGGCACGGTTAATGGTTTAAAGCCAGGGAATGCAGGCTATGTGCAAGCTGCCCTTAGTCAGTCCCAGGCACGGGTAATTCTTTCTGCTCTTAACAACCCGCCTGATGGTTTTAATACAGATCTATCCCGTATTGTAGAAGGATTCGATGGTAGCAATCGCCTCGTCTTTTATCTGGTTCAAGGCAGCACTACGGATCAGGTGTTGGCAGGGCAAGCTTCAGAAGAAAAAGTAATCTTAGGCTCAAGTCTTGGTCAAGGTAAGCCTGATTCGTTGCGGGTTGAAGAGCAAGGTAATGGTGAATTTACCCTATTTTGGGAAGACCAAACCAGTGAAGGCGAGAGTGACTTCAACGACATGGAGTTGAGCTTCCAGCTAACCAATGATAATCCCCCAATTGGGACACAACTGCAAGGACAAACCCAAAGGGAACTTATCGATTTGCGAGGTATCAGTGGTCAAGTGCAAGCCAACTTTACCGTAAACCGGGAGGCAGCTTTCGATAACTACGCTGGTTTGTATATTGTTGATGATGAGCAAGGCACTGTCAATGGTATTGCCCCTGGTGAAGCAGGTTATGCCCAAGCGGCTCTCTCTCAGCGCATCGATAATTTAGAGCTATTTGTCGCTAACCAAGGTACAGCCAATTTCAATAATCAAACTCTCGACGGTGGAGTAATCCTTGCTCCCTACTTAATTGTTGATAGTAACGTGAGGGATTTTCTAGAACAAAATCCAGATAATCTGCCCAATCAAGATTCTTTCGCTTATTTTGCTTACCAGGAAGCCAACCCTGATAGTGTTGATCATATCCGTCTGCTTGCAGACAATACCTTTGGTTTTGAAGATAAGTTTGGTGGCGGTGATCAAGACTATAATGACCTAATTTTCCAGGTGAATTTCTAGAACTTTGGTCAATTTACGACTCCAGATAACTTAAAATTAGCGGATTCTTGCCGTTTCTATAAAACTGTAGGAATCCCCTTAGTGAATAAATTATTGTATTTCTAAGTAATGAAGAGTAGGCTTCTCTAGAAGCTCTTGAATAGCTTGCTTCTGTCTCCTTAGCAAAAAACTTATTCAGCAAGCCCTAATTATGCTTGACAACTTACCTACCTATCAGTAGGATAAAAGGATGAAGTCAACTGATACCCGCACAGAAATCCTAGATACGGCACAAGAACTCATCCAAAAGTTAGGAGTTAATGCCATGAGCTACGCTGATATCAGCGAGGCTGTTGGTATTCGCAAAGCCAGTATTCATTATCACTTCTCAACCAAGGACGACTTAGTTGCTGCTCTACTCGATAGGTACAATCCCGACTTTCTCCGGTTAGTCGATGCCATCATTGCCTCGCCTGAGTCACCAGAAACTAAACTAAGCCGTTACTTTGCTCTGTTTGAAGCTACCCTCTCTAGTGGCGAGCAAGACAAAGCCTGCCTTTGCGGGATGCTAGGGGCAGAGCTAAAAACACTCAAGCATCCTTTGGCTGAACGTGTTATCCAATTCTACCAGGACAATGAAGCGCGACTAGTGAAGATCCTAACAGAGGGTCGAGAAGCTGGAGTGTTTAGTTTCCCTGGAGATATTAAAGTTATGGCAACACTAATTTTCTCCCTCCTAGAAGGTGGTATCTTGATTGTTCGTGCTAACGGTGGTCTATATCAGTTTAGAGCTATTGTAGAGCAACTGATGCAATTAGTTAAAGGGTGAGTCGGTACTAAAATCTTCATTACTAAGTAGTAGATATTTTTTTGAACTGCTCGTCTACCTACTAGTAGGTAACTAAGAATATCAGAAATGGAAATTCCAACTAAGAGATTAGAAATGGAAAAGATTGGAATTCCTCTACTGAGAATTCCCCTTACCCGAGCAAGTCAATATCCTCTTGAGCCACTCCCACGAATTGAATTCGTGGGATTCAGGCATCAAGCAGAGATTGCAGGCACAGCCTGTCTAACATCTCCTACGCCTAGGGTTGAACTCCCAACCCTTTTAATAATGATAGTATGTCTACAATCGAGGATCAACCAAACAGCTAACGCGGCTTGAAAGCCTTAACGCTACATCCCACGCTTAAAAGACGTGGGCTTTGCTTACTTCTTTGTAAAGTAGGTTTTGGGTTTTAGTGGGAAATTCCAAGACCTAAGGCCTAACACTTAATAAAATGAAAACTGCTATTTTGTAGATAAAGCAGCCATCACTGCTGGGAACCTAAGAAACTAGGTTTTGTCCAATCAATAAGGGTGCCACATCGCAAACGCTCCGAGCCTTTAGCTATCTCCTTGGTTAATTGAGCTTTCCACCGTCAACCACTAGCACGGTATCAAGGAGCCTTATCGCCAAACTAGCTAGGTCAATCGCCTCACTACTTTAACAAATATGTTTAGATTTTTATTGCACCCTCTATTATCACTAACCAATTCTGTATCAGCCCTGGTGCTGAGATTTATCGAATACATAGGAGCGTTGAAATTCCGCTCTGGCAATCACTATGGCGTAACTGCAGCTAGCAGACAACCTCAACGCTTAGCAAAATTGTCATACCGACAAGGCAGTAGTAGCAAAAATCAAAATCCTTTACTAAAAAAGACTAATTGGAAAGTACTCTCAAGAGTCATCTGGTTTGGATTAGCCTTAGTCTTATCTTCTCTGATTGGATTTGCCTTACCTTCTCAAAGCTATATCAATCCCAATAAATCTGCCCTTGCTATTAGGCTACCGCTCTCAACTCAAGGCTCAAAAATAGTTGATACCACTGGTCAAACAGTATTACTAACAGGCGTAAACTGGTTTGGCATAGAAACAGAAATGCACGTCCCCCACGGCTTGTGGAAGCGTGATTATAAAGAGATGTTAGCGCAGATCAAAAGCTTAGGATACAACCTGATCCGCTTACCTTACTCTGTGCAAACTCTCAGAGCATCCAATATTAGTGGAGTTGATTTCAGCATTGGTTCTAATCGCGAACTCGAAGATAAATCGCCATTAGAAGTCATGGACGCCATTATTAAAGAAGCTGATAGGCAAGGATTATTAATTTTACTGGACTCTCACCGACTTAACGACCAACGTATTTCCGAGTTATGGTATGGCGACGGGTTTACAGAAACCGACTGGATTGAAACCTGGAAAATGTTGGCAAACCGCTACAAAAACCAAGCCAATGTAATTGGAGCAGACCTCAAAAATGAGCCTTATGGCCGCGCCAGTTGGGGTACAGATGATCCAAATACAGACTGGCGACTGGCAGCAGAACGAGCTGGTAATATTATTCTTGCCATCAACCCTAATTGGCTAATTGTAGTTGAAGGTGTCGAGAAAAATGTTCCCGGTCAAAAGCTTTCAACCCATTGGCGGGGAGGTAATCTAGAGGGTGTAAGGCGTTATCCTGTGCGTTTGTCGCGTCCCAACAAACTAGTGTACTCTCCCCATGAGTATGGCCCTGGAGTCTTCAATCATCCCTGGTTTTCCGAACCCAGTTTTCCCGAAAACCTTTATGATCGCTGGGAAATTGGATGGAACTACATTGCTAGAGAAGGAATTGCTCCCATTCTAATTGGAGAATTTGGTGGTCGTAGAACAGATAGAAACTCCAAAGAAGGGATTTGGAAACGACAGCTAGTTGATTATATCAACCAACAAGATTTGAGTTTCGCCTACTGGAGTTGGAATCCTAACAGTGATGATACAGGCGGCATCCTCAAAGATAACTGGAGTTCTATTAATGGTTCCAAACAAAGACTACTTCAAGGACTATTACAACCAGTCAGTTTTGCCCATAACTTGGCAAATACCCCAGTAACTGTGCCAACTCCCAAGCCACAACTAATTCCTGAACCTGTGGTTAGGAATCCCATAACTAAACCTCAAGTAAATCCTCGTGTAAGCCCTGGTGTTTCTCAGGTTGCCCAATCTCAGCTGGAGGTAACATCTAAAATGTATTCAAATTGGCAAACAGGATTTTGCATCAGTATGCAGGTAACTAATCAGAGCAATACCAGTGTTGGTGATTGGCAACTGAGCTTCCGGATGAATCAAGCAGCGATTAATAATACTTGGAACGGTAATTTTCGCCCCCAAGGTTCACAATATGTAGTCACTCCGATGGATTGGGGGAGGATAATTGAGCCTGGACAAAGCCGAGAGTTAGGATTTTGTGCCAATAAGTTGGGTTCTGACTACCAGCCTCAGCAAGTATCTGTTTTTGTAAGATAATGCTTAGGGAGCATCTCTGCGATTGAGTTTCCAGAATAATGTTCCAACTGCGATCGCAGCTCCCAAAAAAGCCTTGATCAAAACCAACATGCCTCTATCGATTGCTTGAGTTTCGCGCAGGGGAATAATATTCCAGACTAGGACTCCGGCAATAGCTCCGATAACGCCAAACATCAGCATCTGTAGTAGCCGTTTCCATGGGGTAGACGGTGTTGTTGGCTGCGATATCAGTAAAATAGCTATTCCACTGCATAATCCTCCTAGCCACCCAGCTGATTCTCTCAGAGGATTCTGTGGTTGACCAATGACCCAAGCAACTAACCAGCCGATTGCTATCAGTACGATAGAAGACCAGATTTGCTTTGTTGGTTTAGCAAGCTCCTGCTGCACTCGCGCCATTAGTGCTTTTGTATCTCTGTAATCGGACTCTAAATGCAGAATTGCCTCTAATAGACTCAAAGCCTGACGCCACTCTCCAGCATTGACGTAACGAACTCCCTGGTTGTAAAGATTCGCTAATCTTCGCTCTCCCTCTAGAGTAAGTTGCTGGCGGGCACAGACCAAGAGCCTATCTGGATCAGGATACTCTGGATCTGAAGCTCGTATTTGCTCAAACACATTAATCACTCTTTGCCACTTTTGATCTCGATGCCATCGATGCGCTTCGCTGTAAAGATCCACCAACTTCTGCTGACGCTTGGCTGCTTCCAGCTTAGTTGCTGCATCTCGATAGTCGTTATCAATAACCAGAATTGCTTTGAGCTGCTTAATAGCCTCTGCCCAGGATTGAGCTTCATATACCCTTTCCGCCTCAGTATAAAACTCAGCTAGCAGTTGCTCACGCTTAGCTTCCTCGAGCCTAGCGGTTGCATCTTGGTAATCCTGTTGTTGGGAAATAACCTTACTCAAGAACTCAATCGCTTTTGCCCACCGCTCATTGCGCAGATGATTTAGAGCCTGAGTATATAATTGGGCTAAGTGCTTCTGTTCACCTTCAGCAGACTTTATAGCATGCCGCGAAGCCGCCTCAGCTTCAATTAACTCGACATCTTCATCCCTAAGACCCAAAATTTGCTGAAAATGCTTTAACTCCTCGCGAGTGTCATCACTTAGGGGATCCTCGCGCTGGATCGTCTCAAATAACACCTGCTCATATCGCTGCAAATTTTTCTTGTACTCTCGGTAAGGCCTAAGAACTTCAACCTCAATGGCATCAAAATCCCCTGGTGACAACTTCAGGCGCTCTCGCATTACCTCTAGGGTACTGCGACCAACAATCGAAATTTCGCCACGACTGGCAAAACGTTCAACCTCTTTCCAATATCTGAGTTTGGGATCACCGATTAGTGCCTTAGCCAGACGGATTTTGTAGCCCTCTCTAAAGGCATAAATTTCCGGTTTCATTGCCGGAGCAGCCTCTTGAACTTTCTTTTTAGCGTACTCATGCAACTCATCAACAGAAATTCTGCCATCATTATCTAAATCAGCTGCACCAGTTTCGATACCCTCAACAATATAGCGAGTATAGGTTGAGAGTTCTGAACCTTGCTGTTGAAAGGAGTACTGGGTAGCAGTTGAAGAGGTAAGCACAGCTCGCCCCTCACCCCCAAGTTCAGCATTGATATCTACATAGCCAGCATCTTTTGCCATCATTCCCTTAGCGAAGGCTCCGCTAAAACAACAGTCGAGAATCACCACCTGTCGTTTGGAGCGGCTGTGGTTCATGATATCGTGCACAAAACTGGCTGGTACTGCTGTAGCTTTGACAAGCTCCCCTTGTTCATCCTTGCGAGTTACACGAGTAGCAAAGTAAAGTTTACCAGTATCATCTTTAACACCGTGACCGGAGAAAAATAACAGCACTAAATCTTCCTTGTGACGACCTGCGAACAGAGCCTCTATCGCTTCCTCCATTGGCATGGGTTCAGGATCAATGAGTGATTTTACCTCGGAAAAAGCACCAGTTTCTGGGCGCTGTAAAACTCGAACCATTGCTTCGACATCTTTTTGGGATCCAGGGAGCGGTTGCAAACCAGATCCGTACTGACTGACCCCGATCAGTAGTGCCACCTTATCCATTTGTGACTTCCTAATTTGATGCTACAAAATATTGGGCTGTTTCTACAGCAATTGACTAATCTACTTGATCTCTAACTTTGAATTTGAGTTTATAAATTTTAATTACCGCTTCTTCGAAACCAAGTTTTGATAAATTTTTGTATACACTGCCAAAGTTAATACCCTTTTGACTAGAGTACCACTATATAAATTATGACGAGATTGATCAGACCTGATTCCTCAATTTCTAAGCTATGATTGTAACCATTTATTAAGATAAATCGGTGTTACTTATTGAGAGTATTGATAGCATCAGTTTTTTTGATTAATAATCATTCTTAACCAAAAAACTTGATTATTTAAACTTTGATTACTTAAGTAGTCATTAGGAATAACCTTTGCCTAAGATTGGAATAAAACTGGATAGATTAGAGACAGTCATTGCCAGTAGTTTATATTGACTGCGGGTGCTTGTGCTGCCTAACTTTTGATCAGTTGAAATATGCATTATTCAAGAATAAAATTTTTCAAAATGTTACAAATTTGAAGATTTAATACTGCTGCGCGATCGCGATCAAAAGGTGAATGTCTATGCATATACATCGATATCTGGCAACGCTGCTAGTTGTCCCTGCCCTAACCTTAGCTCAGCTACCTTTTTCCCATAATCCCCAGCCGGACTTAAACCATAAACTGGCAATGTATGCTAAGCCCTCAGTTGTGCGCATCATCAGCGGCTGCTACGGAAAATATTACTATTATCCAACTTCGGAGAATTACCCCTTCACAATTCATTTTGGTCTAGGGTCTGGTTATTTTATAAATCCTGATGGCTATATTGCGACAAATTCTCATGTAGTAAAGATGCCTGAGACAATAAAAACTGAAGAACTCTGTAGAAAGCGCCTCTTCAATAATTTGGTTAAGAAAGCAAGAAAGGTCACAGGAAGTAATCTATCTGAGGAAAATGTAAGCAGGCAAAGTGAACTAGTCGATTTCAATTACTTTCATCATGTAATCCTGCCTAAGGCGGATGCAGACCCTCTTCTTCCCTTCGAGGTTAAAAATCCTGGTAAACCTGTTGTTGAAGGTGGTAAGGACGTTGCAATTATTAAAATTGAGGTTAAAAATGCACCTGTTCTGAAACTTGGAGATTCTAACCAAGTTCAGTTTCAAGACCATATCATCACACTCGGATATCCAGCCGTTGTCGATATTGATATCGGAGATACCAGCATTCTGAGTGAGAAGTCAATATTTGAAGCTTCCGTTACCGAGGGCAGAGTTTCCAACCCCAATAAAAAGCTTAAGGATGGCTCTCCTGTTCTGCAAATCGATGTGCTAGCAGGTGAAGGCAGTTCAGGTGGTCCCGTACTAAATGACAAAGGGGAAGTCATTGGAATGATCACATTTGGTCGCGTTGCGAAAGGGATTAGTGTGCCATTCGCCATACGTACCAGCACAATCTGGGAATTTATTAGACAGGCTGGTGCTACTAATGAGGAAGGTGTAACCGACCACTTATACCGTAGTGGTCTCAAACTCTTCTGGCAGGGAGACTACGAGGGAGCAAAAGCAAAATTTCAAGCAGTTAAGGGACTTTTCCCACAGCACTCGGAAGCAGATCGACTGATCCATAAATGTGAGCAGAAGATAGCCGAAGAGTGGGAACAAAACCGCTACATCCTCTGGCTGGCACTAATTGCCGGGATTGGAGCTTTCTTTTCACTCGCCTACTTCTTACTGCAGCGTCAATCAAGCCCAAAGAAAACTCCGGACTTACCTACAGGGGTTGCCACAGGAGAAGAATATCAAGGAAATGGTACTAGAACCAAAATCTACTTACAACTAGAGAATCAAAACCAAACTCGCCCCTTCCAGCTCCATAAAAATATCCATAAATTGGGGCGCGATCCAACTTGGTCTGATCTAACGGTATCGAATAATTGGGAAGTCATTTCTAGACGCCATGCAACCTTAGAAAAGGATGGGGAAGATTATCGTATTTATGATGGAGACCGCATAAATCCAAGTAGAAATGGGCTTTTTATCAACGAAGATAACCGTGTTGACACCCAAAAGGGGTATCTCCTAAGAGATGGAGATCAACTCACAATTGGCAAAGATCCACACGAAAAAATTACACTAATCTACTTTAACTCTGCCAGTAGTAAGCCAGCAGCAGAAACCACTCGCATGGCATAATGACACAATTTTTTTCAGAAGTAACTCTACTCAAATTTATGTAGAAGCACAGCTCAACTTGCCAAACTCTAGAAAAAGTATGAAAATGATTTCTGGCAACTCTGAGGAACCATTGCCGCGATTGTATGCAAAGATGAGTATAGAGGATCCATGTAAGTCAGGGAATGATAGGTAAGTTACTGCGTGGACATTACCGAGTAGTTCAAGTCTTAAGTGCGGGGGGATTTGGTCAAACCTACATCGCTAAGGATATTGATCGACCTGGTCATCCTGACTGTGTCGTTAAACACCTCAAGCCTGCTAGTAATAATCCCAATTTCTTGCAGACTGCTAGACGTCTGTTCAAAAGAGAAGCGGAAATCTTAGAAAAGCTTGGTAAGCATGACCAGATTCCGAGACTTTTAGCTTACTTTGAAGAAGACAAAGAGTTTTACTTGGTGCAGGATTTCATTGAAGGTCAATCTCTCAATACCGAGTTGCCGTCTGGGCACCGTTGGTCTGAAAGTAAAGTTATTCAACTGCTACAAGATGTCTTGAGTATCCTGGATTTTGTCCACAGCCAGGGGGTTATTCACCGCGATATCAAGCCCAACAATTTGATTAGGCGACTAGAAGATGGTCGATTAGTCTTAATTGACTTTGGTGCTGTTAAACAAATTCAGGAACCGATGGCTGAAGTACAAATTCAGCTCAACTCTACTGCTACGATTATCGGTACTCAAGGATACATGCCGTTGGAGCAGGTACGAGGCAAACCGCGCCCCAACAGTGATATTTATGCACTGGGCATGATTGCTATTCAAGCACTTACAGGACTCGAACTATTCCAATTGCAAGAAGATGCTGAAGGTGAACTAATCTGGCAATATGGGGCAAAGGTTAGTGAAGAGCTAGCTTCTATCGTCTGCCAGATGGTGCGTTACCACTTTAAAGACCGTTATCAGTCTGCCAGTGAAGTACTGCAAACTCTCCAACCACTAGTTAATTTCCAAACCAATCCACAACCAGTCTCAGTTCACAGAAAGCTGACTCCAGAGGTTGAACCCAAGGAAACCAAAGTTGCTCATGGTCATAGTGAACATCTGCCCGCGCCAGTAGTTTCCGAGCCTCAACTAAGTCAGACAAAAGTGATCCTGGAAGCAGAACAGGCAACCCCTGAAATTAAAGAGCCAGAAGTTAAAGAGCTAAAAACCAAGATAGCTCAAAATCTTGGTAACTCTAATGCCGAGGTGGTTTCTCAAGCCCAGCTACAGGAAACCAAAGCCATACTCGACGAAATACAGCTAACTCCAGAGACAGTTGCTGAGACTTACCTGCAAGAAACTAAAGCCATTGTCAATCAAGTACAGCCAACTCCCAAGTCTAGGGCTCAATTGCCAGAGACTAAGGCGATCCTTAATGCTGGACAACTCACTCAAGAAATGCCAGCTCTCACTCGAGATACGCCCAAGTTGATAGATGGGTGCTATCGAGTTGTCCAAACTTTGAGTGACAGGGTATTTAGTCAAACCTACATTGCTGAAAATATCTGCCAAAGAGGCAATCCCCGCTATATTGTCAAGCGCCTACTTAAGCCTATTAGTGATGATCCCGACTTTTTGCAAACTGCTCAGCGTCTGTTCCAGAGTGAAGTAGAAAGCCTCAAAAAACTAGGTGAGCATGAGCAAATTCCTCGACTCTTAGCAGACTTTGAAGAAAACCAAGCCTTTTACTTGGTGCAAGAATTCATTGAAGGTCAACCCCTTAGTGCTGAACTACTACCGGAGTCCCACTGGAGAGAAACTCAGGTAGTCCAACTGCTCAAAGAAGTCTTGAGTATCTTAGCATTCGTCCACAGCCAAGGGGTTATTCATCGCGATATTAAGCCAGAAAATATCATTAGACGGCAGCAGGATAGTCGCTTAGTCCTTGTCGATTTTGGTGCGGTTAAGCAGATTCAGGCTCCACTAGCTGCTACTCAAGGGCAGATTGGCGCTACCATTCCTATTGGTACTCCTGGTTATATGCCGACTGAGCAAGGACGAGGCAAGCCGCGCCCTAACAGCGATGTATATGGCTTGGGAGTGGTTTGCATTCAGGCGCTAACGGGATTGCATCCTACACAATTCCCTGAAGACCAAGATACAGGGGAAATTCTCTGGCAACAGGAAGCAGAGGTTAGCCAGGAGCTAGCCGCAATTCTCAATAAGATGGTGCGTTATCACTTTAAAGAGCGCTATCAATCAGCTACTGAGGCTTTGCAGGCTCTCAATCAACTAACTACACTGCCTGAAGTTCAACCCCAACTGCGCCAGCCTCGAACAATAATGGTAGCAGCTTTCGGGGGGGCTGTGGCAACAGTTGCAATTGCAGCTGTTTCTTGGTTGGCTTTCAAGCCAACAGAACTAACACCGATTAAGGAGGCGCAACTTCAGGAACCAACACCCAAGCCTTTACCTGGGGTACTAGATTCAGGATTGGATGAGAATAACTTGAAAGGTGATTATAGTCAGTTGCAAAAGTACCTACAGCAAAAAAATTGGGAAGCTGCCGATCAAGAAACCTTTCAGGTAATGCTCAAAGTTGCAGGTCTCAAGTCAGAAGAGCAGGGGCGTTTCAACTTATCAGAGTGGGAGAAATTTTCCTGTCAAGACTTCAATGAGATTGACCGCCTGTGGAGTGAAGCCAGTAACGGTAGACTAGGCTTCAGTACTCAGAATAGGATTTTGGAGGAATCAAAAAACTATAACTTATTTTACGAAAAAATCGGATGGATCCAAGAATCGCCACCAGGCAATTCTTGGGTAGTGGCTTGGAACTACAATCCAGAAACTAAAAAAGCTGAATATCTTCCACAGCAAAAACCCAATTTTGAAAATCCTCCCGATGGACATTTGCCAGCCAAACTAGAATGGGACACCCCCGAAGGGGGCAATCCGCAAGACCGAAGATTTGAAGCTATTTATAAATGTAAGTTGTAATTGATGATTTAAATTTAAAGTTTAAACGGTCTTAAGTGGTGTAAATTCTTAGATTTCTTCAGCTTAAATAGCTAATTATAGTCCCTGAAGGTCACAAACATTAAAAAATTTACTTTTGTACATAAACTCTGACTTGACAAACCTCAATAGCTAACTGAGCATAGGAACTACGGTAGAAGAATAAACTTTATATCTATATAATTACAACAATCTCTTGCTATCCTATAGTCTTTTTGATAAGAATATAAATTATAATTCAGTTAAATTCCAACTATCGCCATCAAAGCTTGCAAACTTTCCATTAACTTGATTGATGTAGTAAGAGTTAAACCTTCAACATCAAGTGGGAAGAGTGAAAGCTTCTAATTCATTAGATTTTAGCAAAATTTAACTTTTTTGCGCTCAAACCTTTGATCGGGAGCGAGAAAAATGAAAACTTTTTATCTGTTTGCATCTTTGGGAGTTCTTGGGCTTTTATACCTCAGTCCCACCTCAGCCCAATCACTCAGACAAACCAATCTGATCATAACTGAATCAACCCAAGAAGCTGCCAAACTTGATTCCCGCTACAGTCAGTTGCAAGAGTATTTAAAGCAACAAGATTGGGAAGCTGCTGATCAAGAAACTTACGAGTTAATGCTAAAAATTGCAGGTTCTGAATCAGAGCAACAGGGAAGTTTCAACTTAACTGAATGGCAAAACTTTTCTTGTGAAGCTTTCAAACAAATTGATAAACTTTGGCTGGAAGCCAGTGATAGCAAGCTAGGCTTTAGCACTCAGAATAAGATTTTGGAGGAAGTGCAAGACTATAACTTATTTTATTTTAGAATTGGCTGGAAGAGGCAACTTCTCAAAGATGACTGGGCAGTAGTCTGGGAGTATGATCAAGAGTCTCAAAAAACTGAATATCTTACCGATAAAAAGCCCAATTTTGAAGAACCTCCCGATGGACATTTACCTGCCAAATTAGAGTGGGAAACTCCTGAAGGAGAAAGTCCACAAGACCGAAGATTTGAGGCAATTGATAGATGCAATTTATAATGCTTCCCCCAAAACTTATACTTCTATCATTAGAAGTATGAATTGGCTGGCCGTCCTTATCGTTCTATCCAATCCAATAAATTGAGAAATTTACACAAATCCTAGTGAAGATTAATTAAAATGAATAAAATTCATTTGCTTGCCTTAGCAGGCATCCCAGGATTACTTTTCCTTAGCCACCATTGGGCTAAAGCAGTTGAAATTGAAACCTTGCAAGCAAAGCTTGCTGTCAGTTCCCCAACTAGTAAAAATAAAATCTATGGTACTGGTGTTGGACCCAAGCCAGGTGCTAATGTACCTCCCCCAGTATTACCGAGGGCAGGTACACCAGTTTCTAAGAGCGCTAGTCATACAGTCACAGTAATACGGCGCAAGGCTGAAGAGAAAGAGCGACAAAAACAGGTACGCATACGAGAATTAGATGCACAAATAGTAGCTCGCAAACAACAAGAGGCTGCAAATCGTCAACAGTGGGCTACAGCCCAAGTTAAACCAAAACCAGCACCAGTACCTAAACCGCAGCGGGTGACAACAGCACCACAACGGCGACCACAACCCAGTGCAACTAGGCCACAACGAGTAGCAACAACACCCAGGCGACAAACTCAGTCAGTGACAACAGCATCACAGCGACGCCCACAACGGGTAGCAGCAAAGCCTCAGCGACAAACTCAGTCAGTGACAACAGCATCACAGCGACGCCCACAACCCAGTGTAACTAGACCAAAACGAGTAGCAACAACACCCAGGCGACAAACTCAGCCAGTGACCACAACTCAATCACGACCAATAGTAAAGCCTCAACCACAGCGAGTGGCAACAGCTTCTCTAGCGCCAAAACCTCTTGCTTCTGCTGTTGAAACTAAGCAACTAGCCAAGAAACTGGAGCTTGAGAAGGTATCATTTATGTGTGGAAAAGATGACAGTGTACCAGCAACTTTTGAAAAAAAAGAAGGTAAAGAAGGACTTCCAGTGATCCTCTGGTCTTCTAATTTCTTTACAGAAGCTGGTTATGATCCTCAAACGCGCTGTCAACAGGTATCTGCAAGATTAGAAACTTACAAAAACAATGATGAACTCTCTTACATCACTACTGGAAAAATTAATGGGCAGCCTGTAGTTTGTGTTACCTCTCAGGAAAAGGGGAGCTGCGGTGAAGGTATCTCAGTTCATAACGGTTTGTTATTCACACTCAAACCTAATGAAAGCCCCCAAGAAAGACTCGAACAGTTGTTTGCTGTCTTGCATGTTACGGAAGAATCTCCGCTGAAATCACTTAAAGAATAATCAAATTTTATAGCTTGATTATTTGTAGGATGGGGAAGATTTCAACTTCTCCCATTCTCAGTTTCAGTTGCCAGCAGCTTGGATACTCAAACATCAGTATTGTGATTAGATAGTTAGGGTTTTGTGTATTTAAATTCCCTAAAGTCTGAAAACAAAATCATGCCAGAGACTCTAGCGTTAGGTCAACTAATAGGACTAGGTTTAGAGTTTGGGACTAAACCCATAATTGTTCCTTCAAACTTGGCGTTATAAATATTAGCGCCAGTCAATTGAGTTTTAGCTAGGTTAGCATCGGTTAAATCAGCATTGCTTAAGTCAGCTCTATTGAGGTTAACATGAGCCAAGTTAGCTCTGTACAACTTGGCTCCATTTAAATTAGCACCAGTCATATTAGCTTCAATTAGATTAGCACCAGCTAAATTGGCAGCCATAAAGTTAGCACCAACTAAGTCGGCACCAATTAGGTTAGCAATACTGAGGTTGGCACCACTAAGGTTGGCATCACTCAGATTGGCCTTAATTAAGCTAGCACCAATCAGGTTGGCACGACTGAGAGTAGCTTCATGTAAGTTAGCACCACTTAGTTCAGCACTTACTAGATTGGCACCAATCAAGTTAACACCCACTAGGTTGGCAACGCCTAATTTGGCACCAATTAAATTAGCATCACTCAGATTGGCTTCGCACAGTTGAGCATCACTCAGGTTCACGCCAATCAAATCTGTACTAGCTAAGTTAGCATCACTTAGGTTAGCTTCGCGCAAGTTGGCATCACTTAGATCAACACCACTCAGGGTCACGCCGATCAAATTAGCACCTACTAAGTTGATACCACGAAAATATCTCTCTCCTGCTGCATAACGCTTCATAAGTTCGCTAGGATTCATAGTTTTTTTTTAACTTTCAGGAATCACTGAGATAAACCTTGTAGAAAGCATTAAACGTAGCGTTGCTAGAGATTGTCAAGCTTAAAGTGAGTTTGTGACCTAAGTCTCTAGGATTTTCTCCCAATTGCTGCTTGCCGATGGTTGCCAGATTCTTACAACCATCGGCTTTTTTGGCAATGAAATCCTATTCATCTAAAAATGGGCGTGGCAACTCCCTTGATAACTAGTCTCAGGCTTGAACAATCGCTCTAGTTGCCCACTGCTAAAATCACGCAAAAACACGATGTTCTAGAGAGGGCATTTGACTACGAATTTGTTTGAGACGCTCAGGATCAATTTCAGCAATCACCACTCCTGGTTTATCCCCAGCATCGGCTAAAATTAATCCCCACGGATCGATAATCATTGCATGGCCGTGAGTATAGCGCATGGCGTAGTGACGTCCTGTTTGTGCAGGAGCAATCACATAGCAGGTATTTTCAATGGCTCTAGCTTGGAGCAAGACTTGCCAGTGGTCTTTACCAGTGTAGGCGGTGAAGGCAGCAGGGACAAACAAGATATCAACGCCTTTGTAGGATAAATGTCTATAAAGTTCGGGGAAGCGAACATCATAGCATACGGAAAGTCCTAAATTACCTAGCTTTTGGGATGAATAGATCGGTGGTAACTCAGTTCCCGCCATCACCGTGCTAGACTCTCGGTAGGTATTGCCATCGGGCAAATTAACATCAAACAGATGTACTTTTTGGTAACGAGCGACTTCTTGACCACTGGGATCAACCAACAGAGCAGTGTTGTAGACTTTACCGCCATCTACCGGTACAGGAAAACCTCCACCTAAAATGGACACCTGAAAGCGCTGCGCCATGGTTTTGAGAAAATTTTCACTCTCGTGAGCAATCTCTTCAGCTTTAGCTACTTTTTCCTCCTCATCTCCCAAAAAAGAGAAGTTTTCTGGCAAACTAACCAATTCAGCACCTTGGTTGACGGCTAAGTCAATCAATTCTTCCGCCTGCACTAGATTTTTGCTCAAGTCAGGCAGGCTGGTCATTTGAATTGCAGCAGCAAGATAGGACTTCATAAATGTCAATTGTAAATTATGAAAATAAGAGAATAAACAATTATATTGTTTATATTCTTACTGAAAGCAAGGGTAAATATGAACTTTCCCAGACTATAGGTGAAAATTAGGGGTACAGGTACAGGTCGAAGAAATGCAGACCATTTCTTTTTGGTTAAGACAAACCCATAGAACCCTGGTTGACTATTGTTACTTGACAGCAGCTCTTTTAATAAGAGACAATCGTAAATTGTGTGTGTATTCCTGCTCGGATCAGGTTAAGGCATACCAAAAGCTGGGAAGCGCCATAAAAAGCACCTCTACCGAACCAGCTACCTGTACGGCAACCCTTAAGGATAATTCCATGAGTTACGCAATCATTGAAACTGGTGGCAAACAGCTGCGAGTTGAACCAGGTCGCTTCTACGATATTGAACTGCTACCAGTCGAGCCGGAAGAGAGAGTCATCATTGAAAATGTTTTGCTTGTCTCTAACGATGGTGAAGTGGCAATTGGTCAGCCTTTTGTTACCGGAGCAACGGTGGAAGGCACAGTTATGCGGCACCTTCGAGGGCGCAAAGTGCTTGTCTACAAGATGAAACCGAAGAAGAAGACCCGCAAAAAACGTGGACATCGGCAGGAAATTACCCGTTTGATGATTAATTCTATCAGTATGAATGGTTCTGCGATTGCCTCCTCTTCTGGGGAACTCCAAGAGAAAATTGTAACTGAGGAAACTTCCACTCCAGCGCCTGAAGGTGACGAAGAAGTTGTAACTTCTACAGTTGAGGAAACTAAGGTAGAGACACCTGCTACTGCCGAAACTAATGAAGTTGCTCCAGAATAAACATAAGTCTCAATAGACATCTCCAGAAATTTAAGATTTAGCAACTGTAGCCAAACGGTTTCAGCTTAATGATTGGAGATGTTTAATGGATAGTAGTGCTACTTTGACATTAAATCTATCATCAGACTCAAATCTAAATTGTTAAATTACTCATGAGGAACTATGGCTCATAAAAAAGGAACTGGTAGTACCCGCAATGGTCGTGACTCTAATGCCAAACGACTAGGAGTCAAACGCTATGGTGGTCAGTTTGTCAAAGCAGGAAATATTCTAGTGCGTCAGCGTGGTACCAAATTTCACCCTGGCAAAAATGTTGGTTGTGGCAGTGACTACACTCTTTTTGCCCTCATTGATGGTGTTGTCACCTTCGAGAGAAGGGGTAAAAACCGCAAAAAAGTAAGTGTTTATGATTTAGCAACTGGAACATCTGCCGAGTTGGAAATGTCGGCTGCCCAAGCTTAAATACCACTATTCGCAGTTGAGCCTCACTGCTGAATGTAGTGTCACCCCTTGTGGGTGTCTTTTTTTTGTGAACAAAGAGTGTTTATTAAGGTATTTGTTATACAACTTGGAGACCTAGCGTCACAATTAAATAAAAATGAGGGAACAGGGAAAAGAAAAACTGCTTTAATAACCATTCTTCTGCTGTAGGATGCCCTAACCGACTAAGTCGTGTTTGTTAGTAATTCCTGACACACTATGATTAATATCTTGCGTTCACGTTTAAACTCGCTAGAATTATCATCAGTCTGATCTAGTTTATCGCAAGCTATTTAGACTGTTTTTCAACCGAGGCAATTTAACGGTTAGGGTTACTAAATTGTTAAACTTTGAACAATTCTCAAAAGAAAATCAGTTAACTTTTAAAAACCTACTAGCCAAGCGTCTTAGCGATTAGTTGGGTTTTAAATGCTGCTAGCCAAGCTTCCTTAAATTCTGTTAAATAACAGGCAGCTTACTAGCGAGATAATTCCTAATTACTACCTAGTCAGAGTTTAGTTTTACGTAGCAATTTCATCGCCAGAAACTGGACAGAACTCAAAAATTCTAGCAAGTTGCTTGGGCTAGTCCCTATGGTCTTCCCTGAAGGCGATTTCAACATTTGAACAATTAAAGGAATTAGCAAGGATGTCAAACACAAATTCTGCTATCAATTTCTCAGAAGCGGCAACTGTGGATGTATCACCAAGCTTACTGCAACATATCCAACCTTACCCAACTTCTGCTCAATTAGAAGAAAGCCTGAATACAAAGCAACAGAGGGATTGCAGCCATATTCAATTTTGTGAACACAAGTCCCAAATCGATTATTACCAACTCCGAGAACTATTTAGCCAAGGAGCTTTTTGGGCTCGAGAGAGAAACATCGAAGATTTGAAAGTAGCTGTTACAAACAGTGAACCTGTGGTCAGCGTTTGGGAAGCTAACCGCCTCATCGGGTTTGCTAGGGCAACCTCAGACGGAATTTACCGAGCAACAATTTGGGACGTTGTTGTTCACCTAGATTATCAGGGTATCGGTTTAGGGCGTAAGTTAGTAGAAACGGTGCTAAGCCATCCTAAGATGAGTCGAGTAGAAAGGATTTATTTAATGACTACCTATCAGCAAAGTTTCTACGAACGCATCGGCTTTGAGCATAACTCCACTACAACCATGGTTTTGTATAACCAGATACTAGATACTATCTAGTTCTGTGCCAACTCAGTCTCTAAAGCCTCAGGAATGACCTGAGGCAGAGAACATTGAAGTCGAGTGAGTTTTTGTGGCGTATAATTGCTAGGGAGTTCTTCGCCAGGGACTGCCATTAACTCTAAGCGTCCTTGCATTACTTCTACAAGAGTATTAGCCATGAATAAAGTTAGCCCAGGTGAAGGTGAAAATTCAGTGATCTTATTTTTACTGACCTGAGTCTGATCCTTAGGTGTCGAGAGTAGCAAATCCACCGGTTCACTCCAAAGGGGGTTTGAGCATTGAATGTCAATCAAAATTTTAATTTGTTCAGAGGATGGGGATTTAGCAGAGGAAACCTTAATGGTGCCGTCTTCCATTTGAGCAATAGCTGAGTCTACAATCCCCACCAGCACTTGCCTCAAACGTCTGGGATCTGCTAGAACGTGGATTTGGGAGTCTGGAGAAACTATTTCGAGTCCGAAATTACGGTTTGCTGCTTGCATGTGGGTCAGACGATAGATATCTTCAAAAACCCTCGTCAATTGCACAGGTCGAATCTCCAGGCGATTAGTGCCGTGTTCAGTCTTGGCTACGGTAATCACTTCATCTAAAAGTTTCACCATCTTTTGGGCAGAGTTATTTGCTTGGGCAATAAATTCCCTCTCCTCCTCTTTTGAATCGCAAAGATCAGACAAAATGAGCTGATGCATGCCCATTAAACTGCTTAGGGGAGCCCGCAACTCGTGGGAAGTACGCGCTAAAAACCCCGCTTTAAACTGACTCATTGTCCTTGCCATTTCGTAAGCCAGTTGAGTTTGCTTGAGTTCTTCCTCAAGAGTATGGAGTTGATCACTATTGTCTGTCTCCTGCGGCAGGAAAGGCTTGGAATCGTTGGAAATTTCCGGCCGCTTGCTAAAGTTGGTGATGCGGCTTCCCAATAGTCCTAGCCCAATGCCTACTATCAAGCCCACCAGTAAATAGATCAGGTCGATTTCGCCCATACTTTTAAATCAGAATTCGCTCTAAAATTTGTCCTAACATTGCCCAAAAGTCCTAGTATTCTCAGCATAGCCGCTTTTTCAAGGGTCAGCTTGGGATGGGAGCCTTGAAAATAATTGTTGGTGCATTCTGCACGGGAATTCGGTTTAAGTATTACCGCTAGGATAGACAGTTTTAAGGCGTGTCGTTGAGCTAAGAATCCCCACAGGTATACGTTAACGCGTAAACTTCGCGAACACGCCGGGGAGTGTCAATCTCCATTCCTAATTTTCAAGTTAGGATAAAAAAGCAAGTGGCGTGGCGATGGCGGGTAGGAAAGCCCTTGTCAGCCTGTGAACCCGATTGTACCGACGCTACTAGGGTGAAGCTCCGAAGGAAATGCTAGCAAATGTTAGTGTTTTTGGCTCGGTAATTGCTCATTAGAACTAAGTAGAGGAATCACCGGACAAGATGAATAGTAAATGGCAAGAGTCAGCTATCTGCCGCATTTTAGATGCTAATCTAGACCGGGCGAGAGAAGGCTTGCGGATTATTGAGGAGTGGTATCGCTTCGGTCTCAATAACGCCTCAATGGCTAGTGAATGCAAGCAGATGCGGCAAGAGCTAGCCAGTTGGCACTATCAGGAACTGCGCCAATCTCGTGACACTCCTGGAGATCCAGGAACTGAACTGACTCATCCAGCAGAAGAAGAACGTGCCAGCATGGAGCAGCTGTTGCAGGCAAATTTTTGTCGCATCCAAGAAGCATTGCGGGTAATTGAAGAATATAGCAAACTTTACAAACCCGAGATGGGAGTAGCGTGCAAACAGATGCGCTATCGTGTTTATACTCTTGAGAGTAATTTGCTCTCATCTGCTCGTCATCAGCTATTGTCGCGATCGCAGCTTTACCTAGTAACCTCTGCATCCGAACAATTATTTACTACAGTAGAAGCTGCCCTTCAAGGAGGGCTAACCCTGGTACAGTTTCGAGAGAAAATCGCAGATGATGCCCTCAGACTCTCCTATGCCCAGAAACTGCGTCAACTGTGCCATCATTATGGAGCATTGTTTATTATGAATGACAGGGTCGATTTAGCTCTAGCAGTAGATGCTGATGGTGTACATTTAGGTCAGCAGGATGTACCCATTGCTCTAGCGCGGCAGTTACTGGGGACACAGCGCCTAATTGGTCGTTCCACCACGAATGCTGATGAAATGCAACGGGCGATCACTGAAGGTGCTGATTACATTGGTGTCGGACCAGTTTACGAGACACCAACTAAAGCTGACAAGCAAGCAGCTGGTGTTGATTATGTCAAGTATGCTGCTGATCATGCTTCTATTCCCTGGTTCGCAATCGGAGGAATTGATACCAAGAATTTGAATGAGGTTCTCAATGCTGGTGCTCAAAGAGTTGCAGTTGTCCGTGCAATTATGCAGGCTGAGCAACCTACTCTAGTCACCCAGTATTTTATCTCCCAGTTAGCACGGGTGCAAACTATCCGTCGCCTTGAAGCAAGTGTTTCTCAATCTCATGTCTAATCAAACTGATCAAATTACTCTTCAAGTTAACGGTAAGTCCCAACACTGCTCTCCTCAAACTGCACTACCTCAGCTACTAGAACAGCTTGGCTTGAATCCGCGCTTGGTGGCAGTGGAATATAATGGCGAAATTCTCCACAGGCAGTTTTGGTTTGAGACTAAGATGCAAGAAGGCGATAAGCTTGAAATTGTCACTATTGTCGGGGGTGGTTAGTTCCTCTGGTTTATGTTTAATTGTTCATTGCCATGAACAATGAACAATTCGGTTTAAGATAACAACACTTTTCTCTGATGCGCAACAAAATTTTTTTAAAAATAAAACCATTTTTAAAATCTCTCTTCGTCTTTGGGTTAATTTTTACCCTAGTAATGAGCAGCGCCAGTAGCGCTTTAGCGGCTCGTACTGGTGGTAGGATGGGCGGTGGTTCCTTCCGGGCTCCTAGTCGTAGTTATTCACCTGGCGGTGGAGGCTACCGCGCTGGCGGAGGTTACGGCTATGGAGGTGGATTTGGATTCCCCTTTCTGTTGCCTTTCTTTGGCTTCGGCGGCGGCTTTGGCGGTTTATTCAGCATCCTGATTTTCATCGCCCTCGCCAACTTTTTAGTGCGGAGTTTTCGCAGTGTAGCTGATAGCGGCACTCAAAGTCCCTATGGCTACAGCAATCCTAAAGTTTCTGTAGGGCGTCTGCAAGTTGGTCTGATCTCAGATGCACGTGGTTTGCAAAAAGAGCTAGACGAGCTGGGACGCACAGCTGATACGAACTCAGCAGCAGGTAGGGCACAACTACTTCAAGAATCTACCCTAGCTTTACTGCGACACCCAGAATATTGGGTTTATGGTGCTACAGAGTCTCAGCAGACGGCTCTGGAAGCTGCCGAAGCCAAGTTTAATCAAATGTCATTGACCGAACGTAGCAAGTTTACCGAAGAAACTCTCTCGAATTTCAACAATCAGCTTCGATTGAGTAACTCTGGTATCAATGACTCTAAAAACGACAGGGAGATAGCATTAACAGAAGCTCCCAGTGGATACATCATTGTCACAATTTTGGTTGGTGTCGAAGGCAAACTGGAATTGCCAAACATTAACTCGTCAGAAGACCTTAACCAAGCTTTGCGTCAAATTGGAGGAGTTGCTAGCGAGGGTTTACTTGCTGTCGAAGTTCTGTGGACGCCACAAGCAGAAGGTGACACCCTAACCTCAGATGACATTATGGCGGGGTATCCAGACTTGAAGCTAGTGTGAAGGATCAGGGAATTTAAGGTTTCTACCTTCCCTTTTTTATCCCTATGCCCTGCCCTTGGCAAAACCCCTAATCAATCAATTCTCCTTGAGGAGGATGAAAATGATTCGGATGAGTATGCTAATCTGGTATTTGTATGACAGACAACATATTGGTTTTGTTCCAGACAGTCCTGATCAGGGTAGACATATAAAAGCTAGCCTGAATGCCTTAACTAGCGATTTTGGAAGTAAATACGTCTCTGCCTTGGTTAAATGTGTCAACAGAATACACAGGTAGTCTCAGAGGAGCTTTCTGTTTAATGGATTATATAGAAAAGGTTTTGGAAAAACTGAAAGAATGGGCACGCAAGCTCATTGAAACTCTCCTTGGCCCAGAAGTGGAGCCTGAACCAGAGCTTATTCCCATCCCTGTAAACGAACCAGGGCTTCGTCGCCGATAGTTAGGTTTTGTGATTAACGCAATTGGGTCTTCTCTCAGTATCCTGGTTCTACACGGTCCTAATTTGAATCTACTAGGACTCCGTGAGCCAAGTATATACGGTTCTGTCACTTTAGATGAAATTAACCGCCTGTTAGAAGAGGAAGGGAAGAAGCTACAGACAGAAATTATAGTGCTGCAATCCAACCATGAGGGTGTCTTAGTAGACGCAATTCATCAGGCAAGAGGGCAGCATCAAGGAATTCTGATTAATGCTGCGGCCTATACCCACACCAGTGTGGCTCTAAGAGATGCCCTAGCAGCTGTAGCTCTTCCTGTAGTAGAAGTCCATCTCAGCAATATTTATCGGCGTGAACCCTTTCGGCATCATTCTTTTATTGCGCCAGTTGCAATTGGGCAAATTAGTGGTTTTGGTTCACAGAGCTATCACTTAGGGTTACAGGCTCTAGTTAATCACCTCAGAACATTGGATAAAAGCTGAGTTTTGGCCTCTCCTCCCGTTAAAACGATGAGGATTGAAGGGTTGTTAAGGAGCGCATTAAGGATTGTAAATTGATGCGGTACTCGCTGTTGAGCCGATTTCGAGGCGCTCTACTGGGTAGTTTTCTAGGAGAATTTCTGGGCAGTGGCGGTTTGCCGGAGCATGTATTAGGAAATTCTTCGCCGAAATCGCCCCAACTGGAGGAGAGTCAATATAATTGGAGGCTTTCAGGTTGGAGCGAAATTGCTACCTGTGTTAGTGAGAGTTTAATTCGTTGTGGAAGACTTGATTTAGAAGATTGGGAGAATAGCTGTTTTGCACTAAAGCAGTCTTTGCTCTCGCCCAAGGGAGCCCCCAAGAGCGGTAAAGTGGCAGTAGCAATGCTACCAATAGCGCTATTTTTCCACGAAGATGTAGTAAAGTTACGGCAGCAAGTGCTAGAAGCAACAGCTACTTGGCACGATGATGCCCAGATATCTGAGGGGGTGTTAGCTATGGCTTATGCAATCAGCCTTGCCCTGAGTGAAAAACTTGACTGCGCCAGATTAATTCCCCAAACTATTGCCTATCTTGGAACATCCCAAACGCCTTTAGTGCAACAACTAAAACAGATACAGATACTCTGGGAACAAGGGGCAAGTTTAGAAGCTACTGTTACCAAGTTGCATCGAGACTTCCAGCGCCCAAATCAGTTGTTTCCTGCTAGTATCGACATTTCTATTGCCTTAGCTTTCTACTGTTTTCTGGATACCCCAGAAGATTTTAGACTTTGCGTAAGCCGTGCTAGCCTTAGCAAATATCAACCTCAGACTACTGCTGCTGTGTGTGCTGCTTTGTCTGGTGCTTATAATAGTGTTGTTGGTATTCCAGCGGATTGGTGTCTTGGAGCTAATAGCCTGGGTATAGGCAGACAAAGGCAACAACTGGCAGATAGATTACTGGCCGTATGGTCTGGTGTTTATAGTATTTCAGTACCACAGCCGCGACAGAGTTTGAGTGTGACAGCGCCTCGTGCGATTAGGTGATGCCTTTCATCTTTGAGGGAACATGGGCTTGTTGATGTAGAACACGGCAAGTAATAAGTAATAAGTAATAAGTAATAAGTAATAAGTAATAAGTGGATATTTCGCAACACTCCCCATACCTCCACTCTCTTTCAATACCTAGATGACAATGGTTACTGGCTAATTTTTTAGCTAAACCTGAGTACTACTTGACAAATCCAAGAAAGTTACGCATAATAGTATTCGGCTTGTGAAATTGGGACTGTAGTTCAATTGGTTAGAGCACCGCCCTGTCACGGCGGAAGTTGCGGGTTCGAGCCCCGTCAGTCCCGTAAGCAGTTATGATTGCTTAGGTTTTGAGCAAAGCCTCTTCCTTCCAGGTAGGGGATGTAGCGAGAGCGCCTTTAGGCGCGCGTGTCCGTGAGTACAAGGTTGACATTTAGATACGCAAAGGATATTGTTAGTAACTGGCACAGGCTGAGAAACTGCTGACTAGAGGTAAATATACGGGTATCGTACTCTTAGTGATCAGGCACTCCCAATAAATTCCTAACGTTTGGGGAGGTAAACCCACTGGGGCTATCTAAATTAGGCTGGATTCAGGGTACGTTTCTGTACGGGGATTCGGTTTAAGTATTGCCGAAAGGATAGATGGTTTTAAGGTATGTCGCCGAGCCAAGAATCCCCAAGCCTTCAGGGCGGGGAGTGCCAAATAACACCTGAAATTAACACCTGAGAGATTCTGCTGTGACTGTTAGAGTCCGTATTGCTCCTAGCCCAACTGGGAATTTACACATCGGTACGGCAAGGACTGCCGTTTTCAACTGGCTGTTTGCTCACCACCACAGTGGACAATTTATCCTACGAATTGAAGACACAGATCAAACGCGATCGCAACCAGAATACACCCAAAATATCCTTGATGGTCTTACCTGGCTGGGATTGAATTGGGATGAAGGGCCAGTTTTTCAGTCGCAACGACTTGAACTCTACCGCCAAGCAATTAAAACACTTCTGGATAAAGGTTTAGCCTATCGCTGCTACACCACGGCCGAAGAATTGGAGGAAATGCGGGCAGCGCAAAAAGCTAGAAAAGAGGCTCCCCGTTATGATAATCGGCATCGCCATCTAACACCAGAACAAAGAGCGGCATTTGAAGCCGAAGGACGTAAGCCGGTAATTCGCTTTCTAATTGACGATGACCGAGAGATTGTCTGGCACGATTTAGTTAGGGGCAAGCTCACTTGGAAAGCCAGTGACCTAGGTGGTGATATGGTAATTGCTAGGGCATCTGAGCAAGATGAGATCGGTCAGCCTCTGTATAATCTGGCAGTAGTAGTGGATGATGTGGATATGAAAATTAGCCACGTGATTCGGGGCGAAGACCACATTTCCAATACTGCCAAGCAAATTTTGCTCTATGAAGCCATGGGAGCGAGTGTACCAGAATTTGCTCACACGCCCTTAATTTTGAATATGCAGGGGCAAAAACTCTCGAAGCGTGATGGGGTGACTTCGATTTCTGAATTTAAGGAAATGGGCTTCACCGCTGAAGCGATTGCTAATTATATGAGTCTACTAGGTTGGTCTCCACCAGACTCAACTCAGGAGATTTTTAGTTTAGAGCAAGCCGCCAAAGAGTTTAGCTTTGAACGGGTTAATAAAGCAGGGGCAAAGTTTGACTGGGCAAAACTTGATTGGATTAACAGTCAATATCTGCACCACATGAGTGCCTCGCAGTTAGTCGATTTGCTGATTCCCTACTGGCAAAGTGCTGGCTATAAATTTGACCAGATCAATGATCGCACCTGGTTAGAAAGTTTAGCTACAGTAATTGGGCCGAGCCTGACTCGTTTACCGGAAGCAGTAGAGATGAGCAGGATGTTGTTTGTTGAGTCTATAGAGTTTACTCAAGCGGCAGTTGAACAGCTTAGTAAAGAAGGAGCCACTGAAGCTGTGCGGGCAATCCTTGAGGCTCTAAGTGATTATCCTGAGTTGAGTGCCGATAATGCTAGTCAGATTGTCAAAGTGGTGATCAAAGAACATAAGCTCAAGAAAGGATTGGTAATGCGATCATTGCGTGCTGCTCTTACCGGTGATGTTCATGGTCCCGATCTTATGGAATCATGGGTGCTTCTGCATCAGCAAGGGGTAGATAAAACCCGCCTACAGCAAGCTTTAAATCTTTGAGCTAATGAGCCAGGAAAAGTTCATGGTTTATTGGGAAAGATGGTTCATAGTTCATTTTTGATTGTTCATTGGGAATGCATACCAAAACTGCCCTTATACAAACCCCATGTTTGCGCAGCATGCGCGGAGCGCGTAGCATGAGCCATGAACCATGAACCATGAACCATGAACCATGAGCCATGAACCATGAACCATGAACTATGGGCCATGAACCATGAACCCCATTGGGAACAATATCAGCAATTTTCTAGTCTCTGATAGCACTAAAGCCGTTAATATCTAATATCAACGTGCCATTCATGGTTGTAAGCATTAATAAGTTATTAAATCAGCAAGGATTAACATTCCTTAGAGTTTCCAACTGGGCAATGGCACTTAGCCTGATGGTATGGTGCGGGCTAGCGCCTCGCAATGCTTATGCTAAACCGACGGCGATGATTACTGAGAAGTTGTTTAATCGAGTCTTGGTTCAAAATCAACCAGAAGAATCTCCAGACAAGCCTCAGGAGATCTTTGAAGACATTAAAATTGAACCACAATTGTCCCCAATTTCAATGACAATGAACGGTATTAGTGGCGGTTCACTACCTGCTAGACGTATTGCTGAGCGTATTGAAACACCAACTGGTTCTTGCATAGGTTTTGTTGATGAAGAACCCAATCATAAGGTAGTTCTAACTGATTTTTTTGATGCTTTGAGCTGGCAAGTAGAAAGCGCGATGGACACTACTATTGTGATCAAAGGGCCTGGTGGCATCTGGTGTAATGATGATTATCAGGGAAAAAATCCTGGTGTTTCAGGTCAGTGGCAAACTGGAACTTATTATATTTGGGTAGGATCTTACCAAAAAAATGACTATCATTCCTACACAATCAAAATATTTGAAGAGCAGCCTTGAAGTTTTTATCTATTATCTAAGTTAGGTGGCATAAATAAACTGAATATAACGTCCTTGAAAGTCTTACTTCCCTCGTTTTGTAGTAGAGGGACACAGGGATTAACTGTCTTTTGGAAAAAATTATTCCCAATTTATACCTATTTACTATATTATTCTTCCCATAAGAACTTAAAATACATCTGACTATGACAAGAAGAGGAAGAATAGGTTTTTTCGCAGATTTTCAAGAATTTATTCTGCGGGGCAATGTTGTTGATTTAGCTGTAGCCGTTATTATTGGAGCAGCTTTCGGTAAAATTGTGAGTTCTCTCGTAGAGGATATTATTACACCAGCAATTTTGAATCCTGCTATGAAAGCTGCCAGAGTTGATAAACTTAGTGAATTATCGGCTGGTGGTATTCAGTATGGTCTTTTCCTCGCTGCTATCCTCAATTTTTTAGTCATTGCTTTCTGCATGTTTCTGATAGTTCGCTCCTTTGAAAACGCAAAAAAAAGATTTATTCGGCAAGAAGAAGCAATTGCAGAAGAACAGATTGATCCGGCTGTTGTTGCTCAAGAGAGATTGACTATTGCAATGGAAAGACTGACAGAAACTATACAAAGGAAAGGTTAATTTTTATCAAAAGAAAGTTTATAGTTTTCCCATCTAGCAAAAAATGAGTTGGGGAAAAATACTAAAACGATAGGGGAAAGGTGAAAAGGGAAAAATCACTCCCTTTTCACCTTCCCTTTTTCTTTTTACCCATTACTACTTATGCAGGGGTTCCAATTTTTTTTAGTAAAAGGGTTGTCTAAAATAAAAGCAACGTGGTATTTTGAAGCTGTTACAGCCGTAACCCAGAACAAAGCCAGCCTGAGGAAGTTGAGAGATCACAGGCTGGCTCTGGCTCCCTAATTCACCAAGGAGACAATCTAATTATGTCTTATCGAGACCGACTCAGGCCGTGGGCGATAGCCCGTCTGTTGCACAACAAGCCGCAATGGTCAATTATTGATCGCTATCGCACCAAATCAGATGCCGAGGGGCATCTCCAATGGTGGCGTGAACATGTCCCCGAGACCAAGTTTGAAGTAGTCTGGGATTTACCGACGAAGGATAAGTAATAAGTAATAAGTAATAAGTAATAAGTAATAAGTGACAACAAGAACATTTATTGCTTGTCCTTCGTTCATAGTACGCGCTTCGCGCATGCTGCGCAAACATTGTTGATTGTTCATTGGGTTTGTATTCCACAACTGCCCTTATACCAACCCAATGAGCAATGAACCATGAGCAATGAACCATGAACCATGAGCAATGAACCATGAACTATGACTACTCTATTTAACTGCCTCCAACCTGCTCAGAAATTCCGCATCAGTATTGGTGATATCGCGAGAATGCTGAAGATTCCCCAGCATCTGATTGTGCGCGTTGAGTGCTGGACTTATGTCGTTTTTGTGCATCGCCGTGATGTGGGCGGACAATTCATCAGTTATCGGAAATTAGAACAGTGGAAAAATGCTGTTGCCTGTCAGATTCAAAAATGTTCAGCTATACCGCAATTACAGAAGTTGTGGCTAGCAATCATTAAAGACTACCGCAAGTACAAAAAACAATATGAAAAAGGAAGTCGCCAATTTCTTCGCAAAATCAGACTTCAACGCAGGGACACTCTTCGACAACAACCGATATCATCTCCGCTTGAATACCCATAGTGTAGGACTATCGCCAGCAGGCATTGCGCAGCGCGGTTTTAACCTGCGAAGCAATATCTGCTTAGAATCCGCGTTTTTCAAAACGCTCCAGATGTCAAAGAGATTGGATAAAAATATTTTAGCGATCGCCCAAATATAAACTATACCGATTTCAGGGTGAACGAAATTTAGCGTGGGATTTGAATTCTCCGTGTCTCCGTGTCTCCGCGTCTGGAGCGTCGACCTGTCTGGTGTGTCTGCTTACTTAATTTCCCCACACCTTTTTTTCGCTCACCCGCTACAGATGCTGACGACGCTCAGATATGGGGATTAGTTTTAGCAGAAATTTAGGAAATTGATCTTACCTTAATGTGTTCTTGGTAACACATTTTTGTGAATTTTTGTTGCTAAATAGAGCATTTTTAAGCATTTTTTTTATGGAGCCCCGATTTTGAAAAAAAAATGTCTATAAATCGAGAAAATGGTTGAAATTATTTTCTAAAAATGTATTATCTTTATAGAGGGGAAAGAAGACAGGACATTCAATTCTGTCCAAAGTCCAATAGTTCTGCCAAGCAAGTCTTGACTAGGTAGAAATTTTAAGACTTTAAAGACCCCTACAAGGCTGACCAGAGCTTTTGTAGGGATCAGACAGAAGACCTTAATAGATGATTCTGAGCTGTCCCTCTCTACCCAATTACTTGTCAACCCAATCATTAGGATCAATAAGGACAATCATGCAAAAACTCTACAAGGCAGTAGTAGCACTACTTGTTGCCCTAGCTATTGCTTGGACACCTTCTTTTACTAGCGTAGCATCTGCAGAGGAACCTCATGACCATGCACATGCTGGCATCTTTGTTATGACAGATGATGTTGTCTATGTAACTGGTGAGCTAGGAAGTGGACTAGATGCGGAGCTAGAGCCGGGTGAAGTATTCCATGTCTACTATGACACACAACGCTTACGACCCTTAGATGGAGAAGAATGTTTCCCTGTTGAAGAAAGCGATGAGCTAAACCTATCTGGTAACTTTGAGGAGCATGAGGAGATAGCTTTCCCTGCTTTCGAACTACATAGTCACTTTGGAGCTTTGAAAGGGTATACTTTGGAACTAACTGGTGGACTTACAGCATTAGTAGGTACTGATCCGGTTATTCTTCAGAACCTTCACCAACTTGCTGGTGAACCATTTGAAGCAGATTACGTAATGCTTTCACCTCCTGAACCAGAGCTTGAGGCCCCTTCTTGCTCTGTTAGTCCGATGACGATGGATTTGGATTTTAACCTCACAAGAGGTGGTCTAACAATTTGTTCTGACCAAGCAAGCGTTCCTGTAAGTTGCGACTAATTTTTAGTACCCGGAGTAAATTCTGACGAGAGAGCTAACTAAAGCCTAGCCTTTAGAACTTCTCTTGAAGGAAGTAAATCAGAAAAGGTGTAGTTTAAAACTATGCCTTTTCTGATTTAAAGAAAATAAATTTTCCCCAATAAGCAATGAACTATGTTTGCGCACCATGCGGTAAGCACCTACCATGAACAATGAACTATGAGCAATGAGCCCCTGACGAAGATTCTGTATTTGTCAAGGGCTCAATTTTGTCCTTTACAGAACTTAACAAAAAATCCATTCCTCGAAGCTAGTGAAAACTTAGATAATTCTCTGTGTAATTGGCTCAAATTACACGGTAAATCAGGGATTTCAGACGATAATAATGTTTTTTAACACATAAGAAGCCCATTATATATCTATGTGAATTTTCTCATTGTCAATAAAATAAGTCAATTCTCACGGTAAATGAGAATATTCTCAATAATCAGCCCAATGTGAAGTTAAGATACAAATGATTGATTATGAATTAAAAACTAACTGGGGTAAATAATTGTTTGTGCTTATCATAGCCACCACTTCAGAGAAAAAGTTTGTAATGCAGCACTAAAAGCGATCGCTATGTGCACTTAAGTATAATTTTGATTAGTGTTAAAGCATCTATATAGAGAAGGCACAGGCGATGAAGGCTAAACATTTTATCAATTTCCACAAAGGAAGTACCTTCATATTTGTGTTGGGGCTGATGCTAGCCTATCAGAACTTCACTCTCGGTCCTTGGGTTTATCTAGCTCTCCATGGCACCTACGGTTTTTTGTGGTTACTTAAAGATAGACTCTATCCTGATAAACAGTGGGAACAAGAAATTCCTTGGCAGTTAGGTTTGGTAGGTTTTGGAATGGTGAGCTTGTACTGGGTAGCTCCTTTCATCCTGATTAGTAGTCGAATTGAGCCAGCACTGCCCTTGGTTGCTATAGCAATTGCCCTCAATATATTAGGAATCTTCCTTCACTACGTCAGCGATGCTCAGAAATATTACACCCTCAAGTATAAAACTGGACTAATTACAGAAGGGTTATTTGCCCGTTGTCGCAATACTAACTACCTGGGCGAACTTTTGACCTACTTATCTTTTGCAATGCTAGCGATGCACTGGCTGCCATTTGTGATTCTAGGGGGGTTTATTGCTGGCGTGTTCGTTCCCAACATGCTCAAAAAAGACCGCTCCCTTTCCCGCTACCCTGAGTTTGAAGTTTATAAACTGAATTCTGGATTGTTATTTCCCAAAATATTTGCCAGTGATCGTCAAGCTACTGAGGAATCAGTCGAAGCTTAAGTATTATATCTCCCTGTTCTGTCACTCTCCGGTTTTTCCGATTATTAATACTTTCTAGAAAGAAGATATATTAGGTATAGCAGTACGTATTAAGGTTAGGACAAGCTAAATCGCTAAAACTTTGTCAAATTCTGCCTTCTGCCCTCTGCCTTCTGCCCTAGAGCCTTGCGCGTAGCGCTATAATACAGCGTTTGCTCATCGAATTTTTACAATTGCCCAGCTCTGAGCAATTTCTAGGAAGTAAAAAGTCTGCGATTGGCTCGGAGCGTGCCCCTACAGCCCTCCGGGCATCCTTCGGCAGGGCAATCGTTTACCATGTAAGAACTCTAGAATTCAGCAATGGCAAAGGTTTTCGGAGGGTGACAGAAGAGGGATATAGTTTTCCAGACATATTATTAATTAAAAATCAAACTACCTATTACCTATTACCTATTACTTATTACTTATTACTTATTACTTATTACTTATTACTTATTACTTATTACTTATTACTTATTACTTATTACTTATTACTTATTACTTATTACTTATTACTTATTACTTATTAAAAACTTCGCCAACCAATCCTTAAGTTTATAAGTAGCACGGCAGTCATCCTCGTTGTAGCGTTGGATAGCATCAAGACAAGAACGATTACCCGTATTTAACCATTGGTCATATAAGCAAACAGTTTGAGAACCATTCATCTGAGCATCGCGCCACTCAAAACCTACCCATCTAGCCAAGTGTTTGAGAGAATAACTCTCTACAGGTAACTTGACAGTATCCATAACTTGCTTATGCACATCCACAAAGCGAGAAAGCAAGGTTTCTAAATGTAGTTGTGGTGTGCTGTAAACTAAGCCTAAGCGCTTGACTGTTTCAGCTTCATACTCGGAAAAATGGAAAATCGGTGCTTCTGGATAAAGCCCAACTAAAGCTAAAAACTGCTTCCAAATTAAGGCTTCATCATCTGGATGTTCCGCCAACAGGCAATGAAAATTCTCAGTATGATTAAGTTTATCAACTACTAAGACACCTAACAGATAATCAAGATTGAAATCCGGTAGAGCCTCAATATCAAAGTAAAGCTCAATCGGTGCCGTAAGTAAATCATTGGTGTGGGCAAACCAACTAAGACTGTTGCCATGATCACACTCGGAAGTAGTTTCCCAACCAAGAGGTTTAGGAGTAAGAAGCGCTTGCTTGTGAACAGTAGATTTGGCTTGGGTAACTAGATTTAAGGCAACTTCTGGTTCCAAAGCTGGTTCGAGGGTACTAATAGTAGATGCAGCTAGAGATTCTACCGTCGTCACACCTAAAGCTTGCAAATCCTGGTAGCGTCTCGGTGTCACTCCTGGTAACAGAGAGATGTGCTGCTGTTGTTGTGCGATCGCATAACAGCTACTATACCAATGACAAAAACTACACTTCTGACGAGAAATAAATACCTCTGGTTCTTGGCGCTGTAGCAAGGTATCGATACATTCCAAGACTAACTCTTGCATCAACGGCACTGAAGTTTCTAAATTCACTGCGTAGGGATTAGGGCGACGCAAAATCAACCAAGCTGTAGTTGGCCAGGCTCCTTGAATAGCTGTTAGAATTTGAGCGCAAAAAGCTGATAGTATTTTGTATTCTTGCTTGGGACGTCTGCCTAGTTTAATGTTGGTGGGAACATAGATCCAATCACCAAAGTTAGACTGCCCTGGCTGTTGTTCTAGCAAATCAGGAGTAGACAGCAGTGTCACTTCTTCACTAAGCTGTGTAAGCAGCACAGCTCCAGCAATACGCTCTGTCCCCTGCTGCATTAACTCCCTCGTCGCCTTTGCCCCAGCTTCCCAATCTCCCCAGGGGTAGCTAGGTCGTTTATAATTGGCGCTGGTGATTACCGCTTGCTTATAATCGCGACTATCACCTAGCAGTTTGAGTAGAAAATCTTGCTTAGAGTCTTGTTGAGCAGAATCTCGGTAGGTGTCGAGAAACGCTCTACGCCTACAGCGCTTGTAATCGAGTAGTAATTCGTCTGTTAGCAGCATGACTTCAAGCTGTTAAAATCAGCCTGTTCCAAATCAGCAAATAGCCCACGGTATCTAATTCCCCAGTGTCAACAACGCTGTCCCATAAGCAGCAGCAGTATGCTTTGATGGCACCACAGGTACTTGTAGATGACGCTGACGCATCACTCTCCAGGCCCGATTTTTGGCACCTCCACCTGCAGTATAGACCCGAGTTAGCCCCGTAGCACCAAGTTGTTGCAATAAACGATACCCTCGTGCTTCAATTCGCGACATCGATTCCAGCAAACCTTGAAGAAATTCAACTGCTTCAGCTGGTTTTGGTTCCAGTTTGGGCAGTAGGTAAGGGTCATTGACCGGAAAGCGATCGCCTGGTTCGAGTAAGGGATAATAATCTAAGGGGCTCTCTTGCTGAGCATCGATTTGGCTAGAAAGACTATCTAATTGAGCATCACTGAAAAATTGTCGTAACACTGCCCCGCCAGTATTAGAAGCACCCCCCGCCAGCCATAAATCACCAAGCCTGTGACTGTAAATACCATAGCTGGCATGATCAATGCGGGTTTGACTTAATAGCTTGAGTACTAGGGTAGAACCTAAAGAAGTTACTGCTTCACCTGGTTGTTTGGCACCACTGGCAATAAAAGCAGCAATACTATCAGTAGTACCAGTACAGACAATGCAGTCTCGCCGCAATCCCAAACGAAAGGCAACCTCAGCAGTGATTTCACTTACTGGTGTGCCAGGAGCAAGCACTTGTGGCAGTATTGGCAAAGCTGTTAATTTTTCCAGCCAAGTGGGATAGCATAACTGTTGAGGGTCATAGCCCAGTTTTAAAGCATTATGATAATCACTAATACCAAGATTGCCGTGCAAAAGAAAAGCTAACCAATCGGCTTGATGTAGGAAATAGCAATCTTCAATCTTGAATTTGGTTAGACTTTGCCTTGCTATGAGAGTATTTTCAACTAACCACAGCAGTTTAGCGAGGCTAGAAGTAGCACTCAAAACCAAATGATTAGGAGGAGCAATCACTTTTAACTTCTCTAGCATCTTTACTCCCCGCCCATCATTGTAATAGAGGATGGGGGCAGCAACTGGTTTACCCAACTGGTCGCATAACAGTACAGTAGAGGAAGTACCATTAATAGCGATCGCTCTAATCTCCCCTCGTATGTTCTGGGGAATTTGCCTAATGAGAGTTTCCAAGGCTTGTTGCCATTCCTCTGCTGTAGCTGCAACCGCAGTTGGAAAAGGGTATTGTGTCTCGGCTTGGACTATACTTTCAGCATTAATCACAACCGCCCGTGCGCCCGATGTACCGAAATCGATACCGAGGTAGAAGTTCATCAGTATCACCTAAATAATTTCCGTTCATTGTTCATTGTTCATCGTTCATCGTTCATTAGAATCAACAATAAAAAAACATTAGCTTCATCTATTGATATAGCGACGGACATGTCAGTTAGGACATCTTTTTTGATTCAAAGGGAACTCTTAACAGGGAACAAAAAAACTTCATAACAGTTGTGACAACTGCTATAAATCTATTGATCAATACGATTAAATAATAAAATTCCACTGTTTTTATTACTGCTTATTGCTTATTACTTATTACTTATTACTTATTACTTATTACTTATTACTTATTACTTCACCACTTGCTTTCTGAGACGCTTGGCGAGCATATACTTGCTGTACTCGCTCTAGTTCTAGTTCATAGAGATAATCTATACTCCAGTTAGCTCGGCGATGTAACATATGGAAAGGATAGGTATGTGCTACACCCACTACCTGCATACCAGCCCTATTGGCTGCTGTAATCCCGGCAAAAGTATCTTCAATTGCCAGACATTCAGATGTTTGCACTTGAAGTTGAGGATACCTCTGATTGAGCCTCTCTACTGCTAGAAGATAACCATCTGGTTCTGGCTTGCTGGCGTTCAAATCATCACCGCTAACAATCACTGTGAAATATTGTGCTAGTTTAAGACGCTCCAGTACCAGTTCTATCTCATGGTGAAGTGCTCCGCTGACTATGCCCATGGGCAACTGGGCTAGGCGAATTTTATCAATTAAGTCCTCCAAACCTTGATAAAGGGGCAACTCTTCCATTGTCTCCAGCTGACGCTGGTAAGCTTGAGTTTTGCGGGCAATGAGCTCACTTAAGTAATTTTCCTTAACAAACCTGCCACGACGCTTGAGTAAGTCCTGTAGACAGGCATTATCACTCCTACCCAAACAAACTTCGCGGTACTCATCTGGGCATGGACGTAGGTTTTCTGCTATGATAATTTCTTCAATTAACTGCTGATGAATTGCCTCATCTTTAATAATTACGCCATTAAAATCGAATAGAACTGCCTTTAAAGTCATGCTGTTTTGCTAAAGTCCTGGTCTAACTTTTGCCTTAAGAAAAGACCATGATTGTATACCAATCTAGAGAAACTAGTCTGTTGCGCCATCAAGGTCTTCTCTTAGTTGTTTAATTTGAATTTAACCAATGGTTAACTCTAGCTCGAAGTTATTTTTCGGTTTTATCAAGATTTCATCTAAAATACTGGCACAGGAGTAACCTTGGTACCCAAGTTTTCAACTCTACCCCTTGCCGACACCTCATAGGCTGACATTGCTGAGTCTCTAGTAGGGATTGGTTTAATTCCTTTGGTTATCTGATGTATCCACCACCAGTCCTCAGTTTGCACGGCTTCAAAGCCTGCTGCTCCCATCCATGCATCCACGTTACCGACGGCGTAATCTTTGATATAAGGCTCCTCAAAAATATCACTTAACCAATCCGCCTGACGCAGAGTTTTCTGATTACCGTCGAGAATTAATACTTCCCCTCCTGGAGTCAGCAACCGATAGCATTCGCGCAAAATCAACTTTGCTGCTATTGGCGGTGTCTCATGAAATAATAATGACGCCGTAACTAGGTCAAAAGAGGCTGGCGGAAAGTTTGTCTCTTCAGCATTACCATGAAGCCACTCTACATCTAAATTAGCTTGTTTGGCTTTGTAGTCAGCCATCACCAGCATGTAAGGAGACAAATCTAAACCAATTACCTCTGCTTGCTCAAAAGCCTGTTTCAGCATCAAGCTTGTCGAACCAGTACCACAGCCCAAGTCTAAAATCCTTCTAGGCTTCCCTTGGATACGATCTATTAAACCTTGACGCACCCAAGTTTCATTAGGTGGCACAAAGTATTGGGTAATTGGATCGTAACTAGTCGCTGCACTAGCATTAAGATAGCCTCCTTCAATGCCGTGAAAGTTTTGAGAGCTGTAGTATTCAGGATAAGTTAACTCAGGGCATCGGAAGCGTGCGCTCTCGGCTTGCCAATCCATGCTTTCATAAAACTGTCGCAGCTTGTCCTCATTGATCAGAGTGCGAACAATTGGCTTGAGGAAGCTTTCCCAAATTGTATCCTTACGAACTGCCATAGAGTTGAGACTTAGAGTTTTCAGCGACTGCAATAACACTTAGGCATAATCTTGCAGCCCTACTATGTTCACAAATTGTATAGTAGTTTCTCGTTGATAGGTTGGCTTTACTACTAAGTAGTCGGACATAAATAAAAGCAACTGTGTAAACAATTATCAAATCGCCCGGAGTTCCCTTACACCCTACACCCCACACCCCACACCCTGCCTCAACCAGTAACCTTTATCAATGTCGCAGGTACTTAGTCTTGTCGAGAAATTGATCGAGGTTGTTTTTGTAGTATTTATGTAGTATAAAGGAAGTAATCTCGGTACTAAGCTGTTGTGGCTGTTGTGCATCTAAGTTGTGCATCTAAATGGTACTTTCGATCTTTTATAGAAATGCTCCGAGTCAGGAGGAAGAAGAATAGGGAAGTGTGGGAGAGTGGGAGGATTTTTGTATAAATTCATTCCCCCGTTTCTTCCCTCTCTTCCCCATCTCCCCGTCTCCCCATCTCCCCATCTCCCCATCTCCTTCAAAGGCACCCTGACATGACATACAAAAAGCTAGAAATTTCAACCCCAAAGCCTGTTTTATCTTGGGCACATCATGCCCTTGGCTCTCAGGAAATACAAATGGCAAAGAATGTTGCCTCACTACCGTTTGTGTTTAAGCATGTAGCCCTAATGCCAGATGTTCATTTAGGCAAAGGTTCTTTAGTTGGTTCTGTCATTGCCACTAAAGAAGCAATCATTCCCAGTGCTATCGGGGTAGATATTGGTTGCGGCATGGCTGCTATCAAAATGCCATTTGTTGCTGAGCAACTGGAAGGGAAACTCAAGAAGATTCGCCTGGAGATTGAAGCAGCTATTCCAGTTGGTTTCAACGAAAATAAAGAAATTGAGAAAGGTGTAGTCAACTGGCAAGGTTGGCGTGATTTCAAGCAATTACATTCAGGAGTACAACGCCTAGATAGCAAAGCCATGAAACAACTGGGCTCCTTGGGTGGAGGCAACCACTTTGTCGAATTGTGTCTAGATAGCGAGAATCAAGTGTGGCTGATGTTGCATTCTGGTTCCCGCCATATTGGCAACATGTTGGCTCAGTGTCACATTAGCACTGCTAAGGAATTAGCAAAACTTGCAGACACTCGACTACCGGATCAAGACTTGGCTTACTTTGTGGTGGGTACACCTGAGTTTGAAGCTTACTGGCATGATTTACAATGGGCGCAAAATTATGCCCGCTACAATCGCGAGGTGATGATGGCACGCTTTAAGCGAATTGTTGAGAAGCATCTCGCTGGTGGCAAACCAACTAAGCCTATGCTAGAAGTTAATTGCCACCACAACTACGCAGAGAAGGAAGTGCATTTCAAGGAAGAAGTTTATGTCACCCGCAAGGGAGCTGTGCGAGCTCGCGAGGAAGATTACGGTATCATCCCTGGTTCAATGGGGGCAAAGTCTTTTATCGTTAAAGGTAGAGGAAATCATCAAAGCTATTGTAGCTGTTCCCACGGGGCTGGTCGTTTGATGTCTCGCAACAAGGCGAAGAAACAGTTTACGATTGATGATTTAGTTGAACAAACCAAAGGAGTTGAGTGCCGTAAGGACAAAGGAGTTTTGGATGAAATTCCAGGCGCTTACAAGTCGATTGACCAAGTTATGAATAATCAATCGGATCTGGTGGAAGTAGTAGCAACCTTAAAGCAGGTTGTCTGCGTTAAGGGCTAATCTAGGGTTCGGCTTTAAGATAAGATTCAAGCGGGTAGCTTTGGCTGCCCTTTCTTATTAAAAATGCTCAAGATAGACTGGTCTTGTTAGGAAGATATACTAACTCTGTTCTGTCACTCTCCGAAGTGACCAAGTAACAAAAAAGCCAGACTATCCATTAGGAAAATAGTGTCGTGATTGATTCATGACGTCGACTAAATCGTGAAAACCAAATGGTTTTTAAAATTTTGAAAATTAAGGAAAAAGAAATATTTTGATAAATGCCATAGGCATTAACTGAGGCTATCCTCTGCTCAATTTTGCCAATACTTTCTAAATATTGTCTGGCTACATAATCTTTTTTTTTCAGTCTCCCGTCTCATCTATTACTACTGTATTTGAATTTTCTTTTAAGGCTGTTAATATAGTGGATAATCGTCCCTTTCTTACTTGAGTTACTGAGCAAGGGGATTTAGCTATAAAATGATGTAACGATACTAAAAATTACCATGGCTACAACAATTCAAGTAATGGTCTTGATTGAGATTCGAGATTTGTGTATTGTATAGTAGTCTGCTCAAAATGTGTTTTTCATTACTGGCAAATGACAAAACCCATAATTATCGGATAATCCCGTGCGATGATTCCTGAATTTACAGCGATGCATCTACCAAGCGCAAATTCTGATCTCTAGGAGACTTTTGCTATGAGGGGTTAAAGCTTCTGCAAAGCAGATTGCCTAACCCCTCATAGCGAATCCTGAGTAATCAAAGATAATAAGCCTTAGCAACACTAAGCTTGATTTTAGCAAAATCAGTGATCTATATAATCCAAAGTGATTTGTAGAGAGAGTTGGTAACTTCAAAGATTGGAATGGCTATCTATGCTCAATCGGCATTAATCTTTTGCCTAAGCTTGGTCAGATTAATTCGCACGTCAGTTTTGAGTCAATGATTTTAATATCACTATTAACTTGCTTAATTCCTTGCCTGTTTACTTTCGTGATTTCTCGATTTTTTCTCAAAAAAAATCGATGTGTCAAGCAAGTAACAGCTATAAAAAGCCAGCTGAAATCACCGGAGAATGTTAGGATATCATCTAAATTACTACACCAGAAAACAGATATCAATTCAATTTTAATTGAAACTAGTGCTGCCTTTTTTGTGGTCATTGATTCTGACGGCAAGACATTAATGATGAATCGATGTTTCCTGAGAGTTCTAGGTTACACCGTAGATCAGGTTTTGGGAACTGATTATCTATCAACTTTCATACCTGAAAATGAGCGTGAGTCACTAGCCAAGATGTTTATAGAGGCGCAAAATTTTGTCCCTCTACAACAATTGAACCAACCCATTGAGCAAGAAACTGGGGTGCTAACCAACAATGGTAGAAAAATTTTAGTAGAGTGGAGAATACAACCAAAGTTCAGAACTAATGGTCAACTAGAGTGCTTCTGTTGCACAGGAATTGACGTTACTGAACATAGGCAGTCGCAGGAACAACTGCACCATAGCCAAGAGAAATATTGCAGTATCGTCCAAGAGCAAACAGAACCAATCTGTAGATTTGTTGCTGATGGCACCCTGACTTTTGTTAATGACGCCTATTGCTGTTATTTTAGCAAAACCCAGGAGGAATTAATCGGACACAGTTTTTTTCCTATGATTCCTGCTCAATACCGAGACAAGATCCACAGCCACCTTGCCAAATTGAGCCTGAGCCAGCCAGTTACAACTAGAGAATATCAGGTCTTGATGCCGAATGGTGAAATTCGTTGGCAGCAATGGACTGACCAAGTGATTACAAACAAACAAGGTGACACCATTGTTGAGTTTCAGTCTATAGGAAGGGATATCACAGAGCGCAGATTGGTTGAACAAGAAAGTTCTCGCTTAGCTTCTTTTGCCTTACTTGACCCTAATCCCATTGTCGAAATTAATCTAGCAGGTCAAGTTCTTTATCTCAATCCCCAAGCCATGCAATTGTGGCCTAATCTTAGGCAAAGAGGTGTACACCATCCCTTTCTAGCAGGGATACCTTCCATGGCTAAGGCATTACAGCGGGAAGGCTCCCTCCGGCGGGAGGTCAAAATTGACCAGGTTTATTATGAGCAAGTACTGCACTATGTAGAAGAAATTAGTTGTTTCCGTATTTACGCTTTTAATATCACTGAGCGCAAACAGGCGGAGGCGCAACTAATTTATAATGCCTTTTATGATCAACTGACAGGTCTAGCTAACCGAGCTTTATTCATGGATCGCTTGAGGCGGGCTTTTAGGGTTGCTAAACAGCATAGAAGAATTAACTCCTTGGATCGCCCATATTTGCTAGCTTTACTATTTCTAGACCTCAATCGTTTTCAGCTAGTCAACGATAGCCTGGGAAATCAAGTAGGAGACCAACTGCTGCGCTTTTTTGCTCATCGGATTGAGACTTGTTTACGCCCTACTGATACCTTAGCGCGTCTGGGAGGAGATGAGTTTGCTATACTCCTCGAGGGCATTGAGGATATCACCCAAGCCACTAGAATTGCTGATGCAATTGATAACACTCTCAGTTTACCCTTCTGCCTAGATAAGTCTGAAGTTTTCATGAGTGTCAGTATTGGTATTGCTTTGAGTACAGTGCTTCCGGTTACACCAAAGATTCCCCAAGGAAAGCAGTTGGAGGAAGAAGGAGGAAGTAGTTTAGTGGTGCAACCAGAAGACCTACTGCGCAATGCTAGCATTGCCATGTATCGCGCTAAAGCAGAAGCTCAGTCTTGCTATGTTATTTTTGATAGTACTATGTACAGTCATGCTGTAGATAGATTGCAACTGGAGACGGATCTGCGGCGAGCGATTGAACGGCAAGAGTTTATGGTGTATTATCAGCCCATAGTATCCCTTGCTACTGGTCAAATTATAGGTTTTGAGGCCTTATTGCGTTGGCAGCACCCACAGCGTGGTTTAGTATATCCAACCGAGTTTATACCGACAGCCGAAGAGACTGGGCTAATTTCCCCAATGGATTGGTGGACATTGCGACAAGCCTGTCATCAGATGAAACTCTGGCAGGAGGAGTTTCAAGATATTCAACCTTTGACTATTAACGTCAATCTTTCTTGCCAACAATTTACTCAACCAGATTTGATCCAACAAATTGACGCTATTCTTCAAGAAACAGAACTCTCAGCAAATAGCCTGAAGCTAGAGATTACAGAAAGTCAGGTTATGGACAATCCAGACTTAGTAAGAAATTGGCTCCTACAACTAAAACAAAGACAGATTAATTTGTGTATTGATGATTTCGGTACTGGTTATTCCTCCTTGTCTCGCCTGGACAATTTTCCCATTAATACACTCAAAATTGACCGTTCTTTCGTGAGCCGGATTGGGGCACCGGGCAAAAATGCAGAAATTATTCAAGCGATTGTGAACCTTGCCCAAACTCTTAATATAGAAGTTGTTGCTGAAGGAATTGAGGCTTCAGAGCAGGCAGACTCTCTACTAGCATTGCAATGTGAATATGGACAAGGATACTTGTTTTCCAAGCCAGTGGACAGTCATGCTGCTAGAAAGTTGTTGATGGATGGGGTTAATCAGCTTGAAATTAACAACTGATATCTAAGTATAGGCTCTTTTGCCAAAAATTGAACGTCTGGCGGCAGTCCCCACATCAGAGCGAAGCAAAGTGAGGAAGGTAAGCCATTGTGATCAATTATACAGCAATTTCTAACATTGTGTAGTATACTAGCTATAGGTAAATCTCTACTATAATTTTTTGAGGTTGTATCACATCGTTTGCACAATCTTTATCTTTTGCAGAGTTTTTTGTGTTTTTTAGATAAACTTGTTGTCAAGCTAATATTTTGAGGCTATCCTTGATGGATAATGTATGAGCAGAAATAAATTGTTCACACATTATTTTGGATGAATTTTTGTACCAATTGCAGCTTAAAGAAACTGAAGAATATATTACTAATAATCTAATTTTTCGGTTCTTCCGTACTTAGTATCCTGAATTACGACAAACAAATTCTAAACTTACTGCTGCAACAAGAATTCCGTGCATTCAGCTCTCATTGAGAGTGAAAAACAAATTATCAAATACTCAAAGCTATACACAATAGTAATTTGAGATGATAAACGCTGCCAATTTATCATAGCAGGTACGTAAAAGTCTAATTCACTCTATTTCCAATATAATTTGTGAGGTATTTATGAACCAAGAATATGATCACTTTAATAATCAAAACCAAAGCCTTCATCCTCTTCTAGGTCGGCGCCTTGAGTCCGCCATTAATGAAGTTAAATTTGAATCCCAGATCAGAATCGAGTCTCCAACTTTTCTACAACATCACTGCGTATACGACAGAGCAATTTTACCTGCAACTGCCTATATAGAGATGGCATTAACTGCAGTAAATTCCTTGTCTAAATCTGAGAATTGGGTTGTGGAAAACTTCACTATCCAAGAAGCTCTAATCCTATTAGATAATGAAGTTCAAACTATACAAACCATCTTAACAGTTGAAAGTGATCAAGCCTATTCCTTCAAAATTTTAAGACTTACAAAAGGTCAAACTAATGAAGAATTATCTCAAAATATCCATGCCTCTGGGAAGCTTCTGCTCAAAGAACTAGACTTGGGAAACACTCAGACAGACTTGAGCGTTTTACAAGCAAGGTGTCAAAAAATATCTGTTGATGCCCATTACCAAGAGTGTAGAGAGCGAAGCATCGACTATGGTTCCAACTTTCAAGTTATTGAACAACTCTGGAGAAAAGAAGGAGAAGCCCTCGGTCAAATTCAGCTGCCATCAGCTTTAATTCCAGATGCCCAAGATTACAATGTGCATCCGGTGTTGCTCGATAGCTGCTTGCAGGTTTTATGGGCTGCCTTACCGAATTCCCTGAAACAACAGACTTATTTACCAGTGAGTCTGGAGCGCTTGCAAGTCTACCGTAGTCCCGGCAATTGCCTCTGGAGCTATGCCCAATTAAACCCCACCCAAGACTCAAGTGAACAAACACTGAGTGCCAATCTCTACCTATTTGATGAAAGTGGGGCTTTAGTCATTGAAATAGAGGGGATATTCATTGGACGCGCCTCACGAGAGGCAATGTTGCGCAATGTTCAAAAAAAGCAAAAAATTGCCCTTACTGCCACATTTACAGCGGAGCCAGTTGAAGATTCTCTCGCTTTTTGGAGCAAACAACTCAATATTCCCTTCACTATTGAGTTTGCAGCCTATAATCAAGTATTCCAAGAACTGCTAAATCCCAATAGCCTTCTTGGCAGTAATCAAGATGGGGTAAATGTAGTTCTGCTACGATTGCAAGATTGGGAGCAAAACGACAATCGCTTACAATTGGCAATTGATTCCTCTCAAAAAGAGAAGATTTTCAGCAACCAACTTCGCCATACCTTGCCCAACCGTCTAGAAGTAGCACACCTTAATCAATATGAAACTGAGTATCTCTACCAAGAGCTTTTCATTGATCAGGTTTATCTGAGGCACGGGATCGTTCTCAATGATGATGCCTGTGTGGTTGATGTCGGGGCTAATATTGGTCTATTTACCCTGTTTGTACAACAAAAATGCCCGAATGCCACGGTTTATTCCTTTGAACCAGCACCCCATGCTTTTAAGAAGTTAGAAAGCAACGCCAGGCTCTACTGCAAAAACGCTAATCTTTTCAACTGCGGACTATCCTCCGAAAACAAAGAAGAAACATTCACCTTCTATCCCAACTCATCAGTTTTCTCAGGCTTCCATGCCGATAATGATCAAGACGAAAAGGCAGTCCGAGCTGTTATCCTGAACATGCTGCAACAAATTAATGCAGCTCAGGGAGAACAGTTGGATGCAATTGCTGACGAATTCATGGCTGGTAGGCTTGACAGAGAAACTTTTCAAGCCCAATTGCGAACTCTCTCGAGCGTGATTAAAGAACATAATATCGAACGGATTGATTTGCTCAAACTCGATGCTGAGAAAAGCGAGTTGCCAGTTCTCCAAGGGATTGAAGACCAGCACTGGGAAATCATTCAACAAATGGTGGTGGAAGTGCATGACCAAGAAGGAAGTGTAATCAAGGAAGTAAAACGCTTACTACAAGAAAAAGGGTTTGAACTCCACATTGAAGAAGAGACTCTGCTTCATGGTTCAGGTCTCTACAATATCTATGCCCGTCGCCCTTGGCAAACAAATACCTCATCGGCAAAACCTGTAGTCAATGCTGCCAAGATCGAACAGAATGTCCAAGACCTTGGGAATGCTCTAAGAAGCACAGCTTCTCGCTTGACCACTCCCTATCTCATCTGCCTTTGTCCCGCCTCACCTACAGCCCTCGCTGACTCAAAACGTAGCATTCTCTACCAGCAAATGGAAAGGCTTTTAGCCTCCTATCTTGATGGCGTTAGTGGTATGTACTTGCTCAAAAGCTCAGAATTGAGCGCAAGTTATCCTGTTTCGACATACTATGACCCTCATGGAGACGAGTTCGGCCATGTCCCCTATACACCAGCTTTCTACACTGCTCTCGGAACTGCGATCGCACGCAAGATCCATGCTATTAAGAGCGCTCCTTATAAAGTGATTGTACTCGACTGCGATCAGACGCTTTGGAAAGGAGTCTGCGGAGAAGATGGAGTTGATGGCATTGAAATCGATCCTCCTCGCAAGGCACTGCAAGAATTCATGGTGGCACAGCATGATTCTGGGATGCTGATCTGTTTATGCAGCAAGAATAATCAAGAGGATGTCTGGGCAGTATTTGAGCAGCGTTCGGAGATGCCTCTCAAGCGTGAGCAGATCGTACAGGCGCGGATTAACTGGCAACCTAAGTCAGAAAATATCAAATCCCTAGCCCAAGAGCTTAATTTAGGACTAGATAGCTTTATCTTTGTCGATGACAATCCCCTTGAATGTGCAGAAGTTCAAGCCAACTGTCCAGCAGTACTTACCCTTGAGCTACCCTCCGAGCCAAATCAGATACCTCAATTTCTCGAACATGTCTGGGCTTTTGATCACTTGAAAACCACTGAAGAAGATAAACAGCGAACTGCTCTCTATCAACAAAACATTGAGCGCGAAAGTTTCCGCAAAGAGGCGCTGACGTTCAAAGATTTCTTGACGGGTCTTGGCTTGGAGGTTAAGATAGCGCCGATAGCAGGGCATACACTGGCAAGAGTTTCGCAATTAACACAGCGAACCAACCAGTTCAATTTGACAACTATCAGGCGCTCTGAAAGCAAGATTCAACACTTATGTGAATCAGGTAAATTAGAGTGTCTTACTGTTGAGGTGAGCGATCGTTTTGGAGATTATGGCTTAGTGGGCGTACTCCTGTTTGAGATGGGAGCTGATGCAATCAAAGTTGATACCTTCCTATTAAGCTGTCGGGCCCTAGGTAGAGGTGTTGAGCATCAGATGCTGGCCAAATTGGGAACAATTGCCAAAGAGCGTGGACTCAGCTGGATTGATGTTTCCTATATTCCCACTCAGAAGAATCAACCAGCACTTGATTTTCTCGATGCTGTAGGTATTTCCTGCAAGCAGCAACTGGGTGAGGGTTGGCTGTTTAAGTTCCCAGTCAATTTGGCCGCAGAGTTAACCTATAGCCCGGAGGTTACCGAATCAGTTAATAATTCCCCATCAAACCCCAAAGCTAAGCACTCAGAAGTTAATCGCCAGAGACAAACTCTAACGATTCAGCAGATTGCCACACAACTGTGGGACTCCGAGCAGATTCTCAAGCTGATTGAGTCCCAAAAGCATCGGATTCGACCCCCAGAACTAGAATCACAGTTTGTGGCTGCCAGTAACCAACTTGAAGAAAAGCTAGTGAAGATTTGGTCGGAAGTACTAAGTATCGAACAAGTAGGCATCTATGATAACTTCTTCGAGTTGGGGGGCACTTCGCTATTAATGGTTCAGGTTTTCAGCAAACTGCAAGCAATTGATAGCAATATTTCTCTGGTGGACTTGTATAAGTATCCTACTATCAACGCTCAGGCAAACTATTTAAGGCAGAAATCAGATAGCCAAGGACAGGAGCAAGAGACTTTTCAAGAGGTCGATGACCGTGTTCGTCGAAAACAACACGCCAGGAAAGAACGCAAGCAAAAGAGAGAGGTAAGAAAAAATGGATAACTACCCAACGCAGGATTCCTTGGAAGGCATTGCCATTATCGGCGTGGATGGTCGTTTTCCAGGAGCCAAGACAGTTGATCAGTTCTGGCAAAATCTACGCGATGGCATAGAGTCTATTTCCTTGTTTACCGATCAGGAATTAGCAGCTGTAGGCATAGACTCAGAAACCCTGAGTGATCCTAATTATGTCAAGGCTGGATCTATACTCTCGGATATCGAGATGTTTGATGCTTCCTTCTTCAGTTTTTCTCCCCGAGAAGCTAAAGCAATGGATCCACAGCATCGGCTGTTACTCGAATGTGCTTGGGGGGCTATGGAAAATGCTGGCTATAACTCTCAAACCTACGATGGCAAAATTGGTGTTTACGCCGGTACCAGCCTTAGCACTTACCTGCATTATAACCTGCTGCCCCATCGTGATTTCCTCAAACTTGCGGGGGATTTACAAATTGAAATTGGTAATGATAAAGACTTTGTACCCACGCGCATCTCGTACAAGATGAACTTGAAGGGACCTTCTGTCTGCATCAATACCGCCTGTTCTACCTCATTAGTAGCTGTTCATCTGGCGTGCCAAGGTTTGCTAGATCAAGAGTGCGATATGGCATTAGCTGGTGGAGCTACTATCCAAGTCCCACACAAGCAAGGTTATTTCTATCAAGAGGATGGAATTGCTTCTCCTGATGGACATTGCCGCTCTTTTGATGCTAAAGCCCAAGGCACTATTTTTGGCAGTGGAGTAGGAATTGTGCTACTCAAGCGCCTAGAGGATGCTATACGTGATCGCGACCATATCTATGCAGTGATCAGAGGTTCAGCGATTAATAATGATGGCTCATTAAAAGTGGGCTACACAGCACCTAGTGTAGATGGTCAAGCAGAAGCGATTGCTGAAGCCCAGGCACTTGCCGAGGTAGATCCTGAGACTATTTCTTATATTGAGGCTCACGGAACTGCCACAGGCATGGGAGACCCAATTGAAATTGCTGCTCTGACTCAAGTATTTCGCGCCAGCACTGACAAAAAGGGCTTCTGTGCGATCGGTTCTGCTAAAAGTAACCTCGGACACCTGAATCGAGCCGCCGGTGTTGTGGGTCTGATCAAGACGATTTTGGCACTCAAACACCAGATGATTCCACCCAGTTTGCATTTCGAGCAGCCAAACCCTCAGATTGACTTCGCTAATAGTCCTTTTTACGTCAATACCAAGCTGCAACCGTGGCAAACTAGAGGCAATCCCCGCCGAGCTGGGGTCAGTTCCTTTGGCATTGGGGGAACCAACGCCCATGCTGTGCTTGAAGAAGCTCCAACCCCAGTTTCTTCTGGAGCTTCGAGATCTTGGCAGTTACTGCTACTATCAGCGAAGACAGATACAGCCCTCAAAGCAGCAAGCCAAAATCTGGCTCGACATCTCCAGCAAAATTCTCAGTTGAATTTGGCAGATGTCGCTTATACCCTGCAAGTGGGTCGTCAGGTCTTCAAACATCGACGGATGCTGATTTGCCAAAATCGGGATGAGGCGATATCTGCTCTAGAAATACCAGATCCGCAATCGGCCTTGACCCACTCTCAAGAAGCCAAGAAACTACCTGTTGCCTTCATGTTCTCAGGACAAGGTGCACAGTATGTGAATATGGCGCTGGAACTTTACCAGATTGAGCCGATATTTCGTCAACAGGTAGATATCTGCTCAGAACTTCTTGAACCTCACCTCAAACTTGACCTGCGCCATCTGATCTATCCCAGCCCACAAGAAGCTAATGAGGCAACACATCAACTTAAACAGACTGCTATTACCCAAGCTTCACTTTTTGTCATCGAGTATGCCTTAGCACGTTTGTGGATGAGCTGGGGATGCAAACCACAAGCGATGATTGGTCACAGTATTGGTGAGTATGTCGCCGCCTGTCTGGCGGGAGTGTTCTCCTTAGAAGATGCCTTGAGGCTAGTAGCTGCACGCGGACAAATGATGCAGAAACTTCCAGGTGGCTCACTGCTGGCAGTTTTCCTTCCGGAGCAGGAAATACGCCCGCTTCTGAGTGAAAAACTCTCCCTGGCAGCGATCAACGCACCATCAGTTTGTGCAGTTTCTGGTCCCAAGGATGCTATAGAGACTTTAGAAAAGCAGCTCCTCAAACAAGGCATAGACTGTCGCCATCTGCATACTTCCCACGCCTTCCATTCACAGATGATGGATCCTATCTTGGGAGAATTTAGCTCTCTCTTTAGTAAAATCAATCTCAATCCCCCTCAAATTCCTTACATTTCTAATGTCACTGGGACTTGGATCACAGCGACAGAGGCAACAGATCCGAACTATTGGGCGAAGCATCTGCGCCAAACAGTCCACTTTAGTGAAGGGGTGCAAAAGCTATTGCAAGACCCAGCTCGAATTCTATTGGAAGTTGGTCCAGGGCGAACTTTGAAGTCATTAGCTCTGCAGCATCCTGATGCAAGTGGGCGAGTTGTCTTGTCTTCTGTGCGCCATCCCAAAGAGCAAAGCTCAGATGTTGCATTTTTGCTCAATATCTTGGGTCAGCTGTGGCTTAAAGGTATTGAAGTTGATTGGTCTGGGTTTTATGCCCATGAGCAGCGTAATCGCTTGCCTTTGCCAACTTATCCCTTTGAGCGACAGCGCTATTGGGTAGAGCCTGAGTCTATTCAAGCAGCCCTCAGTGAAGAAAATCTCGAGAATCTGATTTCGAGACTATTGGCTCCAGGAGATGCTAAACTTTCAACTCAACCAGTAGATCAAGCCGGAAGATTCTCACAGCAATTAGCCCAGCTATTAGAGCGGGCAAACAAATTCTCAGAAGATGAGATGAAATTACTGCCTAAGTTGCTGGAAGTATTAGCTGAGCAACATCAGCAGCATACTACTTCTAACAAAGATTGGCTTTATCAGATACAGTGGCAGCCTAAACCTAATCAGGCAAAATCATCGGCAGGAAACCAAACGTCTTCTGAGCTTGGCAGTTGGCTAATTTTGGCTGACCATTCAGGTATAGGACAAGCCCTGGCACAATTGTTAAAGCAACGGGGTCAAAACTGCATTCTCGTTTATGCTGATACAGGGTATCAAGCTTCAGAAACCGGAACTTGGAGTCTTAACCCCAGTAAACCGGCGCACTTTGAGCGGCTTTTCCAAGAAGCTTTGGGGACGACAAAGCTACCTCTTCAGGGAGTAATACACCTGTGGAGTTTAGAGGCAGCACTCTCACAGGAGTTGACCATCTCATCTCTAGAAAAAGCTCAGACTCTCAGTTGTGCTAGTGTCTTGCATTTGGTGCAAATGCTCGTCAAATACAATGGCTCAGCATCACCTCGGTTATGGCTGGTGAGTCGGGGAGCAGTGCCAATTGCAAGCAACACCGGTTCAGTGGCTGTTGCTCAGGCTCCTTTGTGGGGACTAGGTAAGGTGGTTGCATTAGAACACCCTGAGCTGTGGGGAGGAATGCTAGACTTAGCAACTGATGCTTCCAAAGATGAGGCAGCAACCCTATTAGCAGAGATTTGGAACTCAGATGGGGAAGACCATTTAGCCTTTCGAGATGGAAAGCGCTATGTTTGCCGCTTGGTGCCTTGCCATCAAACCTCAGAGCCTCAACAGCTGAAATTTCATGTTGATGGCAGTTATCTGATTACAGGTGGTTTAGGAGCTTTAGGACTTAAAGTTGCAGCTTGGATGGTAGAACAAGGGGCACGGAACTTAGTCTTGGTGGGGCGCAGTGAGGCTTCAGTGCAGGCTAAAGAAGCTATAAACCAAATGAAGGAGCAGGGAGCTAAGGTTCTAGCAGCTCAAGCCGATGTGTCTAATCAGGAGCAGATGGCTCAGGTGTTGGAGCAGCTTACAGGATGTATGCCACAACTGCGGGGCATCATCCATGCTGCTGGTATTGCGGGCTATCAAGTCCTACAGGATATGGATTTCAATGCCCTTGAGGCTGTACTTTGTCCCAAGGTGCTAGGGACATGGACTATACATCAACTCACCCAAGAGATGAAACTAGACTTTTTCCTCTGTTTCTCTTCGATTGCATCGGTGTGGGGATCTAAAGGACAAGCACATTATGCAGCTGCAAATCATTTTCTAGATATGTTTGCCCATTATCGTCAAGGGCTTGGACTGCCCACTTTAAGTGTGAATTGGGGACCTTGGACTGGTGGTGGCATGGCATCGGAAGAAATCCGGACAGGGTTAGCCCGCATGGGTGTTAAGACCTTGCCTTCGGAGCAAGGGATTGAGATGCTAAAAACCTTGTTAGGAAAAGATCTCGCCCAGGCAACAGTGGCTAATGTTGATTGGGTCGTGTTTAAAGAACTCTATGAAGCCAGAGGAAATCGGTTGCTGTTAGAGAAAATTTTGCCACAGCCACAGGCACTAACCCAGCAGCAGTCAATGCAGAAGAGTATTTTGGAGCAATTGCAACAAAACTCAAAAGAAGGCCAAGCCTTACTTTTGACTACTTATCTTCAAGAGCAAGTAGCTAAAACCTTAGGTCTTAATGCTTCCCAACTAGATACAGAGCAACCATTGAACAATATGGGGCTAGATTCCCTGATGGCTATTGAACTAAGGAAATGGATAACAAACCATTTGAATGTAGATGTGCCAACAGCGAAATTTATGGAAGGTCTCAGTGTTACTAATCTGGTGATGCATGTGAGTGAGCAACTCAAACCAGCCCAATCGACCTCATCTACTTCTACTACTACAGCAGCTACAGGTGAGCAAAAAACTGCCCAGACTGAAATTAATAAAGGAGTCCAACCATCAGATGCCGAACAGATATTGGCTAATTTTAACCAGCTCACAGATGAAGAAGTAGACGCATTATTAAGCTCTATGTCGTCTTCACAAAATATTTAACGAAGGACTGTTTAGGAGAATTTTTAATAGTTATTAATAGTTATGAGTGAAATTTATAACTCCCAAATTAACCTTTCGCCGGAGGAAAAGCGTCTACTTTTGGCAAAGCTACTGCGGGAAAGAGCGAGCGAGGAAAAATCTGTATATCCCTTATCTTATGGTCAGCAAGCTCTATGGTTTTTATACCAGAGTTCTAAGTTAAGTACAGCTTACAATGTTGCCTTCCCAGCACGTATCCGCTCAAAGGTAGATGTTTCAACTTTGCGACAAGCATTTCAGGGACTAGTTAATCGTCATGCAACCTTGCGTACCACATTCAAGGTACAAAACGGTAAATCTGTTCAAGAGGTTCAAGGGTATCAGGAAGTTTACTTCGAGCAGATAGATGCCTCAACCTGGACCTGGGAGCAACTGAAGGAACAGGTAGTTAAGACATACGAACATCCCTTTGATCTTGAACGAGGACCTGTATTCAGAGTGCATCTGTTTACTCGCTCTCAACAAGACCACGTACTTTTAATGACCTTACACCACATTGTCTACGATGCCTGGTCTATAGGGACGCTGTTGGATGATACACAGATATTCTACTCAGAAGCAAAAGCTGGCAGAGAAGCTTCTTTGCCTCCTTTGAAGAGTCAATACACAGACTATATGCAGTGGCAGACTCAAATGCTTGCGGGTTCCAAAGGGGAGCAACTTTGGCATTACTGGCGGCAACAGCTAGCTGGTGAGTTGCCAATACTGAATCTACCTACTGATCGACCTCGACCGCCAGTGCAAACTTATCAGGGAATCTCCTATACTTTTAAGCTTACTGAGTCATTGACCCAACAGTTGAAGGAACTAGTACAGACTGAGGGAGTTACGCTTTACACCTTGCTTCTAGCAGCCTTCCAAGTCCTACTTTACCGCTATACAGGTCAGGAAGATATCTTAGTAGGTTCTCCCACTGGAGGTCGCCCTCAGGCGGAATTTGATCAGATTGTAGGATATTTCGTCAACCCAGTTGTTTTACGAGCATCCCTTTCGGGAAATCTCACTTTCAAGTCGTTTCTCTCTCAAGTGCGCCGCACAGTCTTGGAGGCTATCGATCATCAAGATTATCCTTTTCCCTTACTAGTTGAGCAATTACAACCGAACCGTGATCCTAGTCGCTCACCCCTGTTCCAAGTACTATTTAACTTCCTTAGTCCGCAACGCTTTGGGGAGGTTCCTGGTCTATTGGCACCCAGTGAAACACCACTCAAAGCCAGTTGGGGAGAGTTAGAATTGGAGTCTTTTGAACTGGAACAGCAACAAGGTCAGTTTGATTTAACCTTGGAAATAATAGAAGCCAAGAATTCACTTTTTGGGGTCTTCAAATACAATACCGATTTATTTGATGCGGCGACGATTAAACGGATGGCAGGGCATTTCCAAACCTTGCTAAAAGGGATTGTCAAGGAACCAGAGCAGCAAGTTTCAAAACTACCACTGTTAACTGAAGCTGAGCAGCATCAGTTGCTGGTGGAATGGAACAACACCCAAACAGAATATCCCCAGGACAAATGTATCCATCAGTTATTTGAAGCTCAGGTAGAGCGAACACCAGATGCGATCGCTTTAGTGTTTGAAGAGCAGCAGTTAACCTACCGCCAGTTGAATGCTCGTGCTAATCAACTGGCCCATTACCTGCAAGCAATGGGAGTAGAACCAGAGGTTCTAGTAGGCATCTGTGTAGAACGCTCTGTTGAAATGGTGGTAGGGCTTTTGGGAATTCTTAAAGCTGGTGGAGCCTATGTGCCGTTAGATCCAGCCTATCCCCAAGAGCGTTTAGCTTACATGCTCTCAGATTCACAGCTACGGGTGCTGCTGACTCAGCAAGAGCTGAAGGCAGGGTTAGTTGAGCATGAAATCCCAGTAGTCTGTCTGGACGCTGACTGGGAAGCAATAAATCGAGAAAGTAAGGTCAATCCAGCCAGTGGAGTCAAGTCTAACAATTTAGCCTATATAATCTACACCTCAGGGTCTACAGGTAAGCCTAAAGGGGTTCAAATTGAACACTTTAGCGTAATCAATCTCTTAAATTCTGTGCGCCAACAGCCGGGGCTGACAGCTCAGGATACACTGCTCTCAGTTACTACCTTATCCTTTGATGTTGCAGTATCAGAAATTTTCCTGCCGCTGGCAGTGGGAGCTCGGTTGGCGATGGTTAGCCGTGAAGTTACCTCTGATGGCAGCCAATTGTTAGAGAAACTAAACGCTTACAGTGCTACATTCCTACAGCCAACTCCAATCACCTGGCGACTACTGCTGGCAGCTGGTTGGCAGGGCAGCAATCAGCTGAAGATGATCTCTACTGGTGAGGCCTTGCCCAGAGAACTAGCTAATCAGTTACTGCCCAAGGGAGCTGAACTCTGGAATTTGTATGGACCGACAGAGATCACTATCTGGGCAACAGCATACCAAGTCGAGTCTGGAAAAGGTTCTGTTTTGATCGGTCGCCCCCTTACCAACACACAACTTTATATCCTCGACTCTGATCTACAGCCAGTGCCTATTGGTGTTCCCGGTGAACTGCACATCGGTGGTGCTGGTTTAGCCCGAGGCTACCTCAATCGCCCTGAATTAACTGCTGAGAAATTTATCCCTAATCCCTTCAGCGAAGAACCTGGTTCTCGCCTATATAAGACTGGAGATTTAGTCCGCTACTTAGCTGACGGCAACATCGAGTGCTTGGGTCGCATCGACCATCAGGTGAAGATTCGTGGTTTCCGCATTGAGTTGGGAGAGATTGAAACTTTGCTAAGCCAGCACCCTGCACTCACAGAAGCTGTGGTTATGGTTCGTGAGGATATACCTGGTGACAAGCGCCTAGCCGCTTATGTGGTTTCTAATCAGGAAATACTCCCCACCACTAGCGAACTACGCCGCTACCTCAAGGACAAACTGGCTGACTATATGGTGCCGTCAGCCTTTATATTCTTGGAGGCTATGCCTCTAACCCCTAACGGCAAAGTCAACCGCCGAGCGCTGCCTGCTCCAGAAGGCCTGCGCCCAGAGCTGGAAACGACTTATGCAATGCCTCAAACTAAGGTTGAGCAAAGTCTTGCTGAGGTTTGGCAACAGATGCTTCAGGTAGAAAAAGTAGGTATTCACGACAACTTCTTTGAGCTGGGGGGTAATTCCTTACTCATGATGCAGGTTCATAGCAAACTGCCAAAAATTATTGGACAAGAGCTATCAATTGTTGAGATGTTTCAATACACAACTATCCACTCTTTGGCAGAATACTTAAGTCAAGAGCAGAATAGACAACTTTCTTCTCAACCTAACGATAATCGAGGTGAGAAACGAAGAAATCGTCTAGTTGCAAGGAAGCGTCAAAGCTAACTAAGACTACCGTATTTTTCAAGCATTGGACTTAAAAACACACAATTTTGGAGTTATATTAACAAGCCTCTATTTAAGAAGAATCAATATAGCATCATATAGATTTTTTAAGTCCGACAATTACAATAAATTGGTTTAAAAAGTGAGACTTTTCAGATGAATGAACCCGATTTATCTAATTCTATTAATGATTTAGACATTGCTATCATCGGCATGTCCTGCCGCGTACCAGGAGCAAAAGATATCAATAGCTTCTGGCAGAATTTGCGAAAGGGAGTGGAATCTATTTCATTTTTCTCTGACTCTGAACTGGAGTCTGTAGATATAGACCGCGCCTTATTGAATAACCCGAATTACGTCAAAGCCTTTGGCAAACTTTCAGAGATTGAACTGTTTGACGCTTCCTTTTTCGGCTTCAGTGCCAAAGAAGCTCAAATCATGGATCCACAACACCGTCTTTTCTTGGAGTGTGCCTGGGAAGCTATAGAAAGTGCTGGTTACGATCCAGAAAGATACGAGGGTTCAATTGGTGTTTATGCAGGTGCAGGCATGAACACTTATGTACTCAATAATCTAGCTCAACAGCTTGACCTCTCAGAACCAGTAGAAAATTATCAGGTGATGGTGGGCAATGATAAGGATTTTCTATCCACACGAGTTTCTTACAAATTAAATCTCACCGGACCAAGTATTAATATTCAAACTGCCTGCTCCACTTCACTAGTTGCCGTCCATTTAGCTTGCCAAAGTTTGCTCAATAACGAATGCGATATGACTTTGGCTGGTGGAGTTTCAGTACTTCTTCCCAACCAAACTGGCTATTTATATCAAGAGGGTATGATTCTTTCTCCCGATGGGCATTGTCGGGCTTTTGATGCCCAAGCCCAGGGAACAGTTGGCGGTAATGGTTTAGGAATTGTAGTTCTCAAGCGGTTGTCGGATGCAATCACAGATGGAGATGAGATCCATGCAGTGATCAAAGGCTCAGCTATTAATAACGACGGCTCTAGAAAAGTTGGCTATACAGCTCCCAGCGTAGATCGTCAGGCGGCAGTGATTTGTGAGACTCAGGATGTAGCTGGAATTGATGCTGAGACCATTACCTATGTAGAAGCCCATGGTACTGGAACCACTCTGGGAGATCCAATTGAAATTGCTGCGCTGACCAAAGCTTTTCGTGCCAGCACCCAGAAACAGAATTTCTGTGCGATTGGTTCGGTGAAAAGCAATTTCGGACATCTGAACACAGCAGCTGGCGTAATTGGTCTAATTAAAACTGTCCTCGCCCTTAAACACAAATTGCTGCCGCCGACGCTGCACTTTGAACAACCCAATCCCAAGATTGATTTCGCTAATAGTCCTTTCTATGTCAATAATGAACTCTCAGAATGGAAAGCTAACGGGATTCCTCGCCGAGCTGGGGTAAGCTCTTTTGGTATTGGAGGTACAAATGCTCATGTAATCTTAGAAGAGGCACCTCCTATAGAGAAGCTTTCAAGCAGGGAAGTGTTAGAGCAGGGTAACAAGCCTCAACTATTACTGCTCTCGGCTAAAACCAGTTCAGCTTTAGAAACTGCTACAGCTAATCTAGCTGAGTATTTTACTGAACATCCAGAGATTAATCTGATAGATGTAGCTTACACCCTAAGTGTTGGTCGTCAGGTTTTCAATCATCGCCGGATAGTAATTTGTGAGGATGCTAAGGATGGGGCAGTAACACTTCAGACTTTGGATCCGCAAAGAATTTTTACAAACTTCCAAGAATCCACAGAGCAGTCTATTGCCTTTATGTTTTCAGGGCAAGGCGCACAGTATGTGAATATGGCGCTGGAACTGTATCAGGTTGAGCCGAAATTTCGCCAACAGGTAGATCACTGCTCAGAGTTGCTCAAACCTCACCTGGGAATTGATCTGCGGGATGTGTTGTATCCAACCGAGGAAGAGAGTGATGAGGCTACCAAACAACTGCAACAGACTGCAATTGCTCAACCAGCATTGTTTGTGATTGAGTACGCCCTTGCTAAATTATGGATGTCGTTGGGGGTAAATCCCCAGGCAATGATTGGTCACAGTATCGGTGAATATGTCGCAGCTTGTCTGGCAGGGGTTTTCTCTTTAGAGGATGCCTTATCTTTGGTGGCTGCCCGAGGGCAGATGATGCAGCAACTTCCTAGTGGTGCTATGCTTGCTGTACCAATGCCAGATCAGGAGTTGCAATCCTTGCTGGCTGTAGAAACCTTCCAGGGAAAACCTCTGCAAGTGGCGGCAATTAATGGACCATCCCAGTGCGCAGTTTCTGGTTCTATTGACGGCATAGAAACATTACAAAAGCAACTGGTTGAACAGGGGGTAGAATGCCGCAGGCTGCACACTTCTCATGCTTTCCATTCCGAGATGATGGAGCCGATTTTGGAACCCTTCACCGAGCGGGTGAAACAAGTCAGCCTCAAACCTCCACAAATACCCTATCTGTCCAACGTCACTGGTACCTGGATTAAAGCAGAAGAAGCAATCGATCCTAGCTATTGGGCAAAACATCTGCGGCAAACAGTACGTTTTGCTTCAGGGGTGCAAAAGTTGTTACAAGAACCAGAGCAAATTCTACTAGAAGTTGGTCCTGGAAAAACCTTAAGTACATTAGCTAAGCGAAATCAAGATAAAGCAGTCCAGCAAACTGTTCTCACTTCGGTACGCCATCCCCAAGACAACCAATCAGATGTAGCACTTTTACTGACCACCTTGGGCAAGCTTTGGCTGGCAGGTGTAAAGCTTGATTGGTCTCAATTTTATGCCCATCAGCAACCTCGTCGTCTCTCCTTACCAACCTATCCCTTTGAGAGTCAGCGTTACTGGGTGGAACCTTTAAAGCAGGCTAATACTGTTAAGGCTAAGGTGATACCGGGCAAAAAACAAGATATTGCAGACTGGTTCTACATCCCTTCCTGGAAACGCTCCATTGTCTGTACCCTTCAAGGGAATAATAACCTGGCTCAATCTTGCACACTTGTATTTCTCGATGAATGGGGCTTGGGTTGCCAACTGGCAAAGCAACTGGAACTGAAAGGACAGGATGTCATTACCGTCAAGCTTGGCTCAGAATTTGCCAAGTTGGGCGAGGGAGTATACACTCTTAACCCTCAACAATCTAATCATTACCATGCCTTACTCATTGAGCTTGGCAAACTCAACAAACATCCAAAAACAGTTGTTCATTTATGGAATGTAACACAGAACAATCAGGTACAATCAGTTAACAAAGCTCAGGATTTAGGATTCTACAGTCTACTGTTTTTAGCTCAAGCTATTGATAAACAAAACTTTAAACATAGAGTTCAAATTGCGGTTGTTTCCAATAACATACAGCAGGTGACTGGAGAAGAATTAATCTCTCCTGAGAAGGCAACTGTACTCGGACCTGTTAAGGTCATTCCACAAGAATACTCCAGCATAAGCTGTCGCAGTATTGATATTATTTTGCCCCAAGCGGGAAATAGCAGCCAGCAGCAACTTATAAACTTGCTGTTAGAAGAATTACAAGCCAATACCTCTGAGCAAGTGATTGCCTACCGCAATCATCATCGTTGGGTACAAACCTTTGAAGCTGTCCAATTAAGCGCATCTTCTCAAAAAACTCCGCAACTCAAGGAAGGAGGAGTATATTTAATTACTGGTGGATTGGGAGGAATTGGTCTTGTTCTAGCTGAACACTTAGCAAAGACTGTACAAGCGAAATTAATACTGACAGGACGTTCTACCTTACCCTCGAGAGATAGTTGGCAACAATGGCTAGAAACTCACGATGAACAAGATCCCGTAAGCCTCAAACTTCGGAAAGTCCACGAACTAGAGAAGTTGGGAGCTGAGGTCTTGGTGGTTAGTGCTGATGTGGCTAACCAGCAGCAAATGCAAGCTGTAGTCTCTGAGGCTCAAGAAAATTTTGGTCAGCTCAATGGTGTTATCCATGCGGCAGGAATTATTCCAGAAATGTCATTTATTAGGGATGCTGATCAAGCTAATTGTGATCCGTTATTTCAACCTAAAGTATACGGACTCTTGGTATTATCAAAAGTCCTCGAAGGCGTTGAACTAGACTTTTGTCTATTGTTATCTTCTTTGTCTTCGGTGTTAGGAGGATTAGGGTTTGCTGCTTATTCGGCAGTAAATATATTCATGGATGCGTTTGTACAACAGCATAACCAATCTAGTCCTATTCCCTGGATCAGTGTTAATTGGGATGGGTGGCAATTGCAAGAAGATAAGCAACAAAATCCATCTTGGAGGTCTTCTTTAGTTAAATTTGCGATCGCACCCAATGAAGGGGTTAATGCCTTTGAGCGGATTCTATCTCAGCGCCGAATCAGTCAGGTTGTTGTCTCTACTGGAGATCTACAAATGAGGATTAACCAATGGCTCAAGCTTGACGCTTTAGGAGAATCAGACACTTCTGAGCCAGAAGCCTCAACATCATCCTATGCCAGAACCAGTTCGCTCCAGCCCTATGTGGCTCCCGCTAATAAGTTAGAACAGACGTTAGCTAGTATCTGGGAAAAATTGCTCGGACTTGAGCAGGTTGGAAGAGACGACAACTTCTTTGAACAGGGAGGAGATTCTCTGGTAGCAATTCAAGTTATATCTCGTTTACGCCAAGAATTCCCTAAGGTTAATCTTTCCCCAAACATTCTCTTTGAAGCACCGACAGTAGCTGAGTTAGCAGAGAAGTTTGAGACGATTATTTGGGCAACCCAAGTTGCTCAAAATCAGGATACTGCATCTGGAAATGACCAAGCTGCAAACACTACTGAAGAAAGTCGTGAGCAGATTTCATTCTGACCAAATTTTATACCAAGAGGAAACTCTTACTCTGTGTTTACAAAATTAGCAAATCACATCTTTGAGTACAACTCAATATCAGTTTCTAGTTAACCTACACGTTTTAGAGAAGATTTTACTATGAACACTTTGGAGTTAATGTCTCACCTGCGGAGTCTAGATATCAAGCTTTCTGTCAATGGGGAGCGGCTCGAATGTGATGCTCCTTCAGGAGCTTTAACCCAGACTTTAAAACTGGAGATTGCTGAGCGTAAACTAGAAATTCTCAAGTTTTTAAAAAATCTTTCCACCTCTTCTACCCAGCAACCAATATTGCCTGTTTCCAGGAAGGAAAATCTGCCACTGTCTTTTGCCCAGCAACGCTTGTGGAATCTTGATCAGCTAGAACCCGGCAGTTCTGTCTATAATCTCCCGGTAGCTTTTCGTCTAACAGGTTTGCTCAACCTGGCTGCACTAGAAAAGAGCCTAAATGCAATTGTAGAGCGTCACGAAATTCTCAGAACAATTTTTAAGGCTGTTGAGGGACAACCTTTTCAGGTTATTTCTCCAGAAATCCCCTCAATTTTGTCTGTGGTAGATCTCCGAGATCTCTCTCAATCACAATTGGAGATTCATGCCAAGCAGTTGATAACTAAGGAAGCCCTGCAACCCTTTGACCTAGCTCAAGGACCACTTTGGCGTGTAAAACTCCTGCGCTTAGCTGAAGAGGAACATGTATTGCTCTTGGTGATGCACCACATAATCTCTGACGGTTGGTCTTTTAAGGTGTTCTTTAGGGAGCTGACAGCTTTCTATGAAGCATTCTGCGCTGACAAGCCCTCCTCGCTCTCTAATTTACCTATTCAGTATGCTGACTTTGCTCACTGGCAGCAGCAGTGGCTCTCAGGTGAGGTCCTCGCCTCTGAGCTTGAATACTGGCAACAGCAGCTTGGCGGCAATCTAGAAGCACTACAACTACCAATTGACAAAGCAAGAGCTTCTCTTAAGACTTACCAAGGTGCGCGTCAATTTCTGGTAGTAAATCAGAAATTAACTGAAGCGCTCAAACTTCTAAGTCGTCAGCAGGGAGTATCTCTATTTATGACCCTGACAGCAGCATTCAAAACATTACTTCACCGGTATACAGGGCAGGAGGATATTATACTTTGCTCACCCGTTGCCTGTCGCGATCGCCTCGAGACCGAAGAGCTAATTGGATACTTCAATAATATCGTCTTGCTGCGTACTGATTTGTCTGGAGACCCAAGTTTTCCGGAGCTATTAACCCGAGTGCGAAAAGTCGCCTCAGGGGCTTATGATCACCAGGATGTGCCTTTTCAGAAAGTAGTAGAGTTACCCAATCTAGTTAGCACTCCTCTGTCTCGGGCAATGCTAGTGCTTCAGAATACCTCAACGGAGCCTCCAGAGCTACAAGGAATAACTGTTAGTTCCTTTGATGTTGGTAATGGGACAGCGAATTTTGATTTGTCAGTGTCCTTCGAGGAACAAGGAGGAGAATTGAGGGGAGTACTCGATTATAAAACTGACTTATTTAATACCAGTACTATTGAACAGATCGTTAGGAATTTTCAAGCTTTACTGGAAACTATTGTTGTTAATCCAGAGCAAAAGCTTTCTGAGTTGCCCATCTTCAGAGAAAGCAGCACTGGTCAATCGTTTGACGAGAGTGGCTACCTCAACGGTTCCCACAGCGATAGCAAAGAGTCTGGAGAAGCCTTTGTAGCTCCTCGAAATCAATTGGAAATTCAACTGAGTGAAATTTGGGAGAAAGTTTTAGGCAAGAAGCCTATTGGCATCAGAGATAACTTCTTTGAGCTAGGAGGGCACTCATTGTTAGCTTTGAGGTTAGTTGGTGAAATTAATAAGAGTCTTGGCAAAAATTTGCCAATGTCTACTCTCTTTCAGCTGGGTACAATTGAGGAAATAAGCAGAATTCTCTCTCAGAAAGAATCGTTAGTATTAAGTCCTTCATTAGCAATCATTCAATCTGGTGGCAACAAACCGCCTTTGTTTTTTTTACATGTACTTGGGGAGGGTCTTCAACACTGCCGACCTTTAGTTAGTCATTTAGATCCTGAACAACCTATTTATGGTCTATCATTGGGATTAATGGATGAAGTTTCCAAGAAGCAGATTAAGGATGCTGCAGGTTACTACATTAAAGAATTGCAAAAGATTCAACCTGAAGGTCCTTATTTTCTCGCAGGTATCCAGTGCGGTGGTAGAGTGGCCTATAAAATTGCTGAGCAACTCCACGCAAAAGATCAAAAGGTAGCTCTAATGGCGATGTTAGGAACTATGACTGATCACAATTCTCTCAAAAAATTGTCATTTTTTGGGAAAGTGTCTGCACACTGGAATCACTTTTCCAGACGAGGTTATCCATACTTATTGGAAAAAGTGAATATGGCAATAAATAGGGTCAAAAATAATTTAATGCAACTCTACTGCAAATTTTATCAGAAACTTGGGCTCCCTTTGCCTCAAATTTGCCAAGACTACCTTTATCGAGATAAACAAAGCAAAGGAAATTCGCAATGGGTATTCATGCCCACGAAAACCTACCAAGGTCGTGTTACTCTATTCCGATGGCTTGATGATATCGAATTCTACGAATCTGATCTCGGATGGAGTCAAATGAGCCCTGGAGGTTTGGAAATCCATGATGTTCCTGGGAAGACCTTAAGTATGCTGCAAGAACCTCATGTTCAAGTGCTGGCAGAAAAATTTCAGTCTTGCTTAGATCAAGCACAAGCCCAGAGTTAGGGGGTAATTTATCAAGGTTGACTCCTGTTTAAAAATAATCAATTATGTTTAGTTTTAAATAGGAGTTAACTAGTTTTTTACCTGTTCTACTTTTTCTCTATCACTTATTCCTAATTTGTATTTGATTATTAATGCCCCCAATGCCATGAAAATGGTAAAGCTGGTGCTACCATCCCTTCGTAAAATCTTGGGCATCTTTCTCTTCAAATTCCTCCGGTGGGCATTAACTTCATCATCATTACCCAACGATTCTCCGAAGAAAATTTTTCCTCAAAAATTAGTCTTTTTTTTATAGTTAATATTTGATTGAACTTATTATATAGCAACGGATATACCAGTTAGGACATACTATTTTAATTCAAAGGGAACTCTTAACAGGGAACAAGAAAGTTCTCTAACAGCTATGGCGACTGCTATAGCAAAGGATTAGCCAACTTAGATAAGGGTGACGCTTAATTTATAGTTACAGCAGTACGTATTAAGGTTAGGACAAGCTAAATCGCTAGAACTTTGTCAAATTCTGCCTTGGAGCCTTCTGCCCTGGAGCCTTGCGCGTAGCGCTATATAGCACTACGCGCTACGGTTAGGACATCTTTTTTGGGAGTCGATTTATGATTTATTCTGTCTTTACACCTAATGGTAGTGTCCTAACCAAAATGCGTACTGCTATAACTTGTTGACTTTAAAACAAATGTAGTTTTCTTTAGCCAACTACAAATCTAGAGCAATCACAAAACCTTAAAAGGGCTGATTCTATTAGAAATTTATTTGAATAAATAAAAAAAGTTGATCTTCACCACGAGCACAAATGAAATTATTTGCTCATATTGGATTTTTTGTCCGGATAATGGCGATGACAACAGGTAAGTTTAGCAAGGGTAGATATGTACCTTTGCAGTTGAGCAGTTCGGTTATGGTAACAGTACCTTTGGGAGGTTGATAATGGTGAAGGTAGCACTACTGATTGGGGTCAGTGAGTACGGTCCTGGTCTTACAGCGCTGCCGATGGCACTGAAAAATGTCGAGTCGATGCAGCGAGTTTTGCAGCATGCAGAGATGGGTGGTTTTGACGAAGTCAAGACGCTAGTAAATCCTAACCCTCCTTTGATGCGCAAAGCAATTGAAGCTTTGTGTTCAGAGCGTACTCAAGATGACTTCGTCGTACTGTTTTTCTCTGGTTATAGTTTTCTAGACCATAAGGAAAACTTGAGTTTGGGAACTAGCATCACTCGTCAAAGTCCAACAGCCAACATAATTCCTATAACAACTGTTGCAGCTAGCTTGATCAATAAGATCATCAGTAACAGTCACTGCCAGCAAAAGTTGTTGATCCTTGACTACTGCTTGCACAGTACCTTGGAGAAAATAGCAACAGTACGGCCAGATCAAAATTCATATATCAAAACGCAATTGGGTGGTAAAAGGCGAAAAATTCTCTCTTGTGCTACTACTGTACCTTATTCTCTAAATAATATAAAACCAGAGCTTTCAGCTTACACTAGTTACTTGGTTGAGGCAATTGAAACTGGAGCTGCAGATAAAAATCTTGATGGTTGGATTTCAGTTAAGGAAGTGCATGAATACGCTTGCCGCAAACTTAAGCAAGCGGCTCCAGCCTTGAAGCCAAATTTTTATAATTCTGGGGAAGAAAATCAGATTTTGCTGTCTAAACCACTGGTTGTAGGCTCCAAGCATAACTACCGCCAAGAAGTAGAACTTTGGGCAAGTCTTGGAGAAATTTCGACAACCGCTCGCATTAGTTTGATGTCCTTGGCAAAAAGTGAACAACTAAGCTCTGAAGATTGTGAAGCAATTGAAACTGAAGTTCTTAGACCTTATCGAGAGTACCAGAAAAAGTTACAGCTTTATGAACAAGAGTTTAAGAGAGGACTTCACAATAAAGATCCTCTAGACAGTAAAAATTACGCAGATTTAAGGTATCTGCAGCAGTTTCTAGGAATAACAGATCAGGATATAGAAAAGATTAGAGAGCGAGTTACTCAGCAGCTAAAGAGTAGTTATCAAGAAGAAGACAATTCTAATTCCCAGATGCAACCACTGTTTTCTTCCTTATCTGAAGCAACTGATAGCTCACTTCCTGCTTCTGTTTCTACTTCACTTGATGAGCTAGCACAATTGGATGGGGAAGAGCAGCATCAAGAGGAACTTTTGAAAGTGAGTGCAGCACCACTAGAAAAAGCACAGACTCTAAATTCAGTACAGATTGATTCTACTCCTGCACTTGAGGTATCATCTAGCTTGATTACTTCACCAACTAAACATGCTTCTAGTTTACCCAGAAAACCAATGCTAGGGATTGCCTTTGCCGGAGGTTTGGCGGTTTTGGCTTGGGCGCTTGGTTTCCAGAATCGTGGCTCAGTAGAATCCCTACAAGAGTCCATAGAAACATCATCATATAAGCCTTCAAACATTATATCTGAGCAGCAGACAAATACTGAACAGGGGATTACTAATAAATCTTTAGAGAACCCTTCTGTGATACCAATACCAATCAATCCTCAAGCAGTAGCAACTCCTGAAGCTTCACCACTACCTTCTAAGACATCAACACCGGCAAAAACCGATGAAGGTACTAATCCTCAAGTAGATGCATCTTCTCAGACTACAAAACCACTAGAAACAAATAGTTGTTGGATTGCTGTTAATGGAAATATTCGCTCCCAACCTACTTCTGTAGAGAGTAATACTATTACATCTTTTAACAGGGAACTGCTCGTTACTGGCAAACAGACGCAACGAGGTTGGATACAGGTGAGACTACCCAGTTACAAATTAGGCTGGGTACATCCAAGTGTGATTTTAACAAGTAAAGAGGAAATGAGTTCTTGTCTGTCTAAAAAAGGAATACCCATCAGGAAAATCAGTGATTGATAGTGAAGAATCATAAACAATTTATCCTGCCTTTTTCGCAATAACATTTAGACTAATTAAAGTGTCTAGAACACGTAGGCTACTGCAATCATTAAATAGATTGAATTCTGAGAATTGTTCATATTCATGAAAACCTGATTCTTCTAGGTAAAGTACTAAAATTTCAAAGTCAAAACCAACTTTGTGAACATCATAGATATTAGTCTGACCACCAAATATAATTCTCATGAGGTGATGGCGTTCCAAAGGCATGAGATTTGGATTGAGATAAAGCCAACATAAAGTTTTTAGATCTGGTACGCTAACTAGAAGTTTGCCTCCTGGCACAAGTACACGATGCCACTCTTTGAGTGTGTTAATGAGTTCATTATCCAAACTATAGTAAAAGTGTTCTAAGACGTGACTCGCATAAATGACTTCAATAGAATTACTTTCAAATTGACTTAAATCCGAGGCATTGGATACATAGTCAACCTCTGGACGAGGCTCAACATCTAGAATTTTCCAATCAGGGTGAGGCTCTTTTCCTCCAATATGAAGCTTGATTGGTTTGGTTGGCACTCTATCACCTACATTTCTATGATAAGTAATAAGTAATAAATAATAAGTAATAAGTAATAAATTTAATTTACTTATTACTTATTACTTACTTTCAGTTTCTACCTGGAGCTACTCTCCCTAGATACCAATAATTAATTGAGCTTCAAAAGCCGGCAACTGAATTAGTGAGTTTTTGCTCTCTCTGCCATCGAGTCTGCACTATGAGAAGCCTTACCATTTTTATGATTGGTGTGACCATTGCCATTGCGAGGCTGAATTACCCCATAACCACCATGGTTACGTTCGTAAATCACGTTAATCTCATTAGTGCTAACGTTGCGGAACATAAAAAAGTCGTGATCTACCAACTGTAGTTGTTCTAAGGCTTCCTCAATCGTCATTGGCGGCATGGCAAAGTACTTCATGCGTAGAACTTCGCTGGGTAGTTCAGGAGAACGATCCCCAATGAGATTTTCTGCTACTGGTGTGTCATTAACGACAATGCCTTTCTTGCGCTGAGATTGTGTTTTCTTATTCTGTAGTTTCTCTTTGTATTTTCGCAGTTGGCGCTGAATTTTATCAGCAACTAAATCAACGCTAGCGTATAAGTCGTCGTTGCTTTCTTGAGCACGAATTACTGTCCCATTTGCATAAATGGTCACTTCTGCCGTTTGCTTAGAATTTATCCGGGGATTGCGAGCCACCGATAGATTGACGTCTACCTCAGTTGTTATGCTCTGGAAGTGATTGACCGCCTTCTCAATTTTCTGATTGACATAATCACGAATTGCATCGGTGATTTCGATGTTTTTACCCTGGATTACAAGCTTCATACTTGATTACTCCATTTATGTAAAGTCCGTCTCCCCAAAATCAACCCGACACCGAATGGCTGCTTTGGGAGGCTACCTTCACCGTAGCACTTTGTATTATGGACAACATAAGCCTTTGACTTCTCTTCAGATTCCTTTGCATTTTGTAAACTAATCTCAATCTTTGCTGCTCCAACTTTATGTTTCCAAGCTAAAGTGTACGCTATAATCTTTGGTATTCAGGAATCAAGAGTAGTTTACCGGTTAGGTAATGGGGCGTCGATGCTTACTAGAAAATCAAGGACTAGTGCCCTATTCGAGAGCCTGGAAGCAGCAGCAAGAGCTAGTCAAATCTCGCCTTCAAGATCCTAATCTTGATGATGTCCTGCTATTGTTAGAACACCCCTCAGTTTATACTCTTGGCCAAGGGGCAAGTCTTGATTTCCTCAAATTCGACCCTGCTAAAGCCAAGGTCGAACTGCACCGAGTCGAGCGTGGAGGTCAAGTAACTTACCACTGTCCTGGTCAACTTGTGGGCTATCCAATCCTAAATCTACGCTATTACCAACAGGATTTGCACTGGTATCTGCGGCAGCTTGAAGAGGTATTGATTAGGATTTTAGAACTCTACGGACTCCAGGGCAAACGCCTTACTGGAATGACTGGTGTCTGGCTAGAGGGAAGGAAGGTTGCAGCAATTGGCATTAAAGTTAAGCGTTGGATTACAATGCACGGCTTTTCCTTAAATGTTTGTCCTGATTTGACAGGCTTTGACCGTATTGTACCCTGTGGTATAGCTGATCGACCTGTTGGTAGTCTGGCTCAATTCATTCCTGATCTGACTGTAGAAAAGGTACGCTGGGCAGTTGCCACAGCCTTCAGAGAAGTTTTTGAGGTACAGCTAATTACTCTAGGGAGTTGACTCGCAAAAAATTATTTAGATCAGCGTAGGTGCCAGCATAGGTCACGGTAGGAAGATCATATCCTTTAAGATTAACTTTGTACTCCTTAAAAGCAATCTCAGAGGTTCCTAACTCGCAAATATAGTTATAAGTTTCTTTACCCAAAGCGATATCTAAGCCAATTTGTTTGGTGGCAGATTCTAGGCGAAAGGCAGCATTTACTGTATCGCCAATGGCTGTGTAGTCAGGGCGATCGCCACTACCTGTATTGCCCACCATAGCATAACCTGTATTAATTCCCGTTCCAATACGCAGCGGGAAGGGCAAAGGATACTTATCATAAAGAGCTGAAGTCATTTTGTGCAGGGCGCTCACTGCCTGACAAATCTTTTGTGTTTCTTGTTTGGTAACTCCTTGATAACCGTGAAACCAAATTGCCATTACTGCGTCGCCGATATATTTATCTACCCAACTATCAGATTTGCGAATAATATCGCCCGATTTCCGAAACCAACTGCCAATTACCGCCGAAAGAACAGTTTCATCTAACTTGCGGGTAAGTACAGTGTAGTCACGGATATCGACAACCATCACCGAAATCAGGCGGCGCACGTGTAAAGCTGAAGTTAAGGGCTCACCTTCCCTAATCAGGGAAGGCTCAGTATTGTTTTTACTCGCTGGGTAATGAAATTCTAACTCAGTCTGTCCGAAAGTTAGGCGATCGCCATGACGCAAGGTTACTGGAATACTTACTCGCCTACCATTAACAAATGTTCCATTGCGGCTCCCTAAATCAATCAGATAAAAATCTGATTGCTCAGTAAATTGTAACATCGCGTGATTTCTAGAAATCCATCGATCCGGGAGTACGAAACTATTATCATCACTACGACCAAATGTCCAGTGATTGCTGCCCTTTAGGGGCAGACGACGATTACCAGTTTTGGTTTTAAGGAGCAAATAGGGAGTGGATCGCAAAGTCACCACAGCTAAAGAAGCGAAAAAGGGTTCACAAGGTCTATGAAACTTGGCAAGGACTCACTCTTGAGGAGCGAATACTCGATTAGGTAGTAATGCACGAACACTCAATGTGACGCCAAGGGTCTCATCCTGCTATGATGCTGCACATTATAGCGAGAGACTACAGGGCAGGTTGTTCAATTAAAACACCATATAGTAACAGAAACCAAGTGTTTTTTCTTTTAATCGAACAAGAATTATTTTGTCACTATCTTCAGACAAGAGAAGCAACTAGCCAAAACAGACCATCTACCAAGATTGTACTCAACACTGCCCCACTAAATGCCCACCAATGCAATCCTCCTCTAGCTAATGACCCAATACCAACAAACATCAAAGTGCTAACTAGCACCCCTGCCCAACTGATTCCCCAAGGAGTCTGCACTTGAACCAGAGCACTTTGAAGAATCGACCCAGCTAATTGGGGCTCAACCTGCATGAGCTGACGCCAATAAGGTATCAAAGCAGTTAAGTAAAAATATACATCGGTTAGGGCTGTACCTAAGAGTGAACCTAGATAAAACAAATTGCCTACCATTCCCCAGCCTCGCCACCAACCCCACAGGGCAAAGGGCAAACCAATTGCCTCAATTGGTAAATGAATTAGGGGTTCCCAGCGCAGCCAGCCCCAATAAATTGAGCCTGCCAGCCAACTCCAGCTAAACCCTAACAATAAGTCGCCCCAAATTTTGGTTTCTTTGCCCTTGAAGAGTCTTAAACCTAGCCATACCCAACCTAGGGTCATCACTAAGCTCAAAAATGGTAACTCTCTCACTAGCGGCGCTTGCACAAATACTGGCACTGAAACTAGAAAGGAGGATGCCCAAAATACTGACCAAGTTTGGCGATTCCCAATATCGCGCACTCGCTCATAGAGCCAAAATTTTTTTGATTGGTTCGATAACCCGGAGGCAGAATCAGGAGAGAACCAGGTATTGTTCAACAAAATATTGTTAATATTCTTTACTTATGTTTAATTATCTTAATGTATCATATCCCCTTATCCCCCCCAGGGGGATATAGAGGATCTTATCTGAATCTGATGTTGATTTCCATCTCGATACCAGCTTGAATTCCGGATTGGGCTAGTGAGGTTTCGTAATCTATTTAATAAATTATTTAACTTTGTAATAAAAAATTGCCCCCTGTAATTTGCAGAGGGCATTCGGTGAAAGCCTTTTGTTTCAACTGGAGGAGATGTCAAATCTGCTCGAGTAAGCTGGCATAACTTGCCGATCAAGCCTCTAGCCAGTAATACTGAACCGGAGACTCTATATTGAAGATTATTTTTCTATTTATGCTCACGGTGCGCTGACTACTCAATTGAAGTAATTATGGAGATGGAATGATCCTATTACAACGTCGGTTGTTCAAGCTCTTGCTGGCTGGTGCGATCAGCGCCTTCCTTACTTTCCCCTTGAAAGTTTTAGGTAATAACCTCTCGCCGGAACTATCATCAACTGCCACCACCTCGACATCTGAGATCAATGTTTTTCAGGCTGTGATTCTGGGTTTGGTACAGGGATTAACAGAGTTTCTGCCCATTAGCAGTACCGCTCATTTAAAGGTGGTGCCAGTGGCCTTAGGTTGGGGTGATCCTGGGGTTGCCTTTACTGCTGTAATTCAGCTAGGCTCGATCGCCGCAGTGCTGTGGTACTTTTGGGAAGATTTAACTAAGGTTTCAACTGGAGCCTTAAGAGCAATTCGGCAATCAGATTACCAGTCTCAAGACTTCCGCATGGCAGTAGGAATCGCCTTGGGAACTCTGCCAATTGTCTTGTTAGGCTTATCAATTAAAATATTTATCCCAGATTTCGATAATTCACCGATACGAAGTACCACGGCAATTGCCTGTGTCTCGATTATCATGGGTTTATTAATGGGTGTTTCGGAAAAGTTGGGCAAGCGCAAGCGGGACTTTGATGGCTTGGATCTTCAGGATGGCATTATTATGGGCTTAGCTCAGGCTTTAGCTTTAGTCCCTGGTGTTTCTCGTTCTGGTTCAACCCTAACTGCTGGCTTATTTATGGATTTGGAGAGGGCAACAGCAGCGCGCTTTTCCTTTTTACTAGGTATTCCGGCCATTACCTTAGCTGGATTAGTAGAATTAGTCGGTTTACTCCAAGATGGGCTCGGGGATATGGGTATATTGCCGCTGATAATGGCAATAATTTCCTCAGCTATATTTTCCTATGTGGCAATCGCTGGGATGCTGGCATTCCTCAAAAAGAAAGGAGTCTGGATATTCGTATGGTATAGACTATTATTTGGGATTACAATTTTGGGCGCGATCGCTGCGGGGTTGCTACAAACCAATTAATCAGTTTTTGAATATTCTGTGGATGGTTAAAATTTCAATAGAACAAAGGTCAAACATCTATTTGGGTATTATTCCGGGGCGGTAGGGCATCCCGTCTCGTCAATAAATCTTAGCTAATGTCCTATGCAGTAGCTCCGAGTCACTAGGAGGCCCGCGCTCTACTTCGTTAGAAGTTAACGTCGGGAGTATGTAACTAAATTAAGCATAGTTTTCCAGAATAATGACAGTTCCTGCCCCCCATCGTCAATTTGGTAAGATACAACTGAGAGTTTTGGCATCAGTTACAGCAGCCTTTGCTTGCTTGACTAGTATTGTCCATGCTCAAGATTCCCTACCTCTTCCAGAACCTCCAGTTACACCTGAAGCTCCCTCACAAGAGAATTTTGACTCTGATTTCTTTCCAGCAGCTAGCCCTTGGCGCAACCCTCAATTAGTTCAAACCCTCGAAGGTCATGAAGCGCCAATTGATGCTTTGGTCTTCAGTGCTGATGGAAAAATGCTTTTGAGCGGAGGTAGTACCAATGACGGTAACATTAAACTCTGGTGGTTGCAAACGGGCAGGGAAATTGACAGCTTTCGAGGACATCGCACTTCTGTGATTTCTCTTGCCTTGAGCCCTGATGGCAGAACTTTAGCTAGTGGTGGTGATGATGCTGGCATTAATCTGTGGCACTTTCCCGAGGGTAAGTATACTCGTACTTTCTTAGGGCATTCGAGTAATATTCTTTCCCTAGCCATGACACCTGATAGTAGAACACTAGTTAGTGGAGGTTTGGATGGTATTAGGCTGTGGGATTTAAGAGCACAAAGACCCTTATACACTTTAACACGTTTTGACAACCAAACCTATGCCCTTGCAGTTCACCCCGATGGAGATATCCTCGTCAGTGGGTTAAGGGATGGCAAGATTAAACGTTGGAATCTAGGGACAGGAAGTTTAATTCAGACAATTCCTGTTCACAATAGTGCAGTCAGTGTCCTCGCTTTTACGCCCGATGGCAATATGATGGTTAGTGGTAGTTATGATCGCACTATTAAAGTTTGGGATTTAAGTAGAAATAGACTCGAACTTAGGTACAACCTGACTGGACATGCAGGGCGAATCCGAGCAATTGCGATCAATCCTGATGGTACTACTCTTGCCTCGGCTAGTCGTGATGGTGTGCGGCTGTGGAACTTGAAAACTGGTGAATTAATTGCCTTTTTGAGAGATCATCAAGACTGGGTACACTCAGTTGCTTTTAGTCGCGATGGACGCTTTCTCGCTAGTGGCGGGTTTGATCGAACTATTCGGATTTGGCAAACTGCTGCTGAGGAGTTTGAACCTTCACTGGAAGGCAGGAGGCGGTAGGCTCTCATTTTTTTCTACCCATTCCCCGAAATATAGCATTCTGCCCATGAACGAACTCACCAAAATCAGAAGTAGAAACTACCAATAGGTGCAAACCTTGCTTTGATCTGGTTGAACCGATTGCATTTTTTCGCCCTGATTATTGTCAAAAATTCCCTCAAAGTAGCCACTTTCATTCTTGAAAGCACACTTCAAAACCGTTTGATAACTATGCACAGAATGGTTGTCTACAATGTCAAATTTACCAGTTAAATTATCTCTATAAAATGAAACTAGATAAGCATATGATAGGTGTTGGTATCCTTGATCCTTAAGTGGTACACAAGGAACTTTATCGTAGACATTCTGAATGCGAATAGTTCGTGTTTCAGGGTTTTGTTGCAGTTTCTGTTGTTCATAAAAATCTACGAAGGCTTGGTTCCCTACACGAGGGGATGCGTAATTGTAAGTTGTCGAGTTAATATCTGGTCTAGACAAAGCTATATCAAGGCTAAATAAAGTACTGATTGCAGCTCCTAAACTATGTCCAGTAACGTAGAGTTGGTTAATCGGTTGTTCAGATGCTTGATACTTGTCAATTAAAGCAAATAGCTGTTTCTGCATCGATTCTGTATTACCATCACTATCAGAATAAATACAGTAGAAACCTGATTCAACTTTCACATCATTTGGGACAACATCTTGATTAATACAAGGGGAAAAAGTTGCATAATTAAAGCCAAAATCATCTAACAAATCTTCAGTTGAATCAGTACCTCTAAAAGCAAATATATAAGTGTAAGGAGACTGTGAAGACCGGAAAACTACACCGTAACACTCAACAGTTTTATCCTCATTCAAAATTGCATCAACACCAGTCCAGTATTCAACAAAATCATAACCATCAGGTGTCTTCACCTGTTCCGAATTGCACTCAGTAGGTTGCTCTTTATCAAAGGCGTTATAAGCCTGAATACTTGCATTAACTAAAAGGATCGCCAGTTCATGATCAATTTCAGCAAAGGAAAGGAGCAAAATCCAGTTTGGAAGTTTGGATAAAAAACGTAATAACCTTGCTTGACTAGATGTTCAAGGTGAGTACCATAGATTTGAGAGGCTCCTAAAGCAAAACCGTGCAAGTAAATAACAGCCTTGGGCTTGCCATTATCTCCAAGGTAAGGATTTTGGGGCTTATAGACCTCTATATAAGTTCCCTGGTTACATTGACCATAACGCTCAGGAGTATATTCTGGCGAAGTGTAGATATTAGTGTAGTCAGGTTTAGTTGGCGGCTTGGGTCGGAAACGATTAGTAAGATTACACCAAAAATCTGTGAGATAGTATGCAACAGTAGAACTGATCACCGAAGACATAAGTTAAGCCCTCAGAAGTATTAGTGAGCGTATTTTAGTCTGAAACTGAACTAAGGACAAGAAATGATGGTAAATGCTATCCCTTTAGTTGCATTTTTGTTCCTAACAAAAATGATTATTTTTGTCAAAAAAATCATTAATAAGTATTGAGACAATCGCCACAGAGAAAATTTGAAGTGCAAAATGTGGGTTATAGTACCCAGAATCTCACGCGCTTACAGCGGTGAGAGTGTCAAAATAGAAGCAGCTTTCACAATTTGAGCTTTGATTCAATCAGAGACCTTAGAACTACTAGAATGGTCGCGCCTGTGTCAGCACCTGGCGACTTTTGCCGCTACCAAACTGGGAGCTGTTGCCGCTCGTGATCTCCAACTACCAGCTACTCAATCCGAGAGCCTGCACCTGCTAGCTCAGACTAAAGAAGTATACCAACTAGAGATGCACTTAAGTTCTGGACTTTCCTTTGAAGGTATCCAGAATATCGATGAATCTTTAGAAAGGGCTCAACTACAAGGAATTTTGTCCGGGGAAGAACTTTTAGCGATCGCTACTACCCTGGCTGGAGTTCGACGTTTGCGCCGCTTGATCGAAGAGCAAGAAGAGGTGCCAACACTTACCCGGATGGTAGCAGATATCCGCACCTATCCAGAACTAGAGCAAGAAATTCACTATTGTATCGATGATCGAGGTGAAGTCACAGATCGTGCCAGCCCCAAACTTTCGGGAATCCGCACCCAGCTGAAATCTGTGCGAGACCGTATTTATCAAATTTTACAGGGGATTTTACAACGCCAAGGCAGTGCTTTGCAGCAGCAGTTAATTACCCAGCGCGGTGATCGTTTTGTTATTCCCGTCAAAGCGCCCCAAAAGGACGCCATTGGTGGTATTGTTCACGATAGCTCTAGCACCGGTGCCACTCTCTATATAGAACCCAATGCCATTGTTGGGCTAGGAAATAAGCTCAGAGTGCATCAGCGTCAAGAGCAAGTAGAAGCAGAAGCCGTGCGCCGCGCCTTGACAGAGAAAGTTGCCCAAGTAATCGAGGATTTACAGCAGTTGTTAACTGTTGCTACCGCCCTTGATTTGGCAACAGCTAAGGCAAGATATAGCTTGTGGTTGCAGGCAAATCCGCCGAGATTCATCGATCACAATGCTGGTGAAACCATTACCCTTAGAAAATTAAGACACCCGCTGCTAGTGTGGCAACAGCAGCATGAACAGGGGAGTGCAGTAGTTCCCATCAATGTGCAAATTCAGTCGCAAATTAGGGTAGTGGCGATTACAGGCCCTAACACAGGAGGCAAAACTGTAACCTTAAAAACTCTTGGTTTAGCGGCATTGATGGCGAAGGTTGGTCTATTTGTACCAGCCAGAGAGCCAGTGGAACTGCCTTGGTTTGCGCAAATACTCTCAGATATTGGTGATGAACAGTCTATAGAACAAAGTTTATCCACTTTTTCTGGTCACATCCGCCGCATTAGTCGGATTCTTGAAGCTTTGGAGAGTAACGAATCAGTAGTTGGGAGTGGGCAAGAATCTGTCTCTACTCCCTTACCTCACCATGAACTCGAAAATACTCGAGAGTTGATGCCAACTCCTGATTACCAACTCCCAACTCCCTCACTGGTATTACTAGATGAAGTGGGTGCTGGCACTGATCCAGCTGAAGGCTCTGCCCTAGCGATTGCTTTGCTACAGTACTTAGCAAATACTGCCCAACTTACGGTTGCTACAACTCACTATGGCGAACTCAAGGCACTCAAATATCAAGATCAAAGGTTTGAGAATGCTTCAGTTGAGTTTGATGAGAGTTCCCTACAACCAACTTATAGACTCCTGTGGGGCATTCCTGGTCGTTCTAATGCCTTGACAATTGCCCGACGCCTGGGTTTAAAACCAGAAGTGGTTGATACTGCCAAAACCCTCGTCGGCGGTGTCTCAGAAGACGTCAATCAGGTAATTTCTGGCTTAGAAGCCCAAAGACGCTCTCAAGAAACTAAAGCGCAAGCAGCTGAACTACTGCTACAAGAATCCGAACTACTGCATCAAGAGGTTGCCCGCAAGGCAAAGTTGTTGCAGGAAAGGGAGCAACAATTGAAGCTCAATCAGGAAAGGGAGGTACAAAAAGCGATCGCCCAAGCCAGGGAAGAAATCGCCCAAGTGATTCGACAGTTACAAGCAGGACCAAAAAGCGCACAAAATGCCCACAAAGCCACAGAAGCTCTCAAAGAAATTACCCAGCGCCATCTTCCTGCTGCACCACCACCAAAACCTAAACCAGGATTTCGTCCACAAGTGGGCGATCGCATTCGCATTCCTCGGTTGAATCAGACGGCTGAGGTCCTTAGTACCGCCGACGAGGATAGTGAACTAACTGTGCGCTTCGGATTAATGAAGATGACTATAGCACTGGCGGATGTAGAATCTCTAGATGGTCAAAAAGCTGAAATTATAGTCAAGCCAAAATCCACACTGACAACCGCGCCAGCTACTGCCTCGCCTACTGCCCCCCTAGTCAGAACCTCAAAAAATACAGTGGATTTGCGAGGAGCCCGGGTAGCAGATGCGGAGATGGATTTAGAGCAGGCAATTTCCCAAGCGGTGACTTATGGAGTACTGTGGGTTATTCATGGCAAGGGAACAGGTAGACTACGGCAGGGTGTCCATGCCTTTTTGGAAAGACATCCTCTAATTGACCGTTTTCAGCTAGCTGAGCAAGCTGAAGGTGGGGCAGGTGTCACCATTGCCTATCTCAAATAGACCTCTTGCACAAGTATCTTTTGCAAGAGATAAAGAAAAGGTTTGCATGTAAAAGGTAAAAAGAGCTTCTTTACCTTTTACCCTTGCCCTTTACCCGACTTTGATGAAAAGTCTAATGAAGGGTTGTTGGCTGTAAGGTTATAAGATTGTTGAAGTTTCCATATTCTAATCTTCTAACTGCAAACTTTTCACCTTTAACTGGCGTCTAGAAATTTGCCGTAAACTCCGGTATTCCTGTTTCAGGATTGGTAACGGCAACAGCCAATACTGATGTGCCTCCTTACTCTAAATATATGCGCTCTACTCCCAAGACGCTGACACCGGCTCCTCCCTGGAAGGATTTGCCTCTAGGTCAAGCTCCAGAAGCAATGCAGCTTAATAATATCAAGGCCCGTCTGGATTTGATTTTACTCGGACTAGAGGCCTTAGCGGGCATTGGTTCTGAGGAGATGCTGCAAGCCGCAGCTGAGTTGAATTTAGAGTCAATGGTAACAGATCGAGTTAGTCTTTGGCGTCTGCGTCAGTCCAACCCTCTGCGCAAAAGTTCAGGGGGGCGTAAAAAGTTAGATGTAGAAGAGGCGCGAGCGCTTGTGCTGATCATCTGCCAGTTAGCTAAACAGCATCACGAACTCATCCGTCGTGCTGTTGCTCTACTTGAACAAATGACTCAACAAAACACTGAAGTACACCGTGCAGCTTTGTTGGGAGATTATCTTGATACCTTTAGCAATATCTATCAGGAGCGTATAGACAAAGGAGAAACAACTTCTTCTGCTCAACTAACTCAGTTGGCTCTTAAGCTACTGATTGATTTGCTGTTCTACAGCAGCCCCAACGGTCCCCAGCGCCTCTGGCTAGCCTTACTTGAGCAAGGGTCTTAGTTGTTTTTTCTCAGTCTTTAGTCATTTGTCCCTAGTTTTTCCTCTTGTTGTCACTGACCAATGAGTAATGACCAATGACTATTTTGTTTTCTAATTCAGTTGTGCGACGTTATACTCCTCCCACCTGCACACTAGAGATTGTGGCAAAAGTTTCGCCCCTATCTCGCTGGATGGGGCAATCAGCGCTCAAGGAACTACACTTTGAGCTGTGCTTTGACGATCCGCGACAGCCAGAAGACAAACAAGTTACCATCCATGGTGATCACACTGAGCTGGAAATTTTGCATGAAGCTGTTAATAACTATGTACAGGAATTCCTTGTCCAACGGCAGGCTCAACCAATTCCCCTACCGCAAATAACACCAAATAGCGAGGCTAGTTCTACGTCTGCTCAACAGCTGCATCAGAATGATCCGCAAGTGGATTTTACAACTCCTCTACCTCCCCCTAAACTTGCTCAAGCTTCATCAGAACAATTAGATGAGTTGGAGGATTCCTTAACAATCCGTAGCCAAGAATTAGAGCCTCAACTTTCAACTGTTAAATCCCAAGCTGTTGCTAGCCAAATCTACCTGCAACCAAGAAGTTTAGTTACCCACGAACTTTTTTTAGGTCAGTTGGCTACTGAGGAATCTGGAGCCGTAGTTACACTCAGTGTGTTGCAACTATTTGACTTAGCTACTGCCTTAGAGGAATATGCTGCTCAATTTATAGCATTACCTAAACTAAATCAGGTTAGCAGCAAGCAAAATCTACCCCTTTGGACACGGGCAGCAGCAGGTATTATTTTGGCGGTGAGTGCAACTACAGTTGGGGTTAAATTACTCCAGCCGTCTGAGTCTAATCCAGAAGAAGCTTCACCAATCACGGCTCAAGAGTCTACTCCAGAGCCGATTCCCACCCTTGATAATCAGCTTACTGCTAAGGTGCCAACGCCAGTTGCGCCACAACCACCTGCCCCCTTACCAACACCGAGATTACCAACCCCTCTAGCATCCTCACCCAAGCTGCCGCCACCTGCTCCGGTAAAGGCTCCCAATCTTCCCCGTTTGGCACCACCAACACCCCAAAGACAAACTCCTGAAAGTATAACTATTAAACCAAAGCCTCCTGCTGCTACTACTACTAGGGTGAGTCAAGCTCAAAGCCCTGCTCCTCAAACTCCCAACCAGATAGGTTCTTCTTCCCCCCTAGAGAATGCACAGACTCCAGCAAGTGTATCTCTGATACCAACAACACCTAAGTTACCGGCACTGCCAAGTCTCGAGTCAACTCCATCTCCTGTAGAGGAAAATGAACTAACCCCACTTCAGGAGCAACCAATTTCCTCTGTAACGCCTCAGCCCTCTTTGAATTTACCAACTCTTGAACCAGTTCCCTTTGTTCCTGAGATTGCCAAAAACTTAGTTACGACATCGGCTTCCCTACCTGATGCTTCTGCTCCAGAGGCTTTGGAGTTTCCTGAATCGGTTTCAGTTAACAATGTTGATGGTTCTGCTGAGAATAATAATCTGTTTGACAATATCCCCCAGGTGGCAGAAGTTAGAAAATATTTCCAGCAGCGATGGGAACCGCCTTCTGAGTTGGAGAAAAGTCTGGAATATAGTCTGTTTTTGAATACAGATGGTTCAATTCAAAAGATTATTCCCCTTGGAAGGGCGGCAGGAGAATATATAGAAAAAATGGATTTACCTTTAGTTGGTGAACCGTTTGTTTCTCCAGTAGAGAAGGAAAGTTATCCTAGAATTCGCGTGGTTCTTAGTCCAGATGGTAAAGTTCAGACGTTCTTGGAGAAGGTTTAAACAATTCTTATGCAACCAGATAAATATAAACTTTAAATGCACACTACCTAGAGCATGGGATTAATTCAAAGGGCTAGCAGCAAAGCTAATTCCATAGGGTTGAGCCACTCCCACGAATTGAATTCGTGGGATTCAGGCATCAAGGGTGAGATTGCAGGCAAAGCCTGTCTGACATCTCCTACGCCTAGGGTTGAACTCCCAACCCTTTTAATATTTAATGCGGCATTCCCATCTCGATCATTTTCGAGGTGACAAGATGGGCAGCGCCAACGACGAACCTCTAAATCTAGAAACTCTTAACAGAGAACACTCAACAGGTAAGAGAATGAAATGTATCTCACGCTAGAAAGAGAATTGCTATATATCCAACTGCTTATTACCTATTATTTTTTACTCAAGGATTACTACTTAAACAGTATTTGCAGTAGACATCTAGGGAATCGATATTAAGTTATAATCTTCAACTTTGTTGCTTTCTAACTTCCCAAGACACAACTAGTACGTGGTGGTACTTCTAAACTTAAATAACTAGCTTCACCTTCAGTATTCCATTCTAGTTGACCACTACCAAACAGGATGTGGTTAGGTTTGGATACTAATCCCGAAACCTCGAAACTTACTTTTGCACTTTCGGTGCCAGCATTAACAGCAATAATTAGCTCTTCTTCTTCTAGTTGCCGTGCGAAGACATAAAGCATACCCTCACTCAAGAGTATTTTATAACTACCCACACGCAGAGCCTGATGAGAATGACGCAGGCGAATTAGTTGCTTGTGATACTCCAAAACATCCCTATTCCATTGGATTTCTGTGGGAAAACCTCGACGGGAGTCAGGATCGACTGCACCAGCAAGACCAACTTCATCGCCATAATAAATACTTGGTGAACCTGGAAAAGTCAAGAGCAGTAAAGTTGCTAACTTAACACTTTCGAGGGCTTCTTCTAGAGGAGATATTTTCCCGCCACTGGCAATTGAAAGCAGGCGTGCAGTATCGTGACTGGCAAGAAGGTTGAGTTGAGTTAGTTGAATTTCCCAGGGGTATAATTGTAGTAGCTGTTCTATTTTTGCCCCATATCCAGCAGCATCAAGAGGAGGGTAGGGACCGTAAGATTGCTTTTCAACATATTCTATCACTACGCGATCACCAGCGCTAAAAGCAATAGTTGGTGCGGTAAACATATAGTTCATTACCCCATCAAATTGGCTGCCATCTAACCATTGCGTAGCCTCTTCCCAAACTTCCCCAACAATGTAAGCCTCTGGGTTAATAGCTTTAACCCTTTCTCGGAATTCTTGCCAAAAGCCGGGAACTTTAATCTCAAAAGGCACATCCAGACGCCAGCCATCGATACCCAGCTTAATCCAATATTCGGCAATTTCCATAATGTATTCCCTAACCAGGGGGTTTTCGTGGTTGAATACAGGCAAAGCGCGATTGCCTGCCCAACCAACATAGTTTGCTGGTTTCGAGCCATCGTAGGCAGATAAAGGCCAATCCTCTATTTTAAACCAATCCAACCAAGGGGAATAGGGACCATTTTCTAGGATGTCATTAAAAAAGAAAAAGCCGCGACTGGCATGGTTAAAGACGCCATCGAGTACCACTTTCATATCCCGTTGATGGCACTCTTCTAATAGTTCCATCAAAGCCCCGTTACCACCTAATAGGGGATCAACTTGAAAATAGTCATGGGTATGATAGCGATGATTACAGGCAGATTGAAAGATGGGGGTGAAGTAAATTGCATTAATTCCTAGTTCTTGTAAGTAATCAAGTTCTTCGATAACGCCCCATAAATCACCGCCCTTATAACCCTGTAGTGTGGGAGTAGCATCCCAAGGTTCTAGGGGAACAAAGTGAGAAATGTGTGATTCCTTGTGGGAGATCTTCGTTTCACGCGGCTGCTTGCTCTTGGCAAAACGATCTGGGAATATTTGGTAGAAAACTGCGTGCTTAACCCATTCGGGGGTTTGGATCTGCATAGATTTAGTACCTAGTTATTTATCGTTAAGAGTAGCAAGACTTGCCGCAGTACGGTTGTTGTTTTTAATGCTCCGAAAGTTTGTTCTTGGGGATAACTGCCCAAATGAAGGTCAATTGCCATAACACTAAGTCTTCAACCAAATTAAAATCAATGTCCAAGTAACTTTACTTATCTTCTGATCGAATAGAAGATATCTGTATCTTAATAACTAACTCGAACGGTAGATCCCGATAAAGATACCACCCTATACACTTTAGTAATAGCATGAAGATTGAGTCTTACGTTATGTTGTCCTGTCAGCAATCTGTCGTACGCCTTCTCGTAGTTGATGACCACGCTCTGACCCGCTTCAGTCTTAAGTCGGCTTTTTCAATGCAGAACAATATTGAACTGGTTGGTCTTGCTTGTAACGGTAAAGAAGCCATTGAGATGGTTGAGCGTGAACGCCCGAATGTGATTATTATGGATATGCAAATGCCAGTGATGGACGGTGTCAGTGCCTCTGCCCACATCAAAAGCATCGAACCTCACACTCAAATTATTGCCTTCTCTTCTTTAGAAGATCCTCGTAGAGAATTTGTTAGCCACAACGTCGAAGTTGATGCGGTTTGTGCGAAAGATGCTGCCACCACTGACTTGATTAACCTTGTCCAAGAGCTAGGACTTCAGAAGGCCAAACATTGAGGAAAAGTTATAAAAAAAATCTTAAAGCTTTTCTACTAGAATTTTCTACTAGTAATCAGGGGAGCTCTTAACAGCAGTGGCTCCCTACTTATCTTCACTAACTAGCTTTAGTTTGATCAGGAAAGGTACGCTTAAATTCATCGATTAAATCATCTAACTCCTCTAGTGCCTGGTTGACATCAATCCTGAGATTGCCCAAATCCGGCTGCTCCAAAAGTTGAACCAAAGACTCGCGTTTACTTTCAATCAGAGTAATTCTTTCTTTAATCTTTTTTAGATCCATATTTTTTTACCTTATATCAAAATTAACGCAATTAGGGAACAAGTTTGAGAGCAGGCTGGAATATGATTTTACCGCATACAAGGATAATAGAGCAAAGTGATTGCTCGTGGAATACTTAGAGTGAAAATATTACCTCAAACCTCCTTAGGAACTTTAGGCTTGTATATTGGTGGACTTCTCACCCTCATGGGTTTTATTGCCTACGCCACTGACAATGCCACCTTAAATCTGATTGGTTTCTTCTACGGAGCGCCAATTTTACTAGGGGGGCTTGCTCTGAAAGCAGCTGAATTAAAGCCAGTAGGTTTGAGTCAGCCGACAACTCCTGCTGTGCTAAAACTGCGGGAGCAACAAGCAACTTCTACTCAGAACCAGGTACGCCAAGACGTAATGCGATATCGTTATGGTCAACAGGCTCATCTTGATGAATCTCTTGAGCGTCTTGATTTATCCCCCACTGATGAGGAAAGACCAGTGCTAAAAGGCTTACGAGAAATCGAGATTGACGGTTCTTATGCTTTAGTATTGGAATTTGAATCACCGCTGATTAATTTTGATTTTTGGCAACAAAAACGCGAAAAAATGGAGAAATTTTTCGGTCCTGGGATCAGAGTAGAATTGACGCAACCAGAGGAAGAGCAGGTGGAAGTTGCGCTGATTGCCACTCTCCCAGAGATTGCTAAGACTTGAAAAATCCTTTACCCCCATCCATAGTCAGACGGGGGTTTGTTGTGCGATGTATTCCCTTCACCAAAAAAATGAGTCTGAAGCCCCGTCCTTCTAGGACGGCTTTTTCCTTCTACTGAGCGACCTAATTAACTCTCTGAGAACATCGGACTTGGTTCTACCGACTGCTGCACAGTACTCCTCAAGGATTTTAAGCTCGAATTCCTCAAGTCGAAAATCTACCCGTTTTTTCATGGTTATTGTACGGATTTATTGTGTACAATAACCATGAAAGCACGCTACCGATATCGAATTTATCCAACTCTCGGACAACAAATGGCACTAGCTATAGCGCTGCGCGCTGGGGTACTTACAAGTTAGGATATATCTAGAGTCACCTAAAACTAGATTTATTTATGGCTCACCCTTACTCTCAGGATTTGCGCCTACGTGCCCTCTATTTAATCACTAGCTCGCCATTTATAGAGGGTAGTTCTGCTAATATCTAGCGTTCGACTAACTTTACTTATCGACATACCGCTAGTGATTAAATAGAGGGCACGTAGGCGCAAATCCTGAGAGTAAGGGTGAGCCATAAATAAATCTAGTTTTAGGTGACTCTAGATATATCCTAACTTGTAAGTACCCCAGCGCGCAGCGCTATAGATATATCCTAACTTGTAAGTACCCCAGCGCGCAGCGCTATACCTCCCATGTTTTACCAAAACCTCCTTCCTTCAAAAACTTGACAATTTGATAACGTCCATCTTTACTCAGAAGCTGATTGAGCTGATCTTGCTCTTCCCGATTCTTACCTTCTTGGATCATTGCCCTAATTGGATAATTTTTTATCTTTGACAGTTGCTCTTGCTTTCGTCTTTTTTACTCTGCGAGCAATTTTGTGCCATTAGCTCCTATCTCGCTTGCCTAAGTCCTGGGTTACTCTGTCAATAAGCATCACTACCATTGGTGACGGGGTAGCTCTGCCATTTTCCCAACGATTGATTGTCGGGAAAGTGGCTCCTAACTTAGTGGCAAACTTTTCTTTCCTGAGTTCATCCCAGCTATTGGCGTAGGACACAGACTAACTGACCAATGAAAAGCTAGTCAGCTAGTAGAACCAGGGAGGGCATTGGAACAGAAACTTAAGGTTTCAACCCTGATGCGTTGATCATAACCTTAAATCACTTGAGTTTGGGGCTAGGGAATTGGTTAAAAGCTAGTTGCAGAAAAGATTACAGCAAATTTTTCACACATTCTCAAAAAAAAATCAGCAAAACTGTTGCCAATAGCTATTTAGCCTAAAATGCTTGATACATAAGCATTTCATAATCAAAATCTTCTCCAAAAACTCTCTCTATCTCAACCTTGCCCTAGGCACTTCAATTACTCAAAACCAAATTATCTCGATGTACCACTGTCTCAGCACCGGCATAACCGAGAATAGCGGGAATTTCTGATGACTTACGCCCCCGAATCTGCTGCAATTCCTCACTGCTATAATTAACCAGCCCTCTAGCTATTTCTGAACCACTATGGTCACATAACTGTACAGCATCTGATAAGCGAAAATTACCCTCAATAGCAGTAATACCAGCAGCAAGCAGAGACTTCCCTCCCTGGCAAATTGCCGTCACCGCCCCACTATCAAGATAAAGCCTTCCAACTGGCACTAAACCATGAGCAATCCAACGCTTGCGAGCTTTATCAGTTTTGGAGTTAGGCTCAAAATGAGTACCGAGAGATTCTCCCTTTAAGATTTTTTCAATTGCTTCCGGGTTTCGTCCTTCTGTAATTACCACCCTCACCCCAGCGCTAGTAGCAATCCGAGCGGCAGCAATTTTAGTCTCCATACCTCCAGTTCCCCACTGGGAACCAGAATTACCTACTTCTATCTGTAGTTGAGTCAACTGCTCAATACTATTAACTAGCATAATTGGTTGAGCATCTGGCACCAAACGAGGATCAGCAGAATAAAGCCTGTCTACATCAGTCAATAAAAATAACCAGTCAGCCTCTATTAAACTTGCCACCAAAGCACTGAGCGTATCATTATCTCCAAACTTCAGTTCCTCAACTGCCACAGTGTCATTTTCATTCACCACCGGAATTACACCCAGTCGCAATAATTCTTGAAATGTAGCGTAAGCGTTGACATAGCAGCTGCGCTGTATAAAGTCACGGCGGCTAAGCAGCACTTGGGCAATAGATTGTTGCAGACTAGTAAAGAAATCATCATACACCCTCATCAGGCGTCCTTGACCTACAGCAGCCACAGCTTGCTTGAGAGCCATGGTTTGGGGACGAGACTTTAGCCCTAGGCAACCACAACCAACCCCCACAGCACCAGAGGTAACTAGTACTAAATCATGCCCTTCACAACGCAGCCTCGTCAGAGTTTCCACTAACTTGGCAATTGTTGAAAGTGCCAATTGACCTGTGGCTGGTTGAGTCAGACTAGAGGTGCCAACTTTGACGACAATCTTTTGACTGGTCATGATCACTACACAATCTTAGAGCGCCTTTCCCCTAAATTTAGGAGACTAGGCGCTCTAAGCGATTTATAAAACGGTTTTGGTATTTTTAGGGTCTTTATATTGGCTGACCCCAATTGAATTAACATTAAGAATCTCATATTTTTCCTAAGGCCTCTGATTTCATAATATTTTCTTTATATTTCGGTTTATGTTAATTCATCAGTTTTGTTTAAGTTTTGTTGCAAAGACGGAAAAGAAACCCCCAATGCCTTAGAGATCCAAACTTCAAAGTTACGGGTGGGGTACATCGTGTGGTTCACACTCGGATCGCTCATCGGTTCAACAAGAATGGTAAACATTCCTAGTCGATTGCCTGCTAGGACGTCTGTGAACAAGCGGTCCCCCACCATGGCTACTTGTTCCACAGGCAAATTCATGGCTTGGGCAGCTTTTTTTAACTTTCGCCGTGAAGGCTTACTAGCGCCCAGCATGTAAGGCAGTTCTAGTGACTTGGCAATATTACCAATCCTCGTCTTACTGAGGTTATTGCTCACTAGCCAGATTGCTACCACTGGTTTAATCGTCTCCACCCATTGTCTGAGTTCAGCAGACACCTGACTTGCTCTGAGGGGCACCAAGGTTTCATCAACATCAAGTATTAGACCTTTGAGCCGATGTTGCTGTAACATTTGCGGCGTCAGACTGATGATTGGTCCGCCGAGAATTAAGTTAGGTTGCAAATTTGATCCCAAAGACATAAGTAATTGCTAAGTAGTCAGTCCATATTGTGGTATTTTGGCACTTTTGATATCCTCCCCGAGCTTTTAGAGAAGTGGGCAGGCAGCGCCCTACAGGCGCGGGGATTTCATCTAACTAAATTTCAAGTGTTCTCAACACTTGTGAAGCCCCCACCGAATCAAAGGTTATAGTTGAGGAGTATATTACTGCTGTGATTTACGTTCACGGCGAATTGAGTCTCTGGCAGCTTCATGCTCCTTTAAGGTTTTACTAAATTTGTGAGTGCCATCGTACCTAGCAACAAAAAACAGAAAATCTGTCTTTTCTGGATCGAGTGACGCCCTCAAACTAGCTAAACCAGGACTAGCGATCGCCGTCGGTGGCAATCCTGGATTAAGATAGGTATTGTAGGGGGATTCTATGCCTACTTGAGCATAGGTCAAGGGTTGATCAGCAGTTTGCCGAATGCCCAAGCCATACTCAACTGTGGGGTCACTTTCTAGTCTCATGCCTCGCCGTAAGCGCTCTGCAAAAACACCAGCAATCAGAGGGCGTTCCTTGGATACTACTGCCTCCTTCTCCACAATGCTGGCAAAAGTTACCCACTCAACCAAACTTAACTGCATCGATTGTTGTCCTTTTTGGTAGAGTGGCAGCGCTTTTTGTTCAAATTCTTTGAGCATTTGCTCAATTATGATTTGGGGCGAAACACGATCATTGGAGAGCTGATAGGTATTTGGGTACAAAAACCCTTCTAGGTGAGGCAAATCACTCGGCAACCAAGGATATTTGTCTTTAGGGATTTGTCTGGTAGCAGCAATAAAGTCTTGAGCTGGGAAATATCCTAGTTTCTCAAAGTGATTTGCCATTTGCTCTATAGACCATCCCTCTGGAATAGTGAATGAGAGTTGCACCACCTCACCATTCCAAATCTTGCTGGCAATTTCCGGTAGTGGCTGAGTTGACGATAATTGGTATGTCCCTGCTTTATACTCACCATCACGGTCAAAAAGCTGCTTCCAATGAGTCCAAAGTTTCCAGGCATGGGAAGAGCGAATTAAGCCGGCTGCTTCTAAATCCTTGCCAATCTGCTGAGCCGCAGTTCCTGAGGGAATTTGAATTTGTACAGCTTTGTCTAGTGCTGAGTCTGTTGATTTGTCTGGAGTAGGTGGTGACTGCGCCCAGCTCCACCATGCCCAGCCCTGCCAGAGACAAAAACCTAGTGTCACTGGCAAAATTAGCAGATAATATGACCACTTGGAGAGGCGTCCGACAGCTTTCATAGGAACAATACGCTGGAAAGTTATCCTTGAGGTCTGATTAGCTCCCCGCTTTCAAGAGGCGGGGATTCTAAACTGATGTGGTTCGCAGTCTATAACGGCGAAGGCACGCTCACGGTATAATTTATACCGTTTTGGCAGTCTCAACCCTGCCCTACCTCCCTTGGTTAGAAAAAAATCTAACTGTGGAGCTACTTTTATTTTTTTAGCCATTAAACCTCAATTTTAACTAAAAAGCTGACTAGTAACTCTATCTCTTTAGTTGTGATTATCAGAACTTCTTGCGGAATTTGGGAACTTCTGAGCGGGAATTAGGAAATCAACCTCTTAGCCACTGCATGTGATACCATAGACTGGTAATTAGCTAGCAAAGCAGGGGCGGGATGTGGCGCAGCTTGGTAGCGCACCTCGTTCGGGACGAGGGGGCCGCAGGTTCAAATCCTGTCATCCCGATATCTAGGATTAGTTAAGTGGCTAATAATTTGCCATAGGTGGCACTTTGGTGTCAGAGTTCTCGAACAAATAACCTTGTGGTTACTACCCTCATCTGAGACTGAAGTAGCCTAAGTGCAAACATAGTATTGCTTTAACTCTTCTGAATAAGCCCAAGCAATGCCGTCAGGGTCATTACTACTAGTCCACTCAGCAAACTCTGCCTCAGACATTTGGTTTTTCTTTCTTCTAAAAGTACTTCTGGGAACATCTAATCGTTCACTAAGTGCTGTCTGCGTCAAAATCGGAGTAATAGACTCTTGGGCAGTAGTTTGAGTTGCTATTGAGGCAGCTTCAGTTACGCTCTGCATAGATGCCGATGAATATTCCTGTTGCTGTTGCTGTTGCTGTTGCTTTTCTTTGGCTTCTAAAGATTGAACTGACCAGAGGTTTCGCCCTTGTTCACCCTTTTTGGCGTAGTCAACTCTGTATTTGACTCCCTCTACGGAAACTTCTATTGGCAAAGTACCTCGATGTTTATATCGGTTTAGTTGACCTGTCGTTAGCCCTGAAAATTGAGAAACTTCAGATGTGGTCATGAGTATAATCTCAGGTTGTGGCGGCTCTTGAGATAGCTCCTTTTCCAGTTGCTCAAGCTTGTGCTCAACTGCTTCGCTGGTTTGAATTTGGTCTATGGTTTCGATGCTAACCGGTGGCGTTTCTTCTGTACTCTCAACCTTTGATAATTCTAACCTTGTCTGCGGTTGATTGTGAGTGGTTGGACTAGCAACCTGTTGTGCTATGACAACATCGACACTACCATTTTTCGATAACTCAATGCTTTGGCTTCTCAACATGGCCTCTAGAATTTGTGGACAGTTTTCTACCACAAATTTGTGAACTAACTCCATTTGTGACCACTTCTCGAGCAATGACTCGAATCGATGTTCAAAGTAGTTTTTGAATGAGGTATAGGTCTTGTAACCCTCCATCCAGTGGGAAGTTTGGTACATTTGGTTGTCTTTGACTAGGCTTAGGAGTGAGTAGCAAACCACTAAGGCTGTTTCAAGACTGTTGGCACATAAACTTATCCACTTATCAGCAAAGGCTGCCTTGGCTTCATCTGTATTCAGGGATTGGTAGCGGTTGAAAACGTAGGAAATGTTGGCAGGAACTTCCCAGCCTAGGTAAAGATCAGCGGCTTCTCCACTGCCATAGGTGGCGTCTTGTGGCTGTTTTAGAGATTGGGTTATTTGGAGAGACTCGATTATCTTAGTGGCATCACTTGATCTAGAGTGTCTCAGTTGTGCTTCCACGACAGCTAGTCTTTCTCCTAGTTCATCTAGGCGCTTACTCAGAATATTGATCAACTCAGAATCAGCTGTAGGTGCTACTTCTTGAGCTGGTTCTTGCCCCTGTATTTCTTGAAAGTAGTTTTTTAAAATTAAGGAGACTGCACTCGATAAGGAATTAAGTTTATGCTCTTTCTGGAAGGCTAGGAGCTGCCTTCTAGCATTGATCTCGACAGAAATAGATAGCTTAGTATTATTGGCAGACATTGGTTTTACTTAGTTGACACTCCCAAGGCTGAAAACACTGGGATTGTTGGCTCTTCAAGGATATATTTCAGAGTTACGCTCTAGCATCTATTGCTATAACAGACAGGGTATTTGTTGTTTGAATGAGGTCAAATCAACTGATACTAAGATAAAATCAGCACAACCCAAGGAGATCTTGAGTTGAATTTAAGCAAAATTATTAAATTTTTGTGATTCAATTGCTTCCTTGGTCTTGGCTGGTGAGGTTACTCTGTAATACTACATTTGTCCGGTCTTGAAAAGGTTGACCTCTCCTCGCGTTAAAACGACGAGGATTCAAGCGGTTGCTGCGGAGCGCATTAAAATGACGCTCCTTCGCTTTGTTTCCCAGATTTTATATCTGGTAGGCACGGTCAAAAATGCCCTACAGACCTTGGTTAAGTTCACACTTAACTGTGTCTCTACTTTGCGCAAAATATTGGCAGCGCCATTAATATCTGCGTTAACTTCAGTGCCATTTTTTGTCCGATACATACCTCTAGATACTCGTCTTCCGGATGGCTTCCACCGTTCGGGTTTTTCACCAAATTTTGGCAGAACATCTCCGTCTAAAAAACTACTCTTTGAGGTGTAGGACTCTTCGGTTTCAATAAATTTTAATCCATACTGTTGGCATAACTGAGCAGTACGTTCTTTGAGTTTAGCAGTAGGCACTCCTACAAACTCTTGGTTGTTCTTTTTGCCCATTTCAATACGGTTTTTATTGCCTTGATTCCAGCCAAAGACAATCGTGCCAAGGTCATGACTTAAGCAGTAGTTAATTACTAATCTTGCTGCTTTGTTGAGAGCATCTCTCATCTGACGATTACGACGCTCTGATAGTTGAGCTAGTTTCTCATCCCAGTAATCTTGAGGTTTGTTCTTTTTTTGCTTAGCCACTTGCTTGTTGTACCACTGGTTAAGACTTTTAACTTTCCTGCCATCGACAATAAAGCTGTCTCCGTCAGTAGAAACACAGGTTAACCAGTTGTTCAAACCTGGATCTATACCTAAAGCCTTGTCTGATAAATCCACAATTTGTGGCTGCATTTTGTAAGTGTATTCAGCGTAAAAACAGCCATTTCTAGGTAGAATCCGAATCTCGGCAATGTCTTTGACACGAAGTCCATAGGGAGGTGGCACTTGAATGTGTTCAATGCCAAACCACTCCTTAAATGTCTTGCCCAGACTAAGTGAGACCTGACCTGTTTCCAGGTCAAATGATACCCATCTGGCAGGGTATGAAATAGTAGCCAAGCCACCTTTTTTGCGATATTTGGGCAGCTTGGGTTTGTCTGATATTTCTCCTTTAAAGAACTTATTTGTCAACTCTTTATAGGACTTGAAGGATTCGGCTACTCCTGTGAGTACCTGCTGAGCAGCTGCTGACCTCAAAATCTTAAAATGAGGATTGTCTTTAAGTTCCGCGTGGAGAGAATAGGCGTCATGTTCTACTTGACCAAAGGTAAAAAATGCTTGCCTCAACAAATATGTACCGCAATTAACTAGCTTGTTGGCTTGCTGACAGATAAATACCAAAATCTCTTTTTCTAATTGATCAGGATGAAGCATTATTTGTTGGCATCCGTACAAAAATATCACCTCCTTTAATTGCTTAACCTCTTTAATACCTAAAATTATTTTACAACAAAAACATTTGTCAAATTATCGTCGGAATAAATTCCGCATCTGGCTCCACTACCATTGGTTGTAACCAATGGCTAACTCTCGCTCGAGGTTATTTTTGGTTTTTTTGTTGCTTGGCGAATGTTAAGGGGGAAAGGGAGTTCTAATTCAGCAACTGATATTCCCCCCACTGGCAAGAGGGGACTTGGCTCGAAAACCGGGTAATCTACTTACACTCACTATCATCTTTGATTTGGCGTGGGTTTCTTGGCTCGATCAGGTGAAGAAATTCGTCCCCTATTGATCCAGTAGGGAGCTTTACTATACTGTAGCAACGAAATTAGGGCAGCCCCTGTCGTCATACTAACCATTAGCCAAGTTACAGTTAAACCAAAGACTTCACCTAGGAATAGGCGCGTCAGTTGACGTAAAACTCCTCCGACAAACCAGCCGCAAGCCAAGCTTATTGACCAGCACCAGCTACTGGCTAAGATCCAACGCCAAGCTTTGGATATTTGCTTCTTGAATACTAACCATTGTGCTATTCCCAACACAACTCCAATTTGTAAGCCATCTACGATTCCGTAGATCAATCTAAGGTTAATTTGATCTGTTCTAGGTGCCACCCAGCCTATGGCCCCAAGACTACTCGAACCAATCAAGCCCCAGCTAATAATATTGGCGAAGATCCACCACCAGGCTTGGGAAATTCGTCGCCAGAGTACAAGAGATTGACCTAAGCCAATCAAACTACCGCCGATGACACCCTCAAAAGTTCCGATGTCAGGTCTCTCGCCAATTTCAATTAAGAGTAAGCTCACCAGAAAGCTGGCAAGGGTTACTAACACCCACTGCCACCAAAAAGTATTTCTGATCATAAGTACTGTGGACAATAGATATTATTCTAAAGATTGCTCTGCCTGAGTGCCCCCCTGCACTACCTCTGGAGAGGAAAAAATTGCCATAAAAGCCCGACGACGCTTTCTAGGGGACTCAGGAGCAATATAACCCCACAAGCTCTCCCAGTAAAAGAATGATACGCCGTCAAAACCGCGATCGCGTACTACTTGAACCTGCTGTTGGATTGTCTCGATAGCCACAGGAAGTCTTGGTGTTCCAGTTAATATCGCCACACCTAATGGCATCCGAGAGTGGGCAAAGTACAATTCTGGTTTAACTAATTCCGCCTGAAAACTACTCAAGTCACGGCGATACACCTGCAAGATTAACTCTTCTACTAAACCACGCTCTACCCAACTGTGCCAATCCTGTAGATAGTTTCTGTAGGCAAAACTCTTGGAATTGGGAGACAAAGACACCAAGCACTCAGGCTTAACAGATTTAACAGCTTGAAAAATATCTTGCATGAAATTGGTAATCTTTTGAGCTCGCCAGCGCATCCACTGGGAGTCATGAGGATCCTTGGGGGGACTCTTGCCTTGATGTTCTTGCTGATAAAGCCCGAGCGTAAAAGGGTCATATCCTAACTCAACGGGCATACCAAAGTGGTCATCTAATTGGATGCCATCGAGATCATAGTTGCTGACAACTTCAATAATGAGTTCGAGGATAAATTTCTGCACCTCTGGGTGTAGAGGATTGAGCCAAACTTCCCTAACAGAGGAAGGCTTTTGACTATGGCTAAGCCAGTTTGGGTGAAGTTTGACCAGTTGAGAATTTTTCGGTGCCATGAAACCATACTCAAACCAGGGAATTACTCTCAAACCCTGTCGATGTCCTTGCTCGATGATCTCAGCTAAAGTATCTTGTCCTAGATGCGCCAATTTTAGTAGTGGTTCTTCAGCTTTGCCCGTAACCTGTTTGGCAATAACGCTGGGGTAAAAAGTTCTTCCTCGGTTCCAGACTACCGGATATACGGTATTGAAGTTTAGTTGAGATAGTTGGTGCATAGCTCGTTTAATCCCCCAAGGGGCAAAGAGTACACCACTGGCAACATTGGTTAACCAAACACCCCTAATTTCGAGTGAAGCTGGGGTAGTTTGCCAATTACTTGGATCGGCAGAGATAGTAAATTTGTTAAGCAAGAATAATACTAGGGTTAGAGCTAGTCCCAAACCCATAAAATAGTTGAAAATATCATATAGTTTCCTGTTCATATCCTGTATTTGAACAGCTTTCAAAGTATCCTGTTAATTGCCTTCTCAACATCGCCGATAGCGCATGCCCGGTAATTGAGACACTAGCCCCAGTAATTCTAACTGTAATAAGGCTCCAGAAACCTGCCCTGTTGACAAACCTACTTGCTGCACAACTACATCAAACAGGATAGGTTCAAATGTTAACGCCTGTAACACTTGTGCCAGCTCTGGCTCTAAATTAGGCACCACCTTTGGTTGTTCTGGAGTCAATAAGGATAGTTGCACTGCTGAGTCTTGGGAATCAACTTCGGGTAGCGCTCCCAGCATCTCGAGCAAATGACCTACACTCAAAATTACCTGAGCTCCCCTGCTTAATAGCCCTAAGCAGCCTAAGGAATTAGGATTATCTAAAGAACCTGGTAAGGCATAAACATCTCGGCAGAATTCATTGGCTTGGTAAGCAGTAATCAAAGCCCCCGATTTACTAGGGGCTTCCGTTACCAAGACAGCACGGCTCAAACCAGCAATAATGCGATTGCGCTGGGGAAAATGACGGCGATTGGGCTTAGTTGTGGCCCGATATTCGCTTAGTAATAATCCCTGCTGCTGAATTTGTTCATATAGCAGCTGATTACGCGGTGGATAAACGATATCAATGCCAGTACCGAGAACCGCGATTGTCCTTCCTCCTGCCTCGAGACAGCCGCGATGAGCTTCAGCATCAATCCCAGCAGCCATACCAGAAACCACAGTGAAGCCATGCTGAGCAAGAGCCGCGCTAATTTTACGAGTCCACCGGCGTCCATACTCTGTAGGATTACGGGTACCAACTATACCCACTGTCGGCTTAATAGCTTGATTCTCCTGGAGATTAACCTGCCCTCGATAGTACAAAACTGGTGGTAGTGTAGGAATTTCTCTGAGCAATTGAGGATAATTAGTATCTGCTGGAGTCCAAAAGTCAGGATTTTTGAGATCATGTTGCTCAAGTACTTCTTCTGGATTTAACTGCGATCGCGCTTGTCCTATTGCCTCTAATAGTTGTTTGCCAATACCCTCAACTGCCCCCAAATCCATTGCTGGCGCTGACCAAGCTTCTGCCAGAGTACCAAAATGCTGCTGCAATCGACAGAGCAATACTGGTCCAATGCCAGTTACTTGTGACCATACTAACCAGTAGGCGCGTTCTTCTACCAATCAACTCTCCTTATACTTAAAGTACATTATAATCAATAATCTAAACCACTAATTGATAATTAATAGCATTATTTATACAATCTCTCCTAAAGAAGTGATTAATTCAAGTTTAACGGCGAATCAGCGAAAGACTGTTCATAGCTCATTGTTGATTGTTCATTGGAAATGTGTACCACAACATTCGAATACAAACCCCATGAACTATGAGCCATAAAGCACCAAACATGAACCATGAACGACAAATCACTGTCTCTTTAGCATCTACTTCCATTCAAAAGTTACTAGCAAAAAAACAGAAGAACTGAATGAAAATCAACAGAAGCGGCTTAGTAGGTATTTTTACCGGACTGATTATGTTAGTTGCAGCCGGATGTGCCAATCAAAAAGCTCCCGAGGAAGTCGATGCTGGTGAAATCAACCTTTACTCATCGCGCCACTATGACTCTGACGATGAACTTTATCAAAACTTTACCGAAGAAACAGGAATCGAAGTTAAGCTGATTGAGGGCAAAGCAGAGGAACTAATTGAACGTATCAAAAGTGAAGGAATAAATAGTCCAGCTGATGTTTTGATTACTGTTGATGTTGGTAATCTTTGGCGAGCTCAACAAGAAGGCATCCTACAGCCTATTTCCTCTGATAAACTAAATTCTGCTATTGCGGAGAACCTGCGCAGTCCTGAAGGCTACTGGTTTGGTTTGTCGAAGCGGGCGCGGATTATCGTCTATAACAAGGACAATGTTAAGCCAGAGGAATTATCAACCTATGAGGCACTGGCTACACCTGAGTGGAAAGAGCGCGTCTGCATACGCAGTTCCAGTAATATTTATAATCAGTCCCTAGTTGCTGAAAAAATTGCCAGCAAGGGGGTTGAAGAAACTGAGAAATGGGCAAAAGGCTTAGTTACTAACTTTGCCCGCCAACCAGAAGGCAACGATACTGCACAAATTAGAGCTGTAGCAGAGGCTCAGTGTGATGTAGCAATTGTAAATAGTTACTATGTTGCCCGACTCAAGCTCTCAGATAAACCCGAGGATCAGGAAGTGGCATCAAAAATTGAGGCTTTCTTCCCTAATCAGAAAGACGGCGAAGGCGGTACGCATATTAACATCAGTGGTGGTGGGGTAGTAGCAACTGCTCCCAATCAGGAAAATGCGATTAAGTTTTTGGAGTACTTAGTAACTCCAGAAGCACAAGGTATTTTTGCTAATAGCAACAACGAGTTTCCTGCTGTTAAAGGTATCAAACCCAATGCTGTCGTCGCTGAATTTGGTAATTTCCAAGAATCTAAGTTCAAGGTTGCAGCCTATGGAGAAAAGAATGCTGAGGCAGTTAAGTTGATGGACCGCGCTGGCTGGAAGTAATAAGTAATAAGTAATAAGTAATACATGGAAACCCAAACATGTGTTACTTATTACTGTTTGTTTAAAACTTCAGACAGGAAGTATAATTAGACAGAAACATTTCAGATATATGAAACGAGAAAAAAGTCTTGATTGTAAGCAAAATATGGATTTTTAAGTCGGTATTTTAGGCTCTCCAATCTACAAAGCGTGCATAAAGATAAGCAATTATTTCATTAATCACAGACCTAAATCCTGCACTGGAAACCCACCATTGTTGCGGTTCATAATTAAGTGGTGCGACAGATATGATGCCGACTTTAATTTCGGGAGCAAGGGCTTGCTTAAAAATCAACCAACTTCTACGGGCATGGGTACTGAATGTGTAAAGGTTAATGGATTTGATTTTTAAGTCTGAACTCTGTATCCACCTTCGTAGGGCAATAGCAGAAGCTGCTGTTCTGTTTTTGGTAACTGCTTGTCCTGGAACAGAAATTAGTTTGTCTTGTTCAAAAGCTAGTGCCATCAAAGTGGCAGCTGCTAACTCCGCAGAATTTTTGTATTTGGCGAGATAGTATCCTTTTTCTAGGGGCAATCCTGTGGTAACTAACTTTTGATAGTCACCATTTTTAAATTCATCAATTGCTTCTTTAAGTGCATAGTCAGGTATCCAGCCTTCGACAACTAAGATATCTGCTTTAATTGGAGAATTTATAGCCAGAAATAGGTAAACATTCTTGAGCATATACCAGATGAGAAATGCAGTAAAAATGAGAGCAAATAGTAAATTTATAAACATCAGCACCCATTTGTTTTGCCGACGATTCAAACCCATGATTGGCAAAGTTTCATAATCATATTCATGGCGACTATTCTAATCTTAGGTATGAAGTTTGCCTGCATCTATTACTAGTGCAAGTCTTCTTCCCAGATCCCTATATAGAGTCGCATATTCTGTGGTGTTGCTTGCTTTTGCTTGGAGTATGACTCGAGTGGAGTTTGCACTACTTCCGGAAGCGCTACGAAGTTTGAACAAGTTGCTCTAACTAAATTAGGATGCTGTTGCCATTCAATTACACCTTCTATATCATTGAGACGAAAATAGTATTGCTGAGACTCCCCCTGCCAAACTCGTTGTAGACCTTCTTCGATTTTTTCATTAAGCTGACAGCCTAACATACCATTTAGAATCTTTACAATAACTGGGATTTCAACTATTTCTGTAAAGGATGCCTCAGTTTGGCGGATCACTCCAGAGTCTTTGTCAAAAATAAAACCTAGGCTGATTTGTTCGGGTATTAAATCATAAAACACAGTCGTGGTATTGGGCCAGTACCCCTGTGAAGTACCATTAGGTTCGCCGAGCATATAAATAACATGATGTTTCGCTATTCCTGTCTGAAATGCGGGAATGCCTACACCATTGGGAAAAGTTCGACATTGATTGTCAACTAACCACTCCAACTCATCTAGAAATTGCTTGAAAATTTCCCACGACTCTGGCAGCGAAGTATTAGCAAGCCGAGAGATTGTGCGCCTACTTTGCTCCCTGGGGAACATGCTTGATTCTAAGACAGTATGCTGGTACCAACCCCAACTACTCTCAGGTAGTGCATAAGGTTTTAGGAGGGGTGAAGGAGTCTGCTGTACTGATTGTGGTTCTGAACAAGGTGAGGATACTTGGCAAAGTCGGGCTATAAGGCAAATTGCAATAATCAAAAGCCCCATGACAATTTTTTCCTCATTTGTGTTAATTGAGTGCTGCCTACAAAGGGAAACTGACTCTTTCAAGCCCCCGCTTCAACTCTGGCGTCTCGGGGGTAGTTGACTGGAGTACCTTCTGTATATTCAGAGAATTCTGGATTAGATACTACCTCAACAATAATACTAAGTAATCTGGATTAGAGTTTTGTGACAATACATTTTTCTTGCCTCAGTATTAGTTAAGTTACTAACTATACATTGACACAGGCAACTTATAGGCGCAAGTATGGTGACAGGGGAATTTTTTTGAGGATTTCCATTCAATATCTGGACAATCCTTCAGGAATCTACCTCACTAGTGATGTAGATTAATACATCTGTTGATTATAGTCACTATCTATAATCAGTTAACAGATTATAATATCCCTTAGAACGAAGCCTAGTCATCCTTCCGAAGGCATACTTTCGGTAGAAATGCCGAACTGATGTAGCGGTTGATACTTGAGCAACGTCTAAGCAGCAAATGCCGGTAAGAGCTAAAAGTTAAAACTTTTAACTCTGGCTGCTCAAAAAAAGATAAGCGCTGTTATCCGGTCATCAAGGGTGGGAATTCTAGTAGTAAGGTGTGACGCGCCAGCATCGGGTGCTGTCACCGGTCGTGAGTAAGAGATCATTATGCCAGCCACTCCTTTCTATGCCGATCCAGAATTAGACCACGAGTCCCCTGCCTATAGTTTCGACTTCAACGGTACAAGTGAAGATGTAGAAGGACCAGTGGATGATCTAGTTGATGCGGAACTTGAAGGTACAGATGTTAATAGCTTTTCCAAGAGTGCCAATCGCCGCACCACCGATCTAGTGCGCTTATATCTCCAGGAAATTGGTCGGGTTAGCTTACTGAGGCGAGATGAGGAAGTCTCCGAAGCTCAAAAAGTACAGCGCTATATGCGATTGTTAGACTTACGCAGTAAGTTTGCCGCCCAAGGAGATGAAATTATTGCGCGCTTCGTCGAGCTGATTGATGCCCATGATCGCTTAGCGTCTCAGTTGGGGCACCGTCCCTCTTTAGAAAGATGGGCTGCGGCTGCCAATATTGAAGTAAAAAATCTAAAGCCAAGCATGTCAGCTGGGAAAAGGCGTTGGGCTGAGCTATCTGGTATGTGTGTCAAGGAGCTTGAAAGCATCCAAAATCAGGGAGTGTGCTCCAAAGAACACATGATCAAGGCTAACCTGCGCTTGGTGGTATCGGTAGCGAAAAAGTATCAAAATCGAGGCTTGGAACTTCTGGACTTGATTCAAGAAGGTACTCTGGGATTGGAGCGTGCAGTAGAGAAGTTTGACCCCACTAAAGGTTATCGGTTTAGTACCTATGCCTACTGGTGGATTCGTCAGGGCATCACTAGAGCAATTGCGACTCAAAGTCGTACTATTCGGCTGCCAGTTCATATTACTGAAAAGCTCAACAAAATCAAGAAAGCTCAGCGTAAAATATCTCAGGAAAGAGGTCGTACACCAAATATCGAAGATATTGCCCGAGAATTAGAGATGACTCCTGAGCAGGTACGGGAAGTTTTGTTGCGAGTGCCTCGCTCTGTGTCTTTAGAAATCAAAGTTGGTAAAGAGAAGGATACAGAATTAGGAGACTTGCTCGAAACTGAGGAGACTTCTCCAGAAGAAGTCTTGATGCGAGAGGCTCTACAGAGGGACTTGCATCAATTACTGGCAGACCTTACTACCCGTGAGCGGGATGTGATTCGGATGCGATTTGGCTTGGGAGATGGTCATCCTTATTCCCTAGCGGAAATTGGTCGTGCTCTGGAGTTATCTCGCGAACGAGTGCGTCAAATTGAAGCCAAAGCTCTGCAAAAGTTGCGGCAACCAAAACGCCGTAATCGTGTGCGGGATTATCTGGAAGCTCTAAATTAACTGGCAAGGGAGTTTGGGGGAGCTATAAGTCCCCCACTTAATTTTAAAAATGTCTAAAAATGTCAAAGTCTCAGATGCTCAACCTTTAGGGTAGTTTGGGTAGTTCACTACTGCTAGCTAAGTACCTGCGACATTGATAAAGTTTACTGGTTGAGGCAGGGTGTGGGGTGTAGGGTGTAGGGTGTAGGGTAACTTTGAAGGATTTCATAATTTTTTACATAGAGCCATTTATTTATGTCCGACTACTTATCGCAAATATTCCACCCGAGCATCTAGTCCATTCGCTCTCAATTGGTGTGAAAGGCTTTCAGCGCTTTGGCGATCAGCAAATGAGCCAGCATTAACATATTCACCTTGCCTTAATTTACCTAAGGTTGCATTATCAAAACCCACTACGTAACGTACTTGAGACAGGGTATTGTTATTTTCGACTGGCACAACTACGACGTAGCGATTCTTCGGCGATTTACCAGTTACATCTAATCCCAATGCTGATAGCGTTTTTCTATCGGCAATACCATTAGCTGCTAAACCATTAGCTCTCTGAAAATTAGAGACAGCATTTTCTGTTTGCACACCGTAGTTGCCATCAACCCGATATCGATAATAAAAACCTTGTCTACTCAACTCTCTCTGAAGACCTTCCACTGCTGGTCCGCGATCGCCTCGTTTTAATATATCTACCTCTCTAGCCATAGATCGACCCAAGGGATCGCCGTACATTAACACGTTTGTAGAGGGGGAATTTGGAGGAGGGATATAAATATCAGACGGCGGTGACGATATCCTTGGTGTAGATGCATCAGCTGAAATTGCCCAGAGTGTATTATAAGTACTTGCTCCTACAACGCCATCAACTTGCAGTCCGTAGTTTTGCTGAAAGGCTCTAACTGCATTTTCTGTAACCCTGCCAAAAAAGCCAGTAGGTTGTAGATCAAAGTAACCCAAAATCCCCAAAAGCCGCTGTAGTTGATCAACTTCACGTCCTCTAGAACCTCTGCGAAGAATGCTAGAAGTTTGGGACTGGCTTGATAGTGTTGAAGTCAATCTGGAATTAGGAAATAGTCTAGCTTCCGTTGCAGGTCCAACAATGCCATCAACTTGCAGTCTGGAGTCTCGCTGAAAAGCTCTAACTGCCTCTTCCGTAATCGAACCAAAAAAACCAGTGGGTTCTCGATTAAAGTACCTCAACTCTTGCAAGCGAAGCTGTAGTTCAATAACTTCTGAACCACTAGCACCTCTTTTTAACAACGTTTGTGCTAATACTTCCCTTGCCATTCCGAAAATACTGAGGATAATCAGCAGCGATAGCCAAAGGATTTTAACGTGGCTAGCTAGCTTTTTCCCTCTAAACCAATCCCAAAACTTACCCTTCTCCAGAGATAAAATTGGAGTTGCTGGTTTGGGTGCCTGATGCTCTAAAGCAAGATGAAAGTAGGCAAGGGTTTCCATTATAAAAAGCAGTTACTTTCCCATGTCTATTATAAAAAAATTTGAACTAGAAAAGCTTGGTAAGAGAACACTGTCGGGATACTAGTTGATGTTGCCGAATGCTGAACCAGTTGCTTTACTCGATCTTATAGAGACTTATAGAGATTGGGAAATTCTTGGAGTGAGGTGAAGGGAAAAAAAATGAAAAATATTGGCTACTGTGGCAAACATCTGACTCTCTTAGCTTTAGTACTGAGTACTTTAGGAGGCATTAAAACTGATAGTGCTGTTGCTATCGGCACTAATTCAATTAAGCTGATCCCAGCATCAGAACTAACTTCATTTAACAAAGAGAGCAACTGGCAACTGGCACAAGGACTTTCAGAACGATGTCGTGCAGCAGCAAAGTCAATCTTTGTTTATCGAGAGCGCTCAGACTCTGAGCCTATCAGAGCTTTGTTGCCTGACGAACAGGTTATCCTAGCACAGGAAACCAGCAGAGATGGTTGGATTGCAATAAGTTCTCCCATTAGCGGATTTGTCGAGACAACCAACCTCAAGTTTTGCTCTACAGAAGTACCTATTCCTCTAACTACTACAGAAACCTTTCCTCTAACTACTAAAGACTCCAATCTCTGCCGCCAAGTCATCTATGATCGACCTGAAGGTTTAGTTATTCGTCAAAGACCAAACTCTACCTCCCGTACAGTTGGTGAAGTATTTTTCGGACAGAGAGTTTTACTAGTTAATCCTCCAAAATTTCGAGAAGATCAGCAAGGTCGGGAATGGGCAAGACTGTCATTCCCAATTGCTGGTTGGGTTTCTAATGGATTTCCTGCTCAGGGAGGCACTAATCTAAGAGCTTGTTTCTTTCTTGAAAATTAAGTTATTGCCCAAAACTTAATTCAACTCCCGTTTTATTAGGGGGAAGCTGTACTTAGTCGAAGAAGCGCAGGTAATTTCCCTGATGACAAAAGACCATTGGTATTAGAAAATAAACCATACTGTTATAAGAATAGTTTAAAAAAAATGTTTGTTGGTAGCACACAAGCGGCACAACTAATGGGCGTATCTGTGAGGCGAATATGCCAATTACTTTCTTCTGGCAGAATTCAAGGGGCCTTTAAGATCGGAAGATCTTGGGTAATTCCTCTCTTGGATGGAATGCCAAAGGTGAGTGAGGGAACAAGAGGCCCCAAAGCCCGTTGGCGCAGGAAAAGACCTGCCCCTGTGACGATTATTCACGTTAATCAGCAGACTATTCGGCAAAATCAAAAACAGGAAAAACCAGCTCCGGTGATTAGCGTTAAGCGAGGTCGAAGTAATACTTATGGTCACGAGGTGGAAATCCATGGACCTTGCCGGGTAGTCTATCGTCGTGACAACCCTAAGCCATGCGGGGCTAGAGTTTGGATTGAGACGCTCTTCGGTGTCGAAGTGCTCACAAAAAATCCACAGTAGTAAGACCACTACTTAATCATTTAAATCAACCCTGCCTGAACACACAAGACGGCAATAAGGGCAGAAAAAATAGTGATTGCCAAAGCAACAAGCGGATTTTGACCTTGACTTACAGCAAAAGAGGTAACGATCCCTGCCCCCAATGCTGCCGTAATCACAGCTCCAAGCAAGTCTTGATGGGAATTTTTGTTGTACATCAGTTCTGTATTCGTGAGTGAAGTTGTTAAAGTTGCGAATTCATAGCTAAATAAACTATCACCCTCTGTGAACTGACTTTTTGTTGAGCAGGGATTTTGCAATCAAGATTAAGGTTTAGCTACTTTTCTTAACAAAGTAGCTAGAGATGATTGGCAATTTAGGTGATCTCATCTCAAAGATGCTCCCCTGATTTCAATTAACTCGTCTAACGTTACCTGCCTTGACCCAGCCTTCTTGCTGACTATTTAGTAAACGTACCCGTTGCCATCTTTTATCATCACTTTCTTTAAGGATGATAATTTCTTGATTATAGGCAACACCGCCGATGCGCACAGCATCCAAACTAGGTGATTGGCGCAAACTCAACCCCTCTGGCCAAGTAACACGGGCTTGATAGGCTCCTGGCTCTAGTTTCGGAGCGCTTGAATTATTTTCAATAGCGATAGGTTGGTTACTCGATTTACTTGCTTGAGACTTAGGCACTGGTTCAGAACTAGCTTGCTTGGCATTGTCTGAATCTTGTGGTTCCTCTTCTGCAAAAATTGGCTTGGGAGGAGTAACTGCCAGTTTGGTAAAGAAGTAATAGGCAACTGCAATGGTGCTGCCAACCAAAATGGAAACGCCAAGCAAGAATCCGATTATAAACTGAGCTATACGCGACAAACTCATAAGGAGTTGTTTATTTGCTAGTTTTTGTTTGAATTAAGAGTAAATTGAACAGCCAACTTAGAGTTATTAGAGTTAGCTTTAATCAATATATTGGCTCAAGTCCCATCTATAACGCTGTGCACTGGTGTATTTAAAAACCACAAATTTCACAAATTGATGCTTGATTATCAATTGCTTAGAACATTGGTACTGTAAATAACCGAGAGCACACTGCTATATATCTTCTCCCCATCTCCCCATCTTATTGAAGACAAACTCTTAATGTGTGACAGCTTACCCCTGTTCCCCTGTTCCAAGTTGACGCTCAATTCTGTTACTCAAGCGACTATCTCTAGAAGCCATACGTGCTTTTCCAGCAGCTGCCCAGTCTTGTAAGAACTGAATTTGTTCTTGGGCTGTTCGAGCCAAAGGAATGATTTGGCTAGCCGCTTCCAAAACATCATCAGTGCTGAAGTCTCGGTTCTGACTAAAACCGATGTGCATCGCTTCAGTCAGAGTTTGTTCAATTTCAGCTCCTGAAAAATCCGGCGTCTCATAAGCTAATCGCTCTAGATCATAACTTTTTAAGTTGTGAGGTCTCAGTCGAGCCAAATGCAGTTCAAAAATAGCACGACGCTCCTCCTGATTTGGTAAACCAACAAAGAAGATTTCGTCAAACCTGCCTTTACGGAGCATTTCTGAGGGTAAGGCTTTGATATTGTTGGCAGTAGCCACAACAAACACTGGCGATTTTTTTTCAGCTAGCCAAGTGATAAAGGTTCCAAAGACACGGCTGGTAGTTCCAGAATCTCCTTTAGAATCGACCCCAGAAAAAGCCTTGTCAATTTCATCAATCCACAGGATACAGGGAGCCAGGGCTTCTGCCAGTTGAATCATTTGCCGAGTGCGGGATTCCGATTCTCCCACCAAACCGCCAAATAGACGCCCTACATCCAGACGTAGCAGAGGCAGGTGCCAGTGATTGGCAATCGCCTTGGCAGTTAAAGATTTGCCTGTACCCTGAATTCCCACCAGTAATAAACCACGAGGATGGGGTAAACCGTATTGTCTGGCTCTTTCTGTAAAGGCACCACCTCGACGCAGTAACCACTCCTTGAGATTGTCTAAGCCACCAATGTCAGAAATTTTCTCCGCTGCCGGATAAAACTCTAAAATTTGCGTCTGGCGGATAGATTGACGTTTTTCTTCTAAGATTAGTTCCACATCCTCTGGTTGGATGGCACCACCAGAGGCAATGGCGCGGGCAAGAACCCGGCGAATCCTCTCCAAAGAAAGACCTTGAGCCGAACGCACTAATTCATCAATAACTTTCTCCTCTAGGGATTGAGCTGTGGCTGCTAGCAAGCGTCTGAGTTCAGCTTTGATTTCCGAAGCTTGTGGTAAGGGAAATTCTAGGACTGTTAGTATTTCCGCTAACTCTGCCGGAACAGTAACAGAAGGGGCAACAATTACAATATTCTTGGGTTGAGATTTGAGTAGTCGTGACAGGTTTCTTAGTTTCCTGGAAACAGAGATATCTTCTAAGAATCTGTGAAAATCTCTCAGTATAAAGATGGCAGCAGCTTTTTGGGGTATTTTTTCTACAAATTCTAGAGCTTGTAGTGGATTACGGCGTCCAAAGCCTTGGTCATTAGGGTTATTCTGGTAGCCGTCAACAAAATCCCAAACATAGACAGCCCGATTGCTCAAGCGTTTAGCCACCAGAGTAATTGCTGCCTCTACTCGCTCCTCTTCCGGAGTGGGAATATAAATCACAGCATAACGGGCACGCAGGAACAGTTCAAACTGGTCTTCAAAACTCATGGCAAACCAAAAACATCAAAATTGAGAACACCCTTGTTAACAAGCATAGTGGTTGCTTACTATCCAGAAAGTTGTCTTTTGAGAGCTTCCAGAGCGTCCCAGCGCCCATCTCTTGGAGATTCACTGCTACCATCAGCGATGGTAATTCCTCGACACTGATTGCTGCAGAGCTGGCGCGGAGGAATTTCCAGACAAAGTTGCTCGTATAGCCAAGTGTCCGGTTCAAAATAACCCTGCGCTGGTAATATTTCTACCAAATCTTCCCAAGTCATCTCTTGCTCTAAAGGAGCTGGAGCTAGCTTCTGGGCTGATTCGTCTAACCAAATCAATTCGGAAGTGTCAACTGCTAACCGATGATTGTACTGTTGTAAGCAGCGATCGCAAACCAAGGTAATAATCGTTGATGCTTGTGCAGAGACTGCTAAATAGTTTCCTTGATGCTTCACTTGCAAACTTCCTCCCACTGGATTGAGTGTCTCTAAACCCGAGAGGTACTCGTTAATCTCAATGACCTCTTTCTGCTCTGGTAGTTTGAGCAGCTCAGGAATATAAATTGCCTTCATAATGCTGATCCCATCGGCTCAATTACGATTATAGGAGTCGCGCCCCTGATCTGTTGGCAACGTTCTACGCCTATGCAGAATTGGACGAAATATCCCTTGGCGCAACGGACTATCCTAACTCCGTTAGTCAACAGCACTGGGGAATTTAAGCTGGTCTGTGGGATGCTCTCGATTGTGGTCGAGGGTGTTTTTAGTTAACGCTAAGCCCCAGTTCCAAGCGTGCCGCGCTACACCACAATGTTCCAATATTTTGAGCAGCTTTTTCCGTTTAAAATTGAGTCCAACTACTTAAAAACAAGCAAAGACCAAAGCTTAGCTTCGGTCTTGGAATTGTGCATTGTCTGAGATAGACTGCCTGATTTGGCAAATCAACTGCTTCTCAACGCCGACGTACAACCAGACGTCGATCTGGTTCTTGCCCTTGGGAATGAGTCTCTAAGTCATCGCACTCCTTTAAAAAGGTATGAATTTGACGCCTCTCCGCTGAAGACAAAGATTTTAGTTCAAAAGCTTCTCCCGTCTCCCTTACTTGCTCAGCAGCATGAGCTGCCAGCGTCTGGAGTTGGGCCTGGCGCCGGGCTCGGTAGCCATCTAGTTCAATCGTGTATGCAGCTTGCTGCTGTTGGTCTTGATCTAAGTTAATAATCGAGTTAGCTAGGTATTGAATAGCATCAATTACTGAACCCTTGAGACCAATCAAAATTTGAATCTGTTCGGGAGTAAGTTTAGTATCCTCAATCGTCAGCCAGTAGCTTGGTCGATCATCGTGAGGCTCAGTTTTGTCTGTTACTTCAACACCAGCAGGTAGATTTGATAGACTTAAAAGTTTCTCCAGCCACTGCTGACCTCGTTGCTGCATGGATTGATTGCTCATCATCAACTTGAAGCTTTCTTTTTTTTCTTAGAACGCTTGGGTTCAAAAGCCAGTGCTTCTCTAGTCTCCCCAGATTTTGCTTTAGTTTGTTTTTCTTGCTGCTCCACCATTTTCTGAATATTTTCCGGCAGAGGTTCTCGCATCAAAATAAAGCTTTGGACAGTCTGAAATAAATTGGCAATAACCATATACATCAGTACGCCAGCTGGCAGGGGGAAGAAGAAGAACATGCCGCTAAATAAGACTGGGGTAATCTTATTAACCGCTGACTGTTGGGGTGTAGAGTCACCGGCATTCTGACCTGAGAGAATCTGGTTAACAAATAAGCTCAGACCAAAGAAGAGAATCATACCGACAATATCCCAGTGAATAGTGCCATCTTCTTCAAAGGCACCAACGCGCCCCAAGGCATCAATGAACAGGAATCCTTTATCTGCTGCTAATCCTGGAATTGTGCCTTGGATAGTAACTTCTCCAGGCTCCAAAGCTTCAATTGTGCCATCATCTTTGAGCAGTACTCGCTCTTGACCTTTGGTAACGTGCCAGTTAGGAGTAATTGTGGTATCTGGATACTGAGTAAGTAAATCCTGAAGGGATTGACCCTCAACGGTTTGAAACTCTAATTTAGCTTTTTCACTAACCACTAAGCTGTTACCTGCAGGAAGCAATGCTGCCACTGGAGCATGTACACCATCAGCCAGATAAATATTCTGTGGTTTAGTAGCAAAAGCTTGGGGTTTAATGAACTCTAGTTTTTCTTGGGGAAAAATTTGGATGTTGATGTCGTAGTTGATGTTAGAAAATGGGGAACCCCGCAGGGTTGCAAACAACGCGAACAGCACTGGCATTTGCAACAACACAGGTAAGCAACCAGCCAAGGGGTTACCAAACTCTTTGAAGAGTTTGCCCATTTCCTCCTGCTGTTTGGCAGGGTCATCTTTGTAGCGTTGCTTAATTTCCTCTTGCCGCTGTTTCATCAGCGGTTGAGTGATTCGCATGCGCCTCATATTGCGAATGGAACCAGCGTTGAGGGGAAAGAGGGCAAAGCGAATCACTAGGGTCAGCGCTACAATGGCTAGACCATAACTTGGCACAATCCCGTAAAAGAAATCCAGGATTGGCAGCATGACGTTGTTGGAGAGAAACCCGATACCAAAATCCATTCGTAAAAAGTTAACCTAGGCGCTGTTTGTGTTTTCTCAATCTAATCTATCTAATTATTTGTCTAGATGTAGGGTTGGTCATCCGGAATCCTTGCAGCCAGGTATCTGTGCACATAAGAAGTGTTTTGTTTGCCGCTAATGACCCTAAGCCTTGATCGTGTCTAAGGTTTTTCCGGTTTTGTCTGCTGCTTTTTGGGCAATATGGTCGTATACTTCGCGGAAGCGGGGCATAGAACGCAACTCTAAGCGGCTACCATCTCTAAGGGTAACTACTATATCCCCCCAATACCCTAAACCTCGGGGGACTTTGACAACCTTGACAACCTCTGAATAAATGATATCGGTGCGGTCTCTTCCCTGCCAACCGCCAGTGACTGATATGCGGCGATCCGTAATTCTATAGCGCAGCCATAGGGCTCGCACAATGGCTGCAACTGTCAATGGCAAGCAAATGACGGTGAAGCCTAACAAAATATTAATAATCAGGTCGCCGATGTGGGGACCACCTTCATAGAAGACTTCTTCTCTAATGCCCATTGAGTACCTCTGCTTCGACCAGCAACTGCTTTAATTCTCGCAGAAATCGTGCATAATCGCACTCTTTGGCACTTGGTCGTACCACGATTACTATGTCCCAGCCTGGGGATATTCGCGGCAGGAACTGGCGCATAATTGCCTGCAGTTGCCGCTTGATGCGATTGCGAATCACTGCTTTCTTGCTAACTTTTTGGCTGATAGAGATACCAATACGAGTATTAGATTCATGTTTGTTGTTGAACGCCCAAGCCCTTGGCGATGAAGAGTCTGCAGCACTTGGTTGATTCTGCAGACACCGTAAACTTAAACAACGACTTGAAAGGCGATTTCCTTTCTGGTAAACCGTCTGAAAATCTCGCCAGTGCCTGAGTCGATTTGCTTGAGACAATGCCACTACCAACTCCAAAGAGCGAAACCGACTATTGCGAAGATAAAACGCCTAATCTGGATTAACTCCTCTTAGAGAGAGCCTGGGGGATATCCATCCTCACACTTGAGGTTTCCTCCGGTAGGTCAAGAACACCTCACAGATTACAAGGCGGGACTTATCGAAATTAATTTGGGTCAAATACCCCACCGTCACTTGCGGTGTATAAAATTGGTTGGGGTTAAAATCCCCATCCAATTTATCTGGAGCGTCCCCGTGTCGACCTGTCCCCGCGTCTTTAATGCCTCCCCCTTTCTCCCCACCATTAGTAAACAAAAAATAATCACTACACACAGAGACGATGACGCCCCTTGCTTCTGCGAGCTTTAATGACTGCCCTGCCATTTTTGGTACGCATCCTAGCGCGAAAGCCAGATTTTCTTTTTTGTTTGCGGCTGGTACCGCCGAGAGTACGTTGAGTCATGGGAGATTAATGTAGAAAAAGTTACATCTATGCTTCTTGACACTCCCCCTTTTAGAAAAAGGGAGATTCTATGGAACTTTCATCCCATATATCCCTTTTTATCGGGTTCCCAGGCACCCGACGATTGCCTTTTTGGCGTCGGATTTTCTCCTTTTAGGCGCTGTTAATTCAGCGCTGGGCGTTTCAAACAGTAATAAGCTGTTTGGGTTTCGCCGAGTCCCGGCGTACCTTGAAAACATTGTCACGCCTATCAATTATGAACAAGTAACTCCGACTTCACAGCCGCGAGCTATTTCTATGATTATACGGCGAATTAATTCGCCCTGTCGGATAACATCGCCGATTTAAAAATACGGGGCTTCCATCCTCCCGTACCCCTCTTGTGAAGATTACATCTTAAGGATCTCACCTACCGATACTTACAATCCAAGTGCCGAGATAACGTGGTAGTGGGATGTCGCCCGGTGTTGTTGCTCGGCATTCAAAATAGTAGGTGCCTCCAAAACGAGGGTTTTTAACATTGGACAACACTAGCTCGACTTTCTTGCGAGCAGGAATGGGCTCCTGTAGATAAATCTGTATTAGCTGGTTTTCTTCGTCCCAACTCACCTCAGATAAGGGTACGGATTTATACTTTTTCCCTTCTTTGACACGCACTTCAATGCGGTCAGTGTCAAACTTACCATCGTAATAATCTGGGTAGGAAATGCTAAACTGGGCTACCCCTAGTTCCATTTTCTTGGCGGGGATCCGCAGTCGATAGCGGTCCCAATAGCCTGGTTGACCTCCGAAGTCCAAATAGTAGCGCAGTAAATTTTCCCTACGGACACCGCTAAAGATGGTGAGTCCGGGATTGCTGTCTGCCCAGCTAATAGCTGCAGAGCCAGTGAGCAAACAGCTAGTGAGAGCGATCGCAGACAGCAGACGTCTTAGAAAAGATTTTGTGCTTAACATAGGCTTGCCACTTTTAGCGCAGAATGTTGCAGTTTTTTTACTGAACTTTACTGTTGTTGACTTTATCAGAAGTTAAGTCCGGTGAAGAATAATCTATGCTGGTGACGTTAATTTCCTGAAGAAAGTGCCACCCAGGCTAAGTAGCTGCGACTTTGACCAAAGTTGCTGTTCGAGGCAGGGTTTGGGTTTTGGGGTGTATGCTCTAGAGCCATTTCGGGCAAGTTCATAAATTAATTTTTTACACACTCACTTTTATTTATGTCCGATTACTTAAGTAACTAAACAAAATTAATTACATTCAAAGTCTAACTGAAACCCAGACTATATAAGCTTTTGTTGTAGTTTGGATTTGTAAACAATTTTGTCTGACTACTTATAATATGAACTGTTAAATCTGAGTAACAATCTTGAGAATCGGCTAAGGTTAAAAATTGAGCTACAATCATTAAGCCTTGATTAAAGTTAGTTGATTAGTTGGTTCAATGGGTCAACAAGAGCATGCATTAGAGATTTCCGGCTTTAAAGCTTTACCTGTAAGCAATGGCTGGAAGTGGCACATTACCTTCTCCTACGGAGGGGTAATTACTTCTGACGAAAGTTACCCTACCCCAGAGGTGGCACTGGCTATTGGCAGAACTTGGATTGATAAAGAAGCAGTTTTCAACGCTCTCAAACAATGTCTCTGCCAGTTCCGTGACGCTGGAACCATAACTGTGGAAGAATACCGCAACTTGATGGCTTCCTTCATAAAAACAACCAATCACTGCTAAATTCAGTAGGGAAACGCGAGCTAAACCGGTCATTGGTACTAGGCATACCGCTGATTGGGTCAAGAGGCTCAAGGAGTTCTGTACTAGGTCAATTCGGACTCTGGGGCATGGGAAATTCTTTGTGACCCAGAGCCCAACTTCTAAAGAGAATTCTGTTTCCCCCCTCAAATGCTTTTAGAGAAATTTATTTCAATAAACTGTCGAGTACTACTCTCCCTATCTAGATTGAGGTTATTTAACCTAATAGTACTTAGACTATATATTAAATACTATAACAAGAGAATATAAATTCAGATTAATTACTCTTGATACAACCTTGCCCAACTCAAAAAAACAGAGTCTTCTAAAAAATCTGTCAAATTTAACATCTGGCAATTGATAATAAAAATAACAATAGTGCTGCTGAAGGCATTGCTTCGCTCTTTCCTTTAAAAATAACTAGATGAAGATTCTTTACTAATGGCAAATCTGCTGGCTAACTTTACTAAAACTTCATCAATAGCACATTCAGAGGTTAGCTGCTGCTATTGGAGATTGCCTGAGAGCAGTTGGTAAAATATAGTACAGAATCCGAATTCTGTTTGTATCCAAAAACGGGAATCCCTAAGACAAGTTAAAAATAGTCTTGATCGATTAGAAATCGACACTAAGATGCCTTTGAAGGGTTATCTATTAATTTATGGGAAGACGCCTCTGGCAATAGTTATCAAATTTATCTCTGAGAGTATAAATTTTTTTCTCAATGCATGTTGTTGAAGTACACAGCAATCGCAAACCTGAAAAAAATCTAATCAAGTGACTACCTTGATTTTTTTAATGGTAATTAGAGTAGGGTTCGAGATCATTGGTATGGCTCTAAGTAAATAGACTTATTAGTCTACCAAATACAATTCCTCCTGAGTCAATCGTCAAGCAGTGGTTTTCTTAGCAAAATTTTAGTAACTGCTGCCAATGCCTGTGCTACTCACTAAAAAAATCAGAATCCCTACTTTGTAAGAGTTCCTAGTTGTTATAACGCTTGGAGTGTTCATGAAAATAGCAGTCGCTAAAGAAATTGAAGTAGGCGAACATCGTGTGGCTTTAATTCCCGATGTTGTTGCCCGTTTAGTAAAGCAAGGCTTAGAAATCTGGGTAGAAACTGGCGCTGGAGAAGCATCATTTTTCAGTGATGAAGCTTATCAAGCTGCTGGCGCCGAGATTATCTCCGAGACAGAGAAATTATGGGGTCAAGCAGATATTGTACTTAAAATTGGCGTACCTAAAGAGGAGGAAATTGATCAGCTCTCGCCAGAGAGCATCTTGATCAGTTTTCTCAACCCCTTAGGTAAGCCAGAGCTTGCACAGAAGCTAGCTGCTCAGAAAGTAACAGCTTTGAGCATGGAACTTATTCCCCGCACTAGCCGTGCTCAGAGCATGGATGCTTTATCATCTCAAGCCTGTGTAGCCGGCTATAAAGCTGTATTGCTTGGAGCAGCAGCTTCGCCTAAGTTCTTCCCCATGTTAACCACTGCTGCTGGTACACTCAAACCAGCCAAGGTGTTTATCATGGGTGCAGGTGTTGCTGGTTTACAAGCAATTGCCACAGCTCGACGCCTAGGTGCTGTAGTAGAAGCTTTCGACATTAGACCAGCAGTCAAGGAAGAGGTGCAAAGTCTAGGTGCCAAATTTGTTGAAGTAAAATTAGAAGAAGAGACAGTTGCTGCTGGCGGTTACGCTAAGGAAATATCTGAAGATTCCAAAAAGCGCACCCAGGAATTAGTTAACGAACATGTCAAGCAGGCAGATGTCGTAATTACAACGGCTCAGGTTCCTGGCAAGAAAGCCCCCCTACTAGTTACCGAAGAAATGGCAAGCCAGATGCGTCCTGGTGCTGTAATTGTTGATCTGGCAGCTAGCCAAGGCGGCAACTGTGCTCTGACAGAAGCGGGCAGAGACATTAAGTACAACGGCATCACCATTATCGGTCCGATTAATTTGCCTTCCTCGATGCCAGTACACGCTTCTGGAATGTACGCCAAGAACATCTCCACCCTGTTGCAATACATGGTCAAAGATGGTCAGCTAGAGCTGAACCTTGAAGACGACATCATCAGCAGTATCTGTGTTACTCACGCTGGTGAGATTCGCAATCAACGGGTAAAGGATGCTTTAGGGCAAGTAGGTACAGCGGTATAAATGTCACCATTCCCCGTTAAGCCCTACTGGTTGCGGGTACTACTTGCTGGTGATTAGTTTTTGTAACTAACAAGGAGTTTATAAAATCTATGGCAACAGCATTAATTGCCAGTTTATTTGTCTTCGTGCTGGCGTCCTTTGTTGGCTTTGAAGTAATCAACAAAGTTCCACCCACTCTTCACACACCCTTGATGTCTGGGGCAAATGCCATTTCTGGCATTGCCGTACTTGGGGCCTTAATCATCGCTGGTCCCAAAGAATCCAATATCACCGTAATTCTAGGGTTAATTGCCGTGGTTTTGGCAACTGTTAACGTAGTTGGCGGTTTCCTGGTTACAGACCGGATGTTGCAAATGTTCAAGAAAAAAGAGGTGAAGGCATGAGTGAATTTCTGCCCACTGGCATTCAGCTGACTTATTTAGTCGCGTCATCATTATTTATCATCGGTTTAAAAAAGCTGGGCTCGCCAGCCACAGCTCGTCAGGGCAATCTATGGGCAGCCGTAGGGATGCTGCTGGCGGTGGTTGTAACACTGCTCGATCAGCAAGTGTTAAACTACCAAATGCTTCTGATTGCGATCGCCATTGGCTCAGTAATTGGAGCCATCGCTGCTCAAAAAGTAGCAATGACTGCCATGCCTCAGATGGTAGGTTTGCTCAATGGTCTAGGTGGTGCTGCCTCAGCACTGGTTGCCATTGGTGAATTCTTACGCCTGCTCAACTCCTCTGGGACAGTTGGGCTTGGTGCCACGATTACTGTAATTCTCGGTGTCTTAATTGGAGGCGTTACCCTCACTGGTAGTTTTGTCGCCTTTGCCAAGTTGCAAGGTCTCATTAGTGGTAAACCACTGACCTTCCCCTTGCAGCAGCCCTTTAATGCTTTACTGCTAATCGGTTTTTTGGTTTGCAGCGGTTATCTATTAGTAACCCCTGAAAACCAACCCATATTCCTTGCCATGGTGGCACTCTCCTCCATACTGGGGGTTTTGTTTGTGATCCCCATTGGTGGCGGTGATATGCCAGTAGTAATCTCACTGCTGAACTCATTTTCTGGTTTAGCTGCCAGTGCTGCTGGTTTTGTGGTCATGAACAACATGCTGATCATCGCTGGTGCTTTGGTTGGCGCTTCTGGATTAATTCTGACCGAAATCATGTGCAAGGGAATGAACCGCTCACTTCCCAATGTACTGTTTAGTGCTTTTGGTGGTGGCACCGGTACTGGTGCTGCTGGTGCTAGCGGAGCAGTTGTCGAAAAAGTAGTCCACCGTATTGGTGCTGAAGAAGGGGCAATGATGCTTGGTTATGCTCGCAATGTAGTGATTGTTCCCGGCTACGGCATGGCAGTAGCTCAGGCACAACACTCAGTGCGGGAGTTAGCGGACCAGTTGGAAGGACTTGGAGTTGAGGTCAAATACGCCATTCACCCAGTGGCAGGTAGGATGCCTGGGCACATGAATGTACTCTTGGCAGAGGCTAATGTGCCTTATCCCCAGCTCTATGACATGGAAGATATCAATCCACAGCTTGAAGAGACAGATGTAGCGCTAGTGATTGGTGCTAATGATGTTGTCAACCCAGCTGCTCGCAGTGATGCAGGTAGTCCAATTTATGGGATGCCGATCCTGGAAGTGGACAAAGCCAAGCACACCATCGTTATTAAGCGTGGTCTGAGCACGGGCTTTGCTGGTGTCGATAATGAGCTGTTCTACAAAGATAAGACGATGATGTTGTTTGGCAGCGCCAAGGATATTGTCGGCCAGTTAGTTGCTGAAGTGAAGCAGCTATAGAACAGAGGGTGGGTAGAGAGGGAACAGAGGGAGGACACGGGGGAATGAGTGTATACAAAAATCCTCCCACCCTTAGCACACCTCCCCTCTGTCTCTTCTAGCCTTCCTCACTAATCAATCAGAAATATCAGTAGGATAATCTGTATGAAGTGCTTCTAACTTGATTAGAATCTTAGATTTTAACTTCTCATACTCCTGCTTGAGAATTCTTTTACTTCTATGGGGCTGATCAGTTGATACTAAGGTTTGACTGATATTAGCCCATTCTTTCAAGCGTTGGCATTGGAGAGGAGCAATGGTTGAGGTCATCACTGTCTGAGGGTGTGTCGGCTCTGAGAGGGCAAAAAATAAGATACGGTAGCAACCGGCTTCTCCTAAAAGCCTAACCATTCTTTGACCTAAACTGGTTTTAAGGTCTAAGTAGCAAGGAAGCCAGCGCACACCAAATTCGCGGTTATGAAGGGCAGTAATCCACAGTACCATCGGATGGGGTGAGATTACACACAGAAATTGATTGTAGCGCGTACTCTGGCAACGGTTTTGAATATCCTGTTTGGTTAGCATCACCCAGAGGGTGGCTAAAGCTTCAGGGGTGTTGGCAATTATATGGGGAAAAACGATTGATTTTTGGGGTTTATCCTTAGGCCAAGAACTCCGCCGACAAATTTCATCTGCTGAGGGTTGATATTTTGTTGGCGTTTGAGCTACGATTGGGGACTTTTCCAACATATCGGCAATTTTTTTTGCCACCTGCTGAGAATGGATATAGCTTCGCTCGAAGGACTCTAGCACCTGTAGCATTTCCACAGCACTTTGAGGGCGTTTGCTAGGTTCTTTCGCCAAACACCTCATTACCAAATTCCTTAGTGGTTTGGGCAAGATCAATTTGGGGTTAACGGACTCGAAGGGTCTAGGTGAAAACTGATGATGAGCTTTGTACCAACCGCCAAAAGAACGAGTTTCTGCTACAATCGGCATCTCACCAGTCAGCATTTCAAACATCATCACCCCCAGAGAGTAAATATCTGAGCGTTCATCAAGTTCTTTTCCCTCCATTTGCTCCGGCGAACAATAAGCCAGGGTACCCATAAATGAGTGAGTTTGATCACTTTCGGACTCGAGAAGCTTAGCAATTCCAAAATCCAGAATTTTGATCAGTTCACCGACAGAAGAGTCTTGAGTAATAAGAATGTTGCTAGGTTTTATATCGCGATGAATTATGGGGGAGACCTTGCCTTCAAAAATTATGCCTTGGTGAGCTCGTTGAAGTCCTAAACAAATTTGGCGGGAAATTTTTAAAAACCTAGGCACATTAAGAGGACGCTTGCGAATCACCTGACTTAAGCTTTCTCCATCAATGTATTCCATGACGTAGAACGGAACCTCATTTTCATCCACGCCATAGTCCCTAACTCGAACAATGTGAATACTTTCTTCTCCAAGTAGAGCGCAAATAGTTGCTTCTCGCTCGAATCGTTGGCGCATATTCTTGGTCAGCAAAGTTTGGGAGAGAAACTTAACAGCAACAATTACTCCTCCGAGTAACATGTCTCTGGCTTGATAAACTCGACCCATAGCGCCTTTCCCTATCAACTCCTTGAGCTGATAGCGATTGGCTAGTAAGCGACCATTATCAAGGTCAGTCCTCATTTGCAGCAGGAGTTAAATAAAGAGTGTAATTACCGTTGACGCTCCAGTGTTGCCTCCATAGTACTGGTGAGGTAGTGACCTGCCATGATGCTACTGCATAGGTAGTAGGTGTTGTCATTGAGTCGATGCCTAGTTTCAAAGCCACTACGCCTTTGGCGATCACCTAAGACCCAGTAGCGTTGTACGATCGATCCTGGAGTAACCCAACCCTCGCCCTCAACACGACCTAAGAGACTGTGTTGAAGCACAAAGGTATACTGTCGCTCTCCAACATCAAGATGTCCTCGATATTGAAAGCGAATATCCTCACGCTCACTGTCGGGAAAAACCAGCTTTGTGACTATCGTAAACCAGTTCTCCTGACCCCAGTCCACAATAGTTTTACCTTTAACAATCACCGGCATCCCATTGCGCTCTATCCAATTTCCCTGGAGTGTCCAGCGTCCCGACTCCATCAAGAAAGTGTGAGCCACCATCTTATCCTTTGCCTATGATAGAGTAACCCTTCTCTCATCGAAAAAATCCTACGAGGTTGGAAACCGCGTCTATATCTATTTAGAACACGGAGGCACTAAGTCATGTACAAGTATAACCTCAGTAGCAATTTATCATTAATTGTGGGTTCAAGGAGACTCAGACAGGTAAGGGGCTTCCAAATAAAAAAATATCCAATCGAGCAGGGGGAGATGGGGAGATGGGGAGAAGAATCTTTACAGAAAAGCGAGCTGCATCCCACGTGTTTCAACCGTGGGATGTAGCGAGGCGCGCTTTCCATGCCGGAGGAAACCTCCGGATGGGTCGCACCTCAGGACTTTCTGTGTCCGCGTAAATCTATGCTAAAACATTTTACGTAGGATGTCCCCACGCAAATGATTGTCTTAGAGTTTAAAGCCAAAGGAAAAACAACTCAATATGCGGCTATAGATGAGGCGATTAAGACTGCTCAATTTATCCGTAACAAGTGCATTCGTCATTGGATGGAGCACCAAGGGGTAGGACAAAAAGATTTGTATCGCTTATCTACAGCCCTTAGAGCTGAGTTTTTCTTTGTCAAAACTCTAAACAGTAGTGCTTGCCAAGCTTCTGTAGAAAGGGCTTATAGTTCAATTGCTCGATTCTACAACAACTGCAAAAAAGCTGTGCCTGGAAAGAAGGGTTATCCAAGGTTTAAGAAAAATTGCCGCTCAGTAGAGTACAAAACCTCTGGTTGGAAACTTAGTCAAACTCGAAAGCAGGTAACTTTCAATGATAAAAAAGGCATTGGCAGGCTTAAACTCAAAGGGACGTGGGATTTAAACTATTATCAGCTTGAACAAATCAAAAGGGTTAGAATAGTTCGCCGCGCAGATGGTTACTATGTTCAGTTTTTGATTAAAACTGATAAAACTGAGACATTAGAACCAACCGGTAATACTGTGGGATTAGATGTCGGGCTTAAAGAGTTCTACACAGACTCCAAGGGTGAAACCCAAGTTAACCCTAGATTTTACCGAGTTGGCGAGAAACGAATGAAGTTTCATCAACGTCGCGTTTCTCGCAAAAATAAAGGCTCAGCCAATCGCAAAAAAGCCATTAACAAGCTAAGCAGGACACACCTCAAAATAAGTAGGCAACGTCAAGAACATGCTAAGAGAGTAGCACGTTACGTAATCCAATCTAACGATTTGGTAGCCTATGAAGATTTGAGGATAAAAAATCTAGTAAAAAACAACTGTCTTGCTAAGTCTATTAATGATGCTGGTTGGTATCAATTTAGGAGATGGTTAGAGTACTTTGGGATTAAATTCGGCAGGATAAGTGTGGCTGTAAATCCTGCCTATACTTCCCAAAAATGCTCTAGCTGCGGCACTCTGGTCAAGAAATCTCTATCGACGAGGACACACGTTTGTAGGTGTGGAGAAGTCTTAGACCGCGACCAGAATGCGGCAATAAACATCTTGAAAGAAGCCTTGAGTACCACGGGGCACGTGGGAACTTGGGTTTTAGACCCGAACGCTTCAGGAGATCTCGCCTCTACGGTTTTAGGCGCAAGCCTGAAGTCGCAAGCGGGGTCTAGGAATGAAGAATCCCACGTGCTTTAAGCCGTGGGAGTGTCAATTTGTGTTTCTCTGGTCAATTGGATAATTTATTTCTTGGAGTGCCCTAAGTCTGGCTTACTACTCCTATGATGTCTGGCAAATCAACCATGTCATTCCTATATTATGGGCATTCAAGTAGACACAAGATCATCAGGGTCAAATCGTTTTTAAATTATTGTTGTTGGTAGATAAATATTCCCTAAATTCACAGCCTTCTTGGCTCCGGTAACTCGTGGCAAATTTCCAGGGAAGTCCAAAATACGCCAGTGGGCTAAAATAGCAATTGCGATCGCTTCTTTGAAATCCCCGTCCACTCCTAAGTGATCAGTTGTCAATACCGGTATTGGCTCGAGCCTAGCTTGTAAGCGTTGTCTCAAATAGGGGTTGCGGCTACCACCACCGCATAATATCACTTCATCCGGCATTTGGGGTAAGAAATTACGGTAGCTATGAACAATTGAAGTAGTAGTAAGTTCTGCCAGAGTTGCCAAGATATCAGCAGGTGTTAGTTGATAGGCTTGACACTCTACTAGACACTGCTTGAGGAAATCAAGACCAAATAATTCCCTTCCTGTAGATTTCGGTGGTGGTGTTTGGAAAAAATCAAGACCAAGCCACTTTTCAACTAGAGTCTCACACCTGTTACCACTAGCAGCCCAACTACCATCTTGGTCGTAGGTTTTCTTGCCTTCTGTCAAATGCATTACAGCTAAATCCAACAGAGCATTACCAGGGCCTGTATCCCAGCCGCAGACTTTTTCTAACCAGTTGCCTTGGCGGGCTGGTAGATAAGTAACATTACCAATACCGCCAAGGTTTTGGATACATCGGTGTTTTGTAGGATGACTAAGCAAATAGGCATCCACCTTCGGCACAATTGGTGCCCCGTGTCCTCCAACAGCAATATCGGCAGCGCGGAAGTTACTAACGGTTTTGAGATCACAAAGCTTAGCAATTACCTCTCCCCTCCCTAATTGGAGGGTGTATCCAAGAGCAGGCAAATAATTTCCCTCTTGTTTCCTGGCTCGATGGTTCTCCTGCCTGTTGGGAGGTTGATGGTAGACAGTTTGACCATGAGAGCCAATCAAGTCAACTGGTGGGTGATTGGGCGCACCACTGTCAGCTTCTACAGCTTGAATTTGGCGGGCAGCTAGGGCAAACTCAGAAGCGATGGCGTTATCCAATGCTGCCAATTGGCCCATTGACAACGCTGCACCAGCACAACAGTCCAAGATTTGCTCTCTTAGGTACTCTGGGTAGTTAAAAGTGTGAGCAGCTAGGAGTTCAAATTTCAAATCGACATCTAAGCCAGTAATTTCCACCAAGGCAGCATCAATACCATCTACGGAAGTACCACTCATTAAGCCAATTACGCGCACCATAGTTAATATATAGTTAATATCAAGTACGATTAGTTACTTCCTTGTTGATGGTTGATAGTTCATTGTTCATTGAATCAATACAATTCCTGCTTCTCTAACCTCAACGAAGTAGTTTGGGGTGATTAGATAAATTTAATTATCTACTAACTATTTGCGTTCTGGGTGAATTGTCGCTGCTGAGGAAGCCTTCATTTGACTAATTGCGGCAATTAACTGATAGAGACGTCCTAAATCTTTGCGGTTGAAGTGAAAAATCAGGCGAGGTAGTTGAGCTGTTTCATCAGAACTTTCTTCGGGTAAAATCTTGCTTTTCTCAATTCTTCCCTTAATCAAAATGTCGCTAAAATTTTCGTTGAGCTGTTCAACTTGGTCATCGGACAACTCAGACTTGAGGCGAATGATTAATAAGTCTCCAACATAGCGACTGGAATGATAAACCCGGTAAAAGCGATTAATCGCATCACAGGCGATATCTAGATTGTCGGTAATTGTGTAAAGACTTGAATCTGAATCACTAATTAAGCCACCTTGAACTAGATGCTTGCGAATATAAGCATCCCATTCTTGCCAGTAGCTACCGCCAACTTTATCAATTAAAACTAAAGGTAATGGTCCTGATCTACCTGTCTGGCAAAGTGTCAAGCATTCAAATGCCTCATCCTGGGTACCAAAGCCACCGGGAAAGAGAGCGATCGCATCACTTTCTTTCAAAAAAAATAGCTTTCTTGTAAAAAAGTATTTAAAGCTGATCAGTTTGTGGTCTCCTTCAATGACGGAGTTGGCTCCCTGCTCAAAGGGTAACTCAATATTTAGACCAAAGGATTTTTCTTGTCCTGCTCCTTCGTGTCCTGCTTCCATGATGCCACCACCAGCACCAGTCATCACCATGAAACCCTGTTGGGTTAATTTGTGGGCAAACTCAGCCGCCAGCTTATATTCAGGTGTATCTGAAGCTACCCTTGCTGAACCAAAAATTGTGACTTTCCGAATGTGACGATAGGGATAAAAGACTTGAAACGCCCGCTCCATATCCTCCACTGAGGCAGTTAAAATTTTCCAGTCCAGGCGCTCAATCTCTTCGTGTGTCAATCGAACTAACACTGCTAGTGCTCTTTGAATCCATTTGCCGTGTTCTAGGTTGGGCAGCTTCTCAATCAGTGTCCCTAGATTTTCTTGAAGTGACTTTAGGGTATTCTCGGAAGGAGATAGAGTCATCTAAAAAACCCGCTAGATACCTCGTCCATGTTTAGCATGGGCGGGGCAGTTGACCGCTTCAGTGACGTACCTACACTTCTGTTCTTTGTAAGTGTAGGCTTCTGGCTCCGCAAGGATTCCAGAACTTCCTTTAATCCTAACTACAAAAAGCGCCTTGTCACTGAATTGCTCAAGGCGCTTGATGGATATTACCTAACCTCTAGACACTTTTAATAAACCAGACCTCAAATCAGCCTAATTTCAGGGTTATGGTAAGCATAGACAAAGAAACTACCGACCTACGATAAGTTGTATGCCGGTACTCTGTTGTCAGGGAAGTTTATCTCGAGCAAGCTAACTACTCTTGAGATTCTTTTCGATCGTGTCTGCCAATGTGCTTTTAGGAACTGCACCCACCACCATGTCAACTCGCTGACCCCCCTTGAAAAGCATCAATGTCGGGATGCTGCGAATACCATACTGGCTAGCAATATTGGGGTTTTCGTCAGTGTTGAGCTTAACGACCTTAACTTTACCTGCGTACTGCTGTGCAATTTCTTCGACAACAGGTGCAACCATCCGACAAGGTCCACACCAGGGAGCCCAAAAATCGACTAGAACGGGAATTTCACTCTCAAGTACGTCTTGCTTAAAACTGGCGTCTGTGACTTGTACGTCTGACATGCCTGGAAATCCTTGGGTGTACTTTTTAGCTATATTTTAGGAGATTCTACCACAGTGACAATGCCTATTTTGTAAAAAGGAACCGCCCGAACGCTGTCCGGACGGAGTGTGGTGTGAGGAGTGAACGGAAACTTGCGTCTCCGCTGACTCTATTGTAAACTAACACTTTGGTTTTGCGAGTCTTCCCCAAGGGAGCTGTATGTCGGAACTTCCACTTAAGCGCTGCGTGATGGTGTCAATAAAATCAACAGAAAATTAAAAAGGCGAGGATATCACTTACCCATACCTAGCTGTTGCGCTTTTTGGTACACTTTTCCCTCTGTCAACAAAGATGGAGCAATTACAACTTCTACTTGCTGCATCTCCTTAAGGTTTTTGGCTCCCAAGGTACCCATGCTAGTTGTCAATCCCCCTAAGAGGTTGTGGGTACCATCATCAAGTTGAGCTGGTCCAGTAAGGATTTGTTCGAGTTTACCAGTACTGCCGACTTTAATGCGGGTTCCACGTGGCAGTAAAGGGCTAGGAGTTGCCATACCCCAATGAAAACCTCTTCCTGGTGCTTCTTGGGCTCTGGCAAAAGGAGAACCAATCATCACAGCATCAGCACCACAAGCAATACATTTGCAGATGTCACCACCAGTAATTAAACCGCCATCAGCAATAACAGGAACATAGTTACCGGTTTCTCTGTAGTAGTCGTCGCGGGCAGCAGCACACTCAGCAACAGCAGTTGCTTGGGGCACACCCACCCCTAGGACACCACGAGAGGTGCAAGCTGCACCTGGTCCAATCCCTACTAGCACTCCAGCAGCGCCCACTTTGAGTAGATTGAATGCGACTTCGTAAGTAACGCAATTGCCTAAAATCACTGGTATGGGCATTTCCTGACAGAATTGAGTCAAGTTTAGGGGTAGTACTGACTCTGGCGAGAGGTGAGTAGTGGAAACTACTGTCGCCTGTACGAAAAATAAATCAGCACCAGCTTTAGCGACAACGGAACCGTATTTGAGAGCACCAACCGGTGTTGTGCTGACAGCAGCAATCCCTCCTTGACTCTTGATTTGCTCAATGCGCTCACAAATGAGTTCCTCCTGAATTGGCGCACTATAAAGTTCCTGCATGAGGCTAACGAACTCAGACTTCCCTACAGAGGCAATGCGCTCAAGTATTGGTTCCGGTTCTCTATAGCGAGTTTGGATACCCTCTAAATTAAGAACTCCTAAGGCTCCCATCTTCGACAGTAGCACTGCCATGTTTACATCTACCACGCTATCCATGGCACTGGCGATGATCGGAATTTTCCTCTCAATGCCACCAAGCTGCCAGCTAGTGTCTGCCAAACTGGGATCGAGTGTGCGCTGTCCAGGGACTAGTGCAATTTCATCTATGCCGTAGGCTCTGCGAGCTTTCTTGCCTCGCCCAATTTGAATGTCCACGCTTTTATTTGCTTTCAAGATTATTTAAGCTAGGTTATCAAATTGCAGCATTGATCAGCTATCCTCTCAGCATAATCGCTTACGATCAAAGGAGAAAGCTGTCCGGACAATCTGGTGAATGCCCTTAGACTTGACCACCATCTGAGAATTCTCAAACGTCGGCAGAAAAACAACTTTGTATTGACTGGTCCAATGTCTTTCGCTAGGCTGGTGTTTGAGAACTCAATTAGCCAGAAAATATTTTCTGGGTAGGGACGATGTTCCAGGTACTCCCGTCCTAGTGATTGAAGTATGGGAGCAGCTTCGCAAGTCTTAACAGGAGTTCCTAACAACTCCTTCAAATAGTATGAGGTTTCTGTGCGTTGACACTCCCCGCGAGTAGAGCGACGAGGATTCTTGGCTGTGCGACATACCTTAAAACTATCTATCCTTGCGGCAGTACTTAAACCGAAATCCCGTACAAAATGTACCAAACACTTCAGCTTAACTTAGGTAGTCCCAGTGGGCGATGTCTCCCCAAGCGTTTTGTGTTTATTGGGAGTGCCTCATAAACCGTTCCTCCCTACTTCCCAGCTCCCACCTAGTCAACTTCTTTAACTAGCAATTAACGCGCCTCGGTGCGCGCCCTGTGGTACTGCGTGTTCTGTATCGATTTGTTTTTTTACTGGTAGCGCTAATCGTGAGATTGCTGGGTTTTTAACGTGGATTTTCCCTGACCACGCTTGCTTTAGTTTAGCATTTTAAAAGCCGTCCTACAAGGACGGGGCTTTAAACCCAAATTTTTCGGTAAAAGGATTGGCTCCGCTCAATTTATTTGTTGGTTGGCGGTAGTCACGAAGTTATCAATCGACAACATTACAAAGCTTGCTTGATCGGGATATTTTCATCCAAATATTATAGTGGGCGGAGAGAGACTCGAACTCTCATGACCAAAGGCCGCTACATTTTGAGTGTAGTGCGTCTACCAATTTCGCCATCCGCCCTTGTGGGCAACCTCACTATTATACACATTTTGTGGCTGCTGATGCAATAGAGAATGATAATCTTGAGAACTAGCCCAAAGATCAATTTCTCGCGCCCGCAATACTGGCACTGGATGACTCAGTTGAGCAGTTTGTGCTTGTTTAAGTATTTCACCAAGTTCTGTGTTGCTGATGGCATCGTAAGCCCTAGCCTGTTCAATGAAAGCATCTAGGTTAAGTTGGGGGGCTAGGGTAGTGGAGCCGCCAGCCAGTTTCATCAGTACCGACATTACCACCCTAGGATTTTGAGTAGCTAACAGTGCCGCGCGATCGCAACTAAACTCTGCACATCTTAGCCACTGTAGCATCGCCTCCTGCAAAGATTGGGCAATTACTCCCCCCCAGTTGGGGATCAAACTAGCCGCCAGGATCAAAATATTAAGGGGTGTCAAGTAAACCCCATGTTCACACTTGAGGTGCCCTAGTTCATGAGCAATTACCGCCTGAATTTCTTCAGGCGTGAGCAGATCAATCAAGGAAGTGTGCAAGACAATAAAAGGTTGCTTGCCCCGCATTGCAAAGGTATAGGCATTGGGAGCATGGTGTTGCTGTACGTACAGCTGGGGAGGTTCTAAATCTAGAGTTTCACAGGCCTCTAAGAGCAACTTGTGCAGTTGCGGCAATTGATTTGCCCCCACCAAAATACTACCTGCAATATTATTCAGGTAAAAAAACTGTTCCGCTACAGGACCGAGTAGATTGCGCACCACTAAGTCTAGCCCTGGCAAGTGCTTCAGGGTTTGAGTCGCTTCTAAATCTAGGGAATGACGGAATTGGTCTGCCTTGAGACCAACCAAAGGTATTTTTGACAATGCCATGCAGACAAACGTAAATTGATAATACTTCCTACATCTTAGATATGATAATTGCTCTTCATAAAACTTGCTGCTGGTAGGATTCAACCTTGAATCCCCAACCTTAAATCCCCATCGTTTTAACGTGAGTAAAGGTCAAAATGAGCTGCTGCTCACGCTTCATATAACCACTTTTTGACCCGATTCAAGCTCTGCCAATCTGGTTTTCTCCTCAATCCATCTTCAAGGCTCTCAGACAATTCCTTTTCGAGTTCTGCACTCATGGTCATCTGCTGTTTAACAATTTCGATATGTTTTCGCACTCCAGTTTTACCAGTTTCCAACATAGCGATTGCTAGGTTAACCTGGGCTTGAGGAGACTTTTGATTTAACTTGACACCTTTGAGAGCAGCTTTATATGCTTTATTCGGTTTGTCTTCTAGCAAGTAGAGCCATGCCAGACAACTCCAGGCAGCAGAAGTTTTCGGAGAGAGCTGGCATACTTCTTGGAAAACTGGAATCAGAGTATCAGGGCCTTCTCCAGCTTGGTAACGTTCCATACCAGTATCAAAAAGAGAAGCAGCAGACTCACTCATAAATTATCAAATATAGACTCCTTAAAATATAATAAAACTTCCCAACGGGGAACAAGGAGAAAGGGAATGTAAGTAACCTCGTTACTAAAAACTTTTTCCCTCTCACCTGCAAACCGGACTTAGACACCGAAGGATTTGCCGCAGCCACAGTTTTGACTGGCATTAGGGTTGGTAAATTGGAAGCCACCGCCAATCATCGCGTTGCTGTAATCGAGGACTAAGCCATAGAGATAAAGCATGCTCTTAGGATCGCAGACAATTTTGAAGCCTTCATAGTCGAAGACCTGGTCATCTTCTCTAACCTTACTAGGTTCTTCAAAATCCATCATGTAGGACATTCCTGAACAGCCTCCCTGGCGGACACCGACCCGCAAGTAGAGGTCTTTTCCTTGGCTCTGCCGCAGTGCTAAAACATGGTTAAGAGCTGCTTGTGTCAATTGGATACCTTTTTGTTGCGGCGCAGTTGCTTGTGTCATGAGTACTCCGATACTCCTAATTTCTCTTTGGATCTACATCTAACGGACAACTGTAGTCTTTTATTCGACAGTATCTAGTTTATCGATATTATCTTCACACTAGCAGCCAATTAGCCGTTCAACTACTTCAAAGTTGAACAACAGACCGCAAATTATTGCGGTTTAATAGGAATGGAGGATCCAACTACTACTGGCTCAGAAAAGGTCTGTCTCGTCGCACTCAACCCAAACTACTCTATGTCTGGTCTCAATCAAACTACCCGTCGTCGGCTCCAAAGCTTACAGCAAATTGCCAGTGTTTGGGAGGGTGATCGCCGTCCTTTGTCAGCCTTTTCAGAGGTTCTAGATGCCGATGCCCAAAGCGGTAGCGAGTCGATTATCTGGGTCGATGGCTCGGAAGGAATGGTAAGGTCGATGGATGTGGTCTCGCCAGAAATGGGACCAGAAGCCATGGTTCGTAGCTTGCTGAGGGCTATGGAGCATCCTCAAAGTCCGGCGCGACCGGCAAGACCGACTAAGATTGTTGTTAGAGACCGAGAAATTCAGTTTTTCTTGCGTGGTGTCCTGCAAGATTTAGATATTGCCATTGAGTACGCCTCGACTTTACCCCTCATCGACGAGTTGTTTCGAGGCTTCGAGCAAATTGCCGGTAGCAGGCAGCCCAAGCTCCCTCCTAAGTATGCCAATCTCCTGCTTGAAAAAGCTTCTGAACTCTGGAAAAAAGCTCCTTGGGAATTGATCGCTGACCACAATCTACTCTCAATTGAGTTAAATCAGTGGGATATTGGCACGCTTTATGTTTGTGTGATGGGCATGCTGGGTATGGAGTATGGAATATTGCTATACCGTTCCCTAGATTCCCTCAAACGCTTTCGGTCATCAGTTGTCGGTAAGGATTCTTTTGAATCGATGGAACAAGCCTTTTTAGAACAAGATTGCTTGTTCGTAACCTTTGGGCAAAAAGATGATGAGTTTGAGGAAGATGAAGATGATGAAATTGATCTGGCTGACTTGCCTTTGTCAGAGATCACTCCTAGCTTTGGGGTTGTGCATCCTTTAGAAGGAATGAGACTTTTTCTTTATGAAGAAGAAGCTGTTGCAGTTTACATGGCCCTGGAAGCGCTACTGAGGTTTTTGCGTAGTTCATATCAGCAATTAGGTGACAATCATTTCCCCACCATCAACAAACGTTTCCGCTTACCAGTGCCAGAATCAGCAGATTTAAAGCCCACTGCAACAGTTAAGGTTTCTACTCTTCCTGAACTTTCCTCGGAGTTGTTAGAACTTTCTGGTTTATCTATGGAGGGAGATGAGTGGGAAGATGATGAGGAATTTACAGTACCGTTAAGAGATGATTTGGTACCCAAGGATGCTTTCCTGAGCCTGGGTATGATTTCGTGGGAAAGTGTGGAAAAGTTACGCTCTGGAGTAGATTGTTATCAGTCTATGGATGTTAAGGCAGCCGGAGACGGGATGCCTGTGATTTTAATTCAAACTACTCGCCCCAAGGCCAAAGTACTTATTGAGCAAATTCAAACTGCTGGTGGTCTCAAAGGGATTTGTTTCAATCCGGGGGAAGACCCCTTAGAAGGTCAGAATTACGATCTTGGTATTCTACAAACCCAGAATAGTAGTTTATACTTGTTTGGGGAATTTCCCGAAACCGATCCTACCCATGTTAATGCTCGTCAGAAGTGGGAGCAGCGCTGCAAAATGCTACAGGGATATTGTGGCTTAATCATTGCTAGGGGTCTTAAAGGTTCGTCTGCTGGTAATCCACAGCCCCGCGACATGATGGCATTGTTTGAGGCACAAGCGCTCTCGGCACAAGAATTAGGGCTAGGAATGCTACAACTGGTACCTGAAATTAACTTTTAGTTAACATGCTACAAAAAACTTGCATAAGGCCACCATAACCTGGTGTTACCTGTATATTTTAAGTTTTCTTCGGAGCTTCTACCTGGGGTTTAGAAACCTAACCCGTTTTGCCAAAGTCTTTTTTCGATACTGTTGGCATCAACTCTTGTCTACTGTCCCCTGTTTCTCTTTGCCTACTCCCGACTTCTGCGAGAAGTCTAGTTTTTGGGTATGATTGGCATACTTTGTTAACTTCTTAGCAAGACTCGGTTCATAAAGGCGTAGGTAATTCCAATAATTACCAAAAACTACCTCTACATAACCCTTAGTTTCAGGAAAGGGAATTCGTTCAATAAAGGTGTCTGGATCTCTAAAACCATACTTTTTGACCCACTTGGCAACATTACCAGGACCAGCATTGTAACTGGCAACTGCTAACAGAGAGTTGTGCTCGTACTGTTGGTGAGTGTAGTTTAAATACCAAGTACCAAGTTTTATATTATCATTGGGGTTTTCTAAGTTGTATTCCTTGAGGTCAATTTTCTGAGCAACCCACTTGCCTGTCCCTGGCATTAATTGCATTAAACCAGTAGCGCCAGCAATAGAGCGGATATCGACTTCAAAGCGAGACTCTTGTCGAATCAAACCAATTACTAGTAAGGGATTAAGCTGACGCTGCCCGGACCAATAATCAATCTCTTCTTGAAAGGGAAAGGGAAACAAAGCATGCCAGTAAGCAGCCTCACGGCGCAGTGCTTGCCACTGCTCCTGCTCCTCTGGCTGCTCTCGCCGTTTCAGACTCCAGATTTGATTAATGCCTTGGAGATAATCTCCTATTGCCAACCGTATCAAGCCATCGGTAAATTGCTCAGCAACAGTCAGTTTTGGTGGATTCTCTAACTCTACCTGCCAAATTCTCCAGGCATCAAGGTCTTGACCAAGTAAGTATAATTCCTTTAGGGCATCTGAACCAGCTGGTGGTAGTGGGCGTGCCTGTGGTCTTACAATCTGGGGGTTGAGCCAGCGTACATTATCAAAGTCCCCCACATCCCAGCCCAAAAAATGGGCAGAACGCCATGCATAATAAGAATGTGGATATTGAGCCAGCACATGCTCAAATGCTGCTTTCGCCTCTTTTTGATGTCCCAGATGGGCAGCCCATCTGCCAACCCAAAAGGCAGCTTCAGGAGCCAAGGAGCTATCGGGATTGTTATTAGTAATTGGTTGCGCCCATTGCCATGCTTCCTCAAAATTAGCCTCAGCAGCCTTTTCCTCAGCCATTTGCCAGCGATACTTGGCAGCAACCTCCGAATCTGCATATTGCGTCAAAATTGACTCTCGAGCTTGGGTAGCTGATTTGGGGCTTTGCATCTTATCGAGGATTTTAGCTTTAGCAAGTAAAGCTTCAGGTGCTTGCTCGGGAAATTTACTAATTAATTGATCAAGATATACTAAGGCGTCTTTTGGTTTAGACAAACTCGCCAGATGTTTAAGCCCCAGTCTGATTTCCTGGGCATCAGGGAAATCTCTGATGAGCTGTTCATAGGCAATTCTAGCTTCTGTTCTATTGTTACTGAGGTGAAGCCCTCGAGCAATGCGATAAGCGCTAGTAGGGGTTTGGGGAGCTTGAGTATAAGCATCACTAGCCCTTCTATACTGCCCTATTTGCCAGTAACCTTGGGCAATCACCTCCCAGGTTTGTGGAGTTAGCATAGAAGCATAATTGGTAACCAAACGGTTGCGTATGCTATCGGTGCCTGGAGCCTTGGGAGTGTATTTTGCTAATAGTAATAGTAAAGTAGGCTGATTGGGATCCTCGGTAAGCCTTTGCCTAACAATTTCATGAGTGCGTGGATGAGAGGGAAATTGAGAGATTGCCTGATCCCAGTATTCGGGATTAGATTTGCCCAGAGCAAATAGTGCTTCTGCTGCTACCGGCTGTTGTTGGTAGTTACTCAAAAGTTCTTGCCAAGCTTGCTCTGCTTGAGCTGATTCACCCATAGCTTCGTAGGCTTGGGCGCGTTTGAAAGCAATGTGGGATCCTAAAACTGGATAATCTAATTCTAGTCCTTCGAGCCAAGCAAGCGCCTCCTCTGGCTGGTTGAGTTCAATTAAATCAGATGCCAGGAGATAACGGGCACGATATTGATCATAGGATTTTTCTCCAGCAGCAATTAACTCTAGTTTTGATGACCTTGGCTGGGGAGGCAGTGACACTAGAGGTAAAACTACTGAGTTAGCATCTTCTCTATTAAGGCTAAGGGTATTGGATGTTTTTTCACTATTACCCCAGCGTGCTAGTAAACCACCCATGCCCATAGCAAGGAATGATGAACCAAGCAGCGCTGATAGCAGAATGCCTGTTCCTACTAGCAGAGGAATTTTGTTTTTTTGTCCCTTGAGCATTAGCCGTTGATTAACCCTCGCTTACCCAACAATGGCAAAACCATACTTCTATGAGGTTATCAAATACAATCGATACCGAAACCGAGAGTACCAAGATTGCCCTGAAAAAAGTTCTTGACTGGTAGAACTTAAGCTGTTGTGCCGCTCCAAAAACGCTCATAAGTTTTTAGTTTGCCCAGTTTTGGCACTTTGAGCCAGTAATGCCCACATTCAATTGCCCCATCAATAGTGAAATTGAATCCTAGTAACATTTGTTAGCCCATGTGAGTATTTGTTAGCAAACCATTCACTGTTGATTAACCCTTAAATTGTACTTGCTCCCCATCTCCCCATCAAAGGCACAATGATAGGGAAGTGTGGGAAGGGTGGGGAGATTTTTGTGCACACTATTTCCTCTCTATCCTCCCAAACTCTCTAGTCTCCGCCATCTCCCCCTGTCTAAACTAATGTGTAACAGCTTATCCCTCATTAGTAGTCAACTGAAGCAAAAAGCCTTATCACTGGGTTTTCACAAAGTGGGAATCGCCAGTGTAGATGAGAGCATTAGAACCTCAGCAGGTGAGCGTCTCCAGGCTTGGCTGGCACTAGGTTATCATGCCCAGATGCATTGGATGGCAAATCCCAGGCGCTTAGACATCCATAACTGTATGCCAGAGGTGCAATCTGTAATTTGTGTTGCCCTCAACTATTACACCCCCCATCAGCGCCCTGAAGGTTCCGAATATGCAAAAATCTCCCGTTATGGCTGGGGAAGGGATTACCATAGAGTAATGCATAAAAAGCTAAAGACCTTGACTAAGTGGCTGCAAGAGCAAGAGCAAGGTGTTCTGGCGCGTTATTATGCAGATACTGGACCAGTGCAAGATAAAGTCTGGGCCCAGAAGTCTGGGATTGGTTGGATTGCCAAGAATGGCAATCTCATTACCCGTGAATATGGTAGTTGGGTATTTTTAGGAGAAGTTTTGACTAACCTCAAACTAACTCCAGATCAACCCCACACACAACACTGCGGCACTTGCACTCGCTGTCTTGATGATTGTCCCACAGGAGCTATTACCAAACCTTTTGTGGTAGACGCTAATCGGTGCATCGCCTATCACACGATTGAAAATCGTTCTCAAGAATTGCCGCGGTTGCTCAAACCTTATTTGAAAGGTTGGGTGGCTGGTTGTGATATTTGTCAGGATGTTTGTCCTTGGAATCAACGGTTTGCCCAAGAAACTGATGTGGTGGAGTTTCAACCTTACCCTGAGAATGTGGCTCCTACACTGGTGGAATTGGCAAATATTTCTAATCAGGAGTGGAGCCGACGCTTTCCGGCATCAGCACTGCGGCGAATTAAGCCAGAAATGCTACGAAGGAATTCCCGCGCCAATCTTGAGGCATCAGAGGCATCTAGCTGATTTTTGTCAACACTTTAAAGCTAAATAATGACCGTAAAAGTAATCATTTTTGATTTTGATGGGACTGTTGCTGATACCTTGGATGCTATTGTCAGTATTACTAATCGTTTAGCTATAGAGTTTGGCTATAAGCCTATAACTCCAGAGGAAATTGCTCAAGTTAGGAAATTGAGTTCCAGAGAGATTATCAAAGAATCAGGAATTCCAATTTTTAAAATACCATTCCTGATTAAGAGGGTTAAAGAGAATTTACGCAGTGACATTCAACAGTTAAACCCAGTATCAGGAATTAAAGAAGCACTTATCCACTTGCATAGTGAGGATAAGATTCTAGGAATATTGACTTCTAATTCAGAAGCTAATGTTAAAGATTTTCTGAAGCAGCATGACATGCAGGAGTTATTTAGTTTTGTTTTTTCTGCTAATACACTCTTTGGCAAACACAAAGTACTCAGAAAAATTATGATTCATAATAACTGGGAGTCCCATGAAGTTATTTATGTAGGAGATGAAACTAGAGATATTGTCTCGTCAAAAAAGATTAACATGAAAGTAATCGCAGTGAGTTGGGGTTTTAATTCAGAGGAAGCTTTGGCAGAACAAAACCCCGACTTTTTGATTGCTCATCCCAGGGAGTTGCTTGAGATTATAGGAAGTCTTAAAGAGCCAGCTTTATTTAGTAATGATTGTTCTTCATAGTTCTTTGTTTATTCGGAAAGACTGTTCATTGTTGATTGTTGATTGTTCATTGTTGATGGTTCATTGGGTTTGTATTCGACAGTTGTGGTATACAAACCCAATGAACCATGAACCATGAGCCATGTTTACGCAGCATGCGCGGAGTGCGTACTATGAACATTAAACCTGAATCACAATTTTTCCCAAATGAGCAGCACTTTGCAGGTAACGGTAAGCTTCCTGGGCTTGAGTAAATGGAAAGATGCGATCGATTACAGGTTTAAGCTGGTGTAAAGTAATGGCGCGATTCATCGCTTCAAATATTTCGCGACTACCTACATAAATTCCTTGAATATTTAGGCTTTTCATTGTTACTGGTAAGGGATTAACTTCGCCTTTTGCTCCTGCTAAAACACCTATTAAACTAATCTTCCCGCCCACGCGCACAGCACGAAGAGATTTGGCGAGAGTTCCAGCTCCCCCTACTTCAATTACATGATCAACGCCTAGGCGCTCTGTAAGTTCATAAACACGCTTTTCCCAATTGGGAGTTGTCTGATAGTTGATGGTGTCTGTGGCTCCTAATTCTTGGGCACGCTCTAATTTTTGATCACTGCTAGAGGTAATAATAACTCGCGCTCCTTGAATCTTGGCAAATTGAAGGGCAAAGATAGATACTCCACCTGTGCCTAGCAACAGCACACTCTCACCAGCTTTGAGACAACCTTGGGTAATTAAGGCATGCCAAGCAGTCACTGCTGCACAGGGCAGAGTTGCTCCTTCTTCATAGGATAAATGTTCTGGCAGCAGCACTAAGCCATCTTGAGGTAAGACAACATACTCTGCAAGCATGCCGTCAATACCACCACCTAAGTCAGACTTGATTTTCTCTGGGGTTAGAACACCTGCAATCCAATCTTGAAAAAAAATACCAGCAACCCGTGAACCTACCTTGAATCTTGTCACTCCTTCCCCGACGGCTACCACTTCTCCTGCGCCATCAGACATAGGAATAACTGGTAATTTCTGCCTTGTTCCATAGGCTCCCTGCACAACTAGCAAGTCGCGGTAATTGAGTGATGTTGCCCTTACTCGCACTAAGACTTGTCCTTGCCCAAATTTAGGTTCAGGTTTTTTAACGAGCTTAAGGGCATCAATTCCAGTGTTACTTTGGACTTCATAGGCTTTCATGGGAACTCCTAATAGCGCTTTTCAATTGAGTTGAGGTACACCTTGTTGAAGCCAGAGGGGGAGATGGGGAGAAATGATTCTTCTAGGCTAACTTTTATCCTAGAACTTAGAGGCTTTTTACTTCATTCAATCACTAAGAGTTTCCTGGCGATAAACTATTGTGCATTTTAATTTTATATTTTCTAGTTGCATAAGAATGCTTCAAACTTTCTCCCCCTACACCCTCTTATGAAATATAAAAATTAAATGCGTAACAGCTTATTGCTGAGTTTATCACTGAGTGCGACTAATTCGACGACGCAACACAAATAACCCACCGAGTGCAAATAATCCTATAGTAGTGGTGGGTTCTGGCACAGACTCAGTAACTTGTGTAACTCTGATGCGTGCTACCTGGTAGTCTTCAACCGTAAAATCAGCGTTGCTAAGGCTTGGGATAAAGGAAAAGATTTCGTCGCCTGTAAAACCGGGAAATTTCTCAACTACACCATTTTCATCTTCTCCTTGAGCAAGTACCTCTAACGAGAAGGGGAGACTAGAAAGCGACTCGTCATTAACTTCAGTACCAGCATCCCAAACATCACTACCGAGAACAATAAAATCAGCCCCGATAAAGTTGCCTTCAGCGTCAAAGATTTCAATGGGTTCATCGTCACCAATAAAGCCATCGTTAGTAGGAATAAGCATTGAGACGTAGCTGAAAAAACGATTGTTAGCAATGAGATTATCGTCGAAGTTAATCTTTACCGTTGCCGCATCGCCAGGGAATAATCCGAGGGCATTTTCAAAGATTTTGCCTTGAATTACATCGTTAGGAGTCCCTGAACTTTGGGTGAATAAATTGGCAATAGTTGAACTAAGAGGAATAGGAGTGTTATTGAGATTAAGACCTTCAAGAGGAGTATTGTCAAAGCTAAAACCAGGAGTGCTAAATTCAAGACCTGTTAAACCATCTTCGGCTATTGCTTCAATTGCTGATGAGGCAGGAGAACCAGGGTCAAAAGTATTAAAAGTTCCATCGTGTAAGCCAAACCAAACTGGAGATAATACAGCTCCGTTTTCTGGGCTGAGGTTCTCCACTGATAGGTTTAAAGTGATTGCGTTTGCTGTTGATGTCATTGTCATCGTTGAACTGAGTGCAGCAATCGCAGCCATGAGAATTGTTGGGCTTTTGAAGAGGTGCCAGTGTTGGTTTGTCATGATGTGTTTCTAATTATTTAAGTGTTGGATTTGAAGGTTGATGGATTGAATTTGTTTGAGTTATGGAATTGATTTTCCCCAATCCTCAATCAAGTATGTTAGTCGTCTTTATCTTTAAAATCACTATTTTTTAGCAAGCTTCATTAAAACTACAATTTTTAATTTTTTTAAGATTTACTCACAAAAAAAACAAAAACATTTAGTAGGATTAGTTAAAAGCAGACAGGAGACAGTTTAAGCATCAGCCAGTAAACAAGAATAAATTCGCGCTTAGCTAAATTTAGATGAGTCGTTGTCTGTTGAAGCTGTCACCTCTGTCTAACTCAAACTAGAGCAATCGAAAACTCTTTGAGTGACAACTGTTAAAATTCGACGAGCATAGATTCTCAGCAATGAGAACAAAGCTTCAAAATTAACATATAGCAGTTCTAAATTGGGTGAGGTATGAATTTTTCGGTTTTAGGGAACAGGGAACTTAGAATAAAATTAGATGTACCTCATGAGTATCAGAAACGCCATATATCTTGCTAAAATATCTAGCGACTATAAGTAGATTTCAGTAAATTCCAAGAATGTCAACAGAAACTATCGAACAAGTCGTTACCGCCTACTTCACCCATATGGGGGCAATGAATCCAGAGGGTTGGGTAGAAAACTTTGCTGAAGATGCCCTCATCTATGATCCTGTAGGGAAGCCACCGATGAAAGCCCATCAGGATTTTCAGAAGTTCTTCGGGTTACTTGCTAAATTTTATGAGAAGCTAGAGATCTCACAAGACCACATCTTTATCGCTGGCAATGGGGCAGCTGTCAAGTGGACAATGCGGGTACTGGCTAAGAATGGCAGGCAGGGTAGTACTGAGGGTATTAGTACTTTTGAAGTAAATGAAGCTGGTAAGATTCAAACGATGCATTCCTACTGGAATGAAGCTGAAATGATGGCTCAGTTGAAGGAATAAGTAATTATCATTTCACAAAGTTATCGAATAATAAACGACATCAGAGTCATAGTAGTGGGCATCTTTTTCATACTTCATCCCCACCTTTTCCATAACGCGGCGCGAGGCCAAGTTTTCCGGTTTGGCAACAGCAACAATTCTCTTAAGCTTAACTACTTCAAACCCATACTTAAGCGCTGCTAGAGAAGCTTCTGTTGCTAAGCCCCTACCCCAATAAAACTTATCGAACAAATAGCCCAATTCAACCTCTGTAGTCTTGTCAAGAAAGCAAAGTCCACAGCGACCAATTAGTATATGATCCTGTTGGTGAATTACCGCCCACATGCCGAAGTCGTGTTGCTGCCAATGTTGAATCATCGACAATAATCCAGCTTCTGTCTCTTTTCTAGTTCTGGCACCATTACCAACATACTTCATTACTTCCGGGTTGTCGTAGATGCGGTACAAATCATCTGCATCATCTAGTGTGAACTTCCTCAGTTTTAGTCGGGCTGTCTCCAAATCAGGCATGATTACAGACTTTGGCTCCTACGCTACATTGAAAGGTATTGCTTTTATTTGCTGTGGGCAATAATTACTAGCAGGGTTGAAATGACAAGCTTATCACCACCTCCAGAGGCAAATCGCAGCCAGCGATACTCATCTAGCAAAGCTACGCTAAAACGTGAGAACGACTGGCGACTGTTTCTACGATTGTTACCGTATGCTCGTCGCTACCAAAATTTGCTCTGGGCTTCGGTTGCTCTGTTGTTACCAGTTTCTATAGCTGGCGCGATTCAACCCTTACTGATTGGACAGGCAGTGTCTTTAATTCGCCAAGAGCAAACTTGGTCTTGGCTTGAAAGTCGCACCTTCTCAGAGGGGATTAATCTTCTCAGTATTTTACTACTGCTAACTTTAGTAATCAGATTGGTATTTGGCGTTACTCAGAAATACTTGGAAGAACGATTAGGACAGCAAATCACTGCCGGGATTCGTGATGATCTTTTTAACCATGTTACCTCTCTAGCGGTAAGATTTTTTGAGTGCACTCCTATAGGGAAACTTATTACAAGACTCACCAGTGATGTTGAAGCTTTAGGACTTGTATTTTCAGCTGGCGCGATTGGAATTATCAATGACCTGTTCTCAATGTTAGTGATTGCCATTTTAATGTTTCAACAGCAATGGCAATTGGGATTGATGCTAGTACTGATGTTGCTTCCAGTCACTGCTGCCATCATCTATTTCCAGAAGCAGTTTCGACAAGCTAATTACAAAGCTAGGGAGGAACTGTCAAATCTTAACTCGATGCTGCAAGAAAATATCTCTGGTGTCAATATTGTGCAGCTATTTCGCCGCGAACAATTTAATGCCGAGATGTTTGGCAACACCAATCAGCTTTACATCCACGAAGTGGACAAAACTATCTTTCACGATTCAGCAGTTTCGGCAATACTGGAGTGGATTTCCCTGGTAGCGATCGCAGTAGTACTCTTAGTAGGAGGGCAGTTTATCCTTCAAGATACCCTTAGTTTTGGTGTGCTGACAGCATTTATTCTCTATGCTCAGCGCCTATTCAACCCCTTGCAGAAGTTTGCTGAGAAGTTTACTATGTTCCAGGCCGGGTTCACTGCTCTTGAACGTATCAGCCGCATCATGAATGAGCCGATTGAAATTCGTGATCCACAACTGAAGCCAGGGATGAGGAGAACTCTGCTACCGGAAGAGCAGGGTAGAAGAGGATCTTGGTTTACGCCCTCATCTGTGAGTGGGGAAATTTGTTTTGAACATGTCTGGTTTGCTTATAAGGAAGATGAATATGTCCTTAAAGACTTAGATTTTACGATTCGCCCTGGGGAAAAAGTAGCCTTAGTCGGACCTACTGGTGCTGGTAAAAGTTCGATTATTCGGCTGCTGTGTCGCCTGTATGAACCTACAAAAGGGCGAATTTTGGTGGATGGTATTGATATTCGTGATCTCCCTCAAGCAGAACTCCGGCGCTACCTTGGTGTTATTATTCAGGATGGGTTTTTATTTGCAGGGGATGTCAAAAGTAACATTGCCTTGGGAGAAAATTACTCCCTCGAGGAAATAAAAACTGCAGCGCAATTAACTAATGTCGCTAGTTTTATTGAACAACTACCCCAAGGCTACGATACCCAACTGCGAGAGCGTGGTACAAATCTTTCCGGTGGTCAAAAACAATTATTGGCCTTTGCCCGTGTTGCTATTCGTAATCCCGTTATCCTCTTGCTGGATGAGGCAACGGCTAGTTTAGATGTCGCGACAGAAGCTCTGATTCAACAAGCACTTGATAGAATGCTCCAGCAACGTACTGCCATCATTATTGCCCACCGACTCTCAACTATTCGCAATGTGGATCGAATTTTGGTACTAAAGCAGGGTCAGTTGGTAGAATCAGGATCTCATGAGGAACTGTTGCAGCAGGATGGACTTTATCAGAATCTGTACAGATTGCAAATGTTGGGTTTATGAACGAGGAGGTAAGTTATACGGTTAACAGGACTATTGGTTGGTTTGTTGATCATGAGTCTCCGATTCTCAGAGTCTCCGAGGGCTTCCAAAGGAGGAGCTGCGATAACAGAAGTTATAAAAAATAATACTAGCAGGACTTATGCAAAGATTATCGTGGGCATCCTGCCCACACTAGCTGATAAATTTGACTTTGATGATTAACGCATTCTGGTATGCGTAAGTCCTAACTAATCTAGACAAGTTTATATTACTTGCCTATTTTTCCTATACTGCCTTGAGAAAATATTTTCAAATAACTTCTGAATGTGGATTAAATTCACTTACGAGCGAAATACTTATATGGTGGATTTAAGTCGCATCAGTAGCTTTGTAATTACTGAAAATGGTCGGTTGAAGTTTTGGTTGCCTGATGGTCGAGTATTGATTATTATCCATCAACAAAGTAATCCCGAAGCTTATCAAAAAATTTTAACTTATGTTGAAAAAACAACTGGACAATCTACCCTTTAACTGTATCAGAGGTTACAACTAGAGTTGTGCTGCTTCCCTGAAGAGGGGGAGATGGGGAGATGGGGAGATGGGGAGATGGGGAGATGGGGAGATGGGGAGATGGGGAGATGGGGAGATGGGGAGATGAGTGTATAACAAAATTATCCCACACTTCCCACTCTTTCTTGTCCTTATTCCTACCCCCATACTTCCCCATCTATAACTATTGGTTAAACGATCAAAAATGCAATTTAGAGGCACCACAGCTTACAAGTAAAGCACATACAAGTAATCAGTAACAATTATGTCTGAACCAACCATCGAATCAATTCTTCAAGAGAAGCGTTCCTTCCCACCATCACTAGAATTTTCCCAAAAGGCACATGTTAAAAGTTTAGAGGATTACCAGCAACTCTATGACCAAGCCCAAGCAAATCCCCAAAAGTTTTGGGCAGATTTAGCTCAACAGGAGTTGCACTGGTTCCAAAAGTGGGATCAAGTTATGGATTGGCAGCCGCCTTTTGCTAAGTGGTTTGTCGGCGGTAAGATTAATATTTCTTACAACTGTCTTGACAGACATTTAACTACCTGGCGTCGGAATAAAGCTGCCTTGATTTGGGAAGGGGAACCGGGAGATTCTCGAACTCTGACATATGCCCAGTTGCACCGTGAAGTCTCTCAGATGGCAAATGTCTTTAAACAGTTGGGAGTGCAAAAAGGGGATCGTGTCGGAATTTACATGCCGATGATTCCAGAAGCGGCGATCGCGATGCTTGCCTGTGCTAGAATTGGCGCAGCTCATACTGTTGTCTTCGGCGGCTTTAGTTCTGAAGCTTTAAAAGACCGCTTGGTGGATGCTGCTGCTAAGTTAGTGGTTACTGCTGATGGCGGCTGGCGCAAAGATGCGATTGTGCCTTTGAAAGAGCAAGTTGATAAGTCACTTGCTAATAACGGTGCTCCCACGGTAGAGAATGTATTGGTGGTGGAACGCACCAAGCAAGGAATTCAGATGGAACCAGGGCGGGATCATTGGTGGCACGACTTACAGGCTGGTGCTTCTGCCGATTGCCCTGCTGAACCCATGGATGCTGAGGATTTGCTGTTTATCCTCTACACCAGTGGCACTACAGGTAAACCCAAAGGCGTAGTTCATACCACTGGCGGTTATAATCTCTACACCCATATGACCTTGAAATGGGCCTTTGATATCCAAGATACCGATGTGTACTGGTGTACTGCTGATGTCGGCTGGATTACAGGTCACAGCTATATTGTCTATGGTCCTCTTTCTAACGGTGCCACAACCTTGATGTATGAAGGGGCACCCCGCGCCTCGAATCCCGGATGTTTCTGGGATGTGGTTGAGAAATACGGCGTTAATATCTTCTATACAGCACCAACAGCAATTAGGGCATTTATTAAGATGGGGGAAGAACACCCCAATGCCCGCAATCTCTCTTCTCTGCGATTGCTGGGAACAGTGGGAGAGCCAATTAATCCAGAAGCTTGGATGTGGTATCACCGAGTAATTGGCGGTGAGCGTTGCCCGATTGTCGATACCTGGTGGCAAACGGAAACTGGAGGTTTCATGATTACTCCCCTTCCCGGTGCTACCCCAACTAAACCAGGTTCTGCTACTCGTCCCTTCCCTGGCATTATTGCAGATGTTGTGGATTTGGAAGGAAACCCGGTTGCAGATAATCAGGGGGGTTATTTGGTGGTGAAGCACCCTTGGCCAGGAATGTTACGTACAGTTTACGGAAATCCTGAACGTTTCCGCCGTACCTATTGGGAGCATATCCCGCCCAAGGATGGGCAATACCTCTATTTTGCTGGCGATGGTGCTAGGAAAGATGAAGATGGTTACTTTTGGGTTATGGGGCGTGTTGATGACGTAATTAACGTTGCTGGACACCGTCTAGGTACAATGGAGGTTGAATCAGCACTAGTATCTCATCCAGCAGTGGCTGAGGCGGCTGTAGTTGGGAAACCGGATGAGGTGAAAGGGGAAGAAGTCTGTGCTTTTGTTACCCTCGAAGGTAGTTATAGTGCTAGTGAAGAACTTAAGCAGGATCTCAAGCAGCACGTTGTTAAGGAGATTGGGGCAATTGCACGTCCTGGTGAAATTCGCTTTACTGAGGCGATGCCGAAGACACGCTCTGGTAAGATTATGCGTAGGTTATTGCGTAATTTAGCATCGGGTCAAGAGGTTGCTGGTGATACCTCGACGCTGGAAGACCGTAGCGTGTTGGATAAGTTGCGGGGGGGTTCCTAATTAGTTATTTAGATGTTTGCTACGAGGGTTTTTTAAGTAATAAGTAATAAGTAATAAGTAATAAGTAATAAGTGACAATTTTGTGATACTTGAGACTTATTACTTGATTTCCGATTGTTTGTAGCATTCTTTTGGGGAGCATTCCATTTTTGTGAATTTGTAGTGCGGGCAACAAAGCCCGCTTGCTTTAATAGTCAATGCTCCTACACTACTAATAAAGCATCAACCATGAATCCTTCCCCTGTCCCTGGAGTAGGAAAGGAAGGATGCGCTATTTAACGTCCTAAGTCATGCAGGGCATGAATTGCCGCTGCACAATGCTCAGTTACGGCTTGTAGCTCTTCTCGCTTTGTCGAAGTTGGTGGATCAATCAGCTGACCAATCCGTAAAGTCACTGGAACGGATTTCGGCATTACTAAACCTTTGTTGATAACTGCCTGGGTACCCCACACACTAACTGGCACAAGAGGTGCTTGTGCTTTGGCAGCAATTAAGGCTGCACCCAATTTGGGATCAGGAATTCGGGCATCTGGTGTCCTCGTTCCTGACAAGAATATCCCCACAGCCCATCCTTGATCAAGATAACTGAGGGCTGAGCGAATTGCACTCCTGTCTGCTGCCCCCCGCTTCACTGGGTAAGCACCATACAAGTAAATTATTTGCTTGAGTAGTGGCACCTCAAACAATTCCTCTTTTGCCATGAAAGCCACTGGACGCTGCATACAAATAGCGACAATTGGCGGGTCAAAGTCACTAGCATGGTTACTTACCACTACCAATGGTCCTGCCTGTGGTACATTTTCAATACCATAAACGCGACCCCGAAGGTAGAAGCGAAATATAGGGACAATTAATGACCACTTTAAGGCACGGTAGAGTTGTAGGCTAATAAATGGTTCGCGATTTCTAGTCACAAAAAACCTTTTAATGCTTATGGATCACGAGTGTTAGAGTAACTTGAAAACACGACAGTGCGATTAATAAGCTTTTTCATATTTATAGTGCTGCGCGAGCAGTGTGTTTACAAATCACAAGTCGAACCCTGATGAGCAATTTCTGAAAGCATTTGTACTTTAATCTGAAAACATTTGTACTTTAAATAGATGAGAGCGTGGACGACGGGCGACGACGGGCGAGACGCCCATCCCACAGTTATCCCACAAGAAACAGATGATTTTTTGCTTATGCAAATTAGATGTGTTTTAGCTTATCAAAGCTGCTTCTAAAAATGGCTTTCTAGTTTATGAAGATAATTGTGCCGAACTAGTGATATTTTTCAAACTTATCTCAGGACACATTCGTTTAATTAAACTAGTAAGAACTTTACCCGGACCAATTTCTACAACTTGTTCGATTCCTTGAGCTTGCAACTGTATTGAGGTTTCTTGCCATCGCACTGAATTTGTCATCTGACGCTGGAGGCGATCTTTCAACAGGGCAGCTTCAACAGTTGGCAGAGGTTCTACATTAGAGAGTATTGGCCACTTAGCATCAGCAAAAGTTACAGATTCTAAGACTTTCCGAAATTGGTCAGCTGCTGGAGCGATTAGGGGAGAGTGAAAAGCACCTGAGACTTTGAGTGTAACACTACGCTTTGCCTTAATTTGAGCAACGACTTCCCCAACCGCTTCTGGCTTACCAGAAATTACTACTTGAGCAGGACTGTTATCATTAGCGAGTACCACATTAGGTGTCTGCTCGATTAGTTGTTCTAGCTGTTGGCGGTCAAACTTCATTAGCGCTACCATCATGCCATCAGAAGCACTATCCATTAGTTGGGCACGACGCTTGACTAGGCGCAAGCCTGTATCAAAGTCAAATACCCCAGCAGCATAGAGGGCAACATATTCTCCCAGGCTGTGACCAGCTAATAAATTGGGTGTTTTGCCTTGTTCAATTAGCAGATCGACGAGGATACTCTCAACCACATACAAGCAAGGTTGTGTATAAAGAGTTTGGTTTAACTGGTCTGGTTTACCTTGACAAACATCGATAACAGACCAGCCTAAAATCTCCTTAGCTTGTTCAAACTTGTCTTTTACAGATGCTAACTCTAATAAGTCTACTCCCATTCCTGGTTCCTGAGAACCTTGCCCTGGGAATACCCACGCGGTTTTCGTCATTTAGTGGTTATTGTTTAGTGTTATCAGATACATTATCTGTTATTAAGTAGTCGGACATAAATAAAAGCAACTGTGTAAACAATTATGAAATCGCCCGGAGTTCCCTTACAGCCTACACCCCACACCCCACACCCTGCCTCAACCAGTAACCTTGATCAATGTTGCAGGTATAGCGCTACGCGCAAGGCTCCAGGGCAGAAGGCTCCAGGGCAGAAGGCTCCAAGGCAGAATTTGACAAAGTTCTAGCGATTTAGCTTGTCCTAACCTTAATACGTACTGCTATACTTAGTGTCCTTTCATGAATTTTCCGCTCATACCATTTCCTGGAAATTATGATATACTTTGCTTCTCTGCTTGCTTGAATGTATCAAACTTCAGGTGAGGCAGTTTTATGCAGAGTGATCGCTCTGAAATTGCTAAAACTAGATTATGTTTATCTGCTGTTCTTCATTGTGGTAAGGTTAATGTTCCTAGAGTGATATCGACGCTAGTTGGTTTAGCAACGGCACCATCTGCTACTCCATCGCCATTATCATCTATCTGTGTATTAGGGACAAAAAAGCTACATTGTACATTTGCCTCACTTAGTCCATTGACCTGAGGAATTACTAGCGTTAATTCACCAGATTCCATTGCACATTCAACTTCATATTTACGAATTTCTTCTGGGTATTGATCACGTAATTTAATCAGAGCATTTTTACACTCATCTGAATTCCAACAATTCCACTTACTGGTAAAATTTTCCTCATCTCCTGGGAAAGGTAATAGACCTAAAGAAGTGCCGTAGATTTCGCCATTAGGATCTTTATCTCCCCAACAAATTAAGGTGACTACCTTAGATTCATTCCGATTCCAAACATTTAGACCTAAATTTTTACCGCTTTGGCACTCAGCTGTATATTGACTAATTTGTTCGCTCCAATTACTTTTTAATTGGGCTAGTAGTTGTTCACAATTTAGATCACCACAATTGCCGCTAACAGTTATTTCTCCAGCTACGGTACGCGAGTAAATACAGCTGATCAAAACAGGAACAGCTACAGTTACTAAACCAAGTAAATTAAAGTTTTTTAGTGTCATTGAGGCTTTGCCTTAGTTAATCAAATGATTACATAAATGTTTGCTACCAAGACTTGTTGAGTAATATCATCTCCGGTTAAACAATTACACTTTGGTACTGTCCAAGGCTCTAGAGGAAAGGCAGATGACAGAAGCTAAGTAGCCAACTTGCAAGTTAGAAGTAAATGCTCATCGTTTACGCGGACATGATATTAACAGGTTTTCAGCCACAAGCAATAAGCAATAAATGTTCTTGTAGTCACTTATTACTTATTACTTATTACTTATTACTTATTACTTATTACTTAAAATCAGACGATTTGTAGCATTATTTACGATTAATTTGATTTTAAGCTGAACCAACCAGAGGCTGTTGGGGCTGGCTTTGAAGCAGACGCTGACCCTTTAATACCATTGGTATGCCATTAGCAGGGGCGAGGGTGACACCGCGACGGGTGGGTTTAACTGGTTTATCATCCACCAGCGCCAACTGATAACGAGATAAAATGGTAGCTAGTACTAGCTTCATTTCCAACATTGCCAAGGCATAACCAATGCAGAGTCGGTTGCCACCACCAAAGGGCAAATACTCGTAAGCAGAATATTGACGCTCGATAAATCGCTCTGGTTTAAATTGAGATGCTTGCTGATATAGTTCTTCTCGATGATGAGTCAGATAAATACAAGGAAACAGGATTGTATTGGTATCATACTGACGACCCATAATCTCAATTGGGGATTTGGCGATGCGGGGGGAAGTAACGGGAGCTACTGGGTAAATTCGCAAGGTTTCTTGGCAAATGGCACTGAGGTAAGGCAGCTTGGAGATGGTCATGGGGTCTGGTTTGTTCCCTAAACCGTCGAGTTCCTGTAACAGTTTTTTCCTTACATCTGGAAGTTGGTGAATCCAGTATAATGCCCAAGATAAGGCAGTGGCAGTAGTCTCATGACCTGCAAACAATAGAGTCATCAACTGATCTTTTAATTCCTGATCTGTCATTGGCTCTCCATTTTCATCTCGAACTGAGATCATGAGAGTGAGAATGTCATTGCCATTGGATTTGTCTTGCTTTCGTCGTTCCTCAATCTCTGCTTGGAGGAGTTCGTTAATTTTTTGCTTACGACGTAACATTTTTCCCCAAGGACTCCAAGCCCCTAAATCTTGCTGTATGAACTTGAAGAACAGCATACTAGAGCGTAAGGGGGAGCCAGTCATATCCAGCATTTGGCCCAGCATCGGCTTCAGCTGCTGATAACGTTCCCCCTCTCGCAGACCAAAAACAGCCCCCATAATTACTCTCAGAGTAATCTCTTGCATCGCATTACGGGCGACAAAAGGCTTGTCTACTACCCACCGACTTGCTACCTCCTCGGTAAGTTCGCAAATTAATTGGCAGTAAGAATACATTCTTTCCCCATGAAAGGGGGGTAAGAGGAGTTTGCGTTGTTGCCTGTGGCGATTACCATCGAGTAAAACTAGCGAGTTATCTCCCAACAATGGTTGGATGAGACCATTGCCCCTACCAGAGTCAAACTGACTAGGAGAAGCGGTAAATATTGCCTGAATTGCTTGGGGATGGCTCAAGAAGACCAAAGGTTCAAAACCACTCAGACGTAAAGTAAAAGTGTCACCATAGCGTTGACGGCATTGATTTAAATAGCCAAAGGGGTCAGCAATCCATTTTATTAGTTGCAACCAGCGTGGGAGCTGTGGACCATCAGGTAATCTCATCACGATTGTTTTTCCTCTATCTTATAGTGCTTTTTGATTGAGTTAATTAAACCTTGTGGCAGTGGGAGGGAAGTCAGGACATACAGGGGAAAACTATATGTTTTAGACTCCCTCAATTTTGGTCAAGAATTGGAACGCTTTAACGATATAAGCAGCGCATTCTTTAGGAGACATATCCTCAAATTCTCGCCAAGCTAAAGCTTTGTAATCGTCATATTGATGAGCTTGTTTAGGATTTTGTTCCAACCATGCCAAGCGCACAGCATGACCAATAAGAACATCTAAAACGATATATTCCTCAATTTGTAAATCAGGATTTGACTCTACCATTGCTGCCAGTTCCATCAGGGCTTCAACATTTACCTGGCGATATTCTGGTGCTTGACTCTTATTAAGCAAATGTTCGACCTGTAGTGCAAAATTCCTTTCTCCTGGTGTCATTTCTGAAAGGATTAACTCGCTATCCAAGCGATTGCGGCGCTCTAATTTATCACCAATCACCAAACCTTTACAGTGTTTCATTACTTGCCAAACTTTGGGATAGAAATTTTTAGGAACACGTCCAGCAGCACCATCTAGTTGCCGCTTTCTCATCCAACTACCAACTTCTTCTACTTCCTCCGTCTCCTCAAACTTTCCTGACCAAACCACCCAATGAATGTCCTGTTCTGGTTGCCTAACATGCAAACTTTCTTGCTGCCAAAGCCTTTGGTTCATACTTTCATATCCTACTAAACAGGAGTGCAGGCGAGTTTTTACTGCAAACGGACTCAAGCCCATAAGTTCTTCATAGGCTTCATCTTGAGTAACCCCTAACTCAGTTGCCAGTTCACTTGTCAATAGCACAATCAGATATCCCACTCGCAGTGTCAACAAACCTTGGAGTAAATCTGGTTCTGATTTGATCAAGGTTCTTAAATATAAGAGAATTTCTTGAGTAAGGACGCGATCGCGCAAATCCTCACCGCAGAAATGATTTATTTTTGACTGGATTTCTCGGCGCGACATCGGCTTTTTAATCAACGAGGCCTCATCATAGGCTTTGCCCACTGTAATTTGCTTGCCGCGCACGAGGATATAAGTCACAGCGTCTGACAAGCTAAAGTCAACTTTGTTGAGTAACCCAGCAGCTTGACGGATCACTGTCCAGTAGGGAGAGCTTCCCAAGGTACCAGCTTTTAGGTAAACTTCATTCAGCAAATGGGCTACAGTTACTGGTTTTCCTGATTCCCCAAAACCTGTATCAAACTCCAAGCCTTGGAGGCGCTCGAGAGTGCGCAGCAACTCCACCTGCTCATAGAGATTTTTTGAGAGCTTTAAGCTTTCAAGCAATAACTCCAGGTTAGTTTCGTATTCAAGTGGAAATTCCTGGGTATGACTCAGGGGAACACTTTTTTCAGCATGGCTGTTCAAATAAAATCGATGCTTAGCAGCAGTTTTAACTGATTTTTCAGTGAATTCAAAGTCATGCAGAAAATCAATGCGTTCAATTTTAGCCGTCAGCATCAACTGATTGAGACTCCCTAGTTTTACCCGCACACCATTGCAAAAACCATCTTGCAGTTGCTGGATTAACTGTAGTAAAGGCGATCCTTGTATAAGGGCAATATCTCCAGTCTCTACACTGTCTGTAGTCGCCACATCTTCAATACCTGTCTCCAACATTTTATGAGTTAAAAGTAGAGTTAATGTTGGACGCCCCAAATCACTCCAGTGGCGTTGCATGTAGGCGAGTTCTCCTTTAATTTGAGAAACTAGGAAATGGTAGTCAAGGGTCAGATAAAACTGCTGCTGATCCAAAAATGCTGGCAGAAAGACTACCGTCTCTCCCCGGATGCGAAAAATCTTCGATGTGGTCAGGCTTTGAGGACGTCGCACTGGCCGTCCCGTCAAACCCAGCGAGTCACAGCGCCCCATTTGAGCATAAACAGCTGAGAGTTCTTTTGCCTGACGCACTTGCACTGGCTCTACTTGTTCTAGAGTCTGCGTAGCGATACCATAGGTCGCCAGTTGAGCCTGTAAATACTCATCTTCTGCCAGCAGTGCAATCTGTACTACAGGATCTTGATGACGCCCCACACGCAAATGACGCCCCAAGGGGTCAATATCGCCCGGTGCCAGTAATCCCTCACTAAGCATCTGACCTAGCAAGTATAAACTCTGGGCCCACACCAAAGGGACATTTTCGTTGGGAAGACGCTGCTGGCTTTGGGGAGAAGCTCTCTCTGCCTCAATGTTTTCCTCTGGAACGTAATATAATTCTGGCAGCAGTTGCAAACCATCCCGCTCAATCAGCAAAAACTCTAAGCGCTCCTGATAGTTCTTCGTCTCCTCGACATCTCCCCGTAAGAGGGCATCGAGTGCTAGATATGTGAAAAATAAAGGCCATTCACACTCAATATGCTCGAATTGCTGCAATTCTTGAGGCTCGTAGTGCAAACGGCTGGTATCTTCGAGTATTGTTTGGTGCCCATCTCGCAAGAAGCGCTTGCAGCCGTATCGACCATGCAACTTATCAATAATTTTCTGGCGAGTGCGACTGATGAGTTCGACACTTTCAACCGCAAAGGCTGGAAAACCAATGGTACTCAAAATCGCGGCATCAATTTCTTTAGAACTCGACTCCCTTGGTAGCAGGTACTCCAAAGTGATGCGTGCATGAGCAATCTCATCTGGTAAGACTTGGATAACCGATGCCTCAGAGCCACGCACACCGAATAAATCTAGCCCGTTAATCGCTTCTAGTGCCGCTTTCGCCATACCTACGGAACTGGCATTGAGTTCAGGATCACCACGATTAACCTTATTGCCACGCTCCCAAATACCATAATCTGGTGTCCGATAGGTTTGACTAATGTAATAGACGAGATTTTGGACAAAATTGACTTCGTCAATCGTATAGATGATGTTTAACCCAGATGCTGTCATCTGAGCTAGCATCAGTAAAAATAGGGAAGTGGCATCCAGTTGTAGATGACCCCACTGGTCATCACCTACTACTATGTCGCCTGTATTAGTGTTGTATTTAGCATGTAGGGCATCTAGCGGGGATTGGGTCTTTTTAAAAGTTTCTACCTTATGAGCTTGCCGCATCATACAAAACAACAACCCCCGCATGAGCTTAACCACGCTCTGTTGCAGCTCAAAGGCTCGCCCACTGTCAGGATCAAGCTTGCGATAAGCTAACGCCAGCCCCCAAACCGCCAAAATGCTATAGACATTATCGCGTACCCAGGCATCAGTATAGTCACCGTGGGCAGTAATCGCGGTACTTGCTGGCAATAGACCAGTAATAGGATTTTGACGATTGAGAATGACACGGATTTGATTGTAGTAATCATCTAGTCTAACTGGCAGCATAGATGCGATCAAGTAAATGAGTCTATTTTGAAGTTATCGAGAGTAATGGCCTTCACCTCTTCCCGAAAATCCTCATATCTCAAACTTTAAACAAAATTTATCTAAAATGAGTATGCATACTCTTGCCGTTTTTAAAATCATTAGTTACATTAATTTACATAGCGGTTATGAAATATTACTAACGGAGCGATAATCATGGACAATCAAGAGTCAAAATTTGGATTCACATCATTCGCTGAAAGCGTAAATGGTCGTCTGGCAATGATTGGATTTATTGCTGCTGTTGTGACTGAATATGTAACTGGTCAGGGTGTCCTGCACTACTGGGGTCTGATGTAGTTACCTGCTTAGGTCAACTTTCTTAATCTCAAAAATTAAGCTGGGAGTTCTTAGGTTAGAACCCCAGCCTTTTTATCAGCCTTAGTGTGTTTGATAATAATTTATAAAATTGGTATAAGGTGGCTGGTGAGAGCAACCACGGCGTCACTTCCATTTACCACCACATACTCTAGCCAAAAAAGCACCCTCGACAAAAAGCTCCTAGCGGATGTATTCTTTGAGGATACTGTTACGATTGGGGTGACGCAGTTTGCGTAGGGCTTTGGCTTCAATCTGCCTAATCCGTTCGCGAGTTACGTTAAAAATTTGGCCAATTTCTTCTAGGGTTTTCATGCGCCCGTCATCTAAACCATAGCGTAACCGGAGAACATCGCGCTCACGAGGGCTAAGCGTATCCAGGACACTTTCCAAGTCTTCCCGGAGGAGATTTTTGGAAACTTGATCCTCTGGTGTTTCGCCATCGGCTTCAATAAAATCACCAAGGCGGGAGTCCTCTTCTTTACCAATTGGTGTTTCCAGGGAGATAGGAAGTTGGGCGGATTTGGCAATGAATCGTAGCTTCTCGATGGTCATTTCCATGCGGTCAGCAATTTCTTCTTCTGTGGGCTTACGACCCATTTCTTGGGAAAGAATTTTTGTAGTTTTTTTAATTCGTGAGATCGTTTCATACAGGTGTACTGGTAGACGAATGGTGCGAGACTGGTCAGCAATTGCACGGGTAATTGCCTGCCGAATCCACCAGGTTGCGTAGGTGGAAAACTTGTAACCTTTCTCGTGATCGAACTTTTCTGCTGCCCTAATCAGACCCAGAGAACCTTCTTGAATCAGGTCTTGGAAAGATAATCCCCGATTCATATATTTCTTGGCAATGGAAACAACCAAACGCAAGTTTGACTGCACCATCTTATCCTTAGCTCGCCGACCGAGGTAGAGGCGATATTGAAATGCCGGCAGTGGCATATTAACTTCGCTAGCCCATTCACTATCTTGTGGCTCTCTCTCTAAGTCAACAAACAAACGTTCGCGCACCCGTTCTAGTTCTAACAAGTCAGCAATTTTGCGAGCAAGTTCGATTTCTTCATCTGCTCGCAGCAGCCTGATTCTCCCAATTTCTTGCAGGTAGAGGCGAATTGAATCTTCTGTATAGTGCTTTTTTTTGGCCTGCGTTCGACGGCGGTTAGAGCGCACCTTACCAGGCTTCCCGTCGATATCTTCCGCTTGAGCTTCCCCTACATCTTCACGGGCCGCTTCATCCTCGAACAAAACGTCCAAACCGTTATCAGGCTCGATGATAGTTGCGAGATCTAAGTTTGCCTGGGTCATGCCTTTTTCCTCATGCTCCTTCAGTTAAAGACTAGATAGATGGTGTGCGTGTTGATCTACCTAAGATAGCAAAGCTAGTTAGTAACCTTTGCCTTCTAAGGTTTATTTAATAGCTGAGTCAGAGAAATAATTCTGAAATTAACTTCTTCAAACTCAGGTTTGTTGCAGCTAATGCGCTAAGTAGGAATTTTGAGGCTAGCTTTTCTTGAGACTTTTTGATTTTAGCCTTAATTATCCCAAATGAACGCTTTTTCTTGATTACCATCCGGTGATGGTGAATTTAGCAACAGCAATATCTTTTACTCGGAAATGTCAGTGGAATTAATACATCCATGATAAGAGCCCTTGGTTCGAGTTACCTCCTCAAGCGAGCTGCTAGTTAGCCAAAGTTTATTCTGCTTCGCGATGTCTCGATAGCCCCAGCCTTTGCCTAGCAGTTAATGCTCCAGCTGTTGCTGATGTCTGAATGTCTTGCTGCTCAATTTTTGGATAATTATTGCAGCTGAGAAATTTAAGTAATTCCCCCTGTGTAGGTTCAATCTTCCCTAAATTTACTCTATAGTTCCAATTTAAAACCAATTAGTCTTGAACAAATACTTGAAATACACTCAGCCATTTTAGTGAATTTAGCTTACAGATAACAGCCATGGAACATGAACAATTCATTAGCTGACTTTCCCTGTATTAGTACATTTGTCCTGTCAGTCTAGTCATATCCTCCAATAATTAAGATAGTAAAGTTTTGCTGCCTAAGAACAATTTTCTACGGCAAGAGGGAAGATATGGTTTCGAGAGAACACTCATTGCGTATGACATTTGTAAAACGCATGTAAAACAATTGTTCTAGCACACAAATCTTCAAAGTGTGGAGGGGGGTATTAGTTAAGAAAACTAAAGCTGCCAATGAAATGCCTATGATTACTGGATCATAGACGATTACAAAAAATAACCAAAGTCTTGGCGATCAGCTTGGGCAAATTCCCTTCGTTACCTGTTGACGACGAGAAAGCTCACTTACTCTAAAGATATCTAAAGATATTCTGAAATGTTGCACTTAATCTTTAGTCGAAACAAATTGCCATAACTGCTCGACAGTAACAAAGCGATAACCTTGCTGCAATAGTTGAGGAATGATCAATTCGGCTGTTTGAGCAACATCCTGTCCTCCGCAGTGGCCATCATGTAAAACGATTAGCGAACCGTTCTCAACCTGCTGTAGAACTCTGCGTACAACCACCGAGACACCTGGACGTTCCCAGTCCTCTGGAACAACGCTCCACATCACTGGTCGATATTGCCACTGATGCAATAAACTCAAGGTTTGGGGCGTAAATAGACCGTTAGGAGGACGCACATCTCTAACCTTGTTAGGATGAATTTGACAAGTAGTTGCAATTATCTCTTGGGTGCGAAGCAAACTCTGCTTGAGTTCATCTCGTTTGAGCCATGGAAAGGAGCGGTGATCATATCCGTGTAGCCCCAGCCAGTGACCCCGTTGGTAGACTTCTCTAGCAACTGCCGGAGCTTGATTTACGCAAGCGCCCAACCAGAAAAAACTGGCTTTAATACTGTAGCGCTCTAGCACCTGTAGCAATTGTGGAGTGTACTTGTGATTAGGGCCGTCATCAAAGGTAAGGGCGATCATCGGTGAATTGTTTGAACCTGCCCAGAGGCAACTGCCAAAAGCAGGCTTCAGAAGGCGATACAGGATAGGATAAAGTGGTGCAAGCTCCATGTCGTTGTTTTTAGTTTTTAGTATTAAGTATTGGGGTGGATTTTAAAAATCTCAGTTTCAGTTCATACCTTGGCTTAGGCTGTCGCCAGGTTTTTTCGCTGTTGAGCAGTTTTTCTGTAGCATTAGCTTTGGCTGGCTGTAATAGCGTAACTACTGATCAGTATGAAGCAACAGCCAAAACAACCTTGACCTGGCGAGTCAAGTATTCTATCAACCTCACCAATGATAAAAATCCTCGCTTTGAGGAATTTTCGTCTACTTCCTTGACTAACCGCAATGGTGAAAAACCAGAAGGTGCCGTCAATGAAGATGCAAAAGGCTTGTGGTGGCCTCTGCCGCCGCCACGACCAAGTATCAATGAAATCGAACAGCGGCAAAAACTTCAAGAAAAGCATAGCAAGCCGGAGCTGTTACGTACCGTGAAATATCACCTAACCTACAAACAGGGGGAGCAGACTTTCACTCTACCGACAAACCATCAGGTTTACCGACAAGTTGCTAGGGCATACCCTTACGGCAAGCCTTTGCAGCTGACCCTGGGAATCAATGATGGCTCTGTAGAGAAGGCTGAACCGTTAAGGCAGTGAGAGGTTAAGCTGATTCGGCGCTTATAAATAGGTAAAATTTCCTATTGAGTGTTGAGTGTTGATTGAACTATGAGCCATGAACTATGAACCAGACTAAAACTCAAAACTCAAATCAGTTACGGTAAGTTGACCATCAAAGGAATTTAAGGTAATTCGAGAGATGTTGGCTGCCTCCACACTCAACTGTGCATTGGCAGGAATTTCTGAGTTAGTTCCAGCTAAATTGGGCCCCTCAATCGAAGCACTGGCCAAGAGCTTACTTTGATGGTCATAGGCAGACAGAATTGTCCGCTGAGAACTAGTTACATAGCAGTAGAAAACGCAGATAGGTTGTGAGAATATTGCTTCGAGCCAACCACTTTTAGGAGCACAGATCAGTACATTAGTACCAGATCGCGGTGGGTAGGCTGGATTTGAAGGCTGTAGGACGATCGCATTTTTGATGGTAATCCCATATTGCTCGAACTGATGCTCGACAACTTCAAAACATTTCAAGTTTTCCAGGTTAAGGTGGATGCGAAAAGGTCTGATCACGAGTCAGTATAGCGATGAGGTTTAGACATGATTGAGCCAAATGGCTTTAAACAACACTCCTTAGTCACCTCTGTGGGCAGAATGGTATATTACACAGCTGAGGATTCACCTTGGCGCTTAGAGGATACTGCTGCATCCAAGGAACTGCCGCCATTGGTGTTTCTTCATGGTTTTGGTGGTGGTTCTTCTGCCTATGAATGGTCAAAAGTCTATCCAGCATTTGCTAGTGAGTACCAAATTCTCGCACCAGACTTAATCGGTTGGGGGCGCTCGGAACACCCTCAAAGGAATTACCAGATTGATGACTACATCACCACAATTATCGAGTTTGTTGAGCAAACCTGTACAGAGCCGGCGCCAGTAATAGCTTCTTCTCTAACTGCTGCCTTGACGATTCGAGCAGCGATTGCTCGACCTGATTTATTCAAGTTGCTGATTCTTACAACTCCAGCAGGTTTATCTGACTTTGGGGAAGACTACAGCCGCAGCTTTTTTGCTCAATTGGCAGGCACCCCGATGCTTGATCGCATTCTTTACAACACTGGTATTGCTACTAGAAACGGCATCCGTAGCTTCTTGGAAAACCGACAATTTGCCAGTGCTAGCAGAGTTTACCAAGAAATAGTGGATGCTTATTTAGCCTCAGCTGTGCAACCAAATGCCGAATATGCAGCACTTAGCTTTGTGCGTGGAGATTTGTGCTTTGATTTATCCCTCTATGTGCCCCAATTAACTACGCCTACGGCGATCATTTGGGGAGAAAAATCGGAGTTCACCGGACCTGAAATTGGCAGGCGTCTTGCCACTCTCAATCCGCAAGCCATTCAGATATTTCAACCCCTTGAAGACGTTGGGTTAACACCTCAGTTGGAAATGCCTGCGGTGACGATTGGTTTAATCCGGCGATACTTAAATCTACTCTGGAGTTATTAAAGCCTTTAAACTGCATAGTTTTCTAAAATTTACCAGTTACCGTTGATTCAGTTATCAGTTTCCAAAGTAACTTTAGGTCAATGCTTGCTGGTAACTCTAATGTCAAAGAACTCTGACATCAATTACACTAGCATTGAAGTTATAGCTGCTGCCCTCCAATTCTACTGGTGTCCCAATTTTAATTTTGCTGTTGCCCAGTACTAGCCCATCTTTAGTCTTTTGTGCTTTACCACCGAAGGTAAGTAGCATATTAGTACTATAGGCATCTCGTCTTGGATCAGGCAGAGCTTTGACTGAGCCGTCGGGCTGGGGCACAATTACAGTTCGCGGCAGTGATTGTACAGATTTAATTTCAACTTGACCATAGGGTTGATTGCGAATGATGATGTTGGTCTTTTTCTCCTCCTGGAACTGTTGGAGTAAAGCCTCAGGGTCACGCACACTTAGACCCCGAACAATCACATCCACTTCTACAGACTGGGTGGGACTCAGTTGTGCTACTGAGCCAGAGGTTCCTGGAAAGAAAAAGATACCTACAATCACTAATAAAATTACGAAGATAGCGCCTAGGTCAAGAATGCTGACCTTACCGAACAGACGTCCTTTAGAATCTAAAATAGCCATGAAACCTTAGTGCAATTTTATTGTTAAAATAACTTTCGGAGAGCTATCGAATGAGTACTAAGTTTTAAAGCAGCGTCGGTAATCCCTAATTTGAAGGCCTAGCACACAGAGGCAGTAACTGCTGCGACTGCCGCAAAAATCATTTACTAATTGCAACCTGGTCGATAGATAAAAAGACATTTGTTAACTAGCAAAGTATATGACAGGAATCAAGCGGGAACAATTGTGAGAGTGTGATACGTCATCTACAATCAGCAATCCCGATTAACTTTATAGTCTAACTCCGAGTTGTAAAATTTATCCTCAACAAGTGTAAATAATTTCTATCAATTGCTGCCAATTTCCTTGGCATTTCTAAGCCTTTCGTTGATAGCTATTGTGAGTTGCCCCAGCCATGTTGAACCCTTTTGCCTTGATATCCAGTCGTTATCGGCTTCGTTACTTATATCCTTTTGTGTCTGCTGCTGTTGCACTTAGTCTGGTATTAGGAACACCTCAGCTGAGCCAGGCTGGTTCCTTGTTTGACTTAATTCTCCGTGGTGTTGAGATCATCCAACTCTCGAATGTTTCAGATAAACAGGAAGTCAACCTTGGCAAACAAATTAATCAGCAGCTGGTAAACAGCGAGATTCGACTCTATCGTAATCGACAAATCAATCGCTACGTTAATCAAATTGGTCAGCGGCTGGCAAAAAAGAGTATACGACCCGAAATTCCCTATACTTTTCAGGTAGTTGATGATAAGAATATTAATGCCTTTGCTACTATGGGAGGCTTTGTTTACATCAACACTGGCTTGATGAAGGCGGCAGACAATGAATCAGAGTTAGCCAGCGTTATCTCTCATGAAATTGCTCATATTGCTGGGCGTCATGCACTTGGGCAAATGCGACAGATGGCAATTGCTCGTGGTGTAGCAACTGTAGCTGGAGTTGACGACAGTCAGTTAGTCGGTATTGGTGTAGAATTAGCACTGCGGCGTCCTCATAGCCGTCAGGATGAACGCGAAGCTGATCAATTAGGACTTGAGAACCTTAAACAGGCTGGCTATGCACCGATTGGGGCAGTGGATTTCATGAAAAAACTTATGAAAGCAGGAGGAGGAAGATCAATGCCAGCTTTTTTGAGTACTCATCCAGCTACCTCTGAGCGTGTCGAGTCTTTAGAGCAATCTATCAATCCAGCTCAGGCACGGGTAGGCGATGGCTTAGATAATAATGCCTATAAGAGAAGAATTAGCGTCCTTTGATGAGTTCAGTTTGACCTTAGGGCTATTGCTCAATATACCTATCTTGAAAGTTTACTGCCTTCGGCGATAATGCTTGAGCATCAATCAACAAGTCTAACAGACATCTTGGGAAATTAAGATTTAACAACTGTATTACAGGGGTTTCAGGTTAATTATCACAAGATGTCTAATGTAGAATTGAACGACGCTGAAATACTAGTGAAGGCTTAATTTTTACTGTGGCTTCTTCAAGGGGTAATTGACGAAGCTGACCCCGAAAGACGTTGATTTGATAGACTAAATTATTAGTAATATCCAAGGCAGTCATCCAACCGCTTTTGGGATGATAAGCACCAGTTTCTATATCTAGCCAACCCTGACCCTGGGCTATTTTACCAGGTAGTACTCCAGGTAAGGTGAAGGTAATGGTATGACCTGTGATGATCAGTTTATCTGGGAAGTAGGGCTTGGGCATTCTGTGGAATTCATCGCGAATCCAGCAAAATTGATCGGAGGTTTGCTTTTCAATTGGCATTCGCGGATCAACCCCAGCATGTACTAACCAGGTATCTCCTAGATCTATATAGGTTGGTAGTGTGCGCATCCATTCAATATGCTCGCTCGAAATACCGTCCTTGCCATAACTGTTGAGGGTGCTCCTACCGCCGCTATAGAGCCACGCTTGCAATGCTTGACCATCTACTTTCCCATTATTGAGGATTTCTAATAACATTTGCTCGTGATTGCCTAACAGACACGGGTAAGAGTTTTGTTTAACAAACTCTACTACCTGAGCGCTCTTAGGTCCTCTGTCAATCAAGTCTCCAAGAAAATAAACCATGTCGTCGCTAATCGGGGCAACTGCGTCCAACAAGGTGATGAGGCTATCGTAGTGACCATGCACGTCACCAATAATAATACGACGGTGGTTCATTTTTACTTATCCAAATTTCGATGGCACCAAATACTTAGATACAGGCTTTGACCATTGTATTCAGGAAAAATTGTATTTAGGAAGACAGCGACAGATTACTTTAAGTCTGCCCCGATGGCATGGCAAGACTGTTTGCTTCAGACATTATTTATAATCAGTCTAAGTTAAATGTGAAATCTGAAGAAGTTCCCTGCTACCTATTCCCTGCTCCTTCCCAAAGCCGTCATCTTCACGAATATTGCCAGACTATCTATATATATTTTTTAAGTAAAATGTAAAGAATCAATAGCCCAGGGATTGTGGAAGGAATGTGAGTCAGTTGCACTCTGAAATTATTCAAAACTAAATTGATTTCACCAAAAACTGTGTCTTTTTCTAGAGAACCACTTATTAATACCCTGAAGAGACCCACTAGCTGGGCTTGGGTGGAGCAAGTAATTGCCAACCTAGATGCTATTCTACTCGACCATTCCCATTGTGAGCGCAAAGCTGCTGGTGTAGGCTTGAACCTGATGTTTTGCTACCCTTCCTATACTAGACTAGTACGCCGGTTGACAGCAATTGTTCGTGAGGAACTAGAACATTTTGAGCTGGATGTGGTTACTGAGCGTTTAGAAGAGTTAGCAATTAAAGAAAGTGAATTTTTAGCGACTTTGCACCCAGAGCCCTTGGATTCACAGTTAAGTAGCTTTGCCCTGGAGAGGGGGAGATGGCGAGATGGGGAGAGGAGGAGACGCGGGGATGGGGAGAAAGATTGAGGACAACAGTTTGTTTGAGATCATAGCCGATGAATAATTGGGAAATTCAATAGAGTCATTTGAAACCAAGGATTCACTAAGTAGTAATTCGCTGTGGGGATATCTGCTCGTTTATCTGCGCTCAGATTATCCATCACTACTACGGCTGCAGACCATCAATAATTTACTCAGTGGGCAAGCTCAAGAAATTTGGCGATATACCATCACTGGTAAAGCTTATGAAGCTGTAAGTAGTCGGACATAAATAAATGGCTCTATGTAAAAAATTATGAAATCCGTCAAAGTTACCCTACACCTTACACCCTAAACCCCACACCCTACCTCAACCAGTAAACTTTATTAATGTCGCAGGTACTTAGATAATAACTTCAATATCTTTCTGTTCATCGTTTTATTGATCCTTATCCAGAAGATGGTGAAGCTTTTATTGTCTTTGTCAACTTGTTGCTGAACAGGTTGGAGGATTTAAGATAACAGTAGCTTGGGTAGAGATACGAGACTCAACAATAGTTAATTTTAGTGTGTTTGGTTTGATGATGGTTCAAAGTAATCTACACTGTAGTCTTTCAAGATATGCTCATAGTAGAAATAAACCAGAAACAGTAAAATGGGACAAACAATTTCCGCAGAAAAAATAACCCTCTATGAGCTAGAGCAAAAGTTTAGTTTACGACAAACTGAAGATCTCGATTTTTTTCAAGAGTGGCAAACCAATTTACTAGAACTTACAGATAGTGAAAAACAAAGACTCAATCGCATCAAAGCAATTTATGCAAATCTCGCCAAACGCTCAGTTCTGTAGAATACAATAAAAATGGCAGTGGTATCACCACTACTAGATTTAGCCGGTTGTTTTCTGCCTCCCTTTTATATAAATACAGAAGAAGAAATCCAAGTTGTAGCTGAAGATCAAAGCTTAGCAGTAAGAGGAAAAATTGATATTATAGTAGTCAAAGATCAATTCTGGGTGTTGGTAATCGAATCAAAACGAGGGGAGTTTTCTTTAAAAATTGGAATTCCCCAGGCTTTGGCATATATGTTGGCAGCTACCAATCCCATTCAACCCCTTTTCGGGATAGTAACTAATGGTAGCAATTTCCTATTTCTAAAACTGATTAGGCAGAATCATCCTCAATACGCTCGTTCTCACGAGTTTGTTTTAGAGCGTGGTGATGATTTTTATAGAGTCTTGCAGATATTGAAGAAATTCTCAGCAGCGATAGGAAGCTAATCAACTGATTTCGATTCTATTCTGGTTTGCTACTTGGCCGCCCTCCTAAACTAAATGCCCAATAGCTTCACTAACTATTAGAATTACAATAGAAATCTGTAAAGAAATATAAAGCAAAGGCAATGGGAGAACAACTGAGTCAATCGCTAGAACCCCTCGCTGCTTGGTTTCGCAGTTTAGGCATCCCTGAACCTATTGTTCACTGGGGACATCCAGTAATGATGGGCATTGTGGTATTTGTTCTAGGCAGTTTTGTTGCTTATGTGGGATGGCGCTCTCGCCTAACTACAGATGGGGAAGTGGTGGCAAAGAGTCGCGCTTCTCACAGACAGCTTGCGCCTTTGATGTTATTATTTATTACTCTGGGTTATACTGGGGGCGTATTGTCTCTTGTCATGCAGAATCAACCCATCTTTGAAAGTTCTCATTTTTGGACAGGTTCTTTTGTAGTGATTTTGCTAGGAATCAACTCTGTGCTTGCTGCGATAGCCTTTGGTGGTGAGAACAAGGGAACTTTCCGCACCATTCATGCTTACCTGGGTAGTGTAGCCATGATTGTCCTCATTGTTCATGCTATTTTAGGTCTAAACCTAGGTCTTTCTCTGTAGCTAATTCCTAAGGGGTGTTAGCTTGTGGACAGAGTGCTGCCGACAGTTATGGATGAAACAGGAAGTGAGCGCCAAGTATCCCCTAGTGCCAGTTATCTATATATAGAAAGGTAAGCGTGTTGGGTAACTTTGGGTAAGTCTTATGTAACGGAGACGGCATCATTAGCGAAAGTAACGGAGACGGAAACAATGACTAGGAGCAATGGCAAGCCAATAAGCTGTTGTGCATGTGGCATTGCCCTTTGAGCCACTTTAGAAAAATTATAAAATTCTCTTCCCATCTCCCCCTCCCCCATCTTTCTCAACAGGCACTCGTGCCAAAGCTTCACGTACCACTTCAGAACCCACTCCTAGAATACAGGATTTTTCTGTAAGATATCTTTTCCAGGCTCTACTACCCGCTTGTCCTGTAAACAATTGCAGCATATGCCGGGTAATTTTATTAAGCTTTTGACCCCTTGCTGCCCAATAATCTATATAGGGAAACATCGCCTCAGCAACCTGATGCCGAGTTAGTGGTGTAACTTCTTCACCGTATATCTCACACTCAGCCTGAGCAAACATATAGGGATTGTCGTAAGCAGCACGCCCAATCATCACCGCATCAACACATTCAAGTTGTTGTTGTGCTTGCTTGAGACTAGTAAATCCACCGTTAATTTCAATAAATAGATGGGGGAACTCCTCTTTAAGACGATGCACATCATCATAGCGCAGGGGTGGAATATTGCGATTATCCTTGGGACTCAAACCCTGTAGCCATGCCTTGCGAGCATGTACAGTAAAGTGCCGACAGCCTGCCTCCGAGACAATACTAACAAAGTTAGCCATATCCTCATAGCGATCGCAATCATCAATACCAATACGATGCTTAACAGTTACAGGTATGTTGACAGCCTTAAGCATCGCTTCTATAGCACGGGCTACCTTTTCCGGTTCTGCCATCAAACAAGCGCCGAAGTTTCCATCTTGCACACGACTACTAGGACAACCAACATTAAGATTAATTTGGTCATAACCCATATCTTCACCAATACGGGCGCATTCAGCTAGTTGCCTAGGATTGTCACCGCCCACTTGCAGAACCAGTGGTTTTTCTTTGGCAGAAAAGCCTAATAGATGTTGGCGATCGCCATGTATAATAGCCGCACTAGTAACCATCTCAGTGTAGAGCAGGGTACGGCGAGTTATTTGCCGCATAAAATACCGAAAATGACGATCTGTGCGATCCATCATCGGTGCAACACTCAAGGGGTAAGACATCGTGCCTCTAGTTTGCATTGCATTTATGTTTAACTGCTCCGGCGGGAAGCTTCGCTCCATAACTTGTATAGCGCTACGCGCAAGGCTCCAGGGCAGAAGGCTCCAAGGCAGAAGGGGTGAATTTGACAAAGTTTTAGCGATTTAGCTTGTCCTAAGCTTAATAGGTACTGCTATAAGACTTACACAAAACCATCTTGAAACCTTGATTTTTCATAGTGGTAAATTCATGAATTACCACTAACTCCAAGGTTTTTTGCCTAAGTCCTGACTTAATTAGGTTAAAATTTTTACTCCCCATCCCCCATCTCCCCATCTCCCCATCTCCCCATCTCTTTCATTCTGGAGCAGGAATTCCCTGAAGTGAGGCTTCCCAAAAATAGACACGCCGGCAATACTGGTTTTGGCTCGAACAAATAGTTTCCAAAGCAATGTTACTCGTGTTAGTAACATCGACTAATATTAAATCTTTGCCCCCTGCAGAAACTGTGCGAGACTCAGCTTTAAAACCGTCTAAGTATAAATTCACTTCAACAGGGGGACTACCCTGATCATTGTCACGCATACCAAACTCTAGTGTCAGAGTTTGGAAGATCAGATCCTCTTTATTAGGCTTAATTCTACAAGTCATCGAAGCAGAACTATCACCTGGTCCCATAAACATCCTAGAAGTGTATACTGCTCTTTCTATAGAAATATCTTGAGTCTGGCTATTCCAATTGCCCGTTCCTGCATTAACGCAAGAGACGTTTAGGAGAAAGTTAGAGATAGGGGCTTCTTGGGCAACTTGCCTACTTTGGGGAGCTAGAGTCAACAAGAGGATTGTACTAGCGATAACTTGTCGGATCAACTTAATTTTTGGCATTGGGAGGGGTGCAAATGGCAAAGGAGTTCAATATGTCCATCATGCCACTAACCCTCTGCATATTGTTAAGGTCGCTGCATCTACTTGGAGAGAGATATTTCATAAATTCCTTACATAAACTTCATTATAGCTAAACCCAAAACCAGTATCAGGAATTCAAAATATGTTTAAGCACCCTGATAGCCGCCCTCGGTTTCTTGAACCGGGGGCTTTCTGATTGTTGAGAAGGGGAGATGGGTGATGGGGAAAATAGTAAGTACCTGCGACATTGATAAAGTTTACTGGTTGAGGTAGGGTGTGGGGTGTAGGGTGTAGGGTAGCTTTGACGGATTTCATAATTCTTTACATAGAGCCATTTATTTATGTCCGACTACTTATAAATAGAAACTCTGACACTAAAGCAGAGATAGCAAAAAAATAAACAAATTATATTCTCTTTGCAAAATTAATTAAATTCAAAGTATAAAATTGAATTATTCGCAACTGTTCTTTTTGTCTGGTTTTAGTTAGAACATCAGTAATCTAATTCTTCATCAATTTATTACATAAAATTCCATAAACTTTATTGTTCCTACACCTAAAGAGTCTGCCAATATTCCACAATGTAATTGGTTGATTCATACGGACCCTGATGACCGCCCTCGGCTTGCCGCTGGGGGTTTTCACTTATTTAGTGACAGTAAAGGTATTTGGCTTCAAGGCAGAAGTTCAGAATAAACTTAGACGGGGATCCTAACTCACATATTGAAATTTTCTGCATAGCTGGGAGCAAATTCAGTCAAGCCACTGCATAGCCTGTATATTCTCGTACTTCTGGTGGACGAAACCCCAAATTTTATTTCTTTAATATGTTTGTCATTTCTTGACATGTTGCTGAAGACAACCAGGATGAGTGAGGGCTCACTGTAGTGGGAAAAACTGTAAGTATTACCTTGCCATTGTCATCTCTAATCCAACCTTGAGCTTCAATAATTATTGTTGGTTGGCTGGGCGGTTGCCAGTTACTAGAAGCTATTTCTGTTCTCTGGTTAGTTGAAATTAACCTGGTTGTCGATATCTCTGGTTGCGATTCGGCAGCTTCGCCATTGGAGTCGGCAATACGCCAATCTTCCCAAGTGTCATCAGAGTCGAGCATTTGATAGGGAGAGGGTGGTAAGCCGCCACGCCCAGTAATGATAAATTCGCTACCGAAACCTGCGATGCAAAGGTTTTGATCAACTAATGCTGCCACATCTACAGGTACTTCTGGTAGTTCCTCTAGGCTTTGAAAAGGGTCAACATCGGGTTGGTTGATGATAATTTCGCCGTTGATACCTAATTGAGAGCTGGCAGTGATATCACTACTCATTTCTATATCTTGTTCGCGGGCTTCAATGCCAAAGAGTCCGTTAGTGGTGATATTAATATTGCCGCCACTACCTGTGAAAGCATTAGCAGTGATGTCGCTATCTTCTTCAGGGACAGCTACAATTACGTCGGCATTGATAGTGATATCGCCACCATCACCACCAGCATTTTGAGTGCCAGCACTGGTTGAGATTTCACTGTTGCGGCGTAGTAATAGTAAGTCTTGTACTTCTAGGGTAATATTGCCACCTTGTCCTGATTCAGTGGTAGCAACGATTTTTCCTTGGTCTTGCAAAGTGATTAGCTCGGCATTGAGTACAATTTCGCCTGCATTACCTGGATTCTCTGTGCCAACACTTTCGACAGTTATTATTGCCCCATCTTGGATTGTTAATTGTTCGGTGGTTACTTCTATGCTTCCGCTATCACCGCTACCGCGAGTCGAAGCAAACAAACCGCTAATAAACTCACCATCAGCTGAAGTGCTGCTCAGTTCTATGTCTGAGGCTATTACTGTCAAGCTTCCCCCATTGCCTTGACTGCCCTCATTAGCTTCAACTGTTACTTCTGCCCCATCTCGGACAATCAATTGCCCAGTTTCAATTGTCAAAGAACCTGCATCTCCCTGATTTCGAGTCTGAGCAAATAAACCACTGTTTCTACTACCATCATCTAAGGTGCCAATCACTTTCACCGAATCAGAGGCTTTGATCACCAAGGTTCCCCCCTGACCTTCACCAAAAGTAGAAGTACCGATCTGTGCCCCATTCTGGACAATTAACTGTCTAGTTTCGATTGTCAAGGAACTGGCTGCTCCAGTACCTCGAGTCTGACTAGACAAGGTGCTGCGAAACCTACCATCAGCTGAGCTGCCAATAACTTCCACAGAATCAGAGGCGCTCACCACTAATGCTCCCCCCTGACCCTTGCTGAAAGTAGAGGCATCAACAGAAGCTCCATCCCGAATAATCAACCGTCCAGTTTCAATTGTTAAGGAACCAGCTGCTCCAGTACTACCCTGGAAAGCTTGAGTAAACAGGGTGCTACTACGGATACCATCATTTGAGGTGCCGATTATTTGCACCGAATCGGAGGCTCTCACCGTTAGTGTTCCCCCCAGACCCTCGCTAAAACTGAAAGTTGAAACACTTGCGCCATCCTGGATGATTAACTTCCCAGTTTCAATTGTCAAGGATGCAGCTGCTCCAGCACCCTGAGTTGAAGTAAACAAGCTGCTAGGACTTCGACTATCATTTGATCTGCCAATCACTTCCACGGAATCTGAGGCTCTTACCGTCAATGCTCCTCCAGCTTCCGAGCCATTAGTTCTGGCAACAATCCTTGAACCATCGGTTAGTCTGACGCGCCTGCCTTGCAACTGGAGAGCACCACCACCCTCGCCACTGAGATCAACTTCAGCTCTATTGCTGAGGAATATATCTGCCCGTGGCACTAAATCTGGGTAACTCAACTCCAGATTATTCCCATTCACAGTTAGCCCTACCGTTGTTGAGCCGGCAATAGCTCCCAACTCAACCCTACCCCCTGGCGCTGACAACATGCCGCCGTCAATCAATATTGCTCCATTTGCTTCGCTGGTGGGGGCAATATTACCTCCTAGCAATAACAAGCTTTGATTTTCAGGAACTGTTAGAGAGCCTCTAACCTCAATCGAATTGCTTTGCTGGGCTGCAATTTGATTGAATAAAAATGCCGAAGGATTCACCGTCAGTAGTGGCGAGGGAGCATTGGGAACAGAGGCACTGAAGACGCCTTGCTCTCCAAAGCCAATGGCATTAGCTGTCGTCGCCACAAAAGAACCATTGACATTCAAACTAGCATCTGGCCCGAAAATAATGCCATTGGGATTAATTAAGAATAAATTGGCATTAGGAGATAACCCAGATACCCCCAGCGTCCCCAGAATTTCCGAGAGAGTACCCCCTGTTACCCTAGTCAGAACATTCTCAATTCCAGTAGGAGAAATAAAAGAGGCTTCTTGTCCTTCACCAATGTTAAACTGCTCAAAACTGTGGAACAAATTACTGCCTCTAACTGCTCCACCAGTAATATTGTCAATGTTAGGAGCCATAGGTGTCACTACAGAAGTTTCTGCTCCTAGGGAGCCATCGGGTGTAATTTGGGCTAAGACGCTATCATTCCCTGCTGCAATCGCTATTACTAAAGTTAACGAACCTGCGAAACTTAAATGCCAACCCTGATCTAAAAAGTTTTTAGCGATCACCTAATTTATCTCCTAATATTGATGTTCATGTAAGATACTTTTTCTCGTTCCTAGTAAATTTCTTAGGACTTACGCATTTGCACCTTAAATCCCCATCTGTAAAAAAGCGAAGCATCGGCTAATTCCCCCCAGAATTGGGGATGGGGGGAATAGGGGGGGGCTAAATCAACCGCGTAAGTCCTGCTTCTGTTAATTTCAGAGTTTGCACTAATCCACCAACCCGCCTGGGGTTCAAACCCCAGTCTAATAGCTTAAGTCCTCTTTTAGAGGACTGAATGCTGGCTCTATTCCAGTCCATTTTAATGGACTTTTGCTGTGAGCCCAGAGTTTGAACTCTGGGCGAGAAGAGTAGCTTACCAAGAATGCTGCAAGATTCTGAACCTCTAACTAGCGCTTTTAGCGCAAGCAACAGATAGAAGAAACACTACTAATTGAAATGCTTCAATCATAGGGTTTCAGAATGTGTTTCTTCAGAGTTACACTGAGACACTCACAAACACAAAATAGAGACATTAAGATTAATATCTCTACAGGTTAGTTTCTATAAACTAATTAGATTATCTGAGCTGTATTGGCATTTTTACAGCTAACAAAATTGAACACTATACAGTCACAACATCAGCAGTTATCTTATGCCAAGCTTAAAATCAAAGTGCTTCAAACTAAGTAACAAGATTGATAGGGCTTAGTTTAAAAAATCAATCATCACAAATCCAACAATCTTCTATTGCAGGATTACAAGGATTTTTTATACAAGGATTATGACTGAGTGTAGGAGTGCCCTGTTTTTGTTCTAATTCCGAACTTTCATTAGTTTTCTGTTGAGTATCAGTAGTAGTAGTTTCCTGTTGAGCCTCAGTAGTATTATCGGTCTTCAGCTCATCCCAAGGTGATTGCTTTGTCTTAACATCAGAAGAGTTGGTAGATTTAACGTCAGTCGTACTCGCCAAGGCGTAATTGTTTCCGCCTGCGATTGCCTTTGGCACTGCTCCTGAGTAAATCGCTGCTACTAAAGCCAAGGAACCCGCCAATTTCAAATACCAACCCTGATTGAGACAGATTTTTTTGCTCATAGAACTTGTCTCCTTAATATGTATCTTAGCTCAAATATTCTACCAAATACCCAGCAATAATCATAGTATTTATCAAAGGAAATTTCTGTTATAGCAAAGCGATTACAAAAATAAAAATAGAGACGTTAAGCTTAACATTTCTAGCAGAAAAATTCCTAGAAACCAATGAGGTTATCTGAGCTGTATTGGCAGATTTACAGCTAGCGAAATTGAGTATTATGCATCCACAAAATTAGCTGTTGTCTTATGCCAATATTTAAACCAAAGTGGTTAAAACTGAGTCACGCAATTGATAGGGCTTAGCTTAAAAAATTAATTATCACAAACCCAACAATTGTCTGGAGGTAGGCAACCAGGAATGTAATAACAATGATGACTGATGGTAGGAGTGCCCTGTTTCTGTTCTAATTCCGAACTTTCATTAGTTTTCTGTTGAGTATCAGTAGTAGTCGTAGTTTCTTGTTGAGCCTCATTAGTAGTATCAGTCTTCAGTTCATTCCAAGGTGATTCCTGTGTCTTAACATCAGAAGAGTTGCTAGATTTAATGTCAGTCATCATCATTTCCCCTCAAACTTCAAACTTGGATGTCTATTTAAATCTCAGAAGTAATTATGGATTTTATGCAACGACTCAATTTTTTTGGAACCTTAAAAAAATCGAATCAGAAAGCCAATACACCTTGATATACCAGATACATCGCCGTCATTTTTTTGTCCCTGATAAGTCAAAGTGATTGGTGTAAATCCCTTTCCTTTAAGACCACATATACATACAAACAGCCTTTTCCTTATTCCAGAATCTCGGGAACATTTTTTTGATCTTTTTGATGAGCATGAAATAAAGGGAGACAAATAGAACAAAAGTATTACTATCCACTTCAATTCGACAAAGCTTTATATTTAAAAACTTGACAAAACAGCCTCATGTGATGTATTAGACTGAGGGATTTCACGGATCTGCCCTAACCCTAATTCCCTTGCTGCCCTTACTGTGTTAGACAATATAAAAAGAGAGGGGGGGAAACAAAAGAGAATAGGAGACAAGTTGGATGAAGATTTAAACTACAACCAACCTCAAACAACCTGTAGACGATAGGGTTTTACGCCCAATGATGGTCGAGTAGAGAGGGATTATTGAAGTATTGTCAAACCTATCCCCCCATCTCCCCCTCTCCCCATCTCCCTATTCCGAATCTTTCATAGTCACCAAGATATAAGGCGGCTTACCCTCATCTAAATCCAGCCATCTTACCCTAATGTGAAAAACATCTAAATCATCGGTAGCGATTTCATCTTCAATAATGACTTTCTGATGAGCAAGAATTTGGCGACTATCGAGCAAAGTTTGACAAACACGCCAGATTGCCCTTGGTGCAGAATCAATAGGCGTTTCAGACGGTGAGATTTGCTGGCAAATGTGCCGCGCCTGGGCATTAGCGTGAAACAACTCCCCCTGTTCAGTCAAAATCAAAATACCCTCAACAAAGCTGTCAATAATGGCTTGTAGCAAATACTGTGTTCTTGCAGGTTGATCATTCACCTCGATAAGCGGTTTTTCTAAATAAATTTGTCTCGTTTGCGTTTTAACTTGAGAGTTAAGTGTATATGAAACAGTTAACATTACAAATCTCCTTATTAATTACCCATTGATAAATCAACCACTCAAAACACAAAATATTCTCTTGGACTAATCATTCATGGAAAGTTCATAGTTGATTGTTCCTTGGGAGTGTATACCACCACAATTGCCGCATACCAGCCCAATGAACCCTGAGCCATGAACCCTGAGCCTCAAATATGAGAACCCCTACTTTGGTCTTAGGTCTGGGCGCTGGATTTTATGCAAAAACTGATTTTTGTAACATAACTTCACATTTGGCACATCAAGAAGCAAGTCAAAACGTTGATGGTTCATGGTTTATGGCTCCTTGGAGTATATACGCCACCTCAATCAACCATGAACTATTCGCCCTGCTCCATTATTCCCTATTCCCTACTCCCCCTGCCCTCGATTCCCTTCTTTAATAGTTGTCACAGCACTACTGCAGAATATTTTCTGCAGTAGTGCTGAAAACTGCATATGCATTAAAGTTGAGAGAGATTAATGAGAGGTTATATAGAAGAGCATTCTAATTAATAGAAAACCAATAAAACTCATAATACCCATAACTCATGAACACCTATAAAGCCCATACAATCAGAATTTATCTAAATTATTTTGAATACAGTACCAACAAACAAAATTGATATAAAATGTAAATCTGATCAACCTGTCCCACCTAGATTTCTTCTCCCATACCAAGAGGGAGTCGCAAGGAAACAATGGTCTGTTTAAGCCTCTGAACGATGTCGGACAGAGATTGTCAGAGGGGTAAACAAAATCTATCGAACTAACGTATATAAGCAGTAATATGCACTCAGGATTGTAGTATGAAAAAGTTAGTTGTCCTCAGACTTGATAGTGAGCCAGAAAGTCCTACTGTGCGGGTAAACTTAACAATAGAGTCCCAAGGTACAAGACCTTGGATTGAAATGACTAGCTTCTTACCTCGCTCCAGAAAGCTAACTACCAAAACTCAAGAGCATTGGCAAGAAAAATATCGCAATCTAGGAGCACCTTACCGACTCCAGCCAAAAAACATTTTGTACGATGGTTCTATCAATGCTAAGCGTGAAGAGTGCCAACAATCAGCAACCAAGCTGCAAGAAATGTTTCGAGAATGGCTCGATTCTGAATCATTTCGTCCCCTTGAAAAACGACTGCGAGCAGAATTAAGTAGGGACGAAGAAATTAGGTTATTGATTCGCACTCAAGACCAACAATTACAAAAACTACCCTGGCACCTCTGGGATTTTTTCGAGCATTACCCTCATGCAGAAGTCGCTCTAGGTTCTACCAAGATTGAGCCTACAAAGGTATTAACTAAGCCCAAACGCAAAAACAAAATCACAATACTTGCCATTCTAGGTCATAGCGAGGGTCTTGATCTTGAAAAAGACCGAAGCCTGCTGACAAATTTACCTAATGCCGAAACTCTTTTCTTAGTAGAACCTAAACGGGAAGAAATCAACGACAAACTCTGGGAACAATCCTGGGATATCATCTTTTTTGCTGGGCATAGTCAGACAGAGGGAGAAACTGGTCGTATTTACATTAATCCTACTGATAGCTTAACAATTGATGAACTGTGGTATGCCCTGCGCAAAGCTGTAGAAAAAGGTTTAAAACTGGCAATTTTTAACTCTTGCGACGGTTTGGGATTAGCACGACGACTAGATGATGTGCAGATTCCCCAAATGATTGTTATGCGGGAACTCGTGCCAGACGAAGTCGCCCAAAAGTTTTTGAGGCACTTCCTGCAATCCTTTGCTGATGGTAAGTCTCTCTATTTAGCGGCGCGGGAGGCGCGAGAGAGATTACAGGGGATCGAAAGCGAGTTTCCCTGTGCTAGCTGGTTGCCAGTAATTTGTCAAAATCAACTGCAAGTGCCGCCAAGTTGGGAGGATTTGCTCAAACAATCGCCGCTAGAACCAGATCAGCTTCAAGTTTTGCCCTCCTACAATCATAAACCCTGGCGGCGCATTGCTCAGAACTTACTGCTGGCAAGTTTTGCTGTCACAGCGATGGTAACAGGATTACGTAACCTTGGTGCTTTGCAGTCATGGGAACTCAAAGCTTTTGATCAATTAATGCGACTGCGACCTCAGCAAGAACCTGATCAGCGGCTATTATTAGTTACGATTACTGAAGAAGATGTTCAATCTCAACCCTCAGAAGAAAGAGATTTTGCCTCTTTATCAGACCGCTCACTGGCTCAATTACTAACTAAACTAGAGCAGTATCAACCGAGAGTAATTGGTTTAGATATCTATCGTGATCAACCTGTAGGGTCACAGTACACTAACTTAGCCCAGCAGATGGCAAACAGCAACACTGGGCAAACACCCTTCTTTGCTATCTGCAAATACGGTAATCCTGGTGTTTCTCCACCTCCTGAAGTGACCAAGGAAGGTCATGGCTTCGATAATATTTTACTTGACCCAGATGGTATCATTCGCCGCCATCTGTTGGCTGTAGAGTCCCCTGCTCCCTGTCAAAATGACTCTTCCTTTAGTTTACAGTTAGCAACACGCTACTTAGCTGATGAAGGCATTGAACTCAAAATTACTCCACAACAGTACATACAATTGGGTAAAACTGTTTTTAAAACTCTATCCAAAGATAGTGGTGGCTACCGTAATTTAGACACTCTTGGTCATCAAGTATTACTCAATTACCGTCCCTCCCATGAGATTGCAGAGAAAGTTACACTTAAAGAAATTCTCAGTGATCAGTTTAATGCTAATTTAGTCAAAAATCGCATTGTCTTAATTGGCACTATCGCTCCCAGTTTTAACAATCACCATTGGCGCACTCCCTACAGTAGTAGTAAAGGTTCGATCGAAACCCTTACTGGGATAGAAATTCAGGCACATATGGTCAGTCACATCCTTAGTAGTGTTCTCAATGAGCGTCCCTTAATTTGGTGGTGGTCTGACTCTGGAGAAGTTCTTTGGATCTTTTGTTGGTCAGCGATTGGAGGCTTGCTTGCTTGGAAATTGCGCTCACCAGTTAAAGTCATACTGGGTACAGGAGCTGCTTTTAGTATTTTATACAGTATATGTCTAGGTCTAGTGGTCCTAAAAAGTGGTTGGGTACCACTAGTACCCTCAGTTTTGGCATTGGTAGTTACCGGAAGCTGCGTAGTTTTCAGTGTTGATTAACTTTTCCTCAATTGAGTATAGGGAGATGGGTAGAAAAATCTTTACGCCGTGTTTATAAGTGAATTGGATAATTTATTTCTTGGAATTACCTAAATCCAATTTGTGATCCTGTCAGCCGTAAAAATGGACTGCTTAACTATCACTGGAAGTTCTTTTTCAGTTTATAATTCTTATGAAGCCCTAGGAAAATAGGAATCTTTAAATAATTCATGCTTGTACAAATAATTGAGAGCAGGTTATGAGTAGTGTCGAGAGATTGCAAAGATTAGTTTTTGCAAGATATATCTGTTAGTAAGAGATTAATTAAAGAGTTAATTCAGGATTAGGGATCATCTCATTTTAGTAATTTTGCAGGCTTTCTCGAAAAACACTGCATAACAAGCACCGAGTAAGGAAGAGGTGTTATTTTAATAGCATAAATCCCTTTATTATTTCATTCCTATTGACTAAATAGCATCCCTGAGCCCATCAATTTCTAGCTAATTGAAGTTTATTGACACTAGAGCGACTACCGTTATCATAACTATGGCTGGTACACAATCCCAACGCAGAGCAAAACTCAAAAGTTTACTGACAACTATTTTGGTACTTTCGAGTACCTTTAGCTCCTTATCTCGTGCCATAGCACAACCTGAACAGAAAGTCACTAATAGCTATAAACAAATACAAATTAATTTTATTCCAGCCAATTCAGACCTACCCAACAGAGGTACTCCCTCTACAAAACACGGAACTGGTAGCCGTGGCGACTGCTCGTACAATCAGGGAATCCCTCCTTTAACTAGTCTAACAGGTGCCAGAAGCTTGCAATTAACCCTCAATGGGCATCCTACATTCTGGTTCTATGTGCCATATAGTTCAAATGAGGCAACTTCCGGGCAATTTTCACTACAAGATCAATATGGGGAAAACGATATTTACCGAGTTAACTTCCAACCACCAGCACAGCCAGGAATTGTCAGCATCAGTTTACCATCTACAGAAACTTCCTTAGAGGTTGATCAGAGCTATCGTTGGAACCTTGAAATTAATTGCCATACCTCAGACTCCTCTGAACCAACAGCAGCTACTGTAACTGGTATAGTGAAAAGGATTTCACCCTCAAGGGAACTACAACAACAGTTAAGGGCAGCAAAAATGCCAATGGAGCGTATTGCTGTTTATGCTAAACATCATATTTGGTATGAAACACTCAATGAATTAGCTCAACTGCGCTTGAAGAAACCGCAAGCTAACACTCTTGAAAGTGTCTGGATTGAACTCTTGAGAGATGAAAATGTGGGCTTAGAACATATTGCCAATGAACCTATCATTGGTACTCTAGAAACCACTTCCCAGTGATCAAGGGAGATGGGGAGATAGGGTAAATTTCTTTTTGCTGCCCTTGCTAGATTCCCTTGTTCAATAACTAAAAAACTAAAAACTGCTGTAAGCTTTTAAGCAATAAGCAATAAGTTCATATTCTATTAAACTTATTACTTATTACTTATTACTTATTACTTATTACTACTGTGTCACTGCAAGTCCCTGGTGCCGGAGCTTGAATATCCACAACCACCTGCTTGTACCCTGAAGTATTCAACAACTTCGTGACCACAAGTTGAGCACGGTCATTGGCCTTCTCCAATAAACCATCTTTACAAGCAGCAGCAGTGATTTTTCTGAGGGTTTCCTGTTGGGCTAAAATGTGCAATTGCGGCCCGACATCTGGCCCCAAACCTAAGAAACCTCGGTCATAGTCGTATATTTGGGAGCGATGTACATCAATTTTGCTGTCAAGCATACGTGGTGGTGGCAGCTGAAGTTGAATATTATTGTCAACCACCTGCACGTCATCAGGTTTTAGCTCTCCTAAATCAACTCCAGCTCTTACCTCGCCATAGGCAATATAGAGCAGTGTAGTTGTGCCAACCGTATATCCCGCTAAATTTCTGTCTTGACGAGCAGGAACAACAGCTTCCATGCTAAAAACCGAAGTAGTAAGTTCGCTGACACCGCGAACTTTACTAACTACAAGGGTACGTACATCAACTTCAGGTTGAGGCTGTGGCATATTAAATACCCCATTGATCGTTTCAAAAAAGCGACTTCCTGAGCGCCACAGGGCAACCGTTAATAGTATGGCTGTTAGTGCCATACCACCTATAGTCATCAGCATCATATTTCTCAGTAGCCAAGAAGTGACGCTGTGGATTCGGAGCTTCTGAAATTGATCCCTGATCTTGTTACTCTGTTGGGGAGGCATTTTCGGCATCAATCGACACTTAGGGGCAGATAGCGGAATTTTGTTGCCCACTTCTACCAATTGTAACCAATAGCATGGTACTCAAGAAGATTGTTGGGAAAGCCTTATCAGCAACCAATTTAGAAAAAAAAAGTCTAGTAAGACTAAAGCAAAATAGTGTCAGATGCAAAGGGAGTTGAGCGAATGCACTCAAAATTAGTCAAACAAGCGGGAAAATTATTGCTCAGTGTTGTAATAGTAAGTATTGGGCTTGGAAGCATGCCTGCCAAGGCCCAGGTTTCTGATGCTCAGGTTCGTGCCCTAGTGGAAGCACTGCGACTAGCCGCACCCCAAACCGGCACTGAGAATGACGGACTCTATAGTGATTGGCAGATCAAACCAGAAAATATTCCCCGTTGGTCTAGACAATGTAACAACGGACAGGAACTGACACCGAGACAATTCGAGGCACGTCCCGTGACTGCCCGCAGGATCCTAGTATGCGTGATGCGTGATGTACTCCAAGAGCAGTACAGTGCTAGTAGCAATAATGAGTCTGTAGCCGTGCAAAGGGCGGCTTCCTGGTGGATGACTGGCAAGGCTGAGAATTATAGCAATCCACCAAACTCTTACACCCGTTCTTACATAGAGAAAGTTTTGAGCTTTTACCAACAGCAACAGCGCCAGCTAGGAACTGAGACTACTACGGAACCATCTACCCAGGCTACTGCCCCCTCGCCTAAACCCACTGCCAGTTCCCCTTCTGCCTCTACAGCGCCAATTTCCGATGCCCAAGTGTCGGCACTAGTAGAAGCACTGCGACTAGCCGCACCCCAAACTGGCACCGACAACGATGAACTCTACAGCGACTGGCAAGTAAAACCAGAAAATATTCCCCGTTGGTCTAAACAGTGTCAAGGAGAGGAATTGACACCCAGACAATTTGCAACCAATGCTGAGACTGCCCAAGGAATTATAGCCTGCATCATGCGCGATGTACTTAAATTACAGTACACTGCTAGTGGCAGCAATGAGTCTATAGCAGTACAACGGGCAGCTTCCTGGTGGATGACTGGCGACCCCAATCAATACAATCGTGGCTCAACAGCTTCCTACACCCAAAAGGTGTTAAGCTTTTATAAGCAATCACGATTGCAATTGCTACCTCATATCTAAGAATTTTAAGAAATTAGGGAAAAAGGTAACAGTCAAGATTAAGAACCATTACAGAAATTGGGGCAAAGCTAGCTTTCTTTCCCCTTTTCCCGAAACCACCAAGCGTAGTGTATAAATTTGCAAATTTCTGAGCGAAATACTGTCTGGATCAAGTTAGGCTTCAATATAGGTTCTAGTGGAATCATTTAGGGTGCTAGAACTAGTCCTCCTTTGCAGGAGTCAATCTTTATGACAATTTGCGGTAATTGACCGCCATGAGAATCCTACTAGTTGAGGATGATGAGTTAGTTGTCCAAGCGCTTGTCAAAACCCTCAGAAATCAAAACTATATCATTGATGTTGCTGCTGATGGTCAGGCAGGTTTGGAGCTGCTCAAGAGTTTGATCTATGACTTGATTGTACTCGATGTAATGCTCCCCAAACTTGATGGGATCACACTTTGCCAACAGCTGCGCTCCCAAGGACTACGGACGCCTGTTTTGCTGTTAACTGCCCAAAACAGCAGCACTGACAAGGTGACTGGTTTAGATGCCGGAGCCGATGATTATCTGACCAAACCTTTTGATCCCCAAGAGCTGTCGGCTCGCATTCGCGCTCTGTTGCGCCGTAATGCTTCTGCCTTGCCCCCTGTCTTGGAGTGGGGCTCCCTGCGCCTCGACCCCAGCACCTGTGAAGTTACCCATGATAGTCAGGTTCTGCGTTTAACACCTAAGGAGTATGGTTTACTGGAGCTTTTCCTGCGCAATTGTCACCGAGTATTCAGCCGTAGTGCAATTTTGGATCATCTCTGGTCGTTCCAAGAAACTCCTGGAGAGGAGACAGTGACAGCCCACATTAAGGGATTGCGACGGAAACTAAAATCAGCTGGAGTTACTGAAGACCCCATTGAGACAGTCTATGGCATTGGCTACCGCCTAAAACAAACCAAACCGCAGCAGTTAAAAAGTCACAAAAAAACTAGTAAGAGGTTATCTCACCCTTCGCCTGAAGTGGAACGACAGGCGGTGGCAAAAATTACAGGAGTTTGGGAGCGAGTTAAGGAAAAGTTCAGTAAGCGAGTTGCAGTACTTGAACAAGCTACGACAGCCATGCTCAAGGATAACCTTGGCGATGAACTACGTCAACAAGCAGAGCAATCTGCGCATAAATTGGCAGGTTCGCTGGGTATGTTTGATTTTGACGAAGGTTCCCGCCTAGCCAAAGAAATGGAATCCCTGTTTCAAGCTTCCAATTCTCTCAACCCAGAACAAATGGAACAACTCTCTCAACTAGTGGTAGCACTGCGCCGAGAACTGGAGCAGGCAACTGCAATCGAGAGGAATCAGTTTCTCTCAGCTGAAGAACAACCTTTAGTGCTGATTGTTCAACAGGAACTCCCACTAGCTCAGGAATGGGTCAGGGAGGCGCACACCAGAAAGATGCGAGGTAGAATAGCCACAAGCCCCACCATTGCTAGGGATCAAATCTTGCAAGAACGCCCTGATGTCGTGCTGCTTGACCTCTCGTCGGCAGTAAATGTCGAAGCTGGTCTAAGTTTAATCTCAGAATTGAACACTTTTACTCCCCCAGTGCCTATACTGGTTCTCACCGCCGAGGATAGTTCCATTGACAGGGCGAAAATAGCACGCTTGGGTGGACGTGGATTCCTCAAAAAGCCTGTTTCTTCACAACAGGTTTGGGGTTCTCTGACCCAAGCATTACAGAAGTCTCAGACTGCTCAAGCCAGGGTGATGGTTGTTGATGATGACCCCCAGATCCTGATGGCTCTGCGCAATTTACTAAATCCCTGGGGGATGAAGCTTCACACCCTTGATAATCCCCTCAAATTCTGGGAAACTATCGAAGCTGCCTCGCCAGACTTGCTGATTTTAGATGTGGAAATGCCCTACCACAGTGGTATTGAATTGTGTCAGGCAGTGCGCAATAACCGCTTTTGGGCTGGTTTACCAGTGCTATTTCTTACAGCCCACACAGATGTCGAGACGATGAAACAGGTTTTTGCTGTCGGTGCCGATGACTTTGTTAGTAAACCAATTGTCGGTCCTGAACTGGTTACTCGTATCTTAAACCGACTAGAGCGATCGCGCTTACTCCGGAATCTAACTAGAACTGATGCCCTGACAGGAGTTGCTAATTACCGTTACTCCAGCCAAGAACTTAATCAACTCCTGGCCAAAGCTCAGTATCAAAGTCAGCCTCTATGTTTTGCACTGCTGAAGTTGGATTGCCTTAAGCAGATTAATCTTCAATATGGACATGCCCTTGGGGAGCAAGTACTGTCGAGATTTGGAGAGCTGCTGCGGCAGAGTTTCCACAGTGAAGATGTAATTGCTCGCTGGGGAGGTTCAGAGTTTGTGGTGGGGATGTACGGCATGAATCATAGCGAGGGCAAGCAAAGGCTTTGTGAACTACTCAATATTCTACGACAAGAACAGTTTAGAACCCCTAATCATCGCCAGGTGCAGGTTGTCTTTAGTGCCGGAATAGTTGAGTATCCCCGAGATGGAGAAGACTTGCAAACACTATATCAGGCAGCTGATGCTTGGGCACTTCAGGCAAAAGCTTCTGGAGGTGATCACGTTTTATCAATAGAGTTGCAGTCTAGTTCCTTGCAGACTTCAGTTTCTTCACAATAGTACCGTTACATTGCCGTATGCCTCTATTTTGTGGGCTAGGGAAGTGCAATTACAACTATTTGTAGCTATTTTTTATCGAAGTTAATATGGGTCAAATACCCCACCGTCACTTGCGGTGCATAAAATTGGATGGGGTTAAATCCCCATCCAATTTGTCCGGTGTGTCCCCGTGTCTTTATTCGACATAAGTACCTGGGCAAAATTAATTACACATTTTGACATTACAAAACCAAACTTTTGAGGTGGTTCTCTGTGTAATTTAATTTGCATACCTACTTAACTCTCCCAAGTACTACAATCGAGCGGTTAAATTTGTATCAGCCTCTAACCAAGCTTCTTCAAACTGCTTTTGCACCTTGGCTGCTTCCTCTTTTTTCCCTTGTGCCTCTAGACTTTTAGCAAGACCAAATAGAGACCAGCCGTTGTGCGGATGCTGCCTCAAGTCCTCACGATAAATAGCTTCGGCTTCTTGGAATTGACCTAATTGTAGCAGCGCTGTCCCCAGAGATTGTCTTACAGGATAGTACCAATAGGGGGGTTCCATATAGGGCAACTGATCCTGAATTGCCGTTGCTGCCTTAAACTGGGCAATCACATCCTCATTTTTACCACTTTGCTGTGCGATTTTGCCTGCCAGCACATGATCAGCAATCTCAATTAATTGTGTGGCTGGAAGTCCAGTTGCTTCAAGACTTGCTATCTTCTGGTTGTTCAAGAATTTTTTTAGACTTACTTGCTCATCAATCGCATTTTCTAGTTGATTCTTAGCAACAAAAGCCATTCCCCGAGCATAGTGCCACATGGCTTGGGTATATTGTAAATCAGCAGTAGGTTGAGGCTCTGTAAGAATTTCATCCCATTGGCTAAATTGTACTAGGGTAAATAAGGGTACAGGCAGAAACATTTCTGTCAACGGAAACTTGCGAACTTGCTGCAGCGATACCTTTGCTGCTAACTTTCTGGCAGTAGCAATAGCCAAGGTTCTCCGCCCCTCTATAGAGGATGTTTGCCACAGAAAATGAATGTTGTGGGGATAGTACAGCCCTCGGTATAAGCTTTGGACTTGGGATTGGGCAAAGTATGATTCATCAGCAGCAATCGCATGTTCATTAGCTATTGAACCATCGTGATATCGACCAATTCGGAGGTAAATATGGGAGGGCATGTGAACCAAATGCCCTAAACCAGGTACCAAGCTGCGGAGTTGATCTGCTGCTTTCTCTGCTTTTTCAGGAGTGGGCGACGCTTCAACAGCATGGATGTAGTAATGAAGCGCACCAGGATGATTAGGATCACGTTTGATGACAGATTCAAGAGTATCAATCACCTCCAAAGTTTCTGGCTTAGGTTGCCCATCTTCCCTCCAGTAATTCCAAGGCATGAGATCCATCATCGCCTCAGCAAACAATGTTGCTGCATCTAGATCCTCTGGATAAAGATTGGACAACTTGCCCATGGCGTTGGCGTAAACTAAGTCAAGGGACTGACGTTCAGACACTACTTGCTGTGAGTATCGTTTAGAAAGCGCTTGGATGTAGGCTTGTTCAGAGGGGCTGGCATGAGCAGATAAGTGTTTAGCTTTCTGGATTGCCTTATAGGCTTGAGGCACAGCATCTGGGTTCATGGGAGCGTTGATATTGGGACCAAGAGCTAGGGCAATACCCCAATAACACATGGCGCAATTCCCATCTAGTCTTGTAGCCTCTTGGAAGGAGCGAACTGCCTCAGCGTGGTTAAAGCCGAAGACGAAGATTAAACCTTGGTCGAAGTAACGCTGAGCCTGTGGTGAGTTGGTAGTAATTGGATGGTGATGATTGCCTAGGTTTTTAAATAGTACCGCACTCTGTTTAACAGAGTTAGAGGACTTAGCACTGACGCTCCAAGGGATCAGCACATTGGCAACTAGAAAAAAGCTAGCAACTAGACAACAGTAAAAGGCTAAAAGTTTTTTACTTTGAGAGGTCATGATATGATTTTATTATTTACTTTCTCTTCATTCTTAAATACTAATAGCAAGACCTAATTAACTGCTGCGGCTGAAAAAAATGGCCGCTAGAATGATCAAACCCAAAAGTGCCAAGGGTACCCAAAGATTAGAAAGCTCTAGCATGTTATTTTTTGTGTCTTTTTTATAAAATTTATAGGACTTAAGCAGTGAAAGTACAAATCAATTTTTTATACCAATTTCTTAAATTCCTGCTCTACATCAATCCCCGCGTCTGGAGCTTCTCCGCGTCTAGGTGTCATCAGCATCTGTAGCAAACATCAAGGGATATATTGATTACCTAAATGCTTGCTACAAATACTTTTTAAGTACCTAAAATAACATTTATTCTTTTTTAAATACAAATCATTGCTTTTTTTGTACATTTTATTAAATTACCTTCATAATATTTGACAAAATAAAAAAATAATTCGATAATGTAATGAAAGCAGGCTGCTCATTAATTTTTTAACGAAATTTAGAAAAAAAATAAAAAGTTGCTCTTGGGGAGAATACCAATGACGTACAAAATTCTCAGCTTAGATGGAGGTGGCATCCGTGGAGTTTTATCAGCAAAAATTCTCGATGAGATAGAAGCAATAGTTGCAAAACAGCATCCTGGAAAGAAATTAAATCAATATTTCAACTTGATTGCTGGGACTTCCACTGGCTCAATTCTAGCTGCAGGGCTTGCCTGTCAGATGGAGGCGAAGCAACTGATTGACTTATATAAGAATGAAGGAGGCAATATCTTCCTAAAATCGGTGTATCTGCAGCGGCAACCCAAGAAACCTATTCGTTGGTTGCAGCGGCGATTAACTGCTTATGGGTTGCGGCAATTAACTTCTTGGTTGCGGCGATTAGGAGGAACTTATGCTCTATATCCCCACCAGAAGGGAAATCAAGGATTGGCTAAGGTTTTGGAGCGCAATTTGATCTACAAGGGTAAATCCCCGAAGATTACTGAGATAACTGAACCCCTTCTTCTTATCCTTGCTTATGACGTTTTCAGCCGAAATACAACCTGGTTTACAAATCAACACCCTTCCGATTATATACCATGGTATAACAACATTGAGCTATGGGAAATATGTACTGCCTCAGCTTCAGCACCAACTTTTTTCTCTCCTTATAAATTATCCTACAATAGTGAGAAATATCTTACCCACATCGATGGTGGAGTATCGGCTAATAACCCAGCATTGAGTGCGATTGCCCATGCCTTATGGATGAACAGAGAAAACCCTGAAAAATGCAATTTGAACAATATTGCTGTACTCTCCATTGGGACTGGTAAAACAACTCAACGCTATGAATATGATGACATTGCCCAGTGGGGGTTAGCGGGCTGGGCTAGTCATATATCAGACATATTCCTAGATCCTTCTGCAAAAAATTCAGAAGATATATGTAGGCAACTCCTTAGAAGTTTAGGTCGCAATTACTTGCGTTTGGATTTCAATTTAAACGAACACTCGAAAGAAGGAGAAGTCTATAACAAATATATTAAAATCAAGAAACAAATCACGAAACCAATCAAGGAAGAAATTGACAATCCTGACAATTGTCAGGATTTGATTGAGGCGGCTCAATGCTATCTCGATTGCGGAGAAGTTGACTATAAAGGCAAAACAGTTCCAGTTCGGTCTGCAATTCAACAGTTTATAGAATCTCATTAAGCATGAAACTCTTGGGATTCGCTAAACAATAATATTTTGTGATAATTCCTGATCAAACAGATATCTCCCGATAGAATATAAACCAGGTTCTATGGGAGAGCTAGCTATGACCTTTCCAGACTTGGTAACTTGGCTGCGTGAACGAACAGCCTTCAGCATTCTTCCTGAGCTAGTATTGAAAGCGATCGCACAAATCATGGAAGAAAGTGTGGTCAAAGCCAATGAATGTATTGTTTTAGAAGGTACCCCTGTAGAAAACCTCTATATTCTCCAACAAGGGCAACTAGAAGGCAATCGCACTACCCAAACTAGTTCCGCCTGGGCAGTAAGTTGGCTACCTGGAGCCATAATTAATCTACAAGAGGTTTTATTAGAGCAAGAAGCTCAAAGAACTGTAATCACCCGCAGCGATTGTCAACTTTGGGTAATACCTGCCAACCAGTTTCAGAAATTACTCACTCAATACCCTCAAATTTCCCAGGCTTTCTCACCGCAGCTAGCACAAGATTTAGCCCAAATTTCTTCAATACTTAGTGATGAACAGGAGCGTCAAGGAATCTTACGACCTTATTTAATTAGTAAGGCGAAGCGTGGGATTATTGGTAAAAGTCGCTATGCGGTGCGGCTGCGCAAGCAAATTAGACAGGCATCACAAAGCCGCCAGTCAGTTCTAATTTTTGGCGAACCTGGATTAGAGAAAGATAATCTAGCTGCCCTGATTCACTTTGGTTCAGCATACCGACGTGAACCAGTCATTCAAGTTGATTGCTCGACAGTACAAGTTTCTGGTGCTGAACTGTTTGGTCGTGCTGGCGGTAAACCAGGGCTAATTGAATCCCTTTGTCAGGGTACCTTGATTCTCAATAATCTTGAAGAGCTACCCCCAGAATTAATACCGCAGCTGGCGATGCTCCTAGAAACTGGTATTTATATACCAGTTAGGAGGGAACAAGGGCACATTCCTAATCCTGAATTACAATCTCGGGTGCGGATCATTATGATTTCTGAAAAAACCCTACCTGAGATTAACCATATTGTTGGTATTTCCATTAAAGTTCCACCGCTGCGGGTACGAAAAACTGACCTTGGCGACCAGATGAATTATTATCTTAGTCTGATCTGTCGAGCTAGAGGAATTCCCAAACCCCACCTTACCCCAGAAGCACTGCGCCAATTACAAGCCTATGATTTTCCTAACAATATTAGAGAATTGCGCAGTCTCACCGAGAGGGCAATTGTGCAGGCTTCAGGTGCTAGAGAACTTACAGAAGAAATTGTTTGGCCTTCCCAAACGAAGAAGAAACAATTCCGCTGGAATCTCTTGAATTCTTACCCTAATTTCAGACAATTTCTGCGCAGTAAATGGTGGCCAGAACGAATTAATTACGGTTTTACCTTAACCTTTTTTGCCCTAGTAGTATTGATAGGATTTGTTGCCCCCCAAAATCGCCAAGAAAATTTCACCTTAAATCTATTTTGGGCCTGGTGGTGGCCCGTAATTCTAATTAGTTTTCCCTTTGTTGGACGCCTCTGGTGTGCAGTTTGTCCCTTTATGATTTATGGGGAGGTTACTCAAAAACTTTCTCTTTGGTTATGGCCGCGTCAGTTAAAAAAATGGCCCAGAGAGTCTGCTGAAAAATGGGGCGGCTGGTTTTTGTTTGGCTTATTTTTACTAATTTTCCTGTGGGAAGAACTCTGGAACCTAGAAAACACTGCCTATCTTTCCGCTTGTTTATTATTGTTAATTACTGCCGGAGCAATGATTTTTTCGGCAATTTTTGAGCGTCGATTTTGGTGCCGATATCTCTGCCCCATTGGTGGTATGAATGGCTTATTTGCCAAATTATCGATGACTGAATTGCGGGCACAGCAAGGTATTTGTTCTGCTGAATGTACTACCTATCAATGTTATAAGGGTGGTCCTAAAAAAGGAGAGGGTTTAGAGACAGAAGGTTGTCCCCTTTACTCTCACCCTGCACAACTACAAGATAACCGCGACTGTGTGCTGTGCATGACTTGTTTGAAAGCCTGTCCTCATCGCTCTGTTGAGTTTAATTTACGCCCTCCAGGCATTGAACTATGGACAACTCACATACCACGCAGCTATGAAGTGGCGTTATTGCTATTATTATTAGGCGGAATATTTCTACATCGGCTACCAGAGTTACAGGTCTGGTTAGGATTATCGCTGAATTTAAGTGAGTTTTGGTTACATTTGGGATTATCAGTAGCTGCTTTAATTATTCCAGCAGTTATCCCTTTAATTTCCTATGGCAGTATGCAGCTTTTTTATCTACTAAGTCACAATTTTAAATCTGTATTTCCAGAGGGTAAGTTGAGAAGGAACATTACTCGACCTCGCTCTTTTGTTAAGTTGGCTTATGGTTATTTACCATTAGTGCTGGCAGGTAACTTGGCTCACTATTTACGGCTGGGTTTAACTGAAGGAGGAAGGCTGTTACCAGTTACTTTTGCCACTTTTGGTTTGAGCACAGAAGGATTACCTGTTTTGGTTGCTCATCCAGCTGTCATCGCTTTTTTGCAGGGAACTACTTTAATTACAGGTGTCTTGCTGACAGTGCTGCTCACACAAAAAATTGCTGGTCAATCATGGCGATCACTTGTGCTGCAACATCTTGGTACAGTGGTATTGGGTTGGATGATGTGGAAAGTTATTGTCTGAATTTTAAGTAATAAGTAATAAGTAATAAGTAATAAGTAATACGTGATAACAATGCTATTTCCTGTTTGATACTTTTTGATGACAATTTATAATTTATTATTTTATTAGCATCTTGCATATTCTTAGAGTCTCCAAATATATATAAGGATATATATAAGGGCAGCATCAGGATTCTATCTAGCCTTAGATATCAGGTGGTGAGAATAAGGATAAGCTGACTTTTGTGAGACTTCAGAAGCTCAGTAAAATGCTGCTTCACTTTAATAGGCAGTATTTTAGTTTCTGCATAGGGTGCTAAACGAGAAAAATATTAGCTAATAAGGGTATTCTACCGCTATGCGATTGAAAAGCATTACACTACTCGCCCTCATCTCTCTACTATCGGCTAGCACAGTGCCTTTACTTCCTGCTTTCTCAATAAAGCCATTGTTAGCTCAAATGTCAGCTAATCCTCAAGCCGAAGCCTACCTACTAGTACAACAAGGTATTCAACAATACAACAATAGTCAGTTTAACGATGCTTTGGAGTCTTGGCTACAGGCATTGACTATCTATCAGACAATTGGGAATAGAGCAGAAGAAGCATCTTCTCTAATTAATGTGGGAGTTGCTTACCACGCCCTAGGACAATACCAGAAAGTAATCGAATCCTACGAGCAGTCTCTGGCGATTACAAGGGAAATCAACAATAGAGCAAAAGAAGCCAATGCCCTGATTAAATTGGGACTTGCTTACCATGCCCTAGGACAATACCAGAAAGTAATCGAATTCTACGAGCAGTCTCTGGCGATTACAAGGGAAATCAACGATAGAGCAGGGGAAGCCTATGTCCTTGCTAAATTGGGACTTGCTTACTCTGATCTTGAGCAATACCAAAAAGCATTTGAATTATACGAGCAGTCTCTGGCGATTGCTAGGGAAATCGACGCTCAAACAGAAGAAGCGATTGTCCTCAATAATTTGCAACTTGCTTACAAGTTCTTAGAACCTCAAGAATTGATCAAATTATACGAGCAGTCTCTGACGATTGCTAGGGAAACCGAGAATAGAACCAGAGAAGCTTATGCCCTTACTCATTTGGGTTCTGCTTACTTTCAACTGGGAGAATATCACAAGGCAATCACTTTCGAGGAGAAATCTTTAGCGATTGCTAGGGAAATCGGATCTAGACAAGCAGAAGCAGCTTCCCTCAACACTATAGGAGCTGCATACTATAATCTAGAGCAGTATACTGATGCTTCTATTAGGCTATTGAAAGCTATTGAGGTTTACGAATCTCTACGCCCTGAATTAACTGATGCTAACAAAGTCTCCATCTTTGACACCCAAACTGATGTCTATCGCAATCTACAACAAACTCTAGTAGCCCTTAATAAAACCAATCAAGCCCTAGAGATTGCCGAAAGAGGTAGAGCCAGAGCTTTTGTAGAGTTATTAGCTTCACGTATATCAGATAACTCCAACCAAGTTTTACAAGGTACCATTAATCCTATCTCCACCGAACCTCTAACAACCAAGCAAATCCAGCAAATAGCTAGACAACAAAAAGCTACGCTGGTTGAATATTCAATCGTTTTTAATTCTCTCTACATCTGGGTAGTCAAACCTACAGGTGAAATAGCCTTCAAGCAAGTTGAACTCAAAGGTAAATCCCTGGAAAAATTAGTTAAAAAAACCCGTAAATCTATTGGTGCTAGAGCTCGTGACAGTAAAGAGGTGCTAGATAGAAAAGCTAATGGTTTACGGCAACTCCATGATCTGTTGATCCAACCTATTGCTCAACTCTTACCCACCAATCCAGAAGAACGCATTATCTTTATACCCCAAGAATCTCTATTCCTAGCTCCTTTTCCTGCTCTGCTAGACAAAAACGACAAATATTTAATCGAAAAACACACGATTCAGACTGCACCCTCGATTCAAGTACTCGATTTAACCCATAAGCGTCGCCCACAAGTCCCTGGTAATGCATCTGAGGTACTGGTGGTAGGCAATCCTACCATGCCAAAGATTGCAACTAACTGGGAGAAACTGCCTAGGCAGTTAACCTCATTGCCAGGTGCAGAAAGGGAAGCCCAAGAGATTGCCCAGATACATAATACAGCTCCTCTGATTGGTGACAAAGCCTCCAAGGTGACAATTATGCAGAAAATGCCTAATGCCAGAATAATTCATTTGGCAACTCACGGCTTATTGGATCACTTCTTAGTTCATAAACGTATTAACGAGGGAAAGTCTGCTTGGCTCGAAGCACTAGAGGCTCCTGGTGCAATCGCACTTGCCCCCACCCAAACCGATGATGGTTTGCTCACAGCTCCAGAAATCGCTCCCCTAAATCTTAAAGCTGAACTTGTTGTCCTGAGCGCTTGCAATACTGGAAGAGGCAAGCTAACTGGAGATGGTGTTATTGGACTCTCACGCTCATTTATCACTGCTGGTGTTCCCAGCGTTCTGGTTTCCTTGTGGCGGGTGCCAGACTACGCTACTGCTACATTGATGATAGATTTTTATACCAATCTCGAAGAGGGCAAACTCGACAAAGCCCAAGCCCTGCGCCAAGCGATGTTGACGATGCTTGAAAAAAAGCGTGATCCTAACAATTGGGCAAGCTTTACCTTAATTGGCGAGGCGGAATGAAGATAGTAAGTAATAAGTAATAAGTAATAAGTAATAAGTAATAAGTAATAATAATAGATATATAGCAGTCGCCATAGCTGTTAGGACACTTTCACGTTTCCCTGTTAAGAGTTAAGAGTTACCTTTGAATCAAAATAGTATGTCCTAATCTGCATGTCAGTTGCTATATTTGTTGCTTGGTGCTCTTTCCTTAAACTAATTATCGGGTTTTGAGCAAAACTCCAGCCTAAAAGATGGGGTGAATTTCAGTTAATCAGTATCTGGCAAGCCAATACCTTTTGTCAACAAGTCCAACCAAGTATATCAATTAATCTGTATGAGTCATCCCATTAATATGACTTGCTCTAGGACATGAATGATACCGTTATCTGCTTCAATATCAGCAGCAACCACTGTTGAATTCTTCACTTCAAATCCATCGGAAGCGTGAATGGGAATTGGTGAGCCTTCTATCGAAATGACAGTGTCGAGTTTGGCTAAATCTGCTCGTGTTAACTTAGCTGGCACAACATGGTACGTCAGAATTCGAGTGAGTTGTGGGATATTTTGTACTAGAGTTTGAATCGTTCCGGGAGGCAGTTTGGCGAAGGCATCATCATTGGGCGCAAATACAGTAAATGGACCGGAACCTTTTAGTGTTTCAACTAAGCCAGCTATCTCAACAGCAGTTAGCAGCGTTTTAAAGTTACCTGCACTGACTGCGATATCAACGATGTTTGCCATTTAAATTACCTTGCAACTGTAGGGGTATGGTGAAGTGGAAGAGTGTTTAAAGTGGATAATTTCATTGGAAATAATTAAATGTCTGCTACAAATATTTTTTGAGTAAAACTTACAAGTAATAGGCACTAAAAAAATAGTTCAATTTAAGCAATCAAAAGTAAATTAAACTTATTACTTATTACTTATTACTTATTACTTATTACAAAACTATTTGTAGCATTCTTGGAAAGAAATTGGTATTATCGGTAGTCCTGGCACTGAATATCACGCAGACGGGCTTCTTTCCGTTTGAATCGATCCAGTTGTAACTCAAAGAACTGACGGTTTGCCATCAGATGCTTAGGATTAGGGTCATCGAGCGGATACAGAAGGGCTGTGCGTAATGCCTGAATTACGGCGGAGGTAACGTTGTACATTGAGCGCTGAAAAGTAATTCCCAGTTGGATTAACATATCGTTTTCTCCTCGACAGTGCTGCTGGTAGTAATTTACCAGGTACGGCGGTAAGAAGTGCAGCATGTCCTGCATTAGTAAGGTGGGTGGAATGCCAGCAGTGCCGACTGGGAAAACATCGGCGTAGAGGATGCCATAGTGAAAGTCTTTTTGGTCAGTGGGAACTTGTCTGGCTTGGGCATTATAGGACTTGGTACCCCGGAATGGAGATGTACGGTAGAATACAGCTTCAACATAGGGTAGAGCGGCTTCATAAAGCCACATAAAGCCTTTAGACTTAGGGATAATTTCATAGCATTCACCACTAATGTAAACATGGTGGTAGATGGGACGACCTGCGATCGCAAAAATCCCGTTGACCAAAAAATTCATGGCATCTGGAACGCTTTTAAATTTGCCTTCATCATAAAGGTCAGACATCTCAAAAAATACAGGAGCCATCACCTCCCAGAACAATCCCAGATTGGCATAATAGGAAAGTTGCCTAACTTGTTCAATAAACATATCTGGGAAGAGTTTGTAGAGTCCCAACATTAAGGGATTGCCTTGGAAGTAGGCACGAATAGCTTGATCTGCATTGGCTTTGTACTCATCTGTATCGAGATAGGAGTCAAACTTGTTGACTGGCGCATACATCTGTCGATGCCAGAACATTGAACGCATACATGCTTCGGCGAATTCCATATTGATGCGATCGTGCCACAGATGGTGAAACAATTTGGGGAACTTTTGTTTGACTTCCCCTGTTTGCATGAATTCCAGTAACTCTGGATGAGCAGTGGCTTCTCCCCGCCAAATCCGCAAGTCAGCATCCTCTCCCGCATAATGGTTGTGCAGTTCCAGGTACTCTTTAGGTAGGAAATATTTGAACGCAGGTAGTGGATTCAAAAAAACGCGCTCGGCAATGTAGAGTAAATCCCGCCAGTAAAAATCCATTGGCACTGCATAGGCTTTGTAAATGCCAATAATTTGCATGAGATTTTCGGGAGTATCTGGTAACATTGACCCACCAGCTTCCAGGCGATGAATGATATCGGCAAATTCGTGGGTCGAAGGAGGAAGTTTAGTTGGTGAAGGGGAAACGATAGTCGTTGCCATGGCAAAAATGAAGAATTGAGGTGGTTTATTTTTTGTTTTTAAAAAGCTTTCGGCGGGAAGTCTTCGACTCAGAAAGGAATAAAAACAGAGTAGCTTGGCAAGAAGAATTCTATGCTCCTGGGGAGTCAGTTATTGGGCAAAGATATCTCTGCCTTTGCCACAGTGTCTTCCATTTTTTTGGTTCTGATTCCTGGCTCCTGTCTGCTGTCTCCTTGTTCAATTGCAACTAGTTCCGTTTGAGCTTTAGGAATAGCTGCAACCATTGCAGTTGTAGTCGATTCACTCCAACGCACTAGCCAAGTTGGTTGAATTCCTAGAAAAAGAATGGTAACTGCCAGAATTAGTGCTGGAACTCGTTCTCGCCATTCAACTTTAGGGAAATAGGCGATCGCATTGTCCAATTTCCCGAAGCAGGTACGGTTTAGCAGAATAACAAAATAAACAGCCGTTAATCCACTACCAACCACGCACAACAGGGTTTGTAGCCGAAAGACACTGTAGCTGCCTTGAAATACTAAAAATTCTGCGACAAACCCCACTAAACCAGGAATTCCGGCACTTGCCATACCACTAAGCACTAGTAAGGCACTAATCAAAGGCAATCCCCGGATCGGATTCATTAGCCCATTGAGAACATCGAGTTCACGGGTTCCTACTTTAGCTTCTACCACACCCACTAAGTGAAAGAGAATTGCCAAAATCAGACCGTGCGCTACCATTTGAGCCACTGCTCCTACTAGGCTTAGAGCAGTTAGTGAAGCTCCACCTAAGAGAATATAACCCATGTGTCCAATGGAACTGTAGGCTACCATGCGTTTAATATCTTTTTGAGCGATCGCCACCATCGCCCCATAGAGAACACTTACCGTTGCCCAAGTTGCCAATCCCGGTGCTAAAGTTGCCCAAGCCTCAGGAAACAGTCCTAAACCGAAACGGAGAATTCCATAAGCACCCAGTTTAGCTAATACCCCTCCCAACAAAATTACCACAGGTGAGGAGGCAGCAACATAGGTATCTGGCAACCACGTATGCAATGGTACTAGAGGAATTTTGATGCCAAATCCAATTAGTAGGACACTCAGCAGTAGAATTTGTAGTCCTAGAGGAAGAGTTTGTCCGGCTATTGACTCATAAGCAAAACTGGATGCGCCCGTAAACCAAATTAAGCCCAAGAAACCTGCGAGGATCAAGGCACCAGAAACGGCGGTGTAAAGCAAGAATTTGGTAGCAGCATACCCACGCTTTTCACCACCCCAAATGGCAATCAGCAGGTAAAACGGGATTAGTTCCAATTCGTAGAACAGGAAAAACAGCAGCAAATTTTGTGCCAGGAATGCACCTGCTACTGCTCCACTTACCAGTAGAATCAAGGCGTAAAAGAGGCGGGGGCGGTTAGTCTGTTCGCTACTACTATAGATAGCAATCCAGGTCAAAAAACTATTTAGAGCTAACAGCGGTAGCGACAGCCCATCTACTCCCAGGTTGTAATTTAATCCCAAAGATGTCAGCCAGGGAATGTATTCTTGTAACTGAAGCAGCGGGTTGTTAAAGTCAAATTGATTCATTAACCAGAGTGTCCAGAGGAGGACAATACCACTGATTGTCAATGTAATCAGCTTTAACCGAGCTAGGGGCAAGGGCAAGAATCCAACAGCGATCGCGCCTAGAACTGGAAACCAGATTAGTATACTGAGCATATTGTCAGATCAACCGATATGAGTATTTGTTAGCAAATCCTTTAGTGTTGATTAACTTCAGAAATTAACTTGAGGAAGTAACAGCTGTGAAATCAATGACCAGCTCAAAGCAATGGTGAGGGCTAAACTGCCTAATGCAATGGTTAAAAGGTAAAATTGTCCCTGTCCGCTGTTGCCATATTTGAGTGCTTCACCGCCAAAAAGAGAAGCCAATCCCACTAAATTGACAACACCGTCGATGATGAAGCGATCGAACCAGTCTGCAATTCGAGATGCCCAGTCGACGCTGAATACGATACTGGAGCGGTACAACTTTGGAGTGTAAAGGTCGTAGGCAAAAAAGTCTTGCAATTGACGCCAGGGAAGTTGAATCGGTTTAGAAATCCTTTGACCGACGTAGGTTACTGTACCAGCAATGCAACCAATCAGGCTAGAACACAGTAGTAGCCAGAAAATACTCTTGTTGAAGCTTGCCCAACTGGGTAGAAGGGATAAACTTTGTAGAATCAAGGGCAAATGTAGTGTAAAACCCATTAGAAGCATCATCGGCAGTGTAACTAGCCAAAAGTTCTCTGGCGATCGCTGTGTCATCTGTTTGGGTTGTCCTGCAAAAATTAGTCCAAACTCACGTATCATACTAAATGCCGTTAGAGCATTAACCAGCAGCAAGATAGCAACAATCCACCGATGAGTTGCCCAAACCTCGTCTGCTAACTTCAGCAGTGCCCAAAATCCACCTAGTGGAGGCATTCCAATCAAGCCAGCCGCCCCGACTAGATAGCAAATTCCCGAAATTGGACGACGGCTCCACAATCCGCCCAGCTGAGTCAAATCTTGGGTAATGGTGTTGAGTATGATCGAGCCTGTACTCATAATCAGGAGTCCCTGTGCCAGGGCATGAGTCAGAATTAGCAGCAGTGCTGCTTCTGTATGGTGTGTTCCTACAGCAATGAAGATTAACCCCATATAGGCGCTCACTGTGTAGGATAGCGATCGCTTGACGTCAATTTGAGCGATAGAAATTAGTGTGCCACCAATGGCAGTAACGGCACCAATAGCAATCATTGCCGCCAACACCGTTGGAGATAACGCCAGCACTGGCTCTAGCTTGATTAACACCCAGGCTCCCGTTGCCACCACCACGGAATTTCGTAAAATTGTGCTGGGAACTGGACCTTCCATCGCTTCATCAAGCCACAGATGCAGTGGGAACTGAGCACACTTGCCCATCGGACCGGCAATTAGCCCCAGTCCCAACAGTGCCGCTACCGTTGGCTGCAATTGAGCTGTCTTCGCCCACTGAGCTAACTCACTAAAATCCCAGGTGCCTGCCAGGGGATAGAGCGCCAGCACTCCCATCAGCAGAAACAGGTCCCCCACCCGCTTGGTTAGAAACGCATCTCGTGCCCCTGTTACTACCAGAGATTGGTTTAACCAGAATCCAACCAGCAAATAGGTTCCCAGGGTTAACATTTCCAGCAGTATATAACTGAACAATAGGGAGTTGCACAACACCAAGCCACACATTCCAGCTTCAAACAACGACAAGAAAGCAAAGAATCGTGCCCATCCCCAGTCCATTTCTAAATAACCAATGGCATAAACCTGTGCCAGGAAATTCATCCCAGTCACCAACATGGTGGCACTAACGGTGAGTACAGAAATTTCTAAAGGAATTGTCAGATCTAATCCGGCAACGTGCAGCCAGGAAATCTCTACATATTGAGGCGGCTGCTGCCAAACTGCTGCAAAAGCCAGGATACCGTGCCCTAGGGCAAGAAATGTTGTTAACAGATTCACGTAGCCTGCTGGTCGAGGTCCTGTACGTTGGATCATCCCCGGAGACCAAAGCAACGCCAGCAGTATTCCCATCAAAGGATAGCAGGGCACCAACCAAAATGTCTCTGCAAAAAACTGAGTCATAACCGCCTTGAGCTTTGAAACACACCTTCCAAACTATAAATGTATAGATAAAATTCTATGTAAACTATTTTTCTAATTCGTTTTACTCTATGTATTAATTATTATGGGGTGTTTTGCCTCAAAAAGCAAAGAATTGTTACATAGGAAGATTTCATCAACCAGTTAAAGATGCGTTTATAAGTAGTCGGACATAAATAAACGTTGCTGTGTAAAGAATTATGAGATAACCCAAAGTTACGCCACACCCTACACCCTGCCTCAACCAACAACCTTTATCAAGGTTGCAGGTACTTAGTATACGGAAGGTTTAGTCAACAGCAATCATCAGCAAGCAGTGTCAAGATTTTAAGAAATTGAACAGAAATATTGGTACATTAGTACCTAGACTGGAAATAAAGTTGTCAGAACACATGTGATATAATAAATAATTTTATTATTTATTATTACCTTATTACCTAAAATTGAACTCTTTGTGACGCTTTTGATAGTAGTCAAGAACTAATTTTATTTCCTATGAAAAATACTCAGATATTCAACTCTTGGGTTACTTGTCCTCAACCTAATCCCACAGCAAAACTGCGACTATTCTGTTTCCATTATGCTGGCGGTAGAGCTTTGATGTTTCACACCTGGCCAGAAAAAATATTACCTGATATTGAGGTTTGTCCGATCGAACTTCCTGGGCGTGGAATGCGGTTAATGAAGCCTCCATTTACTCATATTCAACCTCTGATTAAGGCCCTAGAGAAAGCTCTACTTCCTCTACTTAATAAACCTTTTGCCTTCTTTGGTTACAGTATGGGCGCACTGATTAGTTTTGAACTTACTCGACTACTGCGCAGAAAAAGTAACTTGAGTCCAGTACATCTATTTGTCTGTGCTCTCCACGCTCCTCAAATGCCTGATCCTCATCCGCCTATTCATGCTTTACCAAAATCAAAATTCCTGCAAGAACTACGCCGCTACAACGGCACGCCTGAAGAAGTACTAAGTAGTCCAGAATTAATGAAACTGTTTCTCCCAACACTGCGGGCAGATTTTTCAGTTCTTGAAACTTACGTCTATACTCCTGAAGCACCGCTAGATTGTCCTATTACTGCCTTTGGGGGTTTGCAAGATTGGAAAGCTAGTGCTGATGATTTGAAAGCATGGCGAGAGCAAACCAAGGTCGAATTCTCACTGGAGATGTTTACAGGAGATCATTTCTTCCTTAACTCGTCTGAGTCACTACTGCTAAATTCAGTAAACCAAAAACTTCATGGCTATTGCTAGCGTCCTTAACTAATGAGCTATCTTAGAAATTAAACTGGCGCGACAGCAGATAAGGTTGCTATGAAAAAGCTTTTACTATTGTCTTTGTTTGTGCTCGGCCTGGGTTTTGCCCTATTTAACTTCAAAGGTCTAGCACATCAAGGCAAATTTGATTCAATCATCCTGGATTTCCGTGAGGATATCCCAACCGCCCAACTTACTGAGCAATTAGAAGAAATTGCTCAAGAATACAACGTCGCTCCCCATCTCAATAGCCTATTTTCTCTTGCTGACAATATCTATATCGTCGAAGGCGACAAAAAATTACTCAAAGCTCTCAAGAAATCTGGACTTTCTAAGCAAACGGAATATATTGAGCCTAATTATCTCTATAGTCTGCCGGAACCTGTAGACTACAACTGTTCAGCAACTTCATCTGAGCAAAATACTGATTATCCCACTAATCCCAGCTTCACTAGTCCCAACGACCCTTACTATAGCCAGCAATGGAACCTACGCAGCATTAATATCGAGTCTGCATGGGAAGAAACCAAGGGTAGTGGCATCACGGTGGCAGTAATTGACTCTGGCGTTACCAGAGTCCCAGACTTGAAAGATACTACTTTTGTCAAAGGCTACGACTTTGTTAACGACACAGTTGAGGCAACAGATGATTTTGGGCATGGTACCCACGTTGCTGGCACTATTGCCCAAACCACCAACAACGGTTACGGTGTTGCCGGTGTAGCCTACGAAGCCAAGATCATGCCTATCAAGGTATTAAGTGCCAATGGTGGCGGTACGATTGCCGATATTGCCGAAGCGATTCGCTTCGCTGCTGACAATGGTGCCGACGTGATCAATATGAGTCTGGGCGGTGCTGGCGAGAGCAAGCTGATGGCAGAAGCTATTGACTATGCCTATAACAAAGATGTTGTAATTGTGGCAGCAGCTGGTAACTCTAACCAAAACGCTTCCTCTTACCCCGCACGTTATCCCAAAGTTATCAGCGTCTCTGCCATCGATTCCTCCGGTATTAAAGCTCCATACTCCAACTTTGGTGCTGGCGTCGATATCTCCGCCCCTGGTGGTAGCGAAGCTGGTAAGATTTTACAAGAAACCATCAACCCCAAAACCGGTCAGCCAACCTTTGCTGCTTACCAAGGTACTAGCATGGCTGCTCCCCACGTTGCTGCTGTCGCAGCCTTAGTCAAAGCTAGCGGCATCAATGAACCCGCCGAAGTTTTGAATGTCCTTAAGCAATCTACCCGCCGTATTGAAAAAGACCCCCTCAACCACTTTGGTGCTGGACATCTAGATGCAGCAGCAGCAGTGAAACTTGCCATCAGGGGACAAATTACCTTCCGTGATTTCTTTCGTTGGCTAAGAGATAACGGTTATCTTAATCCCCGCTTCTGGATTGATGGCGGTACCATTGCTCTGTTGCCAAAAGTGGCAATGGTTTTAGGTTCTTACATCCTAGCCTGGTTATTGCGTAATTACTTCCCCTTTGGCTGGAGTTGGCCCCTCTCTTTTGGTCTAGTTGCTGGTAGCAGTGGCTTATTTTTCCTGCAAGGTTTTTACATCTTTGATCTGCCCCAGTGGCCTTTCAGAGTTATGGGTAGTTCAATTCCAGAATTAGGTAGTACTATCCAAGCTAGCAGCGCCTTAAACCCCATTTTCGCCAGCGTATTGATTCCTTTGGGATTAATAGTGTTACTCTTAGGACATTCCCAATGGAAGTGGCTGGCAATAGGTTCTGCTCTAGGAGTTGCTAGTTGTTTGGCTATCAACGCCGTAGTTTCACCAAGTCTGTTGTGGCTGGGCAGTGGAATTGTAGCTCGTGGTTTCTTGCTTACCAATGCCTTACTCTGCTTTGGACTTGCCTACTTAGCGAGTAAAGGAGAAGGAAGATTGATCAGTTAAGGTGCATTTAAATTGCATATAATCGTGTTCTGAAAAAATTGTCAATACCTCTTCCTCGGTTCCCTTGCGGAAATGAGTATACCAAATTAGAAGGGTAAGAGTTTATGAGTTTTAGCGCTACTGGAGTTATTGAATATCAAGACATTGGATCTGGTGTCTGGGCATTAGTAACCGAAGACGGAGTAACCTATGAACTTAAGGATTTACCACCAGTTTTACAGTCCTCGCAACTGCAAGTGCAAATTGAAGGAGAGATCAGGGAAGATATTATGACCCTTGCCATGATTGGTCCTGTGCTGGAAGTACAATCATTTGAGATACTCTAAGTGGCAAGGAGGTTTGGCAGTGCTAGGAGCTAATCCCAAGTCGTACTGGCTGCCTCCTATTGAGGGCAATAAATCTTGGCATGAGGAGTTGAACAAGGTTTTGGGTGTTAGGTTTTGGGTTCACGGTTTTAGAAAACCTAAGACCTAACACCTTATCATTGAACTCAAGGGCAAGCACTTGCGAATAAACAATTTCTCTTGTCAAGAAGATAACCACACAAGCGCTTGCTAATTGGTAAGATAAATAACATAGAGTTATTAACTAAGGGCAAAACTTCCCAATAATCACTAAAAATAGCAATATTTATTTGTCACTCACAAAGTAATGCCAATAAAATTATGTGGCAGCTTATCTCAGCTATAGCCGTTGGGATCACGAAAAAATCCCCGGCTCAAACCGGTGAGCCTGGGATCGTTAATCAGGGTGCATCTACCATTTCACTAATACAAGCTTGTTCAGAGCCATCCGGAAAAAGTTGAAAAAAATCTCACCACAATCTAAAACTTGGGCTTGTGGTCATCACTTACCACCAAACTACCGTTAGAGGAAACTTTCATCCACTCAAATCAATCAATATTGTTTGTAAGCCAGAATACTAAAAACTCCAGACTTTTTCGGAAGCAGCTAATGCCCTTGACATTGAGCAAAATTGACCATATGGCAACAGTGGCACAGGAATTCCATATCTCCGCTACTCCCCTAGGGGAAGACGAATATCTGGTGCGTATTGAACGAGTAGCACCAGGAGTGCCACTGGCAGAAGAGCGAGTGCGCTGGCCTGTGGAAGATTGGCTCTCTCAAGCGCGGCAGTTGATGAATGACCCGCTGATGGATGTCTTAGAAGGTAATGCTTCCTTCCTACGAGACAGCTTTTTTTCTCCGGTGGAAGATACTTCAGTAAGTCCTTGTGCTCTTAACTTAGTAGCGCTGGGTGAACAACTCTACGACGCTCTATTTCAAGGCAGCTTGCGAGATAGTTGGATGATGGCACAGGCAGTTGCCCAAAACAAGGGAGAAGTGTTGCGACTGCGTTTAGGATTAAAAGGAACGCGCTTGCCCCGCCTACCTTGGGAAGTGCTGCACGCAGATGATCGTCCCCTGGCAACAGGCACTGATGTTGCTTTCTCCCGTTACCAGATGGGTACGCGGTTAATGAGCCCAGTAAGAACACTTTCTTCTGCAAGTAACCACAACTTGAAGATTTTAATGGTAATTGCTGGACCTAGTGATCAAGAAAGTTTAGAATTAGCAGAAGAAGCAATTCACCTGCAAGAAGAGCTCCGCCGTCGTTCTCCCAATGGACCACCAGCAATTGAACTAACGATTTTAGAACAGCCAGGACGTGAACAACTTACCCAAGCTCTAGAACAAGGTCATTATCAAGTTTTCCACTATGCAGGTCATTCTAACCTAGGGGAATCTGGTGGTGATGTTCATCTAGTAAGTAACAAAACTGGTTTAACTGAAACCTTAAATGGCGAAGATTTAGCAGGATTACTAGTAAATAATGGCATCCAGTTAGCAGTATTTAACTCCTGCCGTGGTGCCTACACAGCAGCCTCAGATGACCAGTCAAGCCCTAGAGAGGGAAACTTAGCCGGAGCTATGGTGAAGCGGGGAATTCCGGCTGTTTTGGCAATGGCAGAGCGGATTCCCGATGAGGTAGCGCTGACACTAACAAGATTACTTTACCGCAACCTCAATCAAGGTTATCCCATTGATCTGAGTCTTTCTCGGGCGCGGCAGGGACTAGTTTCTGCTTACGGATCTAACCAGTTGTATTGGGCTTTGCCGATTCTATATCTGCATTCAGAATTTCACGGTTTCCTTACTGATATTGATGAGGCAGCCTATAATCGGGGAGAAATTTTGAGGCTACCAGAGCCACTGGAAACTTCTCTACCCATCAACGAAGAAGAGGCATTATTCACGCCACCAGCTTTCAATCCTACGGATTTTCCCGATATTGAAGATGACTCTTCAATGTCAGACTTAGGTGAGTATGATGACGAAAGCTCAGAACTAGAAGCAACCGAAGCAGACTTTATTAGGAGTTTACTTAACGATCTCAATTCTGAATCGGTTCAGAATGAGCCAGAGGAGAATGAGCCGGTAGCATCCTCCTCTTTTGAACACAAGCCTCTAAGGAAATCGGATTTTAACTCTGGGCAATTGGCAGCTACTCCTAGCAGCCCACCAACTTCTCTAGACCAAGAATCAGCAGTAACAGCACCTGTCACCACAAATGATACAGCTTCCCCAATAAAACCTCAAAGCCCTTCAGAGTCCCTCCAAACTCCTAGATTAAGGCAATCAAAAACTTCCAAACTCTGGTGGCAAAAATTGCGCAGCGCTCCCCAACTGTGGATCGGATTAGGAGCGACTGGCATTGTAGCATTCTTCCTGTTGGGATTTTGGTTATTCCAGAGCCGTCAGCCTTCACCAGGGCAGTTATTAACTCAGGCAGATTCTTCAGTAGTAGATATTCCAGCACTACAACCAAGTCCTGATCTTCAAACAGCCGACACTAAAACGGTTACAGCCTATGCGATTGAACAGTTTAGCCAGGGTAATATTGTTCCTGGGGGAAAGGCAACAGAAGCCTTGTTAGAGCGCTCAGCATTACCCTCAGCAACTGCTGCCCTGGCTGCTGTTCCTAAATCGCAACTCGATAATCCCATTGTAAGTTTTCTCAGAGGACGTCTAGCATGGCAATCTATCCTCACTGGCAGCAAGGAATTCCAGCTAGATGATGCCAGACGCTACTGGGAAAGTGCTCTCAAAGCGCAACCAGATTCTTGGCATTATCAAAACGCCCTAGGTTTTGCCTACTACGCTGAAGGCAAGATTGAGAGAGCTAACAATTCCTGGTTGAAGGCGTTGAGTCTGATTGATCAGGCACAAGTTGAGGCAAATGCTAAAGGAGAGGAAGCCAAAAGGGAAGTCCTAACTACCTATGCAGGTTTAGCGCTGGGAATGTGGCGCTCTGCAGAGGAGCAAACAGATCAGAAGCGGACAAAGTTATTAAATAAATCACTACAATTGCGCCAAAAAGTTATGACAGATGATCCCCTTAATTTCCAACCTGAAGCCCTAGGTAAAAACTGGCTTTGGTCAGAGCAAGCAATTAAAGATTGGCAATCGTTGTTGGCAATGAGCAACTAATATTAATAACGAGCAACTAATATTAATTTAGAGTGTAGTGTGTAGAGTAATTGTAGGCAATTTCATGTTTTAAGACGAAAGAGGCTTCACATCGGTGGTACGCTTAAACCTTGAAGTTCTATCTGTCTTTGTTCCCAATTTAACCCTTTACTCTGTACCAAAACACCAAAACCTCCAATTCCCATAGGATCGATCAATTGGTGTAAAGCCTGACGACGTTGCATGATCTGTAAAACATCTTTTCCTTTAGCAATAGTCTCACCAGTTGCCGAAAGATCACTAAGACGTTTTCCTAATCCTAATGCCATTAAAAATAAACCCTGTTGAGTAAAACCCACTTTGCGTAAACCGCACAATTCTCCTTGACGCTCCAGGGCAGTAAAATTTACATGAGCAGTAATATCTTGATGCCCAATATATAGATAAGGGTCGTCATGATGTCGATGGTGATAGTAGCATTGTAATGTCCCTTGATGACGCGCACTTAGGTAATAGCGTTCTGCTGTGTAGCCATAATCAATTGTTAACAAGAATCCTCGCTTTAGTCGGTTAGCAATATTCTTAAGCCATTCCAAAGCCGCCAGATTAACTTCACTGCGATATCCATCAGAGTAATTACCGGAGAGTAAATCAATTCCCAACCAATCAAAGTACTCTCTAAGTTGAGGTGTAGAAGCAGTATCTGCAACCTCTATAAATTTAATTTCATCATTACGATTCTGATTCGATAGTTGATTTTGGATATCTTCTACCAATGAAGACTTAAATTCAACATCAATTACTTTTTCTCTGCTGACTTCTGAGTGCTGAGTGCTAACTCTTAATTGCTCAGCTGTGGTAACATAAATTTCACGCAACTGTCGTTGTTCAATTACAAATTGATGTACTGGTAAAGCATCCACTAACTCATTAGAAAAACAGCAGCCAGTAATCGAGTTTTCCGGTATTTCTTCTAAGGAAGACCACCGCACAGGTAATTGTTGGTGATGGTTTTGCTCTGATAGTTTTAATTTTTGCAGTAGTTGTTGCTGTTGAGCAATCAGTCCAGTTGCTTTTTCAATGATTATGTATTCTACAGCTACAAAACAGTCAAGTTGCTTTCTGTGTAAATAACTCAGAATATCTGCGGCAAGTAATCCTTGCCCTGCTCCCATTTCTACAAGGGTAAAGGGAGTTGGTTTTCCTAAGATATTCCAGATTTGAACAAACTGCTGGGCAAGTAATTCCCCAAAATCTCTACCTAAGTGAGGCGAAGTAAAAAAGTCACCTTCTGAGCCAATATTGACGGCACCAGTAGCATAGTAACCCTGCTGCGGGTGATAAAGTGCTAAGTCCATGTACTCAGCAAATGTAATCCGCTTCTGAGGCGCTGCGGCAATTTGATTGTAAATTATCTGTTGCAGGGGTTGATCTTTACTCATTAATTTGATGTAAACTCAATTCCATACCTTTGAACCTACTGACAGTCCATTAGGAGTCTATGCTGTAAGCATGGGCAGTGGCTCTTCGCCAGTCTAATTTAAAATGTCCTGTTGTTATACTTTACACAACTAAGCGCTACGGCACTCTAACTGAACTATCTTCAAGAAAGATTACTCAATTGAGCATACTATTATAGAGGTTGGTAATGGCTCTAAAGCTAAAAATAGTAGAGGATACAGTTCTCAAGCAAAAGCCCCTAGAAAGCGATAAATTGTCAACAAAAGACAAGCAGAGTATCAAACAAGGGACAGAGCTGGAACTCGAAACCTGGAAACTTCTTCCACAAGAAAAATTTCACATCCAAGTTGTCTTTGCCGAAGATAATTTTCAGGATAAGAATATTTGGTATGCCTTTAATGACCATGTTGAAGTTTGGCAGGAAAACGAAAAATTAAAACTGGAACCATTATTGCTTAAAGATGTAAGTTCCTGCTCTACTGCAATTGTGCGAGGACTAGATACCCAAATTCTTGGAGAAATGAACTCCCTAGTCCCTGGGGTTTTAGTGCCCTTTGATGATTTAGATGTTAACTTAGGTAAAGCTGCTTGGCCCTACTTACAAGCTCCTGCCAAAAGAACACTAGCGCGTGCTATTCAGGCTGCGGGACAGAAGATGACAATCACTTCTGCTTATCGCACAATTGCCCAGCAACAAATTATCTACAACCACTATCTTAACGGCAGACGCTGCGGAATTCAACTTGCTGCTGAACCACCTAATAGCAACCATCAAAGTGGGTTAGCCGTAGATACTCCATTCTACAACTTCTGGAGACAGTATTTACCAAGGCATTCCTGGCGTTGGTTTGGGGCTAGGGATCTGGTACATTTTGAGTATGTGGGCTTTGGTAGACGCAGAATTAACTCCTTGGCAGTACAAGCTTTTCAACGTCTTTGGAACAGATATAATCCCAATGACCTAATCAAGGAAGATGGAAAGTGGGGCCCTCAGACAAGGAGGCGGCTAGAGAATTCTCCTGTAGGTGGGTTTGACATTCCTTTTGGAGAATTTCGGACTTTACGACTGAGCAAACCATATATGCAGGGGGAAGATGTCCGCCAGGTTCAAAACGCCTTGTTTAATGCAGGTTTTGAAATCGAAATCGATGGTTTTTATGGTAAAGGAACAACAGCTGTAGTCAAGCAATTTCAAAAGCAAAAAGGCTTAACTGCTGACGGTATTGTTGGCCCTAACACTCGCCGAGCCCTAGAGCTTTGAAGAAGAAATAAAAGAATATTAAGAGTGTCTCCTTATTCGTTAAGTGAAAAGTAATAAGTAATATTTTTTTCTTATCACTTATTACTTATTACTTATTACTTATTACTTAAACTCAGACTATGCTTAACATGCTTTTTTCTATTTGATATAACTTTCACTACTAAGGAAAGCCTCTACTTCTTGGGCTGTAGGTTGAGCTGCAATTGCTCCTGGTTTCAGAGTCGTCAAAGCTCCCACAGCACAAGCATATCTAACAGTATCTCTTGCTGAGTCTGGAGTAGCAAGGCATTTGAGTCCCTGCTGGCACAGCTGGTGAACAAAACCGGCAACAAAGCCATCGCCAGCACCTGTAGTATCTTTAACATCGACAGCAAAAGCCTTGAGCTTACTTTCATGCTGATTCAGGCAATAGTTGATTTCTCCTGCCCCATCTGTCACTAAAACACCTTCTACTGAATCTAAGCGATTGGCAATGGCACCGGCATCGGTGGTGTTAAAGAACAACTGGGCTTCTTCTTTAGCAATTTTGAGAAAATCGACGTGTTTTAATAGTTCTTGAATTAGTGGCTTGGCTGCACTGGTATCATGCCAGAACATCGGACGCCAATTGATATCAACTAAAATTTTGACATTGTATGTTGTTGCTAGTTGCAGTACTTTATTAATAGCTTCGCGAGTTTGGGGATAAGCTAACTCGAGAGTTCCTAAGACTAAAAAATCAGCATCTTCAAATATAGACTCAGGTAAATCTGAGGCTTGGAGGAAGGCATCGGCAAATTGTGCAGTGTCAAGTTCGCCAAAACCAGCAAAAGAACGATCGCCATCGACAGAACGCACAACGTAAACTTGTCGTGTCGGTGCTGTAGAATGGCGCTGAACGCCCGTGCTGTCTACCCCGACTTCTTGTAACAATTTAACTAAGCTCTCTCCTTGCTCATCCTTCCCCACGCAACCGACAAAACCAGCAGTGGTTCCCAGTTTAACTAAAGCACAAGCAACATTGGCAGGAGCACCACCAGGATAAGGTGTCCATGATTCAACTTGTTCGAGTGAGCGCCCCAGTTGATCAGCAAGCAGATCAAATAATACTTCACCAAGGCAGAGTACGCGCGGATTGGTCACGACAGAAATAGATCCCAACTTGTTCAGATTATGCGGAGGCTGAAGTACCCATTAATCAATCCAGAATATTGGAGATTAGAGAATAATCAGCTATTGATTGTGCCACAACTCTATCATCACCGACTAATAGAGTCAGAAGTGAGCAGTGATTAAGAGGTCTGTACAAACAGACATAATTTTTAATTTAACTTTGAATAACTTGACTAAAATACTGGTCAGAGTATTTTGATAGTCTTGAAGGCAGGGTACAAGAGACTTTCAGGCAAAAGTTAGATCTGTAGCCCCTAACTAAGTAGCTGCGACATTGATAAAGTTTACTGGTTGAGGCAGGGTGTGGGGTGTAGGGTGTAGGGTGACTTTGACGGATTTCATAATTCTTTACATAGAGCCATTTATTTATGTCCGACTACTTAAGAACCGCTCTATGAGTAAAAATACTGGTTAAAATGACCTAGAGAGCTATTATTGCAATATTTTCGTATACATCAAGGGCAAAGACTTATGGCTGGTGGCAAGTCTCATATCTCCGCGTCCCTATCAGGTCGCGAACTACAAATTATAGAACTAGTAACCGCTGGTTTAAGCAATCAGGCAATTGCCCAGCAGTTAGAAATTAGTAAGCGTACTGTCGATAATCACATCAGCAATATTCTGACTAAGACATCGACAGGTAATAGAGTCGCACTAGTACGTTGGGCTCTACAGTGGGGCAAAGTTTGCATCAATGATGTTAACTGCTGTTCCTTACCTGCAATAAAGGAAGAAGGCAATTCATAGTTTATAGTTCATTTTTCATCATCTAAGAGTGGGTTAGACATCGCCGTAACCCACTTTATTTTGCCAGATAACTTTTTGTTGGGATAACAGAATGGCTTGCTCTTCTGGATATCCTTACAATAAGGTTTTGTAATCTTCTATAAATTTAGGATTTTGCAGAGACTGGCTAAAGAACAGAGTTGCACAATTATAATTGTTAACCACAACGACTTAATTGATGATCTTGTTGACCGAATTATTGAATTATGAAGATGGCAACTTGGTTTCAAATATCGTCTCATAGAGATCAACTTTTGAAACCAAAACTGCTATAGCTTTACCAAGCTTTACATCACTTTGCCAAAGTCAGCGCTAAAGTTAAAAGAACATCTGTTAATCAAGATACCTTTGAGAGTGGAGCTGCTATGACCAATACGGCTGCTGCCCATATCAACGACTTCTGGGATTTTGACCTTGCCGCGCCGCAACCAACACAAGATGCTGAGTTGTTGAGGCAGTTGCAATTTGTTCCAGGGTTAAAAGAAATATTGATGGTGCGCCAAGTTCATGCTTTAGAACATGCAACAGTCTGGGTTTTGGGTGAAGTTAGTGCTGCCAAAACAACTAAATATTCAGTAACCACCCTGGACTCAGATAATAGTAGCTTGGGAGGGTTATCCACTGACAAAGGCTTTTATATCTATGGTCAAGTAAACTTAGCTGATCTTAAAAGAGCAGCATCTATAGCTTTGCAGCGCCTCACTAGTGGCGAATGGAACTTAGCAGTGCATCCACGCTGTGGCACTAATCTCTCAGTGGGAATGTTTTTAACCGCTAGCTTGACTTTAGGTGCCCACCTAATCCTGCCACGAGGCCCAATTGAGCAAATACTTGGTATAAGCTTAGCTGCAGTGACTGCAACTCAACTAGCACCTGATCTCGGTAGTCTAGTTCAAAAGTACCTGACTACAGCAATTCCTTTTAATCTGGCGATCGCAGATATTGAGAGAACCACTGACTTCTGGGGAAATCATTCCTATTTTGTCAAGGTGTGCTGGCAAGACTAAATTAAAGGGCTGTAGTAGATTTGGGTTATGTTGATTATTGTGTCGTCGCAGATAAAGTTTAATAAAACTTAAAAACAAAAGGTAACAGATAGTCCATCTCCAGTAGTACGCTTTAAAACTAGAGCGCAAAGGAAATACTCTTATGGCAGAACTCAAGCGTGGTGACAAAGTTAGGATTAAAAGAAAAGAATCCTACTGGTACAACGATATCGGAACAGTAGCCTCTATAGACAAGAGCGGTATCATCTACCCAGTGATTGTCCGCTTTGACAAGGTTAACTACACCGGTTTTAGTGGAGACGCCAGTGGTGTTTCCACTAATAACTTTGCTGAGCGTGAACTAGAAAAAGTTTAGCAACCAAGGCAAAGTCAACTCAGCTATCGAAATTGTGCCTGAACTACCTGAAGTTGAAACAGTCCGTCTGGGCTTAAATCAAGTCACTCTGGCACAGAAAATTTGGGGGGGAGATGTTTTGCTAGCTCGCAGCATCGCCCACCCTCTTTCTGTGGGTGATTTTTTGGCGGGGATGAAGAATGTTACTATTTTAAATTGGCATCGGCGCGGCAAATACTTACTTGCTCAATTAACTAAGTCAGATGCCAGCAATGCCGGCTGGTTGGGCGTCCATCTTCGGATGACTGGTCAGTTATTGTGGCTTGATCGAGACCAGCCATTGCAAAAACACACGCGAGTACGATTATTCTTCCCTGAACACCGCGAGTTGCGCTTTGTTGATACACGTACCTTTGGTAAAATGTGGTGGGTGCCACCATTAGAGACACCAGAAACCATTATTACTGGTCTCAAGAAACTTGGTCCAGAACCCTTTGGTGATGACTTTTCAGTTGAGTACTTAGCCAGCAAGCTCAAAAAACGTCAGCGTGCTATTAAAACCGCACTTTTAGATCAAGGATTAGTGGCAGGCGTGGGTAATATTTATGCCGATGAAGCCCTATTTCTGAGTGGAATTCGACCAGAAACGCCTTGTGCAGCCTTGAATGTAGAGCAAATAAAACGCCTGCGCCTAGCAGTTATCGAAGTCTTGCAAAAGAGCATAGAGGTTGGTGGTACTACCTTCAGTAACTTTCTTAACGTGCAAGGAGTCAATGGAAATTATAGCGGTGTTGCCTGGGTTTATGGTCGCACTGGTCAGCATTGCCGTGTCTGTGGCACTCTGATTGAGAATCTTAAATTGGCAGGACGTTCATCTCATTTTTGCCCCAGATGTCAGCATTAAACTCCAAGGCAGTCCCGATGAAAAAATTTTTTCATCATCAAGCATTAAAGAGGGTTATTTCCCCTACACCCTACACCCCACAGCCTATACCCTCTTTCAACTCAGAGGGGAGTGAGGGGGGAAGATGAACAGAGGTGGGAGCTTTTTATACACAAATCCTCCCACACTTCCTACACCTCACTCTCTACCTAACAAAGCAATGCTTTGTCCATAAGTAAGTGCTGTTGATTTTTGGTAGCAAGTGTAGGAATACCTCACTTAAGCACGTAAGGCATATGTAATAGTTGCGATCATAATGCGTCTATGTGAAACAATGCCTTACGCATCCTGACAACGGCTCGTTCCATATCCACTAAACTTTCTAGGGTCAAAACAACATCATCAGCAACTCCGAGTATTTTGGCCGCTTGTTTGACTGTTTCTCTCTCTGCCTCAGCATAAACACCATCAGCTGATGACATGTGAATGCCATGATATATCAAGTTTGGTGGCGCTGACCAAGTTGCCACATCAACTTTTATCTTGGACAATAGTTCTTTGATGTTAGCATTTTTGTAATCAAAAGACTTGTAGAGTTCAACTACCTCTTGAGGAGCCCCAAATTTAGTTTGGTGATTAATTAACCACTCCATTTCTTTTTCAGAAACCTCTTGATCAGCTCCGGCAATAGCTAACAAAGCGTAGCCATAGTTGATCATAGCTTCGATTGTAGCCGCACTAATTCCGTACTCATCTTTAGCAAAAGATGAAACAGTTACCATTTTTTCATCAGTCATAAACTTTCTCTTGTTTCAAGTTTAAAGTTGCTAGAAGTTCTTATTTATGCCTGTATAGTATCCATATTCAACTGGTTAGACAGGCAAAAATGAAGTTTATCAGATTAATCGACTCCTCCTTATTTTATGCCTTGCTCAGGTTAATTTAGACCAAGTTATAGTTAGTCTAAAGGTCTAATTTAGTCGTATTTTACACGACGCTACTCAAGCCACCTTGGTAGTAGATTTCTGTATCTATCCTTAACAAACTAAGTCAATACTTATTTGACTATATGCCTGTTAAGAGGCTTTCCCTTAGCAAGGTAATTATCCTATATTTGACCACGTTGGAAAGTTAGCATTTTTAAAATTTTCATGTCAAGTAAATTTGAAATATTTGTTTTTTCTTTATATTTTTCTCGACGAAATATAAAGAAAAACCTGTGAAAAATATGTATTGAGTCCAAGTTACCCTTCAAATAAACTATGCGGCTTAGCACTAAGTTATAGCGGAATCTTTTTCCAGCAACACCCAAAACCTATTGTGACAACAAGCACAAAGCTTACGCAGATTTTCTTCCTAGCCTAGACGGCATTGAAATTAAATGGAGTTTGGCATTCCCATCTAAACCGTCTCCCCCTCCCCCGTTTTAACTCTTGAAGTTCCTAAAGAACTAAAACTGGCAGGAAATGTCAAACTGGATAGAGGGGTTTAGAAGTTTTACACAAAAGCTGCAACTATGGCAGATAAAATCAAAAAAGGAACTTTCGTTCATGCTATCCGTGAACAACTGGAAAATAGCCTAGAAGCTAAGGCTAGCGATTCCCGTTTTCCTCCTTATATATTTGAAACTAAGGGAGAGGTAATGGATACCAAAGGTGACTACGCACTAGTTAAGTTTGGTCAAGTGCCAACTCCCAATATTTGGTTACGTATCGATCAGCTACAAAAGTCTGATTGAGCAATTAAGCGCTTATGTCATCTCCTCTTAGTTCATTGACTGCCTGCCATCACCACCGCGTAGCCATAATTGGTAGTGGGCGTGTTGGCAGTACTCTAGTTGAGAGAATTATCCAAAAAAACCTTGCCGATGTCGTCTTACTCGACATTGTCGAAGGGATGCCCCAAGCTATTGCCCTAGACTTACTGGAGGCACAGGGTATTGATGGTCACGATTGTCAAATTGTTGGCACTAATGATTATGCTGAGACTGCTGGTTCAGATGTCGTGGTAATTACTGCAGGCATTCCGCGCAAACCAGGCATGAGTAGGGATGATCTACTCAAAACTAATGCTCAGATCGTAGTTAATGTGGCTCGCTATGCGATCGCTTATTCCCCAAACGCCCTGTTTATCGTTGTCACTAATCCACTCGATGTGATGACTTATCTCACTTGGCAAACAACAAAACTACCTGCTCATCGAGTCATGGGCATGGCAGGCATTCTCGACTCTGCCCGCTTCCAAGCTTTCATTGCTATGGAATTGGGCATCTGTTCTCAAGATGTCAAGGCGATGGTACTGGGAGGTCACGGGGATTTGATGGTACCCTTACCTCAATACTCTACTGCAGGTGGTATCCCAATTACGGAACTAATGGATACTGCTACCATCAACCGTCTGGTGGAGCGGACTCGTAACGGTGGAGCGGAAATTGTTGAACTCATGAAGACAGGTGGTGCCTACTTTGCTCCAGCTTCTGCTGCCTGCTTGATGGTAGAAGCAATTTTACGTAACCAATCGCGGCTAGTGCCAGCATCTACCTATCTTCAGGGCGAATATGACCTCCAGGATATCTTTTTGGGAATGCCAATCAAGTTGGGATGTAGGGGAGTTGAATCTATTGTAAAGTTGCAGTTAACCGATTCTGAGCAAGCAGCTCTACAGGCTTCTGCAGACTCAGTTAGCCAAAGTATTGAACGGGCAGTGGCAATGATAGGCTCTTAAGAGTAACCAAAAATCAGATAGACTATAGCGGCAGTTAACCTACCCCGAGTAAGGGTAGGGTGAACCGCCGCTATTTTGTGAGTTCTTTACTAAGATTTGTTGATAAAGCCCTGAACTTGTCTTAAGGCAGCAGCGCCAATATTAAAAGCGACCCAGCCCAGCGCCAGGATTAGAGGAAGAAGTACGATCACGATGCGCCAATCAATTCCCATGTTTTTATTTTCCTCCCTTATTTAGTTAAAGTTTTTTGGAGTTTTCTCATACTTATATTTTTAAGCTAATTGGCGCAGTTGGCTATAAAAATTTTTCCTGTTCATTCAGACCTAGAGAAGCCGGTATCAGTTCCTCTGCCAGCGTGAACTAGTGCCAGTTGCTCATACTTATGGGCATGTTCAATAAGTTCAGCAGCTTCAGTTTGAGAAACATCGCGTAATCGCTTAGCAGGAACTCCAACTACCAAAGATAGAGGAGGGACATCCTTGCTAACTACAGCACCAGCACCAACAATAGCGCCCCTGCCAACACGAACACCATCTAAAACCACCGCACCAATGCCAATTAAACTACCGCTTTCAATGTGAGCCGAGTGAACTACAGCACGATGACCAACTGTGACATGGTCTTCCAAAATTGTAGGCTTACCGGGGTCGCCGTGTAAAATGGCACCGTCTTGAATATTAGTTCTCTCACCAATTTCGATGCGCTCAATATCTCCCCGGACAACAGCACCATACCAAATACTAACCCCGGCAGCTAGCAAGACTTGACCAATAACTACAGCATTGGGGGCAACAAAAGCAGCTTGAGACAAATTAGGGGGAGACCAATAGGAAGTTAGAGAGGAAGATTGGAGATTTATGTAATCCACACTTAATTAGTTTCTTGAGATCCTTTAAAAAAGACTAAGTACAATCAACCGTATCCTATAATAGTAAAGCCACAGGTACTAGCACACACCGAAGGACGCGGATAAGCACTTGATGATCAACTCAAGCTTGCAGTACCCCATATTTGGTTCAGACATTAACTGTCCTCACTGTCACCAGTTAATCCCCGCCTTGACGTTGACTGATACATATTTGTGTCCGCGTCATGGTGCTTTTGAGGCAAACCCAAAGACGGGGGAACTCATTCATCTACAGTCTGGTCGTCACTGGCGTCAGTGGGATCATAAATGGTATCGGCAGCACACCCATCCTGACGGCATTCGCTTTGAGATTCATGAGGCTCTAGACCGACTCTACACTCAAGGTTATCGGGCAACCAGGGTAATTATTGCCAGTCGCTATCGAGATTTGGTCAGTTCCTACTTAGAACGTAGCACTGGCTGGCGTGGAAATTCAGAGGTAGCACAACCAAGGCTTTATGGCTTACCAGTGGAATTTAGCCCCGAGCCAGAACAAGAGCCTTGCTGGGAAGTTATAAACTTTGACCTGGAAAAAGAACCAGGTATCCCGGTTCGTTATCCCTACTTCCGCTTATTTGAGTAGCAACAGTGCTGATGCATCACGCTTCAATTCGCACAGGAAACATTCATACTGCGATCGCCTTCTACGAACAGCTAGGGTTTTCTGTATCTGAGCGTTTCACCACTGGAATCACCCTAGCTTGTTGGATGGAGGGGCTCGGCGGCAGGATTGAACTGATTCAAATTCCTGAGCCGCAGCCAGCCCCTGATGCCTTTGGCGATGAGCATTACGTTGGTTACTACCACTTATCCTTTGATCTTACAGATTCTGTTACTGATCTTCCTACCTGGTTAGCTTCTCTACAGCAAAGCTTCACCGAGGTCTCAAGACATAATCCAGAGTTGTTTCAACCTCTCAAAGTTCTTTTAGAACCAACTCAGCAGATGATTGGTGATCATGTTTATGAGGTAGCCTTCATTGCTGATACTGATGGGCTGCCCCTGGAATTCTTAAGAGTTTTAGCTTAATTGGACTATCAATATCAGCTCAAATCTTTCTCCGCCTCTCCCCATCTCCTCCTCCAACTCTTATGTTGTGTTGATAGATACCCTCTGCTCTCTGACTTGAAAGAGGGTGTAGGGTGTGGGGTGTAGGGTGTAGGGGAAATAACCCTCTTTAATGCTTGATGATGAAAAAATTTTTTCATCGGGACTGCCTTTGTTCGTTCCAATCCAGTCAGCAGAAAAGATGTGAAGGCGATGTTATGATTGTGTCAAGATTATCAATGTACAGTGTTAGTACGTTTATCTGGCGACAATTTACTAAATTTGTGAATTATGGCAAGAACAAAACCCTTATCCGACAAGGTTCTAACTATTCGTCTTCCTGAGAAGGATTTGAAACATCTGGAAACTTACTGCATCGAGCAAGGCAAAACCAAAACGGAGGTTATTAGAGTACTAATTCAAAATTTGAAGCTCTCACAGGAGAGTTAGAAGTTTTTAACTTAGGCGGAGAAGTCTTCACCATACTAGCCCAGCATGGTGAAGAATGCTGCTAAACTTTCACCACTTGAGCAAATTAAACTGCTCCATATCAATGGTCTCGCGATTGCGATAGATCGATAGTACAATTGCTAGACCAACAGCCGCCTCCGCTGCGGCTACAGTGATCACAAATACCGCAAAAACTTGACCTTTAATTTCTGCGGGATCCATAAAGTTGGAAAATCCGATTAGATTGAGATTAACTGCATTCAGCAGTAGTTCAATTGACATCAGTACCCGCACAGCATTGCGACTAGTAATTAAGCCATAGATGCCAATGCAGAACAGAGCAGCAGCTAAGAGTAAGAAGTATTGGAGTTGCAATTGCATGAACTTGTTGGGTTATCTAAGGAATTATCATCAACAGAATATAGAAGTCTAGAGGTAGCCTTCTCAGTTAGAGTCTCTCTTTCGGAGACTTCTATGCACTTGGCGAGGTTAAGATGGTTGTTAACGTGGAGTATTTTGAGAATCACTACCCACTGATGCCAGTTCACGAGGACGCTCGGGCAAAGTCAAGGCGCTCTTGATTTGAGAGTCTCTCGGAATTAACTGTTCTGGAATATAGTCACGGCGTGCTAGGATAATCGCACCGACCATAGCCATTAACAATAGTACAGAGGCAAGCTCAAAAGGCAGCAAAAAGTCACTGAAAAAGTGCTTACCAATCTCTACAATTGAGCTTTCCAGGATTACAGTCGGTCCGCTGTAAACAAACCAAGGGGTTGCCACCACCATTGTCGCTAACAGTGCAAATAAACCAAGGCAAACTATTCCTGTTGATACAGTACGAACCCAGCGATTGGCGATGGGAGCAAAATCCTCTCGCTTATTCACTAACATGATTGCAAACAAAATCAGGACGTTAACTGCACCAACATAAATTAATACTTGTGCTGCTGCTACAAAGTCAGCATTGAGCAAAATATATAAACCGGAAATGCTAATGAAAACACCACCAAGTAGAAAAGCTGAATAGACGATGTTGGCAATCAGAACAACTCCCAATGCTGCTCCAATCATCATCACAGATAGAATACCGAATGCAACTATCTGAACCCCTTCTGCTAGATTCACGATTAATTAATCTCCTCTAAATTTATTTATAAGTAACTATCAGCCTCAAGTCTTTCCCTTGAAGTTTACAGGGAATAGAACCTATAATTGATCCTTTGATTAACCTCCGGTTCCCAACTGAGAAATTGAAGCTATAGATACTACTAACTAATTAGCTATAGCCCGGTCTTTCTAATTCAACTCAGTCTACTTCTAGGAGTATGTTAGCTCTTGGCGGCTTCTTCCCCTTGGGACTCCATCTGCTTGACAATCTCCTCTGGACGCATACCGGCACGCTGAGCACCAGCAGGTAAGTCGTGCGGATCCATCACACCTTTTGGCAAGTATGCCAATTCCCGTAAAGGAGTCACCATTGGGTCTTGAGTCACTTTGTAAGGTAAGCGTCCCATCGCCACATTATCATAATTGAGTTCGTGGCGGTCGTAGGAAGAGATTTCGTACTCTTCAGTTGCTGATAGGCAGTTAGTTGGGCAGTATTCAATGCAGTTAGCACAGAAGATACAAACTCCAAAATCGATGCTATAACTTTTGAGTTTCTTCTTCTTGCTAGCTTTATCAAATTCGTAATCTACTACCGGCAAGTTAATGGGACATACTCGAACACAAACTTCACAGGAAATGCATTTATCGAACTCAAAATGAATCCGACCACGATAACGTTCAGAAGGGATTAGTTTTTCGTAAGGGTATTGTACTGTTACAGGACGCCGCTGCATGTGGTCGAAGGTAACAGATAGACCTTGACCAATGTAACGGGCTGCTTGGACAGTTTCTTTAGCGTAGTCGCTAACTTGTTTGAGGAACTTCAGCATTTTCTAAATTGTCTCTGTCTTAAATTAAAGTCCTTTTTGACCTCTCCTCACGTTAAAACAATGAGGATTCAAGATCACGATTCAAGTTGTAGGGCAGATGTCAAAAGGAAATTAGTAAAGGACTTCAAATTGTATCCTTCAAGGGGTAAGTTACCCAAAAATCCTTCTGCTTTCTACCCTGGAGCTTGCTGTTGGCTAACCACCAAAGGCAAAGGGAAATGCTAATTTGAGTGCAGCAGTAAGCAATAAATTTACCAGAGATACTGGTAGCAAGAACTTCCATCCCAAATTCAGCAACTGGTCAATGCGAACACGGGGAACTGTCCAACGCATGAGGATGGCAATAAAGACAAGAAAGTAGGCTTTAAGCAGGGTCATAGTAATCCCTAAGGAGGCAGTGATTACCTGTAACCAAGAACTACTTTCACTAACCCCTAGCCAATTAGCCAATTGCTCTAGAGGAATGGGGAAATCCCAGCCTCCCAGGTAGAGAACCGCAAATAGCAGGGCAGAAAGAACTAGGTTGACGTAGGAACCAATGTAAAATAGACCAAATTTCATGCCAGCATATTCGGTCTGATAACCTGCGACTAGTTCCTCTTCCGCTTCTGGAAGGTCAAAGGGCAGTCGTTCACACTCTGCTAAGGCAGCAATCCAAAAAACTAGGAAGCCCACTGGCTGACGCCAGACATTCCAGCCTAGAATGCCGTAGCCTGATTGTTGATTGACGATGTCAATCGTACTCATGCTGTTGGACATCATCACGATTGCCAGCACTGAGAGCGCCAAGGGAATCTCGTAACTGATCGACTGTGCTGCTGCCCTTAGTCCCCCTAATAGGGAGTACTTATTATTGGAGGCATAGCCAGACATTAAAAGACCAATGGGCTGAATGCTGCTCAGGGCAATCCATAAAAATATGCCAATACTCAGATCTGTGATCACCAGATTCTGTCCAAAAGGTAAAATTAGAAAGGACAGAAACACCGGAACAACTACCAGAATTGGTCCGAGGGTGAACAGAAGTCTATCTGATTTAGCAGGAACGATGTCTTCTTTAAAAACCAGCTTCAGACCATCGGCTACGGGCTGGAGAACTCCTAATGGACCAGCGTATTCTGGTCCGATCCGCTGCTGCGCAGCCGCTGAGATTTTTCTCTCTAGCCAGACGCATACTAGAACACCCACTGTGGCTCCGATAATCATCAAGAACATGGGCAGGGGCATCCAGATAGCTTTGGCAGTACCAGCTGGAATACCAAGATCTATAAGAGATTCTATGAAGCTGCCTTGGAGGTCAATTCCTGGATTCATTACTTAACAACTAAACTAGGATGAAATTAATACTGTTACTTTTAGTATTGTCTTGATAGGTGATCACTTGCGTTCAGAAGGCTACAGTTTAACAACCAAGCCGACGGATGAAGATTCTTTACCAGTTAGCTTTCTAAAGTATATCTTCCTATAGTCCGGCAAAGGTTACAACTAAGGGAAAATCATACTTATGGGATTGCTGATGGTTTTCTTCACAAAAGCTGATAGTTAATAGAAGATACTTCAGCAAGGATAACTATCACGCTCTGCCATCGTCTTGTAGGAAACACCATGGGAACCTGTGTAAATCTGCGTGGGGCGGTAGATGCGGTTTTCTTCCAGTTGCTCCTTCCAATGGGCAAGCCAACCTGCAACTCTGGCGATCGCAAATACTGGTGTAAATAGGTCTCTAGGAATGCCCAGTTTGCAGTACACCAGACCTGAATAGAAATCTACATTGGCGTAAATTCCCTTATAGCCGAGTTTTTCTTCTACTGCCTTCTCAAACTCAACAGCGATATCGTAATATTTGTCGCAACCAGGCTGCTCAAACAGTTGTTCTGCTAGGCTTTGGAGGATTTTTGCCCTTGGATCCTTGACTTTATAGACTCGATGACCAAAGCCCATAATCTTGCGCTTATGCTGCAAGCACTCTTCCACATAGGGGTAGACATTATCCACAGAGCCAATTTCTTCCAACATGCTCAGCACTTCTTCATTTGCCCCTCCGTGCAAAGGACCAGCTAGGGTTCCTACAGCTGAAGCAACCACTGCGTAAGGATCGGTGAGAGTAGAAGCTGTTACCATCGCTGAGAAAGTTGAGGCATTGATGGTATGTTCAGCATGAAGCATCAGGCAAACATCGAAGAGGCGTGCGGCTATGGGGTCTGGTTCTTGCTCATTGAGCATATACAAAAAGTTTGCCGCGTAGTCTAGATGATCACAAGGTTGGACAGGCTCATTACCTTTGCGCATTTGCTTGAAGGCTGCCACCATCGTCGGAATTTTAGCAAGGATACGAACCACTGCTCTACGGATATAATCGGGGTCATCCAAAGCTCGTTTGGAGTAAAAAAGCCCCAGTGCTGCAGCCGAGGCTTGCAGGGCGTCCATCGGGTGACCAGTTTCAGGAAAGCATTTCATCATGTCCTTGATACGGTACTTGATGCGCCGATGATAGAGAATTTCCTTCTTGAAGGCTTCGAGTTCTTCGTTGGTTGGCAACTCACCCCAGATCAATAGATAGGCAGTTTCTAGAAAAGTACTTTTTTGGGCGAGTTCTTCGATACCAATGCCGCGATACTCGAGGATGCCCCTTTGACCATCGACATAGCTGATACTGGATTGGGCAGCTGGAATGCCTTCTAAACCCGGTTTATACTCGCAGACAGTAGTCATCTTACTAGCCATAAGTCCGAACCCTTATGAGGTTAGCTTAACAGACTCTTATATATTAGTCGCCCGTGTTACAAAAGGCATTTGGTGGGAGCCTCTTTAGCATCTGCTTAAGGAAACTCCAAGAAATAAATTATCCAATTTACGAGAGAAACATCAGCTCAAGATGCTTGTGTCCATCTCCCTCTAGTTTGATTGGATATTTTATTTGCAAGTCCCTTAATTTTCGTGCTTACAAGTGAGGAAAATTTAAAGCATGGGTTTACAGCAGCCACTTGGGTGAAATCAGCAGAAATAATTCGCTGTGACCAATTGGTGTTTTAATAGCTGGTAGCTCAAGTCCAATCACTCCAGCCTTCTTGAGGATCAATTTTTCTTGAGCTTTGCCCCACACCAAGGTTTCTGCCCAGTTACCTAAATCTGGTTGATGACCAACTAGTGCTAAACATTTGTCCCAATAGTTAATTTGTCTTTGCGACTCTAACCAGTTGATCCAGTTCAAAATGTCTCCATTGGGTGCAAGACTAGCAAACTCTTGAACCTCGGCGCTGAGATTAGCATTTTGCAGGATAGCAGCTGTTTCTTTTGCCCTTACTAAGGGACTAGTTAATATCAGGTTAAAGTGCAGCCCACGTTCAGATAGTTGTTTGGCTACTTTGGTAGTTTTCTGACGTCCTTTGTCAGTCAACGGGCGCTCAGCATCTTGGGTGTAGGTTTCGCGCTCAACTGCTATGCCGTGGCGGATTAGATACAGTTCCATTTTTTGATTAATTTGGTCTGGCAAAATTATGCAAAAACATCTTTTGGTTCCACCAAGCGCAGTAACTTGTGTTTGATTTGCATATCAAATACTTCCCACTTCAATTTGGCATACTTGGGATTGTCATTAAAGCTGCACAAGAATCCAATCGGGATTTCAAAACCTCCTGCCATCATTCGCCCACCGCCAAAGAAGCGTCCATTACTATCTTGACCAAAGGCTTCTTTGAGAAACTCATCAGGGTCAAGTGTCAGTTTATTAGTTCTCAAGGAGCCCAGGGCAAATTCTAATTCTTCATCTTCGTCGTGAACAATTCCATAAACAACTGCTGTGTGAACATTTTCTTCAGTTACTAAAAAATCAGCAGCTTGAGGAATAGCATCTCGGTCATCATAGCGGAGATAACCCACACCAGCGAGGGAGAAATTATCCTGTACGATGCGATTTTTGAGGGCTCGCTCGATGATATCCATCACTCGCCTTGATCTCGCCGATTGTAGAACGGCTTTGAGCAATTGAATATCGTAGAATCTACTGAGGTAGCCAGCTGCCAGAAAATCCTCTTCCTGCGCCTGCATTAGCAGATTTGTATCTGAACGCAAACCGTGCATCAAGGCAGTTGCACACTTGACGTGTTCGTTGTTATTAATGTCTAGTTGAAGTAAGCCTGCCTGAATATACTGGGTCAGGATAGTAGCCGTTGAGCGCGTTTGAGGGCGCAGATCAGCAAATTCTGGATTGAGTTGTTCTTGATTACTGTGATGGTCAATGACTACGGTAATAGGAATACCTGCCTGCTTAACAAAGGGTATCAGTTGGCTGGTAGTTCCCTGGTTATCAATTAATACGCAACCCTGGTACACTGAGAAATCGCGCTCCTTTAAAGTCTGAACTCCCCAGCGTTTTGCTGGTAGTTTGGTCAGTCTAACCAGGGCAATATTTTCTTGATGACTTAGGGTACCTGCATAAATAATCTCGCATTGGATATTGTACTGTTCGGCAATCAGCTGATAGGCCCAGGCGCTTGAGAGAGCATCTGGATCGGGAAAATCTTGTATGACTACTAGCTGGCGCTCTGAATAATGGTGCTCTAGAGTCTTGCGTAGTTCCCCTACTTTAGTTTCCAGTAAGCTCAAAGGCAATTGCCTCTGTGATTCATTACCGATAAGGCTGCGGTCATCGTTAGTAGATGCATCCTGTTGGTTGTCAACAGCTACCGAATCTGAGCTAGACGCAGCACATCTGGATATATGATTGGCGGGCGTAAGCGGTTTCGATGGCATGTTTGGTTATGGTTAGTGTGATTAGTGATTTTACCTTTTAAAGTCGGAATTAGACTGTCCATACCTCTGAAAGTTTAGTAGTATATTATCCGTTAGTCGCAAATTGGAACTTATGCAGGTACACATTCTCCAACTAAGCCTAGCTGATTGCAGATGGGGAGGATGATTTCAAGCACATTCTGCTAAGACACCAATAAGATACCAACAGGACTTTGCTAGTGTTGTGAGATTCTGCGGTTTGACTTCTAGGCAATGTGGGCAATAATTAGTGAGGTTGCTTATTGCTTAGTGATCGTCACTGGACAAAAAAGCATATATGTGATTTTCACACAGATCAGCATTCAATTTAGAGATGGCAAGGTAGAGATTACTTGTAAAGATTACTTGTAAAACCAGCAAAAAACTTTGAGTAAGAGTTAGCCAAGTCGTTTTAACGGCTGGCAGGGTTAAGAATGGGATTTATCCCGGCACTACTTCTGTTTTTCATTTTTTGTCGGTATAATAAGCGGATAGATTCAAGTACCTTTAATCTTCAGTTTTAAATTCTAGACACAGTTGGCAGTAAACCCGACAGCTGGTAGGTTTATTGAAAGCTGTGAATATGGTACATATTGAAAAAGTTAGAGATACAGTTAAGCACAAACAACTATGCCCAAACAACGTCTTGGTCAGTAGGGCATCTTTGAGAGTGCCTGCCAGCTATAAAAGCGGGGAAACTCTCGTGGATAAGCTTCATGTTTATGCACTCCATAACAACTGCTTGCATCCTTGCCGTTTTAATGCCAACAGAGGTCAAACAGAAGACTCCTTAGCCTGTGGGATGCAACCTGAAGTCAAGTTTTACTCAAGAGTGTAGTTAAGGGTGAGAGTATTGCTTAGACTCTACTCATGTCATTAAAAAAGGCGTCTAAATTTTCCTTAGACGCCTATAACATACTTTCGCCACTCTTGGTGTAGTCCACCCTTTAAATGTTTAGCCACTTCAAAGTGAAGACTACTGTAAGGCCTGCGCGGATGATGTCGCAGCGGCATACTCGCTTCTTTAGGAGTACGGTTGCCTTTTTTGACATTGCAGCGTACACAAGCTGTCACTAAATTTTCCCAGGTATCACCTCCACCACGAGAACGAGGAATTACGTGATCTATAGTTAGATCTTCTCCTGTGTAATCGCAGTATTGACAGGAGTGACCATCGCGGTGGAGGATGTTACGTCGGGTGAGAGGAATCTCTTTGTAAGGAATCCGGACGTAATGTCGAAGCCGAATTACTGTCGGAAGTGGAAATTCTGCATAGATGTACTTGCCGTTGTGTTCAACATGCTCCGCTTTCCCCTTGAGCAACAAGACAACTGCCCTTCGCCAGTTGGTAATGTTGAGAGGTTCATAGGAAGCATTTAACACCAAAACCTTGCCCATTGGTGATCCCTATGAAGAATACTCCCAGATACTAGCATAGGTCGCCTGGGCTCAGTTACCGCGATAGCGTTTTCTTCTAGCCTTTTTTACTCAAGGTGATAATGGCAATTTAGAAATAGCACCCTTTTTACCTAGCAATAGATAGGTAAGCATTTTGCCCTTGCCTTTGATCTCTAAAGACCCTCGTCTCTCAAAGTTATAATGCTCTTGTAAAAGTTCGTAGGTTGGCGCAGATACCTGAATGCAACCAGGCCGCCCTTGGGACTCCATACGACTGGCAGTGTTAACAGTATCGCCCCAGAGGTCATAACTAAATTTTTGGATACCGATAACACCAGCTACCACCGGTCCAGTGTTGATACCAATTCTAAGCTTAAAGCAGGCATCAGTCTCAGTATTGAATTGAGCAATTGCCTCTTGCATATCCAAAGCCATCTCAGCTATGGCTTGAGCGTGATTATCTTGGGGCTTAGGCAAACCAGCAACAGCCATATAAGCATCACCAATTGTCTTAATTTTCTCTACTCCATGTTGCTTCGCCAGTCGGTCAAACTTAGAGAAAATTTGATTAAGAATTTCCACTAATTCTGTAGGAGAGATTTGGCTAGAGAACTCGGTAAAATCCACTAGATCGGCAAACATAACAGTTACTGCTTCAAAACTATCAGCAATTGTGCGTTCGCCTTTTTTCAAGCGCTCTGCCACTGGTTGAGGCAAAATATTAAGTAACAGTAATTCTGCTCGTTTACGAGCATCGCGCAGAGAAACTGCATCCTTCCTGCGAGCTGTAATTTCGGCAACAGTACCTTCATAATAAATTAAATTACCATTTTCATCTTTAACGGTATCTATATTCTCAGAAATCCAAATAGTACTGCCGTCTTGGCGATAGACCTCAGATTCTACTTCATTTAAGGTATCGTACTTTTGCATCAGAGCAACCAAATCCTCTCGACGCATAGGTTCAACGTAAACCTGCTTGCCAATATCCATGATTGTAGTAATTAATTCTTCTGGGGAAGAGTAGCCTAAAATTCTTGCTAGTGAAGGATTAGCAGTTGTGTATCTCCCGTTAAGATTTGCCTGGAAAATCCCCTCCGTGGCATTTTCAAAAATGCTGCGATATTTTTTTTCAGCCTGACATCTTTCCTCAATTTCGCGCTGTAGTTGTTGATTTTGCTCTTCCAGTTTTTTTTGTAGCTTTCTGAGGGTCAGATGAGTTGTGACTCTAGCTCTGACTTCTTCCTGCTGCACCGGCTTAGTAACATAATCTACTGCACCGAAACTGAAACCTCTAACTTTATCAACAGTATCAGAGAGCGCAGTCATAAAAATCACTGGAATATGTCGAGTTGAAGGCTTAGCTTTCAAGCGACGGCAAGTTTCAAATCCGTCTATTCCCGGCATCATGACATCCAACAAGATCAAATCAGGATTAGCTAATTGTGCTTTCTGAAGCGCGCTTTCCCCATCCTGTGCCACTAACACTTTAAATCCAGAATTAGTTAAAAAGTCGAAAAGTACCCCCAGATTAGTATGGTTATCATCAACAATTAAAATATCTCCCTTGTTGCAATTGTCATCGCTCATTTGGATGGTAAATAATAAATGTTATTTTTATTACTTATTACTTGTTACTTAAAGTTATAATACTGGTAAAATATCTTTTTATTTCATATTGACGCAATTAACATATCTGAACTCTAGTTTTCATTCAGTCACCACATATTTTCTAACAAACTCTAGAATTTGTTTTTCTTGAAAACCCTTAGCTAACTGAAGAAGTTGCTCAGCAAAGGGCACGAATTTTTCATCCAACTTTGCAATCAATTTTGCTTGCTCCTGGATGCCTTTAATGTCTCCCATCATTGCTAGTTCATGTAAGGGGCTAAGAACCTCTGGTGGTGGAGCAACAAAAACGGTGACTGGTTGATATCGCTGGGAATAGATTTTACTAGTATTTCCTCCTACTTTCTTCTCTAGAGAAAGTTGTCTCAAAACATTTTCCATCTGATGCTTCTGGGTTACTGTGTAATAATTTTCATCCTGGTTATGGGAGAGTCTATGAGTCACGGCAGAGGTATCCTGAGTCATGGGTTGTTGAGAACTGGATTTAAGAATATTAGGCATACCCCTTACCTGTTCTAGTAAGGACTCCTGGATTTCTAGCTCTGATTGCTGATCAACCCATTCCCAATCTAAGTGAGTGCATAGCTGTTCTAAAAGTTTCTGTCTTTGCACCGGCTTAGAGATAAAACCATCACAACCTGCTGCCAAACACAGTTGCTCATCAGCATCACAAGTCTTAGCAGAGATAGCAATAATGATCGCCTCTTTAAGGGTTGGTGAGTGCCGCAGTTTTCTAATCACCTCAAAGCCGTTGATTACTGGCATCGCCATATTGAACAAAATTACATCAGGTCTAATTATTAAAGCCTGATTGAGACAATTTTGACCATCTGTAGCTTCAATTACTTCAAACCCTAAAGGTGAAAGTAAATCAAACATCAATGAGCGATTTTCCCAGCGGTCATCGGCTACTAATACCCTGTAGTTTTTAGGTTTTAAACTAAAAATGTTACTAACTTCTACTTCTGAAATTTCTGCTGATTCTAATACTTCTGTTAAATCCAAGTCTAGCCAGAAAATGCTCCCTTGACCTAGACTACTTTCCACCTTCAGCTCACTACCCATCAGCCTGGCTAGTTTTTGGCTAATTGCTAGTCCCAATCCTGTACCTTCTGCCTTAGCTCGAGAATCAGCAATTTGATGAAATGGCAAAAAGATTTGGCTTAATTGTTCAGGTTCAATACCAATGCCAGTGTCTTCAACTGCAAACCTAAGTTTGCCCGTGGTTCCCTCACTTGGTAATTGGACAGAGGAAGCAGGCAGAAAAGAGGTTGAAAACATACTCTCTTGATTATTTCCTGACTCAACCTTATCCTGAACATAGCCAACTTTAAAGTTAACTGCTCCAGTATCAGTAAATTTGATCGCATTACCTAGGAGGTTAATGAGTACTTGCCGCAAGCGCTTTTCGTCCCCCATTACTCTCTGGGGTACTGCACACAAAAGTTGGTAATTGAAAGCAATATTTTTTTGTTGAGCACTGAGGCGAAAAATTTCGGCGATGCCTTCCAGAAACTGGGGCAAATGAAACGTACTCAACTGGAGTTCCATTTTCCCAGCTTCAATTTTAGACAAATCTAAAATATCATTGAGCAGCGTCAACAAATGTTCGCCGCAGCGTTGAATAATTTCCAGACCATTTTGTTGCTCAGAATTAAGACCAGTTTCTCGTTTAAGAATTTGGGCGTATCCCAAAATGCCGTTGAGAGGGGTGCGCAATTCATGACTCATGTTGGTCAAAAATTCACTCTTGGCGCGGTTGGCAGCTTCAGCAGCAACTTTAGCTTGTTTTAATACCTTTTCAGTTTGTTTACGATCGCCAATATCCCGAAAAATGCCCTGAATAATTTTCTTGCCTTGCACCTCAACCACAGTGGCACTCACCTCAACGGGTACAACATAGCCACTCTGGTGAAGTAATTCCAGTTCCGCTTGAAATACACCACCTGCCTCTAGATGTTCCTTGAGCATCTGTGTGTATTGTTCCTGCTTCCCTTGTGGATAAATTTCTTGATGATGTTTGCCAATTATTTTAGATCTGGTTCTCCCCAGAATCTTTTCAGCCATCTGATTGGCTTCTAGAATCTTACCCATTTGGGCATCGACAGCAATAATAGCATCCCCTGCTGACTCTACCAATTTGCGATACTTCTCTTCAGTTTGCCGCAGTACTGCCTCTGAAAGTTTGCGCCCAGTAATATCTCGGTTGTACCAAATTCTGCCATAGTAATCTCCTGAGCGAGATAGTACTGGTGCCGAATAAAACTCAAAAATGCGACCATCCTTAAGGATAAATTCGTCATAGCCAGTTTCCGTAGGATGAGAATGAAGATACTCCAGTTCAACCAAAAATTCTGGCGGGTATTTTAGTTGACAGAGTAACCATTCAAACAGTGATCCTTCGTCACCGTATTGGAGCAATTGGTCTGGAATCTGCCATAATTGGCGAAAACGCTGATTGTAAGAAGCAACCAGGCGATTTTCGTCAATCACCAAAATCCCATCGATAGCGGTTTCTTGTTGTGCTTTGAGCATAGCATTGCTGCGGAGCAACTCCTCTTGTGCACAAGAGCGCTCAATTGCTATTCTGGCAAGCTGAGTAGCTTTATCCGTTAATTCTTGTTCATGGAGATTGGGAATACGAGACTCGCTCAAATATACAGTTAAGACACCTAAAACTTTGCTGGGCAATGCTTGTACACCGCGAAACTTTTCACTAGCTAGAATGGGTACAGACCAACAAGCTTTGAGTCCATGGGCAAGGGCTAAATCTCGGTAGTCTCTCCAGAGGGGATGAATGGCAGTATCCTCCACTAGCACTGATTCTCGCCAATAAGCAGCCGTTCCCTCAGAACCAGCAAACGGTCCAACAGTGCTGCCATCAAGGGTTTGGATATAGGACGCTGGCAGAGAAGGAGCAGCACCATAGCGCAGATTAATCCCATTTTTATCCAGCAGCAGGAAAGAAGACCTAATCTGGGGCAATTGGGTTTCCATCCACTGAGCTAGTGTGTTGAGAACATCGCTCAGAGGCGCTCCCTTAGCAATCATCCTCAGGATATGATTTTGCCCTGTTAATAAAGCTTTGACTTGCTGGCGTGAAGCTTTTACCAAGCTTGGGGCTATGCCAATTGCCAAGCAGGGTTCAATGCCAATATTGTGGAGCTTATTTTTTGAAAGCCCAATTTTATTACTGTTGCTATTATCTACTCCTAGCGATAAGCTACAACCAAGGGTATCGCTAATTTCACGACCTTCAAAAATTAATAATACGGCCTTACCAGTTTCGTCCCTGACTGGCTTAAGTGAAAAGTCAATGGATATTATTGTTCCGCTGGCACTTTTGAGGTCTATTTCGTAACGAACCCACTCACCCCTGGCAGCAGCGGCAATGCTGTTGACCAGCTGCTTTGTTAATGCGATCTGCTGGTTATGTTGAGTTTCTGGATAAATCTGCCACCAGTTAGCATCCCAAAAATATCGTCCTACGACTTCTGAATGCTTCTGTCCAGTCAAGTCTAGTAGCTTTTGGTTCGCCTCGATGAAAATACCATCAGTTTTTAGTAGTCCAGTGATTTGAAATGTTTGGTTAAAGATGGTTTTTAAGCGCTGTTGGCTTTCTTTGAGTGCTATTTCTAGCTGCTTATGTTCAGTGATGTCTTGAGCCAGGCCGATGATTTTAACAGGTAAACCTTCAGAGTCCCTAACAAATACAGTTTCCTGGCTTCGGAACCAGCGCCATTCCCCATTTTTGTGCCTAAGTCGGTAGCTAATCTCCCAGATATCGCTATCTTTAGAATCAAAGAGACTGTGGCGATTGCTGTTGAAGCTATCTACATCCTCAGGATGCAAAAGGCATGACAGTACCTGTGTTCCTATTGGCGTTATTTCATTGAGGGCGTAGCCCAGCATTTTAGCCAGTTGGTGACTGTCGTAGGTTTGACTTTCGGCTCTCAAGTCATAGATATAGAAAAAATTGCTCTTGCCCAATAAATTGGCAACAGGAGTTGTCTGGAAAATCCTTTCCAGATAAATCTGGCTCTCCTGCAATTTTTCCCCTTGCTGCTGGTGAGCACTCATCTCCTGTTCCCAAAGTCCTGTGCTAGAAGTATGCTTTTTGAGGCAACATTTGCCTTTGCTGCTCCAGCTTAACCTCTAATCTGAGAGTCCGTCTAATTAACTACAATTAAAGGCTCTCCACCTAACGACCTATCCTTTGAAATTTACGATGCAAGAGCTCCAGAAAAATACTGATGTAGCGCTAAGGCACAGTAAAAATGCTAGGCAAAAACCATATGAACAAGACTGCGAACTTTGTCAACGTGCTTGGGTGGAGATTAACCAAGAGTGTTTACACCATAATGTGCATCAACTGACAAAGCTATTAGCACCACCAACTCAGCTGCTGGCAGTAGTCAAGGCTGATGCTTATGGTCATGGTGCACAAACAGTTGCCAAAACTGTTTTAGATGCAGGTGCTGTAGGACTTTGTGTAGCGACTGTGCAGGAGGGAATTCAACTGAGGAAAGCAGGAATTCCAGCTCCAGTCTTGCTTTTTGGAGCTACTAACACCTCAGAGCAAGTGCGAGCGATCGCTCATTGGCAATTGCAACCCACCCTTTGTAATCCCCAACAAGCATTGGTTTTTTCAGAAGCCCTTGCTGATAGCAACATCACTCTACCGATACATCTCAAGCTAGATACAGGCATGTCACGCTTAGGAATGCCCTGGCAAGAAGCGACCCAGTTTGCCCGTATTGTACAACAATTACCCCATCTTAAAATTGCCAGTGTTTATTCCCATCTCGCCACTGCTGAGAATCTTGACTCTACAGTTACCCAACAGCAGCATCAGCGTTTTGAGAAAGCAGTTGCCCAACTGCATGCTGCTGGTATTGAGCCGCCAAGCCTACATTTAGCTAACTCTGCTGGCACTTTAACAGATCCAGCATTGCACTACGATTTTGTAAGGGTGGGACTGGCTCTTTATGGTCTCTATCCGGCACCACATTTACAAAGAGTGATCAAGCTCAAGCCAGTGATGCAGGTAAAAGCGCGGGTAATGCAAGTAAAAACTATCGCCCCTGGCACTGGTGTTAGTTATGGTTACACATTCATTGCTCAACAGCAGATGCGCCTAGCGGTTGTAGGTATTGGCTACGCTGACGGTGTCCCTCGCAGACTCTCCAATCAAATGACAGCTTTAATCAGGGGTCAAAGAGTGCGGCAAATTGGCGCAATTACCATGGATCAGCTGATGCTTGACGTCAGTGAAATTCCCGATGTGCAAACTGGAGAAGTAGTAACGCTAATTGGGCAAGATGGAGAGATGCAAATTTCAGTTGACGACTGGGCTGATATTTTAAAAACTATTTCTTGGGAAATTATTTGTGGATTTAAGCACCGATTGCCGCGCTTAGTCTTAAACTGATCTCCATTGTTAACGAACGGCCTTCGGTTGAGGAGAGAGGGGGCTCTCAAGAGGAGGGATAGAGTTCACTAGGTAAGTAGAGAATTCCTCTGTTGCTCCCTAGTCATTGAGTTTAAATCTGAAGCCTTCTATAAGGAAGGCGCTTTAAGTTGGGAGTGGTTTGGTATTCTCTCCCCCTCTCCCCATCTCCTCATCCCCCCATCTCCCCCTCTCTTCCTTAAGCGCCCGATTGCGCTAGAGTTTTGGCTGGTGTTTCTAGCAACTTGCTGTAGAGTTCGCCCAGTTGATGCGCTACCCCATCCCAGCTGAATTGGCTTTCTACGCGAGCTCTTGCCCAGAAACCAAGCTGATTTCTCCAATCTGGATTGGAGAGAATGCGGTCAATTGCCTCAGCAAAAGCAGCATCATCTTTAGGCGGTGCCAGCAAGCCAGTCTGCTCTGGTACAACTGTAAACTGAAGACCACCGACATCACTAGCAACTACTGGTGTCCCACTAGCCATCGCTTCAATGGCAACTAGACCAAAAGGCTCATAGTGACTAGGAACAACACAGACATCAGCAGCCCCATAGTAAGTTGCCAGCAGATCGTCGCCAATGCGTCCAGGGAAAATGGTAAAATCGCTCATACCCAATTCGCCAACGATTCCCTCAATGCGATCGCGTTCAATGCCGTCACTTTCTCCTGGGCGAGAACCGCCGCCGATAATCAACTTCAGTTTCGATTTGCCCCGCAATTGAGAGCGACCAACAGCCCGCACTAAAGTTTCAATACCCTTACGCTGATCAAAGCGACCTACGTAAAATATAACTTTCTCGTCGGCTTCGATCCCCAATTTCTGCCTAGCTTCAATGTTGTCAATGGAACCAAAACGGCGAATATCGGTGCCACAGGGAATAATATCAATATTACCGATGATCGACACCAATGATCGCAGATGCTCTCGTTCCTGCGGACTAGTGGAGACAGTTCGTTCTGAGGTTTCTAGTACTTCTTTTTCGATTGCCAAGCGAGTATTAGCGATCGCTGGGATGTTATCCACAGATTGATATTTTACTGCTCCAAGGGAGTGATAGACGTGAACTTGTTTAATAGATTGTCGTTTCTTCCACTCCATGCCCACCCAGGCGGAGAGCCAGTAATTACTATGTACCAGTGAGTATTGAATACCTGCTTGTTCCTGAAACTTCAGCAGTTGTTCCAAAAACTCACCGCAATATTCAAAAATCTCTTGCCGGGGCACAAAGGCTTCAGGCCCGGCAGTTAAGCGAATCGTTCGACAACGGGGAGCATGTTCAACAATACTTGCTTGTTGAGTGCTTGCTTTGCGAGTAAACATATCAACGTGCCATCCCTGATGAGCGAGTGCTTCACCCACTTGGCGAACATAAACATTCTGTCCACCAGCCTCTTCCTTGCCGATTTCCACTGCTGGGTCGCCGTGAACCGAGATTAGAGCAATGTGTTGTTTACTTGTTGTATCCATATATTCCTCGATTTTGACGAAGGTTAAGGCGAATCTGAAGTTGATCTTTGACCTAGCTAACTCCTCAGCCCAAATTTTACTCGCTAACAATAATATTGATTAAGGTTCTAAGTTCTGCTGATGAAATTAGCTTATGGGCAAAGATTACTTATATCCTTGGAGTCATTTCCACGACTGAACGTGCGTGAAACTATCGCTAAGAGCTAAGAGGGAATAACCATCAGCAATTAGCGGTAGACAATAAGGGGTAGCATCGCACAAATCCCATTACTGTTTGCTTTGAGGGAGTAAAGTGTCAGTATTATTACTCCCAAATTGTTGGGTTTTTAAGTGCCACACCACCATAGTTGTGGTTTTCAAAATTTACATGCTCAACTACCGCCAAGGGTTTGGTGGTCTTTTTGCTATTCTCCTTCAGATGTCTTGACACCATCAATATTCAATTGAGCAGTAACTGAAAAGGGCAAGTCTTTGGTACCCAAATGAGTATACTGTTAAGTTTTACAAGGCGCAATATATAAATTTATTTTTGCTTTTCTGAAGTTTCCCAGTACAGCTGATTGCATCTAATAAAGCAACTTTCGAGTTTTTGAACCTTTGAGGGTCTGTGGCAAAACTGAATTATCTAAGGAGCTAACTTCTAGCTTGGTTCTGTGATTAAGTTTGGGGTTCAAGCTGGAAAAGGATGCTTCTACCTGTCTAGGTAATTGGATGCGGAATGTAGACCCTTGATTTAGCTTGCTCTCTACTGTAATGCTCCCCTGCATTAACTGTACTAATGATTTGGTAATTGCCAGTCCCAAACCTGTACCAGAGTACTTTTTAGCAAGGCTCTGATCCACTTGCCGGAACTCTTCAAAGATATGCTCCAAGTTATCTGGAGCAATTCCAATTCCTGTATCCTTAACAGATAGTTCCAATCGCTCTGGTGAGATTTCCCTCACTTCTACATGTACGCTGCCGATCTCGGTAAACTTAATAGCATTGGAGAGAAGATTGACCAAGATTTGCCGCACACGGACGCCATCATTGATCCCATTGGGGTTTTGTAAATCTGCTTGGACATGCAGTGCTAAGTTTTTCTCATCAGCGAGGGAGCGCAGTTCATTAGTAGTGGCAACTACCAGTTTTGCTAGGTTCAAGGCTTCGAGTTTGAGCTCCATGCGTCCAGCATCAATTTTGGAAAGGTCAAGAATATCCTCAATCAGGGCTAGCAGGTGTTTACCATTATTGAGAATGCGCTGGATCATATCGACTTGTTGGGGCTTGAGGGGATTGTGGCGCTGGCGCAAAAGCATTTGGGAAAATCCTAGAATAGAATTCATAGGCGTCCGCAACTCATGAGACATAGTGGCAAGAAACTGGGATTTCAAGCGTGCGGCTTCTAAAAGTTGCAAGTTGCGCTGAGCAAGCATTTTGTTTTGAACTTCTAAGCGGGCTTCTGCCTCTTGTGCCTCGCGATAGAGCCTTGCGTTTTCAGTGGCTAAGGCAGCACGACGCGCTAAATCTTCAGCCAATTCCAAATCGGTTTTAGTATAGCGACGACCAGATTCACTCCAGACAAATAAAATCGAGCCTAAGGTTTCTGAACCCACCCGCAAGGGAACACAGATGTAAGACTTGATTTTCAATTTCTGCAACAGGGAAAGATGTGAGTGATCACTGGCAATACTGGTGAGCAAATCTTCACAAACCTCAAAGCGAGCATCTGAATTCCCCGTGCGCAAAACCTTGGAATAGCCATAGTTTTCATTACCTTGAGCGGGGTAGCGGCGCTGCAACTCCCAGATTAATTCTTCTTGCTCAGGATTAATATGGGCAGCGGCAAGGCGACGGTAAGACGAGTCTGCTTCTACCACATCGATGGCACACCAATCGGCAAGGCGAGGTACTGCTAGCTTTGCCAGGTTTTCCAAAGTAGTCTGGTAGTCAAGGGAAGCTGAAAGCAAGGCAGAAGCCTCAGCCAGAAATCTGAGGGATTCTTCTGCTCGCTTGCGCTGGGTAATGTCGCTGATCACACCAGAAACGCGGAAGGGTTGCCCTTTGCTGTCTCGCTGTGCTTTGCCGCGAGCAGTACAGTATCGATATTCTCCGGAGGTATGCAACAGTCGGAATTCTACCTCCAGTTTGGCACTCTCTTGCAGATGAGCTGCCACGGCTCTTTTAATTTTTGGTCGATCTGACCGATGCAGACGCTTGAGAAACAGAGCGTAGGTCAAACTTGTACCCGTAGCTGGCAAGCCGAGCATTTCATAGATGCGGTCATTGGAGTATATTTCTTTAGTATCTAGATCCCAGTCCCAGATTCCATCGTTGGAGCCTTCGAGCACTAGGCGGTAGCGCTCTTCACTTTCGCGCAGTCGTTGGGTAGCCAGCGCTGCTTCCCTTTCTGCCCGGTAAATGCGAACTGCATTACTCAAGCTGCGAGAGAGGGTTTGTGGTGAGACTTTGCTTTTGGGAAGATAGTCTGAGGCTCCTGATTTCATCAGATCGACAGCAATTTGCTCATCTCCCTGACCAGTTAGTACCACCAAGGGTACTTTAATGCCAACATTGCGTATTTCCCTAACTAAAGTCAGTCCGTCTCCATCGGGTAGGCGATAGTCGAGTAAAACGCAGTCAAAGTTTCGTTGTTTAAGAGTAGCGATCGCACTAGTACAGTCAATAGCAGCTGACATTTCGACCGGGATACCGGCTTTTTTTAGCGCTCGCCCCACTGCCATGCGATCAACTTCATCATCTTCTACTACTAAGATTTTAATAATTTCTTCCATAATTAGCTTTGAAGTTATTGTCCTTAATTATTGTTTTTTGTCAATAACATCAAAATAATCGCGATTTAGCAATAATCAAGCTATGGCATTTCATTAAGTGTCCAATATTTATTAATAGTTGCCATGGCTTCTACAAATTTAGTAAAAGTAACAGGCTTGATAATATAACCTGCGACATTAAGGCTATAGGCTTCTACCTTGTCTTTGTCCTCATTAGAAGTGGTCAGCACAATTACCGGAGTACCCCTAAGTTCAGGATCAGCTCTGAGTTTTTGAAGAAATTCAATACCTCCCATTTTCGGCATATTCAAATCAAGTAAGATAACTCTTCTTTGTCCAGGTAACAGCTTAAGTGCACTATTGCCCCGCAACATAGCTAAAGCCTCAAAGCCGTTACTTGCAGTGTAAAGCGGACTATCAATCCCGTTTTTTTCAAAGGCTCTCTTGACAGTCATGACATCAACTTCGTCGTCATCGATCACCAAAAAGCATGTTTGTTTGTCTACCATCATTATTAACTGCTTCTTACAAAGGATTGCTTTGGCCAGGTAAAGCGGAAAGTTGCCCCCTGACCAGGCTGTGACTCTAGAGAAATTGTCCCCCCTTTATCTTCAATAATTTTTTTGACAATTGCTAAACCCACACCTGTATTTTCGATCTTGTCTCGCGCTTCCAAAGTCTGAAAAATCACAAAAATTTTTTCATGAAATTCAGGAGCAATACCTGGCCCATCATCGGCAACGGAAAATTCGTAAAATTCAGTTTTATCGGTAACTGAAATCACAATCTGCCCCGATTGGCGATGATTGTGTTTAATACCATTACTAATTAAATTGGTAAACACCTGTTCGAGTGGTAACCTCTCTGTCACTAGCTTCGGCATTCCGGGCATTACCTTAACTGCAAATTCCGGCGGTGGTGCTAAAGAATCGATAACATCTGCCAATAATACCTTGATATCTACTTGTGACAATTGATTCTGGAGACGTCCAACCCGTGAATACTGCAAAATCCCGTTAATTAGTGCTTCCATCCGATGCACGCGCCCTCGCATCAAATCCATTTGGTGCCTAGTATCTGCCGTCAACTTGTCCTCAAGATCTTCTTCAATCCACTGGGAGAGGTTGGCAATGGCTCGCAGTGGTGCTTTGAGATCGTGAGAAACAATATAGGCAAATTGATCAAGTTCGGAATTTTTCTTTTTCAAAATAGCTGTAGTTTGCGCTAGCCTGGCGGTTATCTTCGCTAGTTCTTCAGCACGTGCCTTAAGTGCGGCTTCGTGTTTTTTACTTTGGGTAATATCTTGAGTCATGACCATCCCAGCAAACACTTCCCCGGTTTCGTTCTTCATTGGCAGTGCGTGTAGGCGGTAAAATTGAGTACCAAAGGGCACTTCTGTAACACTAGTTTTACCAGCCAGAGCAGAACGATAAATTGGTTCTAGCTCGGCAAAAATTTCTGGAGCTAATGTCTCTCCAATGCTTTTTCCGGCAACAGAATTGCCGTCAAGACCTACTGCGGCTAATCCCGTACCTTCAGCTATGCTATATCGCAGCTGATGGTCAAACAAAAACACTGCTCCATTGGGGAAATTTTTGGCTAGGGTGCGATATTGTTCTTCGCTCCTGCGCAGCGCAATCTCTGATTTTTTGAGTTCAGTGATATCCTGGTCAATCTCCAGGTAAGCCATAGGTTCACCTGTCTCATCCCGCTGCAATGTCCAGCCACTGGCAACGGTAACAGGAGTACCATCTTGCTTATGATGCACCAGTTCTCCATGCCAGTATCCTTTCTCGAAGACGGACTTTTTGATTTCCTCTAGGGGTTGAGGAAACTCTGTTTTGAGCAGGGTATGCACTGATTGACCTACTGCTTGAGTCGATAAAAAGCCATAGAGCCTTTGAGCCCCTTGATTCCAATAGGTAATTTGATCATTGAGGTTACGCACTAAGATCGTATCATTAGCTAAATCTAGCAGCTGTGCTTGCTTGAGTAGGGTTTCAGCCCACTGCTTGCGCTCGGTAATATCGCGGACAATGGCAATAAACAGAGGCTCGCTGTCTAGCTGCATTTCGCTAATGGTAAACTCCATGGGGAAGGTCTTACCCTGTTGGTGACGCCCTAAAGTTTCCTGCTGACGTCTGAGCTTATCTTGATTGGTTCCCACAATGTAGCTCATCACTTTACCGCTATCTGCTGCCAGAGGTTCAGCAAGCAGTCGCTTTAAGTGAGAGCCCAGGAGTTGCTCAGCTTGATAACCAAAGATTTGAAAGGCGGCAGTATTAGCTGACTGGACGTAACCCCACTGGTTGAGCACGATAATGCCATCAACGACATTGTCGAAAACAGCGTTTAAGTGAATGTTACTAGCCCGCAAGCTACTTTCGCGCTTGGCTAATTCCCTCTCTAATTTATTGAAAAGGTACAAAGCGGCTCCAGAACTTAACACACCTCCAGCTAAAGCCACCCACTGCACCGCATTGGTCAAACGTCGCCAGCGTACTACTTGGGCTTGGCGATTGCGCTGCCAGCGTTCCTCTTCTGCTGCCAAATCCTCAATTTCCTGGAGTAGTTTATCCCGACTCGACTTTGCCTCTAGCAACTGGGCACTCAATGTTGGCGATCCTCCCGTTGTGGCTCCTTGCACGTCAGAAGTCTCAATAATTTTCTCTAACAGAGTAATTTGCTGCTGTACTTGCCTGAGAATCTCGAGGAATTGCTGATGCTGTGCCCAATCAGTTTTCACCTGATCTTTGAGGGAGTCGAGGGATTGAGGCAGAAGTTCTTTTGCCTCTAAATAGGGTTCGAGAAATTCTTCACGCCTGGTAATTACGTAACCTCGCACTCCAGTTTCGGCATTGACTAACGCCAAGGCCAAGCGATTGGTTGCGGTGAGGGTTTGCCGACTCTGCTGCTCCTCCTGCTGAGCTTCGAGAGTTTGAGAGCGTACTCCAGCAATGGCAACAATTGAGGCCAACAAACAAACAACCGGAATTGAAATGATTAAGGCTCCTCGCCAGCGAACTGAGAGTTCACTGTGGAGCTGGTGTTGAGCTGGGTCTTTTTTAGCAGCGTCCATAAGATTTAGATAATGCTCCAACTTCAGAATTCCAGCAAATTTCTCCCAAAAGCTACCTGGAGTTGGGTTGGCGGCTCTTAGAGTTTATTAGGAGTGGTACAATCGAATCATGCAGTAAGCTACAATTATTGCCTAGGAACACCAGTGGTGCTTGTAGAAGGTCCTAGCTCAACACCCTAAACATCTAAAATATTATGCAGGTTGGCTTTAATTTTAAGTTAGCTCTCAAGGGCGATCGACCTAGATGCAATGTTAATGAAAATCTATCTTAAGTGCAGGAGTGTCTACCACTATCGAGGGGTAAGCGCCGCTTGGCGCTCTACTAAAGATTTATAAAGTTTTTCGTCAGAAAGCTCCCAAATTCCACACCATGGACGTTAGATGATGAGTAGAATCCGCGTTGCTCTCATTGAAGACCACGACCTAACTCGGGTCGGTATTCGGACAGCGTTGCAACAGCGCAGTGAAATTGAATTAGTGGGTGAGGCCACTAATGCGACTGAAGGTCTAAAGTTGCTGAAGACGTCCAAGCCTGATATCGGGATCGTTGATATCGGTCTTCCTGATATGGACGGGATTGAATTGACAAGGCAATTCAAAGAGTCTTCTGCTACTGAATCGGGAGTGCAAACCAAAATTTTGGTATTGACTTTGCAAGATAATGAAGAAGCTGTAATGGCAGCTTTTGGGGCCGGTGCAGATTCTTATTGCATGAAGAATATCAGTTTTGACAGTCTACTAGAAGCACTCCAAGTCACAAGTGAAGGTAATGCTTGGATTGACCCAGCGATCGCTAGAATTGTTCTTAACCAAGCTAAATCAGCTGAAACTGGTGCCACAGCTGCTGCTGTACGAGAAACTGTAACTATTAATGCTGCTGAACCCGAGTATAGTCAACTACTTGAGGCTTATCCCTTAACTGAAAGGGAATTGGAGGTTTTGCAGCTAATTGTTGATGGTTGCAGCAATGCCGTGATTGCAGAAAAGCTATACATCACTGTCGGAACTGTCAAAACTCACGTCCGGAATATCTTGAATAAGCTTTGTGCAGATGACCGCACTCAAGCTGCAGTTCGTGCTCTTCGCTCTGGTTTAGTGGGTTGAGCGGTTGCTAAGCAAGGTGGCAGTTTCGAGCACAGTATTAGATTAATTTTTAACTCTAGTGAGTGCTAATCTCGAAACTTGGTAGAATTAACCGGAATCATGAGGAAAAAATTGCTGTTAAAGTTTTCACTAAGCAATCAGTTACTAGTTCCCCAGAGAAGCTGGTAGATACAGTGAAGATAATCTTCCATTAAGAACTTTAAACTCCTAAGTTTAGTTCTCTCAAGGCAAGGTTTAGGGAAGAAGGCTAAATATGAAGACTCAAAGCACTACTAACTTAAGCAGCAGGGACTTGAAAAACAGGGGTTTGGGTTGAAAGGGGTTTAAGTTGAAATAAATCCCCAAATTTTCCTTGTTCCCTTCCCCCTTTCCCTATCCCCTTCCAGCCATGAAGATTATTTTTAGGCAATTTTCTGATTAGATTTCCTGATTGACGCACTTAGCGTTGCAACTTCAAGACAATCGAGTCGGTAACTTCTACCGCAGTAGATTCGGAATTAACGCCAACAGTATCAAAATAATACTTTTGCCAGAGGTATATTGGTAGACGCTAAAAGTTATAACCAAGCTGCATCAGAATTATCCTCAAGCTGTCGTCTCTAGCAAAATCAAGAATCGGAGTCAACAAATGCGTCAGGCCGATAAACTTAAACTGATGGTAGTCGACGATGAGCCTGACAACCTTGAATTACTCAATAGAACATTCCGGAGAGATTTTCGAGTCTTCACAGCTGATGGAGCCATGAAAGCTCTTGAAATTCTGGATATCGAAGGGGAGATGGCTGTAATTATTTCTGATCAGCGCATGCCTCAAATGAACGGGACAGAATTTTTGAGTTTGACTGTTGAAAGATTCCCAGAAACCATTCGCATCCTTTTAACTGGCTTCGCAGACGTTGACGATTTAGTAGAAGCGATTAACTCCGGTCAAGTATTTAAATACATTACCAAGCCCTGGAATCCAGATAACTTAAAAGCTGTCGTTCAGCAAGCGGCTGACACCTATAGGGTAGTAAAACAAAGAACCAGACAACTTCGCCGTACCTTGCGAAGAGAAAAATTACTCAATTTGATGACAACAGCAATTAGAGAGTCTCTAGACTATCGCAGTATGCTGAAAACCCTAGTCAAGACCATTGGCGAGCATTGCGAGACTACTAGTTGCATTTTGCGACCGGTAGAAGACAACCAACCAACGCCGGAATTTTTCTTGTACCAAACTGAGAGTAAACTTAGAAGTCCTATCCTACCAGAAACTGAATCCCTAGTTAGAGAAGTCATCGAAAGTCGTCAAAGGCAACTGGTTAAAAGCGAAAGAGAAAGTATTAACTCTACACATCTGATTATTCCCTTGATCTGCCAGCAAGATTTATTGGCAGTTATGTCTCTCCATCAGCAAGGCAGGGAACGTAACTGGAGTGCTGAAGATATTGAGCTAATTGAAACTGTTGCTGAACAGGCAGCCTTAGCAATTTCCCAAGCCAAACTCTACCAATACATCCAGCTACAAGCTCAGAAAATGCGTGATGAGCTAGAGGTTGCTCGCCAGATTCAGAAAAACTTGCTGCGCCAAAGCTGGAGTGAGGTTGAAGGGGTACGAGTGCAAGCCCACTGTTACCCAGCACAAGAAGTGGGAGGAGATTTTTTTGAAGTTTATGTTCATCCCCAAGGGGATATCTGGCTAGCGGTAGGAGATGTTTCGGGTAAAGGAGTTCCCGCTGCTTTGTTTATGGCGAGCGCGATTTCACTGCTCCGGCGGGAACTATCTCAGGAAATATCTCCTGAACCGCAAGTTGTGATGCAAAATCTCAATAGCACGATGTTAGACAATCTCGTCAGTACCAACTGCTTGATCACCATGGTGCTGGCTCGCTATTCTCCCCAGTCGCGGCAGTTAGTTTATGCTAATGCTGGTCACATTTACCCTCTAGTTTGGTCCCATCGCCTGTTAGTTGCACAGCAAGCTTCCCCAAACCAGTCATTAACGGCACAACCAACTTACCTAGAGGTTCGCAGCGTTCCTTTAGGGATTTTACCAAATTGGCACGCCGCAGCCGGAAGTTTAACTCTCAATGTTGGTGAGGTTTTGCTATTAACTAGTGATGGCATTACCGAAGCTACAATCACACCAGAAATAAGCAACATCAATAACGGTACTCACAGTTCCAAGAAGATGCTACATCAGGCTGGTCTTTGGCAATTGTTACTTGAGGAGAAAGAACCTTTGGATCTAACTCATCTATTAGCCCGTTTTCGTGAACGCACTAATCCCCAGGAAGACGACCAAACTATACTCTCTTTGGAGGTTATATAGTCTACTTATTACTTCCGGTACTCTAGTTTTCAGAGATTGCTCTGCCGATTTCCAGCCCTGCTCAACTTTGATGGGGTTAATAGAGGTAACACAGGGCTGATGTACACCAGCCTGACGACTAAAAGCCCCATGGACTTTTAGCATTGCTGAGGCAGTAGTTGCAAAATTGTACTAGGAAAGCGGTAAACCCGCCCCGCTTTCCTCCTCGCCCACCAAGAGACGGGGTATCCAGCGGGGTAAATTGAATGAAAACGGAGCTACATATACCGAGTGACTTGAAGTTTTTGACTGTTGTCGAAAGCTGGCTGTTAGGTAGTTTAAAAGTTGGGCTTAGTGACTCAGTAGATTGTCAGCATCAATTTAATCGCTTAAGACTAGCACTGGTAGAAGCTTATTCTAACGTGGTGCGTCACGCTCATCAAGATCAACCACATTTACCTGTGCTGATTCGCTTGGAATTAAGAGGGCAGGAGGTAGCACTTGAGATTTGGGATTATGGTCAAGGTTTTGATTTATCCACTTATCTACCGCCTAATCCGAGTGATAAACAGATTAGCGGGTATGGCTGGTTGATTATGAAACGGCTTATGGATCGGGTGGAGTATCGTTTACAGGATAGCAGAGATGGTCGTAACTGTTTGAGATTAGAAACTAGTTTGCGCGACGAGAGTAACTTGTAAGGCACTTTAAACTTAACTTTACAGTCATCATCGTTGTTAGGGAGTACTTGTTACAAAAATTAACCTAACTGCTACTTATACCCTTTTAATTTATAAGATTTGTTAACTTAGCTTTATTTGTATTAACTTCTCTTGATTTAGTAAATTTAATCTATAGGATAAGAAACAGTTAAAAAAATTTTAGGGTTTACCGTCTGTCAGCAGTGTTCTGACTGTGTGAACTTTTTCCAGACACTGACAATCAGTGGTTAACCTTTAGCAAATCCCAATTTTTACTTACTCCCATGATACAGCCGCTTACCCTGTCTCCTCGTTACCGACTCGATGATGAATCTCCTTGGTTAGAGGGCATCGACCCAGCAAGAAACTACTGGATTGCTGTTAATGGTGATGCTACTCTTAAGGTAGCAATCCCTGGATTATTCGTCTGTTCCTGTGAGCAGTGGAAGCAAAGTATCCTCAAGTTTAGATCGCTGCAAGCAGGTGAGCAGATGGATTTGGTGCGGATTTCGAGTAGTTTGAAGATCTACTGTATCAGCTCGAATTGCTATGCTATCGAAGGGGAAATTGCTGGTGCTACTGTCTGGCATTTATTCGACAGCGAAAGCTTAGATAGCCTGCTGATGAGTGCTCATCCAGATTGGCAATGTGCTCCTACAGATATAGATTTAGGACGTCAAATGCTTTCTCGTTCCTGGGAACAAGAGGCAGTGGCGTGAGCTACCTATATCAAATCAACAAAGATTATAGTGTAAACTAATTGCTAGGGTACAGGCTCCGCCAACGTCTCGGTTTCACCATTGCCGCCATGTCCGAAGCTGTTTTGACCTTACTCTGCATCTGGGGATTTTTACCTCTGCTACCGTTACAAGGGACTGTGTTACTCTTGTTCTAGATTTTTTGAGTTTCAACCTCATTGGGTTATTTCATATCTGTGGCAAGTGGTCTTCAGTGATTTCCAAAGGTTGGTCTATAGAGGTATTGAGACAATTTTTATTTGTTATTGATGCCTTCTATGAACAGCTGTATTGCTTGCCAAAATCAAAATTTTTAAAACCCTATACCTGATCTTGATCACAGCATGAGCTGAATAAAGTAGTAAAATAGCTTATAAAGCTTGAAAAACAATCGCAAAATAGATATCAATTGTCAGATAAGAACTTTAATGGTTACAATAAGGGTGCTTCCTTGAAGCTAATGCTAGCAAATTAGATTTTGCTGAGTTTCTTGGATTAATTCTCTTTGAGGACTTAGAATTGCAGAAGTAAGTATGTTATTAGTGCATCTCCACAGAGCTTAAGTTACTGGTGGGCTGCTGACTGGGAATATAAAGCTTGATATAATGATTCATTAGGGTGATTTGAGGAAGGTTTTAAAATACCTGTGGAATCTTCCCAAAGCAGTTTCTGTCTTTATAAAACTGTACTTATAGCTCCCCTGTACTTCCCACTAGTTAAAGAGGAGTAAACGTCCAGTATTGATAGTGCTGTTATTTTTGGCTGTCTTTTGTTGATCTTCAATAACTACACTTTTAGTAGCTTTACAGTGTGCCGAACCAGTCTCAACAAGGTGTAGGTAGAAATAATCAACAGAGCCTTGAAAAAAGAATTTGGCTATCCAAACCAGCTACTTAATATCACTAGAGACATGACCTGCATGAGCAAAGTTTCCTCTTTTTTTTGTATCCAATTGATTATGGAAATGATCTGTTGATGGCTTCTCAAACATCTTTCCCTCCTCTGCAAGGCTACAGGTTTAGCGATTCCCAAAAAGCTCAATTACTTGCTACTTTAAAGAGGATTCGCTTTAGTGGTCAACTGGTATGGACGGCTTCTAATGGTGAGCAAAAATGGCTCCTTTACTTCTGCTTGGGTCGCATTATTTATGCCACAGGAGGTAATCATCCAGTAAGAAGGTGGGCAAGAAGTTTAGCTACTTGCTGTACTCAGATGCCTGTTGACATTACCCAACTGCGATATGTCCTCCGGGAGTTCGAGCCTAACAACTGCACAAATAGCTGGGAATATCAACTATTTTGCTTATGGGTAGAGCAGCAAAGAATTACTCAAGAACAAGCAGAAGAAGCTATTCTATTAATCTTATCAGAGGTTCTGTTTGATGTATCACAAGCCCAAACTTTGACTCATCACATTAAAGAAGAAAGCTCTATATCTAAACAACTTGTTTTGATTAATGAACAGCAAGCGATTGAGGAAGTACAAAGACTTTGGCAGAAATTGTGGAATGCTAAAATTACTGAGTATTCTCTCGATAAAGCACCGATCATCAAGCAACCAAAACAACTACAAGAGAATACCTCCGCCAAAGTTTATCACGCTCTGACTCAACTATTAGACGGAAAAAATACTCTACGGGATTTAGCAGTAAAAACACAGCGAGAAGTTGTGCAGGTACAACGTTCTCTTCTGCCTTACCTGAAATCAGGTTTAGTCGAACTAATTAGTATTCCTGATTTACCAGATCCTTTTTGCCAAGGAGTTCCGGATCTACCATCACTCAAGCAGGATAACTCAAACAAACCATTAATTGCTTGTGTGGATGACTCGGTTTCTATTTGTCAGACGATGGAAAAGTTGATGACAGCGGCAGGATATCGATTTATCGGCATTAATGACGGTTTGCGGGCGCTGACAATGCTGTTGATCCGTAAGCCTGATTTGATTTTTTTAGATCTAGTCATGCCCAACACCAATGGGTATGAAATTTGCCGCCAATTACGCAAGGCTCCTTCCTTCCGCGAGACTCCAATTGTGATCTTGACTGGAAATGATGGCATTGTCGATCAAGTCCGAGCTAAGCTGGTAGGGGCATCAAGTTTTTTGAGTAAACCAGTAGATGCTCAGAAGGTTTTGAGTGTAATTTATAAGCACTTATCGTCTCCGGCAATAAGTACACGAAGGATTGAAACTTGAAGACTAAAAAATAGTATACTCGTCGGCAGTTGGCTGCAGGCTATGTTAAAGTCTTCAACGTATCAACCTGCTAAAGCATGACTGGTGCAATTACTACTTTTCTTAACTTTTCAATCATCAAGAATTATATGAGTACTGCCTTAATTGTTGAAGATTCCCTGACTGATCAAGAACTCCTTTCTGGTTGTCTACAACAAGGAGGTCTCAATGTTTTGACAGCAAAAAATGGAGAAGAAGCGGTAGCCAAAATTAATAACCATAAACTGGATGTAATTATCCTAGATGTAGTATTACCTGACCGCAGTGGCTTTGAGATCTGTCGCGAACTTAAATCCCAGGCAGAAACAAGTGGAATTCCCATTATTATCTGCTCTACTAAAGGAGGAAAACTAAATAAATTGTGGGGTCTAAGACATGGAGCAAATGCTTATCTAGTTAAGCCAATTGATCAGGAAGAATTAGTGCAAACTGTTAAAAATCTGATCGGAAGCTAAGCTACAACAAAAATCCATGTCCAACTCTTTATCACTCCCAGGTTCCCAACTGCCATCTGCTGATTCCCACTCTTCAAGAGAAACAGAGCAGTATTTGCGATTTTATCTTGAGCCTGATACCAATGCGCTCTTGCCTATATTGCAATTGGCTGAAGTACTCAACGTTCCCATTGCTCAGATTGTACCAATTGCTCACATGCCTGCCTGGGTTATGGGAGTCTACAACTGGCGGGGCGAAATCTTATGGATGGTGGATTTGGGACACCTAGTGGGGCTAACTCCCTGTTACCAACAAGCAATTAACACCTCGACATATACGACAATTGTGCTACAGGCTACCTCCAAAAATACTAAATCTACCAAGGCTAAGAGTCAGATGCTCGGTGTAATTGTCAACCGCATAGAAGATATTGAGTGGTGCGATTCCCATCAGATTCAATCTCCGCCATCATCTACTATTACCCCTGAGCTACTGCCATTTTTGCGCGGCTACTGGTTGAAATCAGATGATGATATGTTAGCAGTTCTCGATGGTGAAGCGGTTATTGCTGCTATGCCTAAACCAGATTTGTGATCTGAGTTTTAAGAGTTAGGAAGTAGCTCAAGATGCGATGACAACTAAATTGGTTGAAAATTATAGAAATTCGGTAGTGCATCAGCTTCACTTTACTTTTGAGACAGTCCTCAAGAATCTTGATTGAATCGACTTAAAAAATAATTATAACGTTTGTAGGTGAATGATCAGCACGTTTTTTTTGGTAAAAGTCAAAAAGCAAGAAACAAAAAAAGGCAAGCAGGAAAAGAGGTCTTGAATGTAATTTCATAATAAAAAAGACCTCCTAGGTTTATAAATCATGTAGAAAAGCTACATACAAATAAATTTATAAATTGACTTGACTAATGTGTTCAATAAATTTCTATCATCCTAGCTAAACTGAAATTAGACTGAGCGAGAATTATATTTGGGATAAATTAATTGTTTTTACATTTCATAATAGCAGCTGCAATAATTCAACGCTCTACTTTATATCTCCAGCGTCTTGATTGTAACTAGTTATCTATTTGTATTAGAGAGTTTATTCTATGACTCAGACTCCTCCCCAAAATTCTGCTCAGAAAAATGCTAATGATCCCAGTTGGTCCTCTAATGGTTTTCCAGTTGGGGGTCAAACTAATGCTACCGATGATTCCTCTTATGCCAGTGAACTGTTTCCCTCGGCAACAGGCTCTCCTCTCGAACAGCAACAAGCTCCTTGGTGGCACTTCCCTAGTATGCGATTATCTAGTTTGCGCACTAAAGCCACTTTACTGGCAGTGGCGATCGGTACAATTCCAGTGGTATTAGTTGGATCAACCGCTTATTTCGCTGCTAGCCAAGGGATTAGACAGCAAATTATTCAAAATGAAAAAACTAATGCTGAAGACCTCGCAGACAAGTTAAATATCTTCATTGAACAGCGCTATAAAGACACTGTCGCGCTGTCTCAGTTTGATATTTTGATCAATCCCAATGTGCGGCAAGTAGTCACCACTGAAGAAAAAAATCAGATTCTCAATGCTAATATGGAGTCTTCAAAGATTTATAATAGTATTGCAGCATTTGACCCTAAAACGGCGGAAGTAATAGCCTTTGCAGGAAGTAATTTTAACCCAGAAAAAATCATCAGTAGAGACTATTCCCTGAAGGTGCAGGAGACTAATAACCCAGTTATTGTTGATCCTCGTGTAGCTGGAGGTACCGGAGAATTTAGCTTGTTTGTCGCTGCCCCAATTAAAGATCAATTTACCAATAAAACTATCGGTATCATTCGTACTCGCACTTCAATGACTCTGCTTAACCAAGCATTTGGGGTTGATCCTTCGCGAGGTCAACAATTTTATTTAACTGATTCTACTGGTCAAATTACTGCTTCAAGTGACTCAGAAGCCCTTCAGAAAAAGATTGAGGAACTCTTCCCTAAAGTTAACACCAAAATCCAGCAGGGGGATCAGCAAGCGCTGACAATGATTGCTTCGGAAAACCGAAAGGAGCAAATTTTCACTTACCTACCTGATTCAGAGCTCAAAGCAGCTTATGGTCTTAATTGGGGCTTGCTGGTTACTCGTCCTACAGAAGTTGCTTTTGCTCCCCAAAAACAATTACTCTGGACACTATTAATAGGGACAATCATTGTCACCTCAATAGTAGCAGCGATCGCCGTTGTTATTGCTAACCGAGCAACTATCCCCATTATAGCTGCTACCAACGCCGTGGCAGGAATTGGTCAGGGAGATCTGGAAACTCGTATGGAAGTCAAAGGGGAAGATGAACTTGCCCAGTTGGGAGCTAATATCAACGATATGGCCGGTCAAATCAAAACACTTCTGGAGGAACAAGTACTCGTAGCTGAAGAGAAACAGCGATTTCAAGAAGAGCAGCGCTACGCTGAGGCGCTGCAAAATCGAATTTTGGAACTACTAGAGGAAGTAGAACCAGTTAGTAGAGGAGACCTCACAATTAAGGCTAGGGTGACAGCAGATGATGTTGGTACAGTCGCTGACTCCTATAATTTCATGATTAGTAACTTGCGCCAAATTGTTTCTAAAGTGCAAGCAGCGGCTAGTAATGTAGCCGAAACCACTAAAAACAACGAATTTTCCGTGCAATCCCTCTCAGTAGAAGCCTCCCGTCAAGCCGAGGAAATTGCCCAAATTCTCAAGCAGGCACAGGAAATGACGGAATCGGTGCGACTGGTTGCATTTAATGCTCAAAAAGCTGCAACAGTTGTACAACAAGCTGCTCAAACGGTGGAAGAAGGTGACTCGGCGATGAACCGGACAGTAGATGGAATTGTGGCGATTCGGGAAACGGTGGCTCAAACTCGTCAAAAGGTAAAATATCTGGGAGAATCTTCACAAAAAATTTCCACAGTGGTTAACCTGATTAGTTCCTTTGCTGCTCAAACCAAATTACTAGCATTTAACGCTTCTATTGAAGCAGCAAGGGCTGGCGAAGAAGGTCGAGGTTTTGCTGTGGTTGCAGATGAAGTACGTACGCTGGCACAGCAATCGGCAGAAGCTAGTACAGAAATCGAAAAGCTAGTGGCAGCTATCCAGGGGGAAACTAACGAGGTAATTGCGGCGATGGAAGCAGGTACTGAACAGGTGGTGACTGGTACTCGCCTAGTGGAGGAAACCCGCGAAAGTCTAAATAAAATTACCACAGCTTCTACCGAGATTAATCAACTAGTGGAAGCGATTACCAAGGCGACGATTTCCCAATCAACAGTTTCTGAAACTGTCACCCAAACGATGACGAATATAGCTGAGACTTCTAAGCAAACCTCAAAGGAAGCAAATTTGGTATCCTCTTCTTTTGAACAACTGCGAGTGGTCGCCCAGGAGCTACAAGAGGATGTAAGCCAATTCAAAATAAGTTAGTGCCATTTGTCCTGAGCTATTTGTCTCTAGCTATTTATTGGCGTTAGTTAACACTTATACCAATTTCATGAAACAGTGCAATACTTAAAAGATTCCCCTAAATCCCCTTTAAAAAGGGGGACTTTCAATCCTCATTTTTTTCTCCCCTTAAAAAGGGTGGTTAGAGGGGGTCTGCTCTGTAGTGTCATTGAAGGAAACTGGTATTACCATTCTCCAACTATAGTAAGAAGTCTAATTACCAATAGACCTCTTGCCAAAGTATTTTTCTAATGCTGTTGGCGTTAATTGCTGTCTACTATTCTCCGTTCCCTGTTCCCAACTTCTGCAACAAGTCTAATGACTAATCATGGCAGTCAACCCTAATATCCGCGATCAAGCTTATAAGTTTTTCATTGAAGAGGCTCCTGAGTTATTGCAGGCGATTGAAGCTGGCTTACTAAACCTGAAGCAGGAGCGCAGCCATCGCCACCTTCACGATTTAATGCGAACTGCTCATTCACTCAAGGGAGGAGCAGCAGGTATAGGACTAGAAGCAATAGCTACCCTAGCTCACCGTCTGGAAAATATCTTCAAGGCACTCTACAACGAAACTGTAGAAATTGATACTGATCTCGAAAGCAAACTATTGCGGGCTTACGACTGTTTGTGTCTGCCCCTGATGCAGGAAATTTCAACAGGTCAATTCAGTCCAGAACAAGCATTAGCCTCTGCAGAACCAGTCTTTGCCCAGGTTGAGGAGCGATTGGTAGATGCCCTGGCGCAGGTGGAAAATTACGACATACCTGACTCAGCCGAATTAGGGGTTGATATGACTTTGTCTCTGTTTGAAGTGGATGTGGGTCAGGGACTCGAACATCTCAGAGCAGTTGTTGCTAATCCTCAAGATTATCAGGTAGCGACAGAATTATGCACACAAGCGGAAGTGTTTTCCGAATTAGCTGAGATTCTCAATAAACCAGGATTGGGGACAATTGCAGAAGTGGCTCTGGCAGCACTTAAGGCCAACTCTCAACAGGCGCTACAAATTACCAAACTGGCTCTGGCTGATTTTCAGGCATACCGAGAAGGGGTGCTTGCTGGTAGTAGCGAAGAGGTAAGCCCATCTGCGGCTTTATTGGCTCTGGCTCAGGAAGAGTCCAGGGAGTTTTCCCCTGAGCAAGAGCATTTAGACCAAATCTTTAGTGATGATACTCTCTGTCAGCTTAATCAACAGGAAGACTCTGGTTTTGAGGAGCAACAATTGCCGTTGGATCCTCCTCAAGATGAGATTACCTACACAACTGTTTCATTTCATTCTGACCAGGAAACTTTCTCAATTTCTGGTACTATTTCTGAGCAAGAACTGACTCAACCAGAGTTACCTGTAATTATAGAGGGAGAATTTGCCGAAGAGGATATATCTGTGAGTGAGGAAGTAGAGGCAGAAGCTTCCTCATTAGAGGATGTTTTAGAGGATGTTTTTGGTAATGCCCTTGCTGCTTCTGAAACAGAGGCTTCTTCAAATTCCCTATTCCAGATTACTTCTACACTTCAGGAGCTACAACAACCCCATGTGGATGCAACCGAACCTGTGGAAGCACCATTCAACTTAATTAGCACACCTGAGTCGGTTGAAGCTTTCAACAGCACGCCAGATATTGAGGAAGTTTCTACATCTTCATCTGAGCTGTTGCCACTGAGAAGGGAACCCAAGCAGTTTTCTAGTCAGATTAACCCGCAGGAAATACCAACTGCTCCCAGAGTGACGGTGCGGGTTGACTCAGATCGACTCGAGAGAATGAATAATCTCGCTGATGAGGCTGCCATCAACCGCAGTGGTCTTTTCCTCCAGAATAAGCAACTACAGGGAGCTGTGCGAGATTTGCTAACTAGAGTTGTGGCAATTGAGCAAGTCGCTGTTCAGTTGCGCAAGGTATCGGATCAGACGCTAGTTCCTGATTTTAAGAACAGCTACGGAAGCCAACCAGATTCTGTAGTTCAGTTAGGAGAGCTTGCCACGAGTCAGGCTGATTTTGACTCCCTAGAAATGGACAACTATGGAGCCTTGCACTCTTTATTACAAAGGTTCCTTGAAGACATGGTGCAGCTGAGAGAATCAGTTGATGATATTGCCCTATTTGCTAGCAACTCTGGTGGTAACTTAGAACAACTGCGTAAAATGCTCACTCAACTCCAGGATGAGTTCATGTGGGCCCGCATGTTACCCCTTGGTGAAGTACTCAAGCATTTTCCCCGAGTTTTGCGCGATTTATCTACAAAATATCACAAACCTGTTAACTTGAAGCTTAGCGGTACAGGAGTGTTGGTTGACAAAGCTGTACTAGAAAAAATCTATGATCCCTTGTTACACTTGCTCCGAAATGCTTTTGATCATGGCATCGAATTTCCAGAAATCAGACGTCAAGTAGGTAAAACAGAGCAAGGTCAAATTGAGATTAAAGCTTACTACCGAGGTGGACAAACGATCATTGAAATCAGTGATGATGGTCAAGGTTTGAATACTGAACGCATTGCTTGTCGGGCAATGGAGTTGGGATGGCTATCAACTGAAGAAATGGCTAATGTTCCTGATAATCAACTCTTCAATTTGATTTTTGAGCCGGGATTTTCTACAGCTCAACAGGTAGATCAACTTTCTGGACGAGGAGTTGGTTTGGACGTGGTGCGAACTCAACTTCAAACTTTAAAAGGTACGATTACTGTTGGCTCCCAGTCAGGAGTTGGTACCACCTTTACCTTGCGCCTACCGTTAACCCTTACTAGTGCCAAATTAATTATTGGTTTGGTTGGTACTACTGCGATTGCTTTGCCTTCCGATAGCATTGAAGAAATTGTTGTTCCTAAAGCCGAACAGGTTAAAAAAACTGGAACCCAGCAGTTTTTGTACTGGCGGGGTAAAATTGCGATGATTTATCGCCTCTGTGACCTCTTGGAATATGCTTGCCCTGTACCAGAAAACCCTCCTAACGAAGCTTTGAAGGTAGAAACCTCTGCTACTGAGGTAGCACCACCTTTACTGATAATTGATCGAGGACAGCAAGTTTTTGCCTTGGAAATTGATCGTCTAGTCACTGAGCAAAAACTGGTAATTAAACCTTTTGGAACAGTGATGGCCTCCCCCAGTTATACCTACGGCTGCACGATCTTAGGAGATGGTAATCTAATTCCTGTCATTGATGGTGCTACCCTGCTGGACCTCTGGTTAGATCAAAATGGGGCAAACAGGGCGATCGCTACTGTCTCAGAGCCAGAGTTCGAGATTGATATTGGGTCTAATCATATCATCAGTGCCCATCAAGATTCTTCAGTTCATCAGAACACAGCTGCACTCAAAGGGTCTACAAGCTTAGGTTTAATTGGTCCTGGTAAAACTTCTCGAACTATTGACTTAGTTAAAACTGCTACTAAAGTTTTGATTGTTGATGATGCAGTTTCTCTAAGGCGAACCCTAGCTCTGACCTTGGAAAGAGCAGGTTATCGAGTGTTGCAGGCAGGTGATGGCTGGGAAGCAATCAAACAGCTACAGCGCAGTCCTGATGTCGGGCTGGTAATTTGTGATATTGAAATGCCTAATATGAATGGCTTTGATTTTCTCAACCATCGCCGTCAAGACCCTCAAATTCAGAACATTCCCGTGATGATGTTGACTTCCCGCAGTAATGATAAGCATCGACGGTTAGCGATACATTTGGGGGCTAACGCTTACCTCACAAAGCCTTACATTGAACAGGAGTTTTTGAAGGTTATCAAAGATATTGTTGGTCAAAGTACGCCCTTGAGAATTACTTAAGGCGATACCAACTTCCTAAAATAAGGCTCTTCCACCTTGTTTCCCAGATTTTTCTTCTGGTAGGCACTTGTTCCTTTTACCTTGGAACCTTCTGCCTCACTGTTGTGCATTTTTAAGGCACGACAGCTTAGTAAATTATGTCAAGTCCACACAAAATAAGTTTAAAATTACAAATAGCTTATCAACCTTAAATAAGAGTATGTAGCAGTCCTAATGCAACTGCTAAGATAACCGATTTAGCTGGACTAAGTAAGCCTCTAGCATTCAATACTGCCACTAATAAGCAGACAATCAGATAAAAAATATCGCCCACCAAGTTTTGTCCAAGGCTCCAAGCTGCCGAAGCCATTAAACCAATGGTTACAGGACTACAAGCAGCATGAAACTGCTTTATCCAGGCTGGAGGATGGGCTTTTCCCGCAAGGCTTGCTACACCAGCTAGCAATAAGCAGGTAGGACCAAACATACCGAATCCTGCCGCTAGTGCTCCTTGCCAACCAGCTACATGATTACCAATATGAAGTACATAAAGCATATTTGGACCAGGTACAAGAAAGCCAAGAGCAACTGCTTGAAAAAACTCTTGATGAGTCATCCATCCATTTACTATGACAACTTGGCGCTCCATTTCTGGAATCATTGATGCTGCACCACCAAAACTAATTATGTCTAGGTAGGCAAAGGTAAAAAATAGCTTAAACAGGATTTCCATCAGCTTTTCCTCACCTTGTGCCTAACTACCAAAGGCGCGATGATGATAATCGCCAAGGGCACAGGTATTCTGAGAATACCTACTAGGAAAAAAGTAATAGCTACAGCCACCAGTTGGGTGCAAGTGCTTAAGCCCTGTGCCAGCTTCCAAGTCATGGCCACAATTAGCCCTACTGCTGCTGCTGCTGCCCCCGAAAGCGCTCCCTGGATTAAACTCTGTTGATGAACTGAAGATATGAACTCAGATGTCAACAAAATCCAAGCAGCGCCAGGTAAGATTAGGGAAAGTGTAGCTAGAAGAGAACCCCAACTTCCCCTACAGCGCCATCCAAGGTAAGCAGAGAGGTTGGTTCCATTGGGACCAGGTAAAGACTGGCACCAATTGAGAGCTTCCAGGTACTCCTTTTCTGTTAACAGCTGATGCTTCAAGAGGTGATGCAAAAGGTAAGCCGGAACAGCTCCACCAAAAGCCATTGCTCCTACCTTTACAAAGATAATGCTCAGAACTCTCAGAGGAGAAGAAGTTATTTGTTGCTGTAGATGCATGATGCTCTAGATGCACAAGAGTAGATGTCAGGTCTTTAAGTATACTTAAAAACTTTCCTCTAGAGAATAATACTTAGAGGACATCTAGAGGATAATACTCTTCACTCCAGATTGCAAATTTTTCATACAATGGTTTTAATGTAATTTCAATTTCTTCCCGCTCTTCTGGTGTTACCAAGGTATGCTGCCATCGGTCTTGATTCTTTTCTACAGCATAAAACGACATAGACTTCCTGACATCTTTATGCTGTATTCTGCTGAAGGTTTCTCGATGGTCATATTGCTTTTTTTTTAATGTTTCTCGATGATCATCGTTGCCACAGGTAAAACTATCAACATCAAATGAGTGTTTCCAATCAATCATATTTTCCGTAAAAGGAATATCCCAGAGACGGCAAATTGATTGAAATAGCTGCCGAGGATTTTTCAGTAAATGTTCTCTAGTCAAGCAAGTGACTTGATCTGAAATGTGTCTGACATTTATAAAAGTGTCATAGGTATGCTGATAAGCTCTCTTGAATAAATTCAAATCGCAGATACCTTCCCAGCCTTGTTTGCCAGCAGCTTTGCACTTTTTCCAGGAACTCCAGGTTTCTATGGGGTCCCGCAACAGGAAAAGAGGCTTTGATCGCCTAATCGCATCTTGATTAGGAAATAATTCAAAGCAGCATTCCTCTGGATAAGAATGACCCAAAACTTCTTTGGCAAAAAAAATCTTTCCTTGATGCTTGTCAAAAGCAGGATGAGAACCATTAAAGATACTGTAGTCGGGGCCAATTCCCTCCCTCACTCCTTCTTTCATTGGTTGGTAGAAGCAGTGAACATGCGGACTTTGATTTATGGACTGCATAAAGGCAGTACTGCCACTTCTACAGGTTGAAATGAACAATCTTATCTGTGGTAATTCCATAGTCAAAATGGTATGAGGTTTTTTAGAGAAATAAAGCACCCTTTTACTAGTCGCAAGCTGGTATTTAAGAATCGTGAGGTTGTTCAATACCTAGACATTTATATACATTCCAGCTAGAACACTCTGATGTATTGAGAGTGTGTAATGCTGTTGATAGCATCAATTTTTAGAGTAAAAACATTCGCTGTTTCAGAACATTAAGCCTTTACTGCCCAGTTCTTGTTTAAGCCCAATCTCCCACTTTTACTTTGGTAAAAGACTTTATTTCTATCCCGTTACCAGAAGGGTCTTCGAGAAACATTACATACTGCTCGTGGCCCTTGCCAACAAAACGCAAACGTGGCTTTTTAAGAAACTTAATACCATTAGCAATTAGGCGCTCTTTTGTCTTTTCAAAGTCCTCAAAACTCAAGGCAGCTCCGAAGTGTGGAACTGGGACATCCTCTGCATCTACTTCCCTTTGCACATTCTTAGCACTGTAACCTGGTACTTCATGAACAGTAAGTTGACAGCCATAAAAATCAAAATGAGCTGATGACTTTGAAGCTCTGCGTTCTTCGATTCCAAGGATTTTGGTGTAAAAGTGGCGAGTTGACTCAAGGTCATTTACACACATTGAAAGGTGGAAGGGATTACTGACAGATTTGTCTACTTTTTCCAGTTGCTCTGAGTTGTTTATTCGGTTTCTCGAACTGTTCGAGAAATTGTAATTCATCTGTTTTGTAGATAGAGAAGAGGTAGATAAAATTCGTTCAGATGATAATTGATGCATGTATGGTTACTGTACCTTACGTCTAGATTATTTGCTAATTGTGCAAAACTCTGGTTTTTTAGTAGTCTATTTTCACTGAATGAACAGATTAAATAGATGACTAAACTGATCAGTCATTCAAGACATCCAGAAAATATACACACAGATGCAACGGGTAAAAAATAAATTTTGCTACCACATTTACCTGAAAATGTGCTTTTTACTACGAAAAAAGCGACATTTGAAGATTATTTTAATTGAGGTAATAAATGTGGAACACCCTGGCTTTTTCAACTCTTAGTTTCACTAAAAGCAGCCACCACATTCAGCACCATCAAATCAATTCTGTTTGGTATGTTAGAACACTTTACAAACTTTTGCAACCAACCAATAGAATTTTTCTGAACTTGAAAGGTGAACTTTAAGCTCTTCTTAATCGGCTGGACAACAAACAGATAAAATAATGACAAAAAACAATTGCGATATTTTTGCAATTACGAGATATTAAAAAACAAATAAACTTAGATAAAATTGCCTGAAGTGATAACCTTATCTATTCTTCAAATTAATTATTTTAGATGTCTTAAATCAAATCAAGTTGCTAAAAACAGCCAAAATCCTCTTCGACAGAAAGTAGCAATAAATAAATAAACTGCGATTTGGCAACAGGATTAATAGTATGATGACTTCATAATAACTTCAAACCATCTCGTTAATTTTATGAAATATAAATTAATTATTTCGATTTATATTTCTAAATTACACGAAATGATTTGGACAGTATCTACTTTAATTGGAACATGTTTTTATAGTCTTATAAAAGCTATAAATTAAGTAATAAAAACTCTAGTTCAGAACTCTGGATGAGCTAATAAAAACTCTAGTTTAGCTAACAAAAGGAAACTTTCTAGATAATGAACTACCTAAGTTGCTCCTAGCTTATCCAATTGAATGTTGATAGCAGCGATTTAACCTCTAACCAGTCTTTTGCTGACTTCTTTGATAGAATGTGCATCACTTTACCACGATTATCGTTAATTATTCACTACTTATAGCATTGTTTTGAACCAAAACACAACCTACAGCAACTAAGCTAGTGTGCATTGATATCGGTAACTTCCAGATTTTTTCCCGGAAGTTTACCTTTAGGTTTCGTAACTGACTGTGATGTTGATCACAAATTAAACAAAACTATAATTATAGTTTCTTTAGGTTTCTATATAAAATAATTATTTGCATTTTTTAACAAAACGTTACATAATTTAAACATGGAGGTAAACCAAAAGCAATAGATGCCTCTGACAGACTAAACCCGAAACACTGTAAGGTTATTCAGCAAAACCATGACTTATACCTTAGATTCTGCTTTAAGCTTTTCCTCCAATGCCCAACTGAGTGGTAATGTTGTCACCGCCACGACAGCGCAAATCAAACGCCTCAGCGTTGATGACCAGTTGGCCCTACTCTGGTTTGCTTACACTGAAATCGGCCGCTCGATTACACCTGCAGCTCCTGGAGCGGCTCGTCTACAATTTGCCGAGGGTTTGCTCAATCAGATCAAGCAAATGCCTCATCAAGAACAGTTCCAAGCAATGCGCGACTTGGTCAATAAAGTTAATAGCCCCATCAGCCGCTCTTACGGAGTTTTGAGCGTTAACACCAAGCTCGCATTCTGGTACCAATTAGCTGAGATGATGAAGGAAGGCTTGGTGATACCAGTACCAGCTGGCTATAAAATGAGTCGCCAAGCTTCGCAAGCATTAGCTAATCTCACTAACTTGGAATTCGGTCAACAAATTACCGTTATGCGTAAAGTTGTTGCCAACATGGGTGTTGATCCCCTAGCCTAAGCGCAACTTAGATAGTAGAACTCGATATCTATAGCTTGATATTCGGATCGAGTTTTCCACACTTGACTGAGGAAGGCAAGTGGGTGAGCGAAAACAGGCGTGGGGAAATAATTAAGCAGAGGCGGAGAGGCGGAGAGGCGGAGAGGCGGAGAATTCAAATCCCACGCAAAATTTCTTCACCTAAGGCAAGTTTACTCTTGCCTTTCTATTTGAATTAGGTATTAGGTGTTAGTCTTTTTTTGGCATATAGAACCTAACACCTTTTCGTTAATGATGGTGTTGTGATTTCAGGAAATCCCATGAAAACTGCCAATATATTAAGTGCAACTTCCCAGTCTACTCATAGCACCAATTTGGCTATAAAAGGAATTACAGAGCCAGTAGTACTGCGTTACTTTGAAACTATGAATGCTGGTGAGTATGAGACAACAGCAGCCTTATTCGCTGACACTGGTGCAATGTATCCGCCATTTGAGGAAGCAATAGTAGGAAAAGAGACAATTGCAGCTTACCTGAAAGCAGAAGCTAAAGGGATGAGACTATTTCCTAAGGAAGGAATTGTTCGTGTCCTAGAAAATAAGCAAGCCCAATTTTTGGTAACAGGCAAAGTGCAAACTCCCTTATTCGGGGTTAATGTTTCCTGGACATTTGTCCTTAGTCAAGAACAGAAAATTATAAGTGCGATGATTAAGTTATTAGCTTCCCCCCAAGAGCTACTGAAATTACAGAATAAACAGCTTGAAAGCTACACCGATTGATCCCTAGAAATTTCTTTGTATACATTCTTGGTAAATAGTTGTAAAGCTATAAGTCGTTGGCTTAAAGGGAGAGAAGAATGTTAATCAACAGTTTGTACCCTTCCCTAAAGAATTATTGGAGCGATTGTTAGTTTTTAAAAACTTTAACTGTTGGTCTAGCATCCGAATCCGAGGCAAATCAACTCCTGCTTGCGCTACAATTTTTAAAGGATTACTAAAAATTGCCTCAATTTCCAGGGGACGAACCAAATCATAGTCGATCTTCATGCTGGTGCGATAGGGCTTCATTTTGGTCGTATACACCAGCATCTTTTCAATGAAGCTTTCAGGAATTAAGCGATTGCAGGTTTTTGCTCCTAGCACTACTTCTTGCATAATCTGTTCAATTAAGGAGCGCATTTCCCCATCTGCCATTAGTTGCTCGGTTGTAGCATCTAGAACTACGGAAAGCCCATTATAAGGAATATTCCAGACTAGCTTCTGCCAGCGACTCAAGAGCAAGTCTTCACTAAGCAAAACCTCGATTCCCGCACTTTCAAAGTCAGCAGCCAGCTGGCGCATTTTCTGGGTAATTCCTACAGGTTGATAGTTTGGCAAGTATTCAGCGATGGTAACTGTACCGTAATCTAGGTGGCGAATGTGTCCAGGGCCAATTTTATTAGAACAAATAAAGCACATGCCGCCAATTACCCGCTGTGTCCCTACAATCTTGGCAACTTCTTCTTCTATACCCAAGCCATTTTGCAGCACTAAGACAATGGTAGTGTCTTTGATCAGGGGAGGTAACAGCTTTGACAATAGGTGATTGTTGGTAGTTTTGAGTGCCACAACTACCACATCGCTAGGCGGTATTTCGCTTACATCACGGTAGGCGTTAACTTGAGGGAGAGTAAAATTCCCCTCTGGTGATTCTACTAACAAACCATTGTGGCTAACGTGCTGGTAATCGCTATTGAGCAGAAAGTTTACCTTGCTTCCGGCTTGTTGCAAGCGGCTGCCGTAAAATCCGCCAATAGCACCAGTGCCTACGATGGTATAGCTGAAATTGACCATACACTTTACAATACTTTTCTCCTGACAAATATTGACAGTTTATTCAAGGACACAGTTTTCTTGTCAACCTATTACATGAATTTAAACATAATATAGCTGATAGCTTAGTAATATTTTGCTTATAGTCGTAAATTAAATGCCTCGTTGGTGAGTTTTATGCATCCAGCCGATTACTTTATAGTCGTCATCTACCTGATATCTATAGTCATTTTGGGAATTGTTCTCCAACGGAAAGCCTCTGAAGGGATAGAGTCTTACTTTCTGGGAAATCGTAATTTGCCTTGGTGGGTTTTGGGTGCCTCCGGGATGGCTTCTAATACTGACATTGCTGGAACAATGCTGATCACTGCCTTAATCTACGCTTTGGGAACTAAGGGATTTTTTATTGAAATTAGGGGAGGCATTGTCCTCGTGATGGCATTTTTTATGATTTTTATGGGTAAGTGGAATCGGCGGGCAAAAGTGATGACTTTAGCTGAATGGATGCAGTTACGTTTCGGTTCAGGAGTTCAAGGAAATTTAGCTAGGATTATTAGTGCGATCGCTAACTTGGTAATCTCTATTTGGATTATTAGTTACTTCGCCGTTGGGGGCGGTAAATTCTTTGGGGAGTTACTGGCTATTAATGACCGTTTCGCGGCAATTTTTATGATTTTACTGGCGATGGGATACACAGTCGTCAGCGGTTTTTACGGTGTAGTCTGGACAGATGTATTTCAGGGAGTATTGATTTTTATCGCTATTATTTATGTCTGTGCGATCGCTCTAAACACAGCAAAGATACCAGATGAATTCTTAATTTCTGTTCCCTTGGCAGAGGGCAAATTCCAGTCAATAAGCACCACTGTTACTGATTGGAGCAATCTTTGGTCGTCAATGGAGCTTAATCTGCCTGGGCAATATTCTGCTTATAATTTGTTCGGCATTACTATTTTCTTCTATCTGTTGAAAACTACTCTCGAAGGCTATAGTGGAGTAGGAGGCTATATGAGTCAAAGGTATTTTGCGGCTAAAAGCGATCGCGAAGCTGGATTGCTTTCTCTGTTGTGGATATTATTGCTTGCTTTTCGTTGGCCCTTGGTAACGGCTTTTGCTGTACTTGGTATCCATTATGGAGTTACCCAAGAGGTAATTGCTGACCCTGAACTTGTTTTGCCCACAGTTATTACCGAATACATTCCAGTCGGAATTAAGGGATTACTAATTGCTTGTTTTATTGCCGCAGCAATGTCTACGTTTGATTCAATTATTAATTCTAGTGCTGCTTATTGGGTTAAGGATATTTATCAAGCCTATATAAATCCCCAAGCTAATCGCCAACAACTCATATTCCAAAGTCGCTTGGCTTCAATTGTAATTGTGCTGCTGGGATTACTATTTAGTTTTCCTGTAGTAAATATCAACGATATTTGGGGATGGCTCACTTTAGGATTTGGCTCTGGACTATTTGTACCTTTATTATTGAGATGGTACTGGTGGCGTTTTAACGGGTATGGTTTTGCCCTAGGCACAGTAGTAGGGATAATCGCAGCAATCAGTACCAAGTTTATGGGAATTACCTTCCCCGAATATGCTAATTTTTTGATTCCCAGTCTTTGCTCATTCGCCGGATGTATCTTAGGGACAATGATGACAGAGCCAACGAACCAAGAAGTTATAGATAATTTCTATAAAGTTACCAGACCATTTGGTTTCTGGGGAAAGGTCAGTACAAATTTGCCGTCATCTATCCAGGCAAAAATTAAAGCGGAGAATTACAGAGACATACTCTCGACGTTGATAGCTGTTCCCTGGCAGCTGAGCTTGTTCCTCATGGGAATAATGTTGATCATGAAACGCTGGGATAATTTCGGCATATTACTACTATTTTTCATGCTATTATCTATTAGTTTGTACTTCACCTGGTTTAGGCACCTTGCCAAGGAAGTGAAGATAGAAAGCAACGATCAGGAAGATGGAGAGATGGAGAGATGAGGAGATGGACAGAGGTAAAGCGAGTTTTTCCAAAACTAGAGAAGGTGCAATTTAGATGCACAACAGCCTATCTCAGATCAGAAAATAGGAAAAGATAAGCATTGTTGAGAGAAGTGAGTTTCAGGCTTCCCAGTAGTAAATCAGGGAAATATTCTTAGATTAAGAGAGACCTAAAAATAGCTTTGAACGAGAATTGGTCATTGGTTTTAACTCGAGGAGATGTCAAGTCTAATGATTGACTTGAGCAAATCTTACCTCAAAAGTAGTTACTGGTTCAGCTACCATCTTCATTTCTCCATCAAGTTGATTACTTAAAGCCTTAACCAACTGGAGCCCTAAAGATTTTGGTGTTTGAATATTTAAATTGTCTAATACTTTAACACCGTCGTTTTTAACGACTAATAAAAAATCACTATCTTCTGAAGTAAGCTCTATCCAGATTGTACCAGATTTTTTTTGAGTAAATCCGTGCTTTAAGGCATTAGACACTAACTCATTGACAATCAAACCTACAGGAATAGCGGTATCAATACTTAAATGAATATTATCAACTTGAATTTGTATATCAATGTGTCTTTGATAAGTAGTATAGGTATAGATTAAGTCAACAGTAAGAGCCTCTATATATTCAGCAATATTAACTTTAGATAAATCATCTGATTGGTAGAGTTTTTCATGGATAAGAGCCATAGCTTTAACCCGGTTGCGGCTTTCACTAAACATTCTGTTAATAACTAAATCTGGACTCTGACAAGCTTGTAAATCCAGTAAACTAGAGATAACTTGTAGATTATTTTTGACTCGATGATGAATTTCTTTAAGTAGTACTTCTTTTTCCTTTAAAGAAGCTTTAATTTGTTGTTCTACTTGTTTACGTTCGGTAATATCTTTAGCTACCCCAGCACAACGGTAGATTTCTCCTGAGGTGTTTCTAATAGGAAAGCCACGGTTTTGAAGCCAGCGGATTTTACCATCAGGTCGTACAATACGATACTCATTATCAGCAAATTCACCTTGCCTTTGAAGCCTCCATTCCGTAATAACTTTTTCTTTATCTTCTGGATAAACACCATTTAAATGATTTTTGATGTTTTCATATACACTCTCACAACTTCGACCACAAACTGTTTCATAAGCAGGACTTACATAGAGGCATTTGTCTTGAACCAAATCATACACCCAAAAGATATCGTGAGTATTCTCTGCTAACTGGCGTAACTTCTCCTCACTTTCTCTTAAGGCTGTTTCTGCTTTCAGATGTTCTAGTTTGAGAGAGACAACTGTTGCTGCTACTTGCAACATTGTAATTTCTAATTCTTCCCATTTTCTTACTTCTGTGCAAATATCAAAACCAAAAAATCCTACTAACTTACCCTCCACAATTAAAGGCAATAATAAGATGGAAAGGATATCTTGAAGTTCAAGAACTTCACGCTCTGACTCATTGCATTCAACTAAGGTTTTACAGAAGATATTGCCTTGCCTTAGGGTTTTGGATAAATCAGGTAAAGCTTCTTCCATAGGAAAATTTTGTAGAAGAGGATTATCAACTTCAGAACGGATACCTTCTGCACACCACTCCAACCGCTGACTAGCCAGCACCTTCCCATTTTGTCCTAGAAAACAATCAAAAAGATAAGCACGGGAGGCATTAGTAGTTTCTCCTAAGTGTTGGAGAAAATTGGGATAATAGTCGTTGAGATCATCACAAACTATAAGCTGACGCTGTAATTCTACTAGTGTACTCAAATAGCGTTCCCTTTTTTTTAATGATTCTTCTGCTTGTTTGCTTTCGGTAATGTCGCGACCATACCCGTAGATAAGACCTTCTTCGTGAAAAATAACTAAGTTCCAACCTATCCATCGATAGGAACAGTCTTGGCAACGATATCGATTTTTTAAATCAACTCTAGCCCTACCTTTTTCGATTTTGTTTTGTATAAATACTTGCGTCAACTCAAGATCATCTGGGTGTAAAAACTCACTTTGTGTTTTTCCTTCTAGTTCTATTTTTGTATAACCTAAAATACTTTTCCAAGCTGGATTAACTAGTTTTATCTTACCACTGTAATCAGTGATTACCATCAAATCTAGAGAGTGCTTGAAAAAGCGTTCATGTGCCGCCCGATTTGTTTTCACTTCCGTCAAATCTCGAATACAAAAGCATTTTAAATAAGTACGAGCATGAATAACGGCAAAAAAGCCTACTGTTAGATTTAGAGTTATATCAACACACCAGTCGTTGACTCGATAGAAAAAAAGACCTTAAATTCCAAAAAAGCCACAACCAGGCTTAGCTTTTATTAACCGAAGCCTAAAAAGAGAATATGGATTCGGTATCGTGCTATCAGTGAGACATTTGACAAATAGAGCTTTATTCTAACTTATCACAATTGCCCCTTATCCAAATCTTGATTACTTAATTCATTCTCTAGCTTATGTCTAGTGCCAAAGTTTTACAGTACTAAGTTCTAACTCGACTGAGGTTGACACTGCTAGTTGAGAGGGTGTTAATTATTCACTAAGTCACGAACCTATGAATACCCCAACTCACCTTACCCCTCTCCCCTCTCTTTCCTATGTCTCGTGCCAAAGCCCTACAGTACTACGTTCTAACCCGACTACTGCTTACTCCTCTAATGTTGTGGACGATTATCACAGTAGTTTTCCTATTACTAAGAGCAACACCAGGAGATCCAGTCGATGCTGTCTTAGGAAATCGAGCTCCAGATAGTGTTAAAGAAGAATATCGTCAAAGATTAGGACTTTCAGACCCTTTGTGGCTACAGTATCTGCGCTACCTCGGAGCAATACTAAATCTAGACTTAGGAACTTCTATTACTAGTCAAGGGCAAAAAGTCTGGGAAATTATTTGGCAGCATTTCCCAGCAACAGTAGAGTTAACACTCTGCGGGATAACTATTGCTTTCCTGGTGGGTATTACTGTCGGTACCTTAGCAGCATCCCGCAGTGGCACTGTCTGGGATTTCGGGGGACGTCTATTTGGCATCATCACCTACTCACTACCCCTATTCTGGGTAGGCATGATTGTGCAATTAATTTTCTCTGTGCAACTAGGCTGGTTTCCTCTAGGAACACGCTTCCCGATTAACCTATCAACACCAGAAAGTTTTACCGGTCTTTACACAATTGATAGTCTCTTGAGCGGTAACTTAAACCAATTTTTTACTGCCTTATATTATCTTGCTCTACCTAGTATTACCTTGGGTGTCCTCCTGAGTGGAATCTTTGAACGAATTGTGCGGGTGAATCTCAAACAAACTCTCAAAGCAGATTATGTGGAAGCTGCTAGGGCTAGAGGTATTCCCGAAGCGCGAATTGTATTTGCCCACGCTCTCAAGAATGCGATGATTCCGGTAATTACAGTACTGGGACTAACCCTTGCCGCCTTATTGGGTGGAGCAGTCTTGACAGAAGTCACATTTTCTTGGCCTGGGTTAGGCAATCGATTGTATGACGCTATTTCAGCAAGAGATTATCCGACTGTGCAGGGAATTATGGTGTTTTTCGGAACAATTGTTGTCTTCGCTAGTATTGTCATCGATATTATCAATGCTCTCATTGACCCGCGCCTTCGGTATTAACAATCTGCGGTTGAAAGGGAGATGGGGAGATGGGGAGATGGGGAGATGGGGAGATGGGGAGATGGGGAGATGGGGAGATGGGGAGATGGGGAGATGGGGAGATGGGGAGATGGGGAGAGAAAAAGCTAGTTTTTATAAAAAAGTCGAAAGTGCAATTTAGATGCACGACAGTTTACTGAAGATAAGAAAAACTGGTAGTTTGTGAAAATTTAGTTTATAAATTTAAATCTTAGTCGGTTCAAGCTTGGGAATTTATTAAAAATAATTCTTATTTATCATTAGTAATTTCACCTATTTGCGTTGTTTCAGCGATTTGGTACAAGATCTGATACAATTAAGTATTATGGTTTTCGTATAAGTATTTTTAGTTCAATTGAAGCCATCGTTGGCTATAAGCCTAGTATTTTCGATAAAATTCTCGCTCATTGCCCGTAAGTTGATCAAACCTGACCTCCCTTCAAGAACAAATTTTTTGAGCGAGAATGAAACTAAAAATTGGGGTAGTGTTCATGATTGAGTATTGAACCATGAAGCATCCGGATAGTTGCACTCAACTCTGTATGTATTAATGAAATCGGCTCCGTGCAGATGCAAATTCACCCTTGATAGAGCATAGAAACCAATGTCAAGCAATTATCCTATCATAGAAACCCAAATGAGACTGATTAGAGCTTTACAGAAAGGATATGTTGAAGCTCTAGAAGCGGGAGACTGGCAAGCGGCAGATTACCGATGCTCTCACTTAAACAAGTTGTGCGAAGGTCTCAATCACCTTAGTCAGTTACTGCCTAAGGAAAATAGCCTCCCAGAAGCAATAGTGCCAAGAAACGTCAGAAATGCCAATGGCTGGGTTAGTACAATTCGTTCTCATAACTCCAATCACGCCCTAACTCAATCCTCTGACAATGGCGACAAGCCTTCAAATTCGCCCTCACTGCCAGCAGAGACAACGCGCAATGAATGGGGTAATGGTCTTCAAAGTATGGATCAGCCACCAATTGATGAAGTTTGGTAGTCAAGCCAATTGCTGGTTCAGCCGCCACCTTTAGGCAATGCCGGGAAAGTTGAGGAAAATGCATCAAAATGGAAATATAGCCTGTCTTTCCCTTTCTAGCCTTGAGAGAGATCAACTCAATCCAATCTAACCAGGCGTCTGAACCTCAGACATCCCCCGCCAGTAGTAATCGGCAGGAAATTTACCTCAAACGCACTCGCGCCAGTTTGCGGCAAGCGCTTTCTTGGTATGCTCATCTTCATCGTCACCAGAAAAAAACGTCAGATTCAGATGTTGAACTGCAAGCTTTGCTACAAAGTGATTTGGAGGTTTTGAAATCAACCCTTGATAAGCTAGACCAGGTAGTATTTCGTATTGCTGCTTTTGGTCTAGTCAGTCGCGGTAAGTCAGCAGTACTTAATGCCTTGCTAGGACAGAAAATTCTGCAAACTGGTCCTCTCCATGGCGTGACTCAATGGCCCAAGTCTATACGTTGGACACCTAATACGGAAGCTAAGATACAGCTGGAGTTGACTGATACACCTGGATTAGATGAAATTCAGGGTGAGGTAAGGGCGCAGATGGCGCGGCAAGTTGCTGCCCAATCAGATTTAATTTTATTTATAGTTGCTGGTGATATCACGCGTACAGAGTATCAAGCACTTTGTGAACTTCGGCAAGCCCAAAAGCCAATTATTTTAGTTTTTAATAAAATTGACCTTTATCCGGATCGAGACCGTCAAACCATTTATCGACAATTGCAACAACTAGGCGGTGGCAAGGCTAGTGATCGGCGTCTGCAAAAGCTCTTATCAGCAGAGGAAGTGGTGATGGTGGCGGCTCAACCTGCTGCTGTGAAGGTGAGAGTTGAGTGGCCTGACGGTAAGGTAACTTATGAATGGGAAACGCCCCCTCCCCAAGTGGATGAACTCAAACAAAAAATTTTGAGTATTCTCAATCAGGAGGGTAAATCACTCCTAGCTCTCAATGTCCTATTTCAAGCTCGTAATGCTGAAGCTGAGATTGCCAAAAAAACTCTTGAATTTCGACAAACGGTGGCTGAAGATTTAATCTGGCGCTTTGCCAAGTACAAGGCGCTGGCAGTTGCCATTAATCCCATTGGTATTCTCGATGTCTTAGCTGGTGCTGTCGTTGATTTGGTACTAATTCGCTCTCTAGCAAGGCTTTATGGTCTACCAATGACTGGCTACGAAGCTGGAAAACTGTTAAGGAAAATTTTAGCTAGCTCTGGCGGTTTGCTATTGGGTGAATTGGGCAGTAGTGCTTTATTTGGGGTGGGCAAGAGTGCTGCAGCTGTTACTACCACTGTTAGCGGACCTGGAGGTATTATCGCTTATACTGGGGCAGCGATCGCTCAAGCCAGTATTGCTGGTTATGGTGCTTATGCTGTTGGTCAAGCAGCGCAGGTTTATCTACAACAGGGTTGTTCTTGGGGTCAACTTGGTCCAAGTACAGTGATTCAAGATATTCTTAATCAAGTAGATGCAGACACCATTGTGTATCGTTTGCGGCAAGAGTTGGGGCGTGAATTAGAGAGAGCCTTACCACGAACATAGAAAGCGGGCGAGTATAGGTTAGCTTTAAGTTTTGTAAAAATCTGCGTCACTCTTGGAAGTTACTCTGACAAGTTAATAGAACACACTGGATAACCCACTTCAAACATGTCTCCTCCTGCCCTACCCACCCTAGGGCAGTTTTTTTAGGAAAAGTTCTCTATTTGATTATCTGTGATACAGAAATTTAATGATCTTAGTGACAAGCTGATAATCTCAGTGGCAAGATGATCAGCAATTTTTGCCCTGGGAAGAATTTTGGGGAACTCTCCAAATTAGGGTGCGTCGCATGAGCAAATATAAGCAAGGCATATTGATCATTTAGGGAGCTTAATGAATACTTCGCTGATGCCTAATTTTTTGATCATCGGTGCAGCCAAAGCTGGAACTACGGCTTTGTATCACTACTTAGATCAACATCCGGACATCTACATGAGTCCGAAAAAGGAACTGAATTTTTTTGCTTTTGATGGGGAACATCCTGATCATGGGGGAGTCTCTGATTATAGAGGTTTTAAGCGCTATGAAAAGTTGCGGAAAATTTCTGTAACTAAGCTGGATGAATATCAATATAGGTTCAGGGGGGCAATTACTCACAAAGCTGTTGGGGAAGCTTCGCCAATGTACTTATATAACCCGAGAACTCCCCAACGCATATATGACTACAAATCAGATATGCGTTTAATTGCTATTCTTCGCAATCCTGCCGACAGAGCTCATTCCCATTTTGCCCAATATGTCTTTAAAGGGGAAGAGCCGATTACTGATTTTGCTCAAGCAATTAAAGCTGAAGGTATTGATTTTACTCATATCTGGTGGGGGTATCGCCATTATGTACGTCTAGGCTTTTACTATCGTCAGCTACAGCCTTATTTCAACTTATTTCCTCCTCATTTAATCAAAGTTTTTTTGTTTGAAGACTTCCAAGCTAATCCTCAAGGGTTATTACGAGATATATTTGAGTTCCTGGGAGTAGATAGTAGTTTTGTTGCCGATACTGCCAGCAAACACAATCAGTCTTTGGTAGCGAAAAATCAAACTATTCACCGTTCCTTGGGAAGTTTAGAGACTTTTTTGAGAAGTGGAAATCCTGTTAATAAAATGCTGAGAGCTGTCTTGCCAAGCAAATTGAAAAGACTGGGTTCTCAATGGAGAGTTGAGCAGGCGCACAAAAACCTAGTTAAGGGTAAACCCTATTTGTCTACTGCGGTTAGACAACAACTCATATCCATCTACCAAGATGATATTCTGAAGTTACAAGAGTTGATTGGGCGAGACCTTTCAAGTTGGTTAAAAGACCAGAATGTAGTGGAATCTCCTAAGTCCGTGGTTGCCGCTTCAGTTTAAGCAAGTAGAGACGTTCCACTAGAGCGTCTCTGCTACGCATGTTACTGTCAAAGGTTGACCTAATACCCATTTTCTAAAAGGGTGGTAGAGAGTAACTGTCTGAAGCTTCTGCCCTGCCTAATTGTGTATCTCTCGATGATTTTTGCTTGTGTCCTTTGAAATATTATTGTTATAACTTTGTCGTGCGATTAACTCTCTCTCTATAAAAAGTGTTGACAAAAATCAATTTTATAGCGCTACGCGCAAGGCTCCAGGGCAGAAGGCTCCAAGGCAGAAGGCTCCAAGGCAGAATTTGACAAAGTTCTAGCGATTTAGCTTGTCCTAACCTTAATACGTACTGCTTTATTAATTTGTAACTTTTTCTTTAACAATTCTAATTCCTTCCCATGCTGGCATTTCTGCTCTTTTGCGTTTATTCATTACAGCAAAAAAAATATAAAGATCAAAAGCCATATTTTTGTTTTGGATATACTCACCAGTTATGTTAGCCCATTTTATTGATTTAGCAAATAATTGGTATCTTGCCTTGTTAAGCAAATTTTTTTTATCAATATCTAATTGTAAGTGCCATAGAGCATAAATTGATAGGCAGTGAGAGCTAATTAATCTCAAATCATGTTCACTGGTTTGGTTGCAATCATCTTTAACCTTTTGAACAAAGAAGTGGGTATAGTTTTGACTGTTAGTAGGGATGCTAGTTGAGTCATAGGCAAAAGTTTTTTGTCGATTTTTGTTTAATTTTTTGGAAAGAACCAGCAGAGATTTAATAGCTTCTTCAATAGAGAGGTCGAGGAGACTTGTTAAGCGGTTCATGAAATCGTACGTTTCTGTAAAATCTTTAATTAAACTGTCGGTAAGGGTACGGATCTTACTGGTATCGTTAATTAATTTTGTGATATCTTTAGAGGAGGAATTTATCTGATTTATTAAAGATTGTACGGAAGCAAAATCATAAGACCTTATTCGAGGAAGATTGAGAATGGGAGCAATAAGGTCAATGAGAGAGGATATATTACTAGCCCAAATAAAACTGAAATTATTATTACTAGATTTATTCTTGGACTTAGATGCAGGAATATAGTTGTATTTTAGTAGGCGTAGGATATGAGTAAGCTCTGAGGCGTAGGAGTAAAGAGTGTTTCGGACTTTCTGAACATTTCTTTGACAATCACGTACCCGATCCATGGTACCATCAATACCTCGTTTGTAGCGTATTCGGGCTTCGAGAAGCTCCTGAGCTAAGTTGCAACTGCTTTCTAAAAAATCCCTAAGCTTTTGGGCTTCTGTTTGAACTTTTTGAAGATCCTGAATAAACTCACGCAGATTTTTTAGGTCATTTTTAATAATCTTGTGTATTTCTTTATTCAAAGTTTGCCAGTACGTCTCCGGAAGTCCTTCTATTAGTAGATATTCTCCTTCTTGACACCAATATCCTAGCATCTCAAACATTGAATTTTTTCGATGATTAACTTGGTTTTTTTCTGCCTGTACCTCATCTTTTGTAGGTAATCTATAAGCATACTCGAGGGTATTACTCTGTTGATTTAACCATTCACAAAACTCATGTGCATTACTAGAAAGAACACCAGTAATTGGTTTAACGGCATCTCCCATGGGAAATTGATATGTTTTCCAGTGGTTGGGCTTAAGGTTTTTACCTGATTTGTATTTTTCATTGAGAAAAAGTTGATATTCTGCACAACTGATACATCGGGGATCAATTTCAATAGTTTCACTAATTGGTAATAAATTTCGTAGTCTACGATTTAGCTTTACCTGTGCTGCCATTCGGGCTATTTTCTTTTTTTTAGCCTCCAAGCACTTCGGAGCTAAAAGTTTCAATTCTATTTTTTCTCGTACAAGCGGCTTGACTCCTACACCTTCTTCTGCACAATCTACAGCTAGTGTTAGAAGGTTAATATTCCCAGTTATACCTTCTTTATAGGCTGCTATAACTAATTTGTTGGCATTACCCATAGCTGCATATAGTCGAATTACTTCATGCCACCAAGTGTTGCTGATCTTGCTGACTAAAAAATCTGTTCCATTTCTTTCTTTTAGGAAGGTTGCAGTCAGGTATTCTTGTAAACTTTTGTGTGTAAATTCATAAAAGCCTGATTCTTTTTCAACTATTAGACCGCTAGTACTTTCAATATCTTTTAAAAACTGCTCTGTAGTAGTTTTATTTTTTGACACTATTGCCAGCATATCTCGAATCCATTTATCGGCTTCATTCAAATCAAAGAAATTCTCTCCTTTCTCCATTAGAGTCTTTGCTAGTAGCTGTAAAAGCGAAGTCTTCTGTTGCGCCGGCATTAGTGTTTGAGGAAGTCGTTTAGCTCTTTGCCGAAGTTCTATTAATACCTCGCAAATTTCTTCATAAAGTTCTATCCGATTACCCGGTAATGCTCCTCGGTAATTGTGAACTATTGCAATCATTGTAAGGAGCAATGGATTTTTGGTCAGAACTCCTATTGATGAATTACTTTCAATGCGAGCAATTAAATTATTGGCTTTTTTCTTAGCTTTTTCCCTAACTATTGGAGTATTTTTACCTAATCTAAGACTTATCTCTCTCTGCTGATACCATTTGCCAATAAACTCTCTCGCTTGAGCAAGATTAAGCGGCTGTACCTCGAATTGTGCAAACCCCTTTAGAGGTGCTTCATTATAGCCATTAGGTCTTGCAGTTACGATAAAGCGGGTTTTGGGATAGTTTTTTATCTGTCGGTTTATCCAGCTACTGACCTGTTGACGTTGCATTTTATCGGCAATTTCATCTAAACCATCTAGCATCACTAAACAGCTTCCATCTTTTAATCTATTCTCAAACCAGTTTGGCGGTGGATTGAGTTTTTCTACCAATTCCTGTTGTTCAACAAGCCTAGCTAAGGTAGGACTAGGAAATTGATATAAAATAATCTCATAAGTGTCTCGCAAATATAACAGTATAGGAATTAACTTAATCGCATTCTGGTGTTGATTACGTTGCCTTTGTGTAATATAAGTTAGCGTAATATGTCGTAAAAGAGTTGTTTTTCCAAAACCTGGTGGAGCAATAATGGCAAGACATCGGTAGTGAACTGATTCTTTGGACTTGTTTGACAAAATCTCCCAGATATCTCCCCCTCGATCAACTTTCTGGAGGCTTATTATAGACGAAGATGCTTTCTGAGGGCTTTCTGGAGCAATCCTGAGTGGAATGAAGGACTTGTCAAAGTCTAGAAGAAAGGGGCCAGTAGTCTTTAATCCTTCTGGTTCATACTCTTTAATTTCATAAAGCCATCTTAGATAATACCGACCTTTAAAACCGCGTGGAATTTTAAACCAAATCTGAATACTAAAAGATTTTAATTTCTTAAAGATTTGATCAACTAAGGGATCTACATTTTCAAATATTTTCTGCTCAAATCTACTTTGCGCTCTACTGATAACCTTATAAAGCAGTTCAATAAAAAATAGTAGCAATAAAACAACAATTGTGCAAAAAAATACTACTAATGCTGTATTCCAGTCTGGTTTGAGAATAAAGTAAAAACTTACAAGGATTCCAACAATGATAACTACCTGATTTATTAGTGTAAATAAAACTTCTTCAATTTTTACTGCTGGTTGTTTTGAATGTATCCCATTCTCCAGATTGGTTTCAACCAACCTAATAGTGCCACCATGGAATATATCTTCAGAAGAACTTATAGTTTTTTTTTACTCATTTGAGTTTGCTCATCTTGCCAGGTTTCCGGTTGAAGAGTCCTAGTCCCGAGAGCTTCAGGTGAAATTGGTTGTAGAGGAGATCTGAGATGTTCCTCTATGAATCGTTTTACCCGACGGTAGATCATACTCTGTGGAGATTCTGGGCGACAAATCGAGATATGATCATAATCCATTGGTATTGGAGTTACTCCCTTAATACCAGGATTAGCACTGGTTTCATCAACAACAAGAATACCCTTGGTTTTATATTTCTCGCAGTAAACTTCAATTGGAATCTGGCTTAGGTATTCGTGATTTCGATATACCTCATTCAATTCACGTAAACGATTATGATTCGCCTCAAGTTCTTCTACACTAATCGTAGGTTGTAGGAATTTACCAATGTGCTTAATCCAACTAGCTAGGTTAGAACCTGAATGAGGAGTTGACAAAAAAATAACTCCCTTGGTTTGCTCTACAATAGGTTTCCATCTAGGACTACCATAATCTAGCCCATGGCGTAGCATTTGCTTAACTAAAAGCCCACCCAAGCTGTGCGTAATAAAAATCAATGGTCGGTTGCCAATTTTATTGATATCTAAAATAGCCAAGGTGTTGGTGGCTCGATCTACCAGAGGCATTGTCTCGCCCTTCCATTTAAACGGTTCTACTTTGTAACTGAGCGACCAAATCCCTAAGTCAGGCAATTCTTGCCCTAGCCAGTTTGGCCAAAAATCATCATCATCTACTCTACCTTTTGGATGCCATGTACTTCGTGCGTTACCATCCAATCCGTGAACAAAAATTACATCTCCGAGTCTTTGATGATTGTCGCAACCAGAAATTTTAATTAAGTCGTTTGGTTCACTCACGAGCTGGTATCTATTTTTCTTGAGTTGTTTAATAAAATCTCGATATCTAGATGAAAATAGGAGGTCATACCTCTAATCGCTAAAAGTAAAGATACTCCTATCAAGGATCAAATAGGTTTTAAACCTTGAACCTCTAGTGCTTTTGGTTTTTGATAGATTTGAGGAACGACTTGGGTACAAATTAGGCAGGGTATAGATTTTGCTCTTATTTACACCTTGGTTACTTTCCCCCCTCTCAGTAGACACCAGACGTAGTCTTATTAATCAAAATAAATTAGGAAATAGCAATCTTGCCAAAATGTCAAAGAAATTTAACAAATGAGGTTCAAGAGATGCCCAAATCACAACTGCTGCCACCTATGCGTGTGCTTGAGTACTAATGAGCTGTCGCTGACTTAGCAATCTGTTTAATTGCTGCTAAATCAGGAGTCTTTAGTTGATTATCAGTACCTAGCCATAGCAGATACTCAATGTTACCAGCAGGGCCAGTAAGTGGAGACCAAGTCAAACCCTGATATGCCCAACCCCGCTCCTCGGCTGCTGTTAAAACTTTGGCGATTGCTTCTGCCTGGTCATTATAATCTCGCACTACGCCTTTTTTGCCAACGCGCGATCGACCCACCTCAAACTGCGGCTTCACTAATAACACTACCTCGCGGGGAGGGGAGAGTAAATACCAGAGGGCATCGATAATTTTAGTCAGAGAAATAAACGAAACGTCAATAACCCCAAAGTCAGCTCTTTGGGCGTCGCCGTACAAATGAGCCGGCTGCAGGTGGCGTAAATTAGTGCGTTCCTTCAGAATAACACGATGATCATTGCGCAGATTCCAGGCAACTTGTCCGTAGCCAACATCAACACCGTAAACCTGTTTTGCCCCAGCTTGCAATAGGCAGTCAGTGAAACCACCAGTGGAAATGCCGCCATCGAGGCAAATACGTCCCTCTATATTAATCTCAAATAGTTTTAGGGCTTTGGCAAGCTTTTCGCCACCTCTAGAAACATAAGGGGGTTTTTCTTTTACCTGAATTTTAGCTATAGTTTCAACTTCAGTTCCCGGTTTATCAATTACTTGCTGATTCACCATCACTTCACCAGCACGAATCAGCCGTTGTGCTAACTGTCTTGATGAACAGAGGTTAAGTTCTACTAGTAAGGTATCAAGTCTTTGTTTAGTCAAGGCAATTTTAGACTTTTTGTATTACTCAAGAAAAACTGGGACTATTGTATACCTTTGTGTACCTTTATTTGCGACTTCTTCGCTACGCCTACAGCATACTCCACTAACACTAGGAAAGATGATAGTCAACCTAGTAGTATTGAAAATTATCTACCAAAACAGTTAAAAGAAATTGCAAATAAAGTTAGTCTAACTATAGAAAATTTGCAAGACGAAAACAAAGCATCTATTTACTGGCAAGATCTGATCAAATTAAAAGATGAAGTTGATTCAAAACTTGATAGTTTCATAACTGCCATTTTTGACGACAGATTAAAATTAATTACTCAAACTGTTGAACAAGCAATCTTTTTCTATAACAACTTCCTAGAGAAGCAAAAACAATATCAACAAGAAACACCAGAACAAAGTCAAAAAGAAAAAGCCTGGATTGAGCAGCGTCGGGAACTTGAACAGTTGCGTAGCAGTATAGAAACTATTATCAATCCAGTTGCTTTTTAAACAAAAATTGGCGGTAGTTAAGGTAATTCTTAATAAGATAGATCTCAAAACTGATTAAAAATTATAGTTTCCTGGGATGTTGCCTTGAATTCCGGGTAGGGGGGTAAGGAAGTACACCTCTACATTTCCATTTAGTGCAGCATTAAAGAGAGTTATCGAATAAATTGTTATCAAAATCCTCAGATATGCAGTTTAAATGCACAGTAGCTTACTCAAATCACAGTTGAGAGTGGAAAATGTAGCATGTTATCATCTTGTCAGGCTTGTGAGAAAAACAATAATTTTAAGTGAAAAACAGAAAAAAAACATCAAGATTTGTTTACAGACTGCGGGTTATTTGCCTAACAGGTTTTATTTGTACCATAACCGCCTGGGGATTTCCCGTCCAGTCTCAAGAAACAACCTCTGAGGAATCAACCACTCCAGCAGCGATTACTACCGAAGATATTGAAATCCCTGTTGACGAGCTAGAATTGCTGGTTAAGCCCCTAACTAAGCAAGAACTAGAGGTAGAAGCCCAAGCTTGGCTGCTTTTGCTCAAAGAAAAAGTTACGGAGATAAGTAACGCCGAGATTGCGATCAAACGCAAGAATCGGGAAGCCCAGCAAGCCCAAGAAGCTGTTGAGGCTTTGGAAGAGGCTCAAAAAAAACTTGAGCAAGCCAACGAAGCTGAGGATAATAATACGGAATCCTCACAAAAGGTAGAAGAAGCACAGGAAGCTTTAGAAGAAGCACAGGAAGCTGTTGAGGAAGCGGTTAAAGCCGAAGAGCAAATCCAGCAGGATGAGCAATTGCAAGAAGCAGTTGATTCAGCTCTTGAAGAACAAGGGGATGAAGATAAAAAGCTTTTAATCAACCAGGGTGAAGAAACTGTAGGAGTCGAGGAAGCCCAAGAAGCTACCGAAAACATTGAAGAAGCTGCAGCATCATTAGAAAATATTGAAGCTGGAGGCGATGATGCAGACACTGAAAAAGAGTTAGAAGCAGTATCTAAAAAGTTGGAAGAGGCAGCCGAATCCACATCGGAAGTTAAAACCCAACTAGTAGTCAATGTCACCGAACTTCAAGAACAGCGAGTAGCAATTGTAGATCGTTTTAATGCTGTTTTGGAAGAACTCCAGGAAAAAGGAGGTGAAGTCGAAGCTTACGATCTCTATATTAAGTCCGTCAGTGGGATTGATATTGATGTCACCGATACTGAAGGTTTGTGGGTGAGAGTAGTAGGTTGGATTCAATCAGAAGAAGGTGGGCTTCGGTGGCTGGTAAAGATTGCTACCTTTGTGGGGATCGTTACTGCTTCTGTGATTGTAGCTCCGATTCTGAGGATGTTAACCAATAGGAGTCTTGCGCTTGTTGGGGGAATATCTGATATTTTCCGTCTGTTTATAGTTAGAGTAGTGTGGCAAGGGACAATTGTTCTGGGTGTTTTTCTAGCTTTGACCGCTATTGAAGTTAATCTTGGGCCTGTTCTTGCCCTAATTGGTGGTGCTAGTTTTATACTAGCATTTGCTTTGCAAAGTAACCTTGGCAACTTAGCCAGTGGTTTGATGATTATGCTCTACAAACCATTTGATGTCGGCGATGAAGTCAAATTGGGTGATATTTGGGGTTTTGTTGATTCAATCGGTTTAGCTAATACGAAGGTTAGAGGTTTCTCTGGACAAATAAGTACTTTGCCCAATAACTCGGTTTGGGGTAGCGTGATTACGAATAATACTGCTGGTGAGACTCGCGCTGTTTCCTTTTCCTTGAAAGTTGGCTACAATGAAGATATTCCTAAAATTCAAGAACTTCTCTTGGATGTGATTAGATCTCATCCCTTAGTGCTAAAAACACCAGCACCAAGTGGTATGGTTTGGGAATTGGCAGATTATTACGTCAATGTTCTTGCTAAGGGCTGGACTAAAAACTCAGATTATTGGACAGCCTATTCAGATCTGATGAATCAAATTAAGGCAAGATTGGAGCAAGAAGGAATTGCTGTACCAACTCCTAAGCAGCGTATTCAAGTTGAAGAGGGGTTTAATGGTAAGACAACTCAACTGCTTACAGAAACTCCAGAACCAGTGACTGCTTCTAATAAGTAATAAGTAATAAGTAATAAGTAATAAGTAATAAGTTGAGATTTATTTGAACTCATTACTTATTACTTTGATGGTAATTAAGAAGTGAGGCTTATTGCCAGACTAGTTAATTCCTTAAACTAGATATCTGGTGTTAGGTATGATTGCAAAAAAGGCATACTCATACCATGCTGTCCAAATAAAACTACGAATCCACCGTTTACGCTTCTCAGGGTTTAATTCATAGGCAAATGTCCCTTGAGATTGATTAATGGATGATAAATGGCTTTCGCAACCACATCCGTGCTGATAAGTAAAACCGTACTTGGAAGCAATGCTTTGTACTTTCATCTGTATAGCAAATACTTTTCCGGCATGAAGCACTGCATCCCATGGACGTTTGTTTCCTTGTTCGCGGGGATCAAATCTTAGAGCTCGTTCTTCAAAAATATGATCTCGGTAAATGGGTGCAAGATGCACTTGGTAGAAGCTGGCAGGTAGGGAGTAACCGAATTCTTCAAAAAGTTCTATCCCAATGCAAGCTACCTTGAATTCGCTGCTATATTCTTCTCCTTTGGACTGAAACTCACGTCTGATTTCCTTAAATTTGGGGTAGTTTTCAACTTTAAAATCGTTTCCATAGAATTCTAATGTCTCCCTTGCCAACTGTCCAAATAACTTGGAAAATGCTGGTTTGAGGTGAGCTAATTCTGGTCGTTCGTTGAACAAGTCAACTTCGCCCATTTCCAATTTATATTGGAATAACTGTGCCATTTCAATATAGCTGTGCGCATCTGGTAATCCCACGCTTGCCTCTCCTTGGGCAATTTCTTGCCACACTAGCGGCAGTTGAGAAACAGGAACCGTGTTTTCCCCGGTAATTACTTTGGTAGAGGGAGCTTCGAGAAGAACCATATTTAACCTTTAAAAAACAGCTATACCAAGTTGTAACTGTTATTTTACTTCAGGAAAGGGAAAAAGCAATTACTATCGCCTGTCTGCAAGATGAAAGAAATCAGGCTTTACTACTAATGCAGTCTTAAGTCAAAAGACAGGTTGTCGATTTTTATCTTCCTCAAGAGAAAAACTGAGTTTGAATTGTTTTCAAAAACTTCAGGAATGGCCAATCTTTATAAATTAGATATATGTGTCAAGTTTAGATGAAGAAAACTATTATCTAAGCAGCAGAGGTTAATATTCTTGATAGGCATTTATAATATGCAGCTTAGTATTAGCGGATAAGTTTTGGAATCACTCAAATGAAACGATCTCTTAATAGCTTGCAAGTCAGTCTGGCCTTGACAACTCTATTGGGACTCAATTTAGTTGGTCTACCAGCTGAAGCTTCTACCCTTTTTGTCGGCAGCTTTGAAAATGATGCCGTGCTGCGCTATGACACAGAGACGGGAGAATTTATCGATACCTTTGTAAATTCAGGTAGTGGTGGGCTTGATGGACCAGTTGCTTTAACCTTTGGTCCAGACGACAATTTCTATGTGATTAGCATTTTAACCGATAGTGTCCTGCGTTATGATGGACAGACAGGGGAGTTTATTGATTCCTTTGTTAGTTCAGGTAGTGGTGGGTTAGATTCGCCCCAAGATTTAACTTTTGGTTCTGATGGCAACCTTTATGTTAGTAGCACGAGCACAGCTACTAGCAATAGCGTTCTGCGCTACGATGGTCAAACAGGACAATTTATCGATGCCTTTGTACCCCCAGGTAGTGGTGGAGTACTTGCCCCTTTTGGCGTGAGATTTGGTCCCGATGACAACTTCTACCTTAGTAGTACTTTAACCAATAGTATCCTGCGCTACGATGGTCAAACAGGAGAATTCATCGATACCTTTGCTTTTGCTGGTGAAGGTGCTTTACCTGGTGCCTTAACTTTTGGATTAGATAATAATCTCTATGTTGCTAATTTTGGCACTAGCACGATCAATCGTTACGACGGCGAGACAGGAGCATTAATTGATGTTTTTGTCGATAATATTGGTGGTGAACTTAATGGTCCAGTACAACCTGTGTTTGATCCAGATGGTAATCTCTATGTTAGTAGCTTAAATACAAATAATGTTCTGCGCTACAACGGGAAAACTGGAGATTTTATCGATGAGTTTATTCCTGCGGGCAGTGGTGGCTTAAACGGTGCTGGTTGGTTAGTTTTCGCAGAAGATTCTGCTTCTGTGCCGGAATCTTCTGCGGGATTGAGTTTATTGGCGTTTACTGCTTTTGTGGGTGCTGGTACAGTACTAAAGCGTCAATTCAGGAGTTAGGTATCAAAATTTTAGCAGTAACAGCAATTTATCCGGATGAATTAAAAGCCATGCGGGAAAAAGAAGTAGATACACCCCTTGATGGCTACCTTCAGCATCTTCTTGGTGCTGGGGTTTTTCTTTTTTTCCTTACCAGGAGGAAGGGTACTCAAGTGTCTTCCTTACCAGGAGGAAGGGTACTCAAGTGCCTACCAAGAACGAATGACCCTTATAAAATAAAAATAACAGTTTCCTGGTTACACTGGAGTAAAGGTTGCATCATTTATGAGTGGGGATGAACTCAAAAGATTTTGCAAGTGAGAATAAGCCTCTTCCTTTACCTTCAACTGTATGGGATTATTTAACCTGCAACTATCCTCAACCAAGGGTACACGTCAGCGTTGCAGAATCAGGCAAAAATTATCAGTTCCAAGCAACAACAGGATGCCCCAGCATACCACCATCCATACAACTACGGCACTATCAACGACAAGCTGTAGCTAACTGGTTTGCCAATCAAGGGCGAGGTACCCTGAAGATGGCAACTGGTAGCGGTAAGACAATTACAGCTTTAGCGATCGCTACTCAACTTTATCAAAAAATTGGTTTGCAAGCCTTGTTGGTGGTTTGCCCCTATCGGCATCTAGTCACCCAGTGGGCGCGAGAGTGTGAGCAATTTGGGATAGAGGCAATTTTAGCCTTTGAGAATGTCCACAATTGGCAAAGTCAACTCTCTAGTCAACTATATAATCTACACTCTGGCAACCAACCTTTTCTGGCAGTAATTACTACCAACGCTAGTTTAATAGGAGTTGGGTTACAGTCTCAGTTGAAGTATTTTCCAGATAAAACCCTGATTGTTGGAGATGAAGCCCATAACTTAGGTTCGACACGCCTAGAACAGAGTTTACCTCAAAATCTGGGATTGCGCCTTGCCCTCTCAGCAACGCCAGAAAGGTATTTTGATGAGGATGGAACCCAAGCCATCTTTGGCTATTTTGGTCCAGTATTACAACCAGAATTTACCTTAGCAGATGCCATTAGACAGGGCGCATTAGTTCATTACCTTTATTATCCGGTACTGGTGGAATTAACAGAGGCAGAAACAGTTGCCTATGCCAAATTAACGAAAAGGATAGGTTGGGCGCTCGCCAAGGAGGAAGATATTGAAAATAATGAGACAGTAACATCTCTTTTAGTACAACGCGCCCGTTTAATTGGAGCAGCAGCCAACAAATTAGTTGCTTTGCGGGAGTTAATGCAGGGGCGTCTCGATACTAATCACACCCTATTTTATTGCGGCGATGGTTTAGTAGAAACAGCCTTGAGTACAGAAACTAGCCGTCAGTTAGCAGCAGTTGCCCGTTTATTAGGAGCACAATTAGGCTATCGGGTTAATACTTATACTGCTGAAACAAGCTTAACTGCTAGGGAAGAATTGCGCCGTCAATTTGATTCTGGGCAATTGCAGGGTTTAGTAGCAATTCGTTGCCTAGATGAAGGTGTCGATATTCCCTCAATTAGAACTGCTGTCATTCTAGCTAGTAGTGGTAATCCCCGCCAATTTATTCAGCGCCGGGGGCGAATTTTGCGCCCACATCCAGGTAAACAGAGGGCTACTTTATTTGACATGATTGTACTGCCGCCGGATTTGGGGAGAGAAACTTTGGAAGTAGAGCGTAATTTACTAAAAAAAGAGTTAAAGCGATTTTTGGAATTTGCCGACTTAGCAGATAATGCCGGAGAAGCCAGAGTTAAGTTGCTCTCACTTCAGAAAAGATATGGATTACTTGGTTTGTAAAGGAGTATTTTTAGAAATGGTTCATGGTTCATGGTTCATTGTTATCAATTTATGAACTATCAATAGTCATACTAAGCTCTTCTTAACCAATAACTATCTCTTCATCTCCCCCTCCCCCACTCTCCCTATAACAGGCGGTAAAGATTTATGCTGTCAATTTAAAAGCGGCAAGTTTTAGAGTTTTGCGTTGATAATAAAGTTTTATTTGACTCTAATCAAGCAAATTCTAGTTTTACGATTACCAAGAGGGCGATTTGAATAAACTTTTTGTCAAACAAGAATGGTTCTCCAATGTCCGAGGAGATTTACTCGCGGGCGCTGTGGTAGCATTAGCCCTAATTCCAGAAGCGATCGCCTTTTCGATTATCGCTGGTGTTGATCCCAAAGTGGGGCTTTATGCCTCTTTCTGTATTGCAATAATTACAGCCTTTGTAGGAGGACGCCCTGGTATGATTTCAGCAGCCACTGGGGCGATGGCACTGCTGATGATTACTTTAGTCAAAGACCATGGATTACAGTATCTGTTTGCTGCTACAATCCTTACAGGTGTGCTGCAAATTTTCTGGGGCTGGCTGAAACTCGGGAATCAGATGAAGTTCGTTTCTCGTGCAGTGATGATAGGCTTTGTCAATGCCCTGGCAATTTTAATCTTCCTAGCACAATTTGAAGCTTTTACAAAAGCCCAGGAGCTTGGCAAAAACCTATGGCTGATGTACGCGATGGTGGCTGCTGGCTTGACGATTATCTATGTACTGCCTCGTTTTACCAAGAGTGTACCTTCTCCCCTGGTTTCCATTATTGTCTTAACTGTAATTACGATCATTACTGGTACTGATGTTCTCACAGTCGGGGATATGGGCGAGTTACCTACCACCCTGCCTGTTTTTAACATACCGACTGTACCCTTTAACTTTGAGACACTTTCAATAATTTTCCCCTATGCCTTAACCTTATCTTTAGTAGGCTTGCTAGAATCATTTCTCACCGCTAATGTTATTGATGACCTTACCGACACTCCTAGCCAGAAAAATAAGGAAGCTGTAGCTCAAGGTATTGCTAACTGTGTAACTGGTTGTTTTGGTGGCATGGCAGGTTGTGCCATGATTGGTCAGTCAGTAATTAATATTAAATCGGGAGGAAGAGGACGTCTTTCCACCTTCAGTGCTGGAGTCTTGTTATTATTCTTTATTCTAGTACTGAGCAACTGGGTAAGTCGCATTCCCATGGCTGCTCTAATCGCAGTTATGTTTATGGTTTCTATCGGTACTTTTAACTGGGCTTCTTTAAAAAAACTGCCGATTATGCCCAGAAGCGAAACTGTGATTATGTTAACAACAGTAATCATGACTGTGTTTACTCACAACCTCGCCATTGGCGTTTTAATTGGAGTAGCACTTAGTGCAATCTTCTTTTCTCGTAAAATTGCACAACTAGTATTTGTTGATACTGTTCTTAGTGAAGATAAAACTAAGCGCACTTACAGTGTTGCTGGTCAAATTTTCTTTGTTTCAGTAAATTATTTCCTGGCTGCCTTTAATTTCAAGGAGGAGCTTGAGTATGTCAAAATTGACTTAACTCATGCCCATTTATGGGATCAATCAGCAGTAGCAGCCATCGACAAAGTGGTGCTAGAGTTTCGTAGAAACGGTGCTGAAGTGGATTTGATTGGCCTTAATGAAGCTAGCTCTACATTATTAGATAAGCTAGCAATTCACGACAAACCGGGATCCCTTGAAAATCTTGCCGAACACTAGATAAACTTCACCGATTTATAAAAGTTTTCACGCTTAATGAAATAAGATGTCTCTTAGTTCTCGAACAAATTATTTAAGGGCAGCCTAAAAGAAACATTTCCTCTTATCTCCGTGTCTCCGTGTCTCCGCGTCTCCGCGTCTCCGCGTCTCCGCGTCTCCGTGTCTCCGCGTCTCCGTGTCTCCGCGTCTCCGCGTCTCCGCGTCTCCGTGTCTCCGTGTCTCCGTATCTCCGTGTCTCCGTATCTCCGTGTCTCCGCAGATAGAGAGAAAGAGGGGGAGAGGTAAAGCGGGTTTTTCTAAAACTAGAGAAAGTGCAATCTAGACGCACAAAAGCCTAATAAGTAATATGAAAAGAATTCTTCTGTGCACTGATGGCTCTTCTTACTCCCGAAGTGGCTATGAATATGCAGCTTGGCTAGCGAATCATATGTCTGCCTCAATTGAGGTACTTTATGTTACTGATCTTCGCAAAAGTGGTATTACAAATACAAAAGATTTCAGCGGTAGTATTGGTATTGATTCCTACAAGCAGCTTTTAGATCAGTTAGTGAAACTAGAACACGAAAAAGCCAAAATTAACCATCAAAGAGCTAAAATTATCCTTCAAGAAGCGGGAGAATTTTTGGCAAATGAAGGAGTTAGTTATGTCAAGCTAACCCATCGTACCGGTTTTTTGGTAGATAGTTTTCACCAATTTGAAGAGAAAGCCGATTTAATCATGCTGGGCAAACGGGGAGAAACTGCTGATTTTGCTGCTGAACACCTCGGTGCTAATCTAGAACGGGTAGTACGTTCAAGTCATAAACCATGCCTAGTTACCTCGCGTCACTTTCAGCCAATTGAACGTCTCTTGCTAGCTTACGATGGCGGTAATAGCTGTCAGAAAGCACTGCAATTTTTGTTGGATTTGCCTGCTTTTCAAGAAATTGAACTGCATCTGCTTACTGTTGCTAAACAACAGGAGGAGGAATCAGCGCTAGCATATCTGCAAGCAGCTGAAACCAAAGCACGGGAAGGTGGGTTTGAGCCAATTTGTAAACTGTTGCACGGTGAACCAGAAAAGGTGATGACTAGTTACGTCGAAGAGCATAATATCAATTTTCTAATTATGGGTGCCTATGGACACAGCCGAATTCGCCATCTGGTAATCGGTAGTACCACAGCACAAGTACTACGTAGTACTCACGTACCAGTCTTGTTATTTAGGTAAGTTGTTTTGAATTAAGTAATAAGTAATAAGTAATAAGTAATAAGTAATAAATAATAAGTAATGAATTGGAAAATATGACAAAATTATATTTGTTACTTATTACTTGTTCTGCTTTTAAAGGTTCTTGCTTGTGCCTAGCCTTTTGTATAATGCTTTGATAATCCATTATATTTTCTTTCTTAACTAAACGATTGGTATTTAAAGCTTTATACCATTCTGTCATCACTCTCCGAAACTAGCTACGAAAGTTCCTTACTCCAGTAATTTTAATGAACTAGATACAAATCATCCTTAACTCTGTAGAAATCATGTCTTCCTGTAAAATCGTTCCACTCTACAAATGCCACTTCGAGGTGTCTAGAGCCAGAATTCGGATTAAAAGCTTTGCGCCCGTGAAGAACCCGAAAATTTTGCACTAGTAAGCAATCCCCAGCTTCTAGGCGGAAACAGTATTGATAAGTCGGATTGTTTAAGTAACAAAATAAAGCATAGAGCGAGGACAGAGGCAATGGTCATATAACCAGATGTAATGGAACCGTTTGCCATCAACAGTGACCAAGGCTTTTGCCTTGAAAGGCTCCAGGGCTCCAGGGCAGAAGGGGTGAAGCATTTCCTTTTAACTTCACCCCTTGAGGATACAAGCCCCGTCCTCTCCGACGGAAGGGGGAAAGGAGGAGTCTAAGCTTCTTCCAAACCATAAACATAAAGCCCTAGAGCCTTCTATCTTCTGCCTTCTTGTGACAAATTCATTGGTTGAGAGAGTTTCTTCTTTTAGAGTATTTTGTTGCAGCTCTAACGTTTTTTTTGACTTAAAAGATTTACATCTATCTCACAACTTGGTAAACCCAAATCTGTAATTCTATTTCCGGCTCGCCTTTGGGCAGGCATTGAAATTTTTCGCCAATTTCTACCAGTTCCCATTGACCAGACTTTGCCAAGGCGGACTGCTTTTCTGAGAAATCGCTGTTTTCATAAAAATCAGGACGCATGGAAAAAATAATGTAACCCCCTGGCTTAGTAATACGGATTAGTTCGTCAAAAGCACTACTCGGAGCATGTCCGGGGGTAAACACACCAATGCTAACAGTTGCATCAAAATAGTCAGCGGAAAAATCTAGTGGCTCACCTAAGATCCCCTGGTGTAAGGCAGTATAGACTTTCTTTTTACCTGCCTCCTCCAGCATCCCTTGGGACATATCCATTGCCTCTAGATTATGGTAGCCCTGTTGGTGGAGAAGCTGACCTACTAATCCCGTACCAGCTCCAGCATCCAAAATTTTGGCATCTTGGGATACGTACTTCAGAAATGCCTCCACCGCCTTCTGTGGACTTACATAGACAAATACATCCGTTAAATCTTGGTCATAGTCCTTTGCCCAGATACTATAACGTTCGATTAATTCTTGATTGTTCTGGGAACTATATATCCACTGTACTCTGTCTTCAGTATTCACTATTTTTTCTTAAATTGATTATCTGGACTTCATATTACCTGAGCGAGATAGTATTTCAACTTTTCAGCTAAAACCCTAACCTGAGGTTCCATCATCATCGTGAAATGATCTCCTGGTACAGTATCGAATACCAAAGGTTGAGTAGAAAGCTTGTCCCATCCCCAGGTAGGATTTTCTTCTGTAGCCATTTCATTGGGTAGAAATTCATACTTAGGGGAAATATCCTCGGCTCGGAAAAGAGTTATTGAACCTGAATAGCTTTCCTGTGGTAGGTATTGGCTCATCGCTTGAGTATTAGCTTTGTAAACTTTTACCAGTCGCCTCAGTTCATTTTGATCGTAATTCTGACCGCTAATTTTCAATTGTTCTAAGAAATAGTCAATTTGCTCATCCCAACTGAGGGACTGAAGCTTTTCCCTGGAAACTCCCAGGTCTTTATTTAAGGCAAGTCCCCATTCATAAGCCAGGTTGGCTATATACTCAGTATCATTCCAATTGATCACCTCCTTGGTTTTGTCAGTAACTCCTACCTGGATGTCAACGATAGCAAGCATTGATACCTCCTGTCCCATCATTCTCAATTGCTGGGCGGTCTCGAAAGCCACTTTGCCCCCAAAAGAATGACCACCGAGTAAGTAAGGTCCATTGGGCTGAAGAGTTTGTATCCCTTTGATATGATGGGCAGCAATATCTTCTATCCGCTTATAGGGTTCTACGTCTTCATCAAGACCTAGCGATAGCGAAGCGCTGCTGCAAGCAGACCGCAATCCATAAAATGGTTGCTCTGAACCTAAATAATAGGCTAATCGTTCCAAATAAAAGACATTACCCAAGATTCCTGGGACAAAAAATAGAGGAGGCTGGGAACCTTGGGGTTGAATAGTGACTAAAGTTGAATCATAGGAGTCATTCCCTGCTAATTCCTTACGGGGTATTGCCTGGGTTGAGCTTTCTGCCTCCTCCAAAGAAAGTACTTCTTGAGCCAGATAATCCACCAATGCTTCTATTGTCGGATAGTCAAACAGTAGGGTCGAACGCAAGGAGCATCCTAAACTGGATTGGAGACGACTTCTCAACTCAACAGCCATCAGAGAATCTAGTCCCAAGTCAAATAACCTTTGCCCCAACTCTATTTGTTCAGGGGAACTCACCCCTAGGGTTTTCGCTACTTGGATGCGTAGATACTCTACTAATAAACCTCGGCGCTGGGATGGAGGTAGTGCCTCTAATTGTTCTCCAAAATCAAGTTGCTTTGGTTCTATAGATTTACTAGGTTGAACATTTTTATAAAATGGAGGTGTCGTTGGAAATCGCCCCAGCCATTTCGACCAATTCACTGGCATTACACTCACTTGCACTGCCTGCTGTTGGAGTAATTGACCCAACATTTGCAAGCCCTGCTGAGGAATAATGAAATCCATGCCCCACTCTTTTAGGCGACGCTGGTGAGCTTCACTTAAGTCTGTTACCATACCCGTTTGGGCCCAAGCACCCCAGTTAACTGTAAGGCAGGGTAAACCTAGAGCTTGGCGGTGATGAGCTAGGGAATCGAGAAAAGTATTAGCCGCGACATAATTACTTTGACCCGATGTACCGAGGGACGAAGCAACAGAAGAGAAACAGACGAAGAAGTCTAAGGGCAAATCTAGAGTTAAATTATGCAAATTCCAAGCTCCAGCCACCTTAGGAGCCATTACCCGACTAAAGCGCTCAACTGATTGTTGGAGTAGCACGCCATCATCGAGCACGCCAGCCCCATGAATAATGCCGCCCAATGGTGCAGTAGCTCGACACTCTTCTAACAACCTAGCCACATCCTCCCGCTTAGAAACATCAGCACAAACAACCCTAACTGCTGCTCCTACCTTTTCCAGTTGACTAACTGTCTCTCGTGCAGCATCAGATGATATGCCTCGGCGGCTAGTTAGTACTAAATTTTTAGCCCCCTGTTCTACCAACCAGTTAGCTACCTTGAGTCCCAAGGCTCCTAAACCACCAGTAATTAGGTAACTGCTATCCCCTCGCACTAGTTTCTGGTTCACAGAACTAGTCTTCATTTCTGGGATGGAAAGCACTACTTTGCCGATGTGCTTAGCTCCAGCCATAAAGCGGAAGGCATCTACTAGGTTTTGAATCGGGAAGATTTTGTGAGGTAATGGTTTCAGAATGCCCTGTTCAAATTCTTGCTTGAGTTGGGCAAACAGTGAGGTAATTAAGCCTGGATTTTCCTGAGATACTTCCCCAAAATCAAAGGGGAAATAGGAAGCATCGGGTCGAAGTTCTTGCACTTTCTGTTCGTCCCAAATCTCAATTTTGCCCAGTTCGACAAATCGTCCTCCTTGAGCAAGTGCCTCAAAACTCTTGTCAACAAATTCCTTATTGAAGCTATTGAGAACAATATCTACCCCTTCTCCGTTAGTTATTGCCATTACTTGCTCGGCAAATTCTAGAGTACGGGAGTTCATTACATGGTCAATTCCCATTAATTTGAGGAACTCCCACTTACCCTCACTAGCAGTACCAAAAATTTCTGCTCCAGTACGCTGAGCCAATTGAACCGCTGCTTGACCTACTCCACCTGCTGCCGAATGAATCAAGATCCGTTCTCCGGCTTGGATGTTTGCCAACTCGCAGAGTCCATAGTAAGCAGTTAAAAAGGCTGCTGGTATCGTCGCTGCTTCCTCGAAACTTAAACTTTGAGGTTTGGGGGCAACATTTTGAGCTTTGGTAGTGACGAAACTCGATAGACTGCCAACAGCTAGAGCCACAACTTCATCGCCAATTTGGAAGTTGTCAACATTTTCCCCCAGGGCAACAATTGTGCCAGCACATTCAAAGCCAAAGGGAATATCTGCTGGATTATCAATGCCCAAATGCTTGGCATAATAGTCCTTAAGCATTCCCAAGGCATTAAGTACATCTCGGAAGTTTAACCCCGCAGCGCGAACTTGAATTTCTACTTCTTCTGGTTCTGGTTGACGACGCTTGAGAGGAGCTAGGTAAATATCATCCAAGACTCCATAGTTGTTGATTGTGACTCGGACAGGAGAGCTGGAAGGAAAGGCTTGTTGCTTTACAGATTCTTGAGACTGGAACTGCTGTAGCCTTGCTAGATAACGGACTCCCTGTCGATAGGCTATTTGGTCTTCTGTCTCGGTTGATAATAATTCCCGATACAGCGCCTTGACAGAAGTAGCAGTTTGTGTATCCGAATGATCAATGTCTAAGCAGGTACAATGGAGTTCTCGATGTTCCAGAGTGATCGCTTTTCCTAATCCCCATAAGGGAGCTTGTTGAACTTGTAGAGGAGCAGATGTGACTACAGGTTGAGTGCCTGGAGTTACCAGCCATAGACGAGAGGACAAGTTGGTTTTGGCTAATGCTTGAACTAAATGCAAGACACTGCCACAGTCGAGGTGTAAATCACAGAGGTTTTGCTCATCTACCTCCAGACTCCACAGGTAAACTATGCCAAGAGGAGTCAGTCTATTTTTCTTTGAAGACTCAATCTCTTGGAAAAGTTGTTGGAAATCTCCAGGAGCTGTTGGATTAAGCTGATAATGTTGGGTTTCTAACTGCTTATAGGCAGAACCGGAATAAACTAGGATACAGTGATGACCAATTTCTGAAAGCTTTTGAGCTATTTGCTCTCCTATGCCATCTCGGTCAGTAAAGATTAACCAGCTACCAGGTTCCTTTTTCGGTGGCGAGGTAAGAGCTTGAGGTTGCCAAGCCACTTCGTACAAATGGCTCTTTAAATCTGGAGTGCGCTGCAAAAGTTCCGGATTGGCACGCCTGAGGTAGAGGTCTGAAAGGAAAGCTACTAAATTGCCACTTTCATCAAGCAGATGTAGTTCTGCTTTGAGGTTTTCACCTTTGCTGTTGTTTTCACCTTCGATTGTACCATAACTCCACAAGCGGCTACCGGGAGGTTGGTAGACTTGCAGATGTTCTAACACTAAGGGTAAATAGGTATCTTCAGGGAAGATGGCTCCTAAAATATGAAGGCAGGCATCCAGTAAAGCGGGGTGTAGGTTATAGTCTCCTGCCTCCTCTAGTAAAACCTCTGGCAAGCAAATCTGCCCCAAAACTGTTCCTTTCCCTCTCCAGAGTTTCTCTACCGCTTGGAAGCTAGAACCATAGTTGAGGTTTCGCTGTTTAAGTTGCTGGTAAAATGCCTGGGAAGATATTTGTTCGCTGCATTGGGCTTGCAAGGTAGCTATGTCAACCTGAGTAAATTTCGGCTGTCTTGTATCTCCTGGCGACTGCTGTATATCCCGAATTTGACCAAAGGCATGACGTGCCCAGGCTGATTGTACTTTAGCTGAACTAGAAGAGGTGAGGCTGAATATCTCGAAGGAATAGACACCAATCTTTTCAGGCTTCAAAACTAATTGGAGTGTATCCCAGCCATTTTCCCCAGATGATAGGGGCAATGCCTGCTCAATAAAGACCTCTTCTAATCTCAACTGCTCAGATTGGCAAGTAGCACCTCCGGCAGCTAACGCCATCTCTAAATAAGCAGTTAGGGGGAAGATCGCATCCTCAAAAACCCGATGATCTTTGAGCCAGACTGGAGAATTTTCGTTAATTTGGGACTGGAAACGAATTTCCTCTGTTCCAGCCAAATCTAACTGTTGACCTAGGAGAGGATGAACTTTTGACTTTTGAGTTGTAACTTTTGATTGGAACCACCCATCTGCTGCTTCTATCCAGTAGCGCTGACGCTGGAAGGGATAAGTAGGCAAATTTTCTCGATGACGGAGATAGTCCCGATCAAAGCCAAACCAGTCTACTGAGACTCCTTGGACATAGAGTTCTGCCAAACTGGTTAATAACTGCTGCCAATCATTTTGCCCTGGACGCAAACTGGGAAGCCATAATCCTTGGTGTTCGGGTAAACACTGGCGACCCATACCTAATAAGATAGGTTTAGGACCAATTTCTACCAATATGTCTGCACCTGCTAAACCCTTCATACTGGCAGCAAATTGGACAGGCTCTCGCACATGACGACACCAATACTCAGGAGTAGCTATCTCATCAGTTGCTATTTCTCCAGTGATATTGCTTATGAGCTGAATTTGTGGTACCGAAAAACTCACTTGTCGAGCAATCTGCTCAAATTCAGCCAACATTGGCTCCATCAATGGTGAATGGAAGGCATGAGAAACCGTTAACTTCTTGGTCTTGATTTCTTCGGCTTCTAGGCTGGCACAGATGGCATTAATGGCTTCTCGCTTCCCGGAAATCACCACACTCTGGGGACCATTAATCGCAGCAATAGAAACTTCCTCAGCATAGGGGCCAATTGCGGCGATCGCGAAGCGCTGCTGCAAGCCGATCGCTTCCTCTTCAGAAGCTAATAGAGAAGCCATTTCTCCATCTTGGGGTAAGGCTTGCATCAGCCGTCCTCGTTCGGCAATCAGTTTCAAACCATCTTCTAAGCTAAAGACTCCAGCCACACAAGCCGCTACATATTCTCCCACACTATGACCCATGACTACGTCGGGTTCAATCCCCCAAGATTTCCATAACTGGAATAGGGCATATTCGAGTGCAAATAGAGCAGGTTGGGTATAAGTAGTCTCATCAATGTCCTTAAAACTGTTCCCCGTTTCCTGTTCCCCGTTCCCTTGCTCGGGATAAAGTACTTCCAGTAAAGATTTATCTAGATAAGAGTGTAGAATTTCGTCGCAGCGATCGAGGGCTTCCCGGAAAGTGGGTTGGGTTTCGTAGAGTTGGTGCCCCATGCCTAAATACTGCGAGCCTTGCCCAGTGAACAGAAAAGCAATCTGTTTTCGCTGACTACTTACTACCTCAACTATCGATGGGGGAAAAGCTGCCAATTGCTCCTGTAGCTGCTGTTTAGATTCAGCCACAACCGCTAAACGATGGTTAAAGTGTTTGCGTCCTGTATTAGCTGTAAAACAAATATTTGCCAACTCTGCATCTTGAGCCGAATCGAGATAACTAACATAACGCTCTGCCAATTCCTGCAAAGCTTGCTCAGTTTTTGCCGATAAAGCTAAAATATGCCTTGGACGTTTCCTGTTCCCTGTTAAGAGTTCCCTGTTTTGGTCTTCCGGTGCTTCTTCCAAAACAACATGGGCATTTGTTCCTCCCATACCAAAGGAACTCACCCCAGCGCGGCGAGGAGTTCCATTGGTTTTCCATTCCGAGAGGGTTGTATTGACGTAAAAAGGACTCTCCTCAAAATTAATATTGGGATTGGGTTGCTGGAAATGCAAGCTTGGTGGAATTTGTTGGTGTTTCAGGGCTAGTACTGCTTTAATCAATCCTGCTATACCCGCGGCTTCAAGCAAATGTCCGATATTAGTTTTCACCGAACCAATGGCACAAAAGCCTTTTTCTTCACTCGTTTCGCGAAAAGCTTGGGTGAGAGACGCAATTTCGATGGGGTCTCCCAAAGCGGTTCCTGTTCCGTGAGCCTCCACATAGCTCACCGTACTGGCATCAATTTTTGCCCTTGCCAAAGCTTCTGAAATTACTGCCGCTTGACCTTCTACACTAGGAGCAGTATAACCCACTTTCAAAGCTCCATCATTGTTAATTGCTGATCCTTTGATGACAGCATGGATCTTATCCCCATCCTCCAAGGCTTTCTCCAGCAACTTCACTACCACAATACCTGTTCCATTGCCGAATACTGTCCCTTGAGCATCTGCATCAAAGGCTCGACACTTGCCGTCGGGAGAAAAAATCATGTCCTCTTGGTACAGATAACCTGTTTTCTGAGGAACACAAATGGCAACGCCCCCTGCCATTGCTAGATCACATTCGCCGTTGAGCAAACTCTGGCTAGCCATGTGAACTGCTACTAGTGCCGTCGAACAAGCCGTTTGGACGTTCACACTCGGTCCATTGAGATTCAGTTTATAAGAAACCCTGGTGGGCAGAAAATCTTTGCCATTTGCCAGTCTTACTTGAAGATCTAGTGCTGAACCCAAAAATGTCTGCTGAAGAGAGAAGTTGCAGTGGGGATTAACGTTGTTGATGAGATAAGTATTCATGCCGGAACCAGCGTAAATTCCCACCAAACCTTCGTATGTTTGAGGATTGTAACCGGCACTCTCTAGAGCTTCCCAGGCACATTCTAGGAAAATCCTTTGTTGGGGGTCCATAATTCCTGCTTCCTTGGCGCTGTAGCCGAAGAAGGAAGCATCAAAGTGATCGATATCTGGTAACACTGCCCCAGCGTTAACATAGTTCGGATCGCTCAAGACAGTGGGGTTGTCTAATTCCAATTCTTCTTCAGTAAAGAAGGAAATCGACTCCACTCCATCTCGCAGGTTTTGCCAAAAAGTATCAATATTCTTGGCCCCTGGAAAACGACAGGACATACCAATAATAGCGATATCGCGAGTACTGCTAGCAGTTGAGCGATGACTACGCTTAATCCCTGAGGTTGAATCTTGAGTCTGGGTTAATTTTTGAGCTAAGCCCTTGATAGTCGGGTATTGAAACAGTTCTACTATTGATAGGTTTGAGCCAAAGAGTTTAGCTAGTTGGTGATGAACCTGGGTTAGTAGTAAGGAATTCCCTCCTAACTCGAAGAAATTATCTTGAATTCCCACCAAATCCAATTGCAGTATTTCCTGCCATACCTTAGCTATCACTTGCTCTGTCTCAGACTGAGCCGTGACTAGCGTTGTTGCTAAATCCGGGCGTGATCGATCTGGCAAAGGTAGTGCGCGGCGGTTAACCTTCCCGTTCGGTGTCAGGGGCATTTTCTCTAGAGTGACAAACGCCGTTGGCACCATGTAATCCGGCAGATTTTCCTGCAAATAACGGCGCAATTGAGGTTCTAGTTTGCTCGCCACCTGTCCTTGAAGGGGATTATTGGCATAAGCTGACCAAGGCTTATGGGGTAAGGAAGAAACTGGTGGACTAATGGAGGGGGATAAGGTGTCACCTTGTTGAAACACAACATCGTAGTAGCCTTGGGATTCTGACCAGTTGATGGCAACGGTATAGGGTAGTTCCGCCCTTAATTTCCACCATTCCTCTGGTTCTATTCCATCACTTTTTAACTGTTGTAGAGATTGTTTCAGTTCACCTACAGTAGTGGGTTCTCCATTTTTAATCAGTTCTAAAAGCTTCATTTCAGGTACAAGACGTGAGTTGCTTACTTGTTTGACTCCCAACCTCTCTGGCTGGTTTTCAAGGAGAAGCTGACGAACAGAGGAAAAGGTTAGTTTATCCTTTTGCCAATCCAACCAGTGAGGCTCTGCTGTGGGGTAAATTTCTTGACCGACATGAAGAATGGCATCGTAGCGGAACTTGCTCATTTCATTATGGTAGCGTCCCCGTCGCAACTGAATTTGGACATGACTAATCTGAGGCAGATGTTGCTGGAGGGCAGTAAAAAAGGCAGGAGCGATCGCCATTTGCCCTTCTTGGACAATGCTTTTACGTATTCGCTGACTTAATTGCTCTGTGGTTAGGGAATCAGGAGCTTGATGCAGTTGGATAGAGGCGTGGAAAGCTTCTAACAAAGGCAAGCTGCGCACATCTCCGATAAAAATAGTTCCCCCTGGTTTGATTAACTTCGCTGCCTTCTCCAGCACCTCTACCAAATAACCAATACCAGGGAACAACTGTACCACTGAGTTGATTATTAATGTGTCAATTTCTCCAGGTTGAATTCCTTCAAAGGCTTCATTCGCAGCTCCCTGGCGGAGTTGGACATGAGACCAACTTCCCTCCAACTTCTCCATTTGTTCCTCAATGTAGCGCAAAGCTTTGGGAGCCAAATCCACGCCGTAGTAAGCAGAACAATGGGGGGCGACCCGAAATAGCAACATCCCGGTTCCGCAACCAATTTCCAAGACGCTATTTGGTTTACACGAAAGAATCCGCTCTACTGTTCCCTTCACCCACTCGCGCATTTCCTCGGCTGGAATAGGCGCACCTGTATAGCTGTCATTCCAACCACTGATATTGAAAGTAGGATCTGCTTCAGTGGCTTCTTGGCTATAAGCCAAGTTCCACAACTTCTGCCATTGTTCTTGAATCGCTTGAGATTCGCTTTCATCTAAATCATCATTGCCCTGGTAAGTTGGGTCAGGAACAACATAAGCTACTAGGCGTTTATCTCCTCTAGAAAGACCGTTAGCTGAGCTTTCCTGGGCCACAACGACACTTTGATTGACTCCAGGGTGTCGGTTCAATACGGATTCGATTTCTCCAAGTTCAATGCGGAAGCCACGAATCTTTACTTGATGGTCGATACGACCAAGAAACTCTATATTGCCATCAGGCAGGTAACGAGCCAAATCTCCAGTTTTGTAAAGGCGTTCTGATTGTGATTGATTGAAGGGATTGGGAATAAATTTTTCTGCTGTCAAATCTGGACGATTGCGGTAACCTCTGGCAAGTCCTGCTCCACCAATGTGTAGTTCTCCAATAACTCCCACAGAAACTGGCTGTAGATGAGAGTCGAGGATATAAATTTGGGTGTTTGCAATAGGTCTACCGATGGATTCTGGAGCATCTTTAGTTTGTTGAGATTGCCTCCCTTTTCCTACTTCATAGACAGTTGACCAAATCGTTGCTTCCGTAGGACCGTACATATTCCAAAGAGAGGCTTTTCTTTCTAGTAGCTGTTCTGCTAGTTCTCTGGGTAAGGCTTCGCCACCGCAAAGGATTTTCAGTCCTGGGATACCCTCCCACCCAGCTACCAACAGCAAATACCAGGTGGCTGGAGTGGCTTGCATAACTGTCGTGCCAGAGTCTCTGATGAGTTTTGCCAACAACTGCCCGGAAGAGGCGAGTTCGCGGCTAGCCAAAACAACTTTAGCTCCTACGCTTAGTGGTAGGTAAAGTTCGAGTCCAGCAATATCAAAGGAAATTGTCGTTACGGCTAACAGTGTATCTTTTGCCGTTAATCCAGGCTGTTGTGCCATAGAAGTGAGGAAGTTGACGACTCCCAGGTGGGGGAGCTGTACACCTTTGGGTTTGCCAGTGGAACCTGAGGTGTAGATCGTATAAGCCAAGTTTTCGGGTTGGACATCACTAGTAGGATTGCTCCGGCTTTGCTGGGAAATCCTTCCCCAATCAGTATCCAAGCCAACCAGTGTCATTGGTTTTTGAGTGAAGACTGATGACAAATGACCAGTTATCAAGGTCGAGTGAGTTACTACTACCCGCACCTCGGCATCTTCTAACATATGGGCTAGGCGCTCTTGGGGATAGGTCGGATCTAAAGGAACATACGCTCCCCCAGCCTTAAGAATTCCCAATAGACCCACGAGCATTTCTAATGACCGCTCTACACAGATACCTACTAAAACTTCTGGTTTTACACCCAGTTCTTGCAAATAGTGTGCCAGTTGATTGGCTTGTTGATTCAGCTCGAAGTAGGTAAGTGTTTCCCCCTCAAATACCGCAGCTACTGCCTCTGGGGTGCGTTCAGCTTGTTCCTCAAACAACTGATGGATACATTTATCCTGGGGATACTCTGCTGAGGTATTGTTCCACTCCACCAGTAGTTGTTGCTGTTCTGCTATCGTTAACAGGGGTAGGGTAGAAATAGACTGTTCTGGATTAGTAACCAAACCCTCCAGTAAGGTGTGGAAATGAGCCAACATTCGCTTAATTGAAGCTGGTTTAAACAACTGAGCGTTGTAGTCGCACTCTATTGTTAAGCTCCCTTCTTTTTCTGAAACCCAAATGACCCAATCGCACTTAGTAGTGTATTTTGAAATATTCTCAAGTTGCTCTAACTGTAGCGGTGATTCTGAAGTAGACGATCCTAGATGATCTAGTACCAACATCACCTGAAAAATGGGTGCTGTAGTTGAGTCCTCGTCTCCAGAGAGTTCCTCAACTAGTTTTTCAAAGGGGTAATCTCGATTAGCTGCGGCTTCCTCAACGGTTTGGACAACACGATTTAATAATTCTTGAACACTCGGATAGCCTGTCAAATTGGTTCGTAGTGCCACCGGATTGACAAACTTTTCTGGAGTTCCTCCCTCTTGGTTGAAAAGACTATCGGTAGAGAGGGAACCAACAATGATATCTTCAACTCCTGTGTAGCGCTGCAAAATTGCTTTAAATGTCGCAAGAAGCGTGACGAATAGCATGATATTCTCGCGTTCGCTTTCAGCGCGCCTTCGGCGATCGCAAAATTGCTTGAAATTTAAGTAGATATCTTGATCAAGTTGTAGAATTTCTCTAGCTCTTCTAAATGACTGAATAGACGAGCGTGGATAATCCGATGGTACTGCTAAAACAGATAGTTCTCTGCCTAGCTTTTTCTGCCAATAGGCTTTCTGTTCGGCAAGAATAGTACTGAAGACGACTTGGCGATTTAGCATAAAAGCACAAATAAATTACAGCTAAAACAGATAGTTCTCTGCCTAGCTTTTTCTGCTAGTAGGCTTTCTGTTCGGCAACAATAATACTGAAGACGACTTAGCAACTTAGCATAAAAGCACAGATGAATTATACTAGCTAAGTTACACAATTTGGGCAATTAAGTTCAACCAAGTAATCGCCACAAGGTAATCTGAGAGATAGATTCAGAAAGTCACCTCCACGCTACCTCTGGTTAGAATTCCCTGACCATTACTAAATTCCTCTGCAAGTATTGCAAACTCTTCTGCCATGTCGAGATGATTATGCCAGCTTCAGGTAGAACTAGTCAAGTTTTCATTTTCTTCTATGCGCGCCCATCAGCATAGTGCTGGGGCAAAGGGGGGGGATGCTGCTAGCGAAGCAATTGGTCACAGCCCTTGGTGGATTGAGTAGCACAATTCATGCCGTGGTGGATGCCTTGGGTCATCCTCTCGGCTTTCAGCTGACTCCTAGACAAGCCTGTTACCCTGACGGAGCCGATGTCTGGCTCGACGAGCTGGCTACTGATGCACTCCTTATTGATTAGAATAGGCAACTACATCATTAAATATGTCATAAACATTGAGACAGAGAAGGTTAATATCGGCAAATGACTGTCTTAAATTACCGATTATTTCCTCTAAAAATAACTAACTTGATCGCAGGACAATGATGATGTTATTATTGAAACTCGCTTCAATATACATTGAATTGTATGGTTTTAAAATACGCGAGTGTTCTTGCTACAGTTATACCAAAATCTTTAGCAGAAGACCGCTCTCCATATAAAAGTAACGACAGTCTCAATGACGTGCAGGAGCCAATTGCCACTGCCTCACCAGAAGTTCGCAGAATCATTGAGCGAGTATTGCAAGCTGAAAAAGATAAACTTTATTTGAAAAACCCTCGTAATATTAATGATGATATTTTGAGAATTATTAAACAAGAAGTTCAATGAAATTGATTTCACTGAAGCTTTGTAACTTCCGTCAGTTTTATGGTTGCACTCCAGAAATTATTCTTTCATCTGGCAAGCACAACACGACGATTATTCATGGGAATAATGGTGCCGGTAAAACGACAATACTTAATGCTTTCACCTGGGTACTATACGAGAAATTTAGTGCAGCTTTTGCCTCTGAAGAACAATTAGTTAATAAGCGAGCAATTAGCGAAGCAAAATTAAACCAACCAGTAGAATGCTATGTGGAATTAAGATTTGATCATGGGAGCAAAAGATATCAAGCTAAGCGTTTATGCCGGGCTTACAGAACCCAAACTGCTATTGAACAATCTCCCAGTGAGTTGTACCTCCAAATAGCAGGAGATGATGGACGTTGGTTGCTACCTCAACAACTACCAGAGGATATTATCGGTCGTATTTTGCCTGCCAGCCTGCATCAATACTTCTTTTTTGACGGAGAACGAATTGAACACATTGTACGCTCTGCTCAGAAGTCTGAAATTGCTGAAGCGACTAAGACTTTATTGGGAGTAGAGGTATTAAATCGTTCCCTTAAGCACTTGAAAGAAGCTAAGAAAAGCTTGGAGATAGAGTTATCTTTGATTGGAGACTTTCAAACCAAAAAGCTTTTAGAAGAGCATAAAAAAATAGAACAAGAGATTGCTGATTGTTTAAGTAGTCAAGTTGAAATTGACAAGGAATTAGCCAATCAAGATGAGTTAAAGAAAACAATAGGAGACCGTTTACTACAGTTCAGTGGTTCACAAGAGTTACAAGATTTGCGAGATGAACTCGAAACTAGAGAACAATTAATTCGCCAACAGTTAAAACAAGCTACAGATGCACTAAAACGAGCAATATCGACACGGGCTTATACAGCTATGCTATCAGAGACAACCACTCAATTTAGGGCAATTGTTGAGGACTTGCGAGAGCGTGGAGAGTTACCTATTGGTATTAAGCGACAATTTGTTAGAGACTTACTCAACCAAGAACGTTGCATCTGTGGAAACCAACTAAAAGAAGGTTCTGATGCTCATCAACAGGTGAGTTTATGGATGAATAAGGCAGGAATTGCCGATGTGGAAGAAACGGCAATTCGCATGAGTACCCAGGTAGATGAATTTGAAAAACAGCTACCAGAATTTTGGCGGGAAGTTGATCGGCAACAAGCTAATCTTGTCCAAGGGAGAACCGAACTTTCTCAAATCGAAACACAGCTTGAAGATCTAAGGCAAAAGTTGAGGAATTTTCCTAATGAAGATATATCTCAATTGCAAAAACGTTTAGATGAAACTGAAAAAAAGATTCTGGAGTTAACTTTAGAAAAAGGTGCAAATCAACAGAAGATTGAATGGTTAAAAACTAATTTAGAGACCAAATCCAAACAGATTGCCAAATACAAAATGAATGAAAATAAACAATCTTTGGCTCAACGACGCATCTGCGCTACCCAGGATTCTATTGAGCGACTAATTGAAGTCAGAAAGCGTCTAGAACAACAGTTTCGTTCTTCATTGGAGAGGAGATTACAGGAGATATTTACCTCCATTTCTTTCACTCCTTACCTTCCTAAATTGAGTGATAATTATGAACTGAGGTTAGTGGAAAATACAGGAGCAAAAGAGACAAATGTTGCTGCTTCTACTGGTGAAAATCAGATTCTAAGCTTGTCATTTATCGGTGGTATTATTGACAGGGTAAGGGAATGGGTTCAAGATAATGCTCTGATGGGACCAGATAGTAGCACCTTTCCAATTGTCATGGATTCACCCTTCGGTAGTTTAGATGAAATCTACCGCAGGAAAATAGCGAAGACACTCCCCCGATTAGCTAATCAGTTGGTAGTTTTAGTAACTAAGACACAGTGGCGAGGGGAAGTTGCTCAAGAGATGACCTATTGTGTAGGTAGAGAATATGTTCTTACCTACAATTCCCCTAAGCCTGATTGTGAAGAAGATACAATTGAATTCAGTGGAGTTCACTACCCCTTAGTCAAGCACAGTCCTAATGAATTTGAGTATACGGAAATTGTTGAGGTTGATTATAATTTCTAGCTTATAACTGTAAAAGTTATAGCATAGTGATGCTCTACAATAGAGCAAATCAGGAATTTACCTCTGCTTTACTTATTCATTAGCTATATGCAACAGTGCTTAGATATAAAACTTAGTAGTTTTATCCAGAGAACCCATCTCCTTGGTTCCTATCGAAGCCTTTTTCCTTACGAGGTCTAGCTTTATTAACTCTAAGAGTACGCCCCATCCATTCAGCTCCATCTAGAGCCTCGATCGCTGCTGCTTCTTCTTCCTCTTTTACCATTTCCACAAAACCAAAGCCACGTGGTTTACCCGTTTCACGATCCGTGGGTAACTGAACCCGCTTTACAGTGCCATAATCTGCAAATATAGTGCTAACGTCTTCCTCAGTAGCATCGTAGGATAGATTACCAATATAAATTGACATGCATGATCTCCGAGATCGAAAGCCAGAGAGGATTATATTCTTATATTCGTAATATCTGCCTGTTATAGCTAGAGAACAAATTTACCGGCGAATATAATACCCATCCAGGATGATAGCACAGAATATACAATGAGCAGATCATGCCTTGGGGTAAGACTAAAGAAAGAAAAATCTATGAATTTTGCACTAACTCTGAAATCAGACCACACGCAACTAGAATTGAAACCTTGAAATAGAAGTCACTATATCTGAGAAATAGCGTAGATAGGATGTCAACGAAAGATTTGGTGAGGGGAATAACACCCTCAAGAACCTATCCAAAAAGTCAGTTTGAGAGGTTTAAAACTACTGTTTGAAGGCAGGGAAACACAGATTTTTTTGAGTTTGCGACCAGTACGCCGATTTTTCGGATAGGTTCTAAAGAGTGATTGTTTTTGCTAGAGTTCACCCAATCAGTCGCTTACAGTTAGTAAACGCCTGGATTGTAACGGTCTCCACCTTCTACATAAACATCTGCAGTTTCAGTCACTGTAAAGCTGTCAAGGTTATCTCGCAGTATTTTTTGCTGACGCTCACTGAGTCCCGGAATTTTCAACACATCTTCTACTGAATTGTAGGGAGCATTGTCAATTATCTTGCGAGCCAGAGTCGGATACATGCCTCGATACTGACGAAAGTCTCGAATATGGCTATTGTTCAAATCGACCTTTTGACCAAATTCGCTTTCCAGCTTTTTATCAGCAGGATTGATGTATTTTGCCTCAGCAAGCAAAAACTGTGATGATTGCCCAATGAAATTACTCAACAAATCTCTGTCAGCCCCAGGCTTAGGTGAAGCACTAGCATCTTGAGGCATACCTAACCAGCCTAGGCAGCCCACCACCAGCGCCAAGACCGTGATTAGACGAACCAATCGTTTCATAAAATAACTCCTTACTCACACAACGCAGCCTGAATAGAGTTTTAACTCTGTAGCTATTGGTTTAATTTTTGGATTCTATTGTCTCATCTTATGAGAAAAGCGTTAAGTTTATTCATAATAATGCTCAAGCCCAGTAAGGCTGTTTTTGGGCAGGGTAGGTAACACCAGCAGGAAAAGTGTGTTACTACAATGTGTTACAAGTTTTACATCCATAAATTTAAAGAAATATCAACATCTACGATTAAATCAATATTTCGTGAGAAGATCAGAAGCTGTCTCCTCTGAGATTCAACAGGAAAGATAGTTATGACCCTGAGATTAGGCGATACAGTACCCAACTTTACTCAGGCTTCCACTGAAGGCGAAATCAACTTCTACAACTGGTCAGGGGACAGCTGGGTAGTGCTGTTCTCCCACCCAGCAGACTTCACTCCCGTTTGCACTACCGAATTAGGCATGGTTGCCAAACTCAAGGGTGAATTCGATAAGCGCGGTGTTAAAACCATTGCTTTGAGTGTGGACGATGTTGATTCCCACAACGGCTGGGTAAAAGACATCGAAGAAACACAACAGACAACTCTCAACTACCCAATTTTGGCGGATCCAGATAAAAAGGTCTCTGACCTCTACGATATGATCCATCCCAACGCCAATAATAACCTGACTGTACGTTCCGTTTTTATAATCGACCCTCAGAAAAAACTACGGCTGACAATTACCTATCCTGCCAGCACTGGTCGCAACTTTGATGAAATTCTACGGGTAATAGACTCCTTACAGCTAACGGATAACCACCAGGTAGCAACCCCAGTCAACTGGAAAGATGGGGATGAGTGTGTAATTGTACCCTCAATCAAAGATCCAGCAGAACTGAAGGAGAAATTTCCTAAGGGCTACGAAGAAGTTAAGCCCTACCTGCGCATGACGCCCCAACCTAACAAGTAGGGTGTCATTTAATTTGCATTTTTGGATAGAGGGGGAGATGGGGGGAGGGGTAGATGGGGAGAGGGGGAGATGGGGAGATGATTTTGATAAACCTTCTGCCTCAAATCTTTCTGCCTCGGAGCCTTTCTGGTTAGAGTTTTTCTCAAACAGCCGAAACTGCAATTAAAATGTACAACAGCTTAGAATATTGACACTCCCCGGTCTGTTAGCAAAGCCGGTGAGCAGAGCCCGACAGACGTGGGGATTGTCTATTCAAGGCGCTAACGCGTATGCTAACACCAATGGGAATCTGGCTACTATGCACTATTGCCTACCCTTGTCGTTGATGAGGTGAAAGCGCGGAAAGTTAATATAGATTTATGGATATCAAAAACGGTTTTGTAGGAACAGTTGGTAATACACCACTGATCCGTTTAAATAGCTTTAGTGAGGAGACTGGTTGCGAAATTCTCGGCAAAGCTGAGTTTCTTAATCCTGGTGGTTCTGTTAAAGACAGAGCTGCACTATATATTATTAGAGACGCGGAAGAAAAAGGTTTACTAAAACCAGGGGGTACCGTTGTTGAGGGTACAGCAGGCAACACTGGTATTGGCTTAGCTCATATCTGTAATGCCAAAGGTTATAAATGCCTAATTATTATTCCAGAAACTCAATCTCAAGAGAAGATGGATGCTTTGAGGACACTAGGTGCTCAAGTGCGTCCAGTTCCAGCTGTGCCTTATCGAGACCCCAATAATTATGTTAAGCTCTCGGGGCGCGTCGCTGCTGAGATGGATAATGCTATCTGGGCGAATCAGTTTGACAACTTGGCAAACAGGCAGGCTCACTACGAAACTACGGGACCAGAAATGTGGGCGCAAACTGACGGTAAGATTGACGCCTGGGTTGCCTCTACTGGAACTGGTGGTACTTTTGCCGGTGTCTCAATGTACCTTAAACAAAAGAATCCTCAACTTAAATCAGTAGTAGCTGACCCTATGGGTAGCGGACTCTACAGTTATATCAAAACTGGCGAGGTAAAAGTAGAGGGCAGTTCAATTACTGAAGGCATTGGTAACAGCCGTATTACAGCTAACATGGAAGGTGTGCCGATTGATGATGCCCTTCAAATTGACGATCATGAGTGTGTGCGAGTAATTTACCAATTACTTAGAAAAGACGGTCTATTTATGGGCGGTTCCGTCGGCATTAATGTAGGAGCAGCAGTAGCTCTTGCCAAACAAATGGGACCAGGACATACAATAGTTACAGTCCTTTGTGATGGCGGCGCTCGCTACCAGTCGCGATTATTTAATCGGGAATGGTTGGAGTTGAAAGGATTATTGCCGGATTAGATAAAATTATCATTTGTTTTCTGTTAGAGTGGAAAATCAAGAACCGTCGAAGCGAGTCACAGTTTGTCAAGGTAGTTGCTGCCGCCGTCAAGGTGCCGCAGCTGTATTGGCAGCATTCAAAAAATTACTTTTGCAAGACAATATTACCATCGCCAGTGGTTGTCTAGGACAGTGTGGGAATGGCCCAATGATATTGGTTGAGCCAGAAATGATTTGGTACAGTAGAGTTCATCCAGATGAAGTTCCTGCTGTCGTCAAGAGACATTTACGAGGTGGGCAGCCCATAGCAGCAATGCTCTATGCCAAGTTTCATCCCAATTACTATCTTAAGTAACACTGATAAGCTGTCGTGCATTCTTTGGTTTCTTATTAAGGTTAATTGACCGGACATTATGTGCTAACAATAGCATTTCTTCCTTATTACTTATTACTTATTACTTAAAAAACATCACTGCGGAACTCGAGTCAAAAACGGCACATCAACTAATTCTCCCACAGTTTCTCCCACCTGCACTTGCAAACCAGCACCTCCAGCCTTAGTACGGACATAGGCCAGACCAAATGAACCCTGTTCAGTTTCGGTATAACTAGTTAACTTGCCAACTTTACTACCATCTAAGATTACTACAGTTCCTGGCTCTGCTGGTGCCTGGAGACGAATACCCCACAGTTGCTGTTTAACCCCTTTATAAGTATTCAAACGAGCAATAGTTTCCTGACCAATATAGCAACCTTTCTCTAAAGAAATAGTTTGCCATAAACCAGCCTCTAGGGGATTGTAATCATCTGTAAGTTCAGACTCAGCCACGGGACGCCCCTGTTCAATTCGCAGTTGCTCCCAAATGCGATCGCCCATTGCCACAGCTCCAGCTGCCGTTAACTGCTGCCATAGCTTAACACTATCTTCAGCAGAAACAATCAGATTATATCCTGGCAGTGCTAAGCCATTACCCACTGCTAAAAGTAACTTAACATCACCAAGGGTTAGCTGTTGGTGACTGGCATAAACTTGCTCAAGGGGTATCTCGATGCCCAATTTTTTTAAAAGGGACTTACTTTCTGAGCCAATTAAACTAAAGATAATATTTTCACTAGAAATATCCTTTATTTTTACCCGATCCATCGGAAAAATAAAACGATCTAGCCATTCCATCAGCTGCTGACGCCGATGAGGAGATACTATAACTAGTACCGCCTTCTCAAGCACGTAAGCAGTCGCTAAGTCAATAGTACGAGCCGTAGAAGTTACGAAAACTGTATCACATCCCTGCCCTGGTTTGAGATTTTGGAAGTCATTGGTACTTTGATTATGGAGGTAGCGCAACCTGTCATCATCAGTAAATTGCAGTAGCCCCCAGTGGGATAAATTAACTAGGGCAACACCCTGGCGTGCTGCCTGAAGTGCCACAGCATCATTGCCAAAGCTGACTGGAACCTGGTACTCACCTACCTTCTCAAATGTTGCCCCAGCCGTAACTTGTATCTCGCGTAGTTCTTGGCTCATTATATAAAATGTTTCTACTGTTTGCTACAAGTACTTTTTTAAGTAATAAGTAATAAGCAAGAAATATTTTTGTTTTCACTTATTAGTTTAGGTTAGATTGATTTCATATAATTCTTGAACTCCTTTATTTGTTCTTTAAACCTGCCAACACTTGCGTTACTAATTTTTCTGCCTTGGCGTCTAGGTAATGCCAATCCACTTCACCAGTTTGATCAATTAAGGCAGTATCAATTTCAACTTCCTGGCTCTCTGTTTCAGTTGCTGTGGGAGAGTAGTCGCGAAAACAAACTTGATAGCAAAGCTCCCATAAATCAAAGCACACTGAGGTGCTTTCGTGTTCTAAACACATCTGATAGCCTGGTATAGGAGTTTTGATATCTTTATATGTTGCTTTCCAATTTGTTGGTTCCAGCTGTTTACGAACCTGATCAAGAATACGGATAAAAGCCGGCTGCATCAGCAGTTGAGCTTGTTGCCAAGCGACGGTATCTTTAAATTTTGGTTTCATTTGAGACTTGCACTAATCCCTTTACCCACATGGGGTTCAAACCTCTGACAATTTCCCTAGCTAGTGGCTTCAAGCTGAAATCTTTTGCAGCTGTACCTGATATATACTATATGAAATTTTACACAATTGCGATCGTGATCATAAACTTCTTTACCCATTACCAGTGATTGTCCAATTTTAGCTATTCCGGCGAGAAGCCCCGCGACCTACCCGTCCATGTTGGAGACTGGATGAATCGCCAGTATATGCAACACAGTTACAATACTTTACACAAAAATAGCTACCATAAACAAAGGTAACAAAGCCGTTAGCGCAGCGTGTCCGCCTTTGGCGGGAAAAATGCTGGTTACTAAATAAAGCTCCAAGCTCTAAGAGGTAAGTGAAGCTTGCCTCTTAGGCTATAGCCATGCCCAAGGGCTATTAATCTTTGATTTAGCGTCGGGAGTATGTCACTAATCTTCCAACCCTAGTCCCTTACCTACCTTGCCTCCCTGCACTATTTCGCCAACCGCCAAATTTTGATGGTCTGATCAGCACTAGCACTAACTAAAGTTTTGCCATCAGGGCTAATCGTAAGAGAATTAATATAACTAGAATGTCCTTTAAGAGTGTCAATTTCTTTCTTGGTAGTTAAATCCCAAATTCTAATTTTATTTTCTGCACCACCACTAAATAAAGTTTTACCATCAGGACTAATAACTATAGGTTTAACCCAACTAGAATGACCCTTGAGAGTAGCAATTTCTTTCTTGGTAGCTAAATCCCAAACTTTAATATTTTTATCAGCACTGGCGCTTGCTAACAGCTGATCATCGTTGCTAATAGCAAGGTAATTAACAAAACTAGAATGTCCTCTAAGAGTTTTGATATCTTTGCCAGTATTTAAATCCCAAATTTTAATTGTCTTATCGGCACTGGCACTGGCTAATAACTGCTGATCATGGCTGATTATGAGGTGATTAACTGCTCCCGAATGACCCTTGAGAGTTTTAATTTCTCTGCCAGTAGCTAAATCCCAAATTTTAATTGTTTTATCGGCACTGGCGCTTACTAAAATCTGGCTGTCATAACTAATAGCGACAGCATTAACAAAGCTAGAGTGACTGGTAAGGGTATTAATTTCTTGACCAGTATTTAAATCCCAAATTTTAATTGTATTGTCACCGCCGACAGTAGCAATCTTGGTTAGATCACTGCTAATAGCAAAATAGTCAATATGTTTAGAATGTCTGATCAGAGTACGAACAGGTTTATCAGTGAAGAGATCCCAAATTTTGATGGTCTTATCTGCACTGGAGCTAATTAATCTCTTCCCATCGGGGCTAATATTAAGGTAATTTACATAACCATCATGCCCTTCAAGAGTTTTGACTATAGAGATATTTTCCTGCTTGAATGGATAAACTTGTCCAATTCCATATACTCCCAAGCCAACAACTACAGCAACAGCTCCCCCAATCAACCATTTTTGAGTTTTAACAACTCGTTGTTTTTCTCTGACGTCCTCTGACATTGTTTGAGTTGTACACCCTTGCAAGATCGTGGCTTCGCTAGAATTGTTAAGCAGTTGATGTTGAGGTAATCCCCGTGATATCCTGGCGATTTCATTTAAAACTTCTTGAGTATTCTTAGGTCTAGCTGCTGCAGTAGGAGCCATCATTTTATCAATAAAATCTGCTAGTTGAGTAGAAATATCAGAAGTATAATGACGCCAATTTAATTTATCGGTTAATGGTTCATAAATATCCTGGTCTGTTGCTTGCTTACTAGTTAATAAATAGACAAAAGTACGCCCCAAAGCATAGAAATCTGACTGCGGTACAGCATGACCTTTTTCTTGTTCAGGTGGCGTGTAACCAGCAGAACTAATCTTAGTGACACTACCTTCACCACCAACTTCTGCAAAGTAAGTATAGGTCAATTCCCTAGCTGTGCCAAAGTCAATCAAAACTAGTTGTCCAGAAGAGCGGAGCATGATATTTTCTGGTTTAATATCACGATGAAAGTAATTTTTCTGATGAACTAGATGCAAAATCTCCGCTAGCTGTTTTAACCATCTCAGAGCCTGCTGTTCTGCAATTGGGTGATTGCCCTGCTGCCTCATCCACTGCCTTAAGTTGGGACCATCAATTTTCTCCATGATGATGCAATGAACTGGCTCAGTGGAATTTCTGGGAAAAAACTGAAAGTACCCATCTGGCTCGACTTTTGGGATGCCGGGATGATTTAGCTTGCTTAAGACAGCAGCTTCTTGTTTGAATAACTTAATAACTCTAAGGTTATGATTGTGTCTTGGCTGAAGAACTTTAAGGATTTTTGGTGTTGCCCCGCAATAAGCTTCATAGACTTTGCCAAAGCCACTGTGATCACTCAGTAGACGCATCACCTGATAGCGCCCTTTGAGCAATAATTGGGAGCCACAATGGCGGCAAATGCGATTATTGGTATTGGCTGGATCATTAGGCTGAGGGCAGCTGGGATTAATACAGTAACTCATGGCTGCCTACATAATTGCTTTATCCCCAATCATAGAAGCTAGCGTCCGATAGATTACACCAAAATTTGTTTTGAACTGTTAGAGTTTAAAAAATATTTCATAAAAGACTATCTAAGTAAAGATTTATGACTGGCATTGTTGCCTTAGACCCACAATCACCTCAAAATTACCACAATCAAAACCACGGCTCCTATCGCCAACACTTAATCGTATTCTGCGACTTTGACGGTCCAATAGTCAATGTCTCTAATCGTTACTATGCTACTTACAAGCTAAGCCTATCTGCTACCCAAGTTGTTTACCAAACTCAAGGGATTAACTTGCCTATCCAGATGCTTAGTAAAAAGCAATTCTGGGAAATGAAGCAAAACCGTGTAGCTGATGTAGAGATTGCCATGCGTTCAGGTTTGCAAGGAGAGCAAATTGATTTCTTTTTAGAGCGCGTTAGCGAGATTGTCAATCAGTCTTTTTTGTTGCAGAAAGACCGTCTGCAACCAGGAGCAAGTTGGGCATTAGCTCTACTGCATTCTCAGGGTGTAAAGCTAGTGTTGGTCACTTTGCGCTGTCAGTTACAAGCCACACAAATTTTGAGAAATCATGGTTTAACTCGCCTGTTTGTCGGCATTTATGGAACCGAAAATCAAAACACTGCTTACCAAAACTATACTGGAGTAAAAACAAAACTTCTGAAAAAAGCGATCGCAGACCAAGCTAAAATCACAGGGTACCCTTTATCTGCCTGGATGGTGGGCGATACAGAAGCCGATTTGCTCGCAGCACAGGAGCTATCAATCCCTACTATCGCTCTTACTTGCGGTATCCGTTCTCAGTTTTACCTCCAGCAATTCCAGCCAACCTGCATTCATAGCAATCTGCTAGCTGCAGCCCATTATCTCTTAGAAAATAAACCACAACCTCTTGAGTTAAGCTTGCTCCATTAGATTTATCCGCTCCCACCAGCGATTGAGTGGATAATATACTACTGGTGCCCAAAGACTGCTGAGAATTGCAGAGGAGAGAGCAATGCGTTGGTGATCACTCCATATTTCCGATAGGTTGTGATTGCCCATAAAACTATACTGAATGGCAGTTATAGTCTCGCCAACGACTGCCATACCAAAGACAATTAATGCCACCGAAATGAAATCTTCCCGAATATACCGCTGTTTTTGCATTCGAGCTGTCAAGATCCCCACAATGGCAAGACTTAAGACATGGGTTGGCTCAGCTGCAGTCATCCCATCTTGGATTAGACCAAGTACTATTCCTGCTAAGGCTCCCTGAAAGGCTGTGCGTTTGAGGCTCCAAGCAACTACCCAAATTAAAAGCCAGTTGGGAGATATTCCTAATAATTCCATCCCCTGTATGCGTGCAGGTAAAACCAGTAAGCAGAGGAAAACTGAACCAGCAGTCACTAGCCAATTAACAATTTGACGAAACCAGAGTGAGCTTTGAAAAAGGGTGAACATTAGTCATTATTGTAAAGCCTGTTCATCTCGGCATAACAATTACCCATTCCAGGTGATTGATGGGTGAGGTTAGTTCAATGACTGCCTCCGGAGCAGGACTTTTGTCAAGATTTACAGATTCCACACGTCCGACAGGCAAACCGGGTGGGAAAAGTTGGCTGACTGGCGAAGTTGAAACAGAGTCACCGCGACGGACCTCAGGTAGTTTATCAAAAAATTCCATTACAGCGCGATTAGACCCTTGTCCCCGAATAAAACCCATACTACGGCTGCGACCAATTACAGTACCTACATGACTAGTAGAGTCAGTTATGAGTAAAATACGGCTGCTATTGGGCGTTACGCTGATTACCCTACCTACTAAACCGCCAGTTCCCATGACGACAAAGCCCACCTCAATGCCATCATTACTGCCTCGACCTAAAATTAACTGTTGCCACCAGTGATCAGCACTGCGCCCAATAATTGGAGTAACAATGCCATCCATTTTCTTGGTTTCAACATAACCCAACAGCTCTTTTAGCTTTTTATTCTGGCTTTCGAGCTCAACTATCCGCTGTTGCAGTTCAAGGACACGCGCATCAATGAGGCGTTCCTCTGGTGTGGGAACTGATGCCAAGGGACGAGTTATCAGCTGGTAAACTTGAAAAATTGCTGCCCCCTGAGTATGACGAACAGACCAGGCTACAATTAGAGCCAGTCCGCCTAAGACAATTACTAACCCGTGTCGATCCCACCAGCGACGCAGTATATACATATCTTGTATCTTGTCTGTTAACAGCCAGGTTCTGGCTGAGGCTTAAGTACAGATTGCTTTTTTCTTGGATTCACGTGACTATTGATTTGTTAACGGCAGAGGTTGATTGCACAACCTTCAAACTTAATTCCTAAGATAAATGCTACTATAAGCTGCGGGAGCGTCCGCTAAAGACCCTCTCCAATTGCTTGAAATTCTCTAGAACGCGACCAGTTCCTAAAACCACACAGCTTAACGGGTCTGCTGCCACATGGGTCACGATGCCCGTTTCATGAGAGATGAGAGTATCAAGCCCTTTGAGCAAAGCACCGCCACCAGCCAGCATGATCCCCCTGTCAATAATGTCAGCAGCTAATTCAGGCGGCGTTCTTTCTAAGGTGCGCTTGACGGCATCAACAATAACTGACAAAGGTTCAGACATACTTTCCCTAATTTCTGGGGCTTTGATGGTAACTGTTCGCGGCAACCCAGAGAGTAGGTGCAAACCTCGCACCTCTAAGGTCGCATCATCAATATCGTCAGTAGGATAGGCTGAACCAATTTGAATCTTGATTTCTTCAGAGGTGCGCTCGCCAACTACAAGATTATGAACTTTTTTCATATACTGAGTTATTGATTCACTAAGTTCATCTCCAGCAATACGCACTGATTCACTTAAAACTGTCCCCTGTAAACTCAGCACAGCTACTTCAGTGGTGCCGCCACCGATATCAATAATCATGTTACCCGTTGGCTCCGCCACAGGCAAACCAGCACCAATAGCTGCTGCTACAGGCTCGTCGATTAAGTATACATCTCTGGCACCAGCCTGGGATGCTGCTTCCATTACTGCCCTGCGCTCAACACCAGTAACACCACTAGGGATACCAATAACAATTCGAGGTGAAACTAGGGTTCTGCCTTCGTGTACTCGTCGGATAAAATGCTTGAGCATGAGTTCGGCAGTATCAAAATCAGCAATCACACCATCGCGGAGTGGACGCAGGGCAACCACATTACCAGGGGTTCTACCCAACATTTTTTTAGCATCCTCACCTACTGCCAAGGGGACTTTTAGGTCTTGGTCTATGGCAACGACAGAAGGTTCTTGTAGAACAATTCCTTTGCCTGATACATACACTAAAGTGTTAGCAGTACCTAGATCTATACCCATATCCCGTGATAGGGAAAAGCGACTGAAAAAACCCACTCGTTTCTACGCCCCTAAAGTCAAATATTGCTGTGTATAACCGAAATGTAACTGAAATGTCACCGTAACCGATGTGGATTCTATTACGTTTTCTATCCTTCGTCTAGTCAACTAGAGCAATTAATAATTATTATTCCTCAAAGCTTACTTCCTGCTGTTGGAGGAAAAAGTAAGTTTGAGTGCATTGGCTTCCTAATCAAAGTTAGGTTGCTTAGCAAGAGTTGACAGTTGCTGAAGATTCTCTTTAGCCGTTAAAGTAGATTAGCTATATCAGTACAAAAGTACTAACAAATATGAGTCTTAATGTTGTTAATTTAGTTGGTCGTGTCGGTACAGACCCAGACGTCAGATATTTCGAGTCGGGCGCTGTTAAGTGCAGGTTAACACTGGCAGTAAATCGCCAGAGGCGCAACAGTGATCAGCCTGACTGGTTCAACCTCGAAATTTGGGGCAAGACTGCACAAGTGGCAGCTAATTATGCTCACAAAGGAAAACTCATCGGAGTACAAGGCTCTCTAAAAATTGAACGCTGGAGTGACCGCGCTACAGGAGCAGAACGTTCATCTCCCACAATTCTAGTGAACCGTCTTGAACTCTTGGGCTCTAGGCGAGAAAATGAGCCAAGTACAGTTGATAGCTATAGCGACTCTGATGTAGAATTCTGAATCAACAGAGCTAAGCTGCTGCTTCCATACTCACTCTGCCCAGTAACATTAAGCATAGCCTGTAGGTGCTAATCGGTTAAGTCACACCAGGCTATTTAAATCCTCAGTGTATTAATGCTAAAGCTCCTAAAAGGGCAATGTTAGGCTTAAGCCCTAAATTTTCTGCTTCCAGATTTTGATTCATCCAATAGATTCTCCTCACTTGAAAAATTCGGTAAGAATTTTTATATAGGTTTATGAGCTAGCCGCCCTTGCCATCTACTCTGTCACAGCAGCGCCTTGCTGTTTTGAGCCGTTACAGTTTTAGTAACGGGTGCTGCTTTTACCTTTGGTATTGCGTCTGAACTATCAACCATCAAATCAAAGATAGCAGAAGACTTATTGCCAGAACTAGTTAACAGCAACCATTATAAACCAGAGAAAGACTTAATCTTAGTTAAGAAGCTTGTAGAGTAGAAAGAATGATTTCTTCGCAACCAATGGTAGATGTAACTGCCTGGGCGAGTTTCCTCGCCCCTGGCGACTGGCTCTGTACTCACCAAATCCTGCTAAGTGCAGCAGGTGAGGCAACAGAAACTTCATCAGATAATGCTTCAATAGTATTTGCAGGAGTACTGCTGAGTTTAGTCGCAATTTTTTTTGCTAGCAAACTCGGTGGCGAGATTTGTGCTCGTATCAACCTACCACCAGTGTTAGGTGAACTGGTAGGTGGTGTCGTTATCGGAGTCTCGGCACTAAATCTGCTGGTCTTCCCAGAAGGTGGTGCAGATAGTAGCCACTCAATGATTATCAACTGGCTTGAGTCCACTACGGGTCTGTCACCAGAGGCTGCACAATCAGTATTTGAGTCTCAAAGCGAGGTGATTTCTGTCCTCGCGGAACTAGGCGTGGTGATTCTACTGTTTGAAATCGGATTAGAGTCTGATTTACAGGAGTTAATCCGGGTTGGTCCCCAAGCTGCAATCGTAGCAATTGTGGGAGTAGTAGCACCTTTCGCCGCTGGTACTGCTGGTTTAGTCTATTTATTTCACCTTACTGCCGTTCCCGCTATTTTTGCAGGTGCTGCTCTCACTGCCACTAGCATTGGTATTACTGCTAAGGTTTTAGCTGAGATTGGTCGTCTCAGTTCCAAAGAAGGGCAAATTATTATTGGTGCAGCAGTTCTTGATGACGTTCTCGGGATCATTATCTTGGCGGTGGTGGCGAGTCTGGCAAAGACTGGTGAAATCGTTATTGCCAATGTCATTTACCTGATTATTAGTGCTGGTGTTTTCCTGGTAGGCTCAATTCTAGTCGGTCGTTTCCTCTCTCCCTACTTTGTGGGCTTGGTTAACGAAATGAAGACTCGTGGTCAGGTTTTGCTGACTGCTTTGATTTTTGCCTTGATCCTGTCCTATGTTGCTGCCGCTATTGGTTTAGAAGCGATTTTGGGAGCATTTGCTGCCGGACTAGTCTTGGCAGAAACTGATAAACGCCGAGAATTGGAAGAGCAGGTCATACCAGTCGCTGATGTGCTCACACCAATTTTCTTTGTAGTTGTGGGAGCTAAAACTGACTTAAGCGTTTTGAATCCGGCGATTCCCAGTAATCGTGAGGGTTTGATTATTGCGGCTTTCCTAATTGTGGTGGCGATCGTTGGTAAAGTCATCACTGGCTTTACAGTCTTCGGTCAACCTGGAATTCAGCGTCTGGCAATTGGTGTTGGCATGATTCCTAGGGGCGAAGTGGGCTTAGTGTTTGCTGGTGTGGGTGCAGCTAGTGGTGCCCTTTCCGAAGCTACCCAGGCGGGGATTATCATGATGGTAATTTTAACTACCTTTGTCGCCCCACCCCTTTTGAGGTTGGTGTTTGAAGAGCCAGAGTCAGAAGCTCTTACCAAAGCCATGTCAGCCCTAGATGGTAACAGCACCGGAGCAGTTGCAGTCGATCCTCAAGGGGTACCTGAGGAAGTTGAAGCTGGTCAAGAACCTAAATAAAGCAGGTAATACCAAGTTGCAGCCTTAGCCTTAATTTAATCTTTACTGAAGATATAGAGTCCAACAAACCTTACCTTCAGACCTGCAACTTGGTATAAAAACTCTATCTACCAAACCGCGTTGCGATGCAGCAGAGGGCTTTCAACAGGAGAAATAATCGTGAAATTCCGCTGGATACTGCTATTTTCGAGCTTTGTGAGCGTTTTTATGAGTTCCTTGCCCGCTCAAGGGCGTCAACTGCTCTTTTTCCATTTTGATCGCTCTCAAAACCTACTCGAATTCACCACTGATGTAGGTGTTCAACCTCAAGCACAACTGATTGCCAATCCAACGCGCGTCGTCATTGATTTACCTGGCATTGTACTGGGAGGTCGAACCACTAAACAGCAAGTAGGAGGTGCCATTAGAGAAGTTCGAGTGGGGCAGTTTCAGAACCAAACAACTCGGATTGTAATTGAATTAGCGCCCGGTTATACTCTTAATCCTGAGGAGGTAATATTCCGGGGAATGGCTGCCAATCAGTGGATAGTACAATTACCAACGCCCCAAATGCCTGATTTTTCACCAACTCAAGTGTCGCCAGCAGACAATACCTTAGGTAATCAAGTGGCAACTGCAATGCTTCAACTCGATAGCTTTCAGGTGACTAGAGATGGATTTTTTATCCGTACCAGTGGCGGGCAACCTGAAAGCATTAAGGCAAGGAGAAGTCGTGATCGCCGCCGCATTGAGATTGAAATCTTAGGCGCTACCCTTTCGCAATATCTCTGGGAGCAAGAGTTGGAGGTAAATCGTTATGGGGTTGGTCAGATTCGATTTGCTCAGATCCAAGACTGGCCACCTGTTGTGCGCATAACCCTCAACGTTACCAAAGACTCTCCAGATTGGCAGGCATCTTTTAACCGCACTGGAGGCATCGTAGTTTTACCTAAGGAAACTACTTTTTCCAGTCAGTTGAACCAGTTGCAGCAACTAAATCAAAGCCCTCCCTTCATGCGCTCTTCTGGATCAAGGGTCATTATGTAAAAGTAAACACATTAGCATCAAACTAAGCGTCAATCTTACAGAAAACATCGGTGTCCAAATTTTCCAGTTTCTACTTGAGCAATTACCCTGGACAAAATGCATCAAACTCCCAGACAATGACACTCAAGCTCAACTCTAGTTCTCAAGCTGCCTTTACCTCTAGAAGAGAGCCACAGCGGAGTCCCATTGGTATTTTTGACAGCGGCGTTGGTGGTCTCACTGTTTTGAGAGAACTCTATCGTCAACTGCCTAACGAGTCGGTTATTTATTTTGCTGATACAGCGCGGTTACCCTACGGAATGCGTTCTGCAGCGGAAATTCTACAGTTTGGTTTTGAAATTCTCAGCTGGATGGTGCAACAGGATGTCAAAATGGTGGTTATGGCTTGCAATACTAGTGACGCCCTAGCACTGGAAACACTGCGTAGTGAGTTTGAACTCCCAATTCTGGGACTAATTTTACCCAGTGCTCGTGCTGCTGTTGTCCAAGGTCGTCGTCTCGGAGTAATTGCTACTCCTGCAACTGCAGCTAGTAATGCCTATAAGAAGGCTATAGTGGAGATTGTTCCTAGCGCTCAGGTTTGGCAAGTCGGTTGTCCGGAGTTTGTACCGTTAGTCGAGCAAAACCGCTTGCAAGATCCATACACTTCTGAAGTGGCACGACAGTACCTAGAGCCATTGCTCAAGCAACGAATTGATACCTTGATCTATGGTTGTACCCATTACCCACATTTGGAACCTATACTAAGGGAAATTTTGCCAGCAACTGTCTCCTGTGTAAATCCGGCTGTACACGTAGTTGCTGCTGCTGCCCGTGAACTTGATTTAGTGGGACTCAACAACACTTTAGGGGTGCGGCCGACTCGCTTCTGTGTCAGCGGCTGCCCTCAGGAATTTGCACGAACATCGAGGCAGTGGCTAGGATGCACCCCTATAGTAGAAAAAATCAATCTACCGACACTATCTTGTCGATCATTGCCCCTATCTTCGGTAGAGTGAGTTCAAAAATTCAAAAAAGGGTTAGAGGTGAGCTTAGGATATAAACTTCACCTTTAACCCTAAATATTACAAATTATAAATTAATTTGCATGATATTCACATCTTTTCTTACTTCAGCTTGGAAGTGGTTGATGATGCTACTTGTGCATGAGTTTGTTGATCAGGTTCTGTAAAAGCAATTGGGAAAGAATTTAACCCAGAAGTAAGCTTGTGAGGCTTATCTACTTCGTCATTAGACCCAACCTGCTCTGTTGTTCCATAGTTAGCGTAAGCATCCCTAAAAGAACTAGTAGCGTATCTAGAACCCTTAATCATACGCTGCGCAACCATCAACAACAGATAAATTGCTAACAGATAAGCGGTTGCTAGAAGTGGAATAATTACAGCCGTATCTTGGTAAACCATAGTAATAATCAGACCCGGATAGACGTAGAATGTGGTGACAGCAGTGGAAACAGTATGTTTAGACCCCTGACAGGCTTGATAGAAGGCTGATGATACTGTTCTTATTAAAAACTAGGGGATACAAGAGTTAGCTCCCCATAAACGTCTTATTAAATAAGTTCAACTAGCAAGCTGTTGTTCGGCGCTATGACCATCAACAGGTTCTCTGCTAGCTGAGATCTTCTAGTTGTCTGTAGAAAACAGTCCAATCAATTGAGTAAAAACAACGAGGCTCTAACCAAGTGCTGTAGACTATCTCTGCCTACAATGCAAAATGTACTCTGAGCTATAGTGCAAGTTAAGGAGAAGAACCCCTCACCTACACCCCTCGATAGTTAAGTTTTTTAGTTTTTTAAACCCTCGATTCTAAGAATAGCACAACAATACCCGCTTTTTGTGTTTAGTTTTTCTGTTTGTTTAAGAGGTCGGTACCATATGTCCGGTCTCTCCTCAGTCTCGAAGCTCACAGCCATTTAAATAAAACTTTTCTGTGGCTTAAGCTCTAGCTTAGATTAGAATTGAAGTAAATAAAATGTAAACTTTCGTAAACTAAATTCTGAGTCGGCTTACCCATGACTTCAGTGATCTCACTTTTTTCCCCTGTCGAAGCAGACCTGTGTCTACTGAGCGAAAACTTAAAGAATCTTGTGGGTGCCCGTCACCCTATACTCTATGCTGCAGCCGAACATCTATTCGGGGCTGGGGGAAAGCGGGTAAGACCAGCAATTGTTCTTTTAATTGCCAAAGCGACGATGCCAGATGCTAAAATCACTCCCCGCCACAGACGTCTGGCAGAAATCACGGAGATGATTCACACAGCTTCCTTAGTACATGATGATGTTGTAGACGAGTCAGAAGTGCGGCGAGCAGCTCCAACGGTTAATAGCTTATTTAACAATCGCGTGGCGGTGCTAGCAGGAGATTTCTTATTCGGTCAATCAGCTTGGCACCTAGCTAATCTCGACGACCTTGAGGTGGTCAAACTACTCTCGGAAGTGATTAAGGACATGGCGGAGGGAGAAATTCAACAAGGTCTGAATCGATTTGAGGCCACTACTACTATTGAAGCTTACCTAGAGAAGACCTACAACAAGACGGCGTCACTAATTGCTAATAGTGCCAAATCAGCGGGAATACTCAGTGACGTCTCATCAGAAGTTGCTGCAGCCTTATACCGATATGGACGTAATCTGGGCTTAGCATTCCAGATTGTAGATGATATTCTAGACTTTACAGCTTCTACAGAGACCTTAGGCAAGCCTGCTGGCTCTGATTTAATGAGTGGCAATCTTACTGCTCCAGTTTTATATGCCTTAGAGGAAAAACCATACCTAGAGGTGCTAATTGAGCGAGAGTTTGCCCAAACAGATGATTTGACTCAAGCGCTTACCCTAGTTATGGAAAGTAAGGGTATCGAGCGCTCTCGCCAACTGGCAGCTAACCACGCCACCGAAGCTGTAAAAAACCTTGCGCTTCTACAGCCTTCTGAGTCCTCTCAAGCACTGCTAGATATGGCTGACTACGTCCTCAGTCGAGTTTATTAGAGCAGCTAGGCTAAGCTACCGTTCGCCAGCAGGGACAAGGGGCAAGGTTTTTTGCCCTTTTAGCTCTAATGCCTTTAACCTTTTTCCCTTCAAGCCTCAGCTTCCCTGAAAGATTATTTGAACTGTAAGGAAGCATCTCAAAGTTTAATTTAGATTGCCTCGACCCAAGGGTCAGTTTTACAAACCTGGGCAGGCTCCTAGTATAGAAATAGTCTCACTTTGGAGTTAACCTCATTAATTAAGATTATTGGCAGGAACATGCTATTTAAGAGAACTCGATTTCTCAACAATTGCCAACTAACCCCAGAGCATAATCAAGCAAGACCAGGAGGTAGATTGCTAGGATATGACCGGGGAACTAATTTATTTTCTTGCAGCTGTATTTGAATTAAACGCTTTAGGTCATCTCGACGTACCTCTGTAGCAGCTGTTAGATTACTGGGTGTATCAAAAAAAACTGTACTGTTGACAGTCTCAAGGGAAAGCATCTGGAACAAAATGTGAGTAACTGGCACAGACATTGCCAGGATTTGAGGGTCCGAAGCTGACTGGAAATCGACAGCATCTTTGAGAGTGGCAAAAGCATAAATCACATTCTTTTCTACCTCAGGTTGCCAGCGATTACTCAGGGTCGTCACCACCCAACCCTGATCAAGGGTTTGGAGAATATGATATTCCGAGTGTTGCAGCTGATTGGCAAAAAGTTTAAGCACTGGCGCGAGGGCCTCAACAAGTTTGGGTGTCGTCCCGTCTTGTGGGGCGTTGTCAATCAAAAGTTGAATTTGCTGTTCTAAATCCATGGGAGCGATGGGGGGTGAGATTTTGAGTATAAACCCAGAGCAAAGTGAGTATAAATCTAGATCAAATAGGTATTTTCGCTTGTCTGTTAGGGCTTTGGTTAAAGAATGAGAATCATGAGGGAAGTCTGCCAGGACGTGGAGACAATTTCTACACTGCTATTTGACGAATTCCGGCAGGGAACTCGCGCTTCTGAGCGCAGCTGTCGGAATGTAGCAGCGCGTCTGGCAGATGAAGTTACAAGAATTTGCAATGAGAGCCGTCGGATCCAAAGCTCTGGAGAGGTAGACGACTGGGCCAAGACACTGGCGAATCATCGTCTTAAACAGTGTCTGCGTTACTATAAACTTGGTTCCCACGGCGGAAGAGTAGAGCTGCAAAGTACCCTATCGGCGATTGTCTACCGCTATATTACGCCTTCTCAAACACTAGCGAGTTACCAAGCACGGCTGACTCTTATAGAAGATTTTTTACAGGGATTTTATGTGGAAGCTTTAAATGCTTTTCGCAGAGAAAACTCGATTGCTGGCGATTACCGCCCACGCTCCCTACTAGAGTTGGCGGAATACATGGCTTTCACTGAACGCTATGGCAAGCGGCGCATTCCCCTACCTGGTCGTCGCTCTCAGCAATTGATTATCCTCAGAGCCCAGACTTTTTCCCAACAACAACCACCAGAAACCTCTGTGGATATGGACACTGCTGCCGAAGGGGGAGCGCCAGAGTCAGAATTTACTTGGAATGATGCTGCTATACAACAGGTGCGGGAGGTGATGGTGGCATCTGAACCTGAACCCTTAGAAGCAAATCTTCGGGAAAGGGTAGTGGAAGAATTACTTGCTTATCTAGGAGAGCGCCAACAAAGCGATTGCGCTGATTACTTAACTCTACGCCTACAGGATCTCCCTACTAGCGAAATTGAGGATATTTTGGGGATAACCTCTAGGCAAAGGGACTATTTGCAACAGCGCTTTAAATATCATCTGATCAGATTTGCCCTCTCCCATCGCTGGGAACTAGTTCACCAGTGGCTAGGAGCAGATTTAGACCGCAATCTGGGGATGACACCCATCGAATGGGCAGAATTTCATAATACCGTAGATGCTCAGCAGGTAAAATTACTCAAACTGAAACAAAAAGGTACTTCAGTTGCTGAAATTGCTCAGGAATTAGGTTGTAGTGTCACTCAAGTTGAGAAGCGATGGTTTAAGTTACTAGAGAAGGCCTGGTATATTCGCAATCGTTCAGTATCCGGATCAACCACATCCCAAGATGAATAGTGAGATAGATAATAACTCGGACGATCTATATAGCCTCCTCATGGAGTCGCTATTAAAAGAGTCCGTGACCGCTGCCCCGCTACCTGCCCCCAGGCAGGAACAAGGCACTGTTACTACAGGTCAAGCAATGGCAGCGGATTTTGAATTGGAGCAGATAGACCCACTCGATTTAGAAGAAGTGAATATTTCACCCCATAACACTAGCTTTTCGGCTCAGGATGTAACACGGGCGGGTTCAGCGGATATACTTGCTCGTGAGGCAAAAATAACTACTAGAGACCACAATTCTTACCAATTGGGAGAAATGCCCACCGTGCAAGACCGTTTCCAGGCGCTAATCAAACGTAGACTGCAAGTCGAGATTGAACGCCATCCCCCTCTTTTCCCTTGGGAAACCGAAATTTCTAGCTACGAACCTGATTTTGCAGACGTTGCCGAGAATGGTTGGGTTCCTCGTAGTCGCGTCTGGATGCCAGAACTCAAAAAGTTTTCTCTGCCTGCCCCTATCCCAGAAAATGTTTTGTCACAACTGCTAGATGCCTGTTCTGAGGCAGCTTCTTCCTCGCTGAAACTAGGGGCAAAAATGGTTAATGCGGTAGAAAGCTTGTTCCCAGAAGAATCGGGAGCGCTAAACCAGTTGGCAGGGGTGGTGCTGATGTCACCTCCAAGGGACTCAAGTCCTTCCCCTCAAAGGCTGCCATCGATAGGAATTAGCTATCAAGAGGCTGCTATCGAGCAAAAGATGACTCTAGCACTCTTGGTGGCTAAAGAGATTATTAACTCCCTGAGTTGGCCGATTTTACCCACTCAGACTCCTACAGAGCGGCAGTGGCAGACTACCGCAGGAGTTTTGAGAGTTAGAGCCCACTATCAACTACAAGCACCAGTTCCTTCACTGCGCGTAGTTGCTGATTTCCCTCAAGGCGGCAGTTTGACCCTGCATGCGCCGGAGGCATCGACAGTATCACAACGTAGCCAACCAGGTCAGCTCAGTGTTGAAGCTTTTGATATTGAACCTAACCAGAGCTATTGTTTGGAAATCCAATTCCATGACTCACAACAGGAGCCGTTGACCTTTGCAATCTTCCCGCAAGTAAAAGTGGAAAGACTTTAATTTGCCATTGAGGATTAATTTTTAATTATTGACAAATGATCAATAGCCAATGACCAATAACACATGACCAGCAAAATTGAGTACCTAAAGCATCTACCAGTTTTAGGTCAGTTATGGCGGTCCTTGGCAGGAACAAAACCTGCTCACACCGAAAATTCTATTTGGCTAAGGGTATTGGTGCAGGGACTGGTAGTTGTGGGAATTGTTGCCACGGATGTAGCGGCAGGAACTCAGATGAGTTTCTGGGCAGTGCCATTGAGTATTGTGGGGGCAACCTGGAGTTGGTATCGTCGTTACAGTCGCAATATAGCAGTCAAATTTTTACTGGCAATAGGAATGTTGCTAGCACTAGGGGCATTCTTTAGTAATTTGTTGACTCAGCTCCACGATACCCGCTTGGTTTTAGCAGAGTTGTTAATTTGGGTACAAATTCTCCACAGCTTTGACATGCCGCGCCGCCAGGATTTGGGGTATTCAATGGTGATTGGACTGATTTTGTTGGCAGTGGCTGGCACCATCAGTCAGACCCTAGTTTTTGCCCCACTATTGTTGATATTTTTAGCCCTTGCTCTACCAGTTCTCGTCCTCGATTACAGATCACGTTTGGGCATATTTGTCAAGCCCCATCGCCCCAGAAAATTGCCTCAGACTACTCAGACTTCCTTGCTTTCCCTCAGAAGCTTTAGCCTATTCCTGTTGGCGATTTTAGGACTGGGACTGGTGATTTTTGCTGTGATGCCTAGATTCCCAGGCTACCAGCTACAGACATTTCCAGTCAGTGCTCCAGTAGATCTTGGCAACAGTAATTTTAACTCTAGTAATCCGGGAATTGTCAATCCTGGTTATGTTCGTCCAGGAAATTCTGACGATAGCGCTGGCGGTAGTTACCAAAATTTAGCTACAGGTCCTGGTAAAATGGACGAGAGTTTTTACTATGGCTTTGGGGACAAAATTAATCAGAATCTGCGGGGAGAACTTAAACCTAAGGTGGTTTTGCGGGTACGCTCCCAAGCACCGGGGTTTTGGCGGGTACTATCGTTTGAAAACTATACAGGGCAAGGATGGGAAATATCACGCCCAGAGGAAGTACTGAAGATAAATCGACCACCATGGTCTTATCAGTTTATCCTTGGTACGCCACCTCTGAGCAGTGAGAGTAAAGAGGTTATTCAAAGTTATACAGTAGTATCGGAATTGCCAAATATTATCCCTGCCTTGGCATATCCCCAGCGACTTTACTTTCCGACACCAGAAGTAGCCCTCGATCCCAATGGTAGTTTACGATCGCCTCTGGGTTTACTTGCAGGTCTCACTTACACTGTAATCTCCCGCGTACCTTTACGCGATCGCACTCAGCTGCGATTCTCAAGCCAGGAGTACCCGGAGAAAATCAAAAAATACTATCTACAGGTTCCACCGCCAATTGTTGATCGAGTCAAGGAGCATACGGAAGCACTCCTAAATGACTCCGACAAGCCCATCACTTCATCCTATGAGAAAGCTCTATTTTTGGCTCAAGCTCTCAAGCAAAATTACACAATTCCTGAAAATCCTTTGGGATTGCCCTTTTTAGCTGAAAATGAAGACTTGGTAGAGGCTTTTCTGTTCAAGAACAAAGGAGGATACCCAGATCATTTCTCGAGTACACTGACAATCATGCTACGCTCAATTGGTATCCCAGCGCGACTAGTAGTAGGCTTTGGCAGTGGCGAGTTTAATCCCTTCACTGGTTTATATGTTGTCAAAAATACTGATGCTTATGCCATGAGTGAAGTGTACTTTCCAGAATATGGCTGGTTTGCCTTTGATCCAATTCCTGGTCATGAATTACTTCCTCCTTCAGTCAAAGAGTCTCAAACCTTTAGCGTCTGGCAGCAATTTTGGCAATGGGTAGCGGGTTGGTTGCCCTCACCAGTAAGCAGTTGGCTAGCAGAGGTATGGAATTTATTTGTGAGTTGGCTCCTAAGAGGGTTTATCCGGCTACCGAAGGTACTCTTTAATGGTTGGCTAGGCTTATTTACTGGTTTAATTTTAGCGGTTGCTTTTGGTTTTTTGAGCTGGTTAGGTTGGCAGCAGTGGAGAAGCTGGCGCTACCATCGTTGGTTGGCTTCACTGCCGCCGATGGAAAGTCTCTACCAGAAAATGCTGAAAGTTTTAGGGAAGAAAGGATACATCAAGCACCCAGCACAGACACCCCTGGAGTATGCCAGGAGTATGCCTCAACACCAATCATCCTTTGATGCTGAGGTAATTGAGGAGATTTCTCTGGCTTATGTCAACTGGCGCTATGGTGCTGTTAAACCTAATCTTAAGAATTTACAACAGCGGTTGCACCAGTTGAGCACAAGGGATTATGCCCAATCTGGTTGACACTCCCCGGCATGTTAGCGAAGCTTACGCCTCAGCGTATACGCGCGGGGATTCTTAGCTCAACGATACGCCTTAAAGTTGAAAGACTTAATCAACAAATCTTGATTTCTTCATAAAGAAGAACACTTTTTGGGCACCAACCAATTTATTCTCGCTTAATGTAGATAAAATTAAAGCTTTGTCGTTTTTCAAAGTGAGAAATTAATGGGTCGTGCTGAAAAAGTTATCTTGGCATACTCAGGGGGAGTAGACACCTCTGTATCCATCCCCTACCTCAAACAGGAGTGGGGAGTCAAGGAAGTCATCACTCTCGCTGCAGATTTGGGTCAGGGAGATGAATTAGAGCCAATTAGAGAAAAAGCCTTAAAATCAGGTGCTGCCAAATCCCTCATCGTTGATGTCACAGAGCGCTTCGTCAAGGACTTTGGTTTTCCTGCAATTCAGGCAAATGCCATCTACGAAAATCGCTATCCTCTGTCGACAGCCCTTGCTCGTCCCTTAATTGCCCAATTATTAGTGGAGGCTGCTGAACAATATGGAGCAGACGCTGTAGCTCATGGTTGTACTGCTAAGGGCAACGATCAAGTGCGTTTTGATATCTCGATTATGGCACTTAACCCTAACTTGAAAGTACTGGCACCAGCAAGAGAATGGGGCTTCAGCCGCGAAGAAGCAATCTCTTACGGTGAACGCTTTGGTATTCCCGCACCGGTGAAGAAGTCCTCACCCTACAGCATTGATCGTAACTTACTCGGTCGCAGTATTGAAGCGGGTATTCTTGAAGATCCTAATACGGAACCGCCGGAAGAAATCTATCTAATGACCAAGGCGATAACTGACACTCCAGACGAGCCAGAATACATAGAAATTGGCTTTGAACGGGGCATTCCTACAGCGCTTAATGGTATTGTCCTAGAACCAGTGGCACTTATTAGTCAACTCAACCAGTTAGCAGGCAATCATGGGGTAGGGCGGGTAGATATGATTGAAAATCGGGTGGTAGGTATCAAATCCAGAGAAATTTACGAAACTCCTGCCCTGACAGTGTTAATCAGTGCCCATCGCGATTTGGAGAGTCTTACCTTAACTGCTGACGTTACCCAGTACAAACGCTCTATTGAAGACAGCTATAGCCATTTAGTCTATAAAGGGCTTTGGCATAGTCCCCTTAAAGAAGCTTTAGATGCCTTCATTCAAAAAACCCAAGAGCAGGTATCGGGTACAGTACGAGTGAAACTATTTAAGGGCAACGCGGTGATTGTAGGGCGAAGCTCAAACAATTCCCTATACACTCCTGAACTAGCAACCTACACTTCCCAAGACAAATTTGACCATAAAGCTGCCGAAGGCTTCATCTACCTTTGGGGATTACCGACTCGCGTTTGGTCCGAGAAAACCAAAAAATAACTTCGAGGGCTTGAGACTGAATCTCTGTAGTTAGACAAAATTATCCAAACTTAGACATTAGCCGTGATCATAATCATATAAGCTCATGTCTAAGTTAACGATTCGGTGAAGCTGCTGACTTGGTTGGTGTATCTACCAAGACGCTAAGACGTTGGGAAGATGACGGCAAGTTAATACCAGAACCGACTGAGGGAGGACATCGACGTTACGATGTTGTTCAATAGTTGGGATAGGCAACCTGACAACTAAACATAGTCTGGATAATCATCCCATAATTTAGTAGTTTGATGTAGACTCTGGTGAGTACCATTACCCAAAATCAAATGATCTAGTAGAGGGATATCCAGAAAATCTGCCCCCTTCAATAACTGTTCAGTTAGGATAATATCTTGCTGGCTAGGTTCAACAATTCCACTGGGATGATTGTGAGCAACAATTACTCTGGTGGCTCCTTGTCTAAGTGCTTCTCGAAAAATATCGCGGGGACTAGCTAAAGTCTCAGTTGCTGTTCCAATCGTAATTACTTTCATCCCTAGCAAGCGATTCTTAACATCCATTAGCAATAGGGCAAATCGCTCTTGGTTTTGCCACATCAATTCGTGACTAAGGGCAGCTGCTGCTGTTGCAGGACTATCAATAACTATGCCTTCTGTAGGTCGAGACATAAATACTCGTTTTCCCAGTTCAACTGCTGCTAATATTGTTGTTGCCTTGGCTGGTCCAATACCATGAATGTTCATCAATTCTTGATGGCTGATGTCCCTTAAAACTGCCATCGGATCACGCTGGTCTTTGCCTAACTCCTGCAAAATATACTGCCCCAAGCCTACTGCTGAGAGTTTACCTTTACCTTGACCTGTGCCTAATAACATTGCTAGTAGTTCTGCTGTTGCCAGGTTTTTGGCTCCCAAAGTCATTAATCGTTCCCGAGGACGCTCACTTGTGGGGATGTCGGCAATTCTCAGGTTATAAGTCATAAAATGTACGCTTACAAAGACTCAACGCTAGGTCATTATTTTTAGTAATCCCTGTTTGAGTCTCTTAAACTACATTTAGCTCGAGAAAATCTAGATTCCACCATAAAACTTGCGTACTCAAGGCCCATTCGGGCATTATATAGTGCCTTGAATCTTAGTAACAAATACATCTTCTCTATATACAGAGAAACAAGCCAAGCCGACACAGCTTGTGATTAATTAACAACTGTTGCCACCGAATCATAAAGATTAGCAGCTTTGAGCATATGATAGGTAATAAGAAGTTGCGTCAAAGCCAGTGGGTAACTCTGAAGTATTTCGCCAGTAGTACCAATTACTTTGCCAATGTCTTGATTTCCTTCAAGAGAGCAAAATTTACCCAGGTAGGGAACGTCATTACAAAGAATCCGCTCTAGTTCCTTAACCTGTTCACTAGTGGCGTGACCATCGATTTCTAAAACATCAACCGGTTTACTCATATCCCGGTCAAGCTCCAAACGGATCGCTGAAGATAAATGGGATTGGCTGGGTTCGATTATTCTGGTAAGGTCTGGGTGTGGTATCGTTGGTCTAAGAACTAAACGTACATTAAGCAATAAATCGCTTTGCTGAGATTCCTTGTCTGGTGGATAGAAACTAACAACAATATCTGACCACTTACGCTGGGGACGAATAAACTCTTCTGAATCTGGTTCACGCTTTCTGAGTTGTTCAAGAACCTGTTGATCATTATAACCACGCTTGCGAGTATCACGGTTGATTTTCCACTGAGTACGCAATGACTCTGGCGGAGCTAAATATACCTTGACATCGTAGTATTCACGGGCAGCACGGGCGTAGTAACCAAGTAAACCCTCAACAATCACAAACTTCTTCGGTTTGATATACTTAGGAGGATCAAAACTGCCAGTTGTATGGTTATAAATTGGTTTAAGGATCGGTTGACCACTGCGTAGTAGACTTAGATGCTGTTCAATGATGTCTAGGTAGTTGCAGTCTGGGTGCAGCGCCGAAATTCCAATTTCAGCCCTTTGCTTGCGGTCATAGCGGTGGTAATCATCTGTACAAATGACCGTGACTTCATCTGAACCCAATACTTGGGCTATTCCTTTCGTCAGAGTTGTTTTTCCAGCGGCGCTATCACCGACGATGCCAAGGATAATGGGACGATTAGTCATGGTTCTAAATTAGAGCACAAGCAGTTTTGGTAGGAACGGATCCCCATAGACTTAATTTTATAAGTAAGTGACATTCTCCCCCGGTAAATCTTGGAGGTGCAAAATGCGGGTGCTGAGGTTCCGTTATAAAATACCTACTCAGATCTAGTCACTTCTAAACAAAGCTACTCAACCTGATGATTTTTTCCTGCTTCATCTTATTGGTATCTGGAGCGTTTTGAAAAACATCGATCCTTACCCAGAAGATAAAGCACCTGTGGAGCGGGAAGCAGCTTCGCTCAAAATGCCTACTCGTCGGTTTCGCTCTCAAGCTAATGCTCGTGGTCCTATTGTTGGGGTGGAGAAGGCAGTGACTTTTCAGGATTTGCTGAGTTTAATCACTTTATGCTCCAAGATTTAGATGAGCAACAGATTAAAGATTTTATCGAGAAATGGCATAACTTAACTTTCAACGATGAGGCGGATAAAGTAAGAAAGCTTGAGCGACTGCAAAAGGCAATTAATAGTTCAAAAGCGATCGGCTCAACAGGATAAGTATTGGCGTGTGCGACAAGTAGCAGTGCAAGAATTAGCCAAAGGTTGGAAAGACGAGTCTTGGATATTGGAATTTTTGTGCGATCGCGCCACTAATGACCTCTTTCAGCGCCAGAAAGACTGGGAAGGCAACCCTAGACTAACTGCACTCGAGGCAATCATCAAGCAATATCCGAATTATCCCCAAACTTTAATACTATTGCGCGACAGAGCCAAAAATGACTTAGATGAGCAAGTAAGAAAGTTCGCCAATAAGAAACTGAAGCAATTAGAGTAAAATTGACCGAGAATACTATGTATGCGATCGTAATAGTTTTTTCTTTGATGTTAGTTGGCACAGCACAAGCAGCAGAACTCCTCGGCATATCCACAGCACGAGTACGCCTACTCCTCAAGCAAGGCAGAATTGAAGGAGCCTATAAAATTGGTAGGTTCTGGGTAATTCCCCTATTTGATGGCATGCCAGTGATCTCTAAAGGTCGCAGGGGACCAAAAGGAAGGTGGTGTAGAAGGCGTCCTGCTGTTACTTTTATCCACGTCAACCAGCATGCGATTCGCCAAAACAAAAAACAGGGGCATCATCTTCCCGTAATTAGTATCAAAAAAGGGAATAGCAATGTCTATGGTCACGAAGTGAGAATCAATGGGCCGTGTCGAGTAGTTTATCAGCCCAATTTGCCTAAGCCCTGTGGTGCTAGAGTCTGGATTGAGACTCTCTCAAATGTTGAGGTAATTGATCACGGCTAATATTCAGAGCAACTAATAGAAATAAACTAAAAACAACTGCAATGGAGAGCGCGGCTGCTTTAAAGGCTGGCGGCATATTGAGAACTTTGTCGATTTTAGAATGGGCGGTACTGGATTCGAACCAGTGACAGCCTGCTTGTAAGGCAGGAGCTCTACCACTGAGCTAACCGCCCGCTATCTGTATCTAAGATAGTAGTGACATATTCCTAACCTTGAATGTAGGATTCCCAGCGACTCCTGCTACTGCATAGGACATTAACTGAGCTTTAAGAACGGTATGCCTTGCCGCTCTAGGTTTTATGGAACTTTAATCGAATACCAACAAGTTAATATTTTCCAATTTTCTTGCCAGTTAAAAGTTCTAATTCATAATAACAGAAGATAATATCGAAGGCAACCATGTTGCTCAGACTGGCGACTCGGCAGCTATCCTCGCACCAATTAACTTCGGTGCATTAAACGCTCTGTCCGATGCTGAACCTCCGGGTAAAGACGTGGTACTTCCCACCGGATGAACCAAAATAGCACAAGAAGAAGACAACTATGCCCTCTGGTCAAACACATGATCGAATTACACTATGGAGTTTGCCAGTAGTATCAGGCTTGTGTGTCACCTTAACTAAAAGTAGTGACCTCACGCTGATGCTTTCAGCAGGGTTTCTCTTCGGTGGACTGATGTTTGGTCCTGATTTAGACATTTACTCTCGACAATTCAAGCGCTGGGGCTGGCTTCGCTGGATTTGGATACCTTACCAAAAGTCAATGCGCCATCGCTCTGTGCTATCCCATGGATTATTGATCGGGACAACTTTACGGGTTGTTTATCTTGCCATTTGGATAGTTGGTTTAGGGGTATTAGGAGTGCTGCTGGTTGGGTTGGTAACAGATGTATCTTGGAGTCAACAGCAGTTTAGAAAAGAAGCGATCGCTTTTTGCTCTAAGTACCGCTTTGAGTTGATTGCCCTATTTGTGGGTTTGGAGATGGGGGCGATGCTCCACTGTGTGAGTGACTGGACTCATTCAACCTACAAGCGCTGGCAAAGACAACGACACCAACCAAAATTAAAAGATAATGTCGGCAAGGGTCTCTATTCTCGGGACAGTCCCCACAAAAGAAAGGCAAAGACTAAGAAGAATCAGAAGAAATAGGCAATATTAATAAAAGTAATACAGTAAAAGATTCCTTGATGACTGACTTGTCTGAGAAATAGTGTTAACAATAGTTAAGTAGTTTTTAAATTTTCCTAATCACCAGTTTAGGTGGAAAAAACCCCTATGACACCTCCAACTCCTGCTTTAGCTGCCCTAGAAGAACTCATAGAAGTAGTTGCCCAATTAAGATCGCCTGATGGTGGCTGTCCTTGGGATCTAGCTCAAACACCCCAAACTTTAACACCTTACGTGATTGAAGAAGCTTATGAGGTGGTAGATGCTATTGGTAGTGGTGATAAGGAGGCAATTGCTGAAGAATTAGGGGATTTACTATTACAGGTAGTGCTTCAAGCTCAGATTGCTAACGAAAATAATCAGTTTAGCCTCAAAGAGGTTGCTCACGGCATTAGTCAAAAGCTAATCAGGCGTCATCCCCACGTATTTGTCAATGTAGAGGCGCACAAGTCTATCTCTGTCGAGGAAGTCCGTCAAAACTGGGAGCAAATCAAAGCTGCAGAAAAGGGAGAAACTGTTGAACAGTCTCAGTTACTCAGTCGCAAACTTAATCGCTATACTCGCACTTTGCCACCTTTGATGGCTGGTATGAAGATTTCTCAAAAAGCTGCAGCTGCTGGTTTTGAGTGGGAAAATATTGAGGGTGTTTGGGATAAATTTACTGAAGAACTAACTGAATTCCAGCAGGCACTGGCACAGGAAGACCGAGCAAATCAACAAGCAGAACTAGGGGATTTATTATTTACCTTAATCAATATTGCTCGTTGGTACAAGCTTGACCCCTCTGAAGCTTTGCGGGGTACTAATCAAAGATTTATTCAGCGTTTAGAAAAAATGGAGGTGTTTGCACAAAGATCCTTGTCGGATTATACCTTGGACGAACTCGAAACTCTCTGGCAGCGAGCTAAAGCCCAACTGGCACAGGAGCATCATTGAAAAAAACTATACCAATACATCTGACCCAGTACTTGTCAAGCTAGGAAGATGACAGTTTATAGGGGGTCTGACCCATACCCCCTCAACTAACTAAAAAGATCAATAATATACTCAGGTATTTATGTCTTTTTTTATAAATGATCTGCGACTAAAGTCACTGTAGTGGTTTAAACTGCTTCTCTCCTCACATACAAATAACATCTGCTTGTGCATTCCTAAACTTCCTAGAGGGTCTTATGACAGTGAAAGTTCGCCTCATACCTGGTGCTATCTCCGAATTGTTCGCTCAAGTCAGTAGTTCTGGACAAATTACGTTGGCTGACCGCTATGGTCTTATGGCAGCCTTGCTAGAGGACTCAATCTCTCAAGAGGAGAGGGATTCTATCGACAGGCTACTGCATGCCTTTTGTCGTGGGCGGATGCATTTGGTAGATGAAATTTCGGCAATTTGGCTCTCCTAAGTTAGCCAACAGGCTTTGGCTAGAAATTAACAGCCCTTGTGAGTAAGATCACACGGCGGCTATCCACTACCATTGTCCAAAAACCGCGATCGCTCAGTTGCCTCAAGGTTGAATTAGCCGCTTTTTGGCTAGTTGTATGCATTGCTAGCAAGTAATGACGTTGACCATAGGCAACTAAACCCACATTTTCTCTGAGGATTTGCCTGATTTGGGATGCTAATTCTGGTTGATTGAAGTAATCGACTAACACAGCATAGCCCTTACCCAAGGGTTGAGGGTTGTAGGCAGAGTTATTGCTAGGCATTTCCTCTGGTGAAGGTGAGCGTACCACAAATGCTGACAATCCCGAAAGCTCTCTAATATAACGTGCCCAATTTTTGGCATTTTCAAGGTTTTTAAAGCCTGCAACCCTTGTCACTGTGTCGTCTAAATATTGACATAAATTGGCTTGAAGTTGTTGAGACAAACTCCTTTGAAGTGTTTGGTGATTATCCCAAGTTTGGCTGAGTACCAATAAGATATACTCATCAGGCTGTGGCGGCTGACACTGGACTAGAGATGGTTGAGCTTCACTAGAGTTAGAGACAATACTCAAACTAGCGATTGATATGAGGATAGACCCAAGAATTCTCTGTATTTGATTAGCGTTCATTAAACATTAATTTAAGTCAGAATTTTATTCAACTTTGAGGAAGACTCGCTCCTATAGAGGGACTATCTCAATAGCCCTAGAGTTGTTCGATTCAGGAGTTAGAAGCCAAAAGATTAAGGAGCCAATAATTAATCAAAATCTTCTCCCCGTCTCCCCATCTCCCCCTCTCCCCCTCTCCCCCTCTCCCCCCCTAATCTCCTGCTAGTTAAGAGGCAAAGCCTGTAAGCGCTGCCTCTTCCCCATCAAGGGTATCACCAATTTTTTCACCAGTGTGATAAGCAGCAAGCAAGACTTCACAAGTTTTGCCCCAAGCAATGGTACCTGTGGAATCAATAGCGATCGCCCCTAAATCTCGCTGATTATCCTTAGCTTCTTGCAATGAACGTTGCATTGACTCACTCAAGGGTAAACCATCGGTGACGCGAACCACAATCCGCGCCGCTAGACACTCATCAATAATATCTTCTCCAATACCAGTGCAGCTAACCGCCGCTTTAGGGCTGGCGTAGTTCCCAGCTGGCATCGCCGAGTCACTGACACGCCCAATCCGTTCAAAACCCTTGCCTCCAGTGGAAGTTCCTACAGCCAGACATCCTTGACTATCGAGAGCAACCACACCAATAGTGCCACGCCCAGTATCAGAAGCTGTAACTACTTCCTTTTCAGCAACAACTCCCGCCATCGTCTTGTTAAAATTATCCTGCCTTTCTTGAATCCACTCCTGTAAGCGCAAGTCAGTCAAAGGATTGTAAACTGGGGAGTTGAGTTCTCGCAGCAGTTCAGTTGCACCATGGTCGGAGAGTACTCTATCAGTAGAGTCTTGCAATGTTTGTGCTAAATGAATCGGATTTTGAACTCGCGAGACGTTAATTACACCAGAGAAACGCTGAGACTTGCCATCCATCAAAGCAGCACTCATACGGATTTGCCCATCCGATTGCAGCACTGAACCAGTTCCAGCATTGAAGCGGGGTTCATCTTCGAGTAGTTGGCAGCCTCTAACTACAGCATCGCAGGCGTTAGTACCAGCTAGCAACGAGGAATAAACTTCTTCGATAATTTTGTAGAGCGACTGGCGCACAGCATCAGCTCCCCCTTTGCCTTTGAGAGAGCTACCAGCACCACCGTGGATGATAAGTTTGGGTTGCACTTGATTAACTGACATAAAAATATATGAAATCCAGACTAATGAGCTTAATGCCTACGAAATCTAAGCTTAGCTTGAATTTATCAGTATTCATTGACCAAAAATATGGGATTCAAGCCCCGTCCTTCTAGGACGGCTTTTCTTGATTCTTAATGTACTCTATAAGCACTTCAATAGGAGCGCCGCCAACAGACACGGCAAAATAGCTGGGACTCCACAAAGCTGTTTTGCCCTAACGAAGAAATAATACTTGACAAACTGTACCTAATCTGATTTTATAGCTAGCAACTTGGGTTATTAATTTCCTCAAACCATCAACCAAACCCAATATGACAGAAGTAATCGGCATTGACTTAGGGGGAACTACCATCAAATTAGGGCGATTCCAACGCGATGGCACTTGTTCAAAATCCTTAAGTATAGCTACTCCCCAACCTTCAACACCCACCAATGTGGTAGAGGTAATGACGGAGGCAATAGCACAACTCAATCCAAATAATAACTGTTTAGCAATTGGCGTCGGTACTCCAGGCCCAACTGATGCTACAGGTAGAATTGCTAGAGTTGCTATTAATCTGACAGACTGGCATGATGTACCGCTTGCCGATTACTTAGAAGCTAAGACTAATTGCCCGAGTGTGATTGCCAATGATGCCAACTGCGCTGGTTTGGGAGAGTCATGGTTAGGCGCTGGTTGCAGATTTCGTAATCTGATTTTACTGACTTTAGGTACTGGTGTTGGGGGGGCAATTATTCTTGATGGTAAACTTTTCACTGGGCATCACGGTGCTGCTGGTGAGTTGGGATTAATTACCTTGAATCCAGCCGGCTTCCCTTGTAATAGTGGGAATAGGGGTTCTCTGGAGCAATATGTCTCGGTTGTGGCAATTCGACGCCGCACTGGTAGGGAACCAGCAGAACTTGGTTTGATGGCAACAGAAGGTAATCAGCAAGCTTTACAATTTTGGGAAAGCTATGGACGCGATTTAGGTGCTGGACTAGCTAGCCTCATCTATGTATTGACGCCAGAAGCAATCATTATTGGCGGCGGTATCAGTGCCAGTGCTAAGTTTTTTTTCCCTGCTACCTTAGCAGAAATTGAGCGACGGGTACTCCCTAGTTCTCGTGCAGGAATAAAATTACTCACAGCGAAGTTGGGTAATCAGGCGGGTATGGTGGGGGCAGCAAAATTAGCTTGGCAAAAGCTTGTAGATTGTTAATAGTTAATTGTTTATGAGAACTATTGAAAAGTTTTTTTGTAAAATTGGCTTGCATGAAATCCTTAAGCCGATAGATTTACGAATTTTTTAGACTATAAATTGCTTTCCTTGTCTACCTGTCTTAAGGACTAGGGATTTGAACTCACAAAGATTTCCTGTACTAGGTTAGCTGTTGCCCAGTCTGACGTTCGATGTAGTCCAGAATCTGTTGATAAATATCTGGGTCTTTTTGTTGGTTAATAATAATTGGAATCGAACTATCTGGTAGCCAAAAAGTAAGCCTGTTGTTAGGGCTGTGGCAAAAGCTACTAATGTAGTTGAGATTGACAATATAGTCGTTGCGCTCGTAGTTAATTTTGATCCAGAATTCCTTGTTTAAGCGCTCCGACATATATTGTATGTCTTTGATATAGTCGAAAATTTGCTGATAAGCTTCTGGGTCACTTTGCTGGTTAATGACAATGGGGATGGTGCTATTAGGCAACCAGAATGTTATATTGCCATTGGGAGCGCAAGCAAAAGCGCTGAGGCGGTCAAGATCAACTACATATTCATTGCGCTCGTAATTAATTTTGAGCCAGTACACTAAAACAACTCCTCACTTTCTAGTGGTGGAGAGTGTAACATCTCCCACACTTCCTTTAAAACGCCTATAATCCCCTGTTTTCTATTCCCTGTTCCCTATAGCTTAAACCCTTGTTTTTTAGTTTCATTGCGTAGATCCTATTAATATACTTTATTGCTTCCTGTGGTGATCTTACCGTCTTGACATTTATAGCAGTCGCCACAACTGTTAGGACACTTTCTTGTTCCCTGTTAAGAGTTAAGAGTTCCCTTTGACTTAAAATAGGATGTCCTAACTGACATGTCCGTTGCTATAGAAACAGGACTGAGGAAAAAAATGTCGCAGGTATTGGTAATTCATGAATTACCACTACGAACACTCAGGGTTTTAAGACCGTTTGGCGTAAGTCCTAAGAAAGCACAAAAAAAGACCCCTACTTGTCAGCAGGAGTCTTGCGACTAAATCTTAATTTTCAGCTCAGAACTGAATCTAATAACCTACCTAGTCTAGGTCAGGCATAGAAAGAACTGGCTCGGTTTCGCGGTCAATACCTTTCTCAAATCCAGCAGCTGCAGCGCGAGCGCGTCCAGCGTGCCAGAGGTGACCAATTAGAAAGAAGAAGCCCATGATAAAGTGGAAAGCTGCTAGCCAAGCACGGGGATTAACGTAGTTAAAAGCGTTAGGCTCTGTAATAATCCCACCGACAGAGTTGATAGAACCATTAGGAGCATGGGTCATGTACTCCGCTGCACGGCGAAGTTGCCAAGGCTGAATGTCATTTTTCAGCTTGTCGATATCAAGACCATTGGGACCACGTAGAGGCTCCAACCAAGGACCTTGGAAATCCCAGAAGCGCATAGTTTCACCACCGAAGATGATTTCACCAGTGGGAGAGCGCATCAGATATTTACCAAGACCAGTAGGACCTTGGGAAGAAGCAATGTTAGCACCTAGTTTTTGGTCCCGTGCCAAGAAGACGAAAGACTGCGCCTGAGAGGCTTCAGCGTTGGTTGGACCAAAAAATTCGCTAGGATAAGCGGTATTGTTAAACCAGACATAGATAGAGGCAATCAAGCCCATCAAAGAAAGAGCGCCTAAGCTGTAGGAAAGATAAGCTTCCCCAGACCAAATGAAGGCGCGACGAGCCCAGCCAAAAGGCTTGGTGAGAATATGCCAGATACCACCGCTAATGCAGATTAGACCAATCCAGATGTGACCACCGATGATGTCTTCCATGTTGTTGACACCGATGATCCAGCCCTCACCACCGAAGGGAGCATCAACTAAATAACCAAAAATCACAGCTGGGTTCAGTGTCGGGTTGGTGATGAGACGGACATCGCCACCACCTGGTGCCCAGGTATCGTATACACCGCCAACGAACATAGCTTTGATCACCAGTAAGAAGGCTCCAAGACCTAGAATGATCAGGTGGAAGCCGATGATGGTGGTCATCTTGTTCTTGTCTTTCCAGTCGTAACCGAAGAAGGCAGAGTATTCTTCTAAGACTTCTGGACCGCGAACAGCGTGATAGATACCGCCTAAGCCAAGAACAGCAGAGGAGATTAGGTGCAATACACCAACAACAAAGTAGGGGAAGGTGTCAATAATTTCGCCACCGGGACCAACACCCCAGCCAAGGGTAGCTAGGTGAGGCAGTAGAATGCAGCCCTGTTCGTAAAGAGGCTTTTCTGGTATGAAGTGAGCAACTTCAAACAGAGTCATTGCTCCTGCCCAGAAGACAATTAGTCCAGCGTGAGCAACGTGAGCACCGAGCAACTTGCCGGAGAGGTTGATTAAGCGGGCGTTACCAGACCACCAGGCAAAGCCTGATGATTCTAGGTCGCGGTTCCCCGCAACCATTGAACTACTAGAGATTGTTACCACGAGATATTAACCTTTGAAGATAACGAGGGATTTAAGCTAGTGAATACTGAAGATTTTATAATTTCAGTATTCACCGTCAAGATTTTTCTACAGAGCGTTACCACGAGGTAGAACTTCCTCGGGGAAGACAAACTGTTCATGGGGTTGGTCTTGGGGTGCCATCCAAGCGCGCAGACCTTCGTTGAGCAGAATATTCTTGGTGTAGAAGGTT
>JAAHHJ010000199.1 GCA_010692425.1 Symploca sp. SIO3C6 | reverse complement strand
CGTTGCGGGTCAATAGGTTAGCGACAAAACCAACTCGGCGAATATTCTCGTCTCGATCTTCTTTCGAAAAGCCAAGCCCTTTGGTCAGGTTCTTACGAACAATATCACCATCTAGAACTTCAACTTTCAAACCCATGGCTCGCAGCTTTTCTTCTAAAGCAATCCGAATAGTTGTTTTCCCTGAACCGCTTAGACCTGTAAACCAAACTGTTACACCACGTTGATCAGCACTCATAGATTTTCCTCATAGTTGTTTTGTACGACGTTTTATAGAGAGAAGGGATTTCGATCGCCCTGAGGCTTAACGGGCCTTGCAAGAAAGGTGTTTCTCGTTTGGGTACAACGAAATCCTCCTCCAGCCTATACTTATCTCCGTTTTAACCGATCCAAATCATCCTACGGATGGATCTCATGCAGCATTGAAACTCTGCATGATCACGATCGAATACATAAGAGAGAGGCAGATTCATTTTGTTAAAATAATTCTTAAACTTAATGCTGCCTAAGCAACTATAAAGCTTCATTGAGTCATGTGTCATCCCCATCACGCATTTTCACGGAATCTTTGACTCAGCGATCGCCTTTTTGAACGGACGATAAACTTAACAGGTATTTTTGCTGATTCAGTCTAATGCGAAGAGCCAATCACGAAGCAGCTTTAAGGGCTGTCTATGTGGAGCCTAGGAATCAGGAATGACTTCCGTCACCACGCGCCCACCGCTGACGACAATCGTTTCATCTTCCAACCGACCCACCGCCCTTGGCCCTTTCAAGTTAAAGACCGGATCAGTTTGACGATAGAGAACATTGCCTTCTGCCACAATGCGCTGGTCTGATACGGTCCATGTCAATTCATCTGAACGTAACCGAGCTTGGTTGCGCTCTGCTGTCACAATCACATTTCCATCCATCTGGAAGATTTGGGTCTCTAGATCCCCCTGGGCGACATCCCCCACAGCCGTCACCTTCTCTTTTCGATTAAAGACCGTAACTCGCTCTGGGGCATTGACAATATTGTCACTTTTATTCCACTCCAACACATTCCCGGTCACTTTAATGGGCGGATCTTGCAGGACAACAACTGCATCGTTCGTCAGCATTGCTAATTGAGTTGAAATATCATAGATCACTTGGTTGCCTTGGGCACGACCAACAACGACGTCATCGTCAATCTGTTGGAAACGCACCGGGCGATCGCTCATCACCTGTTCCTCAGCCAACAGCCAAACAACCTCTTCTCCATTAAATTGAAGCGTCGCGTCAGCCGTCTCGGCCTTGACTTTTCCCT
>JAAHHJ010000198.1 GCA_010692425.1 Symploca sp. SIO3C6 | reverse complement strand
CCTTCTAGACGACGCCAACACGACTGACTGGGATCAATCAGAATGGGAATGGTAGTCAATCGTTTCGATGTTTTTCTGGTTAACTTAGATCCCACAGTGGGTAGTGAAATTCAGAAAACGCGCCCCTGTGTCGTTATCTCACCGGATGAGATGAACCGCTATATTTCCACGGTTATTGTTGCTCCAATGACGACAAAAGGGAAGCAATATCCCACTCGTGTTATCTCTCAATTTCAAGGCAAGAATGGCCAAATTGTTTTGGATCAGATTCGTACGGTAGATAAAAAACGATTAGTCAAAAGGCTTGGTCGCATTAGTGCAGATGAGCAAAAAATGCTTCTTGACATCCTGGCCGAGATGTTTGCTGAATAGTTTGCTTACAATCCAACGTCAGAGTTCCAGGAGTATCGAGCGGACTGGTAGGAATCAACGCTTGGTGGCGATCGCCACATACCAGAAAACAGGAATAGTCAGGCTCACTCAGGCTTCTGAATGATTTGCTCTAGCTGACGCTGTTTTGCCCTGGGGTCGATGCTCAACAACCGCACATAATCGTCAGGGTGATTGGCTAAAAACTGTTCCACCTGAGTGAGCACCTGAGCCTCATGGGCACTGGTAATCGTAGAGCCACTTTGCCAGGACCCGACCTTGAATCGTCGCACATCAGCAAATTCCAAACCAATGTGGTGACCCAGGCGAAGCTGTTGTCGGATCAGGTCTATGACGTTTGCCTGTAACGGGAGGTCCGCCGACAACGATTGAGGCCCATTGCCATTCTGATGCCCAGACCGAGAGCCGTTCGTCGGGGGAGGGGTGACGCAAGCCGTATCGTTTCCACAGCGATACCCAGCCCGAAGTACCTGATTAATTTCGACAACGTAGTGTGAAAAGGCGCGATACTCAGAGACCGACCTTCGGCGATGACAAAGCCTCTCCTGTGGAGAATCGCGCCTAACAACAAGACCAAAATTTTAAGAGGTAAGACCTTGAGGCAAACGAGGTCAACTTCGCACAACTTGACAGCTTTTTTGCCTGTTATTACATTGTAATTACACTTCGTGTTCGCAAGTATCTAACCATGGGCACAATTATCAGAACTCGGATCGTTAAAATTGGCAACTCTCAAGGCATTCGCATTCCGAAGCTCCTTTTGGAGCAAAGTGGAATTCATGAAGACGTTGAGATTGAAGTACAGGGTAATTGTCTGACTATCCGCACCGCACCAAGTTGTCGGGCCGGATGGGATGAGGCCTTTGCTGTCATGGCGAAGAACCAAGATGATGACCTTCTA
>JAAHHJ010000197.1 GCA_010692425.1 Symploca sp. SIO3C6 | reverse complement strand
GCGGAATTTTGCTTTACAATTGAGCATAGCATCTGCCGCATATTGCGAAGAATCATGCAATGGCATCATTGTTGTTCATGGATGTAGAGGATGTATATAGCCTTGGAACGGCTTCAGGAAGGATGCGTTCAGGTGCCCACTGATCTCAAAGCCCTGACTAAAGTGATCACCTGGTTTGATAGATTTGACACTCCCCTTATGCCGCACATGCCTTGGCTTGAATGCCAGCTTGCTCTGGCAGAAGGATTTACAAACGCTGTTCGTCATGCCCACAGTGACAAAGCAGTCGAGACTCCTATCGATATTCATGGGTTACTGACGGATAAATGGATTGAACTTAGAATCTGGGATCATGGACCAGGGTTTGCGTTTGAAGAATATTTCAAGCAGGCGTCTGCGTCCATCGATCAGCACGCAGAAGGAGGGCGTGGGCTGGGGCTAATTAAGAAAATTGCAGACACGGTAGAATATATCCAGGAACCTGACCAACGCAATTGCCTACGCATTCTCAAATATTACTCGCACGATCAAGCTGACGAGACGCTGTCTGAACAGTCAGAAACTTTAGACGAGTAGAGCTGTCTTGCTAGAAACCTACGTTGCTAGAGACCTACATTACTAGAAAATGAGGTATCAGTGGAAAGGAGATAGGCTACACTCGATGTCTTCTCTGGGATTGACTGATTCCTAAGGGAGTTTTTTCATGGGTAGTGCTTGATTAATGGCATTGATCTCCTGGCGCTCAAGCTCGTTCACTTCATTAATGTAGCGCTTCAAAATGAGGCCCAAGCGATCGTCGTAAAAACGATGAAGACTATGATTTGGAGTGGCGGGGAATCCACGGCGTTTTTTATGGCGACCCCCAGCTCCTGGATCAAAGGTTTGAATTCCTTGAGCGATCGCCCACTCAATGGGACTGTAGTAACAGGCATTGAAATGGAGACAATCTATTTCCTCCGCTGACCCCCAATATCGACCATAGAGTTGATCTCCCTTGTTGATACAAAATGACATGCCAATGGGATGCTCAGGGTGAGCATACGTTCCCTCGCTGTCATACGCCGCCACAAAGACCACGCGGTCAGAATAGCACGCTTCTAATTGCTCAAAAAAATCACAAGTTAAATACTTACTGCCCCACCACCCAAACTTGTCACAGGTGTCGCTGTAGTACCGATACATTTGTGAGTAAAGGGCGCTGGGAATATCCTTAGACCAAACTTTCATTGTTAAGCCCGATTTTGCGATCGCCTTCCGCTCCCGTTTAATATTTCGCCGTTGGTTCGCATTAAACTGCCC
>JAAHHJ010000196.1 GCA_010692425.1 Symploca sp. SIO3C6 | reverse complement strand
CCTCCAAGCCCAAGGCATCGATAATCCTACCGCCCGTCTTTTCTCTAACCCATCGGGAGACTTTGGTTCTCTCGTTAACGATCGGGTTGTCGATAGTAACTGGGAGTCCGGCGACGAATTAGGCAATACCTGGCAGGGGCGCAACACATTCAGCTATGGCCGTGCTGACAAGGGTCAGGCTCGTCCCGAAGTCTTGAATACACTCCTAAAGACAACCGATCGCATCGTCCAACAAATTGATTCGGTAGAATATGGCCTCACTGATATTCAGGAATATTACGCCAACACTGGAGGGTTGAAAAAGGCCGCAGAACTGAGCCAAGGCAAAGCAGTGAAAGCCAGCTTTGTGGAAAGTTTTTCCAACGACACTACTCCACGGAATTTGGATGACGTCCTGCGGATGGAGTATCGCACTAAGCTACTGAACCCCAAGTGGGCCGAAGCAATGGCGGACCAAGGATCAGGGGGAGCCTATGAAATTTCCCAACGAATGACCGCCCTTATCGGTTGGGCAGGCACGGCAGGTTTTAAGGAAGACTGGGTCTATGATCAATCGGCAGCGACCTACGCACTGGATGCAGAGATGGCAGAACGACTACGACAGGCGAATCCAGAAGCATTTCAAAATATTGTTGGCCGGATGCTGGAAGCTCACGGGCGTGGTTTCTGGCAACCCAAAGATGAGACCCTGAAAAAACTCCAAGCACTTTATGATGTTGCGGACGAAACCTTAGAAGGGGTATTAGATGCCAATTAGATTGGGTGCTTGTCAGATTTTGGTAGATCCAGCGCAAAGGTCAGAAAACGGTCGCCTGTTGCCCATTATGCCAGCAGCCGACGCACCTTTAGCGAATCGACCCTACCTTGAGAAGGGCGGCGGTTACCCCCTTAGGAATCTCTAGAGCTTGACCTCCGCGATCGCCCACTTTAAGCTTTGCTTCTACAGCGGTAATATTGTGATAGGAATCACGTTTTAGTTGTAGATAACGACACTGAGGCCGTGATTGATCTCACCAAATTTCCGAGTATTACCAAAATCTATACCAACCCTCAGGATTTTAATATTGCAGACTCACTTAATAATTTGTTACAAGTTATGCAGATGGTTTTATCTGAGGCCAAATGAAACATGATCGGTAGCCTAATTGACCTCAAAAATAAACCTAGTGCTGATCTGGGTGAACGTATGCTCAATACAGTGGCCAGTCAATCGATCCGTCATCTGTTTACATCTAGTGAATTAGTTGATGTCGATATTCGGTGCAACCCGTCTAGTAAGTTGCTCCAAGGGACGATTGA
>JAAHHJ010000195.1 GCA_010692425.1 Symploca sp. SIO3C6 | reverse complement strand
CTCAAATAGAGTTGGGTAAACCTTACGGACAAGATCCAGATGATAACAAGACACTACAGCAACTATTGGAGGAACTAGGATTATGAGAATTGGACTTTTACTACTGGTCTCAACGGGAGCGATCACCCTTGGCAGTATTTTCGCTGGACTTGTAGGTCCAACTGAAGCGATTGCACAAAATGAACAACCTAAAACTGACTCTAAAACTGACCCTAAAACTGAGCCAATTTCCCCACCCAGTTTATCTGAATCACCGTTATTCCCCATTCAGAAGCTACCTAAAAGACAAAAACAATTCACCGAATCACCCCCTACAACTTTGCCTAGTTCTCCTCTTTCAGACGAGAGAGAAGCCCCCTCTATATCCGTTCCCTCTACTTCAGCAAAACAAATTCAAATCACCACCTGTAATGGGCATATTTCAGGAGCTAATTTCCGCAGTGGCCCTACCAAGAGATCGCCCCAGATAGGCATTATTGGCAACCAAGAAATCGTACAACTAACTGGGGAAGTAGAGGGCGACTATTATGAGGCGATCGCCCCCTATTGGTACGGGGAAAAATATATCCAGAGTGGCACTGGCTGGATACATTCTTGCTGGGTAAAGTAAGCAATAAAAAGGCGATCGCCCAGGGGTTGAAAAAGAGAGCATGTCACCTCTTCCAACCATGAAAAAATCCCAGCCAACGCGGCCAGGATAAAAGCTTATCTGGAAAGGAATCGAGAGAAGAAGCGAAAATGCTCTATTAGCTTGTCGGGAGAATAGCACTGGTGTAGGCATCGGCTTGGAACCCCGGAACCCGCTCAACATAATTCGTCTCAGTTCCAGTCACCGACAGAGCTAACGGCTCAAACGACTCAGAACGCCAATTACGCTCATGGATAGGCTAGCTTTGCTCACCTCTAAAGTAAGCCTGAGTGCCAATGAGTGCCGCCGCGACCCAACCAATCGTCAATACAGCGATAAGGATAGTAACCATGATGCGTGTCTCCTTATAGTGAAGCGAATGAATCTAGGAATATCAATCAATGAGTGCTTGTCCGTTCGAGCTAGAGAGTCGTTGCCCCAGAATTGTGGAGGTCTTAGCTAACGGTCAATGCAATAGACAAGAGAGTGGCGACCAACAATACTGCCAACCCATTTTGCTGAGCATAATTGCGCTGTTGCTCAGGAGAAGGAGCGATCGCGTAGTACATATCAGGCTCAGCGGCGTAAGCGTTAGTGATGCCGTTATCGAGTTGAGTGGTATACATGAGGATTTATCTCCAGTTTCTAATTGCGTTGCCTCTTATGTAAATAAATAA
>JAAHHJ010000194.1 GCA_010692425.1 Symploca sp. SIO3C6 | reverse complement strand
AGCAGTCACAAATACGGCAGCATAAATGTTAGTACTTGAGGCAAAACTAGTGGGGAAAAACTGGCAGTACGAACGGCTTGATGAAGCTATTCGTGCTGGTCAGTTTGTCCGTAATAAATGCCTCGCCTATTGGATTGAATCGTCGCGAGACGAGAAAGTCAATAAAAGCAAACTAACAAAACTTGCACTGCTCTTAAGGAAAGAGTTTGAGTGGGCTGGTAAATTAAACTCGCAAGCTGCTCAAGCCCATGCAGAAAGGGCGTGGATCTCAATCTCTAGGTTCTTTGATAACTGCAAAAAGAAGGTTCCAGGGAAGAAGGGCTATCCCAAATTCAAGAAGAACTCTCGTTCTGTTGAGTATAAAATCACGGGATGGAACCTATCAGAAGACAAGAAGAAGTTAACTCTAACTGATGACTTCAATGCTGGCACCTTCAAGCTGAAAGGAACTCGCGACCTAAATTGGTACACCAAGAAGCAAATCAAGCGAGTTAGAATAGTCCGTCGAGCCAAAGGTTATTTCGTCCAGTTCTGTATAGATGTAGAGCGCTCTGAACCCTTGCCCAGAACTAATAAATTTGTAGGTATTGACTTAGGAATAAAAGAGTTCTACACCGATAGTAATGGCGAGGTTGTTAACAACCCCCGCTACTTAAGGAAATCAGAACTGAGATTAAAAAGAAGGCAGCGACGGAAATCTGCAAGAGTAAAAGGCTCGAAGAATCGACTCAAAGCCATTAAGAAACTAGGTAGAGCGCACTTCAAGGTAAGTAGTCAGCGCAAAGATTTTGCTATTAAGACGGCAAAAGCGCTAATCCAATCTAACGATATGGTGTTCTACGAGGACTTGAGGGTGCGCAATATGGTGAAAAACCATAAGCTGGCGAAGTCGATATCTGACGCCTCATGGTCAATGTTTACCGACTGGTTGGACTATTTTGGAAAAGTTCATGGGCGGATAGTATTTTCTGTCGCGCCCCACTGGACATCCCAAAACTGTTCTAACTGCGGGGAATTGGTGAAGAAGAGTCTCAGTACGAGAACCCATCAATGCCCATATTGCCAGACGGTATTAGATAGGGATCACAACGCCGCGATCAACATCCTCAACAAGGGTTGGGGTGATGATAGAGTACCGCAGGGCATGCGGGAATTTGAGTGCGACCCAAGGCGAGGTTCCCTCGCCATTGGAAAGCGCACTCGTACGCTTGAGGAGAGCGGGACCTCTGGCAGGGTGGAGAAATCCCTTCTGCTAAGTTCTCTCTAAGATTCAAGAATCCCCCTTTTTCTAAAAGGGGGAGTGTCAA
>JAAHHJ010000193.1 GCA_010692425.1 Symploca sp. SIO3C6 | reverse complement strand
TCTGATAGCTCTTGTACTTAATCCAAGAGCTATGAATGACGGAACTTTAGCCATCGTGCGATTTTTAGCTGCTTTAGCTGGAGGACTATCCGCAGGATTATTTCTGGGTGAAGTACAGGCTCAAGGAGCTATTCGTAAAATTTTTATTAGATCATCTGGTGGTTTTGCAATCTTCATCATCATATTTTTGCTTTTCTTCTACGGCATCCCGAAATCAAATAATTCTGAGGGGGAGCCTATCTCTTTTAGATACTTAACAGGTGTCAATGATTATCCAACGTTAACTCTTCCCTGTTAAATCCAGACATACGTGATGCAATTACGTTGCGAGTTCTTTCACAGTTTCTTGGGATAGAAACTCCTCCAACAGTGCATTCTGCCAACCCAGTTTTTGAAAATATCGAAAAGTTTAAATTAGAAACTGGTAATGAGAATACCATTTCAACCCAAAATGAATATCAATATCTTTTGTATTCTATAAACGATAATGGCAACGTGGTTAGCGACGGTATTGATTTATTAAATCCAGACCAATCTTTTGAAACTCAAGATGGATTTGAAGTAGCGTTCAAAGGTGAAGATGATACATATACATTTCACTACGCACCAGTTTCACTTCCTCTGCAATTAAATAGGAGTTCGGCTGAGTATACTACTTTTTTTGAAGGGCAGAGAAATAATTTCATTGTTCAGTATCCGAAGCTTGATGAAATATCTAGATTTGGGATTAAAGACGATTTCAGCTATGAGATAAATCCTTCGTTAAAAGACATATGGATAAGAAAAGTAATTCAAGAAAATCCAGATGTCCGAGGTTTTTTTGCCTTTGCCTATCCCTACACAAAAAATATTCAAGATTTTATTAATATTGTAATGGACTGCCGCTCTCTTGGTGATTTAGTAGAACGATTGATGCCATCTCCCTACGTAAGATTTCTTGACATAGAAAATGTAAGCTCTACTTCTGTTACATTGGATTACATTTCATTCAAAATTACTGAACTGGATTCTTACAAGCTGACTCCTGTAGACAACAGAAGTTTATTATTCGAAGCTGCTGTAGAGAAGGATCAAAATTTTGGCATTCAAATCAAACCTAGACATCATCTTTTTATACCCATCGAATTTGTCTTTGACACAAAACCACAAAAAGAAATCTTTAACTTGGTATCCTTAGATAATTTTGAAGAACAACAAGCTTCTTTAGAGCAGATTATTGTCGCTAAGCCTGTATCTAATACAGAATACTCAAGTTTTAATGAATGCCTATCTACTACAAGAGAACTGCCGATTTCTGATTCTGAACGCATG
>JAAHHJ010000192.1 GCA_010692425.1 Symploca sp. SIO3C6 | reverse complement strand
TTGTTGAATGAGTTCTGGCAACGTCACAGGTCGGCTTTGGGGTGGAGAAGCAATGGCCCGCCGTCGAATACGCCGCTCTAAGTTGGGGGGTAAAACGGCTTCACCATCATCTCCAGGGAATAATTCTTCCAGCTCATCAACCTGTTCCTCTGTTGCTTGTTCTGCATCCCGTACTAAGCTGTCCGCCTTCAGTAAAACTAACATTGCTGCATATAAAAATGCTTGTCCAGATTCTAATAAGTCAGCTTCATAGGTCTCTCGCCCCATCCCATTTCTCTGTTCGGGGCGAAGTTGTTGCAAAAAACGATCAACCACATCAATGACCTTAACGTCCCATGGGTCAATTTCTCCTCTTTCAGTCAGTTCAATGAGTAACGCGATCGCATTTTGTGCTAACGATTGAGCCATTATGTTTGAACGATTGCTCTCCTGGTACCTACTGAACACATTCGTTTGGTCATGTTCTAGTTGCGTCCCAATGTATCGCAAATTTTTCGCAATTCCGGTCAAAAGACAATGATGCCCATCAAAATCGTAAAAAAACATTACATAATTCATTAAAAAAGTTGTCTCCTAAGATGACCCCAGAAGACAACTCAGTGCCTATTTGTCAGGCAAGGCGCCAGAACATATTGCGCCCCAGCATCCCTTTCCATTCATAACGTGGGCTGACAATGCCGTCTATCAACGTGCAGCGATCGCCCTTCCTAAAATAAAAATTACCCGTCAGTGCTAGGATTTGCCATTAGTTGCTTCAAGCTATGTAGCCCTTTCTTCAGACGCCGGGAAACAGTCACTGCACTAATCCCCATCCGTTCAGCCGTTTCTTTTTGGGTTAAATCATGAAAAAAGACAAACTCAAGTACTTGCTGCGTCCGTTTTTCCAGTTGCACTAAGCCTTGCTGCAACCGAATGCGATCTTCTTGAGCCAATTGAAAGCTGCGATAATGACTATCGGGCAGTAAATCACCTAGCGACGTTGCCCCCTCTTCCTCCTCGTGCATCGGAGCATCCAAACTTAAAGGCGAACGATTACGATAAGCCAGCTTAACGTCTTGCCATTCATCGATAGAGATGGATAATGCTTCTGCCAACTCATGATCCGTTGGTTGGCGATTAAAAAGCTCATGAATCTCCCGAGACTTTTGGGTTGCCTTGCGCTGCAACGTTTGCCATCGTCGGGGAATACGCACAGTAGATCCCTTATCACGCAAATAATGCTGAATCTCACCTCGAATGTAAGGAACAGCAAACGAGCTAAACGCATGCCCCTTCATCATATCAAATCGCTCAATCGCTCGAATCAAGCCCAA
>JAAHHJ010000191.1 GCA_010692425.1 Symploca sp. SIO3C6 | reverse complement strand
TGCTTGAATGACAGATGCCATCAAGATGCAGTTATTCATAATGACTCCTTAAGGCTGATTTCCTTAACGCGATGCTGTAGACGATAAAGACGAACGAACTAGGTACTAAGATACTAAAATAATACCAAATTGTGTTCTAGCCTATCGTAATTTTGGTATAAAGTGTGCTGATTCTTAGCAAGAAATCAGATTTGAAGGTTGTCATCAGATTTTTTTTCCCTCTTATGGATTCTTTATAGTCACCAGATACCTTTAAGTAAACGGCCACTAGCAATCAGCCCACTGTGCAGCATCAAACCTGCCGGAGGGCTGTTTTTTTATGTTGACTGCATCATTCCCTGGCTTTACTACTCTGATCACTAAAGAGGGACTAAGAACATGGCTTGACATCTTGCTAAGGACATTTTGCTAAGGACACAATGGTCTATAGGTACGAGCTGTAGGCAAAAGTATACGTAGCCCAATGGGCATAATTATGCTAGAGGTGATAGTCGCCATGCGCCGACTCCTTTGTTTTGGGCCGATGTTTTGGGCAGGTGTTTTGGGGAGATTACTCAGTCGCAAGTCCACTACTTTCGGCAAATTGGATGGTGTCCTGGTGGGGATCGGCATAGGTGACTTTCAGCGTGAGGCGATCGCCCAAGGCAACAGGACGCTGGAATCGAACTACCATTTCCAAGCCCAATTCTTCAAGGAGAACCAGCCCTAGATTTTCATGCTCCCGCAACCACCGTAACATCAAAGCTTGCCAGACCTCTCCCCCATGGCGGCGCAAATATTCTACACTCCAGTATCGATTGGTTTGCCGTTCGATCAAAACCGCTTCATAGGCCGTATTACTGACGACTTGGATCAATTCCTGAAGCGTTTCTGGGGAGAAGGGAACCTCATCTCCTCGCAAATGAGCCTTAATTTGGAAATGGCACAGTAAATCAGTGTATCGTCGGATGGGAGATGTGGATTGAGTGTAGGTATCAAGGCCCAAGCCAGCATGGCGGAGGGGAGTAATTCCCATTTCACTGCGAGACATGCATCGCCGGATAGCAGAATCCCGTACTGGACCTGCCGGAAGCACCATCAGTTCGTCCTCTGGCGGCAATTCGGGTTGAGGTTGACCTCGAAACGGAAGGGCAAGGTTGTGTTCTTGCCCATAATGTCCGGCGATTTCCCCGGTTAAGATCATCATCTCTGCAACCATTTGTCGAGAAGCAGAGTCTTCCAAGACCGTGATGGTAATCTCGTCGCCCTGAACCTTGATTGAGGCTTCTGGCATCCGAATGCTCACTGCCCCCTGTGCTAATCGCCATTGCTCCCGCCGCTTAGACC
>JAAHHJ010000190.1 GCA_010692425.1 Symploca sp. SIO3C6 | reverse complement strand
TCGAAGATCAGTTGCAGTGGGATTTAGATTTGTTGGTGCGGTATAGCAATGATTTGAGTAGTCGGTCCGCAGAGCAATCAGAGGTGCGGGCTAGCTTGGAGCTGAGTCGAGAATTTGGCGATCGCTCCCTCAAACAACGAGTCATCAGCCAGCAAACCCGTATTCAACAACTGGAAAATGATCGGGCTGAAAACCGAGAAAATTTAGAAATTAGCGTCCGCAATGCCTTACGGGAAGTATCCTTTCAGCAGACTCAAGTTGAACAGGCGGAACGAGCAACCCGTCTTGCAGAGCAGCAGTTAGAAAGTACCCAGATTCAGTTTCGACAAGGAAGTGTCACGTTCTTAGAGGTTGTACAGTCCCAAGACAACTTGGTCAATGCCCAAAACCGTGAACTGTCCGCCAAAATTAACTATCAGAACGCCCTTGTGGCCCTCGATCAAGAATTGGGTCACACCCTAGAAACTTGGAATATTCAAATTCAGCCTACGGAGTAGAAAGACAAAAGTCACCACCTCCCTCTTTGGGACATGATGACCTCCGTTATCACAATACCGTCTCAGGATATGAACCCTGAGTTCTCCTTGTCAGCTTTGTCAAAGTACACAGCTTGTCGTTTAACAAGTCCGCTTTTGAAATATAAAGGATTTCTGTTGCCCGCGTCCCCGTTATCCTAAACAAAGCAATATTCTGTAACATTATCTGCGTGTTTTTACCGTCATATCATCTGTGTTGCAATGGGGGGAGTAGATCCATAAAAAAAGTGGGATAAGTGGTTAACTTACCCCAACTGACAAGGAGAACTTGAATGACTGGAAGGTTAAATACGTTTTCTTGAAGCGAACCTTCTCGACAGGGTAGAAGGTCGGGAGACGCTACTCTTGCCCCATTACTTGGTATGCAGCATATTTTTGACAAGATTGTCTTTGACCATCATTTGGCGCAACAGCTCCATAATATACTCTTGCGCCTGAGCAAGATCGAGAGATTGAACTTGACTCTGAAACACTTGTAGCTTGAATTGCTGTTCCAAGCTTAAGTTTCCTGGTACTGATGACATATAGCATCTCCTTTGGACTAAATCAAACGACTAAATCAATAGTGAATACTGAGTCAGACTTAACAGGTCGAACCCTTTGAACTCAAAGAACTTCTCAAAGAATCGTTGGATACAACCTCTATGTCTTGCGTTAGATGAGTGCATTGATTGCAATGTTCACTAACCCCTCGTAACCGATATCGTTGCTGTGTACTTGGCCCCTAAGCTAGCAAAAACAAAACCTAAAATACAAGCACTCAATGTTTGATTAGTTCAATAAAGAAAAT
>JAAHHJ010000019.1 GCA_010692425.1 Symploca sp. SIO3C6 | reverse complement strand
ATGTCTGTGGACGTATCGATGTCGGGGGCATAGTTTGAAGATTGTGTCTAGATATGTACGATTGAAGCAGAAAAACCTAATCGTGAGGCTAGGAATCCCGCGAAACACGCGCTGGGAGGATGTCAACAATGACTAGCTTGTTTCATCACATGCAAGTACACTATACAAAAACTTATGACTTGAATCAGACACAGACAAACGCTATCTCTGCGCTGCTGCTCACTGTCTCAACTACTTAGTCTCCGCTGAGTATCCTGAGTTAACTGCTGTAGAGCCTTAGATATTTCCACACTCAGTGGTAATGGTTCATGAAGTTGGCGCACTGATAAGGGGAGACTGGCAACAGAAGCCGCCGTGCGCTTTTGGATGGCTTCTATAGTTTCCGGTAACTGTAGTCTTTGACCTTGTTGCATCACCAATTGCAGCAGAGGTTGTTCATTCTCAAAGGAAGATTCAGATACTAATCCTAGTCGGTCTTTGAGAATTTTACCCTCAACCTGAGTGCGAAAAACTTGCTTACGTCCTGGATAAGTGACCTTGCTACTAGACTTCTTCATAGTAGCAATACCATCAATTTCGACAAGCTTGTAAACTCCATTTACTGGCTCTCCAGTAACTAGCCGTGTTCCCACTCCATAGCCGTCGATACAAGATCCAGCACTTTTAAGTCTAGCAATTTCGTACTCATCGAGATCACCGCTAGCAAATATTGTCACCTTCGGCAGTAGCGATCGCACTTTTTGGGATAAACTCACTAAATCCCCAGAATCCAAACGCACGCCAGTAACTTCTATTTCCCCAGCTTGAATCCTGTTTGCCAACTTCTGTGCTGCGGCTACCGTATCGTAGGTATCAATTAATAGAGGAGCATGGGGAAAATAGCGATAGAAGGCACTAAAGGCATCCTGCTCACCTCCAGAAATAGCAGAGATTGCCATTACCAAAGCATGAGCCATAGTGCCACTGGGTTTTTGCCCCAACTTCATTGCTGCCAGCACATTCGAGGTAGCATCCAACCCTCCTGCCAAAGCCGCCCTTGCTGCCCACATAGCACCTTGAGGACTAAAAGCCCGTCTAGTGCCAAATTCCAGTAACTTAGCTTGTGAACCTGCCACATCTCGCAACCGTGCTGCCCGCGTCGCAATCAAAGTCTGATAGTTAATCGTATTTAACAGATAAGTTTCCACTAACTGTGCCTGCCATAGTGGTGCCTCTACCCGCAACAAAGGCTCCGATGGAAAAATCGCACTTCCTTCTGGCACTGCCCAGACATCGCCGCTGAAGCTCCCCTCAGCCAAAATTGACCAAAACTGTGCTGGTGCCCCCTCAAAAATTCCTGTTGCCTGCAAAGCCTGAAGTTGGTTTGGAGTAAAGCGAAACTGTTCTAAATATTCCAATACCTGTACTAACCCCATCGCAATCAGGTAGCCAAAACCCTTAGGCAAACGTCGCACAAATAGTTCAAAGGACGCTGGTTTCTCTGCTAATCCTTCACCTGTATAGCAAGCTGCCATTGTCAATTGGTAAAGGTCAGTTAAGAGGCTGTAATCGCAAGGGCTAATTGTTAATTCTTGGTTTACAGATTTCATTATTGAACCCCTTTTGTTAACTATAAGTAGTCGTACATAAATAAATGGCTCTATGTAAATAATTATGAAATCCGTCAAAGTTACCCTACACCCTACACCCTACACCCCACACCCTGCCTCAACCAGTAAACTTTATCAATGTCGCAGGTACTTAGCCCACTACCAAGACTGCCCAATATTTTGCAGAGTATAAACAAATCTCAAAAAAACTTTACGGCACTATCTCTTGATCTTACTCTTCACCCGTATATGAACAAAGTATTGCAAACATAATCAAACAAATATTGCACTATTCCCTAATAATTTAAGGGTTCAACATAATATAAGGGAAGTGTGACAGGCACTTAATTAATCGTTGTTTCACTCGTTAGCATAACCCAACTTATTGCGAGGATAGTTATATGGCTATTTACAGAACGTTGGAAATGATCACAAAGTATCTTTTGGAAGCAGTAGCCAGGATTTTTGGTCCCAATGATGATGAATATCCTGCTATTGGTATGCAACCCTTTAGCGGCGAACCTTATAGCGAAGCTAGTTAAGTCAATTGGTAAATATTGACTGCAACTGATTTTGGTAATTTCTCAGAGATTGGAATAGACATGAGTTGGAGAAGAAAAAATAAGTTTCTTCCCCAACTTCTGTCCTTTGTAAGTAGTCACACAAAATTATTTACAAATCCAAGCTACAGCAAAAGCTTATATAGTCTCGGTTTCAGTTAGACTCTGAATGTAATTAATTTTATTTAGGTACTTATTTATAATTTTTCTCCCCATCTCCCTATCTCCCCATCTCCCTCTCTCCCCAAATATGCAAGTTAAACGCCTAGATACTGGTGAGAAGGCAAAGGAATAATGCTTCAGTCCACTCCACCACTGCTCCATAAGTATCTCCAGTGTGTCCTCCCAACTGGCGATGAAACCAGGCACCAGTCAACAGTGCTATTGCTCCTCCTCCAATCACCATTGCCAAAGATAACCTCCACTGACTAATCTCCGATAATAGAGGCAATCCGCATAAGCCTAACAGTATTAACAGTCCCAGCAAGATATCTTGGGGTATTTGCATCCATTGCTTGTGAAATGCGCCCTTACCTCTAGGCTTGAGATATGGATAGAGAGCAATTGCCATTACCTGCCCCCAGCGCCCCCAACCAGCTGCACTCATCAGAGCCAACCATCGATAAGTATCAAGATTGGTGAGAGCAGAGATTTTTAAAACCATTATGGCAGTAGCAGTCATGGCTCCAAAAGCACCTGTAGCACTATCCGCCATCACTTCCAGACGCCTGCGTGGGTTTTGTGTAGCTAAACCATCCGCTGTATCCATAGCACCATCTAAATGCAGTCCTCCTGTCAGGGCAAGCCAAAGAATTACAATTAAGGCACTGCGAGTAAGTGGTGCCATACCCAAATACTGCAAACCAAAATCTATCATTCCCAAGATTCCCCCAATCAGCAATCCCACTAGAGGAGCCACCCCAGCAATACCCCGAAACTCCAAACTCCAGCCAGTTGGTATCGGTATGCAGGTATAAAAAGTAACAGCACTGATCAAAGTAGACCAGAATTGAACTGTCTGCCGCACCACTAGCCTCAATAAAAACTTGTGCATTGGAAACCGTAAGGAATTTCTTAGATTGACCTGTGAGCAGCTGATAAATCTTGGGATACCATTGTGTAATATCCCTTTTATATTCAGCAAGTTACTTGCAATAGTCAGACTTTTAAGATATGGATTGCTGGCATTGAGTCCCAGATTGGCCTGGAATTTTTTGGCAGCAGAGTTGATGCTTGCTTGACCTTGGCTGTAACTTCGATCCGAGCATTGGGTTGCCAAGTATAAGATCCCAGAGCAGTGGCAAGGTTAATCCTTCTAACTAGGCAGCATTATTACCGTTTGCATCATAAACCTTTACCCATGAGTCATCAACAATTACCGCCCCAGCTCCCTGCTCCCTGCATTATTGATAGTGGCACCATCATCAATAAGCAAGATATGGAACGCCTTCTTACTAGTTTGGGTCACGTTCGCTATATCCACACCATCGATGGCAAACTGAAAAATGAGGGCGAGGGGCGCATGCTCGAAGTTTTTGCAGACCCCCACCGTGCCACAATAATTGCTAACAGATCTATCTATCTCAATGTCCAGAGCTTTGATTATCTACAGCTCAATCAATCACCAGAACAACAGACTTGCTTTGACCTAATTCAAGACAATCGTCAATTACGCCTCATTCCGCTCTCAAACCCTTTGCAGGAGCAGTGTACAGAACAAATCAACGTTGAGGCCCTCGAGGCAATGGTGACACAAGTCTTGCATGCTAAATGGGACGTGCAAATTGATGATGATGGCGAGTGTCCTTTCTAGGATCAAATATTCAAATCTACTAGCAAGCTGTCTAATCTTGAAATCCTTTGCCTTGAAAAATTCCCTAGCTATAAGCGATGATGGTTAGCCTAGGGAGTAATTCACAAAACGTGTTCAGCAATTGGGGATTGGGGATTGACGTTGATTTTGAAACCTGACACCTTAAAGCTGACTAAGATTTTCGATTAAAAGCATTGGATCAACAGCAAATTGCATTTTCCTTTAACATTCAGGCTAATTGCAGCCAAACTAAAGCTCGCACTGGTGTTTTTCTTACGCCCCATGGCTTAGTAGAGACACCTAGGTTTATGCCAGTGGGAACCCTAGCCAGTGTAAAAACTTTGACGCCAGCGCAGCTAAAGGAAGCTGGCGCGCAAATGGTACTAGCCAATACTTATCATCTCCACCTGCAACCGGGGGAAGCAATTGTGGAACAAGCTGGTGGAGTACACCAGTTTATGGCTTGGAATGGTCCTATTCTCACTGATTCCGGCGGATTCCAAGTGTTTAGCTTGTCTGAATTACGAACAATTACTGAAGAGGGCGTCATTTTTCGCTCCCCCCGTGATGGTAAGATGATCAACCTGACTCCAGAACGTTCGATAGAGATTCAGAATGCACTGGGGGCAGATGTGATTATGGCCTTCGATCAGTGCCCTCCTTACCCAGCTACCAGGCAAGAGGTAGAAGTAGCAACAGAACGTACTTATAGATGGCTCAAACGCTGCCTCGATGCTCACGCACGCCGAGATGAGCAAGCTCTATTTGGCATTGTTCAAGGCGGTGTACACCTCGATTTGCGTCGCGCTGCTGCTCAATCCTTAGTTTCATTGGATTTACCGGGCTATGCTATTGGTGGTGTCAGTGTTGGTGAACCGGCTCACTTAATTCATCAAATTGTTGAAACCACAGTTCCTTATCTCCCGGAAAATAAACCGCGATACCTGATGGGTATTGGTACCTATCAAGAAATGGTACTTGCTGTAGCCGCTGGGGTAGATTTGTTTGATTGTGTGATTCCCACCCGCTTGGGGCGTCATGGTACTGCCTTGGTAAAGGGAGAGCGCTGGAATTTAAAAAACGCTCAATTTAGAGAAGATTTTGCCCCCCTAGACGAAAGTTGCCCCTGCTACTGTTGTCAGAACTTTAGTCGCGCTTACCTCAATCATCTGGTGCGCTCCAAGGAACCTCTCGGTTATATGTTGCTTTCATTACATAATGTTACAGAGTTGATTCGTTTTACCCAAAAAATGAGGGCAGCAATTTTGAGTGATTGCTTTGCCACAGAATTTAAACAGTGGCTAAATAAGCCAGTCGCTGTTCAGCTAGAGACCGGTTCGTGTTAAAATTTCTTTCAATTCTAAAAATTTTGTTGTCAAGGAAGATTTTAAAATATGGAAGCTGCATTGCTGTTAGCGAAATTACCAGAAGCCTACTCAATTTTTAATCCCCTTGTAGATGTCCTGCCAGTCATCCCCGTTTTCTTCTTGCTATTAGCTTTTGTCTGGCAAGCTGCTGTAGGTTTCAGGTAAGTTACAAATCTCAATCTTTGCCAAGGCAGCATTTTATAGTATATCTGTTATCAAGCCCTCGAGGTTGCTTAATTTAGCCTAGGTCTTGATAGTCAATAATTGCTATAAAATACTGCCCAGCCTTGTGCTGCACCGTTTTGGTGCTAAGTAGGTATAACTTGGAATTGTCTTTTTAAGCTCCAATGGTTTTCTGAAAAGCCGGTCGCTCTGCAAGGCGTTTTATGTAGTCTACGATGGCTGGATATTCACTGAAGTCAAGCTTTAACATTATCGAAATATAAGCCAATATTGACCCAACTGCCACATCTGCCACACTTAACTCGTCTCCAAGTAAGAATGGCTGTTGCTCTAGGATTTGGTTGAGTGGTTTCATGAGTTTGGGCATTTCCCTTGCCCTAGTGTTTTCAACAAAAATGCCCGGTCCCAAAGTGGCATTCCCGAATAGAATCCACTGGTTGATTTCAGCTTGCTTTTGAACAGATTCTGGCATCTTGCCATACTTGTGAGCCAAATAGAACAAAATAGCGCCTGACTCCCAAAGCTTGAAATCTCCATCCACAATTGCCGGAACCTTGCCTATAGGATTTATGGCTAGGAACTCACTCTGGCTATGTTCCCCAGCTTCCATGTTGAGCAAAACAAATTCGTAGGGAACCCCCAGTTCTTCCAGATACCACTGGACAATTGATGCCCGACTCCGGGCTCCACCATAAAGTTTTAGCATGGCAATAGTAATTTAGAGAACCTTGTGGGTATACTCGTGCTGTTTAATATCGTCTTCCTTGCGCACAACTCGCGCCTGATTGAGTACTCGCTTGCGTTCTGTGGAGTAGTTGAAGTCATCACGCTTTGTACCTAAAGGGATATGGAACTGCGCCTGCCGACGAGTTTGATAGGTGCGTGCTGCAGCGACCGCTCGTTCGGTAAAATTATCACAAAACTCGGCTTCTTCAGGAAATTCTATAGGTTTTTGAGGAGTTTCGCTAGCAAGTAACTCGCCTAGAGTCATGGCATAAACCATGCTATAGGAAGTCTCAATTCCTTGGAGAAGTGTTTCTAAAGCTGCTGAAGGGATAGGCTCAATAACTTTAACTTCGTGAACTTCACCATCCTGTTTTAGAAAACAAGTAGCTACACCAACTACCAAATAGTCATCAGTACACAGATCAGGAGCATTAGCTAAGGAAGTTGCAGTTGCCATAAAAATATTCTAGTTAGGGGTTACTAACCACCACAAATTAGATTACCTAGATTGCATTCTACCGTGCTAGAGGAGCTTCGTGGGAGAACCAGCAGCTGTCAAGGTTATACCGACAACTTCAAGAGTTGATAATGAATCCTCAAACAGTTTTAGCTAGTGGCGGGGCTTCCCCGCGCTAAAGCCGAGCTTGTGAGCGTCGGGTACTTCACTTCAGAGGCTTGTGCCAATTATCGCCTCAGCATACAGAGTACTCTTTGACTAAGGTTTGGGTCTAGGAAAGTTCCAGGGCTCCAGGACTGACGTCTTTCTCCATAAATTCTGCCATCTGTCCTATAACTTCACCCCTTGTCGCAAAGCGACTGGAGATATTAATAGAAGCTTTTTACAAGATCTCTTCCAGAAAGCGTTTGTTGCATTTTTCGTGATGTTTCGGGAAATCAGCAAAACGCTACTGTAGTCTCCTTAAGATACTTTTCATATTCAAGGAACGATCTGGTTAGTTGTTGCTGGAACTCCAAAGACGCATTAGTAAGTGACACACCATGACTAACCAGCAGGGTGCTATCAGCCTTAACGTTGATTTTAGATGGAACGCAGTTACTTCTGAGGGAACAGATGAATACTAGAACTATTGTCAAAGTTAACCGACAAGACCAGAACAGACAGTGGTCAAAGATGCGCCGCAGACATCAAAGGCATTTGATCCTGGTAAAACATATCTTAAAAAACCATCAGCAACTTCCAGAGCAAAGCCTACGCACCTCAGCCAACAGCAAAGCTAAACAAGGAGATTACCAGGGAGCAATTGCCCTGTTTACTCAATTAATTGAACTTAACCCCAACAGTGCAGCTGACTACAACAACCGGGGCTTAATGTATTTCCGAAGTGGTCAAAAACAAGAAGCTCTCGCTGATTACAACCAGGCACTGCAAATTAATCCCAACTTGGATAGTGCTTATAATAATCGCGCCAATTACTACGTATCAATAGGGCAAACAGCAAAAGCCCTCGAGGACTACGAACAAGCTCTTGACGTCAATCCAGCTAACACCCGCACTTGGATCAACCAGGCAATTACCTTTAGGGAATTGGGGTTATACAACTTGGCCATAGAAAACTTGGATCTGGCTTTAATCCTGGGATGTCTAGAAGGTCATATATATGCTGAGCGTGGTCGTGCCTATCATTTGCGTGGGGATTGGAACTGTGCCATCTCCGACTATCAACAAGCCCTTATTCACTTGCCCCGAGCAGGTGCTTCTGGTCGTCTGCGTCAGAAAGTTGAAACCTGGATGCTCCAACTTCTAGAGCCATTAATGGCTTGAAGCAGCCAACTAATAATCTCCAAAATCGTCGAGGTCTTTCCAGACTACCTGACGCTGGCTGGGGTTAAATCTATAGGTTTGCTCCTGCATTACCCTTTGGGCTTGTCTAGGGTCGAAAGAGCGACTGAAATCATTACGTAAATTATTGACTCGCGCCTGCGTGCGCTTGACTTCTCGTCGGACTTCTTGCAACTTGCTTTGCTGTGATAGCTGATAGGGTAATAATTGCACTAGCCCAGCGATCGCAGCTGTGGAAATTACTATGTTAACAACTAATCTCAGGGTAGTTTCGCCAACAATTGCCCGGTAATAATGAAGTTTTTGAGGCTTCTGAGTCCGAGAAAGCTTTTGGTGAGGTTTTAAAGGTTGCCGAGTTGGTCTAGAGGATTTGATGGAATTCATAGTTTGCTGAAGATCGCTACACCTCTAATCACTGATTCGCACCGAAATTGGTGTACATGAAGAACTCAAAGCCTAGTTTGCAATTGTTTCAAGCTAGGAGGATAAAGCTAAAGTTTTGCTCAATAAGAGTCAAGTTTGTTGAGCCTGGAGGGATACACTTGAACAGAACTGGAGTAAGGGCTCACGATGGAACATGGAACAGAGTTAAGAAAAACTACTTAGCGTGCAAACGGCTTCACCCTAAAAAGCTTAGCGTGGAAAGTACACCTGCTAGCGAGAGCCAATTTTTCAAAACTAAGGGTGTTTGCAGTTTCTAAGTATAGAGCATTTACGCTCGCTAATCACCACTAGTAATAGTTAATTTAAATGGCATTGTTGTAGAACCTACCCTTTGAAAGACTTTGGCTCTCAGCTCAAGCGTGAAGTTTTTGTTTTGGTAGGCTGACTAAGTAAAGGCACACCTTAATGTTGCTTCTACTTCCCTGATTTAAGTTTGGTCAGGTTTAAGATTCCCCTGTCCCTGGCACTGTTAGTCTAAGGGTTCCTGACTATTTTCCTATATTTTGTGTTCGATAACAATACTCAGCCTAGGGGTCTAAAGAGCTGATCAAGGCAGCTGCACTCTGATATTACCAGATACTTTACACTCTATTGCCGCAAACATCCAGAAAATCTGAAACTGCCTATCAGTGGCAGAGGTACTCAGTTGTGCTGATTTCTAAGTTTTGAGTTCTCAATTAGAGAACTTTGTGCTTAAAGACAGCCTCCCTTGCCACTATCTCAATCAGCTCTGTGTATATTTGAGAGCTTGAACTCTACTTATAAAGTTCCGTCGCTAGTCGGAAGGCTAGGATGCCGGGGATCAGTGCGATGACTAAAGCCACGAAAACTTGGGTATCTGAGATGGACATTGTTTAACTTCTCCTGATTGCAGGGTTTATCTCTCATTAATTTGCTTTAATTTGACCCCTAGCAAAATCTTTTGTTACAAGATGCAACATAATTCCCTTTCCCCCTTGACCTTTCCCCTTTAACAAGGGGTGAAGCAAATCCTTAAGGTTTCTGAATAAATGTTAAGCTTATATAAGGAAAACAAATTCTTGGCGCACGCCCTTGGCTTGCGCTATATTTGAGATTTACAAATTTATATTGAAAGCTACTTTTTAATGCTAGACCGAGTTTTGAATTCCCCTTTAGATATAGGCATTGAAGTCCCTTTACTACTTATAGTTCTAGTGGCATTAGAGGCAGTACTATCTGCAGATAATGCCATTGCTCTAGCAGCAATTGCACGCTGTCTAGAAGATAGCCAACTCCAGCGTCGCGCACTCAACTTTGGCTTATTAGTAGCCTACTTTCTCAGAATTAGTTTGATTTTGAGTGCTACTTGGGTTATCCAATTCTGGCAATTTGAGCTACTCGGAGCAGCATACTTGCTGTGGTTAGTCTTTGAGTATTTTACCTCCGATGAGGATGAACAGCATCACCATCATGGACCAAGGTTCACCTCCCTGTGGCAAGCGGTTCCCTTAATTGCTGTAACTGATCTAGCATTCTCCTTAGATAGCGTCACCACTGCGATCGCGATTTCCGATAAGATCTGGCTAATCTTAGCAGGTGGCACCATTGGCGTAATCACCCTAAGGTTTATGGCGGAGTTGTTTATCCGGTGGCTTAGGGAATATGTCTATCTTGAGCGTGCTGGTTATATTACAGTTGGTTTTGTAGGTTTGCGGCTCTTGGTCAGAGCCATTAAACCGGAATGGGTACCGCCAGAATTATTGATGATTGCTGCCATTGCCATAGTATTCACTTGGGGGTTCTCTAAACGTAACAGGAGTGAGCCCTTGATGCAGACTGAGACACAAGAGCAATAAGTCCTAAAAAGTTTAGCAACAATAGTTTTATTTTCCCCGGCCTAGAGGCACGGGGATTCTAGTTTAGAAAACTAGCAGCATTAGCAGCAAAATCTATAGCCTTTATTTATTTTAGTGCTGTCTCACCATACTGCCAAAACATATCCTGAGAAAGATTTACTCATACAGCCAAGTTGCTAAAGTTGGTTGCCAACTAACTAGTTCTTCTTCTTGAAACCAGAGGCTAATCTCATTTTGCGCTGTTTCTATGGCGTCTGAACCATGAATTAAATTGCGACCAACTGTTACGCCATAATCACCACGAATAGTCCCTGGTTCAGCACTCAGAGGGTTGGTAGCGCCAATAATCTTTCTGGCAGAAGCAACAACACCTTCTCCTTCCCAAACCATTGCCACTACAGGACCAGAGGTGATGAACTTGATTAATCCAGCAAAAAAGGGTCTCTCCTTGTGAACATCATAGTGCTTTTCAGCAAGTTCTTTACTCACATTCATTAGCTTGAGCCCAACCAGAGTAAAGCCTTTAACTTCAAAACGACGCACTACTTCGCCCACAAGGTTGCGCTGCACGCCATCGGGCTTGATCATGATAAACGTCCGTTCCAAGTTGATCTCCTCAAATTTTTCAAGGTATTACCAAACCAAGATTAGACCAGATAACTGCCATATGCCCAGTTATTAATAGCGCTTTTCTATATGTAGTGAGGTACACCTTGTGGAAGCCAGATGGGGGGAGGGGGAGAGGGGGAGATGGGGAAATGGGGAGAAATTATTCTTCTGAGCTAATATTTTATCTGAGAACTAAGAAAGTTAGATTTCCTCCAACCTATTGTGCCGCTCCAGGGCTAACTCAATCAATTGGTCAACCAATTGAGGAAAAGCTATACCGCTTGCTGCCCACAACTGGGGGTACATGCTGGTGGCGGTGAAACCGGGTAAAGTGTTAATTTCGTTAATCAAAACTTCTCCGGTAGCTTCCAGGTAGAAGAAATCAATTCTTGCTAAGCCGGCAGCATCAACTGCAGCAAACGCCTGAAGTGCCATTTCCTGAATTTGAGTGATAATCTTACCTGGTAAAGGGGCTGGGATTAATAAGTCAGCTAAACCCTCTGTGTATTTAGTTTTGTAGTCATAGAAATCACTTTGATAAGTAATTTCACCAACTATAGAGGCTCTGGGATAGTCGTTGCCTAAAACCGCACATTCTACTTCCCGTGCCTCTACACCTGTTTCTACTATCAATCTTCGGTCATAACTAGCGGCACTATCTAAAGCTGCTTCTAATTCGGAGCGGTTTCTTACTTTGAAAATCCCTACTGATGACCCTAAATTCGCTGGTTTTACAAAACAGGGATAATCGAGGGTTTGTTCAATCTGATCACAGAGTTTAGGGAATATACAGGGATTAGACCAAACTTGAGAGCGCAACACTTCCATGTATTTTACCTGTGGCAATTGTGCCTGGGCAAAGGCTCTTTTCATTGCCAGTTTATCCATACTCAAGGCTGAACCCAAGACGCCACTACCGACGAAGGGGACTTGCATTAAGGTGAGTAATCCCTGAATTGTGCCATCTTCACCATTAGGACCATGCAGGATGGGAAACCAGATATCTACATTGGTTACTTGGGGAGGATATTGCCAGAGATTACCATCAGTCTCTAATGGCAGGGGAACTCCAGATTCAAGAATCTTTTGGGCTGTTGCTCCAGCTTGCCAGATACCGTTTTTTTGGATATAAACTGGTAGCAATTCGTACTTAGCAGTATTATGCTCTGAACTTAGGGCTTTGGCGATCGCTCTTGCGGAAATGATTGAAACTTCGTGTTCCCCTGAACGACCACCGAATAGTAGACCAACACATAATTTAGTCATTGTCAATACCTTTGACACTCCTCAATTAGGGGTTAATCAACAGTATAGTATTTGCTAACTAACGCGCTTCATATGCTACCTTTTGGGTATGGCATATGTACCCCTTAGAAAAGCAGTCGAGTTTTTGGGCTTGCATCCTAAAATACTTGCAGAAACCGGGGACAAAAGCTAATTGGATGGCAATCAAATCGAGTATATTAAACAGCCTACCAGAATGGCCAAAAGCTGTACTTTTCCAATCAAATCCGTTGCCATTAAAGACCCTTGTTTAGCAGTAAAAGCAGCGAAAAAAGGCTTTAAGCAGGATGGACAAATTCGTCGATGTCGATTTCGTAGCAAAAGTCAGATATAGTTAGCGGTAATTACCCGCTAACTATGCTCAATCTTTTTGAGAGCTAGTCGCTTCTTCAACTCTGATCAGATAATCCCAGAAAAGAGGGGAGAGAGCGATTGTCATCATCCTTTTTCTAAGGGGGGAACCGATAAAGGTTTATTATGAGAAGATGTTTTAATCATGATGGGAGTTTAAATCGTCTTTATCACTTCACTGTTTAGTCTAGAGCTTCTGGAGATAGTTTAGCATCAGTTGCCAAAGACTTATCCATACTAGGACAATCTTAGAAAGTTTTTTTGTAGCGTTTTATAAAATTACGACTAATCAGAGTAATCAATGCTAAATTTCAAAAATCTTAACCATCAACTGATTCTCCAGAAAACCTCTCTAAAATTTTCTCTACTAACTCTAAAGAAGAGAGCAATACTTAGTTTTTGTTTATCTCTGAGCTTGATTACAGGAATCTCTGCTACTCAGGCTGAACCAATTTATAACCGTGAGCATATCTTTCATCCGGTTATTGCTCGTAACGGTATGGTTTCCTCTCAAGAACGCTACGCGACTGAGGCAGGTTTAGAGGTTTTAAAGGAAGGGGGAAATGCCATTGATGCTGCTGTTACCATCGGTTTTACCCTAGCTGTAACTCTACCACGCGCTGGCAATCTTGGCGGCGGAGGTTTTATGCTAATGCATTCGGCAAAAGAGAACCAAACTCTTGCCATTGATTACCGAGAAAAAGCTCCCCAAGCCGCAACCCGTGATTTATTTCTTGATGATAATGGTGAAGTTGATCCAGAAAAATCTCGATTTAGTTATTTAGCAGTTGGTGTTCCTGGTACTGTCGCTGGTTTAACTATGGCTCTAGAAAAATATGGAACAATTTCCCTAGGACGTGCTTTAAAACCAGCTATTGAATTAGCAGAAAACGGTTTCCCTATTTCTGAAGATTTGTACGAGTCTCTGCTTTTTGCTCAAAAACGAATACAGGCTTATCCAGCTAGTACAGCTATCTTTTTTAAACCAGGTGGTATGCCTTATGAAGTAGGGGATATTCTGATACAAAAGGATTTAGCCAAGAGTTTAAAACTGATTGCCAAAGAAGGTTCTAAGGCATTTTACCAAGGAGCGATCGCCAAGGCAATTGTTGCTGATATGGAAGCCAACGGTGGTTTAATTACCAAAGAAGATTTAGCCGCCTATCAACCAGTGATCCGAGAACCAATTCGGGGAACTTATCGAGGGTATGAAATCTATTCTATGCCACCTCCTAGTTCCGGTGGTATTCATCTGGTACAGATGTTAAACATTTTAGAGAAATTTCCTATCAATAAACTGGGACATAATACGGCAAAAAGCATTCATTTTATGACAGAAACTATGAAATTAGCTTATGCTGATCGTTCCAAATTTTTAGGAGATTCTGATTTTATCCCTGTACCAATTACTGGCTTAGTCTCTAAACAATATGCTCAGGAGCTGCGTAGCAAAATCAATATTGAACAAGCCACTGCTAGCCAAGAAGTTTTACCAGGTAATCCCAATCAATTTGCAGAAAGTAATGATACAACTCATTACTCGGTGATGGATAAATATGGTAATGTTGTCGCCAATACCTACACTTTAAACTTCAGTTATGGTACTGGAATAACAGCAACTGGTACTGGAATTTTGCTCAACAATGAAATGGATGATTTTTCCGCCAAACCGGGAGTACCTAATGCTTTTGGATTAACTGGGGGAGAATTTAACGCCATTGAACCGGAAAAGAGAATGCTCAGTTCCATGACGCCCACAATTGTCATGAAAGAGGGTAAACCTTATTTAGTAACAGGTAGTCCTGGTGGCAGTCTAATTATTACTACTGTCTTACAAGTGGTCATGAATGTTATTGATCATAAGATGAATATTGCCACCGCTACCAATGCCGTTAGAATACATCATCAATGGCTACCAGATCAGCTAATGATCGAAAATGGTTTAAATGGTGACACAACTCGCCTATTAAAGGAGAAAGGACATCAGATTTCAGTTAGAGATGCAATGGGTAGCACTCAGAGTATCATGCGTGTAAATAATACTTTCCAAGGTGCTTCTGACCCTAGAAAACCTGGTGCTTTGACTTTGGGATACTAAAGCACCTTACAATTGTTTTGAGGCTAAACATCCTCCCCAGCATGGTAAGAACTACGAACCAAAGGACCAGAGCGAACATGGGTAAAACCCATCTCACGGGCGATTGCACCTAGCTGCTCAAATTCGCCTGGTGTCCAGTACTTTTGTACTGGTAAGTGCTTGAGGGAAGGACGCATATATTGACCAAGGGTAAGGCGATCGCACCCGGCATTGCGCAAATCCTCCATCGCTGCTATTATCTCATCCTGGGTTTCACCATGCCCCAGCATCAATCCTGACTTGGTAGGTATTGTTGGCTCAAGAGCTTTGACAATACGCAGGACATCGAGCGATCGTTCATATTGGGCTCCTCTGCGTACCCTTCCCTGTAGGCGGCGCACAGTTTCAAGATTATGGTTGTAACAAGCCGGACTAGCATTAACTACTGTTGCTACCCGTTGGCGTTGATGATCAGCCGAAGTTTGGTTGCCATCGTTTCTACCGCCCCAAAAATCAGCTGTCAGTACCTCAATCTCGGTTGCTGGGTTAAGTTTCCGGATTGACTCCATTGTAGCGACAAACCAACCTGCACCTTGATCAGATAAATCATCTCTTGCTACTGAAGTTAGCACAACATAGCGTAAGCCCAGCAACTGTACTGCTTGCGCTATCTTTTGTGGTTCCTCAGGATCAAGGGGCATGGGCATGTGACCCTTGTCCACTTGACAGAAAGCACAAGAACGGGTACAGGTTGGTCCCATCAGTAAAAAGGTAGCTGTTTTTTGGGAATAGCACTCGCCCCGATTAGGACAACGTCCCTCCTCACAAATGGTGTGGATGTTCCGCTGTTTAATTATGCGCTGTACTGTGGAGATATCACTAGCTTTGCCAATCGGGCGTCGCAACCAAGCAGGCAGTGATTCAATTTCCGTTCGCCACTGGTCTCGAGTTGAGGAGGTGTTCACAGACTGTCAATACATCTAGTATCTCGACGATACATATTTTAGCGGAAAGGTAGAAAGACACAAGTCAGGATCCCCAAGGCTTATTTTTAGATTCAATTGCCGTGGAGGCTTCGTCCGTGGATAATAATACTAGACGCACTGACTATAGCTGGCTAGTGAGTTGGCAGCTTTCAAGGTAGCTAATGGCTGGATCTGGAACTAGTCCTTGCATCTATAAAATTAGCAGCAGTCAATTCACAACAGCGTAGTTTTTCTTGAAATCATTCCTGAAAGGAGTTAGGCGTGGCAAGAAATCAGAAAATCCTGGTAATCGATGACTCGAGAGTCATTCAAAAGTGTGTCAAAGACATGTTGCCTCCGGGCAACTTTGAAATTTTAGAAGCTAAAGATGGTTTGGAAGGGCTTAATTTAATTCGCCAAGAACACCCCAATCTAATCATGTTGGATTTTCTTTTACCCAAAATGAGTGGTTGGGAAGTATTTCAACAGATTCAAAGCCAAACTGATCTGCAAACAATTCCCTTGGTATTGATGTCAGGTCGAAAGGAAGAAGTAACAGAAAAAATAACCGAACCTTTTGAGTATTTTGCCTTTGTAGAAAAGCCCTTTAACAAGAAGCAATTGGTTGAGGCAATCAAAGAGGCAATGCAAAAAATCAGGAATCGACCAGTAACAGTAACACCGGCAGTGGCAGCAGGAGCAGCCGCTACCGACTATGCTTCTGCTTCCGCTGCTGAGATTGAAGCACTCAACGCTAAAGTCGCCAAAATGCAGTCGGAAATTGATGCTTTAAAGAAACAGTTAAGTCAGGTTGTAAACTTCATTAAACAGAAATTAAAGTAGCTTTAGGAATTAGTCGTTGTTGCTTTTCTTAACTAATGACTAATCTAGCTCCCGCCTTCCTTCCAAAGCTCGTGCTAGAGTAAGTTCATCAGCGTATTCTAAATCCCCGCCAATTGGTAAACCAAAAGCTATCCTAGTTACTTTGGTGAAGGGTTTGAGTAGTTGACCAATGTAGAGTGTGGTTGTCTCACCTTCAACGCTGGGACTGATTGCCATAATCACTTCTTTGATATCCTTGAGACTAACTCGCCTAATTAACTGCTGGATATGTAGTTGATCAGGTCCAATCCCATCCATAGGGGAAATGACGCCTCCAAGGACATGATATTTGCCTTGATACTCACGGGTTTTTTCTAGGGCAATTACATCACGAGAGTCAGCTACCACACAAATAGTACCCTCATCCCGGTTGGGGTTACGGCAGATTTCGCAGACAGGCTCAGCCGAGAGGTGAAAGCAGACTTTACATAAACCCACTTGCTGTTTTGCCTCAACCAAAGCTTGAGCTAAAGCTTTGACTTCATCATCTGGGCGCTTGAGGATATGCAGCGCCAATCGCTGGGCAGTTTTAGGACCAACACCAGGTAAACGTTGCAGCTGCTCAATCAGACGAGCTAGGGGGCGTGTATATACCGTTGTCATTCTCTGCCAGTCTGTGTGTCTTAATTATTATAGGATCGCCGCACTTCCAAAATCCGGATATAAAGTTCATCCATGAGCGATGTTTGCGCAGCATGCGCGGAGCGCGTACCATGAGCAATGAGCTATGAACTATGAACATCCCTATCCAAATTCTAATTACTTGAAGCTTTAGGTTTTGGGTTATAGTTAAACTTCTGGCATTGAGCCCCATAAAAAATCTCCTGGGAGCCATCGGGATGATATCTAGCACACCAACCATCTCTTATCCTCCAACGGTGGTAAGCTCTAAAGGAAGTTGACCAAACTACCATACCTCCAATCAAGACTAACCCGATTTTTGTCCAGGGAATTACCGATAATTGTTGATTCACGACTTTGTTACTAAGAGTTTGCCACCCTTAGTAATTACGGCTTCCTTCACTCAAATCAGGATAGAAATATTTTGAGTGCCCATTGTTCATGGTTCATGGTTCATGGTTCATAGCTCACAGAATCATCTCTGGAAGATAGGTTTTCAATTCTCTCTAAAATATTGAGTCAGGTTATTGAGTGCCTCGGTTGCACTTTCAATAGCTGATGATAATTCTTCAAGATGCTCGGAATCGGCTTTGCCTTCAATTTCGGCTTTTAGAAGTTGTTGTAATTTAATAATCAGTTCTTTCTGATAACTAACTGAATTGGTAAAATCCATTGAACTTATTGATATAGCGCTACGCGCAAGGCAGAAGGCAGAAGGCAGAAGGCAGAAGGCAGAAGGCAGAAGGCAGAATTTGACAAAGTTCTAGCGATTCAGTTTGTCCTAACCTTAATACGTACTGCTATATTTATCTTTGAGTACTACTTAAAGTTTATCTTGCATTTTCTTTATAATGTATCAATCTCATGCTCTCACTTGAGTAAATTCTTTAATTATTTATTCTTCATTGATCATGACTTTTTTAATCGGCTGTGCTGTTTGGGCTTACAAAGACTGGGTTGGTGAACTTTATCCTCAAGGCAGTAAAGCCGCAGAATTTCTAACCCTTTACTCCCAGAGATTTAGCACAGTTGAAGGCAATACAACTTTTTACTCAGTACCTAACCAGGAAACTGTGAGGCGTTGGGTATCGAAAATGCAGCCAGGCTTTGAATTTTGCCCAAAACTACCGCGACAACTAACTCACAATGGCTTGTTGCAACCCTCGATTACTGGTGCCTTAGAATTTTTAGAGCAAATGCAAGGTTTTGGTAAGCATTTAGGACCAATCTTTGCTCAACTGCCACCTAGTTATCAACCAGCCTACTTAGAAGATTTAGCAATTTTTCTTAGTGCTTGGACTCAGAGTGGAGTACCTTTAGCGATAGAAGCCCGCCATCCTGACTGGTTTAAAGAACCTCACGCTAGTCAACTCAATGCCCTACTGCAACAAATGGGTATAGGAAGAGTACTCTTAGATACTAGACCAGCATATAGTCAACCAGGTAGTGACGGCAAGCCTTTGGAAGTGCGAAAGCCTAAACTGCCATTGCAACCTGTAGTGACTGCTTCCTTTAGTTTGGTGCGTTTGATTAGCCATCCTAGACAGGAGATCAATCAGTCATTTATGCAAGAATGGGCAAGTCTGGTTGACAACTGGTTGCGTTTGGGCAAGCGCGTTTACTTTTTTGTTCACTGTCCAATCGAGAAGTATTCGCCTGGAAATGCTCGTTACTTTCAGCAGTTGCTTGAAGAGCGTAGTGCAATAGTTCCGCCTTTGCCTTGGAATAAAATTGAAAATTTTCCCACTCAGCTTAGTTTATTTTAAACTAACCACCCTTACGAGAGTTGAAGGGTGGGTTTTCAGTAGCCCTAAAACATCCCATAGAGTAAGCTGAACATATTGCAATTGATCTGAAATTCGGTTTTAGTGATTTTCATTGGGACAACTAGTAGTCAATTGGTGGTTTGACCTCTCCTGGCGTTAAAACGACGAGGATTCAAGCGGTTGCAAAAGAGCGCATTCAAATGACGCTCCTACGCGAGAGTTTCCCAGATTTTATATCTAGTAGGCACTCCTCAAAAATACCCTACAGACCTTGGCTAAGTTTACACTTAACTGTGTCTCTACTTTGCGCAAAATATTGGCAGCGCCGTTAATATCTGCGTTAACTTCAATGCCATCCTTTGTCCTATACATACCTCTAGATACTCGTCTTCCGGATGGCTCCCACCGTTTGGGTTTTTCACCAAATTTTGGCAAGAAATCTCCGTCTAAAAAACTGCTCTTTGAGGTGTAAGATTCTGCGGTTTCAATAAATTTTAATCCATACTGTTGGTACAACTGAGTAACAGGTTCTTTGAGTTTATCGGTAGGCACTCCTACAAACTCTTGGTTGTTCTTTTTGCCCATTTCAATACGGTTTTTATTGCCTTGGTTCCAGCCAAAGACAATCGTGCCAATCTCATGACTTAAGCAGTAGTTAATTACTAATCTTGCTGCTTTGTTAACCGCATCTCTCATCTGGCGATTACGACGCTCTGATAGTTGAGCTAGTTTCTCATCCCAGTAATCTTGAGGCTTGTTCTTTTTTCCCTTAGCCACTTGCTTGTTGTACCACTGGTTAAGACTTTTAACTTTCCTGCCATCGACAATAAAGCTGTCTCCGTCAGTAGAAACACAGGTTAACCAGTTGTTCAAACCTGGATCTATACCTAAAGCCTTGTCTGATAAATCCACAATTTGTGGCTGCATTTTGTAAGTGTATTCAGCGTAAAAGCAGCCATTTTTAGGTAGAATCCGAATCTCGGCAATGTCTTTGACACGAAGTCCATAGGGAGGTGGCACTTGAATGTGTTCAATTCCAAACCACTCCTTAAATGTCTTGCCCAGACTAAGTAAGACCTGACCTGTTTCCAGATAAAATGATACCCATCTAGCAGGGTATGAAATAGTAGCCAAGCCGTCTTTTTTCCGATATTTGGGCAGCTTGGTTTTGTCTGATATTTGTCCTTTGAAGAACTTATTTATCAACTCTTTATAGGACTTAAAAGATTCAGCTACTCCTGTGAGTACCTGCTGAGCAACTGCTGACCTCAAAATCTTAAAATGAGGATTGTCTTTAAGTTCTGCGTGGAGAGAATAGGCATCATGTTCTACTTGACCAAAGGTGAAAAATGCTTGCCTCAACAAATATATGCCGCAATTAACTAGCTTGTTAGCTTGCTGACAGATAAACACCAAAATCTCTTTTTATAATTCATCGGGATGAAGCCTTATTTGTTGGCATCCGTATTTGTTGGCATCCGTACAGAAATATCACCTCCTTTAATTGCTTAACTCCTTTGATACCTAGAATTATTTTACAACAAAAACATTTGTCAAAGTATCGTCGGAATAAATTCCGCATCTCGCTCCACTGCCATTGGTTAAAACCAATGGCTAACTCTCGCTCGAGGTTATTTTTTTGTTTTCTTGAAGAGCTTGGTTGGTGTCTTCTGGTTCTATATCGAAAATAATGATATGTTTCAGGTTGGGCATTAGTCCTTGTAGAGTTTTTAGGTAGGCTTCTGCTTCATTGCGACGCCGAAACCGGGCGACGACGAGGCGCTGCATGTTGGGTAGATGGCGAATGATGCGCCAGGGAAATAGTTTGTCTTTGTAAGTCATGATTGATTCCCTGTAATTGCAAGTTTGATAATGGTGGTGAGGGTTTGGTGGTTTGTTTCCTGGGTTTGCGGCTCAATTACCCAGGCGCTGATGGGCGCAGGTTGGTAAGTTAGCTGATAGGATCTTTCTGGGGTGATCAGGATGCTCCACAGGAGTTGTCGGCGATGTTTGCGGAGGCGATAGCCGTGTTGGTTGAGTGCTGCACGGATGGCGGCAATATCTTTGATGACGCGACGCGCTTCTGTCGCCTTTGATTTCCTCATGGCGATTTCTTGGGGTAGATGTTGAGAAGACTAAAATTGGATGATAAGCCGCACTGGTGGTGCTGGTGAGTATGAAAATTTACCAGGCGAAGTTTTGGCCAGTTAGTACACCAAATTCTCATGGTGAATCTGGCGACTATTGGGTCACTTGCTAATTATTGGTTTAGTGGCGACTTTTCAGATGACACTTAATCAAGGACAGGTATTAAAGCCAACCTCTAAGAGGGTAACTAAAGGACGAAAGGATGGCTTTCGGGTTATCTGCCTGTTTTGGGTGTCGATCTAAATATAAAACAGACTAGTCAAAATATCAAGTCAAAATATCAAGTCAAAATATTTAGTAAACCTAAATTATGGTAAAAAGAGATAAATCAGGCTCGGAGGAGGGTGAGTCTCCATTAAAAAGACTTCGAGAAGCGGCTGGACTCTCTCAACAGGAGTTGGCGACTAGGATTGGTGTAGCTGTGGCAACTATTAGTCGTTGGGAAAGGGGAGCGTCTCCAGCAATGATGAGTGTGCCTCAGATGAGAGCTCTTTGCAAGGCATTAGGTATTAGTTTTGAAGAATTGCCAGATCATTTTGGCCCACCTACATAGTTGAATTTAAAGGCTCAATAATCTAAAGGGTTATGGCATTAGACATCTCCAGAAATTAAATATGCGTTATCCGAACCATTGTAGAGACGCGATGTATCGAGTCTGTACATTCTTTTTCACCAGATGTCTATTAGACTTAATATTTTGCACTGTTGTTGATCAGCTTCCCTTCCCACCCAGAGTTCAAACTCTGGGCTAATAACAAAAGTCCATTAAAATGGACTGAAATCTATGTAGGGTTAGTGTTTAGTCCTCTTTTAGAGGACTTAAGCTATTAGACTGGGGTTTGAACCCCAGGCGGGTGAAGGGATTAATCTGGCGTTAACTATATCGATTAAGGTATACAAAAGACAAGAATGTCCCTTAATTTTAATTTGTAGGGGTGTGAATATCTTTATCAGCTCGGCGTCGTCTCAGAGGAGCGCTTAACAGTAGCCATAGCATCAACAGCACAAATATAACCAAGGCAAAAGGAAACGCCACTAGCACTGCAACAAAGGATAAAACCAATTGCCACTTACCCCGTTGAGCAAATTTAGCTATCGATTTCATCCACTTGGGTATAGACCAAACATCCAGGGGAAGCTCAAATTCTTGCAAAATCTGGGTAGCTTGATAGCTAGTGGCAAATCCTTGCTGCACTCTGCCAGTCTTATGATACAGAGCTGCTAGAGTTTGAAGGGAATTAGCTTCTCCTTTGCGATCGCCTATTTCTTGAAAAATCTGTAACGACTGCTGATGGTATTCTATCGCCTGTTGGTATTGTCCTAGGGATTTGTATGCATTGCCCAGATTACCTAGAGAATTGGCAATACCTGAGCGATCGCCTATTTCCTGAAAAATCTGTAACGATTGCTGAAGGTATTCTATCGCCTGTTGGTATTGTCCGAGGAAATTGTATGCTTTGCCCAGACCAATCAGAGAATAGGCAATTCTAGAGCGATCGCCGATTTCCTGAAAAATCTGTAACGACTGCTGATAGTATTCTATCGCCTGTTGGTATTGTCCTAGGGATTTGTATGCATTGCCCAGATTATTGAGAGAATTGGCAATACCTGAGCGATCGCCGATTTCTTGATCAATCTGTAACGACTGCTGAAGGTATTCTATCGCCTGTTGGTATTGTCCTAGGGAATAGTATGCACTGCCCAGATTATTCAGAGATTTGGCAATCCCAGAGCGAGCGCCGATTTCTTGATCAATCTGTAACGACTGCTGATAGTATTCTATCGCCTGTTGGTATTGTCCTAGGGAATAGTATGCACTGCCCAGATTATTCAGAGATTTGGCAATACCTGAGCGATCGCCTATTTCCTGAAAAATCTCTAACGACTGCTGATAGTATTCTATCGCCTGTTGGTATTGTCCTAGAGAATTGTATGCATTGCCCAGATTATTGAGAGAAGTGGCAATACCAGAGCGAGCGCCTATTTCTTGAGCAATCTGTAACGACTGCTGATGGTATTCTATCGCCTGTTGGTATTGTCCTAGGGAATCGTATGCATTGCCCAGATTACCTAGAGAATTGGCAATCCCAGAGCGCTCGCCTATTTCTTGAGCAATCTGTAACGACTGCTGATAGTATTCTATCGCCTGTTGGTATTGTCCGAGGGAATTATATGCATTGCCCAGATTACCCAGAGAAGTGACAATCCCAGAGTGATCGCCTATTTCTTGTTGAATCTGTAACGACTGCTGATAGTATTCGATCGTCTGTTGGTATTGTCCGAGGGAATTGTATACATTGCTCAGATTACCCAGAGAAGTGACAATCCCAGAGATCTCGACTATTTCTTGAAAAATCTGCAAAGACTGCTGAAGGTATTCAATCGCCTGTTGGTATTGTTCTAATTGACAGTAGTGATAGACAATTTCCAGATACGCTCTGGCATCCTCTAGCGTCTGCCAGGGTGGTTGTTGAGTATTGGATTTATAATATGCGATCGCTTTTTGGTGAGCAGTATTGATATCAATACCTTGCTGCTGAGCATATTGTTGTACCAAAGGCTGAAATCGATACTTTCCATCTTCTGTTTCCAGCAATAGGGAGCGGTTGAATAGTTCCCGTAATTCCTTTTGCACTACCACTGGCTTAACTGCTTCTGTTTCTGAAGCCCACATCCAACCAGCCGCTTGGTGGTTAAATGCTTGCCGATAAACACTCAATTTAACCAGGAAATTGTGCTGCACAGGGGTTAAGCGCTGAAAGTGCTGCTGCAAAATCCACGATAAACGAACATCTTGCTTATCCCGGTGTAGTCCTTGGGCTTGTGCTACTAACTCAAACTGCTCTAATCCTAATTCCCAAGCACCACTCAACTGACTATTACAGTATTCCCTTAAATAACCAGCCACTAACTGCAAGGTTAGGGGATGCCCATCCACTGCTTGAGAAAATAGTTTTAGTTGCGCAATAGTTTCTTGAATACCCAACTGCTGCAAAAGTAGCCCACCATCGCTAATGTTCATTCCCGGCAACAGATACCAACAGGGTTGTGCTTGAAACAGAATCGGTTTTTCATGGGTAGTTAGTAGCAATGTGCTGTGACTTCCCTGCTGTAGCCAACGGTTGAAAAATTTCTCATAGTTTGAATCTTGCCACTGCCGCGATTGAGTGAGCAGGGTTTCAAGATTATCCACCACCAGCAAACACCGACGCTGACTAAGGCAGGTGAGCAAATCATTAATCAATTCGTCGATATCTCCTTGCTTAGTAACTTGCCCACCCAAGGCAGTAATTACCTTCTCAGCAAAGACGACAAAATCAGGCTTCTGACTAATATCTGCCCAAAATTTATCGGAAAACTCGATATGTTTGTAAACATAAGCCGCCAAAGCCGATTTGCCGACACCACCCAAACCCTGAATACCAATCAGGTTAACTGTGGTATCACAGAGCCAGGTTTGCAGTTGACTAATTTCCTCTTTTCTACCCAGCCAGTTATTTAAATTGGGCGGAGTGGTAATCAAGTTAGTGGAAGCGGCAACTGAGGGATTCCCTTGCCCAAGTTTTTTAACAACCTCTAGGATTTGAGTATATTCAGTTGCCGTTACTGGTTTCCCAGGTTAATCTGATAGCCAATTTCAGTGACACCTGCCTTGTTAACTGTTCCTACTTGCTTGCCAACAACACCAGCATTATCACGAGCTTCAAAATCCTGCTGGGTAATATTCTCTTGAGATCCCGTGTTAATTTCATTAGCCAAAGCTTGCATTTCCTGGGCAAACTGCTGATCTTTAAGCATCTCCACCTGTAGAAAAGGCACAATCTTCGCTAGCTGCTCCTTAGAATGATTTTGCTCAATTTCCACTAAAGCTGCTTCGGCGACAGGTTCACCCCTAAGTTTGTTGCGAATTTTCCCCCACAACTTTTTAACTAATTCACTAGTGCCAGTTTCGATAACTGCGCCAAATGCCAATTCAGCTATTTTTTCTGCGGTGAATAATTCCAGTGTCATGATAGTTTAATTCTGCGGTGGCGATTAATCGTGATTGAGGAGTTTCACCGCTATTATGGCATTTTGAAATAGTTCATGGTTCATGGTTCATTGCTCATAGTTCATTGCTCATGGTTCATGGCTATGAGCAATCTAAACTCATAACTATTATCAATTTAATGGGCTTCGTAACAACTGCTTGAATTCTCATCGTTTTAACGTGAGGAGAGGTTAACTAATCGTCTATACGTTGCTTTAATTTGGTTGGAATTTAAATACCCATCTAACTTAGAGTAGTTTTCACGCTTGACGAAGTACAACGCCTCTTAGCTCTCGAATACAAGTCAGCCTAGAAGAATAATTTCTCCGCGTCTCCGTGTCTCCGTATGAAAACTACTATAAAAGATGCTTGCGCTTTTTCTCCGGCAAATTTCGGGGCGGGGTTTCCCTGCCTTGGTAAAACTGTCGCTCCAAATTTCCCAAGCCCAACCAAACAAATCCGCCCACCAAAACAGACAAGGTCGAGATAGTAACGGTTATAATCGAAACCTGATCCTGAATTAACATCAGCAAGGGAAGTAGTCCCCAAACTAGTGCTGTCACCAAAGCTACTCCCATCCTCAACCTTTGCAAATTAGCCAAGGCACCACGACAACTAGCGCATTTTTCTGTGTGGGAGTGGTACCTCTCAAGTAAGACTTCCTTAGGTAGTGGTTTTGGCAGAGTCTCTCCTGGAAAAGGTTCAGCATGATATTGGTTGATCCAAGAATGCAACCCGAAGACGTAAAGATCGGCTTTAGTTGGTAAATAAAAGGCTTTGGTAAAGTTAGGGCTGCCCCCTAATGCTTCAAGATAACGTTGTTGGTAATGTAGAAAAATCTGATCGTCTTCGAGTACACTATTTTGTCCTAAGTGTGAGTACCAGCGCGGAGTCAGTTTGATAAATAGCCCCGGTAATTTTGAAGAGAAGCGGAAGGGAAAGCGAGCAAAGAGCCGACATTCGCCCTTACGAATGGGAGTTGCGTAAACAACAGTTAGAGTCCTACCAAACTGCTTGGAAGTAAGATCATGCCACATTAGCCCAGGAGCAATGAAAGTAGTATCCTGCCTGCCTAGAGTTCCTTTCCTCGGTCCTTGAGCCCAAGTCCCTGTAAATCCCCACTTACCTGATTCTACAATCTCTAATTCTACAGGAGAGACATTAGCCCGATTGCCGACGCTGCGGTGATGGGTGTAAGGAATGTGGCTGGAGTCGAGGACATTTTCGATCAGAGTTAGGGCATCATAGGGTAGATCCCGAAAAGTATTGAGATAAACCCAGCCTTCGGGTTCTTGTTCAAGGGGTTCGACAATTGGGACTTTCGTCTCGAAAGCATTCTCTACTTGACCAGGATAGACGAATAACAGTCCTTGACGCACTGTTGTGGGCAACGAAGTTGCGCATGCCCGTTGAGAAGTTTCTGCCTTGGCTCCTTCTACTTGCTGCGGAATCTGCTCACACTTGCCAGCTCCAGAAAAAGACCAGCCATGATAAGGACATTCTAGCCATCCTTGCTCATTAATTCTACCTTCTGAAAGGGTTGCCAAACGGTGTGGGCATTGGTCTACAAATGCTCGCCATTGCTGTTGATTTTTGTCCCACCACAGAACCAGGTCTCGTCCTAGTAAAGTGAAGCGAGTTAATTGGGACTTGTCTAAATCTTCAATGTAATAGACAGGATACCAAACTTCTTGCCAATCAAAGCGTTCTGGGTCTAGCCCACCAGCAGGAAGTTCTTTTGTTGCTCTGGTTGAGGATGTTACTGAAAGGGGAGAATTTTCTAATTGCACAACGCTATTTGCCTGCTTTGGGGAAGCTTAGATCGCATAATTATCATAACATAAAGGCAGCAGTTAACTACTGACTGCTATAGTTTATAATGATTATTAACACCGTCAGTTTACCTGCTACCCTCGAACTAAATATTGACCTAAATGACGAGCCACTTTTTCAGCTTTACCAAGATAATCTTGACTTGAGATTTGAGCGTACAGTTACTGGTAAGTTAATTATTTTATGCCTCCTACAGGAAGCGAAACTAGCGATCACAATGCTGAATTAACTTATCAGTTAAGAGCTTGGAGTCGCCAAAATCAACTTTAAACTATATATTCATTTGATATTAGTTAATAGTCCAAACTCTTGTTCCTTCTGCCTTGGATTCTCCTGCCTCCTGACTTGAAAGAGGGTGTAGGGTGTGGGGTGTAGGGTAAATAACCCTCTTTAATGCTTGATTGATGAAAAAAAATTTTTCATTGGGACTGCCTTGCTGTTGAGTATTAAAAATGCACAACAGCTTATTGACCTCACAGATAGAAGCAATCACACTACAATTTCAATAGAGATATTTGTTGAAAAAAGCATTTTAATAACATGACAGTACTAGATACAGGAAAATGTGAAACGGCGAAAACAGCTTTGCGTCAGGCACTTGCTGCTAACGGTGGGAATACCAAGGACGAAGCCGTAATTGCTGCTATTGATAATCTGACCCAACTGAATCCAACCACAGCACCAGCACGTAGTGAAACACTACTCGATAGTGAATGGTTGTTGATTAACGCGCCGAATTTTCCAGGAGGGAAGCAACTTCCAGATGGCAAATTTACCTATACCCTCGGTCGTCTGGCTTTTAATATGTTTCAACCCACACAACTAAAATTGGTTATTGACAGAGTTCTACAACCTGTCCGCTTGCTGGAAAATAAACAGCAACGAAGTCACGATATTGTTGTGGAATTTACTACAATTGATGAGTCTTTTCCCAAGTTAACTGGAATTGTCCACAATCAAGGAGTCTGTCATCCTATTAGTGATACAAAATTGCAAGTAAAATTTACAGGTGGAACTCTAGCCCCCCAAGAGGGAACAAACATCAAAGATTGGCAAGAGGTTTTTGGCAAGCAGCGCCAGTCTTCACAGAAAAGCTGGCAAGAAAGGTTCATCTCCGGTTTCTTCCGACTAATGTTCGGTTTAGTGCCACCGCAAGCAATGAATCCAGATACTGGAGAAGTTTCTTTTACCATGAACAGATCACCCAAAGGCAGTTTAGAAATTCTCTATCTGGATGAAGAAATGCGGATAACTCGTGGGGAAAAAGGAACACTCTTAGTATGTCAACGGTATTGACACTCCCTCTCCTGAAGGAGAGCGTGCTCAGCTAAAACCCATTTAATTTACATAAAAAATTATCAGTTTCTTGTGACATGGCTGTGGGATGGGCGTCTCGCCCGTTATCTACCGTCATCTGCCCGTTCAAAATAGGCAAGTTACAAGTTAAATGTGGAATAGCTTACCAAAATTGAACGTTCCTAAGAAATAGACTGAATTATGGGCAACAACTGTGTAGAGTACCAAGAGGGAGCTTGAAATCCTCACCCCTTTGGAGGGCTAGGTACTGTTGCCCTAATTAGTTAGATAAATTGGCTAACAGAGGGCAATTGCTTCTTAGGAGCGCACTTTCTTGGGATTCCAATGCCAATTAAATCCTTAAACCAAATATTTTCCAGACTTTCTGGAAAATTTATCAGTACAATAGCTAGAGCCCCGCGCCCATATATCGCCGCTACCTTAACAGTAGCAATGGTTTTGGCTATTGTCTGGGTACTAGACCGTTCAGAAAGAAAACGTTTTCTTGAAGAAAATCGCGTCAATGTTATCAACCAATTGAGTGCCGTCAGAGCTCGTCTTGAACAGGTAGTCAACCAAAGAATATATCTCACGCGCGGTTTGGAAGCATATATCTCGACTATTGATCCTTACATTAACCAAAAGAAGTTTGAAAGCCTAGCTAGAGTAATTGTGGCGCAGCAATCAGGCATCCGTAGTTTGGCCCTCTATAAGGACACAATCGTCTCTCATATCTACCCCTTAGCAGGGAAAGAAGGTACAATCAACTTTAACCCAATGTCAATCCCCGCAGAACGGGAAGCGATTAAGAGAGCAATTAAAAACAGAAGCACCGTCTTTGCAGGACCAATCGAATTAGTCCCAGAAGGCGTAGTTTTCATCAGTCGCACCCCGATTTTTCTAACCCCTGCCGATGGTATTCCTGAAAGTGGAGATTACTGGGGTTTAGTGGGCATCATTATTGATCAAGATACCCTATTTGCAGAAGCAGGATTGCTCAATATCTCAACTCAACTTCAGTACACTGTTCGAGGCAAGGATGGATTGGGTGCTGCTGGAGAAGTTTTCTTGGGAGATGCCGACATTTTCGAGCGAGAGCCAGTGACTTTAGAAGTAAGTCTGCCCAATGGCTCCTGGCAGTTAGCAGCAGTCCCTGCCCAAGGCTGGCCCAAAACTGCCCCTATTTCTGGAGCCTTGTGGATGGGAGGAGGGTTGCTAGCAATCTTAGCGGGGGGCTTGATGTTCATTCTAGTAAGTGCTCCGGCACGACTGCAAGCAGCAGTGGAAAGAGCAACAATCAGGTTACGAAGGCGTGAGGAGGAACTCAAACAGGCTAATGCCGACTTGCAGCGTCTAGATAAACTCAAAGATGAATTTTTAGCCAATACCTCCCATGAACTGCGGACGCCCCTCAATGGTATGATTGGTATTGCTGAGTCTCTCATTGACGGAGCTGCAGGAGCAATCACAGCACTTCAGCAGAAAAATCTGTTAATGATTGCCAATAGCGGGCATCGGCTCAATAGTTTGGTGAGTGACCTGCTTGATTTCTCCAAATTGAAGCACAAGAGTCTTGAGCTCAAACTCAGACAGGTAGGAGTAAGGGAAATTGCCGAGATTGTTCTTACCCTGAGCCAACCGCTAGTGGGCAATAAAGATTTACAGTTAATTAACGCCATTCCCCCTAATTTGCCTCTAGCCAAGGCTGATGAAAATCGCTTGCAACAAATTATGCACAACCTAGTGGGCAATGCGATTAAGTTCACAGATAGCGGTACCGTAGAAATTACAGCCGAGTTGGTGAATGAGTACTGGGAAGATTCCCCCGATCCCCAATCCCCTCACTTGGTAATTGCTGTTTCTGATACTGGCATTGGCATTAGGGAAGAGCAATTTGAACACATCTTTGAATCTTTTGCCCAAGCTGATGGTTCTATGGCACGTGAGCACGGTGGCACTGGTTTAGGTTTAACAGTCACTAAACAGTTGGTGGAGTTGCATGGGGGAAAGGTGTGGGTAAACTCGCAAGTGGGAAAGGGTTCGCGCTTTATCTTCACACTGCCAGTGGCGAATGGTTCCTCATCAGTTATCAATAGTCAGTTCCCTGCTAGCTGCCTTCTGCCTTTGAAATCGGAAGTTAATGAGCAAGTGCCATTGACAACTGAGCAAAAACCTGAACTTGACCAAGACAAAAACAAGCAGTTTAGGATCCTGATTGTAGATGATGAACCTATTAATCTTCAGGTATTGGTAAATCATCTTTCTTTAGAAAACTATGCTATTACTCAAGCCTCAAATGGGATCGAGGCATTGGCAATGATTGATAAGGGTTTCCAACCAGACCTGATTTTACTTGATGTAATGATGCCGAGAATGACTGGCTATGAAGTTTGTCGCCAGCTCCGCGAAAACTTTCCGGCTAATGAACTGCCGATAGTAATGCTAACAGCTAAAAATCAAGTTCATGACATAGTAACAGGATTAAGCGTTGGTGCTAACGATTATCTGGCTAAGCCAATTTCCAAGAACGAACTACTAGCTAGACTCCACACTCATCTGCAATTGTCTAAACTCAACACTTCTTATAGTCGATTTGTGCCGCGTCAATTTCTCCAGTTGTTGAATAAGTCGAGCATCATTGATGTGGAGCTAGGGGATAATGTGCAACGTCAGATGTCTATTCTATTTTCCGATATTCGCTCTTTCACTACTCTCTCGGAAAGTTTAACCCCAGAGGATAATTTCAAATTCATTAATGCCTATCTCTCTCGTATGGAGCCAGCAATTATCGAAAATCAAGGTTTTATTGATAAATACGTTGGCGATGGAATTATGGCACTGTTTAGCGGCAATGCAGATAATGCTGTCAAAGCCGGAATTTCTATGCTACAGAGGCTAACTATATACAATCAACACCGTGCTAATTCTAACTATGTCCCAATTAAGATTGGCATTGGTATTAATACAGGTTATTTGATGCTGGGTACAGTGGGTGGAAAAAGCCGCATGGATAGCACTGTAATTAGTGATGATGTTAATTTAGCTGCTCGTTTGGAAAAACTCACCAAAGACTATGGGGTGTCACTGTTAATCTCTCATCAAACTTTAGCTTACTTACAAGACCCTACTGAGTATAGTATTCGCTTCATCGATAAAGTTAAAGTTAAGGGTAAGTCAAAAGCTGTGGCTGTTTTTGAATTATTTGACGCAGACGAGCCAGAAATTAAACAGGGTAAATTAGCCACTAAGCATATTTTTGAAGAAGGTTTATTTCTCTACCATAGGAAGGCTTTTAGGGAAGCAAGCGAACGGTTTGCAGATTGTCTATACTGTAATCCCAAGGATACTGTTGCTCAAATCTATAAATCACGCTCTATGACAGCTCAATCGCAGCGCTTAGGGAAATAAGTCGAGGTAAGACTAATTTTCGTTGATAGTTAATTTTTGATTGGCTTCACCGTGAACCATGAACTATGAACCATGAACAAGGCTTCCTGATTTGCAACAAAACCACAGGTAAACAGAATTAGCAGCTTTGTCAAGATCTGTAGGAAGGAGAGTATAAACCTATAGTGTATTCATTCAACTCACCGAAGGAAAGAACACTCTACCGAGAAGCACTTCGGTTGAACAATATATTCTGTATCAGGAGATACTAATGATTGATATTCTCTGGCTCCTAATTTGTTCTGTCTTGGTTTTCCTCATGCAACCAGGATTTATGTGTTTGGAGTCAGGGCTAACAAGGTCTAAAAATAGTATTAATGTTGCCGTCAAAAACTTAGCGGATCTTGGTGTCTCAGCATGTTTGTTTTGGATCTGCGGTTATGCTGCCATGTTTGGAGCCTCTCAGTGGGGATTAATTGGCTCTACAGGCTTCTTGTTAAACTTTGAGTCTTCTCCACCCAAATTAGTTGCCTTCTTTTTATTCCAGGCAATGTTTTGCGGTACTGCCACTACCATTGTCTCTGGTGCTGTCGCCGAGCGCTTAAGATTTAAAGCTTACTTAATTATTGCCGCTTTAATCTCTGGTCTAATTTATCCTTTATTTGGACATTGGGTTTGGAATGGTGCTGATAGCGGCACTTTGACAGGCTGGCTGGGGAGACTTGGCTTTGTAGATTTTGCAGGCTCTACTGTTGTTCACAGCATTGGTGGATGGGTTGCCCTAGCCGCCTTGCTAATTATCGGGCCCCGTGAAAGCCGATTTACTCCTGAGGGTAGACCTCGCAAAATTTATGGCTCTAACTTACCCTTGTCTGTATTGGGAGTAATGTTACTGTGGGTGGGTTGGTTAGGCTTTAATGGCGGTATTACCCTAGCTTTCACTGAGCAAGTACCCACAATTATTGGGCATACCTTCCTGGCTGGTGCCACGGGCATGATTACGGCAGCCGCTATTGGCTGGCAGCAACGCAATTTGCTTGAGGCAGAGTTGCTAATTAATGGTTCTCTAGCTGGATTGGTATCAATTACAGCCTGTTGCCATGTGGTAACAACTCCAGTGGCAGCGATTATTGGTGCCACTGGCGGAGCGGTGATGCTCTTAACTAATTATTGGTTAGAACGTTGGCAGATTGATGATGCTGTCAATGCAGTGGCTGTTCATGGGGGAGCCGGAGCTTGGGGAACCTTAGCTGTTGCCTTGTTTGGCAAAACAGAATTGTTAGATACTGGTTTAAATAAGATTAGCCAAATCGCTGTACAGCTGTTGGGGATTGGAATTAGTTTGATCTGGGCTTTTGGCTTAACCTGGATTGTACTAAATGTGGCAAATCTTTTCTTCTCTCTGCGCGTTGATGCTGAGGATGAGAGACTTGGTTTAAATGTTTCAGAACATCGAGCTCAGACAGAAATTTATGACCTCTTCAACATTATGGAATATCAGGCTCAAACTCAAGACTTGAGCTTGCGGGTACCTGTGGAACCTTTTACAGAGGTAGGTCTGATTGCCAGACGTTATAACCATGTACTTGATTCTTTAGAGATATACGCTAAACAAATACGAGAATATAACACTAATCTTGAGCAGACAGTTGCCGAGCGCACAGCTGAATTAGTTCAAGCCAACTGGGATTTGCAGCGCCTAGATGTTCTTAAGGATGAGTTTTTAGCAAATACATCTCATGAACTAAAAACACCACTCAACGGCATGATTGGTATTGCTGAGTCGATGGTTGATGGAGCAACTGGGGAAATTACACCTGTCCAAAAACAAAACTTGTTGATGATTGCTCAAAGTGGACAACGACTGGCAGCTCTAGTTAATGACCTCCTCGATTTTTCTAAACTCAGACACAAGAATATTGAACTGCAACTAAAGCCAGTAGGAGTGCGAGAAGTTGTAGATGTTGTTCTTAGCTTGAGCCAGACTTTAGTGGGCAATAAAGATTTAGAGTTAATTAACTCAATTCATCCTGAGATGCCCCTAGCTCAAGCTGATGAGAATCGTTTGCAGCAGATTATGCACAATTTAGTTGGCAATGCAATTAAATTTAGCGATCGCGGCACTGTAGAAATTTCGGCAGAATTGATTATTAGTAGGGAAACAAGGGAGCAGGATAGTTCAGAGGAATTGTCTTCCTCTCCTCAAGATCAATCTTTATCTCCTGAAGGTATAACTCAGTTAGCGATTACTGTTTCTGACACTGGTATCGGTATTCCAGAAAATAAATTAGACCGCATTTTTGAATTTTTTGAACAGGCAGATGGTTCAACAGCACGCCAATATGGTGGAACTGGTTTAGGTTTAGCAGTAACTAAAAAGTTGGTAGAGTTACACGGGGGGGAAATTAGAGTTGAATCTACCCTAGGCGAGGGTTCGCAGTTTACTTTTACTTTGCCAGTAGCCCCAGACAGTCTCTTAGTTGTCAATCATCAGCCATTAACCTCAGATTTAGATACTTTAACCCCTGCCATTAATGACCAAGATAATAATCAAAATTCTGTTCTGATCAATGAACACAAACCTACTTTCAAAATAGAAGCGGAGAAGGAAGGGCAAAATTTTCAAATTTTAATTGTAGATGATGAGCCAATTAATCTTCAGGTATTGGTCAACCATTTATCCTTGGAAAACTATGCTATTACTCAAGCTAACAATGGCATTGAAGCCTTGGAAATGATCGAGCAGGGTTTCAAGCCTGACCTGATTTTACTTGATGTCATGATGCCGAGAATGACTGGCTATGAAGTTTGTGAAAAACTCCGCGATTACTTTTCAGCTAATGAATTGCCAGTGGTAATGTTGACGGCAAAAGATCAAGTTAATGATTTGGTAGAAGGACTTAATGTCGGCGCTAATGATTATCTGACTAAACCAATATCGAAAAACGAACTAATAGCTAGACTGAAAACTCATTTGAGATTATCTAACATCCACATTGCTTGCTCTCGCTTTGTGCCACGCCAGTTTCTCCAGTTGTTGGAAAAAGAAAGCATTGTCGATGTCCAACTAGGGGATAATGTACAGCGAGAGATGTCGATTTTGTTTGCAGATATTCGCGATTTTACTACCCTTTCAGAAAGTTTGAGACCCTCTGAGAATTTTAGATTTATTAATTCCTATTTGTCTCGTATGGAACCAGCAATTATCGACAATCAAGGGTTTATCGATAAATACATTGGTGATGGCATTATGGCACTGTTTAGCGGTAGTGCAGATGATGCCGTCAAAGCGGGAATTGATATGCTACAAGGGCTGACTCAATACAATCTCAGCAGACAAAGTCAGAAAATTGGTCCCCTCAAAATTGGTATTGGTATTAATACTGGTTCTTCGATGTTAGGGACTGTTGGAGGATACAATCATATGGATGGTACTGTGATTGGTGATGCCGTTAATTTAGCTGCACGCTTGGAAAGCTTGACTAAAGATTATGGGGTATCGCTGCTAATCTCTCACCAGACTTTGATTCGTTTGCAAGATCCAACTAAGTATAATCTCCGCTTTATTGAACGAGTAAAAGTTAAGGGTAAGTCAAGAGCTGTAGCAGTTTTTGAGGTGTTTGATGGGGATGAATCTGCCATTAAAGAAGGTAAGTTAGCCACAAAAAAAATCTTTGAAGAAGCTGTGTTACTCTACCATCGGCAGTCTTTCCAGGAAGCGGCACAGTTGTTCTCTGATTGTGTTGAGCTTAATTCCCAAGATCTAGCTGCTAAAATCTATCTTGAACGTTGTCAGCAGCAAAACGATGCTATGAAGTTGACATCTAAGCTTACAAGTTAGCTACTTACTTAATAGAAATCTCCAATAATCATGCTAGAAAGCTTATGTTACCGTTTATAAATTGAGGTTTTTGGAGAGGTCTAATTAATACTCGTTTCAAGGATAATTAGCTTTAAGAATTACTATATAGGCATCTAGCTTTGTAGCAATTTTTGCTAGTCTTGATTATTCTTAATTCTTAATTAAGATCTCCATTATTAATTATGATGTCCGCCTAATTGCCCATAATAAAAACTTGGCCGTGTCACCGTGTTACCGTGTCTGTGCGTCATTCCTAACTATTTGTATTCAAGCGGACACTACATAACAGGCATGAGAATAAATTGCTATGATAATAGGTAGGTTGAGTATAGCAATTGAGAAGGAAACATAAATGGGTGACATAATCCGTATTCTATGCGCTATCTTCTTGCCACCACTTGGTGTATTTTTGCAAGTTGGTTTTGGTAAGGACTTTTGGATCAATATCCTGCTAACTATACTTGGCTTTTATATTCTAGGTATAGTTCATGCTGTGTGGATCATTGCTAGAAAGTGAGAGGTTAACACTAACTTTTCCGGTTGTGTTTGCAAATGAAGTTGGCACATAAGTCTGATCCTAGCTAATCAGCTGAGTATTCCATAATCCTCTATCTGTACACGACAATGGTACTTTAGCGAAGAACTGGAGCTGACTAAGATTTGGCAAATTACAGACAAAAGCAATAGATTTCTAGCAACTGTTTCTGTCAGTTAAGAACTTTCCTAAGCAAAGGCTGTATAAACTCTTCTTTTTCCAGTAAAAGGAAGTCTGCCATGCCCCATTCGATAATTATCTAAAATTAATATATCTCCCTCTTGCCAGGAAAGTAGTTCTGAGTTTTGCCAATAACTCTTGACAATATGATATACATCCCAAACAGATAAGCTGGAACCATCTTCAAAAGTCACATCCAAAACTCGATATTTGCGACAACCTGGAATCAGTTTTTCGAGACAGATTTGCACAAATGTGATTAAAAATAAAATAAAAAATACTAACCAACTCCTGAATTTTCCTTGATACTTAGAAACAAACCAAGCCTCAATACAGCAACCCCAGATGTGAAACCGAGGGAACCATCCAGTCCAAACCATTTCCTTAGTGGTAGGATGAGGACTAATTATTGGCATTGAGTAAGAAGCAATTAAGTCACCATTTGTAAGCCACTCAAACTCAACCTGTCGTCCTGCATTATGACATTTTGTCTCGACTACATCCCTGTCTTCAGTATTGAATACAGCTTGCCAAGGTTTAGGAGAACGAAACCAGGGCCACTTCCATAACCGCACATCAAATAATCTTTTCTGTGTGCTTACCCAAAAAAGTTTTATTGCTAAACAGGTTTGAGAACACCTATGCTTTAATCTTGCTGGTAAATCTGATAAAACTGATTTCATATCAATCACTGGAGTTTCACCCCCACTAGCAGCAACTTGAGGGCAGAAAAATAATATGTGAGTAGGTTTATCTGATGGGGAGTAGGATAATTCTGTATGACCAGAAATTGGTAGATAACTTGGTAATTCTGAAGCAGTCCAAACGTATTCAGCAACTTTTTGACGAGGTGCCCCACCTGGATATTGATTTTGTAGGTTTGGGAAAAGACTTAATCCAACTTGTTGAAATTGCTCGGGAGTTTCTACTTGATACCCTCGAATCACTATAGCTCCATAATTGGTTATAGCAGACTTGAGTTCGTGCTGATAATTGTTGAGATAATCAAGTAGGGAATTAAAATCTGTGGCATCTTTTTGAGCGCTGATTAGAGAAAAGTTTTGATGTGATCTTTTTTGTTTTATATCGTCTTGATTAAACTTCATTTTTCTAGTTAGTACATAGGTTATTTTTGATCTTTGTTTACAGATATTTTTTAATAAGTGAATATCAATTATTATTTTGTAGAAAATCTGCCACAGTCGAGTTAAATGTTTCTGGCTGCACCAAAAATGGCCAGTGATTACCGGGAACTTGACAGATACGCAGATTTTTTAGATATGTTTTGTAGGGTTTGAGTTGCCAATTTTGGCGATTTACTCCTTTTTCTGGCTGCACAAACAGGGTGTTAGTATAAATTGGAACTGTAAGACCTGAAATTCGCATGACTTCTGAGAAAATCTGATTGCGGGCTGCAATAGTGAACTTACTGCCCCAACTGCCATCAGATTTTTGTTCTATACTGGCTTGGAAGACTTGCTGTTGCCAGGGAGTCCACTGTTGGTATTGATTTAATTGACGTGCTTGCTTCTCGGCTTGTTCATAACTGGCAAAGGGGCCCATGCCTTTGAGAAAAGGTAAAACTCGGTATAACAGGGGGAAAGTTACTTGCAGCAGACTGGGCATTTTCCAGACAAAAATCGGATCCACTAGGATCATGCTTCGCAAACGCCCTGGGTTTTCTCTTGCCCAAATTAGGGCTAGTTTTCCTGTCCAAGAGTGACCGATAATATGAGCAGATGACCACTTTAAGTGGTCCATCAGCGCTTCTAGATCTGCGATCGCCTCACTAAAGGTATAATTTTCTTCGGGTTTACTGCTGTCACCGTGACCGCGCATATCTGGAGCCACTATGTGGTAGTTTTTACTCAGATAATCTCCTAAACTTAACCAAACTAGGGCATGATCCCCTAAGCCATGCAATAGGAGTAATGGTTCTTGAGCTTGATTCCACTCCAAGTAGGAAAGTTGGATTTTAGGTAAGGAAAGGATTTTGCGTACAGGTATCATTGCAGATTTTGGAGGGTCGCGACAAATAATCTCCAAGCAATGTTACCGTGAAATAATAGCATGTCCTAGTCAAAAGTTAACTTAAACCTTCACAAAAACCCCCCGATTAAAGCACGGGGGATAATCCTTGCTTGATTTGAGTTATCTCAATGTATGGGTAAGGGAAATGATATCACAAATTCATTACTTCAACTGACCTCGATAGCCAACAGGTCCTTCGCCAGGGAACTGTGCAGAACCTATGAAACTGTTGGCATCATTAAAAAAGGTAATGCTACCATTACCTTCAGAACTTGACCAGCTAACTTGCGTACCTGTCGGAGGCGTACCACTAGACGGAACAACTGATTTGCGATTCTTGATTTCGATAACTAGCTCTGCATCATCGTGCCATGGTGCATCTGGTCCGCCCCATTGGATTTGAGTCTTGTAAGTTGCCATGTTACCAACCAACTTAAATCAATTTATAAGTTTTAATTCTCTTGGCAAGGAGTTTAAAAAGTCAAGTTTACAACCTAAATTTTTGCAAAAATTAAACAAATAAATTTTATTCACAACTGTTAATATTAATTTTTATAAACTTGTTAAAGGTATTCAAACAATTAAAAACAAATAAATTTAAATCCGGTATACTTAAGATTTTACTAAAGTCCATACTTGCCAACTATGACGATAAAAAATGTTAGTTAAGTACTAGAATTTACTGATGAGTACAATTGTTTGGGAAAGAAGCGAGAAAGTTATTGGCTCGAATGATTGGAATTGTAATTGTCTCCCATAGTGCCAAGCTAGCTGCTGGGGTACTAGAATTGGCTCAACAAATGACTCAAGTAGAAGTTCCCATAGCAATTGCAGCTGGCATCGATGATCCTAAAAATCCCTTAGGTACAGATGTCATGCAAGTCAAGGCGGCAATTGAGTCAGTGTACAACGACTCCGGTGTATTAGTATTAATGGATTTAGGTAGTGCTATACTTAGCGCTGAAATGGCACTGGAATTTCTCCCAGAAGAACACCAAAGCAAAGTCAGATTGTGTGCTGCACCGTTAGTGGAAGGTGTGATTGCCGCAGCAGTGCAAGCAGCTACAGGCGCTGACATCGAACAAGTTATGGCAGAGGCGAAATCAGCCTTAATCGCCAAAGCCTCTCAGCTATCTGTAACAATAGAAAAACAGGATAACTCTTGGGCAGGAGAATTCTTGGGCAGAGGAACCAAAGAAATCTGCCTAAGTGTGGAGAATATGTTAGGAATTCATGCCCGCCCAGCTGCTAAATTAGTGGCGACAGCAAATCAGTTTCAATCTCAAATTACGCTGCAAAACCTCACTAAAAATAGCAATATAATTAACGCCAAAAGCATCAACCAAGTAGTTACCCTTGGTGTGTTGCAAAGGCATAAAATTGCAATTACTGCCACTGGCTCAGATGCTGAGGAAGCTTTGGCAGCCTTGCAACAGTTAGTAGTTAGTCAATTTGGTGAAACTGACACTCAAAGAAACGAAAGGGCAAGTGAACACAAATCACCCCTTCCTCCCTGCACAATAGCTCCAGTGCCTCCTCAGGAAGAAGGGACAAAACTACAAGGCCTTCCCGCTGCTGCTGGTATCGCCATTGGCTCGATAGTACTATACCAAGCAGTGCTTCCAGATGTTGTAGACCAACAAGCAGACAATCCTCAAGCCGAGTGGCAACAGCTACAGCTAGCCCTGGAAACAGCTAAAGAGCAAATTCAAGCTCTTGTAAGCAATATTCCTGCTGGTAGCAACGATGAGGCTAGCATTTTTCAAGCTCATTTACTCTACTTGCAAGATCCAGCACTGCTCACTAAAGCTTACCAAAGAATATTTGAACAGCATCAGTGTGCTGCTGCTGCCTGGAAGAGTGTCATTGAAGAAATGGTTGCCGTCTACCAAAATCTCGAAGACTCCTATCTCCAAACTCGTGCAGCAGATATCACAGAAGTAGGACAGCGAGTGCTGCAACTTTTGATAGGTGCCAGTACAATATCTTTAGATTTACCACAGTCAGGGATTCTAGTAGCCCCAGATTTAACAGCTGCTGAAGTTGCTCAACTGCAACCGGAGCATGTCCTCGGCATTTGTACTGCGGCTGGCAGTGCTACAGCCCATAGTACAATAATTGCCAAGATGCTTGGCATACCAATGGTAGTGGGTGTTGGTGAACAATTGTTGTCATTACCCACAGGCACTCAGTTAGGGTTAGATGGCAATACAGGTCAAGTGTGGGTACAGCCAAATGCTACAGATACTCAACATCTTACTGCTTTGCAGGCAGGTGATAGCGAGGGTAAAGATGAATTGCCTTTAGAAGCAATTACCCAGGACGGACATAAAATTACCGTCTTAGCCAATATTATGGGAGTAAGTAGCGCCCAACTTGCTCTTAAATACGGTGCAGAGGGTGTAGGCTTACTAAGGACTGAATTTCTCTATCTTGACCGCTTAACGCCTCCGACACCAGAGGAGCAATTGAAAATTTACCAAGCCATTGCCGAAATTTTTGGGTTACGCCCTCTAACTATCCGCACTTTGGATATCGGCGGTGACAAGTCAATCCCCTATATGAATCTGGCAGCTGAAGCCAATCCCTGTTTAGGTTGGCGGGGTATTCGCCAGAGTTTAGATTGTCCAGAGATTTTCAAAACCCAACTGCGAGCAATTGTAAAGGCAAGTTATGGACATAACCTTAAGTTGATGTTTCCTCTGGTGTCTTCAGTGCAGGAGGTGCGTGCCGCTAAGCAGCTTGTGGCAGAGGTGCAGATGGAACTACAGCAAACGGGGATACCCTTTAATCGAAACATGAAAGTTGGCATCATGGTAGAAGTACCAGCAGCAGTCATAATTGCTGAGCAATTAGCAGCTGAAGTGGATTTTTTCAGTATTGGCACCAATGATCTAAGTCAGTATACCATGGCTGCCGATCGCACTAACCCCAAAGTAGCTAGTCTTGCTGATGCCTTAGAGCCTGCACTACTACGGATGATTGAACAAACTGTGACTGCTGCTAAACAGGCGGGAATTACAGTCAGTGTCTGTGGAGAGTTAGCATCACAGCCAGAAGCAATCCCAATTTTATTGGGTTTGGGAGTAGATGAGTTAAGTATGAATCCGGCAGCAATACCCACAGCTCTCACCACTATTTCCCAATTGAGAATAACAGAAGCCAAAGTATTAGCTAACAAGGTTTTAAAATTGGATTCAGCGGAGTCAGTCAGAAATTGTTCATAGTTCATTGTTGATTGTTCATTGGAAAGCATTCCACAACTACCGAATATAGCGCTACGCGCAAGGCAGAAGGCTCCAAGTCAGAAGGCTCCAAGGCAGAAGGGGTGAATTTGACAAAGTTTTAGCGATTTAGCTTGTCCTAACCTTAATACGTACTGCTATACCAACCCAATGTTTGCGCAGCATGCGCGCAGCGCGTACCATGAGCCATAAGCCATGAACCATTTCACTAATTAGTATTGGCTTCTTTATGCTCTTCATCCCCTTTATCTACTTCTCCTACCTGCTGTTTTAATCTATCCAAAAGTTCCTTATACTCAGACTGTTCTGGATTTAACTCAATCAGCTTTTCTAGTGGTTGAATAGCACCTGTGAGATTATTCATCTGTAATCGAATTTGTACTAACCTTTGAAGGGCAAATAGGTTTTCTGGCTCTCGCTCTAAAACTTTCTCATAGCCTTTTTCTTGCTCTTGCAGCTCTTTAATGATTAATTCTGCTTCAGATGTAGCAGATTCTTCTGGTTGCTGTAAGGCATCACTGAACAGTCCAACTGCCATTATTCCTGTAGAGCCAAGGAAGGCAGAGACTAACGCTAAAATAAGTATTTTCTGGAGTGGTTTTTTTTCAGACATATTTGGTTTCAGGCTCAGCAAAGTAGTTATCTCTAATTCTTACTCAGATATTAAGTTGTTCCCCATTTAATTTGCATATTTGAACAGGCAAGGATGCCTATTCCACAAAAAAAGCATATAGTAATGAAAGATTATCCAGATTAGGCATGGTTTAGGTTATTTTTGAAGACTTCATAGATCATAAAAATAATTATAATTTTATAGCAATTCTCTTTCTTCGTAAGATACATTTAATTTTCTTACCTGTTCCCTGCTCCTTTATGTCATTAACTTTTAGAACCCCTAGATTTTACTGCTGTTACCGACCATGTTGAAACTAAGTAGTCAGACATAAATAAATGGCTCTATGTAAAGAATTATGAAATCCGTCAAAGTTACCCTACACCTTACACCCTACACCCTACACCCCACATCCTGCCTCAACCAGTAAACTTTATCAATGTCGCAGGTACTTATGGGGGAATATCGCCTATGTGTTGCGGAGAAAAACAGCCCCATCTATAATAGTGAGCCTTGCCAGGGAGTCCGTGATCAAGACACAGAAGTATATCACGAAGGGTTTGCTAGTGTGTCGAAGAAAAACTATCAAAAACTATGTTGAAAACCACACCAGGAGAGTACATCCATGCTCACTCTCATACTCACAACCATGCAGAATACAAGCACGCTCACACCCACGGCAGTATCGATCCAGAAATCACTAGCTCTGAGCGAGGAATCTGGGCAGTAAAGTGGTCATTTGTCGGCCTGATGATAACAGTAACTGTACAAGCAATTGTCTTCTGGATTTCAGGAAGTGTTGCCTTGTTAGCTGACTTAATTCATAACATCGGCGATGCTGTCACCGCTATTCCTTTAGGTATTGCTTTCCTCATGGCTCGCTGGAAACCTAATCAACGCTTTTCCTATGGTTATGGAAGGGCAGAAGATCTAGCCGGGGTAGCAATTGTTGCTCTAGTTTTATTAAGTGCTTTAATTACAGGATACGAATCCATTAACCGCTTTCTCCATCCTCAATCACTGGAACATTTAGGCGCGTTGTCGATAGCAGCAGTTATCGGATTTATCGGTAATGAAGTTGTTGCCTTATTTCGGATTCGAGTAGGTAAAGAAATTGGCAGTGTTGCCTTGGTAGCAGATGGATATCATGCCCGTGCCGATGGTTTAGTTAGCTTATCTGTTGGTTTGAGTGCTTTGGGGTTGTGGTTAGGCTATCCTTGGGCAGATCCGGTAATTGGATTATTAATTACACTAGTACTGCTACAGATTGTTTGGGATGCTAGCAAAACTATCTTCACTCGCTTGTTAGATGGTGTAGAGCCAGAAATTATTAATGAAGTACACCATGCTGTGAGTCACGTCTTGGCAGTCAAAGGAATTGACAGTATCCAAGCTAGATGGCTTGGACGTAAACTACATGCACAAGTGTCGATTTATGTTGAGCCTAGTCTCTCTGTGGCAGAAGGCACAGCCATTGCTACCCAAGTGAAAAACCAAATTCAGAAACATACACCTTATTTAGCTGAGGTAAATGTACAAATTCAAGCTGATAATTTCTCGTCTAAAGTTCCATAAGATCTACAATTCAGATGTATCTTAGCTTAATGTTGTAAACCTTGCTCATCTGTTTATGCTCCGGCCCTTTCGTCGAAACTTAACTCATTTAATAGCATTACCTCTTGTCACTTTCGGCTGCATTGTATCAGTTTTAAGGCTACAGTTGCCTCAACTCAATGCTCTTAAGCAGGGAACTAAAAGTGCAACAGCTATCGCCCTCCAAAGAGAAGTAAAGCTAGAAAGATTACGTCTCGATCTACTTAAAAACATTCCAGCATTTAGTTTTGATAATTTGCTAGCAGATTGGGTATTTATTAGTTTTCTAATCTATTTTGGCGATAACGAGGCTCGTGCTGCGACAGACTATCGACTCAGTCCAGAATATTTTGAAGTTATAATAGATCGTGATCCCAAATTTCTAGATGCCTATCTGTTCCTTTCTGCCAGTAGTTCTTTATATGCTGGCATGCCGGAGCGTTCTGTAGCATTGATGTCTAAGGGTTTAGAGTCACTTTCTCCTCAAGTTCCACCTCGGTCTTATTATATTTGGCGATATAAAGGAATTGACGAGTTATTATTTTTGGGTGAGGCTAACTCAGCCAGGAAATCCTTTGAGAATGCTGCCAAATGGGCTAGTACTTATGCTGATCTAGAAAGTCAGCAAGTGGCTGCACGATCCATCCAAACTGCTGAGTTTATCTCACTCAATCCTAATAGCAGATTAGCTCAAGTAAGTGCTTGGTCTATGGTATTAGAGAATGCAGTTGATGAGCGCACCCGCAATCTCGCCATCAATCGCATCGAGAAATTGGGAGGCAACATCATTGTTACACCAGAAGGAAGATTAAGAATTCAACTACAGCCAGAAAATTGAATGCTGTAAGCAGGCAAAATCTCAAAATATCATCCCATAGAGAGCAGTTGATGCGTCATTAAACCTATAAAGAAACCACTTAAGGAAACTATAGCTAGAATCCCAAAGGCTAACCATCCATTGTTGTAATTTTCTGCCTGAAGATCTAACCTGACTAAAGCCATAGCTGAAATCAGTACAAGGAAACGAATAAAAATATGAATCCAACAAAGTATGAGTACTGCAAGAAAAGAGCCAATAATTGTTGTAATCGAGGCTCTATTATCAGATTTTATCCAACTGGCAACTAGGTTTCCAGATAGTTTTACAGGGGAAGCTAAAACAAAGGCGACTAACAAGATAAAAACTGCTGATATTAGCCACAGTAACCAAGATGTATAATCAGCAGATACTAACCAGCCAAAAACACCATGGGTTAGTAACAACAGCATAATGGAAATCCACGGCAGTTTTTGCACCAACTGCATCCTTATTAATAACTGGGAACTAAAAACCCTCAAGAAAATCCCCCCAGCTCTAGGGCTGGAGGTAGAATTGAGTAATTAAGTGCCATCATACAATATGCCAACACTAATTCAAAAATTATGGTGTTGAATGCGCTAAACTTAGCTTCCTTAACAACTAGGACATGTATTGAATGATGTAATCAAAATAGGGCGCTGCTTCCTGGGCATCTTCGTCATTGAGCAATCCTAACGAAGCATTTTTCAAGCAGCGAATCGCGTCAGCCATCCCTGCCATAGGAACGCCCAGAGCATTATACATTTCTCTGGCCCCAATCAGACCAATTTGTTCAATTGGCTCTTTATCGCCAGCCAGGAGACCATAGGTAACTAACCGCAGGTACCAGCCGTAATCCCGTAGGCACTGATTCCTTTCACGTTGACCATAAGCATTACCACCTGGAGCAATGTACTCAGGACGTTTCTGCCAAAGCTGTTTACTAGCTTCAGAGACAATCTTTTTTTCATTTTCCGCTAAAGTGGCAGCAATCATTGTCCGCTGTTCACCAGTTTTCAAAAACTCATTGATACTCTTGAGTTCACCAGAACTGGGATATCTGAGTTCATCATCTGCCTTGAGAATAACCTGACTAACTACACTCATATTATGTTGTTATGTTGGTGAATTAAGGTGACGTTTTTAGTTTAGCGACTCTAGTTGACACTCCCCGCCCTGAAGGAGCGGGGATTCTTGGCTCCGCGACATACCTTAAAACTATCTATCCTTGCGGCAATACTTAAACCGAATCCCCGTACAGAAACGCACCTTGAATCAAGCCTAATTTAGATAGTCCCAGTGGGTTTATCTCCCCAAGCGTTAGGAATTTGTTGGAAGTTGCCACATCAAGCTGTTCCTCCCTACTTCCCAGTTCCCACATGCCCTGCGGTACTTTATGTATCGACTCCTTCTTTACTGGTGGCGCTAATTGATAGTTAGCTGGGTTTTTATAGTGGATCTTCCCTTCCCACTTAGCATTACTACTTTCTGATCACTAAGAGTACGGTACCCGTATATTTACCTCTAGTCAGCGGTTTTTCAGCCTGTGCCAATTACTAGTAATATCATGAGCGTACCTAAATTTCAAGCTTGTACTCACGGACACGCGCGCAAGCGCACCTCGCTACATCCCCTACCTGGAAAGAAGGGGCTTTGCTCGAAACTTGGGTAACACAGATAAAGACTTATCCATAGTAGGTTATCCTATAAATTTTCAACCTTGCTAATGATAACTAATGATTCCACGCCCAACCTTTGGCAACAAGGTCAGTTAGTCGAACTCATGATTACTGACCTCAGCGATACCGGCGATGGCGTTGGACGCTTGGCAGGCAGAGTGGTTTTTGTGCCAGATACTGTCACTGGTGATTATGCCTTAGTGCGTTTAGTGCGCGTCAAACCTAAATATGCCTACGGCAAACTTCAGCAAATTTTAGAGAAATCTCCCCATCGTCAAAGACCTCATTGCATTGTTGCTGATAAGTGTGGCGGCTGTCAGTGGCAGCACATTACCGATGAGCACCAGGGAGCCGCCAAGCATAAGCTGGTAGTTGAGGCCCTAAAACGCATTGGTGGTTTCACTCAACCACAGGTGGCACCAATCATGAGAACTGAAGCTTCCTTAGGTTATCGCAATAAAGCGACCTATCCCCTAAAAAGGTCATCAACTGGTACAGTGCAAGCTGGCTATTACAGAAAAGGCAGCCACCAGCTGATAAATCTCAATCAATGCCCCGTCCAAGATCCTCGCCTAAACCCAATGCTGGCTCAAATTAAACAGGATATTGGGCAACTTGGATGGTCAGTGTATGATGAAAGCCGTCACCAAGGAAAGTTGCGCCATCTGTCGCTACGCATCGGACGCCGTAGTGGCGAAATCCTGCTGACCTTAGTCACCACTGACCCAAATTTAACAGATGTCGAAGCCCAGGCACAAAAGTGGTTAAGTCAGTATCCTCAACTAGTGGGTGTCTGCCTCAATTGTAACCCCAAGCGCACTAATGCCATTTTTGGTTCCCATACCTATTGTCTTGCTGGTCAACCTTACTTGCGCGAGTACTTTGCTGGTATAGAGTTCCAGCTTTTACCAGAGACTTTTTTCCAAATCAATACTGAAGCTGCTGAAGCCTTGTTAAATGTGATCATTGAGCAGCTATCTCTTGGTGACACCCAACTGTTAGTCGATGCCTACTGCGGTGTGGGCACATTCACTTTACCCTTAGCAAAACGAGTGCGACAGGTCATTGGTTTGGAAGTACAATCAGCAGCGGTGCAGCAGGCTCAGATCAATGCAGAAATTAACGGTATCACTAATGTTGAGTTTCACATCGGAGCAGTTGAACAGTTGCTGCCTCAACTGGGGAGCAAGCCGGATATTGTCTTACTGGATCCACCGCGCACTGGGTGTGAGCCTGCGGTTATCGAAGCCTTACTAACAATATCCCCTAGACAAATCGTTTATGTCAGTTGCAAGGCAGCTACCCTAGCACGGGATCTCAAACTGCTCTGTGCTCGAGGTGGCTACCAGTTAGGTCTTGTGCAACCTGCCGATTTTTTTCCCAAAACTTCTCACGTTGAATGTGTAGCCTTTCTATTTCTCTGACATTAGACAGAGGTACTCTGGTGTTTGAGAGAGTATTTCGATACAATAGTATTTATAGGCTATTCTCTGGGAAGCTAGAGAATAACCAAACATCTAGAGGCAGGAAGTTAGCGCACTTCAACCATTATCCATTAGTAAGTTAGTAATAGCTTCGGTAATTACACTGAACAAATCTCCGAGTTACCCTGAAATTATGGTCAAAGTTCTGCAATATAAGCGGAACCTAGAATTTTTAGGTTCGTTATAACAAGCTTGGTCTGCATTTTGATTAACCCTGAGCCTTAAAGTCTGGTTGAGGGAAGGTTTTTAGATTGCAAAACATGGCGCTTGCGCCTGTATTGTGTCAAGTCCACCAATATATATATCTAGAGGTTGATCGCGTGATTGCTGTATCATTGCGTCCGGTTGGACAAGACTGGGGAACAATTAGCTTTGCTTCTACGCTCTACCTAAGCCCCATCCTGGATTTACTACTTGAACAAATTCCCAGGAAATGGCGACCTGAACTCCGCTTAGGACTACAAGAAGCATTAGTGAACGCAGCCAAGCATGGTAATAATTTAGACCCAAGTAAAAAGGTAAAGGTTCACTTCACAGTAATAAATGGTGAGTACTGGTGGGTGATTTCAGATGAAGGTCCTGGCTTTTGTCCACCCTGTTGTCAACAAACAGATCATAGTTCAAATTTGCCCAGTGATGCTTCAGAAAGAGGCAGAGGTTTGTGTCTCCTCCACCTGATTTTTGATCATGTCCAGTGGAATCGCCAGGGTACAGAAATTAGGCTCTGTAAACAGGTGGGATCCCGTTCTAGGCTGCCCCTAGTTCCCTGAATGGTGATTGCCATGGCTTGGACAGGGAGGTGCGCTGAGTGAGCGGTCTAGCCATCCTGAAGCTTGGCGAAATCTGGCAAGCGCTTCTTCTGGCTGTTCCTTGAGAAGAAATACCAGGGCAGCAGCCGCTTGTTCGCTAGCCCTGGCTTGGCGGTTAGATTTTAGTCGGTGCCAATCATTGGGTCTAATGGTGAGACGTTGGGCCAGTGCTTGAGCTAACTCTAGAGTGCTAAGCTCACTGATAATGTCTGTTGTGGTTAACTGCATTGGTTCCGGCATAATTTTTAAAAACCACTAATTTATTCTCACTCTACTATTCCATTCAAGATGTCTCCAGAACCGTTACCACGATCACCCCACGGTTCAGAATCTAACCACCACTCTCCCAGTGAGGTTGAATTTGAGCAAGCCTTGTCAGAAGCAGAAAGAACGCTGCAAGCACTCAAAGAACGCTACACCCAGATTAAGCGAGCTCGGCGACGTCAAGCACAACTCCAACGACGTCGAGAACTCATAAAAAAAGAATTGCGTAGCAATAGTAAGCACACTCAGCTGCAAGCAGAATTAAAGCAAATTAAAGAGCAGCTAGAAACTATTGAACTGAACCTAGAGAGTCATCTATTTTCTTGGGGTTCTCTTAAAGAGCCCTTTTGGCAAGCTGTTCGTTTTGGAGGGCTAGGTGTTTTGATTGGCTGGCTATTAAAATCTTGTACTTGATAGGCGGCAGATGTTAGTGTAAGTACTTCAACCCCTTATCGTCACCCTTAAAAAAGGGGAGCCCAGTTTTACAAGCTTTCTGTTTACAAGCTTTCTAGTTGCTAAAACTACTCAACCTTAAAGGCAGCAACGGGAGTTAAAATTGCGGCAATGCCCTCACTAGAAACCTCTTTGAGGGAACTTAGAGCTGCATTCAACAAACGTTCTGGTTGCAAGTCGTCCTTGACGAGTTCCCACAAACGTTGAACCTCTTCAGTATGCAATCGGTTATCTTCTGTTAGAGCCATAACTAACTGACGCCGCAGAAACTTACCTTCATCTGAGAGTAGATACTGTAAACCTAGTTGAGCCGTTGGTAGTAAATCAAAGTTCTGGTCAGAACGAGCGATCGCAATCATACCCTCTAGCCGTTGCCACCGAAATTGACCATCCTTAAACAATACCTCAAGCAAGCGTCGTCGCATTTGAGGTGATTCACCGGTGAGCAGACGCTGTGCTATATAGGGGTAAGAAACTTCAACGATTTTGAAATTAGGATTCAAACTTAGTGCCAGACCTTCCTGCGTTACTAAAGAACGAATAATTAGGGCAAACTTGGCAGGTACACGGAAGGGGTAATCATACATCAATTCCGAGAACTTATCGGTAATTGTCTTAAAGTTGAAATCTCCTACCTTTTCACCTATCGCTTCTCCCAACACCATTTCCAAGGCAGGGACAATGGGCATGATATCAGTTTCTGGGGTCAAGAAACCTAATTTGACAAAAATAGCGGCTAATTCAACGTAATCTTGATTAATCAGGTGAACTATGGCACTGACGAGGGCTTCTTTAGTATTCTGTTCCAGCTGATCCATCATGCCGAAGTCAATGTATGCCATGCGTCCATCAGGTAGGGCAAATAAGTTTCCTGGATGGGGATCGGCGTGGAAAAAGCCATGTTCCAACAGCTGAGTTAGACCGGAGATCACGCCAATTTTAATCACAGCATCAGGATCGAGTCCAGCCTCGCGAATACTGGCAGTGTCTGTCAGTTTAAAGCCCCTAATCCATTCGAGAGTGAGAACACTTCCAGAGCTATAGGACCAGTAGATTGAGGGGACTTTGACTGTGGGATCATCTTGGAAGTTACTAGCAAATTTCTCAGCATTATGACCTTCATTAATGTAGTCAATTTCCTCAAATAACTTAGTGCCAAATTCATCAACAATTAAAGTGAGGTCATGACCTAGATTCAGAGGTAGCCAAGGAGCTAGCCAACTAGCCAGCCAGCGCATTAAATAGAGGTCTAAGGTTATAATTGGCTCTAAATTGGGGCGCTGCACTTTAACTGCAACTTCTTCTCCTGTGAGTAAATGTGCATGATAAACCTGACCAAGACTAGCAGCAGCAACGGGTGCCTCAGAAATTTGGCTATACATTTCATTGATGGGGCGTCCCAATTCCGACTCAATTATCGAGAAGGCAACTTCAGTATCAAAGGGCGGTAGTTGGTCTTGTAATTTAACTAGTTCCTCTAAAAAGTCTTTTCTAATTAAGTCTGGACGAGTTGAAAGAGCCTGTCCTACTTTAATAAAAGTCGGACCAAGCTCAGTAAGCATTTGCCGCAGCTGTACGGCTCTTCTCAACTTGTTACACTCAATCTGTTTGAGCCATTCATCCCACTTGAGGTTCCAAAGAAATTGGGCGAATGACCAGACTACCGTGATTGCACGCCAGATAACTAACCAAAGTCGGGAGCGATAATAGCGCGCGATTTCCTTTGGATCATAGCGCCTTTGCGGCTTGTCGATTTGCTGATCGGGAGAAACAAGTTTATGTTTACTCACGCTTATTGTTTGCCTCTCAAACTATAAAATTTGTTTAATTTTTATTTTTGTTATTAAGACTAGTATACCTTAATACAACTTTTATAAATTTTGTAAACGAGACAAGTATGGCTTAAAAAGTACTTTTTGCACTGTAATTAAGTCAGACTCAATCAAAACTAAAAACCATTGATCCAAAAAATGGGTCACAAGCATCTCCCTTCCAGGAGGACTTAAGTCCTAAAATTGTATATGAATGTTGTGACGAAGCGTGTCTTAAGATTACTTGGTCACAACATTCAGAATCGATGCTTTTTAAAGCATGGAGATATCAAATAGCATATCTGCCTAAGTGGGGAGATCTACTTTAATCAAAGGTTCTAAACCTTTCAAAAACATCGGTACAAACTTTTCCATAAATGCCTGCGGATTCCGATTCCAAGCCTTTTGTGCTGCTTGCAGGCGAGTCATCTGTAATTCAGGAGCTAATAAAGCCTGGGGTAAACGTTCCATCAAATAGCTTGGACGTTCCCAAACCGGCATAGTATTGCTGATCTCCAAAAGTTGGTTAACCCGACGCAGTTCAGCACCTGCCATAATATCTGAACCAGACTCAAAGGCAGCATGCTCAATTGCAGCATACTTGCGTTTTGCCTGCTCTACTTTTTGTCGTTTTTCCGGACTAGTTTTGGCGATTTTTGCCAGCCAGCGGTTACCCCAACGCACATGACTAACTTCCTCCGGAAAAATTTTTTCGATCGTTTCCCGAATCTTGATATTTTCCTCAGTTTGTGGCGCATCTTTCAAAGCTTGTATGTGAGCAGAGAAATACTCACAACCTCGCTTCTCTGTAACATTAATTGCTGCCAGGAAGCTGATTATCCCATCTTCCCGATGAGCTTCTTGGAAATAGGAATCTTGGTCTAGAAGCTTCTCAAATTCGTCGATATAGGATATTCCAGGTGGTTTGCCGACATCTGCTCCCAAATCCACCAGTAGTTCAGTTAACCACATTGCATGACGAGCTTCGTCTGAAATATGATGGGACAAGTCTCGTATTAGTTCTGGTGGTTGCCCATCTAATTTCTCGATTAAATCAGTTAGGTCTTTGCAAGTGCGCTGTTCACTGTATCGGTAGCGATTGAGGACAATTAAATGAATTTCTTGATCGCGCACCACCTGCTTGAGGACGTCACGCGCACTCATCGCATTATTTAATTTACGGGGATAAGCAACCGTCATAACTTTTGTTTGTTTTTGTAAAGCTATGTATTGAATCGTAACGCGGTTTTTTAGTTAGTGGGCAAATATATAGCGCTTTTCAATTGAGTGAGGCACACCTTCTCGAACATAGATGGGGGGATGGGGAGATCAGGGAAAATTATTCTTTTGTCAAGATTAACGGTAAGGTAGTACTAGATGCCGGAAAAAGAATAGAAGCTGTTCCAACAAAGGTGGAAAAAAAAGCCACCGTTGGCGGTGGCTGGTGTAGTATTTACAGCAGTGCGTATTAAGGTTAACCCTGCCGGAACATCTCAACATTGCGCGATGTGTCTGTCTAGAGTTCCGAAACAGCTAAGGGACAGATGGCATGAATGCTCATGTGGAGCTTCCATGCCTCGTGACTTGAACTCTGCAATTGTGATCAAAAAAGTGGGGTTGGGCGTCGCCTCACTCAAAAAAGCGAATTCCCTTGGGGGGAGGAGAAGCCCACACCGTAATCTTTGATTCGGTGTGGGAGTACGTCACTTAATTCTAGGCATCATAGTAGAGAGCAAATTCATAAGGATGAGGTCGCAGGCGCATTGGGTTGACTTCATTGTCCAATTTGTACTCAATCCAGTTTTGGATAAAGTCTTCGGTAAAGACACCTGAGTCAGTCAAGAAAGCATGATCCTTCTCTAAACTCTCTAGGGCAGCTTCAAGAGAACCAGGAGTTGAAGGAATTTTACTTAATTCTTCGGGGCTCAGATCATAGATATCTACATCCAAAGATGCACCGGGGTCAATCTTATTCTTGATTCCATCAATCCCAGCACAAAGCATGGCTGCAAAAGCCAGATAGGGATTGCAAGTAGCATCAGGGCAACGGAACTCTAACCGTTTTGCCTTAGGATTGCTGCCAGAAAGAGGAATACGGATGGAAGCGGAACGATTTCCTTGAGAGTAAGCCAGGTTCACTGGTGCTTCAAATCCAGGTACCAAGCGCTTGTAGGAGTTGGTGCTAGGATTAGTGAAAGCTAAGAGTGCTGGAGCGTGTCTAAGCAACCCACCGATGTAATGGAGTGCCATCTCACTGAGATCAGCGTAGCCGTTACCAAAAAATAGCGGTTTCCCATCCTTCCAAATAGACTGGTGGGTGTGCATCCCAGAGCCGTTATCGTTAAACACTGGCTTGGGCATGAAGGTAACAGTTTTGCCATATTTCTTGGCAACATTTTTGATGACATACTTGTAGGTCATTAACCAGTCAGCTGACTCAATCAACTTACCAAAGCGGACACCTAACTCGTTTTGTCCGCCTGTAGCAACCTCGTGGTGGTGCTTTTCAATAGGTACACCGCAATCTGCCATTGTCAGCAGCATTTCGGTACGCATGTCTTGCAGGGTATCTGTGGGGGAGACTGGGAAATAACCTTCTTTGTAGCGGGGCTTATATCCCAAGTTACCGCCAGCTTCTTCTCTACCAGTATTCCAGCGACCTTCAACACTGTCTACGTAGTAGAAACACTGACTCTCGGTTTGGTCAAAGCGGACGTCATCAAAGACGAAGAACTCAGCTTCAGGACCAAAAAAGGCAGTATCTCCAATCCCAGTGGAAATCAAGAAGTCAATCGCCTTTTGAGCAATGGTGCGGGGGTCGCGATTATACCATTCTCCGGTACGCGGCTCCTTAATGCTACAGATCATGCTCAGGGTTGGTTCTTTCATGAAGGGGTCGATCCAAGCAGTTTTGGGATCGGGCACCATAGTCATGTCAGATTCATTAATCGCTTTCCATCCACGAATACTGGAACCATCGAAGGCAACGCCATCAGTGAAGGCGCTCTCGTCGATTTGATTTTGGTAGAAGGAACAGTGCTGCCAGATACCAGGGGTGTCAATGAATTTGAGGTCGATGATTTTTATGTTTTCGTCTTGAATCATTTTCAAGACTTCTTGTGGCGTTTCGGGCATAAATCACTCCTTAATGTCAAGTTGACTATTGCGATGTACTGAGACAGTCTTTGATTGTTAACCAAGTTTTACAATCTCTACAATATCTCTTCTCCTATAGAAGAACTTAGGGTCAAGCTTCGGCTGCTAAGTCTGCCGACTGCATGATATGGCCTTTGCGGCTAATAACGCATAGCTCGTCTCTTCCCGAGAACAGTGAAGGCTCCGGCTGCCTGCCCTCATGGAAATGACAACAACCAAGTGTCTTTTAGTCTATGCCAACAATCCGATTTTAGGGTTGGTGTGGCTTGGCATCGGTGAGACCAAGGCAAAATCGGGTATAATACCCATCACCTTGGGCAATTACACCAGGTGGTTTCCCGTTTCATAAGATAATTTAACGAACCAGCTAAATATCTGAATATAAGGTTTTTTCCGGATTTTCTTCAATAGCACTGAGCAAGTATAGTCCGAAGGAGCCGCCACAACGGTAGAATATAAACCGCAATGGGTCAAAAGTATACATCATCAAAAGTTGTGTAGCTATGGTCAGATTGCTAGAGCATGTTGATGTTTTGATTACACAAAAACATCCCTTAAAGCTTTGTGATTAAACTCTAGGCGATCTATTCCTTGCTTGCTTTTGAGGATTTAACTCCTATTTGAGATAATCCCCATGAGCAACTTGGGAATCAGACAAAGTACACAAATTCTTGAAGGCTCCTGATGCAAAGTTGCAAGTTAGACCATTGTACTTTCAGAGATAACGATAAACAGATTGTTGTGTTGTTGGGAGAAAGATGAAATGCGGGATGTGGTAACAAATCTGATTAAGAATTATGACGGTACAGGTCGTTACCTGGATCGCAATGCCATTGATTCACTTAAGTCTTATTTTGAAACTGGGACGGCACGAGTTGTTGCGGCTTCGGTAATTAATGCTAATGCAGCAGAAATTGTCAAGAAAGCAAGTTCAGAACTATTTGATGAAGTGCCAGAATTGCTTCGTCCTGGTGGATATGCTTACACAACTCGCCGTTATGCTGCTTGCTTGCGGGATATGGATTATTATCTACGCTATGCCAGTTATGCAATTGTGGCAGCTGATACCAATGTCTTAGATGAACGAGTTTTGCAAGGATTAAGGGAAACCTACAATTCTTTGGGAGTGCCAATTGGACCTACAGTTCGTGGTATTCAAATTATGAAAGATATGGTTAAAAGTATGACCGAAGATGTTGGTGTACTTAATACCTCGTTTATCGATCAACCTTTTGACCACATGACTCGTGAATTGAGCGAACAAGATATTTGAATTGGAACTAAGGGTACTAAAGTGCCTACTGCAAACTGAGCGATCGCTTCGGGCTAATTGAACTTCTGGGAGGTTAAAGTTAGCAGAGCGATCGCTTTTTTTGTAGGTTATTTGGTTAGCACAGAGTTGCACGTCGAGTTAGATTCCAAAATAACCAAAGCTCAAGCTCTGCGACAAGTGCAAATAGCTTTAATTAATTGTAACTACACCGGGTTAGCAAATTGGGGATTTCAGCAAAGAGATTCTAGAAGTTTGCCTCCAGAAGGGGATAATCGCTTCAGTCACCCCTATTACTGGGCACCACTTATTCTGATTGCCAATGGTTTTTGAGACAACTTAAAGAGACTATGGTGTAAATAGCAATTACTTTATTGAGCATAGTCCCCTCGTGGAAGCTATCCAGGAGGGGATTTTACGATGCTATTGTCTATGGGCGAATAACTAGCAACTTAGGTTAAAAACATTAGGTAATGTTTTCAATTAAAATTGAACTCGAAGTTCGGATATTTTCTGTTCTGAATCTCAGATTCAAGTTTTTTAACTCGCTTTTCTAAGTTTTTAATTTTGCCTCTTAAGTTGCCTGAAGCTCCTCTAGAAAAACGAACAGCTCCAATGCACTCTCCATCTGGTCCAACTTGAAAAGGCTCAACTACTTGAAAATTAAAAGCATGACCGAATTTATTAGCATTGAATCCCATGTTCTGCCAGCAGATGTTTTTTGAACCTATATATTTATCTATCTTAAACTCTACATCATTATGACCACTTGTACTCTCACTAGCTACGAAATAACCAACTATTTCGGTGTATTCTCCAGTTGGTGGAAATGGGTGAAAAATATCAGCTTCAAGTGGATTTTGTTCATCAATATCTTTTTGCAGTATGCTTCCAACTACTTCATATCCTTGGTTAGCACAGACTATAACTGGGTCTCCTTCTGGGTCATCAACATCATGAACTTTAATTGAGAAGCAATCTTGATCATCTTGTTCCTGATCGAAAAAGCTAACACTAAGAAGACGTTCTGGTCCTACAGACTTAGCCTCGAATTTCGCTGTGAATGTCTGTTCAGGATCAGTCATTAATGAAGAAATATCAGGTTGATTAAAGTTCCAGATGAAATCAGGTTGTTCGTTACTACCGTCCTTCCAGGCGTATACTTCAGATTTTTTGCTGATTTTGACAGACTTAAACATCCCTGACGGTAAAGTTACTGGGTAACCTATATCCTCACCATCGGGAAGGTCAAAATATCGAACATCAGCGTTGTCCGGATCATAATCAGTTTCATAATAAAATCTTGCTCCTGTCTCAGGTTCATAAGCAAATGCCTTGTGAGGGGAAACAGTTATTCCCAAGAAACAGAAAAAGAAGACAAGTAATAGGCTACAGATTTTTTTCATTACTGCAAATTCAATCAACAGCCATCATTGTGGTCGCTTTTTTTTACTTTGTCAATAGTTTTGTTGATTTCAGAAAAGTAATTATCATTTTTTGTGACAAAATGCAGATATTACAAGGGTTTTAGCTTTTAAAAATAAGCAACATTCCTTTGTAAAGCACTAATCTGTTCGTCAAGTTGGCAAACTCGCGCTATGGTTGTTAGGATTAGCGTCAAGTGGAATCTGGAGACAAATTAGCCATGATGCATATTACACAATTAAGTCATTTCACGCGCTTTGCCTAACCCTAATTCGCTTGCCATCGGAGGCTTCACTCACCCATCCTCTGCAGCTTGTGCGCCTGAACCAATGGCTGGTACATGGGAGAATGTAGACACTAATACCAGGGGTATTACCGTTGTTAATTACATATGGGAGTGTAACGATGTAATCTTATGTCCTGTCGGTGAACTTTGTTTAAATCCACCTCGTACTCGTATCAGGGTTTTTGGTTCCTGCCATCCAACAGATTGTGATTGGGGAGAATCTGTAATTCAATTTCATCCTGATGGAAATTGGCGTTACGCTAGATACGACCAAGGTTTTGCCAAAAGAATGGTTTGGCTAAGGATGGAAACCAATGGTCAGCTTACAGTAGTAGAAGATGTAGACTATCAAGATCATAGAACAGACCGAGTCACATGGTATCGGTAGTTTTGCATCCTGAAAGCGCAAGCCTATCTTCTTCTCGTATATAGACTTGCGCTTTCAGGATTTCTCTAAGCTTTTACAAACTTTCTACACTGAGGGGAACCATATCTCCGGTTTTTGTAAGTCCCAATAACATTGGTTCCTGTGGTCGAATAAACTTGCCTGTGAGTACACAACGCTCTTCTTCCTGAGCAGTTGCCTCAATACTAGCTCTGATATCAGATTTTGAAAACTCGGAGCGATAATCGCCAGATTTTTGTTGCACATAGTTCCAGAGGACATCTCGAATCAGAGCTTGGTACCCCTGGTTGCCTGATAGTTCTTTCAGCTTGTCCTTCAACTCTCGTTCCAGACGGATGCTGGTAACTTCCATTTCAGTGGTAGAAGTCCGGGTGAGGGTGCGTATCATTATTTTTTCCTCGAAATTTAGTGGACAGGTTCGTAATACAAGTGTAGTATTTAAAAAGCAGCTTGGAAATTCATCTTCACTAATTCACTATTCAATGAGTCTTTATCTAAACCTCTCCACCCTTTGCTCTGACGACAATCGCCTCTGCGGTTGGCTCTCAGTAGCAACGTTGGTGGAGTTTGTGTTTAGGAATCTATTTGGCTCAAGACAACAGCGCATACGAGAGATTAGCAAACATTTACCCAATAACTATGCCGGAAGTTTATCGGCTATTTATCCAAAATTAGACCAAGATTGCGGGAGGTATAGGCGCAAACGAGCTATACCGATATAGGACAAAAAACCATAACAGTTTTTCTGCCCCCCGCTCCTGACTACAAGAAGCGGGGGTTTTTGATGAGGAGCTAATAGATAGCGAAAAACCTGCTAAAACCTGCTCAAGCCTGATAAAAGCTGTAGAAAATTGAGGGTCATGCTGAAACTAACTTACACCGAAAACAGTTTTTACTTGGAACATTTGACCACTGCACTGGAGGAATGGGTGTCCTCAAGAGTGATTCTCGCCTTGCGAACTGGTACAAGTCTTTGTGTTCAACCAAGTACTGCTTCTTTTTTACTGCCAGCAGATTTGCCACAGCTAGAGGATTTAGAAACTGTTGTTCGGCGCGAACAAGTGGAGGCGATTAGCATTTCTATCTGTGATGCCGACTACATCGAAGTTAGCTTACAAGGGAGTTGGTTAGTGTCAGCTCCAGACACAGAAGAAGGTGTGTTTGTCAGTACTATGAGCTATGCGGTGGAGTTATTCTTGTCTATACTTTGGCAGGAAGCTCAAACGAAAGCTTCTGCCTTGAGCGAATAGCTGGAATGGTTTATGGTTGATGGCTTATAGTTCATTGTTCATGGCTCATTGGTTTAGTATTCGGCAGTTGTGAAATACTTTCCCAATGAACAATCAACAATGAACTATGAACAGTCTTCACTTAAAATAAGCCTCCATAACCTTACCCACCATCGGTGCTGCTACTGAACTACCGCCACCTCCAGAATGTTCTGCAAAAGCAACCACCACAATTTCTGGTTCTTCATAAGGAGCAAAAGCACCAAACCAAGCGTGAGGTTTACCGGGTGGTGCCTCTGCAGTCCCACTTTTACCAGCAATTGGCGGCAGATGCGACACATATAAAACCTTACCAGTACCTCTAGAGACAACTGCTCGCAGTCCCCTTTTTAAGGTCTCAACAGTTTTTGGCTTCAGATTAAGTGATGTTCGCCAATTTTTTGAGTCTTCATCGCCTTCCAGTAGATGGGGACGAACTCGATAACCGCCATTAGCAGCAGCTGAAAACATCACTGCTACCTGTAGTGGTGTTGCCTGGGTAAAGCCCTGACCAATTGACATATTGATTGTATCTCCAACCGTCCATCCCCAGTTAAATCTTTCTCGCTTCCAAGCATCATCGGCGACTAAACCAGCAGATTCTTCCGACAACTCAATACCTGTTTTTTGACCAAAGCCATACTTTCGCGACCATGAAATCAGTGTTTTTGAACCAATGCCCCTGCCGATTTGACCGTGAAAAGTATTACTGCTCCAAGCCATAGCGCGAATATACCCCATAGCACCAAATCCCGCTCTGTTCCACTCACCAAAAGCCACGCCACCAACACGCAGATAGGCATAAGTCTGTAGCACTGTACCGGGTGGATATTTACCGGATTCCATACCAGCGGTTGCTGTAACTACTTTGAAGGTACTAGCAGGTGGAAAGCCTTGCAAACTTCGGTTAACAAAGGGCGTGCCTCTACCTTGCAATCGTTTCCAAGTTGCTTGGCTAATGCGGGTGGAGAAAATGTTGGGGTCAAAAGCAGGGCGGCTAACCATTGCCAGAACAGAACCATTTTTGGGGTTGAGTACGACAATCGCTCCTCGGCGAGAACCTAATGCTGCCTCTGCTGCTTTTTGCACGTCTATATCGATGGTGAGCTTGATATTTTGACCAGCTTTTGCTACTTTCTGACCAAGAATCTGGATAACTTGACCAGCCCCATCGACTTCAACTTGTTGACCGCCCCATTCTCCCCGCAGTGTTTTCTCAAAAGACTCCTCCACACCCATTTTGCCAACAATGTCGCCGAGACGATAACCTTGAGGTCTGAGCCTTTCTAGTTCTTGATCGTTTAGCTCGCCAGTATAACCTAGAACGTGAGCTGCTAAATCACCATTGGGGTAATTCCTGACCGCTTCAATATCAACTTCTACCCCCTTTAATTCACTACTATACTCAGCCAGAGCAGTGATTTGGGCAGGAGAGATGCCCCGAGCAATCCTTAGTAGCGAAGTAGAATTATAACCAGCTCGTTCCAGTCGTTGTTGAATCTCTGCTTCCGGAATATTCAAAATTTCTGAGAGGCGCTTGAGGGTTTCAGGCCACTCCTCCTGTTTAAGTGCTATTGGCCAGAGAAATACTGAATGAGATAATCGAGAACTAGCTAAAATTTTCCCCTTACGGTCAAAAATATTGCCCCGCACTGGTGGTTTCGGAATCAGTCGAATACGGTTATTTTCTGCTAACTCTTGGTTACGCTTTCCCTGAAACAACTGTAAATAGGCTAAACGAGAACCAATTCCTCCTAGCAAGAATAAACTAATGAATACCATAACAATTACTGATTGGTAATTGCGTCCAACGGTACGGGGGATGGGTTGAGTCCCTACTGAATTGTTCCGCATCAAGGTCATAGCAGAGTTTTTCAAAAGTTAGGATTGGGTGCTTTTGGCGTCTAATTTAGCAAATTAGAACGGGGTAAGTAATAAGTAATAAGTAATAAGTAATGAGTATAAGCTGTTACGCATTTAAATTATATATTTATTTGATATTAGTTAATGGTTAAAACTCTTGTTCCTTCTGCCTCCTGCCTTGCTGTTACAACAGTTTTAATGTAACAGTTATAAGCTTATAACTTCTATGATTCAGTGTCGCGATGATTTTTCCTAAATGAAGATTAATTCCACGATTGCTCCCCAATCTACCTGCAAACCGGACTTAGCGCTACCACTGTTAACTGCAATTTCTACCCAACCGTGACTTCCAATTAGGGCGAGAGCTTCTCCAGCAGAACAATCACTATAGGTTGGGCGACGAGCTATAGTTTGATTTTCTACAAAAATAAACCAATTTTTTCCCTCAACCTCAGCTGCTGGGATATTAGTAATTAAGTTGCCAAAGTGATCAATATATTGGATGCAACCGGTAATACCTGCCTCTGTTGTGTGCTTAGCTGGTATCGATAGTTCAACGAGAGTTGTCGGATCAATCACTTCTCCAAGGTTTTCCAATGGTACACCACTAGCTAAATGCGCTCCTGTAGTGGCGAAAATATCTCGACCATGGAAAGTTGTACTAGGTGATGCTGTGCGCCAATACTCAGGGTTGGTTAGTTCCACTGCTGCCAAAACTTTGGTTTGACTCAAGACACCACTAAATAACCCATTATCTGGACCAATCAAGAAACCGACATCTAGTTGCAGGGCAATACCCCGGCGCTGGCTGCCAACTCCTGGATCAACTACTGCTACATGTACTGTTCCCTTGGGGAAGTAGGCATAGGCACCCATCAGACAAAATCTTGCAGCTAAGATGTTTTGAGGAGGAATTTGATGAGTTAGATCCACTACCCTCAGTGCTGGGTTGATTTGTGCAATTACACCTTTGATCACACCCACATATATATCGCTTAAGCCAAAATCAGTAAGGAGAGTAATAAGTTTGGGTGGAGAGAGCATCTGGCGAAATTTGTTATTTTAGCGGAGGGGGAAAAGAAAATTTCTATATTTTCGGTAGCTTCATACAGTAACTTACACAATCCCAGGCTAAATGCGCTACGGGAGTGTCAAAACTTAAGATTAGCCCATGTAAATGCCTATGAGATATCTATTTGCTGAAGCCATGAAGGCTTTAAATATTCACAGTGGCTGGATTGTTTGGAATCTATTTCTGGCTTTTATACCTTTGGCTTTGAGTTTTTGGCTATTCCGTAGTAAATCTCAGCTACGCTCTGTTTTGTGGTGGTTAGGGTTTCTAGTGTTTGCTGCCTTTTTGCCCAATGCACCTTATCTGTTGACAGACATTATTCATCTGATTAATGCCACTCGAGAGGGATTTTCAGTGTGGGTAATTACTCTCGTGTTGATCCCCCAGCATTTACTGGCGATTCTAGCTGGGTTTGAAGCCTATGTGATCTCATTAATCAACCTGGGTCACTATTTGCGCAGGCAAGGTGCCGGTCAAATGGTTCTCACGGCTGAGTTGATTACCCATGCTCTGAGCGCTGTCGGTGTCTATTTAGGACGATTCCGACGCTTCAACAGCTGGGACTTAATCACTAAACCTGAGGACGTGGTAATGAAAGTTTTAGATGATTTAACAGCTAAACGCCCAGTACTAGTTATAGCAGTAACTTTTGTAATACTTACTGTTTTTTACTGGTTGATTAAGCAGGTCACTTTGGCAATTATTCTGAGAGTACGCCAAAGAAATTCTGATCATACTTCCTCGTAATTTAAAGACATATTGTACAAAATCAAAAACCTAAACCTGCATCCAGATCTTGATCGAAGATTGAGAAGACTTAATTTTCCTGCCAGGCGGTTGTTCTTATTGAAATACTCAAATATAGTGAAGTCAGCCTACTATCATGTATTGTTATTTGTTAGGGTAAGACCTCAACTGTGGGGTGGCTTTGACCCACAGAGCAACACGGTGCATAACTCTTGAACAGAGCAGACTGGTGAAGAAGACAATGGAAGATTAGAGCAGTTCATAAATATATGTTCATAAACATATATATACTGCCCAACTGCCTTGACTGTAGATAACTAGTCATCTGGTGGCTGAATCGAAAGAGGAAGCTATTGAACGCCGCAAATTGCTCTTAAAGCTAGACCAAGGGTTACTCTCAAATTGATTAACTTAACTAGTTAAATTAATTGGCAAGGTCTAGTGATAACGCCCCACAGATGTTACGATTCCTATCAGTTACGTGGGTGGCACGGGAATCATCAAGAAGCGATGGATTACATCGGTGTGAGGAAGTTTAGACGAAGGAACTGAAAGTCTGTGGTAGATGTAAGGTTATCTTATCGGCGATCGCTAAATCCAACTGGACTAGGTTTGTTAGTGTCTCTGGCAGTTGGATTAGTTACAGGAGCTCTATTCCTAGATTGGATCGGGGAACGAGCATTATTAGCTGGCAACTCGATGGTTTTACCACTGTTGCTGTCTGCTCTACTTACTACTGTGCTAGGATTCAAAGCTGTTCCCCTTTTGCAAGCACTCAAAATCGGTCAGATTATTCGTGAAGATGGTCCCCAAACCCATTTGCAAAAGGCAGGGACTCCGACGATGGGAGGGATATTTTTCGTACCAGTGGCGATTATCATTGCTCTGGTTTGGTCGGGTTTGATGATTAGGTCGCAAGACTTTATTGATGTCTTAGCAGTCTCAGCCGTCACCCTTGCCTATGGAGTAATTGGCTGGCTCGATGATTGGCAGATAGTTAGACGAAAATCGAATAAGGGAATTTCACCGCGAATGAAACTGGCACTCCAAACTAGTTGCGGGGTGCTATTTTGCCTATGGTTAGCTTGGAGCCAGCCAGTAAGTATTACTTCGATTAGTTTGCCTTTAGGTTTGATCCTGCCCTTGGGGATGCTGTTTTGGCCCTTGGCTGTGTTTGTGCTAGTAGCAGAAAGCAATGCTACTAATCTAACCGATGGTGTAGACGGGTTAGCTGCAGGGACTTGTGCTGTTGCCCTGCTGGGATTGGGAGCGCTGGTTGCTCCAACTTCACCGGGTTTAATGGTTTTCTGTGCTTGTATGAGTGGCTCTTGTCTTGGTTTTGTTGCCCATAATCGCAATCCGGCAGCAGTATTTATGGGGGATACGGGTTCTCTGGCACTGGGAGCAGCGCTGGCAGCAGTAGGGTTATTGAGTCAGAATCTTTGGGGCTTATTTATCCTTTCTGGGATTTTCTTTGTGGAATCGATTTCAGTAATTGCCCAAGTTAGTTACTACAAAGCCACGAAAGATGCCAATGGCATCGGTAAGCGTTTGTTGAAGATGTCACCGTTTCACAATCATCTTGAACTTAGTGGTTGGTCAGAAACACAGATTGTGGCTGCGTTTTATCTGATTAATGGTGTTTTGGTTTTGTCGTGTTTGGCGATGAGTTTTGGCGTTTGAAACTCCAGTTTTTAAAAAAAGGGAGATTCTACCAGAACTCAAATCCTTATATACCAAGAGAAAACAAGTTTAAGTGTCGTCCCAAGTTCCAACTGCACCGGACGGAGAGGTCTGACGGGCGTCTGGTTGTCTAGTTTTAGCTTGTCCGGCAAGAAGCCCCATGTCTGTACCCGGAGGGTCAGCGTGGGATGGGGCGTTTAAACGCTGGAAATGAATTCGGTGCGACAGCCCCTCATGAATTGCGGGTCAGCGGAGGTACGGAGCTGACCAATTCCCCTAGCTTTCAGGTCGATTTTGATTTTCAATATATTGCTTCAGGAAAGAGCCAAGATTTTCTAGCTGAATTATTAGGACTTATTTTCTCAATTTCTTTGAGCAACTTACCTGCTGGTTTAAGGCACCATTCCCTAAACTAGAAATCTCTCCGCCCGCATTCTGATTATAAATACCATATTTTTGTTAATACGTCAAATTAAAGCCTGAGCAAGTATGCTCGAATCAGCCAAAAAAAGTTCGTCGAGGGTAGTTATCATCTCCCTAGGACTTACTGAGACTGGCAAGAAAATTAACCAAAAAACAGGGGTTTAGAGCATTTTTTGTTATTTTTTTACTAAAATAAGTTACACTAAGCCACCATTATTAATTTATCATAATCGCTGAAACCACGCAATTACGTTAATAAATAAGAATAATTTTCAATAAAAATTAGCTCTAAAATCAGCAAAATTTTGAATATCAAAACCAAATTGGTAAAAACAAAAGATTAACTTATATAGCAGTACGTATTAAGGTTAGGACAAGCTAAATCGCTAGAACTTTGTCAAACTCTGCCTTCTGCCCTGGAGCCCTAGAGCCCTGGAGCCTTGCGCGTAGCGCTATATTAGATAGTTTCACTTCCAATAAAAGGTTAAAAACAATAAATACTAAGTGACAACGAAAACACTTATTACTTATTACTTATTCCTTACTGAGATAACCGATATTCTATTAGCCCTCAAACTAAAGTGGGTTCAGGAAGGGCCCCTTGCATTTTTCCCAGCCAGTCAATTAAATTTTCCAACTGCTGTTGGGCCTTGACGACACCTAAACCACGAACTGTCACCTTACCAGGAGTATAGACAAAGCGCGATCGCAAATAATCTGGCAAATTCTCCTGGAGCAGTTTCCAAGCAGGCTCCTCCATCGGCGTTTCCAAGACAACGTGCTGCTTACCCTCAGGCTTAATACGGCTAAATCCCAAAGATTTAGCCACCTGCTTAAGTTCCATCACCCGCAACAGTTGCATCGCTACAGCAGGAACTGGACCATAGCGATCGCCCCAAGAAGCTACTATTTGCATTAAATCCTGTTTATTACTTGCCGCTGCTACTGTCCGATAAGCGCTGATTTTTTGGTCTAAGTCGGGAATATAGTCAGCAGGAATAAAGGCGGTAAGATTGAGGTCGATTTGAGTATCATCAACCTTGGGAATTTCCTGCCCCTGAATTTCCCGAATTGCCTCTTGCAACATATCCATGTAGAGGTCAAAGCCAATTGCTTCCATTTGTCCTGATTGTTCAGCACCAAGGAGATTCCCGACGCCCCGGATTTCCATATCTCGCGTCGCTAACTGATAACCAGAACCCAACTGAGTAAACTCTTGAATTGCCCGCAAACGCTTACGAGCGGGTTCTGAAAGTACCTTCTGGTTCGGGAAAAACAACCAAGCATGAGCTTGAATGCCAGCGCGTCCAACCCTGCCCCGCAATTGATAAAGTTGGGCTAAACCAAACTTGTGGGCATCTTCAATCAGAATCGTATTAACTCGAGGAATATCTAGACCAGATTCAATAATGGTGGTGCATACCAAAATATCTGCCTCACCATTGCTAAAGGTCAGCATCGTTGCCTCCAATTCGGCCTCCGGCATCTGACCATGAGCAATTGTCAGCCTAGCTCCAGGCACCATTTCCCTAAGTTTGGCAGCAAGCTCTTCGATACCATCAATGCGTGGTACTACATAAAATACTTGACCTCCTCGGTCGAGTTCAGTACGAATTGCCGTGCGTACTGCTTCTGGATTGTAGCTGGAAAGATGAGTTTTAATCGGACGACGGGATGGGGGCGGGGTGGTAATTAAACTCATTTCTCGCACCCCGGATAAAGACATATAGAGAGTACGGGGAATGGGTGTTGCTGTTAAGGTGAGAACATCTACTTGAGTTTTGAGAGTTTTAATTTTCTCCTTCTGGTTAACACCGAAGCGCTGTTCTTCATCCACCACCAACATCCCTAAATCCTTAAATGCCACTCCCTTGCCCAAAAGTTGATGGGTACCAACCACTACATCCAGTTCACCTGTAGCCAAGCGTTTTTGGATTTCCTTGCGTTCAGAAGCAGTGCGGAAGCGGTTGAGCAAACCGACATTGACTGGATAGGGGGCAAAACGCTCTTTGAGAGTGTGGTAATGCTGCTGAGTGAGAATAGTTGTCGGGGCAAGGAAAGCCACTTGCTTACCAGCAGTTATAGCTTTGAAGATCGCACGAATTGCCACTTCTGTTTTCCCAAAACCGACATCACCGCAGACGAGACGATCCATAGGGCGATCGCTCTCTAAATCACGCTTGACATCTTGCACTGCCTTGAGTTGGTCTGGGGTTGGTTGATAGGGGAAAGAATCCTCTAACTCTTCCTGCCAGGGAGAATCTTTGGGGAAGGCATGACCTGATAATTTGGCTCGATGGGCATAGAGTTTGAGCAAATCAACCGCTAGTTTCTTAATACTCTTACGGACTCGACTTTTGGTCTTTTCCCAAGCCTTGCCGGACATTTTGTTGAGTTCTGGCGGACGGCTGCCAGTGTGTCGAAATCTCGATAAGACTCCCAATTGGTCAGCTGCTACCCTGAGGGTGCCATCGCCGTACTGAACTACCAAATACTCGCGGGTTTCTCTATTAACTACCAAGCTTTCTAGCTTCAAGAACTTACCGACGCCGTGGTTTTTGTGAACCACATAATCCCCTGGTCGTAGTTTATTAGGATCAACCTGTTTGGAGGCAGCGCGGCGTCGCTTGCGAACATAACTGGGAGTTGTTAGAGTATGCTGCCCATAGAATTCACGGTCAGTAACTAAGACGATACGGAAGGTAGGCAGGATAAAACCTTCAAGTTCTGCCAGCCCAGAATATTTCAGAGCCACTGCAGTTTTATAGATTTGCAACTTATCAATGGCTGGATAGTCGCGGGGGTTGGGAACAAACTGAGCTGTGCAGTCATGTTCTTGCAACAGGGAAACAGAACGACTAGGTTGGGCAGACACTAGCCAAGTGGAAAAGCCGCGGTCACGTTCTTCACGGATTACTTCTGAGAGCTTGGCAAATTGGTGAGGTGTTGTCGGTACCGATCTACAGGCTAGATTAACGGCATTGCTATCAGTTGCTTCTACTAGTTCCGAGAGATAAAGTATGGGGAATGGATAATCAAGAAAATCCTCCCTAGTGCTTTTTTTGTTATCTTCTCCTACTCCTAGAGATTCCTCGAAGGAGCGATGGAGAGGGTTAATGAATAACTCAACAGCAGCTTGATCGAGCATCTCTAAAAAGGTTTCATGGGCGTGTTCCACCCAGCCCCGACTATGGGCATGACACTGCTGGAGTTCATCAATGGCAATTAAAGTATTTTCTGGTAAGTAATCGAGTAAAGAAGCTGGCTGCTCAAAGGCAAGACTCAGGAAGCGACCCATACCTTCTGGTATTTCCCCAGCACTTAGTTGCTCTTGTGTTTCTTCAGGGATAACAGAAGCCAGGACAGCAGCCTCTGAGGGTGATGAATTCAGGGCAGTGGCGATAATGGAACCAAAATCTGTAGGCGTTAGCACCAACTGCTCAATTTTGTCGAGGGAGCGCTGGGTAGCAGGGTCAAATTCCCTTAGTTGCTCCAGCTCATCGCCAAACCATTCCAAACGCACTGGTAATTCTGCTGCTACAGGGAAAATATCCACAATATCGCCGCGTCTACTCCATTGACCTTCCGTTTCCACTAGGGGAACTCGTTCGTAGCCAAGGCGTGCCAATTGTTGATCAATTGTCACCACGACAGACCCCTGCTCTGGTGCATCCTCTTGCCAGCTCATCCCTCGCTTTAGGGTCAGGCAATAGGGCTTAAATGCTTCTGGTGGAGGTAAATGAGATTGGAGTGAGGCATGAGTGGCGACAATGGCGATGGTGCCATTGTCGTTTGTGATGGGCTCTTCGTCATTATTTCCTTGCCTAGGATTAATAACTAAATCTGCTAAAACCTGCATCTGTCCCCAAGTCATTTCTGATTCTGGATCAAAAGGCTCATAGGGCGATGCTTCCGAGGTAGGGTAAAAGTGAATAGTTCTCCAGTTCATCGCTTCGAGTTGTGTCGCCCAGCGACTGGCTTCCTCGAGAGTGCTACAGACTAAAAATAAGTTACGTCCGCAAGCCTTTGCCAAAGCTGAGGTAACTAATCCCTTCGGCAGGCGAGGGACACCATTGAGATGTAGAGTATGGTGGCGGTTTAGTTTTGATAGTAGTTCACCTGTAAGAGGCGAGCGCTCCAGGGTCCGAATGATCGACGAAAATGCCATGAGTTCCGGAATGCTTTACTCTGTTGGACAGCAAGCAAATTATTATAACGACCTAAGCTGTTGTGTATCTAAATTGCAGTTTCCACCGTTGGAGGAAAACTCGCTTTACCTCTCTCCCTCTCCCCCTCTCCCCTTCTATCTAAACATGCAAGTTAAATGTGTGACAGCTATCTCCCTTATTTTAGAAGTCTTGTCATCATTAGGATACTTGCCACAGGAGGACTATATTTGCCATCTTGCCGATGTTGGATACTAGAACGTTAGGGGTTCTTTTCCCTCACCACAGGCTATTAGATCCATGTCCTCTCTAACTCTCGAAATTTTGTTTATTTTCGTACTCATCGTTTTGAACGGGATCTTTGCGATGTCTGAGATGGCGCTGGTTTCGGCACGGAAGGGGCGTCTGCAACAGCTGGCAAATCAGGGAGATGTCAAAGCTCGCATAGCCTTAGAATTAGCCACTTCCCCCAATCAGTTTCTGTCTACTGTTCAGATTGGAATTACGCTCATTGGTATCTTCGCTGGTGCTTTTGGCGGCGCGACCATAGCAGAGAAACTCGAAACTCACTTAAAACTAATTCCCCTATTGGCATCTCACTCAGGAGCGATCGCTCTAGTTACAGTCGTTGTGATTATCACTTACCTTTCATTGGTATTTGGAGAACTGGTACCCAAGCGACTAGCCCTCAACGAACCTGAACAAATTGCTACCAGTGTAGCTGCTCAGATGCAATCTTTGGCAAAGATCGCGGCTCCTGGGGTGCATCTACTGAGCCACTCCACTGAGATTGTGCTACATCTTTTAGGCATTGGTCCTTCCAAAGAACCAACAGTTACAGAGGAAGAAATCAAAATTTTAATCGAGCAGGGAACTGAGGCAGGAACCTTTGAAGAAGCCGAACAAGAAATGCTCAATCGAGTGTTTTGTTTGGGGGATAGGCGAGTTAGTGAATTGATGACACCACGCCCAGAGATTGTCTGGCTGGATTTGGAGGATTCATCCGAAGTTAATCGTCACAAGATTATCAATAGCATCCATACCCGCTTTCCCGTCTGTCAGGGTGGAATTGACAATGTGATCGGTGTTGTCCAAGTTAATACTTTGTTAGCCCGCTCTCTAGCAAATCAACCTTTCGACCTCACTGGATCCCTGCAACAGCCTTTATTTGTACCAGAAAGCACCTGGGCTCTTAAAGTCCTAGAGTTATTCAAGCAATCAGGTCCTCATCTGGCGCTGGTGGTAAGTGAATATGGGGTGCTTCAAGGATTAGTGACTCTTAACGACGTTTTAGAGGCGATCATTGGCGATATTCCCTCAGTTGATCAGCCCCATGATTCACAAATCGTGCAACGGGAAGATGGCTCTTGGTTGGTGAATGGCATGTTGCCTGTAGAAGATTTTAAGAAACTCTTTGGATTTGCAGAGTTACCTGGAGAGAAACGGGGCAATTATTACACTTTAGGCGGTTTTGTGATTACCCATCTGGGGCGTATCCCTACTGCTGCTGCTCATTTTGATTGGCAGGGTATGCGCTTTGAAGTCATGGATATGGATGGCAATCGTGTAGATAAAATACTGGTGATGCCATTGACAAAAGACAAATATCAGCACACCAATGATGTTTATTGAAGTGAGCAGAAGTAATTCGCATAATTCCTGACTCCTTTTTAGATCTATTTTAGATCTATAAATTAGCAACATCAACAATTTAAAGTTAGTTTTTATGGGACAAACCATTATTCAAGTAGATGCTTTCACCGATAAAACTTTTGCCGGCAATCCTGCTGTAGTCTGCGTTTTACCTGCCCCTCAAACTGATGACTGGATGCAGAAGGTTGCGCAAGAAATGAATTTGTCTGAGACAGCATTTCTTGTCAAGTTAGCAGATGGTTACAATCTGCGCTGGTTTACGCCTTTAGTGGAAGTACCTATTTGCGGTCATGCGACTCTAGCCAGTGCTCATGTTCTTTGGTCAGAGGGGCATCTGTCAACTGATCAAGCTATTCGTTTTCATACCAAGAGTGGATTGCTAATTGCTAAGCAACAGGACGATTGGATTGAACTAGATTTCCCGGTGAATAACTCAAAAGCAACAAGTACTTCCCCAGAACTTAGTCAAGCTTTAGGCGTATCTATGCAATCGGTTGTGAAGAATTCCCTGGGCTATTTGGTGAAGGTGGAATCTGAAGATTTGGTGCGTCAGATGCAGCCTGATTTTACCAAACTCGGAACCTTATCTGTAGATGGCGTTATTGTCACTAGTATTGCTAATAATAATTCAGAATATGACTTTGTTTCCCGATTCTTTGCACCTAAGTTAGGAATTAATGAAGATCCTGTGACTGGGGCAGCCCATTGCTGTCTTGCACCCTTTTGGCGTGATCAACTTGGTAAAGATGAACTGTTGGCATACCAAGCATCAAGTCGAGGTGGGATAGTTAAGGTTCGCTATGCTGGCGGGGAACGAGTCTTTCTAGGTGGAAAAGCTGTTAGTGTCCTGCGGGGAGAATTGATTGAGTAATGGTTTATAGTTCATAGTTCATGGTTTATAGTTCATAGTTCATGGTTCATTGCTCATTGCTCATTGCTCCCGAGTGCCATCAATCATGAACTATAGAAAAATGCTCAGATCAAATAATTAGTTTTATCGAAATTAATATGGGTCAAATACCCCACTGTCACTTGCGGCACATAAAATTGGTTGGGGTTAAATCCCCATCCAATTTATCCGGTGTGTCCCCGTGTCTGGTATGTCCCCGCGTCTTTAATCCTCTTTTGTCACTAAAGGATATTTTGACGAATTTACGTTACCGATATGTCCGTTGCTATAAGACTATGACTAATAACAAAAACAACTATGGCCCTGATCCTTGTCACACTTATCCCCTTAAAGACTACAAAGGTTTGTGCTACTTAAAAAACATTGTTAAAAATCCCAACATTATTGTGGGAGAATATACGTATTATGATGATTTTAATAATCCAGAAAACTTTGAAAATAATGTATTATATCTCTTTGATTTTATCGGTGATAAATTGATAATTGGTAAATTCTGCGCTATTGCTAGTGGTGCTAAATTTATCATGAATGGTGGTAATCATCAGTTAGATAGTTTTACAACTTACCCCTTCTCTATATTTAGTAACGGCTGGGAAAAAGCTGAACCTGATACCTGGCCCTATAAGGGAGATACTATCATTGGCAATGATGTCTGGATTGGCTATGAGGCATTAATTATGCCTGGAGTACAAGTGGGAGATGGTGCAGTCATTGCTTCTAAGTCTGTCGTAACTAAAGATATTCCTGCATATACCATAGTTGGCGGGAACCCAGCACAAACAATTAGAAAGCGATTTAATCCTGAAGTTATTGAAACACTGCTGGAAATTCAATGGTGGAATTGGGATATTAACAAGATATCGGAAAACTTGAAAATTATTTGTAGTAGTGATTTTGAATCCCTAAAAAAACTCGCAGAAAATAAGTAATAAGTAATAAGTAATAAGTAATAAGTAATAAGTAATAAGTAATAAGTAATAAGTAATAAGTTCATGAACAAACCATTTTTGCTACCAAAAGTCACTATTTTTGACACCACTATGCGTGATGGAGAGCTGACGCCTAGTGTAAAAATGAATATTAATCAAAAAGTTAGTATTGCCAAACTCTTAGAAGAAATGCATGTTGATGTAATTGAAGTCGGTTATCCTGGTGTTTTCAAAAAAGACTTTGATGAAATATTCACAATTTCTAAGCTAATTAAAGAATCTGTTATTTGTGGATTAGCTAACTCCACACCGGAGGAAATTACTAGTCTTGCTCTTGCCCTTAAACCTGCTGTTAGAGGAAGAATTAATATTTATACTCCGGTAAATTTAAAACAGCAGTCAGAATTAACTGCAAAGCAAACACTAGAAGTAATAAAAAATAGCATCGCTCTCGCCAGAAACTATTGTACAGATATAGAGTGGTCTGCTTTTGATGCACCTAGAAGTGACTCCGATTTCCTGTGTGGTGCTATTGAAATTGCCATTAAAAGTGGTGCGACTACTATCAATATTCCAGATAGTTTCGGCTCACTATCACCGGAGAAATTCTCGGAATTAATTACCATGATTGTCAATCGAGTTCCAAATATTGAAAAGGCTACGATTTCGGTTCACTGCCATGATGATCTAGGTTTAGCCGTCGATAATTCAATTGCTGCTCTTAGCTGTGGAGCAAGACAAATTGAAGTTTCAATTAATGGGCTTGGAGCAAGGAAGGGTAATGCTGATTTAGCCCAAGTCGTGATGGCAATCGACAATTCTCAGAATTATCGAGTAGATATTAATAACTCTTTGCTGGCTAAAGCATCACAGTTAGTTTCTCAAATAACCGGAATTTCAATACCGATTTGAAAGAAATACAGAGATAGAGAGAGAGTACGTAATCTTTGTGATCTTTTTAGAGCTTGCTAAGTACTAACAATGTAGCTACGTTGCCTATCATATAATCGATTGTTCACTGTTAATTGCAATGAACAATGAACCTAAAATCAACTATTCTCCCGCTGCCACCAAGAGCGAACTAATCTAATTTCTTCATAGGAGAAATCTTCCCCCAGATGCTCTCGCAGGCTTCTTAAAGAATCAGCACCAATACTTTGAATAGCTTTAAATATAGGTTTTTGCCTTTCTAGAGACACCAAGCGATTTAAATCCACAGGCTGTTTCATCTCAATAAGTTCACTCAAATGAGTAACAATTGTGCCAGAGGTCAAACCGCGTTGTTGGGCAATTTCTATAACACTCAAACCTTGTTGGTAGAATTGTAGCGTCTTCAGATGAGTACTGGCAGGAAGAGGCACAGGCAATCTTTGTTCTTGGCAAAAGGCACGAATTTCTGAAACAAAGCGCTCTCCGTATTGAGTGAGTTTATGAGTAACGATGCCAGAAATGTTACCAAAGGCTTCCAAGGTTGTTGGTTGCGACTGTGCCATTAACCTCAAAGTGGAATCAGCAAAAATAACATAGGGAGGAATAGAGTTAGCATCGGCTAGCTGTTTGCGTAATTTACGTAGTCTCTCAAATAGGATTTCTATTTCTGCAGTTCTTGGGTTAGTGGTAACTATTGTCTTAGCTGCTGTTGTGCGGTTAACAGCAATTTCCACAGAGCGCTGCTTGCGCAGGATTTCCCAGCTAAGTTTATTGAGTTTTAGTACAGAAAAACCATCATTAGTTTCATCTACTAAACCTTGATGTAAAAGTGAGCGTGCCAGCATCTTCCATTCGTCTATGCTTTTATCTTTACCGATGCCATAGGTAGATAGCAAATGATGCCCGTATTGCTCAATTTTTTTCTTTCTAGAACCACGCAGCACATCAATAATATGTCTCATCCCGAAACGCTCCCGGCAGCGTGCCACACAGGAAAGGAACTTTTGCGCTTCTATTGTCCAGTCTTCTAATGGTTTAGGATGACAGCAGTTATCACAGTTTTGGCAATTCCCTTTAAACCTTTCACCAAAATAGCGCAGCATAATCGTGCGGCGGCAGTTTGTACCTTCGGCATAGTCAATTACTTGGCGCAACTGTTGCATCGCCACTTGCTGTTCTTTAGGATCTGGCTTTTGCTCAATAAAATATTTCAGTCTGGGGATATCGCCAGCGCTTAAGAAGAGGGTACAATTAGCAGGCTCACTATCTCGCCCTGCACGTCCAGATTCTTGATAGTAGTTTTCTAAGCTACGGGGTAAGTCGTAGTGGATGACAAAGCGCACATCTGGCTTGTTGATGCCCATGCCAAAGGCAATAGTCGCTACCATCACTTGCACGTCATCACGGATAAAGCGCGTTTGGTTAGATTCTCTATCTTTGTCACTCATGCCCGCATGGTAAGGCAGTGCCAAAATTCCATCTTTCTGTAGCCGGAAGGCAATTTCATCAACACTACGACGGCTAAGACAGTAAACTATACCTGAACCTCGATAGGATTTTATAGTTTTAAATAGCTGATTGTAGCTTTGGCGCTGCTTAGGTTGAACTTCGTAATAGAGATTGGGGCGGTTAAAGCTAGCTAGGTGAGTTTCTGCTTGCTTTAGTCCTAGCTGTTGGATAATATCCTGTTGCACACGCTTAGTGGCGGTGGCAGTTAATGCCATTATCGGCACATCTGGATAACGCTGACGCAACTGCTTGAGCTGGCGATATTCTGGGCGGAAATCGTGTCCCCACTCAGAAACACAGTGGGCCTCATCAATGGCAAAGGTAGAAATTCCAATTTGCGATCGCACTATATCCAAAAATGGTGCAAATCTTTCTCCCAACAGACGTTCTGGTGCTAAATAGAGTAACTTAATTTTACCCTTGAGGATAGCTGCTTGGCGCGATCGCACTTCTGATAAACTCAAACTACTATTGAGAAAAGTTGCCCTAATGCCATTATCTTGCAATGCCGTCACTTGGTCTTGCATTAGCGCAATTAGGGGTGAGACAACAACTGTTAAACCTGGTTTGGGAATTACTGGCAGCCTCCAGCCTAAGGAATACTCTTTGCCATTAAATAAGTCTGGTTTGAGGAGTGCTGGCAGTTGAAAGCACAGAGATTTACCGCCGCCTGTGGGCATGATAATCAGCAAATCTCGATTAGAGAGCGCTTGTTCAACAATTTGCCGTTGCCCAGGGCGGAAGCTATCGTAACCGAAGAAATGTTTGAGTGCTTCCTCCAAGGAGTTTAACTGCTGCATGGTTGATGGTTTGGGCGCTGATAGAACCATTGTGACATCTCCAGGCTTTGAAAAACTTCGATTCTAAGCCGATGTAGCAACATGTCTTGCCGAGCATTCTCTCTGTTAACCTGAGCCAACCTGCTTCCAAAAATCAGAGAACTAAAGGCTAGCTCTATGCATATGACCCTAAACTCCAAACCTATAAGTTAGTGAGAGGCTCAATTGAGCATTCAATCTAGCTTCAAACTAAACAGCTTGCCAGGTGTAACAATCACCCATCTGTCACACAATCACAGCCGTTTTTACACAACAGAAATTACTGGAAATTTAGGGGTATTCCAACATGACTAGTGCATATTACTACGGAACTGAAGGTAACGATCATTATAACTACTTAATTTCCAATGACTTATCTGCATTTGGTTATGGTGGTGATGACACAATCTGGGGACATAGTGGCAACGACTATATCAGCGGAGGAAATGGTAATGACTCCCTCTATGGTTGGACAGGTAACGACACTTTAATGGGAATGAGTGGCAACGACTATCTCTCTGGAGGAGATGGTAATGACCGCCTAGATGGTTATGCAGTTAGTGGTACAGAATATGATACTTTATCTGGTGGTGCTGGTTCTGATACCTTTGTTCTCGGAGGAAGTTGGGGTGTTTCCTACCAAGGTTTAGGCTACGCTACAATTACGGATTGGGATTGGACTTCTGATTACATTGAAACCATTGGTAATGCTAGTCAATACTCCCTAGGTTCTGTAAACTGGAGTGGCACTTCAGCTCTCGATACGGCAATTTATTTTGGCAGTGAGTTGATTGCTATTGTTGAAGATACTACTAATGTAAACATCACACGAGACTTCAATTTCGTTTAGAAAATTATTTCATGGGAGTAGAATGGCACAACAATCTCTCCCTACCTCATGTCATATCATTTCACAACAATCCTGATACAAATTCTTCCCCTGCCTTCTCTACTCTCTCTACTTGCCTAAAGGTATTAATACTTAAAGTGAAGCGGTATCAGAGCCTCTGCTTAACGGTCGTGCCATTCTGCTTTCGTCTAAACTCCAGCATTACTGGAAGATCGTGGTAATAACTTAAGTTGCCAGTTACAGCCATAAAACGTAGTTTTTTTCCAGCTTTACTCAGATAAATTGATCAATTTTAAGATATTTTTTTCCGTAAACGTGCAATATCCCATTGATTCCTATTAATGTAATAGAACGCAGAAAATTGAGCAAGTCAACCAAACGTTGCATATCAAGGGAAATTGGTATATTCTAATTTCTAGCAGGAGCAATTTCAAGAGCAATGAGTTCTAACTTTGTAGAGGAGGCTCTCTATATCGCGAAACTGAACCGTCAAGGACATAGATTTCACGATATTTAGAGGTGGGAAAAACATGTTTACTGGAGTTTCAGAAAGAAATATGCACCTGTTCCGTTGGGTGCTAATAATTAGTTGGCTGTTATTAATTGTTTCTTTGTTTTATGACCCAATCTCAACCACACTAACCGATCCTAATAACCTACTTAGTCCTTTGCGCGATGGTCTGATCAACCGAGAATCATGCGTACTGGTACAGGGAGAGTGCCTCATTGAAGAACCTTATCAAGTGGGAGCTAGGGTTTTCTGGGGTATGGTTGTACCCTGCGCAATTATGATTGTCTTAGTTTTCGGTCATGAAACTTGGCGACGTATTTGCCCTCTTTATTTTTTATCCCAAATACCCAGAGCCTTAGGGTTAAAACCGTTACTAAATATCGACAAAAATTACTGGCTGACCAACAATCACCTATATCTACAATTTGCCCTGTTCTTTATCGGCTTAAACTGCCGAATTCTGTTTGTTAATTCTGATCGTGTAGTTCTAGCCCTGTTTTTAATATTAACCATCGTTTCTGCTGTTACCATGGTTTTTATCTACGGCGGCAGAAGTTGGTGCCATTATGTCTGTCCCTTTGGTATGGTGCAGACAGTCTTTACAGGGCCGAGGGGTTTATTAGGAACTAAAGCCCATCAAGCACCACCAAGAACTATTACTCAGTCGATGTGTCGTAGTGTAGATGCAACCACAGGCAAAGAAAAAAGTACTTGTATCAATTGTAAATCTCCTTGCCTTGATATAGATTCAGAAAAAGCTTACTGGAATCAACTGACTAAATCAGGGCGGAGATTAATACAATACGGCTATTTAGGTCTGGTAATTGGATATTTTGCCTACTACTGGTTGTATGCAGGTAACTTTGATTACTACCTTTCCGGTGCTTGGACTCATGAACCAAGTCAGTTAGCAACTCTTTTCAATCCAGGTTTTTACATTTTTGGACAGCCGATAGCTATTCCCAAACTAGTAGCAGCTCCTTTAACCTTAGCCTTTTTTGTAGTTATAAGTTACTTAGTTTGTACTCGATTAGAAAAATTAACTAGAGCCTATGTGAGGAAGAAAAATTTAAATATCAGTACCGAGCAAATATTGCACAGATTTTTTTCAATTTGTACCTTCCTAGCCTTTAACATCTTCTTCATCTATGGAGGTCGTCCAGAAATTATGCGCTTCCCGATACCATTGCAATTTCTGTTTCAGAGTTTTGTGGTTTTGGTAAGCAGTATTTGGCTTTACCGAACTTGGGGGCGCAGCAATCAAAAGTATACAAATGAGAGTTTAGCTAATAGCTTCCGCCGTCAGCTTAAAAAGTTTCCCCTCGATTTCTCCCAGTTTTTGGAAGGTCGTTCTCTCGATGACCTAAAACCAGATGAACTTGGTGTTCTCTCTAAAGTTTTACCCAATTTCAGCCGACAAGAGTATTTCTCCATCTATAAAGGAGTCCTTCAAGAAGCATTAGAAGCAAGACATTTTAGTGCTGCCAACAGCCTGGAAGTACTCGAATCAATTCGACAAAAACTCAGCCTTAACGAGAAGGAGCATTATCAAGCTTTGACAGAACTGAGTAAAGAGAATCCATATCTGCTTTATATTTCATCTCGGCAGTCCCCATTTCTTGAGCGCAGGCAACCAAGATTATCTGAACAATCATCTCTATCAGAAGAACCTACACAACTGAGAAAGGGCCAACAAGTCAGTTCAAATTCCGAGAAAACTGAACTCAGATGAGCTGAGATCTGAATAAGATTTCAGTAATGCCCCATAATTAAACATTAATACTTAGGCTCAGAAGATGATAAAAATTAAAGCACTCAATTCTCAAACCGGCGAATTTCAAGAAAAAGTTCTGGCAACAGATGATCTCACTACAGGTGAGTGGCTTATCGGTAGACATCCTAGCTGTGATCTTATTCTCAATTGTCCTTACGTCAGCCGCATACATGGCAGAATTATACTCAAACAGAGGCAATTTTATTTTACGGATCTTGGTAGTGCAGACGGCTCACAAATCAATGACCAAGTAGTTGAGATTAACCAAGGCTATATCCTCAAGCCCTGTGACATGATTCGCATCGGCGCATGTATCGTGACGATTACACCAGCTTCATGTAATATGGATGAAACCAAACTTCAGCCACTAGATAAACAAGTTGCATGGGTAGTTTCTAACCAACCAAAGCAGTGGATAAAAGGTAAAATTACTCTCCGTTGTCTGAGAGTGATTGCTGAAACCAATGACGTGAAGACTTTTGTCTTTGGTGCTGAACCTGCGGTGCTATTCAACTACAAACCAGGGCAATTTGTAACTCTGGAACTACCTATTAATGGTCAGACAATTAAGCGTCCTTACTCCATTTCTTCAACACCTTCACGTCCTCATACTTTAGAGATTACCGTCAAACGAGTTCCCACTCCAGCTGAATTTCCTGATGCCCTACCCGGTGTAGTTTCCAACTGGCTACACGACAACATTACTGTTGGCTGTGAGATCAAATTAAGTGGTCCAATGGGTAAGTTTACCTGTATGGCGAATCCTTCACAGAAGCTACTACTAATTTCAGCTGGTGTTGGCATCACGCCCATGATCTCAATGTCTCGGTGGATTTATGATAAAGGAGCAGATACAGATGTTGTCTTCTTCCATAGTGCTCGCACACCAGGCGATATTATCTTTCGCTGTGAATTGGAGTTGATGGCAGCAAGGAAACCCAATTTTAAGCTAGCAGTTACGACTACGGGAGCTGCACAAGCTTCAGCTTGGCTTGGCTATAGAGGCAGATTCAATCGATCCATGCTGCAAGGGATTGCCCCTGATTTTCAAGAGCGCACGGTTTATGTCTGCGGGCCCGATAAATTTATGCAAGAAGTTAAATCCATGCTGGAAGAGCTTCAATTCCCGATGGAAAATTACCACCAAGAAAGTTTTGGGACTTCCAAAAAGGTTAAAAAAATGCCAACAACAGCAGCTGAATCAGTGAGTAATGGTAATAAGCTAGCACCAACAGAGATTTTCTTACCTAGAATCGAGAGCAATATACCTCGACAGATAGCATTTGTTGGATCATCAGTGGTTAGTCATCAGTTAGGCAACTACACTAGCACACTTCTCAAGGAGGTTGAACAAGATTCTACTCCCTCTTCACTAGCAACCTCTCGCCGTCAGCTCCATAGCACCATCTCTGCCCACAGAGAAATTACATCTCCAGCGCAAGCTACTTCTAAGACAATAATCAAGGACAATCTAACCCCATCAGTAGATGTAGTCTCACCGCCAGCAACTACCTCCACCGTAATTTCCTCACCACCAGTTGTAGTCTTTGCCAAGTCTGGTAAAGAGGTTGCCTTTAATGATGAAGATTCAATCCTAGAAGTTGCTCAACAAGAAGGGATTGAGCTTCCCTGTGCCTGCCAGATGGGAGCTTGTGGTACTTGTAAGCAACCTTTGTTAGAAGGAAAGGTAACTTATGATGGTCAAGATCCTGAATGTGAGCCCGGTTATGTTCTTACTTGTATCGCCAAGCCTGAAGGGCGAGTGGTGATTGATGCTTAAATAATAGTTGTGGGAGCTTTTAGCCTTATTCTATTGGATAAAGTGCAGGCTCCTCAACCGGGCTTCGTTCATCAGAAGTTTCCAGCTCAGCTTGTCCGGCAAGGAGCCGGGCTTTCGCCCCGCTTCGCTAACACGTCTGACGGAGGGTCAGCGTGAGAGGAATTGCCAGTTACAGCAACGTAGTTGCTCAACTTAACGATTGATTCCGAAAACTCATTAATTGTGATTGTAGAATAGAAAAGGGAGGGGACAAGAGTGATAATAGCCCACCAATACAAATTACTACCAACGTACTTGCAGCGTTGCAGGCTTAATAAATGGCTCGACATGTTGCGCTGTCAATACAATTACATGTTGGCGGATAGATTTGATTGGTGGTCAATGAATCGCTGTCCTATTAACTCCTGTCCTTTGACTTGCAGTATTGGCGCAACAAAAGTTTTGCCGATGCTGGGATAGCTGGGTTTTTAACCGAAGTCCTACCGTACAAAGCCGAAAAAGCTGGTCGGTTGGTCGTTAAGGTTAACCCTGCCGGAACATCTCAACACTGTGCAATGTGTCTGTCTAGAGTTCCAAAAGAATTAAGCGACAGGTGGCATGAATGCGCTTGTGGAGCCTCAATGCCTCGCGACCTAAACTCTGGAATTCTGATCAAAAAAGTGGGGTTGGGTGTCGCCTCACTCAAAAAAGCGAATCCCCTTGCACCGGAGGAGAAGCCCACACTGTAATCTTTGATTCGGTGTGGGAGTACATCACGAGAGATAATAATTTCAGGGTTTGGTGAGTATGTCACTACAAGGTTACTTTATAAATCGGATTTGGTATAACTTATGGCACTTATAATCACTACCGTTATTATTGGAATGATGATTTGGAGTGGTATAGAAATTGTAAAAACTATCGCTAGAGGGAAACAATCAGTTTCCTCTCCACTCCCAGCCAAGCTTCAGGCTGAAGAAGCAAAAGACCAAACCTATCACGCCTTAGCTGATGTTTTGTTAGAGGCAGAGAATCCAGTAACGGGAAATGCTGTTGATGTAGGGCAATGCGCCACTGAGGAGGCGGCTTGTGAAGCTTCATCAACTGCTATCAGTCATGCTGTCGAAGGGGCACTAAACCTATTAGAGCATTAGATTACAAATTCACCGGCTAGTAGCAAAAGTTTATTAAAACGGACTGAAATTAATTTAGTTTCTACTCCCATATAGTAGGAAGTGTCAAATATCATAAGGTTTATTACTTATTACTTATTACTTATTACTTATTACTTATTACTTATTACTTATTACTTATTACTTATTACTTATTACTTATTACTTATTACTTAAAATCTAAATCCCAAAAGATTCCAATAATCCAGCAAAGGAATAAACACCAACGCAGCCAAAGTAATTAAACAATAGTATAATCGCCCTAACCATGACCAAGATTGATTTTTCCACACCAGCACCACCAAGATTAATAAACCCACCGTCAGACTGACACTCAGAAGTGGTATATAAAGTAAAGCGATCGCTACTTTAGGCAAACCATAGAAAAACTCCCAAAAGTCGGTACGAAATACAACCAAGCCCATACCTATCATAAACACCAGGTTGAGGCTACTGACTAAAACTGCTAAGAATTGTGCCAGTTTAGTTATTCCTGAAGCTTGCTTGAATGAAGATTTCCGAGAATTAAGTATAAAAAAAACTTCTGCCTTCTGCCTTCTGCCCTCTGCCTTTGTTGGAAGCTTAAATAGATTACTTCTGAACCAACTAATTAAACCCCCTAAGCAGCTTGATAAGAAAACTAGCGCACAAAATACTACTAATTGAAAATGAAAGGCTGTAGTTTCATACCATGCCAACCTTTCGAGAGTAGCAAAAATCGAATTACCTAGAAACATATAGGTAATCTCACCACGCTGATTCTGACGAAACGCCATATAGATATCAGCAACTTGGGAGCGAAATAACAACGGTTCTTCTTCTACCCATTTTTTCCCTAGGGAAGACACTGCTAAAGTACCATCATTACCTGCAATTACCCTAATCTCCGGTGCCTCTCCCAACACAGCACCCAATTTCTCAATCGTAGAATGGGAGTAGCGGTTGTAGCGATAAGTCCCTTGAAACTTTTGAAGATGTTCTTGAGTAAGAGTAGCTGAATTAGAAAGAGGAGTTAGTTTTCTGGATACTGGATAATAATGATCCATAAATTGACTAACCAGCTCCCTAAACAAAGAACCAGCATTATTATTACACGCTACAAAAAAGCCCAGATTTTGCTCAGGCAGTAAAAACAGTAAACTACTATATCCATTCATCCTACCGCTATGTTCAATTGAGCGCTGCTGATTGAGAAACCGCTCATAAAAACCATAAGCCGAACCTGCTAAATTAGGATGATGAGTAAACTGCCGACGATGCATTTTTTTAGCAGTTGCCTCTTCTAAAATACGAGTTTTACTGTAGCGACCATTTTGCAAATGAGCAATCATAAACTGCCCCATATCAGTAGCAGTGCTCATTAAGGCAGCAGCTGGGACACTATTATTAAAAGCAAAGGAGCGCCGTTGATAGATGCCATCTTGACTCGCCATATCGAAATCAATCCCTTCTGCCCTCTGCCCTCTGCCCTCTGCCTTTGTTTGTCCATACTTATAACCCACAGCTAAATTAGGTGCCAGTTTAAGGGGCAGGGGTTGCAAAAAACTACTGTGACGCATTCCCAAAGGTTGAAAAATATTTTGGTCAATAAATTGACTAAAGGGAATACCAGAAATTACTTCTACTAAGTAGCCTGCCAGAGTCATACCCACATCACTATAGAGAAATACCTCACCAGGAGGTAATAGACGTGGAGGCAGACGTTGTGCCAAATAATCAGCAAGCACCGTCATCTGAGCTTGACTATGAGCAAAAGCTCCCAAACCCCAGCCAGAGTCAAAGCCATCAGTGTGAGTTAAGAGATTGGCAAAAGTAATAGGTTGAGGGAAAGTCTGATCAATTTTAAAATACTCTAAATACTCATTAACATCATCATCCAAATTCAGCAAACCTTTTTCAGCTAACTGCATAATAGCTGTAGCAGTAAATAGCTTAGAGATAGAACCAACGCGGAACAAAGTTTGCTCAGGAATAACCGGAATTTTCTTTTCTAGATCAGCATAGCCATAGCCCTTACTAAAAGAAATTTTGCCATCTTTAACTAAAACAAAAGCAACACCAGGAATATGTTTGTTGCTCATCTGCCGAGCAAAAAATCTATCCAGAAAAGCCTCCAACTCTTGCTGCGGAGTAATTTCTATTAGCTCTGTTGATAGCCCTGTTGCCCAACAAGGCACTCCTGAAACTAACCAGATTAGAGCCAACCCAACTAATACCGCGATCGCATTCTTCACTTATACTCAAATAATATTTTTCTCCGCGTCTCCCCATCTCCCCATCTCCCCCTCTCCTCCTCTATCTTCAACCATGAGGCCTTTGAATAATCTTTTCTAAAACCCTGCGCTTAGCCTTAGGATCAACACCAATCAAACGCACATACTCACCACGATGCTCAGCTAAACAATCTACTAAAGCGGTAATTGCTTCTGATGCTTCATTACCGTGGAATACAGGAGAACTTTTCCAAGCATTACTGCGGAATCGGCGTTCATTAGCGTATTCTATAGCAAGACAACAACCTTGAGACAAAAGCTCGCGGATTTGTTCTTGAGTCTCTAAATCCACGTGCATACTTGGTACTTGCTGATTGTACTTGACAGCATCCCTTGAAGTATTCCCCATCTCCCCATCTCCCCATCCCCCCATCTCCCCCTCTCCTCCTCTCCCCCTCTCCCCATCTCCCCATCCCCCCATCTCCCCCTCTCCCCTTTCTTGCTTAACCAATCGCAAGTCTTGATTATATTCTCGGGCTAATCGCATTCTATCCACTTGTTCCTGCTCAGCCTGCATCAGCTTGCCAAACTCTATCAGACGAGCAATACTAAAATTCGGATTGTCAAATTTCGGCGGTTCTTCTACACTATTGACTACCCGTGTAGAAACTTTATCCAAACCTATATCATCAATGAACTTAAGAATTTGTTCATCGTAAATACGCGATCGCAAAGCACTAAAAAAGTCAATGGCTTGATGGGGAAAAGTATCAACTAACTGTTCAATTTCCCTACTAGACAAACCATCTTCAGCAAAAATACCACTAACAACACCAATTCTGTCTTCTCTATCAGGTTCCCAGTAGAATTTTTCCATGCGACCATCCCTAATTAATGGCTCATAGAGGGTGGAAAAATCATTACCAGTAACAATAATTGGTATACGGCGTAGAGGGTTAGAGTCATAACTGCCTGGAAGTTGCACATTAGTGGGATTATCGGCAATATTCATTAATGTGCCATGCACCAGTTGAGTATTCACAGTATATTGGGTGTTGCGATCAAACCTGCCCGCCCCAGCATCCAAGTCATTGATCATTAGCACACACATGCAGCCTTTTACTTTACTCATTTCTGAGGCTTCTCGATAGCGTAGGCGGATTAGGCGTGCCGGATCACCCGCATCTGGGCTTTCTAATTCGCCAGCAGACATATGCACAGCTTCAACACCCATACGCTCGAAGACTAACTCGCACTGGAATGATTTGCCCTCTCCTTTGCGCCCATGAATACCGAGAATTAAAGGTACTCGGACATCAGGAAGATTGAGGAAGTTTTTGGTGATGTGAACCGAGAGTTTATTTAGGAAGCGAGGAGAGATATAGTAGCTCATCAGAATTCGCGTGAAACCCCACCCTCAGCGAAAGCAGGGTGGGGAGGGAAAGCGGTCAAAATTGACCCCTCGACGGGGTTAATTTTGACAATCCAACTACCGGAGTGACGATTAACCCCACTCTTCGCTGCAATAGCTGAACTTTTTTGGCAGAAAACTGCCCTAATCGTTTCCAGTTACCATCACTAACTGAAACTTGTGTTTTCGTGTCGCCAGACACCCAGCCCCTGTAAGACTTGCCAGCCTTTTGGGCTATAACTAAATCGCCTTTTCTAAAACCATGCCGGGTAACACTACCGCCGTACTTTCTGCGATTGCCTCCTTTTGCTGGCAAGCACAAGTGAAGCTGACGACGGCTAACAGGAGGACGGCGAATCACGGCAAAAGGTGCTGAAGTAATGCACACATCCCCTACCCAAGCCCCATGCTTAGATTTGGAACTGTGCCACTCTTTCCACTGGATGAATTCAAAAGCAGCAAGAGTAACACCATCGACTGCATGAGTAGCAGGAGTTTGATTAGCCTTGTTCTTTTTATCCTTCTCCAGCCCCAACCACTTGCGCAGTTGACTAGTCCCATTACAATCTTTTTGCCAGCCCTTGTGAGTAACTACATTAGCCAAGTTAGACAGCCACCGTAGCATTTGCTTTTGACCAACCATTACTGGGGAGAAGCCGACACCAGATTTAGCCCCCTTGCGCCCACTGGTTTTGTCAACATCAGCCATTACCAATTCGTAGTGAATGATGCTGATGGGGTAAATTCGCATCAACTCCTTAACTACCCTCAATTCCAACTGTTTGTTAGCTCTAATCGAAGGCGGCAACTTACTTTGGCGTCGGTTGTTGAACCTTTTTTGTCGATGACAGCGCTGGCGATAAGGAATCTTGCGATTAATCCTCCTACCTCGTCTGGCACGACGCATGATTCGCCGTTGTTCCATTCGCTCAGTAATAGTTTTGAATGGCAAAACCAAATGAGCCATCCACAAGGTGGCTTTTGCCGATTGAACCCCAACACCTGAGTACATTTTTCCAGGGTCAACACCTACTGATATCGGTTGAGTTTCAACTCCTGTTTGAGTGAATAATTGAACTGCAAAAATATTGAGGTCGTTATGAAAAACTCGGGCTTTACCTTCTGTGAGCCAGCGTCTAGCACGACTGGCTTTTGTGGGCATTAAAGGCTTTCCCGATTTCGATATAACTGGTACTCGTAACATGGGCGATAAGCCTCCGAGTAAAAGTATTAAGTCCCTTCCCACCATCTTGCTCAAGATGTCCTAACTTAATAGCAACTTGACAAAAAGTTTTAGAGATAGCCCGAACTAGGGAAGTATTCGGGAGTCTGTACCAGAGCAAGACTCTACAGGTGCGCTTGACCTACCGGAGGAAACCTATGAGGGGAGCTTTCCACCTGCCGGGAACCTTTGAGGCAAGCTTCCTCCCTGCCGGGAACCGACCGGGAGGTCTTGCTTCCAGGTGGGTCTCCCCTCCGGATGGGTCGCACCTTCGCGGTATTCAACTGTTTAAATCGCAATTTGTCTTGCAATCCCCTGCCTCAACTTTCGTAGGCAGGGGTCGTTGAACGGTAAAGAGGTTGAGTGCAATGCCGATCTTTAATCATAGCTTTAAAAGTACTCCCGTGGGCAAAGTAAAGATATGTAAAGTAAATTACCAAAGCCATACAACTCAAAACCAAAACTGTGTTAGGGTAGCCGTGCGAAACATGGTTCGGTAATTCCCCTCTATCTGCCCTTGATATATGCTCATAGGGCTATCCCGCAGAGTTAGCGGGGGGATAATGTCATGGCTAGTTACTCAATGGCAAGGAGTTTTTATGCTTGGTTGGGGTAGATTGACATTTTTGTCACCGGATGAGACAAAGATAGTCTTAGCGCTCAAGTACGAAGTTCATGCAACTGGATTTACCTTTACCCAACTGAATAACTCAACTCAACGCGATAGCTCTAAATCCCTGGCAGAGACTCTAAGTCTTTTACCCACAACTAATAGCGATACGATTTATTATCAGGCAAGCGCTGTAATTTCAACCTTGCCAGCATCCCCTTATGATGCCTTTTATGGATCAACTGCAACCGGGCTAGAAGCAACTGGACCACAAGCAACCTTTAACTTTGGTGAAAATCAGCTGGAACTACAGATTAAAACACCAGAAGCTTTAAAAGAACAGCCCTTCGCTGCTAGTCCTCATCAAAAAACCTTTTTTAAAAACCTCAATCTAACCTTTACCCAAACCCTCAACAGCCCGAAAATTTCGGTAGTGGGAACTGTTGTTGCAGTTGTGCTAGGTGAAGGTATTGAACTAACGGCGTCATTGAATAGCGAAGACCAACTTATTTTTACCAAAACTGACCCTAATAGCACCTTAACAGTGCCAATTCAGGGTTGGGGAGAAATGGACATTACTTCACTTATAGTTAAGTCTGTCGTACCTAACATCTCAGGTTTGCAAACCCGTTATACCTTTGATGAAGGAAAAGGCGATCGCATTTATGACTGTGCAGCCAGTAATGAGCCGATTGATTTAACTGTGAAAACTTCTATGCCTGAAACGGTGGCATGGGATCAAGTCGGTAACTTGACGTTGAAACAAGTATTAGAAGCATCAGAAGAAGATAAAGAAGAACCAAAAGTCTTAAAAGCCCCACTCCTATCCAGTGATGATGATACTCAATCTAGCGATATAAGTTCGGCATCGCGACTGATTGAGGCTTGTACAGATACCGAAGAAATAACTATTGCTGCCTGGCTCAAACCAGAAAAAGCTTCTCAGGGAGGGCCTGCACGCATTGTAGCGCTGTCTCGCAATACTGGCGATCGCCATTTTATGTTGGGACATGGCAGGTATAGTAATACAGGCGGTGACAGTACCCAATATCGAGTTCGGTACAAAACCACTGAACATAGGGATGGCGAGTTAGAATTTCATTCTGATTTGGGAACAGCAACCACGGAATTGACCTATGTAGCGTTTACCCGCAGTAAGGATGACGGCTCGGAGCAAGAGAATGCTCGCATTTACATCAACGGCATACTGAATTTTGCCGAGCAAGTTGAGGGGAGTCTCACTGATAGCAGGGGCAGACCAATATGGAAGGATGAGTCCAAGTATAAGTTGGTGATGGGGAATGTGGCGTCTTTTGAGCAAGAAGAGGATGGAGTCGAAGATAATCGGGCTTGGGTAGGTCAATTACACCGTATAGAACTCTATAACCGCGCTCTATCTGCTCAAGAAGTTTATCAGCAATATTATCCCACCCTTGAGGCTACAGGTCAGTTTCGCTTACAAGATGGACCAACTCCCTTGGATACACCCCTGCCGGCAACGCTAACTCTAGAGCAAGGTGGTGACAATACCCTTGAACTGACGGTGCAGGAGCAAGCACAACGAACTGTGACGCCTCAGTTTTACTTCACCTCTATTGATGGGGTATGGCGGCAAATCTTAACCGATGATCCTGATACAGAGGCAGGATTTATTCTCGATTCTGGTAAGATTAACAGTGTATTGTGGGGAAATGCTGTTGAATTTGACCTGGAAGGTGAATCAACAGGGCAGAGCGGGAAGTTCAGGCTGCTTGCCCCCAGGGTATTTGATGAGATTACAACTCTAAGCGCGACTAATCTCTTTGATTCTGAATTAGACCTCAAGTTAGAAGGACTCAATACATTAACCTTTTTGAGTATTATCGTCGAATCCCTTAACCCATCTGAGGCGACGGTGCCATGGCAGATCTATTCCACTACAGAAATGAAGGAGATTTTACTGCCGCGCCTAAGAGATGGTAGGTTATTCGATTGGGCAGTAGATTTTAAACTCCTTAATCCTGCACTAGGTATTGAAAACGATAAGCTTGTACTCAAAGGCACCTGGTTAGATCAATCCCTTTCACTCTATGGTTGGCGGCGTGAAGGTCAATTCGTGATGCAGGGGGAAAGTTCTTTTAGTATGCCCTTTGAAATTAGCCTCGGACCAATCTTTGAACCAGGTACCTCTGACAAGATTGTAGAGCAAGTGGCAATTTCCTCAGTCATGAATACTATCTTGACTTTGGAATTGACTAAACTGGGCTTTTTAGCGCGAGTCTCTGGAAGCTTTGAGTGGACAGATGAAGCAGAAACAATGCATAGCTTCACAGTACCAACCTTTATTCTCTCGCGCCCTCCCCTAACCCCCAATCAAATCTTGGAAGCAGTTTTAGAGAGGCTAACAGCACAGGCGGATGTTATCTTTGTCAACCAATACCGTCACGCAACAGATTACTATTTTGCTCTGGTAGAGAATAAGCCGCTAATTTACTTGGGCAAGAGCAACTCTGCCGATATCCAAGCCGAAACCACAACTTTACCGCAACTGTTTTCTACTACTGCTGAAGGAAATAACATTTCTAGTACAGCAGGAATTTTTGTCCTTACAGAAAATGAGGATCAAAGTTGTACTCTGACGATTACGCCCCAGGGCATTACTCAAACTGATTTAGATACCCTCAAGACAGATTACGATGACTTTATCGGCAAACTCGATAGTAACCAGAATTTGATTAAAGGTGTCCTCACTCTGGTGAAAACCCGCATTGCCCAGCGGGTACCGTTACTCGTTAATCAGATTCTTGATTATTACTACGGTTTAGATACAGTCAATCGCGCCGTGGATTTACAAGCTGGAATGCGGCTAAGAGTCGATTATCAAAACTATCAACTTGTTCACCCAGCCCAATCCACTGCTAATTCCGGATTTGTGGGTAGTGGTACTTCCTACTATGACCTTAACTATATAGATGGGAATGGTTCTACCACTGACCTAATTATCAATTTTGATGCCTTTTTGTCACAGATTCAGCCCTATGTAACTACAGATATTGCTACAGTAGGCGCTAGCAGTAGTCTCGATACCTTCCGAGTTGGGTATCAAAAACCCTACTTCCGATTGGTTTACCCCTCGCAAGCAGAAACTTCAGCAGGCTCTTTGGAACCAGGAAAGGCAGCAACGCTTATTGGTGCAACAAGTTTAACAGCACTGGATACTAAGACAGATGTGGTGAGCTTTTATTTCCGAGGGCGGGCAACGGTAATTCCAGAAATTGCAGTGGTGTTACAGGGACAAAAGGTATTTGTGCCAGTGGGAACGACATTACGACAACTGCTGGCGCAAACCGTCAGTCTGCCCTCAGTGTTGCCAGGACAATTTTTACTGGAATCAACAGGGAAGCCGCGATTGAGTCGCCTGGTGCATGAGGGGGTATCCAATCAGCCCAGTTACCGATTTATCAACCTGGAGGAGAATATCCCAGTATTTGATTTGCCTTTAGTAAAAGGCGATCGCATTATCCTCTAGGAGGTGGAGAGATGACAAGCTTTACTCGCTCTCAAACAGTACAGGAACTCTATTTTTTATCTGAAACAGTCATTGAGACAGTGCCCTACAGCATTGCCTTTTGGATAGATGAGTTAGAGGTAGAGGGTGCCCCTAATCCAACCCTGGAAGCAACTTGGAAAACGGGCAAGGGAATATACCTATTTCTCAAAGTAGCTGCCAACGGCGATAATGCCATTGACCACTTAATATTAAGTACTCGCATTAGTGAGTTTTTGAGTACGCCTTCAGTGAGCAATACTCGTTTTTTATGGATTGACAATCCTCAGGATTCAGTAGCTCGCTGGAAATTTCATGCCTTGACTCTATTACCGACAGCAGAAATTGAGCCCAGCATAGTTGAGCGACTAACCTTTTTTAATTTCCGTAACTACGAATTAGCTATTGCCGCTGGTGTTGAGTGTCGGTTGAATCAGACTAAAGACGGGTTTGTCTTTGCCCTGGATACCTCTATACATAACTTCCCCAATACTGAACCTGAATTAGGAAAAAGGGAAGCCTTTTATGTTTCCACTGGTTATGGTGCCAATAGTTTAAAAGGCATTAAGGTAAATGAGAATAGGGAAGCAATTACTCTACCGTTTACGGGAATATTAGCTGGTTGTCTCAATTTTGCTCTGACTTTGCAGAACCTAAATCCTGGAAACACAGCATTTGATGAACTAATTCAGATGGATGTGGCGCTGCGGATGTTTTTTAAATCGGCAAACTCGTCGCTAGATTCCACTGATCCCTTTTCTGGTTTTACAGGATTTAATACCGAACAAGATTTCCTCATTTCCAGTCACCGTTATCCCTTTTTAGGGGAAGATAGCGATGCTTCCTCCCATTATTCTCAGCAGGGAGACGGTAACCAAAATCTGACCTTATACGCCAGCTTAGATCCAATCGGGCCTTTAAATAGCGATCGCACTTACTTTGCCTTTGTGGAGTTAGAAAATTCTCAGGAATCGGATCTTTCCTTGCCTTCTTGCTATCGTACAAATTTAGGATATACCATCCATCTTACTCCCTACGGTCATAACGATAGTCGATTGATCTTTGCCGAGCTTCCCACTCAAAGTGCCAGCGTCTTTGAAGCACCATTCTATCTAGTACCCACAGGTAAATACAAACTTTCTGTTCCTAACTATGACACTACACCCATCCCCAGTGGCCAAGACTTTCCTATACGAGATGTAGATAACTTTCTGTGTGGATTAGCGGGGATTGAATACATTCAACTTTCGAGTCAATCTGTCAATATTTTGCATTTGAAACCAGGACAAGCAGCCTTTGCACCAGATTTCATTCCTGAGCAAATTACAGAGAGCGATGAGGCAGGGCAACGACTGGAATCTAGGGCAACTACAGCTTGGGCATATATTGAACATGCAGAGCCGAATAATTCCCCAATTTATTTTTCTCAACCCAAGCAATCGTTACTATATCGAGCATCCACCAATGATGCACTAAGATTTTTAGAGGTCCCCGTTACAGGACTTCCGGCAGAGGAATATTTACCGTTATTTCCCTATGGTGGAGTAAGTGGAAAGCTGAGTCACTATCAGCAAATGGAGGAACAACTCCTCAATCCCCAGCGCCGTCAACGGATTCAAATTTTAGCTCAAACAGACAATACGCCACTTATCTCTACAGCCGAGGAAATATCGAGTACGCCAGCAGACAGCTTGAATGAGCCCAGCGTATTATCAGTTCCGATGATGGCAGCTAATACTGCTCCAACCGTTGAGGCAGAGGAATCGATTGAGGCAGAGGAATCGATTGAGGAAGAGGAATCGATTGAGGAAGAGGAATCGATTACAGGTACAACAGCCCAAGGTTTGCTGGCAACTTATTCCTCTGATTATGAAACCCTCAACAAACTTTTACTTGCCAAGGATACTGAAGGTATAAGCCTGAGTTTTCAAGATTTGGAGCGAAGATCAAACCTGCGCTCAGCCTTTGGCTCCAATCAGATGTTTTTAGTAATTACTGATCCTAATTCTCTAAAAACCTTTGATACTAGCGAACCTCCTCAAGTGATCAAAGAGTATTTTCTGGAAAACCTACTCACAATTGAGGGCTGGAAGTTTAATCTCAATCCTGATAATTGGCGAGTTAATCAAAGTGACGGTAGTAATACGGTTCTAATTTTTAAATTTCTAGACAAGCCGCTGCTGGATATCCTTAAAGACACAGCCCTGTGGGAACAACCAGATGTTTTTGTGGCAAATGATGCTAACCCACAGACTCAGGTGCAGCAGATTAAAGAAGTGCGCGATCGCCTGGTAAAATTTTTTGAGGATGCGATCGCTACTGCTAACGATCCTAATGCCTCTGAAAAGGACAGGGATAATGCCGCCCCTCTCGCCCGTGTTGGTAGCAGCACATTTTGGTCTGGTATGATTGCTCTCAATGTGGCTCTACCTGCAGATTTGGGACTGCCTCAAGAATTGAGAGCCCTTGAATGTGGTATTCAAAATGCAGATAACTTTTATGCCCAGTATGTAGGTAGCAACGGTACGCCGATTTTACCTAAAGACGGGCAGTTGGAAGCTGAACAATCCTCTCTGTTTGGACTCCTAGATTATCAAGACAATTCAGTACCAGAGACAGGGCCCTCTGGCTATGCATTTCAAGTTTCTAGCTTACGTGTACAGTTCCAAAATTCTCAAATTTCGGCATTCTCTAGTGAGGTCAATCTAACTCTAGATAAGTTATTTGGTGAGGCAACTCTCTTACTCAATAGCCGCTCTAGGCGTAATATTGTAATCTTAAAAGGCTTTACCGAAGAACACAATGGTGTTACTACTTATGCCTTTAGCTTTAGTGGCGAAAACTATTTTGCTCTGCCCGATAGCTATATTTTAAATACGGTTGATATTGTTAAAGCTGAGTTTGCCACCGATCCTGATAGTCAAGAGGTAACAATTGGACGTTTTACCCTCTGGGGGCGATTTAATTTCCGCAATTTAGCAGAAATTGATTTATTCTCCTTTGGTATAGAGACGCCACCGGATCAAGAATTACTGAATTTTAATAATTTTGAAGATAATCCTGGAAAACTTGCCTTAACAGCCTTAGAAGTCCTGAATAGGAAAGGGTTAGTTGATAACAATCAACAGGCTCAGGATGTATTGACAGACTATGATAACCTGATTGCCTCAGGTGAGGAAATTCGTGACTCGATTACAGCTATCCAAGATAGAGCTTTAGAGGCATTTCAATCACTAAATGCAGAAATTTTGACTATCGATGATGAGGATGTACAACTTGCTGTCAAAGCCAGTAATCTCAATGAGACTTTAAAGTTATTGGATGATAATGAGCAGTTTTTACCCTTTTCTAAAGTGGTCATTATCATGGAATGCAACAATGCGGGTGATACAACATTCTCCTTTGACTCAAGTCAAATCGCTTTTGACCTAGTAAAGAGTAAAGTAAGAACTAACAGTCTCTATGGCAAATTCCCACTTAAATTAGTTAATTTCGTGGAATTAGACCCCAATAAACCTGATTCTCAGCCTAAAGGCTATCTGCCAGTGAAGACACCTTTAGGGAGTAGCTCAATTCCTACTAGCGGATTTGGCTTAAACTTCGAGCTAAATTTAGGTAGCCTTGGAGCATTGGCAGGAGCTGCCCAATTTGTGGTTAATCTCTTAGTTGTTTGGCAACCCAATAGTGATGGCTCTCAAGAAAAAGCACAGACTTTTGTAGGCTTGCGGCTACCAGGAATTGGCGGCGATGTGTTGGGCTTCCCGCTTCAGAGTGTACTTAAACTATCTTTTAAGACTGTAGAGTTAATTGTCGATCGCAGCAGTAACAATGCAGCTTATCTGTTAAAAATTAAGAAAATCGCCCTGAAGTTGTTTGTTCTGTCATTCCCCCCCAACGGACAAACCGAAATTGTAATCTTTGGCAATCCCGATGCTACCGATAGTAATGATGCCGTCGGCTGGTATGCTGCCTATGCCAAGTGAGGAGATGGGGAGATGGGGAGATGGGGAGATGGGGAGAAAGAGTATGTGTGTCGTGTTTGTAAGTTATTTGGGTAGTTTGTTTCTTGGAGTTTATTTAAAAATAAGTTGACAGGTGATGGGTTAATTATAGATAGGTACTAGGAGATAAGATGGCAGAGGAAAAAATTCCCGATTATCAAAATATTAATGAGATTCCGCAATTCATGCAGGCAGTTACAGATACCTATGGGGTGGATGTTCCTATAAATTTAGATAGCAATCATCCCTTATTCGATATTTGGAGTAAAAATATTAGCGTTACTGAAGCCGCATCACCTGAACCCTGTTATACTGCTACAGGCTCAATCAATGATGAGTTTCCCTTCAATTTTGCTCAATCAGCTCAGCTACAGCCGGAAATGAACCTGAAGATTGAAGTGTTTCAGCCTCCCCCTGATTTTCAATCCTTACGTGGGGTAAAGGTTACAGTTTTCTACGTGCCTGATTCTACGGAAGTTATTGTTAGTTACACCAACGATGTGCCACCAGAAGCACATGTTAATCTGTCATAGCTAGACCGATTGTTTCAGTTCAATTATAGGTTTTAGCAAGATTTGATGATGCCCTTAATTTTTATTCTCAATCAAGGAGCAAAAGCATGACAACGACACCTCCAGAAACTAAAGTTTTCTTCGGAGTTTCACTAGAACTAGCAGGAAAAACAATTTCTCTAGAGCCTAAAAATGCAATTACTGAAATTAAAGAAAAGGGTATAGAAGTAGATCTTCCTGTAGGAGAACGAGTCTACCTTGGCACAGTTGGTTCCTCTCTTGAGAGTATTTTTTCTGCTCTTGGAGTTGATGCCATTAATGAGTTTTTAGTTACCCAAGCTGATGTAGATGCTGGTACTGATCCGGAATTATTAGGAACAGTAAAAACAGATGTGTTGCCCGATATAACTGCCTTGCAAACTGCTGCTAATCTTGTTTTGCAAGCTGGTTTATTTGTTGATGAGTTTCACGTCAGAATTCCTGGTGCGGGAGCTACAACGAATGGTGCAGCAGATAAAGACAAGACAGCTTATACCGTTGGTTTGTCTGCAGAATGGCAAGAAGATGCGGGCAATTTAATTGATTCATTGGAGCTAAAATTAAAGGGGATTTATTTCAAAGTTAGCAATGAAGAGTGAACAAACAACAGTTTATAAAATCAGGTTTGTCCTGATTTGAAGCTAAAGTTTTATAACCTCTCTAATTAGGTCTTATGTGTTGTCTGGAGCAGGCTTAACTGCTCCCAAAACATAGCATTCTGATTTAAAATCATTATTCCGAATCGAGCTATGACTGCAATAGTGCAAAGGAAAACTAGTGTTAGCTTTGGTGTCGTTACTGAGCTAACAGTTGCCAATGAAACCGTCAATTTAATTCTGGAGAAAATCCAGGATCGCAATGTGACAGTTTATCGCGGTGGCATGATTACTGGGCAGCGACTCCTAGTGGTGGCACTCCTCGAAGAATTGATCCCAGAATTAGATGCACCAGACTCGATTCAGAATTTAGCGATTACACAATTAGCAGTAGAATTACGACCAGATAAAGGTTCCTTTGCCTTTAATGCTGCCATTGAAAATGCTTGGTCAATTACACTGGATTCTGGTCCGACTTTAGCGATTAAGCAACTTGCTCTTTCAGTATTATCAGTTAAACCACCGGCTGCAACTAATGGCAATACAACTAATGGGAATACAGCCGAGGCCCTATCGCAACAGCGAAAATTAGCCTTTGAGGGCTTATTTGAATTATTTGGGGGGGAATTTGCCCTTAGAGTTGCTCATCAATTTTCCTCCACAACGGATGGAAAAGTAGCCAGTCAATGGGGATTTTCTGCCACTGCTAGCAATATTAGTATTACTGAAGTTATCAAAGCCTTTGGTTTTTCTCAGGATGATGAATATGGGCTAGGCGATTTAGTTGTTTCTCTGGCATTTACGCTACAACAAACTCGCTATAAAGATAACAATAGCCAGATTATTGAATCCAACTATACCTTCCGGGGAGAACTACTGTGGGATACTGGCATTGAATTAGTGCCAGATGAACAAACCCTGGAAATTGAAGCAGCAATTCAAATTACTAAAATTTCTAGTAATAAGGCAGGGGCAGAACAATCGGCGCTTCAGGGAATGATGGCAGGTACAGTGCGAGCATCTATTCCCTTTTTCGATACCTTACAACTTTCTGTCATCTACACCTTCACCCAAACTAGCAGTACCTCTAGTTCTAGTGGTTCATCTCAGGCATTGGCAAAGCGCACAGGGGAGTTAATTTTCCAACTTCAAATCAGTACGCTATTACTAAGTGCAGTCTATACAAATGTCAAGGATCGCAAGCTCCTGCGCTTTAGCGTCAGTTTAGTAAGTGGTAATAATCCGACAATTGGTGATCTAATCGCCTATATCGTTAGCTTATACGATCCTAGTATTACTGACTTTGAACTGGATCCACCTTGGGATGAATTTGCCAAGCAAGAAATTGCCCTCAACAAGTTTACTGTTGAGGTAGATTTAACCAAAAAATCCGTCACTATTTCCTACAAGGCGACGGTGAATGTCTTGATTGCCAAGGTATCGAATCTGGGACTATCCTACCAATTTGGTACGTCTAGCTCCCAAGTAAATTCCCAACGCAATCAGGCAAGGACAGCATCGAATAAAAAAGTAGCTATTGCCGTTGATTTAAGTATTCCAGGACAATCTAAACAGCGGGTACAATGGGACCCAGTTAATGAAAATCCCCCTGCGGTTCCTGGCAGTAAAGCTCCTATCTTCGATTTAAAATTCCTGGCTTTGGGACAAAGGGTAGCCTTTGCACCAGAAATTGTGCAGCAAGCTCGTACCATTGAGCAATTCACGAATGTGATGCGCCAAACTTTGGTACCGCTTCCTCCTATTAAAAGGCGACAAAATCCGCTGACGGCATTGCAGCAATCCTTGCCCTCAGCGGTTAGTTCAGATCCTACACAACCAATTTCATTTTCAGGTCAACCAATTATCTTTAGCGCGGAAAGTGGTTGGTTAATTGGGGCTCAATTCTCTATTTTGGGAGCCTTTGAACTGAGCGTTATTTTCAATGATCCTTTTATCTATGGACTGCGTATTACCTTATCAGGCCCACTAGTTGAAGCCTTTGCTGGGCTAGAATTTGAAATCCTCTATCGCCGCATTAGTGATACTGTCGGAGTCTATCGCACTGAGCTTGTTCTACCTGATGCCATGCGGTATCTCCAGTTTGGAGCTGTTAGTATTACCCTCCCAGTGGTGGCGATCGAAATTTATACTAACGGGGATTTTGGTATTGATGTTGGCTTCCCTTGGAGTGGTGACTTTTCTCGCTCTATTGCTGTTAATGTCGGCATCTTTTTAGGAGTAGGTGGCTTCTATTTCAACAAACTGAGTGCAGAAACTGCTACCAGTGTTCCTGCTATTACCAACGGTACCTTTAACCCAGTGCTGGAATTTGGAATTGGGCTGAAGGTGGGGTTGGGCAAAATTATTAAAAAGGGTCCCCTCCGCGCCGAAATGAGCATTACTATCCATGGTATTTTGCAGGGGGTATTTGCCACCTTTAATCCCACGGATACCAGTCAAAACAAAGTTACCTATTACAGGGTTCAGGGCGGTGTCGGCATTGTCGGGCGTCTCTATGGCGTCGTAGACTTTAAGGTAATTCAGGTTGATATCGAAATCCTGGTTAGCATCACTGTGCTATTTGTGGTGGAAGTATACAAGGCGATTCAAGTTGCCCTGGTTGCCAAAGTTTCGGTGCGAGCCTCAGTTAAGGTAGCCTTCGTGCGCATCAAATTTAAGTTTAAACTTACTATACGCCAGGAATTTGTCCTGGGTTCAGATAGCAAAACACCTTGGCTGTTGGCGTCTAGATCTTTGGCAGCAATGGCAGTTAATATTCCAAGATTTGCTGCTAGTCCTCAGGCTATTGCTGTTGATTTTACCACAGGAAGAAGGCGTGCAGTACCTAGAGAGCGCCGCCAACCCCTACATCGCTCAAATGGAAGAGGTAATTATTCATTCTCACCAGTGGCTCGGTTTGCTCGCACCGAGGCAATTAGTAATACAGGGACTACTGCTAATACCTCCTCTGGAGCATCTACTGGTGGCACAGAAAATCGAGTACTTCGGTGGGAAAATAATCAAACAGCAATCAAGTTAGCGAAGCCCGACAACATTAGGACGCGAACATGGGTTAATGACAAGCTGCGGTTAGATATTTATTTTCAACCTTCTTTCACGAGAACAGATATAGGTGTCAGTGGTATCGGCCTACTGTTTATTGAAAACTCCATTCCTATTAATGAACAATCTCAAATTGATAAGGATACAGATTTTGATGAATTAGTCAAAGCTTTATTTAAGTGGGTAATTTATGCAGCCTTGACAGATGATGAGCGCAATAATTTAACTGCCAACGATACAGGCATTGATGTTGATGATTACAGCTTAAGTCTAAAAGTATTAGAAGAAATTTATACTCTATTTACAGATTATTTAGAGCAAGCCCCAGCAGATAATTTTTGGGAACCACTAATTCGATTTTTGCAGGAAAACTTTACTTTCGAGATTACCGATCGCCCTACTGAGAATGACGATGTTAGCGGTACAATTTTTCCCATCTTCCCTCAATTGACTATGCTCCTGGAAGATAGAGATGATACTGATAATAGTAGTAGAATTACTCGTTCTTTTGACAGTCCTAAATATTCCCCAGCAAAAATTAAAGCTATCCGTTCCCATTTCCAGAATCTGAATAAAAACCATGACCAAATAACCGATGAAAATTTGGCAGCTTCAGTTACCAATGACGCTGCCAATGAATTGGCGATCGCTCAACTCCTATTCATTGATTACTTCACCTTAATTATCCGTTCTGCCCTACAACATGGTATTGACTATATTAAGGAAAAGGAAGGAGTCAATAATAGTGAGATTACTGGAGTCAATAATGGTGAGATTACTGTTGTTGTACTACTGGATAAGTTAGGTGCCAGTAGTGATAATAGTGATAATACTGAGAATTATCCCCTCCAAGATTTAGCGGGGATGACCTCGCGCTTTTTATTACATGGGCTACGATTACCTGTTTTTGCCGACAATAACACAGATATTAATGGTTACACTCCTGTTTATCTTGAAACAGGACAGCAATTTGAAATCAAAACCACCAATACTGACACTGGAATTGCGCCAAATGTAATTACTCTCAATTTATCCAATTCTAGTGACTTAACCTGGATTGTCTTAAAGGACTATGATCCTAATTCTACTCAAGAGACGAAGGGAGAGGTTTTAGTTTATCCTTTCCCGGAAGCATCAGAAGCATCTTATGATGTGATTACGATTAGCGATATTCAACAAATGAATAGTGTGGATCTCGCTAACCTAGCATTACCAGAAGCTACACCTGAATCGACTCAAATTTACGATAATGTTGCCCAACGCTACACTATTCGCCAAAAGACTGATTGGAATCAAGCCATCGGTGAAGATGGTGCAAATAATAATCTTTTGTGGGATTTGCCCTCAGGATTATCTGATTACCTCAAATCTAATAAGTCTAAGCCAGAATCAGCAACATTAACCCTCTTCTATAATCAGCCAGAACAAGCAGGAGAAGCATTTGATCCCAATGCTCAACAGATTACTTCAGGATATACCTGGGCAACTAAATTAACTTTAGAAATTCGGCGAGTTTCTAAATCAGATGTAAGTGAATTTTTACCCACAGTATATGCCATAGAAAGGATTGATACTGCTAGCGAACAATTGCTGCGGGATATTTTGGAGACAGAGGTAACACCTACAACCCTGACATTGTTGTATTTGGATGAAAGTGGAGAGTCGAAAGTTCTTACTCGTAATGCCAATGCTGAAGTCTTGATGCTGAAGACTAATCTCTCAGTTGAAGCTAACGACAACCTTACTGTAACACTAGAGACAAGTGATAATAATACCTTCCGTCCATTCCTAAAGCTGGTACAAGAAAGTAGCATTGTCAGTAGTGGGGGTTATTACCTCAACTATAGTTATACAGAAGGCCAAGAGCAAAAGGGTTTACCAGACTCCTTATTTGCCGATGGGGAAACTGCTAAGATAACTCTGTTAATGACTTTTGGCAGTACCCCTGCCAGCTACAATAACTGCCTGAATATTCCGTCTACTCATCCCCAAATCGATGCTCTTAAGAGTGTTACAACAGAAATTTTTGCAGAGAGTAGTGAAACAAGCAAGGTATTAAGAATTCCAGCAGGAAACCTTGGTTTTAGACTGGTTCGTGACGCTATAGAAGCTCAGGTCAATGATACCGCAACCGACGAGATTGAAAATCTATATCAGCTTTTAAACTATCAGATACCCAGTGCGATCGCTACTGATTTTCAAACTGGGCAAGATTGTTTGCCGATAGGACCTGTGGAAGAAGATGGTACTACCGAAAATGGTACTACCAATGAGTGGGTTTATGAAAAAGTCCTGCCAGTTTATGCCCTAACAACAGAAGCAATAGCAAACTCAACTGCTCTGCCAGAAGTACTCAAGAATACTCTCAACCCCTATTACGGTATTGGAGATACTTTTAAGCTGGATTTCCAATGGCAAGATATCTATGGAAATCGCTTAGGAGAAGAGGGAAAACTCCAGCAGCTATCACAAACCTTAGGCTATTTCGATCCGATTTTCGGTATCAATCAGTGGCCTTCGGTTGGCGAAAGCTACAGAATTACCAAAAATGGTGATAGTAAAGCTAATTTAATCCTAGAACTGGTTTTAGACCAATCCAAATATATTCCCACTCCTACTAATTCCTTGGTAGAAGCACTGGAGCAGATTAAAACGGATCGTGCTACCTATCAACAAATTTACTACCAGGTTCATGATTCCAACCTGACGTTTACAGCGAAAACGTCAGTAAGCCAAACAAAGGAAACGTCAGGAATCAAAGATTGGAGTCATGATTTGACTACTGATGAGCGTGCCGTCTTTACTGGCTTTGTGGATAATGTCTATAAGTATTTGGTGACTTTGGAATACCTTACCGAAGAAAGTTATCTTGTATCTAGTGGAGAAACCCTCCAAGACGTGCAAGACAGCTACGGAGTTGAGCTGGTAGATTTAGCAGATATTAATAGTGACGTCAGCGGTATTTTCTCCGGTAATCAAGACATTCAGATTCCTGTAGGAGTTCGTGTATTAGGAGGAGATGACGGAGATACATTATTAACGATTGCTAATAAACTCATCCAAGATGGTGAAGAAGCACTAACTAAAGTAGAGGAAATTGTTAATATATATGCCAAAACCACTGAATTACTGGCAGCACATATTTCAATTCCTGAACTAGATAACTATATTATTCAATCAGACGATACCTGGGAAAGGATTGCTATCAAGAAGCTGGCGTTAGCTGAGGATAACTTAATTGAAACAGAACTTCGCCTCCTTGGTAATGGGATTTCTACTGAGAATTTAAATAATAATGGCTTGTTGTTGAAGGCACTACATCTGTGCAATCTTCGAGTGGGAATAGATAGTACCTTAGAAGAAATTGCCTATAGTTTATTGCAGTTGGATGCAGGGGAGACATCCATTGAGGATGAAACGGCGTTGACAGATGAAATGAATACTTTAGTTGAAAGCAATCAAGATAAAACAGGACTATTAACTGTCAATGTCGAAATTACTGAACTAGGTGAAACAGTTCAAGTAGGGGATACCTTTAAGATTATTAGGGATCGTGTGCTTACGGCAGAGGGTAATACCAATCCCAGCGATGAAGATAAACGGGACGCTCTTTATCGGGTTGCTCAAGCAGCCCGTAACCTGGAAAATCTCTTGGTGGCTGATGCAATTCTCGTTAAACAAAACCCCATTCAAGTTACTACCAGCACCACTCTTCAAGAAATTGCCATTACTGCCTTAGAGTCAGAATTAGCTGGTGCGCCCGTTAAGGATGATACAAAACTCGCCAATAAGATTAATGCTTTAGTTAATGAAAATCAAAATAGCTCAGGATTATTAGAAACTGGCATTAGTATCTCTGAGTTAAACGAAACAACCCAATCGGGAGATACCTTTATAACCATTAGAAACCGTGTGCTGACAGCAGAAGGTAAGACAAATCCCAGCGAGGCAGAAAAATTAGAGGCACTCAATCGTGTAGCTCAGGCAGTTAGAGCTATTGAAGGACTCTTAGTCGCTAATGTTACCTTCGATAGCCAAATCCAAATTAAAGTAATCACGGGTAAAAATTTGGAGGCGATCGCAACTGCCTTTAATAGTATGGCTCCTAATTATCTAGATTCAGCAACGCCAGCTGAGACAGCAGCAACAATTGCGACCGCTAATGCCAATATTCGCGATTTATTGTCACCTGGCACTTCAATTTCAACTGAAGACGAGAATAATAATACCTATACCCACACCGTTGAGTCTGGTGATAGCTTCAGACAAATTGCGATTAAACAGATAATTCAAAAGAACACTAATCTATCCGAGGTTTTAAAACCGAATACGCTAGTTGAACTAGATACCTTAGAATACGATGTTGTCCCCATTGCCAATCCTGATCCCAGTAGTCAAGTTGATCTCTTAACAACTCAAGTTCCCTATTGCCTCATTGGACTAACTTACAATTTAAACTTGGCAACCAATCAGCATCGCACAGTATTTGAAACCGTACAGGTTATCGGTAATATTAGCGACATTTTAACTAAGAGTGCGATCACTACCCAGTTGTCTACAGTTGCCACTGCTGTCCGTAATATTTCTGGGCTATTTGGTACTGAGGATATTATTCTTGATGGTGTGTTTTTTAACTATACCGTCAACAGTGCAGACAGCTTCGAGAAAATGATTACAACAGCTGCCGAGCATGAGAGTCAGATTCTCACTGATCAAACAACGGCAGCCGATATCGCGACTAAGAACCCAGCTTTGGCATTGTCTGGGGGAACAATCTTTATTCCTGATCGTTTCAGCCTAGATACTAGTTCAGCAGAAAACGTCAATGACTTAGCAAGAAAAGAATCGGACACTCAAACTACTTCCCTCGCCAATCTAGCCCTCAGCATGGAAAATGAAATCACTGCCAATAGTATGGGTAATGAAATCACTGCCAATAGCATGGGAAATAGAATCACTGCTGCTGCAGTAGCGATTGCTAACCAAAGTCTAACAGGACTCTTGAGTGCAGATCACTCTCTTGATATACTCCCTGTTTTGGCATCACTAACCGATATTAGCTACAACAGTAACCTTGCAGTTAATAGCGACTTAAATAAGTTAACAACCTTCATTAATCCTGATAATCAAAATAATCAAACCATCCAGATAGACAGCAAGGAAACACTCTATACACTTAAATCCCTACTAGCAGAAGCAGTCGTTAATTTCCAAAACAATATTGATGCCGAAGCCAGTCAAACCCTGCAAAGCATTGGGGCAGTGGGAGCAATTTATGAACAGTTAACCTTTGAAGGGGCAAATCTCACCTCTCTCCATGCCTCATTAGAGACAGCCTTTACCCAACTAAAAACAACACTCCTGGTTGAAGTCGATGGGAATATATTAAAGCCTGAGTTTCAACCCTCAACAGTTCACAATACCTCAACTACAACTACAAGTGGAGAAACTATAAGTGTAGAAACTATAAGTGTAGAGATTCAACCAGCCCTTAGCAAAATTGAAGACGCCATTGAAGCCATTACTGAGCTTAACGACCCTAAGAACTCAAGTCTGACTGATGAGGCAAAGACTGAGGAATTGTTAGCTATTCAAACACTGTTGCAAGATGCACTCTATGCCAGAAAAGATGACGCCTCATCCTATGCCAATGAGCCATTAGACAATGAGCCATTAGACAATGAGCCATTAGACGGAATTCACCGTATTTATGAACTCAGTTGTCTGAAAACAGCAGTAGATTTGTTAGAAAAGCGAGCACAATATCCCATAACTATGGCGGAAGTGGGAATAGTACTCCAAGATGAATCAGGTTTGATTGCACCTGGAAAATACTGGATTGTTCCTCCTCCTACAGCAACCACAACCCTGGAATTTACTATCAGAGATGACAGTAGTAATTTAAAGTATCCAACTCAATTACTATTCCCTGTCACTGTACAGCTGGAAATGTGGCGCACACTAGAATTGATGCATTCTGACCCTGTGCCTGAAGCCCAGTCTATCTCAGCTTATTTCTCACCCAAAACCATTGCTCTGACAAGCTACCCTGATGACGAGGATATCACCACCAATAACCAGAATACTAAGTTCAAGGCCCGCCTCGCTTCCTTGGAACTCTTTGCCAATGCTTTTGAAGAAGCACTGCCTAATTTAAAGTTAGCAGTAGGGAGAGATGCCGCCAATATTGACAATGCTAATCCGCAAAACAGCGATACCCTCTGGGCAGTTCATATCGGTGATACTGGCATTAGCTACAACATCAAAGAAGACTTCCCCTTCTTCTTCTCGGCAGCTCCTCTAAGTAACACCTTGCTCTCAGGAAATGTGACGCTCTACGAATATGCAGCAGAGAATGGACTGAATCAAACCCCAGCTGAGCCTAAAGTAGAGCGAGTAAATGCGGTAGATATAAATGGGCTTGCCCGTACCTATTTACGCGCTATCGAAGATATTCTTAAACCGGAAATTGCCGTTCCTGCGGTAAATGATACAGAAGTTGTAGCTGAAGTTAAGAACACAACCTTAAAGGCTGAGATTGAAAGAATTTTGAAGGTAAAAGCAAGCTTGGCAGATTCCATTAGCAACAATGTCACCCATGTCTTGGAAACCACGCTTGATCAAGAAGAGGCAGAATACACTTATCGACTGGGACTAGCAAAAACAGCACTAAGCAAAGAATTACTAACCAACTTAGCCGATGCCTACGATATTGAAACTATCGTTCAATATAACGTAGATGTTGCGATCGCCAGTGGATATCAATGGTCTAATAACGATATTCCCCGTTTATCTGGGCAACCCAAAATTACAGGCGCACACTATACAGATCCTCAAAAGACAGCAAACTCAGATAGTTCTGAACCAGATAGAGAACTACTACAATCCCTTGATTTCAGCTTATCCCCGGCAAAAATTGCTCTCGATGCCGAAACCAACAACGGGAAATCAACCCTTACCTTCTTTTTCAATACCCAAACACCACAGCGATATGAAGATATTGCCGTCAACCTGATGTATCAGGTTAACGAGTTGGAGTACAAAATTAATACTGAAAATTACACCTCTTCCTGGCTCAACTTTCTAGTGCCTCTAGAGGATGCTCCTAATCAGATTGGTGATGTCCAAATTCCCATTCCCCTCAGGGATTATCCTATTCCTCCTTCCCTAATTTCCCATAAAGCGATTCCCGATCCTGACAGTTTTTCAGGTAATATTCTCAGTGCCGAGGATATTCGAGATTGGAATTACGTCTTCCTCTACGAGCATCCTGATGTGGCTCAAGACACAATTGAGTGCCGAATTGAATACAACAGTACATCACCAGAACAACTGTCCAAGTTAACTATTGATGATGTCACCGTGAGTGAGAGTGCAGGGACTGCGGTTTTCAGCGTCACCCTATTCCCTCCATCCGATCAGATTGTAGAAGTCAATTATACAACTCAAGATGGAACTGCGATAGATGGAAATGCGATCGCAGGGGAAGACTACACCACTACCAGCGGAATCTTGACGTTTGCAGCAGGTGAGACAAGTAAGAGCATCGAAGTGCCAATCCTCAGCGACACCATAGTTGAAGATAATGAAGCATTCAAAGTTGTCCTGAGTGATGCAACCAATGCGGAGATTGCTGATGCAGAAGCTGTGGGCACGATTATTGATACCAGCAGTACTATCGATCCACTCTTAGATACCTTAGTGCGATTTAATAATTTGTATCCCACCCTCACCACTGAACTAAAACCTATAGAAACAGGGATAACAACTGAAAATCGAGAAGCTGTTGCCTATGCCCTAGATGCCTTTGCTACCTTAGCAGAAGAAGTCGCCAGGTCATGGCAGAATTGGCAACCAATTGCACTGGCACAAGCATCTCGCCAGACAGTTCACTACAACATTAACGAAGACCTATCCGTTGATCAACAAACCAAAACTGTTACTATTGAACCTACCACCAACCTCCCACGAAAAGACCAACAAATCCTAGAAATTGAGTTACCTGGATATCAATTAGATACTACCAAGCTATCTCCCTCACCTGACTCCACTGAGGAACTTGAAATACCTGATGAAGCAGTGGATGAATACTATCAGAAACTTGAGTTTTATTTCTCGAAATTGCCTGATGCCACTGGGGTAGAAACCTTTGGCGAATCGGCATTACCGGATCGTAAGATAACTATTACCAATTTAGACGTTTTAGAATATCAAAACGCCTGGGGAGCGATTCGTCTTGCCCGTAATAAGAACTTGATTGATGGCATGGAAACCAATCCTGCCTTCATCTTCGAGACTCCTGAAGTCCGCTTTAAAAACAGAATTACCCCTCTAATTATTAATGACAAGCAATGGGATATTGCTCAACTTGGGGCTTCAAGATCCAAACGCTTAGATGAACATCTCAAAGAATTATTTAAAGTCTTACTGCCAAGTGATATTAAACGCCCTTATGATCTTCGTGTTGCTTGTCAGTATGCCTTTGCCTTAGCAACTATGAATGAATCTACTGAAAACCAAGATGAACTATTAGCTTCATTACCTGTATTACTAACACCTCGATTCACGGTTCAAGAAGCTGGAAATGACACCACTACAACAACAGAAGATGACACTATTATGTTAGTAGTGACGAAACAACTGCGTGAAAATATTGCCGCGGAAATTCAAAATTGGTGGGACCAGAAACAGCCTAATCAGGCTAATGGACGATATCTGTTTAGTTTCAGTCTATTTTCCAACGCAGCAAGTGCTAGCGTTATGGATAATCCTAACTTACCACTCTTAACAGTGGAAAACCTTAACCTCGCGCTCACAGATATTATATTACCCAATGAATAATCCTAACTTACCACTCTTAACAGTGGAAAACCTTAACCTTATACTCACAGATATTATATTACCCAAGGCTTTTGCCGCAAAAGGCAGAAGGCAGAAGGCAGAAGGCAGAAGGCTTTTATGATTCCTTATTTTCTGTTCAAAACTCTATCTTTCCGTCATTGATTTCAAGCTATAAACACAAATAGGAACTCGTTTATAACCCGGTGTACCACTTTGGGGATCAATCTTCGCCTTAAATAAAATATTGGCTTCTGGATAAAACATAAATGCAGCCCCTTCACGTATCGCACCGCAGATAATTTCGATGTCTTTTAATTCTCCTCCATCTCCTTTAACATTGACTTTTTCATGTTCCCTAAATCCAGCTTTTTTTACGTCCGCCACATTCATTAAAATACAATATCTATGGGGCATCCCTCGATATTTATCTGCTGTGCGATAGACGACTGTATTGTGTTGCGCATAACTGCGACCACTGCCTAAAATAAGTACTAAGTTACGACAATTTTCAGGAATATCAAAAGATTGCCAGTCAGGTAAAGATAAATCAGGTAGTGGCGTAATCTTCATGTTTGCCTTACCTGAAGCAGTGGCAAATTTAAGTTCTGTAAAAATACGTCCCGGAATAGTAAATTCTTCTTGTTCTTCATCAATTTCTCCTATTTTTTCGTAGCCTGGGATAGTTTTGGCAATCAACTGTCGAACATATTGAGTATCTTGGAGTTTACGCCACTCAATCGGGTGTTCTCCGTGACGGCGAGCAGCAATTTCTGTGATTAATTCTACTTCCGAAACTAGGCTAGAATTTTGTGGTATTAAATGACTTTTTCCTTCATCATTAAGTCGCACAAAATTATTACCAGATTCCGTAGTGGTTTTGTGGGGATTTTCAAAGCGATTAAAAACTGGTAAAATTAAAGTGTTTTGTTTAGCCAAACCATGGAAATGTCCTAAATTAGGTTTCGTGGCAACGTAGAAAATAGTCTGAATTTGAGCTAGTGCTTCTCGTGCTTGCTTTAAGTCTGGGTTAGCTGCATAAATATTCCCTCCCAAACAAAAAAGTGTATCAATTTTACCTGCATGAGCCGCATCAATTAAAGCGCGAGTATCGTAACCTTGAGTTTCATTTAAAGAATGTCCTAAAAGTTGCGAAAGTGCTTGTTTAATTTCTTGGCGCAAGCGTACAGTTACTCCCATCGAACCTACGCCCTGTACGTTGGAATGTCCGCGAATGGGCATGGTTCCTGTCCCTAATTTTCCGGCATTGCCTGTGATTAAAGCTGTGTTGGCAATACTGCGAACGTTATCGACTCCATTCGCTTGTTGAGTAATTCCCATTGCCCAAGCAAAAACAACTTTTTCTGAGGTTCCGATTACATAGGCTGCTTCTTCAATTTCTTCTTGAGATAAGCCGCAACTATTGATAATTGTTTGCCAAGATTGCTCACGTGCGTAATTTAAAACATCTTCCCAACCTTCAGTATAAGCCTGCAAATAATTAAGTTTAATTAAATTCTGTTCAATAGCCGCTTTTTGCAAGCCGATAAACAATGCTGTATCGCTGCCAGGGATTAATTGCAAGTATAGAGTTGAAATATTAGAACCGCCTTTGAGTAGCGATTTAATCGGAAAGGCTGGAGATGCGAACTTAACTAAACCAATTTCTAATTGGGGATTAATAATAATAACTTTACCACCGCGATCGCGCAGTTTAATTAACTCATTCATCAAGCGAGGATGGTTAGCCGGAGCATTAGAACCAATTAACACCACACAGTCAGAATGTTTTAAACTCTCCAAACTAACCATCGAAGTTCCCGAGCCAAACACTTGTTTTAAACCCACTCCCGAGGCAGCATGACAAAGATCAGAACAGTCGGCAAGATTATTACTTCCGGTTGCCCGCATAAATAATTGTAGAAGATAGGCAGCTTCATTAGAAGAACGTCCAGAACTATAACTGGCAAGGCGCTCACCTGGTTGGCGAAATGCTTGATCAGCAAGATTATAAACCTCTTCCCAACAGATACGCCGATAATGAGATTTTCCTGCTTCTAAAAGTAGAGGATAACTAAGTCTTCCCAAGCGATCACACTCTTGAGAAGTTAATTGCTGTAATTGGGCTAAACTGTATTGCTGCCAAAATTCTTTGCTGATTGGAGGTTGCAATTCTGCTGCGATCGCCTCAACACTTTTAGCACAGCGTTGCAAATATTCTCCAGCTTCATTGACAAACCCACCTTTTTGTCCACCTGTTCCCCAAGCACAAGACAAACAGGCACTTTTGTGATTTAAAGTTTGCCAAAGTTTTATGCCTTGAGGAGATAGAGATTGTTGAGCCCAATATTGAATTACCGGTAAGCCCCCACCGGATTGAGGTGTTTGTTGGGAGGAATTCATTGCGATCGTAGAATATTTATTTTCTAGCTTACCTGAATCCCATCTTAGGTACTAGAATTTTTAGTATTAAATAACAATGAAAATAGAGGGACAAAACCCCAAAACAAAATTTATTTATCAACTTCTTTGATCCGGCACTTGATATTCTCTTAACCCCAAGCAGCCCTTTCAAAGTTTTTTTAGAGACATCCTTAAGGCAGAAGATTAATGCCAATTGGAAAAAAACCTTCTGCCCTCTGCCCCCTGCCTCGTAGCCTTCATCTAAGACCTAAATCTACTGCAATTCGATGAGCACAGGCAAAACCTGAAAAAGCCACCGCATTCAACCCCTGCCCAGGAAAAGTACTATCCCCCACACAATACAATTGGTCAATAGCTGTACGATTAAAAGGCATCCCCAACAATCCCATCAACTTGCGGCGGGGAATTGCTCCATAAGTGCCATCCTCACGCCCCAAAAAGCGCCGATGAGTCCTAGGTGTACCGATTTCCTGATAATCTAAACCCTGGCTTAAACCAGGGAAAATTGCCTCCAAACGCTCAATTAAACTTTCAGCTGCCTGTTCCTTTTTCTGCTGATACTCACTATTAGATAATCCTTGCCAATTTTCAATCCAACTGGGAGTAAAAGTATGAATAATATGATGCCCTGCTGGCGCTAAATCTGGATCCAGTAGTGTCGGAATCGAAACAAAAATTGTGCCTTGCTCATCCTCCATCTTTTCCCAGTCTTCGAGCAAAATGTGGTGACATTCTGTACCTGCTGGCAAAATTTCAGCATTAACTCCCAAGTGCAAACTCAAGAAACTTGGTGACTTCTGATAACGCTGACGCCATCTCTTCTCAGCTGCTGGCATCTCCTCCACTGGCAACAATTTCTCAAAGGTATCCCAGCGCGTACAATTGGAAACTATCCGCTTAGCTCGATATTCTTGACCATTTGCCAAAGCAACACCTACTGCTTTGCCCTTTTCGACGATAATTTTCGTCACCCTAGCTTTATACTGAATCTGACTACCTGCTTGTTGCAATCCCTCCACCAATCTTTGGGCAATTTGCCCTACACCACCCTTAGGGTAATTGATACCACCGTAGTGCCGATCCGAGAAAACCATACCAGCATTAATCATCGGCGTTTTCTGGGCAGGTACCACTGACCAACAATAGCACTCCATATCAAGAAATTGGAGTAACTGAGGGTCACTAATATACTTGCGAGCAATGTCACCCGCATTCTGGGGTAAGTACTTCACTAAGCCCAAACAAGCCAAGGGATGCTGGAAAAATACCCTTGTCAGATACCTAGGCTCTTCCAGGGAAAGCAACTCCATTGCATTCAGGCAGTTAAACACCTGCCAGCACTCGTCGTAAAATTTGCGAATCCCCTGCCGTTGATGAGGAAAATGAATTATCAGTTCTTGCAAAAATTTCTCATAATCTTTATGAACTTTTAATTCCAAACCCCTTGGCAGATGATAATGGATCTGCACAGGATCAGCAATAGTTTCCAAGCTGACATTGACAGCTTCAAGAGCTCTAGTAAGTAGATTTGTCGTCCCCTCAGTGCCAAACCCAAAAATCATCGATGCCCCAACATCAAAGCGATAGCCTTCTCGCTCAAAGTAACCAGCACTGCCACCAGGAATTAAGTAGCGCTCCAATACTAGTACCTTTGCACCTTTGGCTGCTAGCTGAGTAGCCGTGACTAACCCTCCAATACCGGAACCAATGACAATAACATCAAAGACTGAAGTTTCTCGAACAGAATCAGGTTTATTGCTCAATGAGCTAGTGTGGGAAGCAGCAGGCATGGAATCAGCTCTTAATTGCTCTAAATCTTAAACAAGTCTGAGTTTAGCGTTTCTAGCTTGAATTAGAACTAATAGCTAAATATAAAAAAGTGGAAACCAGCCCACTACTTTGGTTACTGGTCCCACCTGCCGATCCTTACTTACTGAGAGGAGAACACTGAAAAACAATATACCCTTATTGAAAATCTATGTCAACACTAGCCGCAAAGATTTTCAATGATGGGGAGAGAGGGAGATGGGGAGATGGGGAGATGGGGAGACGCGGAGATGGGGAGACGCGGAGAAAGAATTGGTACACCAGCCTCTGTACCAATCAAAGCTAAATTTATTACTTATTACTTATTACTTATTACTTATTACTTATTACTTATTACTTATTACTTACCGTCTTCTAATCATAAAGCCCTTGCTCTTTAAAAATGGTAGAGGCTTCACAGTAGTTATTTTTATGCAAAACTTTGGCTAATTCACTGTTATTTGCTCGCAGACCCTCGTAAAAAAAGAACACTTCTCCTTGAATCCCAGACTGGCGATTATATTCAATAATTTTCCATAAATCATTAGCGCTAATTCTAAAATTACCTACTTTTATTAAGATACCAGGTGAGAGCTTTGACAATTGGTCAGCTGTTAACTGATTCATAATTTCCTTAGCAAGAGTTTTATAGTCTTTCAAATTGCGGCGATAAAGCTGGGGATGAATGATGTCAACTAAGCCCAATTTGAGCCAAGTTGGACAGTCTTGAAGATATTCTTGAAAGCCAAATTTAAAGGGGTGGGGAGCTATTGACATAATCAAATTTGGATTAATAGCTTTAATTTTTTGGTAAAGCTGAGCCAAAAAATCAGTAAGACGATCAGCACGCCACTGTAACCATACTTTATCTTTAGTGTTTAGTGGCGGTTCTTCACCAAACTTTTGACAAAATTGTTGCTTTGTTTTCTGGTCATAGCCACCTTCAGATGGAAATGCAGGTACTCTATCATCGCCCTGTATACCATCCACATCATAGTTTTCAACAACTTCTAGCATCAGATCCAAAATAAAATTTTGCACTTCGGGATCAAGTGCATTGAGCCACTCAAAGCCGTTCTTTTTCAGGGATTTTTGGTGTTGATCATAAGCAATCCATCCTTTATCATACAAATTTTTCTGAAATTGTTGTTTGCGTTGGTCTTTTAAAATCTCATGAGAATAGGCAAATCCATATTCAAACCAAGGAATGACCTTGAGTTTAACTGTTCTGGCTGCCTCAACTACTTCTAGTAAAGGATCTCGATCTTGTTGTTGATATTTAGGATCAATTTCAAAATCGACACCAAAATTATCCTTCATAACCTGAGAGCAATACAGAGTAAATCCTTTATTCCAAACAACAGGGAATATTGTATTAAATCCTGTGTTCGCCAAAAATTGTATGGCTTCAGTAAGATGTTGTTTGGAATTCAAAATTTGGCTATCAACATTGGTTAGCCAAACGCCACGTATCTTCATGAAAACTTTACTTTTATCATTAGGTGCAGCTACCTCAAAATGAGGTTAAGCTCATCATAAAAGAAAGTCATAGAATCTGCATAAATTCTTCTAAATTGATAAATATGAATAAATTTCCAGAATTTGAATGCCAGGGTTATCAAGTAGAAAAGGAACTCGGTTCTAATCGTGCCGGAGGGCGAGTGACTTACTTGGCGAGAGTGATCACAAATCGTCAGCCAGTGGTGATTAAACAGTTTCAGTTTGTCAAATCTGACTCAAGTTGGTCAGATTATAACGCTCACGAGAGAGAAATTCAGGTGCTGCAAGGACTCAAACATTCAGGTATCCCCCGTTACCTAGATTCCTTTGAAACTCCAGATGGTTTTTGCATGGTACAGGAATATAAACATGCTTCTTCTTTAGGGATGACACGCAGTTTTAATGCTGATGATATTAAACAAATAGCTGTTTCTTTATTGGAAATTTTAATTTATCTACAAAGCCGAATTCCTCCGGTGATTCATCGAGATATTAAACCAGAAAATATCTTAGTCGATGAAAAATTGAATGTCTATCTCGTAGATTTTGGGTTCGCTAGAGTTGGTGATGGTGAAATTGGTATCAGCAGCGTAGTCAAAGGAACCTTGGGGTTTATGCCACCAGAGCAAATATTTAATCACCAAGTTACTGAATCCTCGGATATCTATAGTTTAGGTATGACCTTAATTTGCTTGCTGACAGCAACTAAATCTAATGAAATTGGTCAGTTAGTGGATATTAACTATCGAGTTAGTTTTAAGCATCTAGTTACCAAGCTCAATTTCCAATGGATTAAGTGGCTGGAAAAAATGGTTGAACCTAGATATACAGACCGCTATTCTAATGCTTTTGCTGCTTTAGAAGCAATGCCAGTTCACCCCATACGTGTGCCTGAGGTAAAACTTAGTCAAATCAATTTGGAACTAAAAGCAACAAAATTGGGCGAAAAATTAACTCAAGTAATCACAATTAATAATGCAGTTCCTGAGACAATGCTTGCCGGTAGATGGGAAGTTGCTGCTCATCTAAGCGATCCACCACATAACCCTAACTACCACAACTGGATTTCAGTGCAGCCAGTAGAATTTGAAAGCAATCAAACTGAGTGCAAAATTAGCGTTGATACCAGCAAGTTGATGGCAGGAAAAAATTTTATGCGTCAGCTTTTACTGCATACTAATTCTTTGCCAGAAACCTATTATCTAAACCTTCAAGTTCAAACAGCTCCAATTCCCATTAAAACTAAAAAACTACCAGTAAGTTTTCTATCTATACAGTTTTTGCTTTCTCTAATGATGTCTTGGATTATTTCCTGGAGTGTCGTTATCTCTGGAACCTTGGCTGGAGATTCAGCCATAGCTGGCTTGGGTACTGCTGCTGGGGCCGCAGTTGGAATGCAAGCGGCAGCTTGGGCAATGTCGGCAGCTGGAATCAACATGGGAGCAACTGTTGCAGCTATTGCTGGCGCTGCACTTGGGATTACCGCCTTGGCAATGGCCTGGGCTGGAACTTTAGCAGTTGCTGGCAAAGTGGCAATAGTTGGAGCAGCAGTAGGAATAGTAAGTGGATTGATAATTGGTATGGTGACTGGAATTGCTGTCGAAAACTTGATTAGAAGACGACTCAGCAAGGAGTTTGCTCTCTGGCTAGCGCTGTTGACGACAGCAGGTGGTAGTAGCTTCGGATTGTGTTTAGGTACAGGATTCCTCAATCCTCTGATAATGGGTGTTATGGCGTTAACTAATTTACCTTTGGCTGCTACTCTGATTTATCTGCCTTTACGGAAAGCTAGATTGATTGGAGACTATCGCCAAGCTGAACAGCATTTGATTAAACCTTAGTAGTTTCTCTAGATTGGGTAACACTTAGCAAAGTGGTATGAGACATCGAGATTTCATCAGTTTAGAATGAAATAGCTGTGACGATCGCGGTTAATACTGAAATCCGCGATCGCCAAGTTTCAACAAAAGTGTGCTAGAGCCTTAATATGGGTCTAGGTGATTATGAATTCAGGTCGCTATAACTATACGTACTTTACTGTAAATGAGCCTTTTGAATTTTGAATCACAATTGCCTTTGTTTGAGCCCTTCCAGTAAAATCAATTTCGGCTGGAGTAGTCGCAAACGACTCGACATCAATGATTTCTCCTTGAGTAAATGACCCAGTTGATACAAAGAATTTTACAACTGGAATCACTTCAAATGTATCATTGGGTTCGGCAGTGAAAGTAGCTACTGGGCTAGGAATAGGGCTGTTTGTCGGCTTTGCCATTCCAAAAACGTAACCATTAGATGCATCAAAATCAGATTCAGCCTTGATTTGAAATGATCCACTGGTGGCAACACGAGGTGTTACGGAGCTAAATCCTGCCGGTGTTGAACCATTAAAAGAAACACCATCTTCTATTGTTGTGTCAACAGGCACAAATCCACCCGAGCCAACAATTATACCTGGAGCGAGTCCCTCCGGTATTGTTCCCCAATAGGCATCAATGCTGTCATCATAAGTTACCATGTCAAATCCATTATGTCCAATGCTATTGAATGTTACCCAAGCATTAGTAAATACATCAAAACCTTCTCCTGATTTGGTGACTTTGGGTAACGCTGAAAAAATTACATAGCTTTTTGGAAATCCTGAATTGTTTAGAACCTCTATAGTATATGTTGCCATTTATTGTCTCCTAGATTTTTTTGTTTCTACACCTTTAAAACGATTTCAAAATCCAATTTCTGAATTTTTCGAGTTAGCACTAATTTTTCTCTCTCGACTCAGTCTAATCAAACCAACTTTAAAGGTAACATTGCTTTGGGGAAGTCAAAAGGGTAAAAGTGGGGGTTACTGCTAGTTAGGGCTTGCTGAATAAGTCTGGTGGTACGGAGAGGGAACAGGGAATAGTTCTAAGCCTGATTATCTATGATCAGCTTCGAAATTTTCCTATTAAGTGCAAAGATTTTTAGCCACTGGATGCTATAACCTTGCACTTGTAAAGGTCAAAAAAAACTCAAAATCCTTGTCTGGTATACCTTCTATATTAATTCAGCAAGCCCTAGTTAGCCCCAGAACAAGAAGAATAGGTTGACTATTTGCCGGTGTTTTATTCAGGAGAGGAAACACTTGACTCTAACGTTGCTATTGTTAACAATGAGTTGCCAATTGCTAGTATGTCCAGTGGGGTGGCTAGTGAGGCTCCAAGTAGAAGTTGTGTGATCATAGCTCAAGTCAGCTGCAGTGAATTTGGATTTGCTGCTTTGATCCACAACACTAATTTTTAGCTCGCCATCGTTGTCCACATTAATATTGTTAGGCCAGACATGATGAGATGGCAGAGGTACATCATTTTTTGAAACCCTTATATTGCATCCAATAATTATCCATTCCTGTGCTATTTCTGAGGCATTTTCCCACCTAATATGGTAGTATGTCATCTCATTGTCTCCTATGTTGTTTATAACATCCTTAAACTTAAAGACGATCTCAAAACCAAAATTCTGAATTTTTTGAGTTAGCACCAATTTTCCTGATTCCATAGTTGATAGACAGAGAAATTGGCACTACAGCGGTTTTAGACTCGATGTGATAAAGCCCAGCAAGAGTACAACAGAGATTTATTCTATTTACCGCACTACATAGCGTCAAAAATTGCTTTAAAATCAAAAACAAATGAGAGTATAAGTAGGTCTGCAAATTAAATTACACACAGAACCACTTCAAAAACTTGCTTTTGCGATGCCACAAGAAGGCAGAAGATAGAAGGCTCCAGGGCAGAAGGCAGAAGGCAGAAGGTAGAATTTGACAAAGTTCTAGCGATTTAGCTTGTCCTAACCTTAATACGTACTGCTATATAACTATTGAGGGAGCAATTATCTTACTCGATGTCAACTTTATGCTGATTTATAATCCTTCGACAGTAAAGCCTTCCACCACTTACGATTCTTCAGATACCATTTAACAGTTTTGTGCAGTCCTTGTTCAAGGGTTATTTGAGGCTGCCAACCAAGCTGAGTTTCTATCTTACTAGTATCCATGGCATAACGGCGGTCATGTCCTGGTCTATCCTTAACGAAGGTAATTAAATCTTGGCAAGGACGTACTGGTAACTTTGGTGCTAGTTTATCCATCAACTCGCAAAGCTTATAAATCAGTTCAATGTTTTTGAGTTGGTTACTGCTGCCAATGTTATAAGTTTCTCCTGGTATTCCTTTATGAATAGCCAGATCTAAAGCACGGCAATGATCCTCAACGTAAAGCCAATCCCGCACATTTTGCCCATCTCCATAAACAGGTAATGGCTTGCCCATGATCATATTAATCAGCATTAAGGGAATTACCTTTTCAGGAAACTGATATGGACCATAGTTATTAGAACAATTAGTAATTAGCGTCGGTAAGCCATAGGTATGGTGGTAGGCACGAACTAAAAAATCGCTCCCAGCTTTGGAGGCTGAGTAAGGACTATTGGGATTATAGGGCGTCGTTTCTGTAAAAGCAGGCTCATCGGCACCGAGACTGCCGTAAACTTCATCTGTAGAGATATGAATGAAGCGATCGCTTTCTGGATATCCCCTACGCTTCCAGCATTGCCTGAAAGTTTCCAGCAGGGTAGAAGTACCTAGGACATTAGTTCTCACAAAAGCAACAGGTCCTAAAATTGAGCGGTCAACATCGGATTCAGCAGCAAAGTGGACTACTGTGTCAATGTTTTCAGCTTTAATCAGTGCTTCTACGAGGATAGGGTCACAGATATCTCCCTGCACAAAGCGAAATCCATCTTGGCTATCTAAAGCCTCTAGATTGCGCAGGGAGCCTGCATAAGTAAGAGCATCGAGAACCACAACTCGATTATCTGGATAAGCCTTGCACCAGTAGTGAGCAAAATTTGAGCCAATAAATCCGGCTCCCCCTGTCACCAACAATCGGCGGGGCGATCTAGATTTTAGACTGCTAGCTTCTTCTGTTTTGCGATCGCGGTCTAAATTTTGCCGATTACTCAAAATGACGCCTCTCCACAACCAATTCCGTAAATCAGACTAGCTTAATTTCCAACTAATCACCAATAGGAAAGTGTCAAATTGATGTTTTAGGCAAGATTCTCTAACTTCATCAATCAGCTGAGTTTGGGGCAACCGCTTCTGGAGTTGTGGGCTTGTTATCAGTTGGTTCCTCCACAACAGGAATTTCTACCTCCGGCTTTTTATCCGTCGGTTCCTCCACAACAGGAATTTCTACCTCCGGCTTTTTATCCGTCGGTTCCTCCACAACCGGAATTTCCACCTCCGGCTTTTTATCCGTCGGTTCCTCCACAGCCGGAATTTCCACCTCCGGCTTTTTATCCGTCGGTTCCTCCACAGCCGGAATTTCCACCTCCGGCTTTTTATCCGTCGGTTCCTCCACAACCGGAATTTCCACCTCCGGCTTTTTATCCGTCGGTTCCTCCACAACCGGAATTTCCACCTCCGGCTTGTTATCCGTCGGTTCCTCCACAACCGGAATTTCCACCTCCGGCTTGTTATCCGTCGGTTCCTCCACAGCCGGAATTTCCACCTCCGGCTTGTTATCCGTCGGTTCCTCCACAGCCGGAATTTCCACCTCCGGCTTGTTATCCGTCGGTTCCTCCACAACCGGAATTTCTACCTCCGGCTTTTTATCCGTCGGTTCCTCCACGGATGGTTCTGATATTATAGGTGCTGGTTTTCCAGAATCAGGAACTGCTGAATTGGGGGGAGTTGAGTCTTGAAAAACTGTCAGAGGTTTACAATTTTCTGGCTTAAACGTGACATATACCTGATAAGGTTTTGGCTTGCCAGTTTGATTGGTAAAACTTCGGGAATTAATTTCCTGAAGTGCTTGATCATTGAGAATAGGATAGCCTGAACTCCGAATCAAAGATAATTCACTAGGTGTGCCATCAACAGCGACCAAGACACCATAGACAGCCGTGCCTTCTACTTTTCTGGTGCAAGCATCTTGTGGATAGGTACCATTGAAATCTTGTCTTTCTGGTATTACCTTCTCTTCTGGGAGCACCTTTTTCACAGCATCCGTATCCATCCAAGCCACAAGATTTGTATTTGCATCCTCAAGACTTGTATTGGTTTCATCTTTTCTAAGACTCTGTTGCCGCTGTCGTATTTCTTCACGGAGTGCTACCACCTTTTCTTGGCGATGCAAGGCAATAGGACTTAGCTCACGAGGTTCTTCAATTGAGTTGTTTTCATTGTTTGGGGGAAATTTAGGCAATTTAGTGGCGGAACTATCAAATTCGCGCTGATTAGGGTCTTGGTTATATTGCCTAAAATTATAGTCAGGAAGTATAGCATATTCCCGCTGATCAGATGACTCGGGCTGGAACTTGTTTGGATCAGCCGGCTGGATACCATTAGGTCCGAGTGATGGATTTCTGGAAGGAGGAGGTGGCGTGCCAACTCTTGTCGGAAAACTTCCCAGTTTGTTGTTTCGGGGATTAAGTCTAATGGGACGACGATAACGACTTTGATATGGCAATTTTGTAATACGCTCTGTTGGCAGTTGAGGTATCCTAGACAATCTGTAAGGATTTGCCAGAGAAGGTATTGGGTATTTGTCGAGCTGGGAGTTTTGATAAATAGAGTAGGGAATAGGGGAAGGTTTAATAGTAGGGAAAGGTGACAAGGAATTATCCTGATTGGGAATAGGCGGCAGCGCTGAGAGCTCTGGCAGGCGACTCTGCTGCGATGGTGTTAACTCCAGTAGTTCAACATTGCGCTGCTTCTGCGGTTTTTCACTTGACCACATCGGCGGTAGTGTCACTCCCAAGAGGGCATGGATGCCTACAGAAGCCATAACAGCGATACTGAGGGGCTGGCTCAACTTTCCTGGGATGCTTTGAATGAAAGAAGTGTAGGACATAGCAGTTGCAGTTATAGTTTACAAGAGCTGAGTCTTGGCAGGAAGGTAATTTAGAATTAGGGGCTTTTTTAACATCTCCTCCAAACTATTTTCGGCAGGGATGTTGCTTTTCGGAATCTTCTGTTCGATAGTTATAGCGCTACGCGCAAGGCTCCAGGGCAGAAGGCAGAAGGCAGAAGGCAGAATTTGACAAAGTTCTAGCGATTTAGCTTGTCCTAACCTTAATACGTACTGCTATATCTATCTGAGGTCGCACAGCTTCAGAATTAAGACTACTCTGATAGCATAAAAGTTGCCATTCATTCAACTTGCTTGATTAAAATTTAATTTTAAGATTGGGTAACTTTCACAATTAGTAGGGAAAAGTAAGGTAGCTTTAGACTGGGTCGATCACGCAAATCACGATAAATTACTTGCTCTGGTAGCGTAGCTCGCTCTACTACACAAGTATGCTTCAATAACTGGCGCTGGTCGAGTAATTGCCAAACCTGTTCGTAGACAGAACTCACTTTCATTAGTACCACGACATCTGCCCAATCTAAAACTATTTCAAGTTCCTTAACGTGGTAGAGAGCAGGAAGGATAGCAAGGCGTTGATCACGCACAGCCAAAGGAATGCCTAAATTAGATGCAGCTGCCATTGGCGAACAAACTCCAGGCACTGTTTGCACCACACTTTCAGGATGTCGTTTTTGCAGCATCTGTGATAAATAAGTAAATGTGCTGTAGAAACTGACATCTCCTTCACAAACAAAAGCCACATCTTGACCTAAATGTAGATATTGCCAGACTTGCTCTGCCGCTGTTAGCCAAGCTTGAGCCAGGATAACAGGGTCACTTACATAAGGAAAGCTCAAGGGCAGTTGTATCTGGTGACTCCCGAGCCATTGTTCCACAATCTGTTGAGCGAAACCAGGCTTGCCTCCAATACCAGCAGGGAAAGCGACTACTTTAGACTCCTTGAGTATACGCAATCCTTTGAGGGTAATCAGTTCGCGATCGCCTGGTCCAACACTAATCCCGTAAAGAATACCTATTTGCACGATAATCTAAAATTTAAAATCCCCAATCTAAAATTCTCAATGCCTTTACCGACTGTCATTTTACCTGGCTATTTCGCTGGCGCAATTGAATATCATGCTTTAGAGCAAACTCTACAAAATTTAGGTTTTCCCGCTGCTACCGTGCCGCTAAGGCAGCGTGATTGGCTACCAACAGTGGGGGGACGTTCCATGGTGCCAATCCTCAAGAAACTCGATTCTACAGTCAAACAGCTACGCCAGAAGCACAATACTTCCCAGGTTAACCTGATTGGTCACTCTGCTGGTGGTTGGATTGCGCGAATCTATTTGGGAGAAGTACCTTACACTCTCCACGGAGATGTCAACGAATCAGTCGTTGGTTTATGGCATGCTTACCCTTACGTTACGACTTTAGTGACTCTAGGGACGCCCCACGTTAGCCAGGAGCGCTGGACAAAACGCAATTTAGATTTTGTTAACACTAACTATCCTGGAGCTTTTTACCAAGATATCCACTATGTTTGTGTCGCTGGTAAAGCCATCTACGGCAAACGTAGCTTAAGTAATTGGTTAGCTTACAGCAGCTACGAACTGACTTGCGGACAAGGTGAATCTTGGGGAGATGGTATCACACCCATTGCTGCTGCTCATTTGAGGGGTGCCACTAACCTCACCCTTGAAGGGGTAATGCATTCACCCAGGAGAAAGGGTATGTGGTATGGTTCCATCGAACCGATGCAGTCTTGGTTGAAATATTTGGCTTAGGGAACTCCAAAAATTGAAAGAGATAGGGAGAGTCGCTTCGCTCCAAGTCAAAAACATTAAGTCAAAATCCAAAAGTAAGAATAATTCGGTTTTGACTTTTGAATTGTGACTTTCCCTGAAGGGGCTGGGGAAATATCAGAGTATTCTTCAAAAAAGTTCTCCCCCTCCCCCCTTCTCTTCATTAACCAGGGGCTACAGGTGGCACTACTGCCTCTTGAGGAGGTTGGACTATCTCTTCTATAGCATTCGCTGAGACAGGAGCTGAAATCGGAATTTCCTCTACTTCTGGCAATTTTTCTACTGCCAGACGAGAGGTAGAACTACCGCCCGATAGGCGCTTTAAGAGTTTTGGTCGAGGGTCATGCAGCAGGTAAATGATTTGATCCCCTGCTTGTAGATTTTCCGTGGCGCCGGCAACTTGAAAACTTCCTTCCCTCTCCAGCAGGAGCGGTACCAGCTCTCCAGCACGAATCAGGGCTTGTAAATGAGCCCTTTGAAATGCCAATCCAGATTCTCTAAGTGTTGTTTTGCCTAACTTAACTTGCCCTTCGCTAAGATACTTATTCCAAGTTTTGATGGGTAGTTGTGGAATAAAAGCTTGATTAACTTTGGTTTTGTTTTTCTGAGAGTTGTTCTGGGGATCTCGAGGAAATACCGCCAAGACTCTCGGTGGCTCAAACTCCTCAGCTGCTCGTTGAGCCAATACCAAGTTAACTTCGCCGTTGTTGGTCATTGCCAGGAAAGTTCCCATCGATTCTAGACCAGCTTCTTCGAGAACCTCAATATCAAGACCACTGCTTTGGAAAACCCGCAGATTTTCTTCCTCTGCTTTTTTGCAAGCTTCCAGATCTGTGTCAATAAGTACCACTGACTCCCCTCGCTCTTGAAACAGACGAGCAATTAGACAGCTTAGAGGATTACAACCGATAATGACAGCTCCTGTTGCTTTCTCCTCTGGGTTAAGTTGCAGCCATTTTGCTACCCAGCGAGCAGTTAGTCCTTCCAAAAAGACTGTCAGGATAATTGTCAAAAACACCAGAGCTTTGATGGAATCACCACCATTAATCCCTCGCTCCGTCAATAAAATTGCAAACAAGGAAGCCACCGAAGCACTAACAATTCCTTTAGGAGCGATCCAGGATAAAAATATTTTCTGTCGCCAGTTAAGCCCACTGTTCCAGGTACACAAGCCAATGCTGATGGGGCGCACGGCAAACATCAGTACCAAGACGGTAAACAGGCTACCCCAACCTAGGGCAAAGATACTAGCAATTGAGAGGTCAGCCGAGAGTAGAACGAACAGCATGGAGACGCCGAGGACAGTTAATTGTCCTTTAAATCTGCGCAACAATCGCTCTTCAGGCAGGGAAGAGGCTCCTAGAACAATGCCAGCGATAACAGTTGTCATCAACCCAGATTCAGAGCGAATCAGTTGCGAGACTCCAAACAAGCCCCACATTCCTGCTAGCACCACTAGGCTTTTGAGGTTATCTGAAATAAAATCTGCTTTTTTGAGGATTAAGCTTAGCAACCAGCCGCCGCCACCACCAATGAGTGCGCCAATGCCAAGACGCATGGTCAAACCGATAATTGCCTCTGAAGGACCAGCCTCAGCATTTAAAATTGTATCTAACACTACAACTGCTAGGATCGCGCCCACTGGGTCAATGAGTACGCCTTCGCCTTCTAAGAGGGCAGCTACACGGCGATCTACTTTCACCTGCTTGAGTAGGGGGCCAATGACGGTTGGACCAGTGACAACCACCAGAGAAGCATAGAGAAAAGCAATTGACCAGGGAAATTCCCCCAACCAGTGAGCTGCCATGCCGCCCCCAAGCAAGGTGATCAGCGTTCCCAGGGTAACTAGATTCCTCAGGGAGCCGGAAACTTTGCCCAAGTCTCGTAAATTTAGGTTCAGCCCTCCTTCAAAGAGGATAACTGCTACCGACAGAGCAACAATCACTTCCAAGCCGACTCCCAGTTGTTGGGGGTGCAATAGACCAAAGCCATCAGGTCCAAGCAGGACACCAAACATCAACAGAAAGACAATGCTAGGAATTTTGAGGTATTCACCTATTACTTGGGCACTGATCCCGGCGAAGATGGCAATGACCATCTGTAGGGTTAGTTGAAATGAGCCTTCCATATTCGGTAAGTGTCACAGATGATCAACTCAGATTTAAGGGCTTCATTATCTGTGTTCAAAAGCATAAGTTGGTTTTTAAACAATGGCAATGAAGGCAGGTAATCTAAAAAATTGGAGACTTCCTAGATGCTTGATATACAAATTACAGCTTTCAAGACATCTGTCTTAAGTCATAAATTAGAATTTTATAGTCAACTTAGACTCATGGTGGGATTTAAAACTAAAGAATTCATCAATAATTAACCAGTACTTGGCTTGATAGACTATGTATGCTGTTGTTGCCAACCGAACGATTGAGGTGGCTTTACCATCGATAGTGCTACTTAACCAGGATTTTTTCAAGTTTGCTTGTTTTTTTTGAAGAAGTTAAAGTGATATTCATGCCAGGTATTTTAGCACCTTGGTTTGGCAAAGTAAGTGTTCTGGCTCATAACCTCATCACTAACTTTTCTCTAGTGCCAAGGTTGAAGAGGTAGGTTTTGCCATTTATACTGGCAAGGAGAGCATTTTTGTCAGGAATAGATGACTTGCAGTAGTTATGGGAGACTATATACCCGTAAAAGCTTAAAGTGCTAGCTAGTAGCGCTATGCTCCAAGTCAAAAGTCAAAAGTTAAAAAGCTGAATCTAATTAGCTTTTCGCTGAGGAGGGAATGATAACTTGATTTACGTCGTGCTGTACTAGTTTGTTCTCATCCTGTGTTCTCAGCCACAAGAGGTTGTACTAGTAAAGGCTGTAGCTAGCCACAGACTGATTTCTGTAACTTGGCATCAGTGGTTGCTGGCTTTAAGTTTTACTAAAGTTTGAACATTCACTGTGGCAAGGCTTTGTTGGTTGTAGCAGTCCTTTTAATTTGTTTCTTATTTGGCAGGCATGCTCTAGCTTCAGCAGCTATCGTTTCAGACAATGATGCTCACCAACTGCAGTTTTTAGTTGAGTAGTTTAGAAGTAATTATTATTCGATTGTTATGAGTTTTTTAAATAAGACCAGTACATACTATCAGGATTTAAGGCAGATAAATGCAAATTATCCTGAGGCAATGTTGCCAGAGCCGAATATAGGTTGGGTTCGATCTGCGCCACCTGCTGCGATTTACCTGTAGTTGGTGCCCAAGTCTTAGCTGGTCAATGGTCTTGAAAATACTATACTCTGGTAAAAATCAGACTGTCCTTGCCAAGATCTTGACCCAGCGTTCAACCTAACCTTGACTATCTTAGTTCCTTATTTTTTTTGAGTGCTTATCAGTAGCTGTAAGCCAAAAATGAATGCGACCAGCTGGTCAAATTGTCACCATGAGTGTCAGATTATCAGCAACAATCAGAAATTTTTGCAAAAATGAATCATCAAACTTTTATTTGGGGTCGCTCAGGAAACAGAATTCGCAAAACTGAACGCTGGGTTGAGGGGCTGTCTGTCTTCGGATTACTTTTAGCAGCACTACTCCTATTTGGTATTAATCTTGACAGTCTACCTCTACAAGATTGGTGCGAAGCAAAAATTGAGCTGATTGCCCATAAACTGGTACAAGAGTCGGTGGATTATTGGCAGTGGCTTTATCCCCAAAATTTGTCAGAACCACCTCTAGGAACTTGGTTGATTGCTAGTGCTTATGAACTTGGGGGTATAAATAACTCAATGGCGCGCTTACCAAGTGCAATCCTGACTGCCTTATCAGTGCCACTCCTCTACGGAATCGGTCGAGAAGTTTTCCACTGCCGTCAGAGCGCAGTTTTCTCTAGCCTGATTTATCTGACCTTGATACCTGTAGTCTACCATGGGCGTCTGGCGCTTGCTGATGGTTCATGCTTATGCTTTACGATTTTAATGATGTGGTGTGTATTGCGATCGCGCCGCGATTTTCGTTGGGCACTGGGCATTGGAGCAGGATTAAGTTTAATTTGCCTTACTAAGGGCATGGGAATGGGATTGTTACTTGGGGTAATTGCACTCCTATTTCTGCGTTGGGATACACCAAGACTCCTAATCTCTGTTTATTGGTGGTTAGGCTTACTCCTGGGCATCTTTCCTGGTGTAGCTTGGTACATTGGTTTTCTACTGATAAATGTTGATAATTTCAATATTCTTGGTATGTTTAACCAATTTATACAGCCTTTTTGGTTGCCATGGTTGAGTGATTCTCGCCCTACACTTTACTACCTGGTAGAAATGCTGGCGGTACCTTGGTTGCTGTTTTTGCCCTCTTGGTTATCCTGTGCCTGGGAGCATCGAAACTGGAGTTGGGCAAAATTTGTGCTAGTTTGGGCTGTGTTTTATTTGGTGGGGATTGCGGTGATGATTTCTCAAAAATCCTGGTATTTTTTACCTATTTACCCGGCTTTAGCACTTGCTGGTGGTTATCAGCTAGCAACAATTTGGAATGGATCAAGTTGCAAAATCTATCCCCGCTTTTGGAGCCTAGGCTTAAGTTTACTGGCTATAGGGTTCGTAGCATCTAGCTTGGGATTCAAACTTCAAGAAATTCAGCAACAGACCTATCAAGCACTACCAATATTTTGTGCCTCAATAGCTTTAACTATGACTATCGCCGCCGTGCTAGTTGCTCGGCGCAACCTGCAATTTATTATGATTTTATTGTGGGGTACTTATATTTCACTGCTGCTTTTGATGATGTCAATGTGAGCATTAAATGCCTAAAGAAGGGGGAATACCCCCTGTTAAACAAAAAAAATATCCACCACACATAACCAAGCCTGAAGGCAATACCAGCTCTCTAACTTAAGGATATATCTAATTTAAGGGTATATACTTCATCCACAACTGCCATAATTTAAACGAAAAAGATACCACAGAACTAAAATATAAGGGAAGGAGGAAAAAATGGAGATTTAGGCTTCAAGTTTTGTCTATCTTCCCCATCTTAGCTTTCTTATCTATTTACCTTATCCACAAAAATTTCCCAACTTCTGGGTATAAGGTTATAAATTTGAGGGTTTGTTCTTGGCAAGAGTTTGGCAAGAGTTAGGAGTACTCAGCACTGCCCTTAAATTTAAACTTGAAACTTGTCAGCCGGAAATTGGTTAGAGATATAGGGAACCAACTGCTAGTGTGAGCCTGATTTGTACTATTTTTGCTGTCGCTATGGTCCCCGTCTTTACTTACCTGGTTGTTTCAGGATGCTTCAGCTTCCTCGAAATCTCCAAGTTGTTTAAGATGAATGTGTTTTCTTCCCAGGGTAATTTCAAATTCATCCCCTGGCTTTAAACCCATCTGTTTGGTATAGGCAGAACCAATCAGCAAGTTACCGTTAGATTGCACCGAGATGCGATAACTGGCACTACGTCCCCCGCGTCCATTACCATTGACTTTACTATCCAACTCAATACCCTCAGCATCGATCAAGGCATTGAGGAATTTCATCATATTGACTCGCTCTACTCCGTTTTTTGTCACGGTATAGTAGCCACAGGCTCTAGCTTTTTCTTCTTTGCTAAGGTTTCCCAGTTCTTTAACTTTCTTTAGCAGTGGTTCTCCACTTAAGGGTTCAGATTTTTTCTTTTTAGCCATCAACTTGAATCTAAGACTTATGGATTTAAGTGGTATGCAGCATTTTTGCTGGACTAGTCTTCAACCAAGACAACAAAGCCTCAGTCTTATGACAGTATACCAAACTATATTATACGCAAAGTGTAAACTTTGATAGCTATATTTTTGGTTTTAGGGTCAGCATTGATCACCAAGTCTCCAAAAGCTAGCTAGCCAGCAAATGATGCAGATTGATAATGTTAGTTGTTTTCTGAGCAGGAAAGTCAAAAAACACACACCCCAATAGTCAGCTCAGTTTTAACTCGATTGAGTACACCTCTGATGGTTGAAGATAAATAGATCAGGTTATGGTTGATGATACAGCCTGCCTTGGAAAGACAATAAGATTAGTCAAAAAATTAACATTGGAGTCCTCAACTTTCACTCAAAGTGAGGAAATAGGCACGAAACTCAAATCATGAGCCACAAAAATTTTTGCTGTTGAGCCTGGATATTTTTAGTTTGTATGAAGCTGACAACTCGAGGACACTACAGTGTCAAAGCACTACTAGATCTAAGCCTACAACCAGGTTACGGACCAACCTCTGTTCGTGCAATCGCCTATCGGCAAGATCTACCAGCCCCTTATTTGGAAAAATTGTTGATCGAAATGCGTCGAGCTGGTTTAGTGAAGTCAGTGCGAGGTGTGCAAGGTGGATATCAATTAGCTACCAATCCTGCACAAATTTCTCTAGGTCAAATTTTAGAAGCAGTAGGTGAAACAATCGAACCACTACCCAAACATAACCCAGATTCTACTCAAGCTGAGGATTGGGTAACATTTACTCTTTGGCAAAGGCTACATCAAAAACTTAAAGAAGCGCTCTACAGCATAACTCTTGCCGATCTTTACTATGATGCCCGTAGTTGGCAAGCAGCCGTTGGTGAAGATACAAGCTTTGTGGTTTAATTTTTCTGTTTAAGTATGACTTAAGTATGACTATTTTTGTTTAAGTATGACTAAAGTTAATCAATCGAGTACCTATGAAGGAGGCTGCCACTGTGGTGCTATCCGCTTGCGAGTAATTGTTGATCAGCAGGAAGCACTTGATTGTAATTGCTCAATTTGTCACAAAAAAGGTTTCTTGCATTTGATTATATCCTCGGAGCAATTCACTTTACTTAGTGGCGCTGAATTTTTAACTACAATATACCTTTAACACTCACATTGCCAAGCACACATTCTGTCGCCTTTGTGGTATTCATCCCTTTTATCGACCCCGTTCTCATCCAGATAAAATTAGTGTCAATGTTCGCTGTCTTGATGGCAATGCAGTATCTCAATTCCGAATAGTGCCTTTCGATGGTGCTAATTGGGAAGAGAATATCGACCAGCTCAGATAGTAATCGTAACTCATAGAGGATACAAGTTGTGAGTTTTTCAAATATTCTGCTTAAGCTTAAGTAAGGGTAGTAGATCTTGCTCAATTCCTGCATAATTTTACTCTTAGCCGCTAGTCTAGATTACTTGATCGGTGACCCCTGGGGCTGGCCTCATCCAGTGCGAGTAATGGGTTGGGTAATTTCTCTGTTTACTAACTTGGTTCTTTTCCAGTGGAACTCAAGCTCCATACGCCGCTGGGCTGGTATTTTCCTAAGCGTTGGACTAATAGTCGGTAGCGGATTTGTAGGATGGGTATTGGTCTTAGTTGCCAAAGGACTTCATCCTCTAGTAGGCTTGACCGTAGAAAGCATTCTGTTAGCTAGTTGTTTTGCCCTGAGGAGTCTGCAATCAGCAGCAATTGATGTATTACAACCTTTAACTACTGGAGAGTTAGCTCAAGCCCGTTCTAATTTGAGCCAGTATGTTGGTCGAGATACCCAAAAACTAAACCACTCAGAAATCTTCCGTGCTGTTCTAGAAACAGTGGCTGAAAATGCCACAGATGGAGTTATGGCTCCCCTATTCTATGCAATTGTAGGAGCTTTCTTCCCTGGTATTGGTAGCGCTCCCTTTGCCCTGGCTTACAAAGCTGCCAGCACTATTGATTCTATGATTGGCTACCGCAGTGAACCCTATCAAGATTTGGGCTGGTTTGGTGCCAAGTTAGAAGATATTCTCACCTGGTTGCCCTGTCGCTTAACAGTCATCACCATCTCAGTTGTATCAGGAAAACCTCAAAAGGTCTGGCGTCTTTGTCGCCGTGATGCCCCTAGTGATCCCAGTCCTAACTCTGGTTGGAGTGAGTGCGCTTATGCGGCAGTGTTAGAGGTTCAGTTAGGGGGAATAAACTGGTATCAGGGCATTGCTAAAAGCAAACCACTCCTAGGTGATTCAATTCAACCGATTACAGCAGCACAAATTTACCAAGCCTTGAGACTAACTAGGCATTGCTTTTTGCTCTGGCTGAGTCTAGCAATTGCAGTTTTGAGTCTAACAGCTTTACCATAGAAACTTCTATACCTCACCTCAATAGTCAGTTAATTTGGGTATAAATAGGTACTGTAGTTGGAAAAGAGGTGGGGTAGGTGCAAATGCTCCAAAAAGTGAGTAGAAAATAGGACATGCCAATACTAGTTAGTCTTAGAACAAGTCAAAAATCTTGCCAAGACTGGCAGAAAATACGAAATCTAGCTCTAAAGTTTTGAAGCTAGCTGGCATGGTAAGCTTCCCTGCCAGCAACTGACTAGAATTAGACAAATAAATATTTTGATACGAAAACTATGGAAACCATTGCATACCTTCATCTAGAAACCATCTACGCAAATCCTGAACCCGAGCCTTGTCAGTTAAGGTGGTTCGAGCAAGCTAACTGGAAGCCTCCCAGTTCAGCTTGGATTAGCCTAGTATCAGTTATTGTTGCCTTATCAATTATGAGTACAACTGCTCAGGCCGAGGCAGCTGTGTTTCGTAGAGGCAGTAGGGGCCCTCAAGTTGCTACTCTACAAAATGACCTCAAGGTAACAGGTTATTTTCCCAATCGAGTTCGCTCTACTGGCTTTTATGGTTCAATTACTGAAACTTCGGTCAGAAGATATCAGCGAGCGAGGGCATTACGAGCTGACGGCATTGCTGGACCAAGTACTCTAGCTGTTCTCAATTGTCGTGATTTTGGCTCTTGCAGTCGTACTAGTACTAGTACTAGTACTAGTTCAGCAGCCAGGCTGCGAAGAGGCAGTCGCGGTACTGCTGTAACTCAACTTCAAAATAACCTCAAAACTGCTGGCTTCTTCCCTCAGAATGTGCGCTCGACAGGATTCTACGGTCCAGTTACCGAAAATGCCGTTAGACAATTTCAGCAAACCAGAGGATTACGAGCCGATGGTGTGGCTGGAGAACAAACTTTGTTGGCTTTGGCTGGCAATACTGGTAGTGAGACAATTCCCTCTACAGTTACACAATTGCGCTCCGGTAGCTCTGGTCCTGCCGTTACCCAACTGCAAAATAGTCTTACAACTGCAGGTGTTTATTCTGGACCAGTTACTGGATATTATGGTCGGTTGACCCAAACAGCAGTAGGAGATTTTCAAAGAACTAGGGGACTACCTGTAACTGGTGTTGCTGATGCCAATACCTTATCTCTACTAAGGGGAACTAGCGGTATTATTACTCCTACTCCTATCACTCCCACTCCCATTGCCGCTACACAACTGCGGCGAGGCAACTCTGGTCAGAATGTAACTCAATTGCAAAATCGCATGAGAGATTTGGGTATCTATTCTGGACCAGTTACCGGATTCTATGGAGAGCTGACTGAGACAGCAATCAGAAACTTTCAGCGCTCTAGGGAATTACCTGTGACTGGCATTGCTGATGCCAATACCTTGGCAGCACTTCAGAATCTTCCTGCTGTTAACCCTACTCCGACTACCTCGGGTACTGGTTCGATTGCTGCCATAGAGTTACGGCGAGGTAGTTCTGGTGCCGCCGTAACTCAACTGCAAACTCGTATGAGAGCTTTGGGTGTCTACGCAGGTCCAGTAACTGGAAACTATGGTAGATTAACCGAGACTGCAGTCAGAAACTTTCAGCAATCACGGAGACTGCCGATAACTGGTATTGCTGATACCAATACCTTGGCAGCACTTCAGGGCAATACTATAGCTAGTGGTAGTAGTCCTAGTGCAATTATTCCACTACAGTTAGGAGATAACAATTCAAGGGTAATCAGCCTTCAGAGGCGCTTAGTTGCTCTCGATTACTATCGAGGTCCAACTAATGGTCTCTTTGATATAAACACTGAGGCAGCTTTGAAAAAATATCAGCAGGACAGAGGATTAACTCCTAACGGTATTGCTGACGCACGCACTTTTGCCTCACTAGCACCACAAAGATAAGCTATCACGCATTTAACTTGTATTTTTGGATAGATAGGGAGAGGGTGAAATGGGGAGGACACAAGGGAATGAGTGTATACAAAAATCCACCCACACTTCCCACACCTCCCTATCCTTCTTCCTCCTGCCCTAGAGCCATCTACCTCGAAGCCTTTCATGAAACGGTTCCAAGTGCAATTTCAAAGCATAAAAGCTTAACAGAAGTGGCTTGATGATTGAGTAATCATAACTAATTGCCATCTTAATGAGGAGATGGCATTCTTCAGCTGAGGAGTGCCTCCTGACAAATTACTAGAGAAAGGATTGAAGGATGCATACTCAAATTGTGGAAATTTTCTCAGCCGAAGAACTACGCCGCACGGTAAATCGCTTGGCATCTCAGGTTATCGAACACACTAGAGATTTGTCTAAGTTAGTACTTGTTGGCATTTACACTAGAGGTGTTCCTCTTGCCAAGTTGCTAGGGCGTCAGATTGAAATTCTAGAAGGAGTTTCTGTGTCAATCGGAGCGCTAGATATTACCTTCTACCGGGATGATCTCGATCAAATTGATGTGCGGACACCAGTAAAAAGCCAGCTTCCTTTTGAGCTTTCGGGCAAAATAGTGGTATTGGTAGATGATGTTATCTATAGAGGACGCACGGTTCGAGCTGCCCTAAATGCTTTGAGTGAATACGGTAGACCCCAAGCAATTAGGTTACTAGTTTTAGTTGATCGGGGACATAGGGAATTCCCAATTCGTCCAGACTTCACAGGTAAGCAACTACCAACGTCTGCGGGAGAACAAGTTAAGGTTTATCTGCAAGAGATTGATGGCAGGGATGGAGTGGAATTAATTAAAGCTCCCCCCTCCTTGAATCGGTGAGAGACTAATTTGGGATTGGAAATTTAGGGCGAAAGTAGGGTAAGCAACTCTTTTCAGGTTAATCTCTTCCCAGTCGCCCTTTGGGGTAGTGTTGAGTTTTTCTGTAAAATATTCTTGAATTATGATCCAAACCCAAACTCGTAAGGCAGACCATCTTAGAATTTGTCTGGATGAAGATGTACAATTCCACACTCAAACTAATGGGCTAGAAAAATACCGCTTCACCCACTGCTGTCTGCCAGAATTAAACCGCTCTGAGATTGACATTACTACTAAGTTTCTGGGTAAATCTCTAGGAGCGCCCCTACTGATTTCCTCGATGACTGGTGGTACGCAACAGGCTAAGACCATTAATTTTCGTCTGGCTGAGGTTGCCCAAAACTACAAATTAGCAATGGGTGTTGGCTCTCAGCGCATAGCAGTGGAGGATCACACCCTTAGTGATACTTTTGCCGTGCGCAAGCTTGCCCCTGATATCCTCTTATTTGCTAATCTCGGTGCTGTTCAACTTAATTACAATTACGGAATTGAACAGTGTCTAAGTACGGTTGAACTGTTGGCGGCAGATGCCTTAATCTTACATCTCAATCCCTTGCAAGAGTGTGTTCAGCCTAAAGGTGATACTAATTTCCGAGGATTGCTTGACAAAATACACTTTGTATGTTCAAAGTTGCCAGTACCAGTAATTGTCAAAGAAGTCGGTAATGGCAT
>JAAHHJ010000189.1 GCA_010692425.1 Symploca sp. SIO3C6 | reverse complement strand
TCTTCCTCTGTGTAGGGGCTAATGATCCGAATCGCTTGGGGAGGTAAATATTCTGAAATTTCCTCAAATAAGTATCGATAGGCTTCTGCACATTGGTGATGGCGTTGATGGGCAACCAAGACACTATCGAGCCAAATGACAACACTATCCTGGAAGAAAAGAGCATCATCTCGCAAAATGGCCAGGGCTAAATACCTCAATGTTGTCGTCATATCATAATGACAACGTTTCCCATGATTACGAATCAGATCAGGGTGCTGACGGCTTAACTTTTTAAGAGCACCAATCACAAATTGATTACTGCCTTTTCTAAGCGCTTGATAGGTGGCAAGACGAGTTTGGTAAGTGTCAATATACTTCTCTAGCGTTTGCATTTCACCATGATTTAAGTAGCGTCCATCCGCCTCGATACACTTCTGTGCAATGTCACTGTTGATTGCATACATAGTTATGAGTCCATTAGTACATACATCTGTGAAATCTTCAGGTATTCTGCCAGTACTCCGCCTTGTTCGCTCCCCCAAATGGGCACTCGTGTTCGGTAAAGTTGAACACTTACGGCACCACTTCACATAGATTTTTTCCCGCTTTAAGGGGAACATCATCCAAAGTATTAGGTCGTTAATAAGGCATGAAGCTCTTATTAACCCATCCAAAGGACTTGCGTCCAAGGCGGTAATTGGTGATAGCTACTCCCCGTTTGTCGTTGTGTCGCTTAGCCAAAAAGGGATAAGGTTAGGACACCGAACACACTTTACAAAGGCAATCCAGTTTAGACCAGGGGTTACTCCTGGGTGACCTCTACATCCAAAATGCCCAGAATTAAGATGCAAGTTACAAATGATGCATTGTCGCTTAAAAGAACTTAAGATTATAGGCTTACTTTGCCCGTTGCCACAATCGGATGACTTCAGCGAGTGTGGTTTGCTCTTGTGTAGGGCTAGCGGGTGGTGGGGAAGCTGATACACCAGGAATGGACTGTAACCAGGGGCTATTCACCACGGATTGGATATCGACATTACTATTAGCTGAGCGAAAGCCGAATTGAACAAAGACAGATTGTTGCTCAGGCTCTGCCAAAAAATCCAAGAACTGCTGCGCGGCATCGGCTGTGGCTTGATTAACATTGCGAGTAACAATGGCCGCTGTCGCAACGGTTTCGATCGTGGGTTCTAAATAGTACATTTGATAGGGGTTGCCTTGTGTCAAAGACGATTGCCGCCACCGATGCAAAGCAATGCTTTCGTAGACAAAGGCGATATCGGCTTCATTGGGGCCACGGGTAATAAATTCCTGCAATAGAATATCCGTGGACCGAGGTGGTTGA
>JAAHHJ010000188.1 GCA_010692425.1 Symploca sp. SIO3C6 | reverse complement strand
TATTCTGGAAAGTCACCTTCTGTAAAAACGGTAACTAAGCTTTGGTTAGACGTTTTCTTTACCGCGTTTTGAGGCGTTGATCCAGATGCTAGCGATTGAAAATGAGTAGCGATATCGGCCAAACAAAGTTCAGCTCCTCCCAATTGACTACTTTGGTCAAGGAAAAGAATTCGCATCGTGTTATTCCTGAAAGACTTGTTTCACCCGTTGGGCAATAGTGGTCCAGTTAAAGTGGGTAGAAGCATAATCCCGACAATCGTGACGATTCGGCAGGGAAAGATGTCCTGTCAAGATGTCCCTCAAAGTAACGGCCAAATCCGACTCTGAGGGCGATGCGGTAATCAAGTTGGGGGAGAAGTCTGTGATCACTTCTGGCATTCCCCCAATGGGTGTACATAATACGGGTGTTCCACTCGCTAAGGATTCTAGTAAGACTAACCCAAAGCCTTCCAATGATTGACTGGGCATGATGGTTAAATCGGCTGCTTGATAGGCCAGAGGAAGCTGTTCATCGGGCAAAAAACCCAGGAAGTGAACAGAATGGCTGAGGTTAAGGGCCGTGACTTGGGCTTCTAACGCGTCTCTCAGTGGGCCTTTTCCGGCAATTGCTAGCCAGAGGTCATTCTTCTCCTGAAGTTGGGCGATCGCATTGATTAGTTTGTCTAGCCCCATCCGAGACACTAGGCGGCGTGGGGTAAACAGAATGAAGCGATCGTTGGGCCACCCCAAAAGGTCACGCGCTTGTCGGCGGGATAGGTGGGGACAAAACCGTTGAGTATCGACCCCTCCAGGAATCACCCGAATGGCATCCCAAGGAATCCCGTAATCTTGATTCAAGATGTGCCCAAACGCTTTACTTAAGACAATGAAGCGATCGCACCGACGATAGACGAAAGCCTCTAGTTGATGTTTCAACCATACTCCCCATAGGCTGTCTCCTTCTTGCTGACTTTCTAATGCCCATGGTCCATGAAATGTACAAACAACTGGAACATTTCGGGGAAGATGAGGGAGTGCTGTAAATCCATATAACGCAAAGTGGAGGTTAATAGCCTCTGGGCAGCTCTTTGGGAGATGGTCCAGAGCCTGGTAGGCCGAATATAGTCGCGTAAAAAATGAATCAGCCTTGGATGCTAGTGGTCTGAGATGAAGCGATTGCCCTGGAGCAGAGGAGGGCAGATCCAACCCATACAAATTAACGTCCGTTCCCAGTGGGATGAGGTGGTGGATGAGTTCATAAACGTAGCGATCAAGGCCACCAGGATGAGAAGGAAACCAGTTATTACCTATGATGGTGAGTTTCATCTGCTGCGTAGTACCTGAATGAGTGCA
>JAAHHJ010000187.1 GCA_010692425.1 Symploca sp. SIO3C6 | reverse complement strand
CTGAAATTGGAAACAGGTACGATGCGAAAATTACCCTCATCAACTGCTTCAGGCTGAACTAATCGATTTTGAACACCTCCCGGTTTCCATTTTTGAGGCACTACGATAACAACTTCAACATCCGGATGCAACTGAGCAAGGGTACGGAGTTTTTCACAGTTGAGTGGAACAATGTAAGTATGGCTAGCAACCAAGATTCTCATGGTCAGTGTTGCAGGGTAATGGCTTGACGGGTGCGTATTAGTTGCCCTCAGTATGCCCGCAATTAAGCCAAAATCACCGAGCCTACCAAAGAAAATTGCTCTTAATGAGGTAAACCCCATCCATCTTCAGCAATTCTCAGTTTGGGTTTTCTCAACTATATTGAGGCGATAATCACGTTCTAGAGCGCCTTTTAGGACAACAAAATGATGATTTCGGTCTTTAGGCCACTCTATCAGCGGGAATCATTCTCATACTGGGAACTGCTGCTATCTTCTCCATTAAGTTGAATAGAGAAGGAAGGAAATGATAAGATAGCTGTTCGGTGAGCTAAGCTGCTATCTATTGTGTGTTGCAGTATCCTTGAACTGCTCGACGGTTCGGTGAGCTCGATTCAGCGAATGTAAAACTATACCTAGACGAGACCTACGTTCCGAATGATTAAGATTAGACTTAAGCGATACGGCAAGAAACGTGAAGTAAGCTATCGTATTGTGGCAATGAATAGCCGCTCTCGTCGGGATGGTCGCCCTTTAGAGGAACTAGGCTTCTACAACCCTCGCACAGACGAAACTCGCTTGAATGTTCCTGCGATCGTTAAGCGTTTGAAAGACGGCGCACAGCCTACGGATACCGTTCGCGATATCCTGACCAAAGCAAACGTATTTGAGCAAATATAGTGTATTAGCCATGGCCATGGCTTATTCCTGTTGTGTCTGAACTACCTAAGACTGTAACTGATTCCGCTCCCTCCCAATCCCCTCGAATAGATATCCCTTCTATTGATTACGCCGAAGTGGTGCGCTTTTTAGTTGGACCTTTCCTCGACTCTCCAGAGTCCTTGCGAGTAAGCTGTGAAACATCACAGCGCAATGGTCGTGTCCTTATTCGACTTGCTATTGAGGGTGAAGATAAAGGAAAGGTTTTTGGGCGAGGGGGACGGAATATCCAGGCTGTACGGACTGCCCTACAATCTGTGTCCAGGGCGGCTCACCAAAAGGTTCATTTAGAGGTCTATGGTAGCGAGATGGATCGTGGTAAGGGCGATCGCTCATCAGGAAATTCACTAGGAACCTCATCGGGAAGCAGTGGTCGTCGATCCTCGCCCAGCCGCCCTTCTCGCCGTCCACCTCG